>CAWCOA010000023.1:0-166296 GCA_963797085.1 uncultured Gammaproteobacteria bacterium
CCATGGCATAATGACCATGTTATTGTCCTCTCCTGGGCTCAGGTACGTATTGCTGGTGGTGGCGGAAACAATTCTGATCCGCACGAGTCACCCTTCTGGATCAAGGCACTGGGACTTCCTCTAGAGTTAGACACCCGGCCCCTGGCGATTGTAGAGCCCCAGAATGGGTCAGTGCCCTGCCCTGTCCAAGTGCTTCGGATCGTTCTTTGAATATGTGTGAATATGTGGGGTCAGAGTAAACTGAATATGTGGGTCAGAGTTAACTTCCATCAGAAACCCCGAAAAGTTTACTCTGACCCCAGTTCCGCTGTGATTCTTGGCGACCTGACCCCTAGTGCGCGAGGGGCTGAGTCCCAGTTTACCTGGTTTATCGGCCGAGTCGCTGTGTCTCCGCGTAGCAGCTTCGTCCGCAGTTCAATTAACCTGGACGCAATTTCCGCTGCAGATCACTTCGATTGTTCCCAGTTACCGCCTTAAGGCTATCCTTCTTCATCTTTTGTACTTTATTCACTTCGCTTGACGTTTTCCCAAGCAGCATCCATCGGCTCCAGTGGCAGCTCGTGCAGGTCAGTATGACCGGCGGCTTGCTGCGCCAGCTCCATGGCGCACAGTGGTTGGAAATTTGCGATATAAATTCATTATCAAGGATGTAAATCATTGATAATGCCCCACTGAAACAGATCGAAATAGTTTGAAATATCTTGTTACAAATGATGTGTTCGACAGTATGGATTTGTCTGTCCAGCAGACCTATATATCCAATAAGAGTCTTGAGAATGCACGGTAGTCAAGGAAAGGGAAACAGGCCACGAAAGGTGTCATACCGTGATTGGGCAGTGAGTTCAAGGCTCTTGTGGCTTAATGGAAAAAGGAGGTAACACGATGAAACGCAAAAATTGGAAGCAAGGTCTGCTTATTATCCTGTTGAGTCTAGTGACGCTGTCATGGGTTGGAACCGTCAGTGGCTTTCCTGGTATTGGAGCTGTAATGCAGGGTTTCCAGGCAGATGAAAAGGGTTACCCAGGATGGTGCCCGAATGATCAGCATCGTATCCCGGGACAACAGAATGGCAAGCAGAGTGATGAAGCTGCCGAGTTATTCACAATTGGTACTCCAGTGAATCCTGGATACAACGGCGGGCCGAATGGTGAAGGTGGTAGAGGAGGTCACCATCCACCAATGAATTAACCATGGCTTTGAAGAAAAAAGACATGATTTGATTTTAAGCTAGAGGGGTTGGTTGAATGTTCTCCAGCTCCTCTTTGTAGTTTCGACTCACATTAGGATCTTTCAACAGCCTTCACACTCTCCCAGGCGGCATCCATCGTCTCTAATGACAGCTCATGCAGATCGTCTTTACCAGCGTCCTGCAGCGCCTTTTCCATAGCGCGGAAGCGCCGTTCGAATTTCTCGTTGGCACGACTCATGGTCTGTTCCGCGTCCATACCGAGCAGGCGAACCAGATTGACCATGGCGAACAGCAGGTCGCCGAGTTCATCCTGCAGACGGGCCTGTTCTCCTTGCTCCAGTTCAACCTGGACCTCTGCCAGTTCCTCGTGGACCTTGTCCATGGCGCCCTGGGCATCCGGCCAGTCGAAGCCGACCCGCGCTGCCCGCTTCTGCAGTTTCTCCGCCCGGATCAAGGCCGGTAAGGCACGCGCCACGCCGTCCATCTGACTGGGTACTTCCGAGGTACTAAGTTGCGCCCGCTCTTCCGCCTTGTGCTGCTCCCAGGCTTGGCGCAACTGTTGTTCGTCGCGAGACTCAGCATCACCGAAGACATGGGGATGGCGGCGGATCATCTTGTCGCAAATCCCCTGCGCCACGGCATTGAAATCGAAATACCCCTCTTCTTTTGCGATCTGGCTGTAGAAGACGATCTGAAACAGCAGATCGCCGAGCTCATCGCGCAGTTCCCGCATATCGCCGCGCTGGATGCTGTCCGCGACCTCGTAGGCCTCCTCCAGGGTATAGGGGACGATACTGCTGTAGGTCTGACGCCGATCCCAGGGACATCCGCCATCAGGGTCCCGCAGGCGCGCCATGATTTCTAGCAAGCGTTGAATGGATTGCATCAAAGCCTGTCCTGCAAGTTCAGCAATTGAAACCCGGACAATTCCATCTGTAACACCTTGGTCAAACCCAGCACCTTGAACCGCTCACCCATCTCCGACGGCAGGGTCAGGCGCTTCACTCCCTGCACCAGGGCCATGTGTCTGGCCAGATCGTTCGGGTCCGATGCGGCAACCAGTTCATCCAGGCCATTCGCCATCAAAAAGTGTGCCTGGGTGGTATAACCTGCCAGGTTGAAACCCGACTCTACGGCTACTGCGGCGGCGGCTGAGAAATCCACATGGCTGGTGATGTCCTGCAGCCCGACCCAGCGAAACGGATCGGCATGGGCACGGTGCCGGTAGTGGCACATCAGGGTACCGCTGCTGCGTTGTGGGTGGTAGTACTCAGACCTGGGGTAGCCGTAATCGACCAGCAGGACTGCGCCCCGCTCCAGCATGGCTGACAAAGCTCTCAGCCAGGATGCCTGGCGCAGATTGACCTCTGAGACATACCCTTCCCCAAGTCCACCCTTAGCTCTGATGATCTGAGTTACCGCCTCTTCCAGACCAGGAGTTACCGAGGGCGCAAAGACTTCCATTAGCCCTTGCCCATCCAGTTCTACAAAGCACTCCTCAATGCCCGCTGCTCCGATCCGAAACCGACTCACCGGCATCGCATCCAACAATTCATTGCCAATCACCACGCCAGAAAATGCTTGGGGCAGATGATCCAGCCAACGCACCCTCTTCAACAAACCCGGTACCTTCTGCAGCAGGGTCTCTCGTTGCCGCTCCTGGAGTTCCGGGCTGATCTCCAGGATCTGATAACTGTCCGGTAAGGCATCAAGCCGCTCAAGCTCCGCAAGCAGGTCCGCCGCTAGTACTCCGGAACCTGCACCAAACTCCAGAATGTCACCAGTTCCCAGCTCTCGAAGAACCTCCCGGGCCTGAC
Organism: uncultured Gammaproteobacteria bacterium; assembly: GCA_963797085.1. Classification (GTDB taxonomy): domain Bacteria; phylum Pseudomonadota; class Gammaproteobacteria; order Chromatiales; family Chromatiaceae; genus JASJBU01. The sequence continues at coordinate 3,007 of CAWCOA010000023.1, forward strand.
GCGCCAGACATTGGGCAAACAGCGGCGATACCTCAGGCGAGGTCACAAAATCACCCGCCTCGCCGAATTTACGGCTCCCGGCCACGTAATATCCCAGCCCCGGTGCATACAGCGCCAGTTCCATAAACCGATCAAAGGGGATGTGCCCTCCCGAATGGGTGATGGCCTGCCGGATCTGTTCCAGCAGCCTGTCACTAACCGCCAGAGCCTCCGCGCTTGGTTCTGGCATTTCCGAGACAGCGAGGCGTCGAGAAGAAGTAAAACATTCTGGCATGGTTTCTGAAACCCGCAATAATTGGTTAGAGTAGAAGGATCATTCAATCATGGAGACCAAGCGTGACGCAAAATCCTGAGTCCCTGTCCGGAAAATGTGCGCTGATCACCGGCGCGGCGCATCGCATCGGAGCGACCATTGCACGCATGCTGCATGCCGCAGAGATGGATCTCGTACTGCACTATCGCAGCTCCAGCGATGCCGCGGAGGCATTGCAGCAAGAACTGGAAGAGCGGCGTGCGGATTCCGTACGATTGATTCAGGCGGACCTGCATGACACCGCAAGGCTCGATCAATTGATCGCGGCCACAGCGGACTTCAAAGGACGCCTCGACCTGCTGGTCAACAACGCCTCCAGTTTTTATCCGACACCCCTGGCCGAGGCGAGCCTGGCTGATTGGGATGACCTGATCGGCAGCAACCTGAAGGCACCGTTCTTTCTCTCCAAGCTTGCCGCGCCCCTGCTGAAGCAAACTGCCGGCTGCATCATCAATCTGGTGGACATACATGCGGAGCGCCCCCTCAAAGACCACCCCATCTATTCAGTCGCCAAAGCGGGCAATGCCATGCTGGTGAAGTCACTGGCCCGGGAGCTTGGCCCGGAGATCCGCGTCAACGGCGTGGCGCCTGGCGCCATCCTCTGGCCTGAACAGGGGCTTGACGCCGAGGCGCAAGAGGAAATACTCAGCCGCACCGCCCTGAAACGCGCCGGCGCACCAGACGACATCGCCAAGACCCTGCTTTTCCTGGTGCGGGATGCGGACTACATCACCGGTCAGATCATCGCCGTGGATGGCGGCCGGACATTACAGCAGTAGAGACTACTCAAAAGAAAAACTGTCAGAGAGAACGTTAGATAAACCGGAGGATTTGATATGGCTCACTACCATGGCAGCTGTCATTGCGGTGCCATTCGTTTTTCCTTTGAACATCCACCGATCAAAAAGGGGCTGCGCTGCAACTGCTCGATGTGCTCACGCAAGGGCGCCATGATGACGCCGGAGGCAATGGCCCCGGAGAACTTCAAGATTGAAGCGGAAGATGGCGCGTTAGGGCTCTACCAATTCGGTGCCAAAACGGCCAAGCACTACTTCTGCACAAAGTGCGGCATCTACCCATTCCATGAAACCGCGCGGTTTCCAGGTCACTTGAGAGCCAACCTGGGTTGCTTAGAAGGCATCGACACTTTTGCCCTGGAAGCGGATATCTTTGATGGCAAGCAGCTCTTGTAGCATGAGCCCTTCAGAGTAAACCCGAGAGATGACCGCTCAAGCATGGGGTTGGATCACCCCATCCTGAGGATTGGATAAGTACCGACATCGAATCAATAGTCTCATTCGTCTATACCACTCAGCACATAAGGAATGCCTGAGGCGTAAGGTCATTATGAAAACCATTAATCATTTCTACTTGTAAAGGCTATGACAGGTTTAAGACAAGATCATATTGAATCGATTATGTCGCATTCAGCATTAGCAAGGAAAAATTGAGCAGTTGCGCAAAGAAGACCCACAGCACATACGGTATAAACAGAATACCCGCCAGTCGATCGATTCGCCAAAACATCACCATGTTGATAATGATTACGGTGAGTAGGATTACAATCTCGATGAGTGCAAGATCTATCCGCTGAATGCCAAAGAACAGATAAGACCAGACTAAGTTTAAAACAAGCTGCAGACCGTATACCAGAAAAGCCCTGCGGCCTGCAGTCAGTCCAACCCGTTTCCAGACTCGCCAACCCGCCACTGCCATCATCAGATACAGAGTGCTCCAGACAGGTGCGAACAGCCAGTCCGGAGGGTTAAAGACCGGCTTTTGTAGTGTCTGATACCAGGTATCGACGCTGGAGGCTGTAATCACACCCCCCATGGCCCCTACGAGGAGACATATAACCACGAAAACAATCAATGCAATGCTGTTTGTTAGTGTCTTGCTCCGGCTGTCTGTGATTGAGTTCATTGATCAGTTTCTGTCAGGAAGTGTACCTGCCCGCCACTCAAGGATGCAGCCTGGCTGAAGCATCAGCCAGGCAAAATAGATTTCCGAGCAACCCCGGTTCGCACTATCGATCTATTCTACGACTTTGACCACACCCTGCATTGAAGGATGAAGACTGCAGTAATAGGTGTGAATACCGGGATTGTCGAACGTCTGAGTGAACTCACCGTTGAACTGTAGACGCTGAGAAGCAAAGCTTCTGTCGTTTGCCGTGACCGTGTGAGGCATCCTGCCGTTGTGTTTCCAGGTGACATTTTCACCCGCTTTGACCGTTATGATGGACGGCTCAAAGCGCATCTGATCGATGCTGACAGTGGCCGCATCAGTAGCGGTCGGCTCACTTCGTTCAGACCCGGAAGCTGAAGAACTGTAAGCCTCGGCCTGCTGCATTGGGCCAGGCCGGTAGGGCATACCGTAGATCGGCGGAACTGGCCGCGGTGCAGGGCCGTAAGAGTAGCTCGGATATTGCGGGTAGGCGTAGGGCGAGGCTGAAACAGCCATCACCCAACCTGCACTCAATCCGACCCCGACCATTATCAAACATAAACCGAACTTGCGACTGATTTTCATAACGATATCTCCCATCAGGGTTAATGAGTACACAATTCAAACAGACCTCGATGCCTCCACGTTTCCAGGCAGTTGAGGTATAGAATGAGTGTATAATAGTTGTATAGTATTTTTCAACAAATTCCTCTACAATTATACTGAAAACATGAACACGAGGGCTGGATGTGAAAAAAATTCTGATAATCGGCGCGAGCAGCGGTGTGGGCGCTGCGCTTCTCAAGAGGCTGCGTGACTCAAACGAAATATTCACGGCTTCGCGCAGTGCAACTGGCGATGACGAGAGTCGACATGCCGCTTGGGATGCCGTAAACGAGCCGTTCCCGGCAGATTTTCTACCACAACGACTGGATGGGCTGGCCTACTGCCCCGGCAGCATCAACCTGCAGCCCTTCGAGCGCATCAGCGAAGCCAGCTTCCGTGAAGACTTGGAACTCAATCTGCTGGGTGCGGTTCGCGCCCTCAAGGCATCACTGCCTGCCTTGAAGGCAGCTCCGACGGCCAGCATTGTCCTGTTTTCCACCGTGGCTGTGTCCACAGGCATGCCCATGCATGCCTCCATTGCGGCTGCCAAGGGTGCTATTGAGGGCCTGACCCGATCGCTGGCTGCAGAACTGGCTCCCAAGATGCGCGTAAATGCCATTGCGCCGTCACTGACCGAGACCCCATTGTCAGTAAAACTACTTCGTACTGACCGGCAGAGAACGGCGGCAGCGGAGCGCCACCCTCTGGCACAGATTGGTGAAGCCAATGATATTGCCGCTGCGGCAGAGTTTTTATTATCAGAGGAAGCCAAATGGATCACCGGGCAGGTACTACAAGTTGACGGTGGTATCGGTTCTTTACGCAGATTCAACTGATTCAGGCATGGTATGCAACACAGAGCCATTTGCCATACACGGAATCATCAAAACACTCAATTAAACGACCTGCTTCCCAAGCCGGTCATGCAGTGGGCTCATTGGCCGCCACATTCAATAGAGGAGACAAAAAATGTCTAGAGAGCGCAGCATAACCAGTTCCCGGCTTGGTCGGTTGACACTTTTGGGCAAGCTGGCGGGTGGTATTGCCGGCAATATGGTCAGTGAGGGAGCTCGGCAGCTTGCAAAGGGACACCGCCCCCGCATGAGCGATCTACTGCTGACGCCCGCAAACATGCAAAAAATGTCCGACAAACTCTCGGAAATGAGAGGCGCGGCAATGAAAGTCGGGCAACTATTGTCGATGGACAGTGGCCAAGTGCTGCCGCCGGAACTCAGTAACCTGCTGGCCCAGCTTCGCGAGGACGCCCACCAGATGCCATTGGGTGAGGTAGCCGTTGCCATGGAAAAATCCTTGGGATCTGACTGGAACATGCATTTCAGCCGTTTCTCCTTTACCCCACTGGCTGCCGCCTCCATCGGACAGGTGCATGAGGCGGTATTGAAGGATGGACGCCAAGTGGCCGTAAAAATTCAGTATCCGGGCATCCGCCGCAGTATCGACAGCGATGTGGACAATGTAGCCAGCTTGCTGCGCCTGTCCAGTGCCATACCGGATGATTTCGATTTCGCACCGCTGCTCGACGAAGCAAAACGCCAGTTGCATGCCGAGGCCGATTATCAGCAGGAGGCTGCAGCCATCGCTGAGTACTCTCGTCTGCTGGCAGGGGATCCCCGCTTCGAGACTCTGCAAGTGATTGAATCACTCAGCACGTCGGAGGTCTTGACCATGAGTTTTCTCGATGGTCAGACCATAGAGTACCTGGCCGAGGCCCCTGACAAGGAGCGAAACAACGCCGCAGCGGCTCTGCTGGAACTGGCGCTGCGTGAACTGTTCGACTGGGGCCTGGTGCAAACTGATCCAAATTTTGCCAATTACCTCTATCAACCGAAAACAGGTCGCATACAGCTCCTGGATTTTGGCGCAACCCGGACCTACACCGCGACACAGCAGACAGCCATTGCTGATCTATTCCACGCCTTGCTGGATGGCAGCGATGAGGATGTGGGACGCTGCGCGGCAACGGTCGGCTATGTGGACGAGGCAGATCCATCCAGTTATCGAAAACGTATCATCGAGCTGTTGCGAACCGCCACCGAACCGGCGCGGGCGGTCGATGATTACGCATTTGCCAACTCTGATCTCGCCAAGCGCATGAGTGAGATAGTCCTGGAATTGCGGCTCCAGGAAAAATTTACCCGTATCCCTCCTCCAGAGATACTCTTTCTGCATCGAAAACTTGGAGGCCTATACCTGCTGTTGAGTCGATTAAAGGCCAGACTTCCGGTACGGCAAATCATTTTGCCTTACCTGGCTGCAACTGGAGATGAACGAGTTCAAGAAGATGTGCGCCTGGCTGTCTGATTGAAAGCAGAGTACTGGATATCTGGCCTGTGCTGATAGCTGACAAACAGATATCCTGACTGAACAGGCAGAACAGGATGCCTGCCGGGGAGCAAGATACAGAGCAGCTTGTTGCCTAGGACCTGTTAACACTAATTGGATATACATCGACGGCGGCCATTTTTTCGCAGGACAAGGCGCACTGAGTGATGTGTACTTGCCGTACATGAGCGAAGAGCAACGCCGTCCTGGGGGAAATGGCCCCGTCCCGACGGACAGCTTGCCAAACTGTACGTCGGAACCGGTTGTCTCAACTGGCTACTCGAACGCCGGATAGTCGGTGTATCCCTCGGCACCCGGCGTATACCAGAGCGACATATCCTCGGCAGGAACCAGTGGCCAGCCATTCCTGATGCGTTGAGGCAGATCCGGATTGGTGATGAATGGTCGGCCAAAGGCAATGACATCTGCATGGCCTGCGGCGATGGCTGCCTCCGCAGCATCCGAGGTATACCCGCAATTACCGATGATCACACCCTGAAACAGAGGCCTGAATTCGGCCAGGGTCATGGGCTCGCCTTGTTCGTGGAAACCGAACGCCAGGCCATCCATGATGTGCAGGTAACCCAGGTTGAGCTTGTTGATCTGCTCGGCAACGTATAGATAGGTTTCCCTGAAATCCTCACTGCCCATGTCATTGAACACACCGTTTGGTGAAATCCTAGTGCCAACCTGATCCGAGGGCCAGACCTCCAGGACTGCTTCGAGCACCTCCCGGAAAAAACGGAAGCGGTTTTCCAGACTGCCCCCGTATTGATCATCTCGATGATTGGTTCTCGAGTCGAGAAACTGATTGATCAGATAGCCATTGGCGCCGTGCACCTCCACCCCCGAGAAACCGGCCTGTTTGGCATTCTGCGCGGCCTTGCGGTAATCGTCGACGGTCAGTTTAATCTCGTCCACGGTCAGGGCACGAGGTGTTTCATAAGGCTTGCTGCCCTGGGGTGTGTGGATATGGTCCCCATTCAGCTTGATCGCGGAGGCTGAAACCGGCAGTTCGCCGTTATGAAAATCACTGTGGGAGGCCCGGCCACAGTGCCACAGTTGCAGAAAAAAAGGTGTGTTCGTGTTGCTGACCTTCTGCGTGACCCGCTGCCAGCCCTCGACCATATCCTGAGTGTAAATTCCAGGTGAATCGATCCAACCGTTGCCCTGGGGTGAAATGACTGTGGCCTCAGTGATGAGCAGCCCGGCTCCGGATCGCTGCAGATAATAGTCCCCCATCAAGTCATTGGGCACACGTTGTGGACCCGCCCGCCCCCGCGTCATGGGCGCCAATGCGATTCGGTTCTGCAGATGAAGATTCCCCATCGAGAGCGGGGTAAACAGGCTTGATGATTCCATAAGTGTATCCTCTTTGTCGGCGAACCGGTTATTGATGGCCTTGATCCAGAGTCACCAGCATCCTGGAAAAATCCAAAGTCAGCTGCGTATCTTTAAAAAAACCGCCGGCCAGCATGCCGGCCATTCGAAATCCCAAACGATCCTGTAGTGGAAGCGAGGTCAGCAGCATCCCTTCGACATCGTGCCGCTCAAAACACCCCAGCCTGAGGCTGGGCAGTCGGATCCGTTGCCCCTCAACAGCACCGCCACCTCCGATCCCGGCCTCCCGCTCACCGACCTGACCAGCCATGCCGACTGCCTCGGCGGTGGCAGCAGAAATCGCAAATGCCACGCCAAACATGCCGGTATCGATCGCCCACAGGGCAGTCTCCGCATTGTGCGGCTGCGCCTGCACCAGAATGAATTGATGATCGGCAATCCACATGGGGAATTGGTTTGGCGTCATCTTCGAGGACGGGGGATTCACCATCGTGCTAGCGGGAGTCAAGCTCAAGCAACTCCGCTGAAAATCCAGCGCTGTTCTGAAACGGGACAGTACTGACAAACCCAATATCCCATGGATCGGCAGGTCTGACGAATAAGCAGCCAGGCGGCCTTGCAGATCCAGATTCTGGGTCAGGACATGGTTAACGGCCAGTTCACCCAACTGCAGCTTGTCGATGAATCCATAGGTCACCATGCTGGACAACCCCCCGGCAAAAAAACGCATCTCCGAACCGCCATGAGGAATGCCGGCGTCAATAGCCGTTTTTTCATCCAGCACCAGGTCACTCGCAGCAGTATCCACCAGGAGATTGAGCGGGCGGCCGTTGATCACTGCCCGGATCAGCGGCAGGCTTGATCCATCCAGCCATGCGAGTTCGGCATGATTCACCTCGCCCGTCACCTGGCGAAGCTCGAGATCGGCCATCACTGCCAACGTGCCTGCCAGGCCTGAGCGTCCAGCGCGCTCATAACACAAGGCCGCCTGTCCTGGTTCATCATTGAGGAGATAGGCATCCGCGAGCATTTCCCAGTTGGCCCTGGAACGCAGCCCGTTGTTCAGCGCCGAGGCAAAATGCTCGATGGCCTGTACCGGGTCGTAACGAAGTAATGCCAAACGTCCCAGGCGGACTTGTAGATCCAGGCGGCCGGGATCCCGTTGCGCCAGATCGCGGTAAAGCTGAGTAGCCGCGTGCAAGTGCCCTGCCGCATACAGAGAGTCAGCACGCGTTTCAGAATGATGGTTTTTCGCTTGCAGAATTATCTCCGAATGTTGTTACGATGTATCCGCCGCGTGGGCCATGAGGGATGGCCGATTGCACACTGAGCATAGTGCCATCATCAACCTAATTGTACGATTAAATCACATAAACTATGATTATTCTATACACTATGCATAACTATGGACTACTTCAGCTACAACCTCGAACCGGCTCACGCTCCACCCGGCTGAACGATTCGAGCAGCACGAGAGGATTCACGCGAGGTCCGTTCAGCGAACCTGGATGACCTGGGCACAGCGATCGTGACCGGCGGCCAGCTACGCCTTGATCCGCAACCCGTGACCATCAAGCCCGGAAGCACGGTGACCTGGAAACATGCTGGTGGGTTGAAGTCCTGTTGACCCAGAGTGACATACCAAACAGACTCACAATAAATGAGGATTGACCATGTCCCACTTAATAACGAATACCATGCTCTTGCTGCCTTTTTTGTACTTACCGCTTGGAGCCACAGCTGTGGAACTGGACAGACATCTCTGGCAGGATCGCCTGCTGTTTCTGATCGCTCCCAGCGCCGATGATCCGATGGTGATCCGGCAGCGTGAGGCTCTGAATGAGCGGACAGATGCCCTCGATGATCGGGATCTGAAAATATTTCAGCTCTATGTGGAGAGCCCTAGTCTTTTCGATGGGGAACCGCTTGCGGACCGAGAGGCTCGGGAATTACGTAACAAACTGCGTTCCGAGCCCACGGCAAGAGAACTGATTCTGATCGGCAAGGATGGCTCGATCAAGCGGCGCGCCCCCCTTGAGATCGAACTCCGCGAAATCTTCATGCAGATCGATGATATGCCAATGCGGCGTGAGGAGATACAAGAGAAGATCGAGGCCGGACAGCTACTGACACCACCTTGACCCGCGGGCCGTAACAATCCAGTACTCTTGCATACATACCTAAGCTGATTAGTTCTAATGAATGCCAATCATCCAACCCCAACGCATATGGAGAAGGCCGGCCGCTGCCTGGTTTTGGGAGCCAGCGGCTATATCGGCAGCCACCTGGTGCAGCGGCTGATTGATGAAGGTATACCGGTACGGGCCAGCTCCCGGGACATTCGCGTATTGGAATCCAGGGACTGGACCGGCGCCGAACGGGTGGAGGCCGATGCCATGATGCCGGACAGTCTGGATTCGGCACTCGCCGGGGTGGAGATTGCCTATTACCTGGTGCATTCGATGAACGCCGGCAAGCACTTTGGAGAGCTTGACCTGCAGGCCGCCTCAAACTTCGCTATAGCAGCGGAAAAGGCCGGCGTGCGACGCATCGTCTACCTGGGAGGACTGGTGCCGGATGATGCCGACAGTGAGCATATCGTTTCCCGCCGACAAACCGGAGAGCGGTTACGCAGTGGCTTGGTGCCAGTGATTGAATTGCGCGCTGGCATCGTGGTCGGTGCCGGTTCTGCCGCCTTCGAAGTGATGAGAGACCTGGTCTATCACCTGCCCCTGATGCTGACACCGCGCTGGGTACAGGCCAAGTCACCGCCCATCGCGCTCGACAATCTGCTGACTTACCTGGTGCAGTTGCCACGCCTGGATGCCGTTGAGGGGCGCGTGTTCGATGCCGGCGGCCCTGAAACACTCACCTATGCCGCGATGATGCGCATCCTTGCAGAGGCCGGTGGCCGGCGCCCACCCTGGATCATTCCCCTACCCGTGCTGACCCCCAAACTTTCATCCTACTGGCTACGGCTGATTACTGCGGTACCCACCAATATCGCACGTGCCCTGATCGGAGGCCTTAAACATGATTTTGTCGCCGACGATGCGGAGTTACGCAGGCTGGTGCCCCAGCATCTGCTCGGTTTCCGCGAGGCGGTGGAGGCGGCATTCGCTGCTGAGCGCAGCAGCTCTGGAGTGGTCGCCCGCTGGACCGAAGGCGCCTTTGCAGTGCGTAAACAAAGAATCGACTATGCCTACTACGCCAAACATATCGCCCAGAGCGCCACGAGCCGGGCAACAACAGCCGCAGTCTGGCGCATGGTGACAGCCCTCGGTGGAGAAAACGGTTACTACTACATGAACAGCCTATGGCAACTCCGTGAGTCACTAAACGGGTTTATCAGCGGATCGGGGCGCAGCAAGGGACGGCGTCATGCCACTGAGCTGCGCATTGGCGACCGCATCGATTCCTGGAAAGTAGTGGGGTTGGAGCCGGAGAGGCGCCTGAGCCTCTCCTTCGGCATGCAGGCCCCCGGCGCCGGAATGTTGGAATTTGAACTCGAACCCCTGGAAACCGGTGGAACCCGGCTGACCATGAGCGCACATTGGCATCCCGCTGGCGTCTGGGGTTTATTGTACTGGTATGGTTTCGCGCCACTGCACAACCCGATCTTCAAAGGCACCGCACGGGCGATTTGTCGGCGTGCTGAGCAATAACCTCTGAAGTGGTTGCAACTTAACGGACAATTTCGCATGCAATAATGTCCATGGCCTGCCTGTGGGCAACACTTTAAAACACTCCAACCCGCCACCGATCACGGCACAAGCGAGCCAGTCGTTCCCATCAATCAACCATTGACCTGGGCCGAGGTGAGATTTGCCCAGTCGAATCCTGCATGCGGGGCCAACCTCTGATAAGCCCTCGAAGAAGTGTCAAATGTCAGGCCTGATCACTGATCAGACGGGTGACATTAGAGTCCAATCAATTGTGAGAGGCGCGAGTAAACCAAACCCGCCTGGATAACTTATTGATATAATTGTCTTTTTCAACAAAAACCAATACTCGATGTAAGATGTATATGTTTTGTATAATTATTATTTGACATTACTTGTACATCGACTAGGCTTAGAACTAAAGAGAGCACATTGAGATAGTCTTTTTAGCTTTTAGATCTCAAATTTAATCTCTCAAACCCACTCAGGGTGAAGTTGTTGTAACAGCAGTGCAGGGAAGAGGAATGCTTTGATGGTTAAAGTTACCTCTCAAGTTGGGTGTATTCACAACGAAACAGTCTGGAGGCAGACCAATGGCAACCATCACCGCACAGTACAACCGTTCTATCCGACAACCAACCAACAGCAAACAACACAATCTTCTTACAGACATGGGTAAATGGCTGAGAGTCGATTGGTCAGAACAGAGTCCTGCACTATTCGTGCTCGGTATGGCCGGCTATTTCCTATTGCTTGGTTCTATCGCTGTCATTGTCTTGAGTAACCAGTTTCCATGGTTCATTGCAGCCCCGATCACCATCCTTACGGCTGTTGCCTATATACTTCATGGTGATGCAAAACACAGCCAACAAAGATCCAGAAGTTGACAATGCTCTGCTTCGTACCCGCAGCATCAGCATTCATCAATCTGCAGAAAATGTTGCGAATTCACCACCCCTACTACTGTGATAGATAAAACCATGTTGAACCGGTCTGATTGATAAACAAGACCGGTGAGCTGGTTTTATCAGATGTTTATGCGATACAGGGAGGTGTCGCTTTTTAGTGTACCAGACAAACAAACTCGAATAACTTTGCAGCGGCCGCAAAATAGATTTTGTAGTCATTAAGACATGCTTATCAGCCAGCCGGTGTTTTTGATTATTTTTGATTGAATTATCGGCAAATGGACTTTTGACCTGGCAGCATGCAGTGGTCGGTCAACTCCACAGAGTCCCCTGCGGAGGAAGCCATTCATTGACTTCAGTCAACCGAGTCACGTGTACATAGCGTTGGATCAGCAGTCGAAAACAGGCATTATCTGACGAGTCTATGAATGAATGCATCTGATGATGTTTTCGTATAAGGGTTCTCTTACAGACTGCTATCTCGTCCTGCTTACGCAGCTGGACCACCTGTCCGGTTGCGGTCAGTGCATCGATACCTGAATTATCAGCGGGATGGGCATCACCTCGATTGTCGATTACCAAGGCGACCTGATTGCATGCTGAGTGCAGGCGATACTTGTGTGTTGCAATTAGTGTGGCAAATACCACTGCATTTAACTGTGAATTAACTGCATAAGCAATCAAAGAACCATAAGGCTATCCTGCGCCTTGGGTGCATAACACACCATGCGGCTGTCTTTTGATCAGCGCATGGACCTTGTCGTGCAAAGTCTTCCGGGCAGGAATCAGAAGTTGGATCTTTCGTCATTGCATCACTCGCCGCTTGATTCGTTTCACTCAACTGTGTTTCATGCATGTGCTTCCACAACCATCCTCAGGTGACAATGTTTAATGGTTGCAATGGCTGTATGAACAAAAATTCCCGATTGGCACGGAAATAGTGCAATGTAGCGTATACAGCTCTGATGACACCTCTAGGGGTGACACTGGCCCCGGTAAATTGGTCGAATGCTCCACCATCACGTTTCAGCTTCCAATCCTCGGGTAGCGGGTTATCCAGTGACAAATTTTTGAAGCTGAATATCCAGTCAGAGCGTTGTTCATCCAGCCTGTCCCCCAGACCGGGCGTCTCATTGTGCGCGAGCACACGAACGCCGGCCAGTCTGCCATCGTGGCGCACGGCGATAAGCAATTGGATGGGCCCGGCATAGCCACGGGCGACCACCGGGCTGAAAATAGCTGCGACAGGCTGACCCTGTCTGCGGGCACGGTGGACAAATGTTGTGCCAACGTTAAAAGTCTCAGGAGCGCTGACTTCGATGACATCGCTCAACAGGTCGTTATCCAGATCTTGTTGAGGAATCATGCGATTGAGTTGGTTCAACAGCAGCTGCCGTTGATTGTCATGAATACGCTGTTGAGTTCCTTCGTAGGTTACAGCAACCAGAGTTGTACCCAACATGGCAAAACCACCCAGCACGAGTGCAGCTGTCAGGTGTCTGAATCGTGCTGGTTGTATTATCAATTCAATGCCTCCAAACGCTGGCGCAGGATCTCGATGATGGGATCCGCCAAGTCCTGCAGATCGGGCGGTATCACCTCTTCCATGGCTTAATTGTACAAATTAATTTGACTTGTACAAGTTTTTTGTATAACTTTTCTACATGGCAGCGAAATTATCGGGGAAATACATTGGCTAATCGTTATCAGGGGCAAAAAAATTTTACACATGGGCGACCCGCCAGAATGGGTGTTGTCCTGGTCAACCTGGGCACTCCTCAGGCAGCCAATGCAAAAGCATTGCGGCACTATCTGGCAGAATTTCTCTCAGACCCGCGGGTGGTGGAGATACCACGCCTGGCCTGGCTGTTCATCCTGCACGCCATTATCCTGCGCACCCGGCCCAAGCGCTCTGCAAGAACCTATGCAAAGATCTGGACGGAGCAGGGTTCGCCTCTCATGGCCAATTCGGAGATGCTGACCACCCAGGTCGCAGAGGAACTGATGCAACGCTTACCTGGACCCGCTAATGTCGTCCTGGCCATGCGCTATGGTGAACCATCCGTAAAGGCGGTCTTGAAAGATCTCCAGGAACAGGGAGCCGAGAGAATTCTGGTCGTTCCTATGTATCCCCAGTATTCAGGTGCCACGACAGCTTCGGTTGCAGATGCGGTCTTCAGGACCCTGATGAGTTGGCGATGGGTGCCTGAACTGCGTTTGACAGGGGCCTATCACGATGATCCGCATTACATCAATGCTGTCGCGGATTCGATCCGTGCTCATTGGAAAGAGCAGGGCCGGGGCGATAAGTTACTTATCTCCTTTCACGGCATGCCCAGGGCCACATTGGATGCAGGCGACCCCTATTACTGCCATTGCCACAAGACCGCACGCCTGATCGCCGAAAACCTCAATCTCGAGGATTCCCAGTGGGAGATGGCTTTTCAATCCCGGTTTGGCCCTGCGGAGTGGCTGCAGCCTTATGTCGCAGACCGCCTGGAGGCACTGCCTCAGGAGGGTGTTCGAGATCTGACCGTGGTTTGCCCGGGATTTGCCTGTGACTGTGTGGAGACCCTGGAAGAGATTGCAATGGAAGGACGTGACAGTTTTCTGCAGGCAGGCGGTGAGCGCTTTAACTACGTCCCGGCTCTGAATGATCAACCTGCCCATGTTGGGTTTTTTGTTGAGCGCATTCTTTCCCACACATCAGGCTGGCCGGAGACCCGAATCAATCTGGAGTCAGCTGAATCCCAGCCATCGCTGTACGAAAGCCGCGTCAGCGCACTTGCCGCCGGCGCCGTCAATTAGGAGATGATTACCATGAATAGCCCGGAACTAACTACCCCGAAGATTGCCGTGAGTGCTTGTTTACTGGGACGACCAGTGCGTTATGACGGTGGCCACAAACGTGATCGGTTTATTACTGACCAGCTCAGCAAAGTGATGGATTTTATACCTGTCTGCCCTGAGATGGAGGCGGGACTGGGTGTGCCCCGTCCGACCATTCAACTACGGCGCGTAGCGGGGGAATTGCGTTTGACCCAATCGAATGACGGCAGTATTGACCATACCGAGGTCATGGCCGAGGTCGCGAAGAAGCGGGCAGCACAGCTTCAGGGAAAGATCAGTGGCTTTATCTTTCAGAAAAAATCACCCAGTTGCGGTATGGAACGGGTGCCGGTTGCCAATGCCGACGGCAAACCGGCAGACCGCACCGGGGTTGGCATGTTCGTACAGCACTTCACCCGACTCTGCCCGTTGATCCCTATCGAAGAGGAAGGCCGCCTCAATGACCCTATTCTGCGTGAAAATTTTCTTGAGCGCGTCTACGCCCTGGACCGCTGGAATCGACTGCAGCCGGATGATGTGGCCGGCTTTATCGAATTCCATGCCAGCCATAAATTGATGCTGCTGGCCCGCGGCACCGAGGCTTATACCCAGCTCGGCAGAATAGTCGCCGGGGTACAGAAATCCGATCTGGCAAAACGCCGTGCAACTTATATTGCCAGCTTCATGCAGGTAATGGCGGGAAGGGTGTCGCGCAAGCGCCACTGCAACGTGCTGCAGCATATGATGGGTTACCTCAAAAAAACCCTCAGCCATGGAGACAAACAGGAACTGCTGGATCTGTTTCAGTCCTACCGGCTGACACAGATTCCACTCGCAACACCTCTGGTGCTGCTGAAACACCACCTGCGCAACCATCCTGTCGGCTATCTGGCTCAACAGCATTACCTGAAACCATACCCTGACACTCTGGCACTGCGTTCGCAGATTTAGGTGCACAATGCGCACAACGATGACCGTCCAGCAACGAAAAAGAACCCGTGATAGGATCCACGCCTCGATCAGCAAGGACCCGACTAGCGATTGTTGGATATGGGTTCGCCAGATATCCAACAGCGGATACGGAAGAATCACCTTGAGTCATCCAGACGGAAACTATACGGAGAGTGCCCAGCGCGCCAGTTACATGGCTTTTACCGGCCCGCTTCCGGATGGCGGAATCATCCGGCAGCGCTGTGGAAACCGGCTCTGCGTAAATCCTGAACACCTCGAACTACATCCTGCATAATCACCACGGAGGACAACATGACCCGATTGGCCCATTCGACTTCCAACGAACCACAAGTACTGGATGAACACGGCCTGGCCGCCGTCACACTCTCCGTGAACTGGTTGGATCAGCGTGCCCACCACGAAGAGCAGCTGCATGTGGAGAAACTGAGCGTCTGGCGCGAGGCCGACACCTTGCCTCCGGAGATCGGCCAGCACCTGCCTGGACTGCGCGCCGGCGACGAGCTGCAGGCCAGCCTGCCGGCGGGTAAATGGCTGGAACCCTGGCAGCTGCAACAGCAGATCACCACCCGGCCCAGTCGCTTCGATCGCCACCACCGCCGCGGGCTGGAAGTCACACCCCGCCTCGGCCGGTTCTATCCTCAAGGTTTTCTCCAGGGTGTGCAGGGCATCTTCAAAGATGCCGTGACGCCTGCGAGAATCACCGAACTGACCCCGGACAGCCTGCAGGCCGATCTGAACCATCCCCTGGCGCGTTTCCCGCTGCAGGTGAAGCTGCACCTGGATCAGGTGCTCCCCGGCTTTGACCAGCGCGGCGGCCGCTGCACCAGCCCGCTCGATGACCTGCTGCAGTATCCCGGTCTGGCCGCTCCCTTGGCCGATGGGCAATTGCCGGACTACGGCGACGACAACGAGGGCCTGTCGCGCATGGATGAACGACCGGACGCGCTGTTCTATGCCAAACCCCGCCCGGTCCAGCACCTGGACTCGCGGGCCCTGGAAACCATCAATGCCCTGTATCGGCGCCAGATTCCACGCTTAGCGAAGGTGCTCGATCTAATGGCCAGTCACGATTCTCACCTGCAGCATGTCTACCCGGCCAGCTTGCATCTGCTGGGGATGAACGCCGAGGAACTGGCGGGCAACCGCGCCGCGCATCATTGGGCGGTACAGGATCTGAATGCCACACCCGATCTATCTTACGAGAGCGGCAGCCTGGATGCGGTGGTCTGTACCGCATCCATTGAATATCTCCTGCAACCACAGGCCGTGCTGGCTGAGGCTCTCAGGGTGCTGCGCCCCGGTGGCGTTCTCATCATCAGTTTCAGCAATCGTTGGTTCCCGAGCAAGGCGATACGCCTTTGGGGTGAGCTGCATGAGTTCGAACGGGTCGGCCTGGTTTGCCAATGGCTGCAACAAGCGGGCTTCAGCCAGCTAAACACCTATTCGGCACGCGGCTGGCCACGACCTGGGGATGATCCCCATGCAGCCAGGACACCCTACTCCGACCCGGTATACGCGGTGTGGGGTTCCAAACCGACTTCATGACTGAAGTTATCGACAGGCCCAGGCAGGAAATATCGGTGAAAAAGATAATCAGCGATCCGCTGCTATTGATATTGCTGGCTTTACTCGCGATATCAGTCGTGGCATTCCTGGCTGGGGCCCTGCCCTACCCATTCGGCTTATTGGTGCTGACAATACTGATAATGGCCCGTATATTATCCAAACAATGAATGATCTTAAATCGTTATGGACTTTACTCGCAGGCTTGGCTTCTTTCACCGGCGCATCACAGCTGATGGCCGATGAATTTCTGGTTATTGATGATCGCCGCATGGCAACACTCGAGTCTGCACTCGGTACAGACTGGCGCATGTTCACGGATGGTGTGATGGGGGGTGTCTCTACCGGCAATCTGCACCTGGACAATGTTGATGGCAGGGCCTGCCTGCGGCTGAGGGGCGATGTGCGGCTGGACAACAACGGCGGCTTTGTCCAAGCTGCCCTGGACACCCAGGACACCCGGGCCTCCGATGCCTCGAGCTACCAGGGAATCATGCTAGAAGTGTATGGAAACAACGAGGCGTACAATGTCCATTTGCGTACCGATGATGTGTGGCTGCCATGGCAATCCTACCGCGCGACCTTTGAGGCGCCTGCCAGGTGGCTGACAGTGAAACTGCCGTTCGCTCAATTCAGTAATTACCGTATCAGCAAACCCCTCGACCTCGAACATCTGAAACGCATCGGCATTCTCGCCATCGGGCAGGCATTCACTGCCGACCTGTGTATCGCCAGTCTCGCCCTGTATAGAGAAACCGATCAAGGACTCGAGTAAAGGATACGCTGAGATGGCCCAGCGCTCTAGACGATTCTATGCAACTGCCGCACTTTTATGGATCTCTTGAAGGGTTAACGCCGCACCGGCTTGAATCTATTTCCAACACAGCGGCTCCACCTGGATACTCTGTTCAAGATCCCCCAGCCAGATCACTCCATCCTGGATACTGCACTGCAACTGCATGTTACGTTGCGCCAAAGCTGCCAGCTGGGTGATGCTGCTCTCCGGAAAATGGATAATATGCAGGTTTTCGAAGCGTTTCAGCTTATCCCCGAATTGCTCGAACCAGACTCTGGCACTGCGGTCATTATAGGTATAAATCCAGACCTCTCGGGCTCGGCCGCAAGCCTTGCGGATACGTTTTTCATCAGGTTGGCCGAGGTCTATCCACAACATGATCTCGTCACTCAAAGATTTACACCAGAGGTCGGGTTCATCATCCGTACTCAGGCCGCGGGTAAAGGCCAAATTTTCCTGCGCATGCAGGGCGAAGGCCAGGATGCGCACCAGCATCCGGCGGTCGGTCTCCGAGGGATGGCGGGCAATAGTCAGTGCATAGTCCTGATAGTGATTCCGATCCATGTCGGAGATTTGCAGGTCTGCCTTAAAGATGGTCGATTTCAGTGCCATTGCGAGTGGATTCCTAAATGGTTGGAGCCTATCCCACAACAGATGCCGAAACAAATCATTCGCCCGATGCAGGCATGCAAGGTCGCAGCAAACGGATGCAACAATTGCACACCCATTGATGCTGAATCCTTATGATTTCGCGTAACCGGCGTTTACTGATTAATCAATGCTGTGGCAGCGGACTGTTGTTCCGATGCACTCTACATAGGGCGCAATTGACCGCGCCAATGAGTCAGGCAGCAGACTGGAAATGTCGGGGCCGAGTACTAGTGTATCTTTTGAATAACGGAGAGTTATGTTACCGCATCATCAGGAACGAGCGTATCTTGTTCCTGCGTTTTTAGTATCAGCCAAAAAACCGAGATACTTTCCAATGAAGGCCAGCGCAGTTAAGTTGGAGCGCTCGTCACTAATACTGTGACATTCAGAGTCTGTCTATGGGACCAGAACAAGGCTCTGAATGTCACCGTTTTTAGTGACGATGTACACTGGCGGGATCGAACCGTGAACCAATCAACTTGGAGATAGATTTGTGTTGCAATCAGCGCTGCTCGGCAAACTCGCCTTCTGGCTCATCATTATCGGCACTTTTGCCCTCATCACCCCACAGCCGGCCTGGCCGGAATGGCTGGCAAGGATGATTCTCTCCACGGGGATTGCCCTGGGCGTCACCACGATCCTGGTGGCCTTTAGGAAAAAAAGAAAGCAAGACGATAAACAATGATGTCGCCAGTGAGCTAAGCAACAGATGATCGATCTCAACGATATGCTGCTGTTTGCCCAAGTCGTGGAAGCCGGCAGTTTCACGGCCGCCGCCAGGGAACTGAGCATGCCCAAATCCACCCTTAGCCGGCGCATCGCAAATCTCGAGGCCCGGCTGGACTGCAGGCTCTTGCAACGTACGACCCGTTCACTACACCTCACTGATGTAGGTGCCGAATTCTACAGCCATTGTAAACGCTTGGTGGAGGAGGCTAAAAATGCCGAGCAGGCGGTAAACCTCAGTCAGGAAACACCGCGGGGCCTGCTGCGGATCACGGCTCCCGTTGAATTTGGCACAAACCTGCTCGGCACCCTGGCCGCTGAATATCTGCAACATTTTCCTGAAGTGAGATTGGAACTGGACCTGTCCAACCACTTCGTCGACCTGGTCGAAGAGGGTTTCGACCTGGCCTTGCGCGCAGGCAGGTTGGAAGATTCGAGCCTGATCGCCAGGCGTCTGGGTGAAACCCGTTTGCTGGCCTGCGCTGCACCCAGCTATCTTCAACAACATGGTGAACCCGCGACACCCAAACAACTGACCGAGCACGATTGCCTGGTCTACCCTGGCCCGGATGGCCGTACGCTATTTCAATTCAGCGGCCCCAACAACCTGACCCAGATCCAGCTGCAGGGAAAACTCATCGCTAACAGCATGAGCACGCTGCAGGATGCCGCCGTTGCCGGCCTGGGGATTGCCATTCTGCCTCTGACCCTTTGCAGGGCGGATATAGATCAGGGATTACTGGTGCCCATACTCGAAGATTGGAAACTGCCGATCGATGGAATCTATGCGGTCTACCCTTCTCCCCGGCACCTCACCCCTAAGCTGCGGAGTTTTATCGACTTCATCGCCAGTCGGCTGTAAGCGCAACTGTCTGCCAACCCGGCCATTGTTCCATTTTTGGAACAAACATTCCCAAAATAGCCTACTAGTTTACTCGGGTTTATACCCCTAGACTTGCCAGCATGTGTCGTCATCTACCCAGACCAGATGAAGTTAGAAGTACGATTCTGCGTCAAGGTTGATATCCAAAAACATCGTAGAGATGAGGAGGTTTGCATGACAAACAGCATAAATAAACCAAGACGTGTCGCCAAGATAGTCATAGGTACCGATACCCAGGATGGCGCGGGAGTGCAATTGACCCGTGTCTTCCCTGCCAGCGGTCTGCCAATGCTCGATCCCTTCCTGTTGCTGGACGCTTTCCATTCGGACGACCCAAAGGACTATATCGCCGGTTTCCCTCCACATCCGCACAGGGGCTTCGAAACGGTCACCTATTTGCTGGCGGGGCGGATGCGTCATCGTGACAGCGCGGGTCACAATGGTGTTGTCAAGGCCGGAGGGGTGCAGTGGATGACAGCTGGACGAGGCATTGAGCACTCTGAAATGCCGGAACAAGAGGACGGCCTGCTGAAGGGGTTCCAATTATGGATCAACCTTCCCGCCGACCAGAAAATGGCTGAACCCCGCTATCAGGAGCTGGAGCCCGAAGAAATTCCCGAGGAGCATCACAAGAGCGGTACAAAGTTAAGAGTCATTGCCGGTACAACCACTCAAGGCACCCAAGGCGTCGTCAACAATATCGCCGCAGATCCGATCTTTTTTGACGTTTCCATGCCTGCCGGAGCCAACCACATTGAGAGCATACCAACGACTCACAATGCATTCATACTGACCCTATCTGGAACAGTCCGAGTCAGGGATGCAGAAGGCAACACACGCAACGTCGCCGGCAACCAATTAGCCGTACTGCAGGAAGGTAACTGCGTGCAGCTTGAGACAGATACCGAGAGCCGTTTCCTGTTAGTGGCTGGCCGCCCGATGAATGAACCCATTGCCCGCCACGGCCCGTTCGTAATGAATACCTCCGAGGAGATAGAGCAAGCCTACAGAGACTATAACGATGGATTGTTTGGCCATGTCGAGGAAGCCCAGCATGCGGTGGCGTAATACATCCAATAGCTGGGGCTGGCCAGCCATTCTCATGCACTGGCTGGTGGCGGTAACCCTATTCGGCTTGTTCGGTCTGGGCTTGTGGATGACCGAACTGGACTACTACAGTCCATGGTACCGTCAGGCGCCGGACTTGCATCGCAGCATCGGGATTCTTTTGCTGCTGGTCATCCTGCTGCGCCTGGCTTGGCGCTGGCTGAACAAGACCCCGACTGCGTTGCCCAACCACCGACCCTGGGAGGTACGCGCAGCTCACATCGCCCATCGACTGCTTTACCTGCTGCCGTTGGCGGTGATGGTTACCGGCTATCTGATTTCCACCGCCGATGGACGCAGCATTTCGGTATTCGGCTGGTTTGAGATTCCTGCTTTATATACCGGCATCGATCAACAGGAGACCGTAATGGGTGACCTGCACAGAATTCTGTCCTGGAGTTTGATCGGAATTTCGGCCTTGCATGCGGCAGGCGCCCTGAAACACCATTTTATTGACCGCGACACCACACTGACCCGAATCTTGGGTCTCGCAAAAACAGAGGAGCTACCATAATGAACCACAAATCACTGACCGGCCTGCTGGCCGCATCCCTGCTTTCCCTGAGCAGCCTCAGCTTGCAGGCCGAGGACTATGTGATCGACACCAAAGGCGCCCATGCCTTTATCCAGTTCAAGATCTCCCACCTCGGCTATAGCTGGCTGCTGGGCCGTTTCAATAAATTCTCCGGTGAGTTCAGCTACGATGAAAAAAATCCCGCCGCCTCCAAGGTCAAGGTGGATATCGATGTGGCGAGCATCGACTCCAACCATGCGGAACGAGACAAGCATCTGCGTGGCGAGGACTTTCTGGATGTAAAAAACCATCCCAAGGCCAGTTTTGTCAGTACCGGATATAAGGATCTGGGCGACGGCAAGGCAGAATTGAAGGGCGACCTGACCCTGCATGGCGTTACCAAGTCATTAACCATCCCGGTTTCCCATGTCGGTCACGGTGATGATCCCTGGGGAGGATATCGACGCGGTTTCCAGGGTGAAGTCCGCTTCGCCCTGGCCGATTTCGATATCAACTATAATCTGGGGCCCGCATCCAAAGAGGTTGAACTCTATCTGAGCATTGAAGGTGTGAGGAAATAAACACCTGCTGAGCCGATTTCCACTCTCATCTTCCTTTTATCTTAAAGGATGGTGAGAGCGGCCTCCGGATATTTCCAGACAATCACCCCCCAGGAATCAATTCCAGATTTAAAAAAAATACCTCAAATCATGTCCGAAACCGATATTTTCGAGTTATCGACAACTTAAATATACTTATCAAAGAATACGCAAATAGTGACATTCCTCGGCATTCACACCTTAATCTTGATAATCAGACCATTTTACTGGGTATCATGAATTTTCATTGATAATTCACACTGAGTTCATCCAATATCGCGTTAAAAGTGATAAGTGGTTCAAACTTTCCCGCCATATTTTTATTCCCATCTAAAACTTTATACTTACGCACATTTTCTTCGGTGCAATTACTTTAATTTACACGCCAAGGATTTTCTGCACATTGCCAATTTCTTGACACATTTTCCGGCAACTGTACTGAGCACTGGGACGTCAAGCGCCAAGGCTATCGCTTGTAGAAATAGCTCACGGCAATTTTTTAATTCTGGTACTGAAGGATGATACTTATGTATAAACGGTGCTATCTGAAGATCGCAGTGGCAGCTGCTGGTCTTTTGTTTGCTGCTACTGCCGCCATCGCAGATGATGATCGAGACTCAGATCCACTTGAGATAAAGAGGGTAACCTGGAATTCAGGACGCGCCCTGCTGGTTATTAAGGTTGAAGCTGAGAAAGGCCAGGCCATAAGCATCGAGAATGCCTATGCGCCATCACAACAACTGGCCAGAAAAACCCTGCGAGAAGATGAGCTCAGGGTCAGATTAAAAAATCCTCAACCACTACCTTGCCGGATCAAGGTCACCAACGAATCAACTGGTGTAATCCTTGAACGAGACGTCCGGGATAGCAAAACACGCAAACTCCCAGACAATTGCTCACCTAAAAGCCCCGATCAGCCGCCTGTGGAGAACCAGCCGCCGGTTGCCAATGCCGGAGCCGATCAGACCTTGACCCTGGCTTCCGGCCAGTCCACTGTCAACGTAACCCTGAACGGCAATGGCTCCCAAGATCCAGATGGCAGTATCACCCAGTACACCTGGAATGGTTCAACGAATCCAGCTGACATCGCATCACCCAGCGTTTCGCTGAGCGCCGGTACTCATCAGTTCAGTTTGACAGTCACCGATAATGACGGCGCAGTCAGCAGCAGCGATAATGTAGTGATCAAGGTTGAGGCCGCAGCGGTTGTCAACAAGGCCCCGATCGCCAATGCCGGACCTGATCAGACCCTGACCCTGGTTTCCGACCAGTCCACTGTCAACGTAACCCTGAACGGCAATGGCTCCCAAGATCCAGATGGCAGTATCACCCAGTACACCTGGAATGGTTCAACGAATCCAGCTGACATCGCCTCACCCAACGTTTCGCTGAGCGCCGGTACTCATCAGTTCAGTTTGACAGTCACCGATAATGACGGCGCAGTCAGCAGCAGCGATAATGTAGTGATCAAGGTTGAGGCCGCAGCGGTTGTCAACAAGGCCCCGATCGCCAATGCCGGACCTGATCAGACCCTGACCCTGGTTTCCGACCAGTCCACTGTCAACGTAACCCTGAACGGCAATGGCTCCCAAGATCCAGATGGCAGTATCACCCAGTACACCTGGAATGGTTCAACGAATCCAGCTGACATCGCCTCACCCAACGTTTCGCTGAGCGCCGGCACTTATCAATTCAGCTTGACAGTCACCGATAATGACGGCGCAGTCAGCACCAGTGACAATGTAGTGATCAAGGTTGAGGCCGCAGCGGTTGTCAACAAGGCCCCGATCGCCAATGCCGGACCTGATCAGACCCTGACCCTGGTTTCCGACCAGTCCACTGTCAACGTAACCCTGAACGGCAATGGCTCCCAAGATCCAGATGGCAGCATCACCAAGTACACCTGGAACGGTTCACCGAATCCTGCTGACATCGCCTCACCCAACGTTTCGCTGAGCGCCGGTACTCATCAGTTCAGTTTGACAGTCACCGATAATGACGGCGCGGTCAGCAGCAATGACAGTGTCAACATCATCGTTAAGGCAGCCCCAATCGTTAACGAGCCGCCTGTAGCGAATGCCGGGGCCGATCAGAGCCTTGACCCTGGCTTCCAACCAATCAAGCATCGATGTCACTCTGGACGCCAGCGCATCCTATGATGCCGATGGCACTATCACCCAGTATGTCTGGAACGGCTCCCCCAACCCATCCGACAGCGTCTCTCCTGGTGTCACACTGGGCGTCGGGACTCATCTGTTCACACTGGTAGTGGTCGACGATATGGGTGCGACGAGTGCTGAGGCAAATGTTCAGATAACCGTCCATTCCTTCCCCACGACAGCAACCGAAGCACATGCCACCATAGATGTGTACGAAGGACCCGCAACCTGCATTGCCTGTCATGAGAATGAAGCTGAAGCGATGCACGGCTCGGTTCACTATCAGCAGACCGGACCTGCCTATAACCTTACCAATATTTTTCCTACCCCGGACAATCCTGAAGGGCTGGCAGGTGAGAGAGGCAATGGTGAAATCGGCATTAACACCTACTGCGGATCCCATGAAAATTCACCGCGCTTCACCTGTGCAGGTTGTCACGTCGGCAACGGTCGCTTCCCCAATCCTGAACTGCCTTTGGCTGATCCAGCGCGCAGCGAGGAACTAAGTAACATCGACTGCCTGATGTGCCATCAGGAGGCCTATAAAAGATTCCCCACCGGCGAATTCGAACCCTTGGAGATGGTAAGACAGGGCAGCGATGGAAAACCCGATCCGTTTGCCAGCCCGATCATACAAACTGGAGAACGCGGCATTCCCGCAGTCGACCCCATTACCAAGGACTTCCTTTTCGAACCAGCGGATTCCGAGAGCCTGCTGTCGTCACCGCTGATGTCGATCACCCGTCATGAAGCGGCGCGCACCGTGCATGCCACTACCCGCAAAACATGCCTGAACTGCCATGGCGGCGCAGGCGGCGGTGATGGCACCAAACGCGGTGATATGTCCAGCGCGTTGATTGATCCTCCTCCACATATTGACATTCATATGAGTGATGCCGGATCTGGTCTTACCTGCTCAAATTGTCATGACGCAGGCGATCACCGAGTCCGAGGACGTGGTCTGGACCTGAGGCCCAACGATGTTCCTGAACAGTTCAGCTGCGAGAGTTGCCACGACAATCCCCATGGTGATTACAGCAACACCAAAGGCAGCAGTAGGGACAAGCATGCCTCTCGGGTGGCCTGTCAGACCTGCCATATACCTACCTATGCCAAGGGCGTGCCGACCGAAGTCAGTCGCGACTGGCAGAACCCGCACTTTTCACCCAAGGCCTGCAATGGCAGAGGCGGCTGGCTACCGGAAGAGATCAAGGCCGGCGATCTGCAGCCGACTTACAACTGGTTCGACGGTACCAGCCAAGTCTATGTCCTGGGCGAGTCCCTGAGCGACTATCCGACCAAGCAACTGCCGGACGGAAGCGAGGCCTATACGCTCGGCAGTCCTAATGGCTGGGTCGACACCATCGGCGCCAAGATCTACCCGATGAAGGAGCATTTCTCCACCTCAGCGGTGCATGATGCCACCAATCAGCTGATTGCTCACTCGACCTTTGACTTCTTCCGTACCGGTAGCTTCGACACCGCCGTACAGAGCGCCCTGCAGCAAACCGGTCGTGAGGGAGATAATTATACCGTCGTCAAGGTTCATACCTTCCAGACCATTAACCACGGCGTGGAAAGTTCAAACAGCGCTTTGGAGTGCGGCGAATGTCACAGCGACTCCAGACTGAGCGGTGGACCATTGCGCATGAACCTGCAGGACAACATGGGTTATGAACTCAAAGGCTCTACCTTGACCGTATGCAGGCAATGTCATGGCTCTGAAAGCTCTGAGGGTTTTGTCAAGAACCATCAGAAGCACGTAGAGGACAAGAGGTATGACTGCTCCCACTGCCACAACTTCTCCAGACCGGAAAGAGGTCTAAAAATGACCCGATAAGCCGTTCACCGGCAACCGATGCTCAAGGAAGAGCAGACCGGTGCCGATCATCATTTAGACTGTTGGTACCATGTCCATCCCCATTACAGGGGATGGACATTTTTTATAGCCTCACCAGATGATGAATTGATATGTTGACCAGCCGGCTGCAGAGCGTTTTCAAATGGATCTTCCTGATCAGTCTGGCCATTACCAGCTACACCTATTTCCAAAAAGACCGCTTACCCGAGATCGACTTCTACGACGCGACTCAACTCAAGAGCCCTCAACAGACCAGCACCCACAAACAATCTTTTGAAACCCGGGTCAACGATCAAACTTATACCGTCAATCCCTTGTTCGATTACGAACTACACGGGGTCATCGTCAGCTATCACGATGCCGACTCCTTCACCGATATCACCCACCACAGACGCTGGCAGGACTATCTCAACCTGCGGGACCTCTGCGTGGTCTGGGGCGACAATATCAATAACGGGGTCTATCGCGAGATGGACTTCAGTAATGACAGCTGGACTTGCTGGGCCTACTGGGAGAACGCAGAGATCGGCTCACGGTTTTCCATGACTCAACTTTCCAATAATCACCTACTGGCCGACGATGATGAGATCAAGCGCCGCTTGATGTCCGCACAACCCGGCGACCATATCCGCCTGAAAGGCGTCTTGGCCAGCTATGCAAATCCCGGCAATGGATTCTAACAGAGGTACCAGCACGGTCAGAACCGACACCGGCAATGGCGCCTGTGAAACGATCTATCTGCGAGGAGTTTGAGATCTTGAACAAAGCGAATTCAGCAAGCAGAAGACTTTACACCTTTCGCAAAGTGGCTGACACTCATCTCATTGGTGGGCTTTGGCATCATGTTTGTAGTCTCACCCGTGAGAAAACCCAAGTTCGGATAGCCATCGGGACATCTCCCTCTTCACCAGCGCATCAGGGACAAACTCCTGTTCCAACCTGCCTTTCTCCAGACCAACGAGGTAGAGATAGAGAGCCGTCTCGTGCTCTGTAAGCATGGAAGGCGCTGATTGGCTTGCTGTTACCGGCTCGGCGACCGCGCTTTCTTTACCACAACTTTCAAAGGTTTCCTTATCCATCAAGAGTGGCGTCAGTGCCGGCTGATATGATCGGGCTGTGGCTAGCATGGTCAGACCCCAGGTATCGATATCGCCCCAATAGGCAATACTTTTTTCAGCGATCCAGGCGGCTTGCATCCAGTTCAGATTGAGCCCCGCCCCAAGTATGGCAATAGTACCGGGCAGTGGCGGCAGCTGATAGAGGGAACGTTCGTTCTCAACAATCAACAGATGGCTGCCTGGAAGCGGTGTCTGCGCCAGCTCACTGCTTCTCACCCGTTGCTGTGCAAATGGGAGTAACCCCGCTTGCAGCGGAACGACCAACAGCCAGTGTTCGCTTTCATCCTGCGCAGCGAGAAATTGTTCCAGCCCTTGTTCAATAACCTGTGAGCCGAAACGCTGTTCAAGTAATCTGACCAACAGGGTCCGATTGCGCTCGAAGAACTTGCTGTCACATCCGGCAATAGAGAGCGCTCGCAGTGGTCTGCCGACAGCACAGCCGGGCTCCAATTGCAGCGCTACCTCACAAGCCTTGATAGCCTCTTCCGCCCCCCTGGACAAGAGCTGTTGCCTTTGACGGATGATCAGATTGTGAAACAATGGGTCCACATCATCGATAACTTTGGACAATAATAGATACTCCTGCCGGATGGACTCATCGGCCATGGCATCTACCCACTCATTCGCTGAGTGCAGCATCCAGTTGACGGGGAGCTGAACCGCTTCGGCAGTACTGCGGTAGTTAACGGGCTGCCACACGACTTCCCCTTTTGTCACTTTTCGCCAGCGCTGCATGTGTTCCCGGACCGCGGCGATATCCTCAGTCATCACTGCCGGTAAGGGTCTGCCGATGGACAGATTCAGTGGCCACTGACCTGGCTCCAACAAACGCCTTTGGCGCAGTGCACTGTTGTGCCACTGTCGCCTCAATTTGAGGCGCAGCTCATCTGGCGTTTTCACCGGCAGGCTCCAATCTTTTTCTGGCTTGCTGATCCAGTTCTTCCCAGCTGAGCGAGGTAGTGGTGGCGCGCTGTCCACGCCGATGCACCAGGATCGCCGAACGGGTATGCGAGCGCAGCAGCCGCATCTCTTTGTTTGGGGTGATAAACAGGGGGTGCAGCCCGAACTGGCGCAGGGCTTCGATAATGCGTGCGGCAACCGCCTGAGAACTCTTCGAGAAGGCCTCGTCGAGCACCACGGTACCGAACAGTGGGCGACCCATTCCGTCAGGGCAGAGCGCATAGCTCAGTGAGGCGGTGAGGATATAGCTGGCGATGATCTCTTTTTCACCACCACTGCCCCCTTGTGATCCGGTACGCACCTCGATCACCCGTTCTCCATCACGCTCGATGACCGAGACAGTGAACTGCAGGCGGTAGCGTGGATCAAGCAAGGCCTTTGCGCCGAGGGTCTTTTTCCGCTCCACCGCATCACGCAACTGGCTGACCAACTCTACCAGAGCGCGGTAGTGGGACTCGCCCTGATCCTCTTTCAGGGCCGCGCTACGCAGGTACCTTTGCGCCTTGTGGATAGATGTCAGGGTCTCATGGATCACCCGTCGCGGTTGTAGATGCAGATAACAGCCCGGCTGGAAATCGACCTTGATCATGGTCTGATTGATCTCTTCGATCCGCTCTTCGATGATCGCGACCTGGTTGTCGATATGCGCCAGTAGTTGGGTCACCCCCTCATCCGAAGACTTATTGAGGTATTCAAGAAAACGTTCCACCTTCTCCGGCAGCGCCTCCTTGGTCAACAACTCCAACTGCTGTAGATAGTTGGGAATATCGCGTATCTCGGTGCCCACCTCCGCAAGCGCTCCGGTATCCTTCTGCTGGGCGTTCCCCATCGATCGAATCAGCTTGTTGATACTGGAAGAGAGTGCGCTGTTGGCTGTATTCAGCCGCTGTTGCAGCAGATTGGTCGCCTCGCGCTCTTGCTCATCCAAGCGCTCGACCTGCTCAAGGTTCAGTTTACCGAACTGGCCATGACCCAATGCCAGTTGCTCTGCCGTGAGGCCACTGCCCACACGTTTCAAAAGGCCCTTAATCTTCTCCTCTGCTCTGTTTATTTCAACTCGCAGCAGACTTATCCTTTTCTCATTTTCCTGTAGTTCTTCGCGGCATAGCTGCAATCTCTCCTTGGCCTGCGTCCAGTCCTTTCTGGCGCGGGCAGTATCCGAGTCGGGATGCTGCAACTGATCAAGCTGCTGCCGCAGGCGCGCCAACAACTCTTCGGCGGATGTCACATCGATATCACTGAACTGCAGTTTCTCCAGCGTGGAGATCAGCTGGATAAGCTGTGCCAACTGTTCATGTTCTCTTTTGGTCTTGGTAAACAGCTCGCGTTGCTGCGCCACTTCATGCTTCACCTGCACCAGGTCACGCTCCAGCTCTCGCAACCGGTCGCGATTATCGAAACCGGTCATCCAGTCGGCATCGAGACGACGCTGATCCTGCTTGTCGAACTGGCCGTGCCTGCCCGACATCAGCCCCTCGGCAGTCATTGCATGGGGGGTTTTATGCAGCACCTCAACGCTATCGACACAGTGACGGTCGATATCCGCCAGGAAGGCCTTCACCACTTCACGAAGCGGATGTTTGCCGAAGGTGAGTTTATGAGTGAAGCCGTTATTCAGAAAGCTGGCCCTTCCCGGATACTCTGCCGCATCGAGCAGACGCACATGCAGACGATTATCGCGTCGGTTAACCCATGTCAGGGCCTTGTCCATCTGTTCACCCGGTACGATCAGGCGCAGACGGTGACTGCCGAGGGCACGTTCGATGGCCCCGCGCCAGATATGCTCTTCCCGCTTGACCTCTACCAGTTCGGCGACATAGGCAATGGTATTGGTGTCGATATCCAACGCCTTAGCCAAATCCTGCTTGAAGCTGAGATAGGCGCCGGGGATATTCGAGCGCTCGTGGCTGCGCGCCTCCTGCAACGCAGTCTTTATGCTCTCTTCGCGCTCTGTTGCGGCAAACAGTGAGCCACCCTGTTGATCCCGTCGTTGATCCAGTTCAGCCAACTCCAGTTCATTCTCTTTACGCACCGCCTCACCACGCTGCCGGTTGTCGGCCAGCACCGCCTCTGAGAGGGTCGGGTCAAGATCAAGGGCTTTTGTCAGTTGCAGATAGTCGTAGGCGTTGCGCTGGCAGTCGCGAGCAAGTTTCTCCTGCAGTGCAATATTCTTTTCCAGCAGCTCGACGTTGCCGCCTCCCTGTTCGATATAGAGACGATGCAGATCTTCTGCCTCCTGCTCCTGTTTGAGCTGGCTGTCCATCAGCTCAGCTGACAGACGTTCGTTCTGTACAATCTCGTCACTGAGATTTGCCTGTTTCTGTTGCCACAAGCGATGGCCCTGAGTGGCGAACCAGAGCGGCAGGATCTGTTTCAAGCGGGAGAACCGCTCGACCTCCTGGCTTTTCTGTTGTCGAACACGTTCTTCCGCCTCGATAGGTAACAGCGACTGTTGCTGAGCACGGGCGATCTCCAACTCACTGTGGATCTCCTTGAGCACATCAAAGCCATCCACCACATCGGCGGCCCGTTTGAAGGCCGACTTGTCCTCCAGCACCAGTTCGCGAAACAGCTCATCGATACTGTTGAGCTGTTTGAGCCCGGCGGCGCGATTGAGCAGGGCAAAGGCGTTCTCACCCACCTCGAAAAACCGTCGTAACTGCGCCAGATAGGCCTTCTTGCTGTCGTGAATATGGATGTTGCTCTGTTCCTTGCCGAACCTTTTCACCGCCCTGGCGCCACCCTCGCGATGCATCTCCAGCCAGTCAACTATGCCCATTTCAGTGTCACGACTGAATATCCACAGCCGTTTAAGATCACTCATGGATGAACTGCTGCCATCGAGCCAGAACAGTGCGACCAGCGAGACATGCCGCTCGCCATCCCCGAAGCGGGCACCGAGGGCAGTGACCGTGGAGCCGCTCCTGGCGATATGCGCATTGTCGCCGCTCTCATTGCCCTCGCCGGTGACCCCACGAATATAGGAGACCAGATCACGATCACTCTCATGCCCTCCGGTCGAGGCCAGATTGTAGAGTGGCCTTGCGGCGACCAGGGTCATGAAGGCATCCACCAGGGTGGTCTTACCGCTGCCGGTCTGGCCGATGATGGCGCTGCCGTGGGGGTCGATATCGGCGCGATGCAGGCCGCTGAACGGCCCCCAGTTATACAGCTCCAGTTGTTCAATGATATAGGGCGCGCGCTTGAGTAGTTCCTCAAACATCACCCCCTGCCCCGGTTTTGCACTACGGCTCATTCAGACTACTCTTGCTGCTCTTGCGCCTGCTGTTTAAAGGCAGCCAACAGGTTCTGCAGGTTTTCCGGGTTGGCGATATGCACGATCAGCGGGCGAATGCTGAGTTGATCGTTCTTGTCCACTTCCGAGACCAGACCATGGCCCCGCAACTGCTCCAGCAGTTGGCGCAAGCGCTTGTCGTCACGACTGTCGCTGCCGGTCTCGCCGAGAAACTGGTTCAATTCCGGCATCAGCTCATCGAGATGCACCAGTGCCGCTCTGGTCCCTATCCCCGCCTCCATCTCATGCGCCACATACAGACGCCGCAGAATCGCCACCAGCAGCGACTGCTCCAGATTGAGCCGCTGACGGCGCACCAGTGGGTGGCTCCATTCGTCCCTTTCGCTATCGGCGTAGCCTTGCGGGATAGCGAGATAGGCGATGCCGCGGATATCGTCGATCTTCAATACCATATCCAGCGGTTCCAGGACGGCATTGAGCGTCTGTTGCGAGGTCAGTGCGGTACGATACAGGTTGGGTTTGTGTTCCGCCTCCAGTACGCCATATTTGAGCAGTTCCTGCACCGCGCTTTTTATCGACTGCGGAGTAAATTCCTGCGCCTCATCCACGCCTTCGTTCTGGGGGGCTTGATGTTTCTCACTCATCACAATTCCAGTTCGACATCGCTCAGGGCATCACTGCTCAGCTCCACCTTCGGCAGGGTAAAGCGGTAGAGTACGCCATGCGGGTCGCTCAGATCGACCTGCTCCTGTTCATTCTCGAACGGGATATCGGCCTCCAACGCCATGCTCAGCCATAGCGCCATCGACTCCAGGTCATGGCTTGGCGGGATCTTCCCGGCAATTTCGCCGATGGTCATACTGCGTCCCTCGGCGGCCAGCAGCGCCTGTGTCTCCTCCACCAGCGCCTGCCAGTCCAGGGCATCGAAGGATGACCAGAATTCATCATCCACCTGGTCCAGATCGGTGGTCTGTTGCACCAGATCGAGGATGGGTTCGATGCCTTCCCCGAGATCCTTAAAACGTAGACGCTCCAACACCGGCAGGGTACTGTTGGCGATACCGATGGGCGGCAAGGGGCTGGGAGATCGCCGCACTGCCTGACGGTTCCAGTCGATCGTCGCGGCCTGGGCAAAAAGTTCATTCAACAGCTGTCCAACCCGGTGGTGCTCTGAGGCAAGACCGGTCTTGAGGAAACCCTTTACATCCCGCTCACTGCGGCTACGGGCGCGAATTACGGATTCGGTCTCGCCCACCAGACGCATGATCAGCAGGCGCAGCTCGGTCTGCTGCTCCCGGGTCAGCGCTTTATAGGCGACCGGCCGCTTCACCAACAAACGAATGCGCTGTTTCATATTGTCTAATTCGACACGGCGCGCCAACTGCTGCTGAAAGGCATCAAACACCCTTCCTTCGTCGGTCTGCAGCAATTGCGCATGGCTTTCCAGCAAGCTATCGACTATATCGCCGCGGTGACTCTGTTCACCAATGATCGATTGGCGCAGGCGCTGATCCGCCTCCCGATAAGAGTCCTCCACTCGGCGGAAATCGTTACGCAGGCTCATTGACAGGTTATACACCTCGCGAATCGCTTCTATCGCCGCCTGTTCCGGTAACACCTTGACCTCGCCCCTTTGCACGGCGGCAAGTTCCGCCTCCAGAGTCGCTATCTTCTGCCGAATCAGCATTTCACGGCTTTTTGGATCGGGATTGAGGCTCGATTCAAGATTCTCGATTTCACGCTGGACGATGGAGAGTCGCGAGGCGGTGGAAGTCATGATGCGATTATCCAGACTATCCACAAAGCGGAAGGCCGATTCCAGGGCATCGGTGGCGATCAGGCGCCCTTCGCGCTCCACCACCAGACCGCGCCGGATCCACTGGCGAATCTCACGCCGCGCCTCCAACAGATAGTCGTCTCCGATCTCAATCTCACCTGCCTCGTGGAACAGCTGCAGCACCTCGCTCAACTCCTGCAGAGCGCTGTCGAAATCGATACCGTGGAGATTTTCATCGAACAGCGTTTTCAGCGAGCTGATCAGCAACGGCCCGGTGTGCGCTGTCAACAACTGCCAGGCAGGATGGTGCTTTTTGAGATTCAGCAGAAATTGGGCATTGGAATTTGTGTTTTCAGTCACCTGTATCCACCCCGAAACAAATAGCAGATTGCCTCTTTCAGAAGCTCCTGAAGTGATGCCGAGCATCATACCGTGTAATCATCAGCAGCATAGGTGTCGATATAGGGGCCACGAAAAAAAAGATTTGTCCGATGTAATTATTGCTTCATTTTGTATCGAAAGTAACCTGCCCCTGCTATTTTCTGACAAAGACTTCAAGCCTTTTGTAAGACACTTGGGGTTAACACCGGCTTGATACTGCGTCAGCCTGCTTTCTCATACTACAGTAGCAATCAAAGACTGCAGTGTGGCGCTACCCTGTGGCGTTAACAGCCAAACAAATGCACCGCAGTTGAGCAAAACCGTTACCCAAAATACTGCGAGGAAAGATTTTTTCTTGGATTTGTGACGCAACTTTTGTTGCGCGACAAGGGCCCCTGGCCAGCCTCCTGCCAAAGAAAGCAAGTGCAGGGTGCTTTCCTGCGTTCGCCAGGCTCCTTTCTTGGCTGCTGATTTATCTGCTGCGTAGATGATGAAGGTAAGTAGGCTGACGACCATATAAACTGTGAGAATCAAGGGCGGTATTTTGGATGTAACGACAGTAACACCGACCAGAATAATAAAGATAGCAGCGCCTATGACCGACAGTGAACCATTTTTCTTTTTTCTTCTTTGTGAAAGTCGATCGCCAGCCAATGTGGCCTTTACAGCGCAAGGCCGACCTCGCTTGTCGGTAGACAAGGCGTAAGTTATCAACTGATTGATCTCTGGGCGTCGATTGCGGTTGCCAAAGGCTTTGATATGAACGAAGACCTTTTTTCCGCCAGCACCAGGCGAAATAAAACCAAATCCCTTCTCGTCGTTCCAGGATGTTATTTTTCCTTTAGTGCGCATATTGATTGTCTTTTTAGTTCAACGACCAGCTTAGCCGTCGCGAAGACCATGTAGCAGCGAAGTTGCTGATGTAGCGTCCTTGTTTACGCCAACTTATATGATTTACGGATCCTAAGATATATATTTCCGTTTCGATGCTTTCCGGCCTGCGCAGTAGCAATTGATCTAAATCATTCGATTCAAGACGACATTAAGACTGCCATCCAAGTTAGACGGCGACCAGAGAAGTACCTTTACTGCATCTTCTGAGAGTCCATTAACAGCAAGGCCCTAGTAATTCTCGAGTTTAGTGATATTTGCCAGCCACGCAGACTTTAGCGCACCGGCTCTTGCTGCCACTTAGCTTCGCAGGTAGTCTGGGCGCTCAAAATATGTCTATCTTTTCTCAGAAGTGTCGGGTCAAGTCAACTGCGTAAATAGACCTTTTAACGCATTTCCAGACAGCTGTTTTCGGCTTATCTGAACATCAGTCATAGAATTCTGTTATAATTTTCTAGCACTGACGCGTATCCGCTAGATTGGTGCCTTAGCGAAGATAAACAACGATCCCTGATACAGCGCTTTTACAGATCTTTGCCACTGTGCATTTTTAATCCGCTCTGCTTTTTTATGACGTATCTCGTTCGCGGTAAACGAATGAATCTGTCGATAGTTCTCGCTACTCAAGATGATCAGCGGTCGCTACATGTCTCTCTGATGCCACCCTTAAGCCGGGACAGAAGCCTGGATCTGAAATGCGGCAAAGCGCTAGCAAATGTCGATTGTACCAATAGCACTGTTAATTGCTGCCCTTAGCGCTTGAAACTGCTGCGGAGTACTCATTGTCTTTTGATCATCGATATGAGTGAACCAGTCTTTGACGCCAACAGATAGCTAACGGACCCACCGATTTGTAGTTCAATAATTCCGTTGCTGGCTTCCTTGGTTTGTTGACCGAAAAAATCATAGGGCTATCTTTAGCGGCTTGAATGAGTCTTACTGATATACGGGTCCTCAATATTTTAGTTGAATCCAATCTTGTCCAGTCTTTCATGTTTATCGCAATGAATTATCTCTTATGAAGGTATAGCGATCAGTCGTCTCAACCCATTTTCTAGATTCAATCGAGCTAACCGGATCAATGGAGGACCTACACCTACAACACTATATCCTGTTACCGTTTGTGCGTTCAGAACATGAGTTCCCGCTTGTCTTCGTCTTCGATCTTGCCGCCGGGAACATCCTGATACACTCAGGGAAATTCAACATGAACCCTAGCACGGATTTGCCAGCATGTTGCAAGCAAATCCTGTTTAAAAAGTACATCGTCCAGCCCCTCAAAAAAAATTGTGCTGTCATCACCTGAGCGGTCTATTCTTTCATGAACCTAATTCATGGAGGAACAACGATGGCTTACCCCAAACTCACCCATTTTTTTCTTGTCACCTCACTAACCTTGTTGCTGGTTTCCGTCTCGTCACTCGCGGTTGCACAACCCCAGCGCGTCTCATACGAAGCTCAGGGCAACTACCTGGTTCTGGAGATATCCGACGAAGACCTGATTCATCTCGAATACGGGCAAGGCCCAGCCCCCGACATGACAAGTCCCCTGCCGACCACCGAGATGATCTGCAGCGAGAGTGACAACCTGCCGGAACCTGTCTGCACGACGAATCATCCCGGCTCACAGGCCTTCAGCGATGATGGCAACGGCACCCTGGAGACTCGCGACCTGCGGTTGTCGGTCAATCCGGTCAACCTGGCACTTTCAATTTTTGACAAGACCAAGGACAACCTGCTGCTCACCACCCTGCGAGCGGAGAACCTCGGCCAGCCACAGAAGACTTTGATCGGCACCCGAGGCCCGGAGTTGGATATCTATGGCCTGGGACAGCAGTTTATCGAGCCGGGTGTGACCGACATCGACTGGGAAGGCAGGGTCCGGGTCGGCAGCAATTTCGGCAACGTAATGGCAGGGTTCAATGGCGGGGCCAATGGCAATACCCAGATTCCGATCATGTACGCGGTCAACGGCACGGGCTTCGAGAACTATGCCCTGTTCCTCGACAACAAATACCGCCAACGCTGGGACTTCACCAGCGCGACTCAGTGGAAGGTCGACATGGACGACGGTGCGTTGCGCCTGTTCATTATGACCGGTCCCGATCTGCTGGACCTGCGCAAGGACTTCATGGATCTGGTCGGTCATCCCCTGGTGCCGCCAAAGAAGATGTTTGGCCTGTGGCTCTCCGAATACGGTTATGACGACTGGGGCGAGTTGGAAGACAAACTGAGCAACCCTGCGCCAGGCCGGCTTTCCCCTGGACGGCTTCGTTCTCGACCTGCAGTGGTTCGGCGGGATCATCGCCGGTTCGGATGATACCCGGATGGGCTCACTCACCTTCGACGAGACCCACTTCCCCAACCCGCAAGCCAAGATCAACGCCTACCAGGCCGACGAGTGCGCCGGTATCATGCTGATCGAAGAGGCCTATGTGGGCCGGAATCTTGCGGAACATTCTGACCTGCACAGCCGGGACTGTCTGGCCAAGGACCAACCGGGCGGTACGGCACCCGCCTACCTCACCGGCAATTCCTGGTGGGGTAAGGGGGGCATGATCGATTACACCAGCGATTCTTGCGGCGCCTACCTGCATGACAACAAGCGCCAGGCCCTTATCGACATGGGGGTCATCGGCCACTGGACCGACCTGGGTGAGCCGGAGATGTTCGATGCGAACAGTGGTTATGCGGTGGGCGGCCATGCTGATGCGCACAATATCTTCAATTTTCGCTGGATTCGCAGCATCAACGAGGGTTACCGACGCAACAACAACGCCTTGCGGCCCTTCATGATGTCCCGCTCCGGCACGGCGGGCATCCAGCGTTTCGGCGCGGCGATGTGGTCGGGCGACATCGGTTCGAAACTGGATAACTTGGACTCCCATGCCGCCAATCAGAAGCACATGGCCTTCTCCGGGATCGACTATTACGGCTCGGACATCGCCGGCTTCCATCGTGGCGGCATCCAAAACGATCCAGCCCGCAAGAATGAACTCTACACCCAGTGGTTCGCCGCCGGCATGATGCTGGACGTACCGGGGCGGCCCCACACCGAGAACCTTTGTAACTGCAAAGAGACTGCACCGGATCGGGTCGGCGACCTGGCCTCCAACCTGGACAATGCCAGGTTGCGTTACCGCCTGATCCCCTACCTCTACTCCTTGGCGCATCAGGCCTACCAAGAGGGAGAGCCGGTGATGCCGCCCCTGGTGATGTACTATCAGGCGGATGCGAATGTGCGCAACCGGGGGCAGGAAAAGCTTATCGGGCGTGACCTGCTGACCGCCGTGATCGCTGAAGAAAACGCCGGCCAGGGACAGGTCTATCTGCCCGCCGGGACCTGGATCGACTGGCACAGCAATCAGCGCATCGAGAGCACCGGGATGCTGCAGGATACGCCGCTGTACCGGGACAACCTGTTCAAGCTGCCCCTGTTTGCCCGCGCGGGCGCCATCATCCCGCTGACCCACGTGGACGGCGAAACCCTGTGCAGCGAAGGCCGGCGCAAGGACGGCAGCCAGCGGGATGAACTGGTCCTGCGGGTCTACGATTTCGCACCGGACGATATGCTGAGCAAGCAGTTCACCCTCTATGAAGACGACGGCAAGACTATCGCCTATCAGCAGGGCGATGTGAGAACAACCGAGCTGACCTTCAGCCCACTGCCAGGCGGGAATGACCCTGAGCTACGGGTGAGACAACTGAAGATCGCGGCCTCACAAGGGGACTACCAGGGGGCGCCAAGCGCACGCAACAATTTACTGGAGCTGGTCACCAGCGGGATTGCCAGGGACGTCAGCCTGAATGGCGAGGCGCTGGCGCAACAGGCCAGCATGAGCGACTTCCAGGCCGCCCCAGCAGGCTGGATCATGGACAACGGCAGGCTGCTCGCCAAGTCCGGGGTCAGACCGGTAACCGAGACCAAGCGTTTCCTGGTTGAGCTGCAGCAACCGGTCTGTACCAGCAGCCACCAGTACATCTCGATTCCGGGCGCAGGCAACGACTGGGCGCCGAACGATCCCCAGCGCCGCCTGAACAGCTGCAACGGCAAGGTCTGGAGCGGCGAGTTGAGCCTCTGCGCCGAAGCATACAAGTTTGCCGCAAACGGCTCCTGGGCCGTCAACTGGGGCTGTGACGGTCAGCAGAACGGGCCCAACTGCCCACCCCTTGCGAGTGGCCGATACCAGGTCAGTTTCGACGAAGACGATCCGGCGAATCCTGACTTCGTCCGCATCGGTGATGCCGATTCCTGCAGCAGGGCCACGCGCTTCGTCTGCCAAAACGGCGAGACCAGCTGGGGCACCAGCGTCTATGTGCTGGGCAATCTGCCTGAACTGGGCGCATGGGACCCGTCTGCGGCAATACTCCTGCAACCGGATGGTCCCTATCCGACCTGGACCGGCTCCATCGAAGGCCTGCCGATCGACACTCCAATCGAATGGAAATGCATCAAACGCCAGGAGGCCGAAGGGGGCAGAGTCATCCAATGGGAGCCGGGTACCAACAATGTCTACGACCCGGCAGCGGCCGAGCAGGTCGGTGTCTTTTGATCCATTGATTGTGGGCCAGACCTAATCAACTTACCACCCTACCCCGTCCTGTTGCAGGACGGGGTAGAAATGTAACCTGTGTCACGCAGGTGTCGGCCAGCCAGAAGCCCTGGCTCAGGGTCACCTCATGCTGAGTTTCATCCGTGCCTGGTGACTCACGCTCAGGCTCATCAGGCGGCGAACCCATCAGAATGCTCCCCGGTTCGATCCAGCGGAAATCCTGCCGCACCCCCTTGTAGGTGAAGCCAATGAAGATGCCGTAGTCGTCCTCCCCCAGTCAGAGGCCCAGGGTTCCGGGAATTCGTCGGGAAATGCGCTGTGGATTCGCACGCACAGTTCTACCACATCAGGGGATTCCTTGGCAGACACAGTGCTATACTTGAATCGGTAATACCCAATCAATTAAAAATATGAAAACAGTCACCATCAAAGCCGACCCAGAGTTCGATGCCCTGCTCAGCCGTCTGGCCAGCCGCCTGCACACGACCAAGAGCCGTGTCATCCGCGACGCGGTGCGCAACTACCAGCAACAGTTAGACCGCGAGGCACTGCAACAACGGATACAAACCGCTTCCTTGAAGACCCGAAAACAGGCACTGCTTGCGGCAGACGACTTCGAAGCGGCCAATGCCGATGGTCTGTAGACGCGGCGGTATCTACCTGGCAAATTTCAATCCCGCCAAAGGTACCGAACCGGGAAAAATCCGTCCCTGTCTGGTCATGCAGAATGATCTGTTGAACCAGGCCGGGCATCCCAGCACCACCGTGCTGCCACTGACGACCCAGTTGATCGATGAAGCTGAACCCTTGCGATACCGGATCAGGGCACGTGATGAACTGCTATCCGACTCCGACATCATGCTGGACCAGACCAGAACCCTCGATAACCGGCGTATCACCAGTGACAGGCTGACCCTGTTGAGCGACGAGGAGATCAGCGAGGTCGAGGTCTATTGGCGCCTTGTCTTGGGATTGGATTAAAATTCCACCCCCTAGTCCATCCCCCACCTCGTCCCCGCCGCGCAACACACGGCCGATGCCTGACTCAGGCCCTTACAGATCGACTAACGGCTACAGGGTAGTCACCAAACCAATTCCAGCACCAGTCCCCTCATACATATCTCATCAGACCTTGGGATTCAGCAGCATCCTCTTGACCGATTTACTGATCGTGACTATATTTAACCATATGGTTAAATATAGTCACGATCAGCTCGATGCAGTTTTCGGCGCACTGTCAGACAACACCCGACGGATGATTCTGGCGCGTCTGGCTAGCGGTGATGCACTGGTGACAGAACTGGCTGAACCCTTTGCAATTTCACTGCCGGCGATCTCAAAACACCTTCGCGTCCTGGAGAAAGCGGGACTCATCCGCCGCGACAAGGATGGCCGGGTGCGTCATTGTCGTCTGCAGGCCGCCCCTCTGCAGGAAGCAGCAGATTGGATAGAGCAGTATCGACAGTTCTGGGATTCACGTATGGATTCACTTGCCGAGTACCTGGATACAACCCAAAACCCTGACCACGACAACAGCGAATAGGAGGAGACCATGGACGCAAGAGTAATGACCCATTATGAAACCCTGCAAATGAAGCGTGTCTTCAATGCACCCTGCGAACAGGTATTCCGCGCCTGGACGGATGCAGAGGCACTGAGTCACTGGTTTGCACCCACGGAACAACATACAACCCGCGTACAGGAACTGGATGTCCGGGTGGGCGGCCGTTATACGATCGAGATGTTGGAACCCAACGGCGAGACTCATACAGTCAGCGGTGAGTATGTGCTGATCGAACCACCGCACAGATTGGCCTTTACCTGGCGCTGGATCTCCAAGCAAGGCTCGCAGATGCTGGTGACCATTGAATTATCGGAATCAGATGGCAAGACGACCCTGCTGCTCACCCATGAACAGATACCCGATATCGCCACACGGGATGCCCATGAAGAAGGTTGGATGGGCTGCCTCAATCGCCTGAATGCATTGCTCCCGGGATAATGCCATTCGCTGTCTAAGGGCCACTCACAAAACAACACGACCCGTCCCCTCTGGGGATAGGTTGTGATGGGGGTGAAACCCGGTTGCTGAGCCAGCAGTTCGGGTTTAATAGATCAGCTCTGATCAGCCGGTAACAATTGAACGCACCTCAGCACCCTTCTCCTGCAGACTGGTCGATTTGACCGTTTCCTGCAACTCGCTCAACTTGAACTCATGATGCCACTCATAGGCCACGCCCAACTGGGGCACCAACGTCTATCTGGTGAGTAATGTGCCAGAGTTAGGCGCATGGAATCGTCTGCGGCCATATTCCTGTAACCGAACGCACCCTATCCGACTTGGACCGACTCCATCGAAGGCCTGCCGTCTGATACCGATATCGAATGGAAACGCAGAGTCTGAAGGCAGCAGGGTGATCCAGTGGGAGCCGGGGTCAAACAATCTGTTCGACCAATCGGCGCTGGTTTTTCAAGCCATGCTGGCCGACCGGTTCGCAACACCTTTTTCAACGATCAGCTGTTTGATCTCCGACAGGCAGGATCCACAGTTGGTGCCGGCTTTGAGTACCTCGCCAATTGCCTCCGGGGTCATCAGGCCCTGCTCACAGATACCCTTTACCAGGGTGTTTTCACCCACATTGAAACAAGCACAGACCGTTCTGCCTGCATCTTCCTGGCCCGCACCCGGCGAGCCCGCCAATAGACGCTGCCGCTCCTGACGACTGAGTGAATCGCGGCCGAACAGTTGCACCAGCCAGTCGCGCTTTGGCAGGTAGTGATCCGGCCCGATGAACAGACAATGTTCCAAGCGGTCCTGCACGATGCTAACCCCTCGGTATTGTCCACCCGCGGTATCTAGCATCTCTACCCACTGGAGGTCCTCCTGGGTAGCGGCCAGCATCTCCCGCGCCACCTGCGGCCAGTTATCCGCGACCTGCTCGCCAGCCAGCTCATAGTGCCAAAGCCCCTCGCGGCGCGCCCTGGACCAATACACGGCCCGTTCCACATCGATGGCTTGG
This sequence comes from uncultured Gammaproteobacteria bacterium, assembly GCA_963797085.1. GTDB lineage: Bacteria > Pseudomonadota > Gammaproteobacteria > Chromatiales > Chromatiaceae > JASJBU01. The sequence goes on from CAWCOA010000023.1 coordinate 44,743, forward strand.
CGGGTCAGCAGAAAACCGTGCCAGGTTGGACGATAGGGCTCGATGGCGACCGGGGTGTGTTTGAACTCCGGTTGTCCAGAGATGGGATCCACCACCGGATTGACCAGACTGCCAACCCGGGCCGCGCTGGCAAATTGATCGTTCCAATGCATAGGAATGAATATGTTACCCGGTCTCAGCTGTTCCGAGTGCCGCGCCCGGACGATCACCTCTCCCCAACGACTGCTGACCCTGACCAGTTCACCCGCTTCGATAGCATGCGTCGCGGCATCCTGCGGATGCAGCTCGACGAAGGGTTCGGTGTCATGTCCGGAGAGCCGCGGCGATTTACCGGTGCGGGTCATGGTGTGCCATTGATCCCTGATCCGCCCGGTGTTCAGCACCAGTGGATAGTTAGCAGTTCTGAAGTTACCGGGCGGTTGCGGCGTCACCGGGAGAAAACGCGCCTTACCGCTGGGGGTATAGAAACGACCATCGCCGAACATCCGCAGGGTGCCCTGCCTTCTGTTGGGCGGCACCGGCCACTGCACCGGCTGCAGCCGCGCATAGTCCTGCTCACTCAGATCAGCCAGACCGGAGATATCGAAGTCACGACGACCTGCGTTTTCGAAGCCTGAAAGGGCCGCATACTCGATGAAAATCTCATGGTTGGTTTGATAATCGAAGCCCGCATAGCCCATCCGCTGAGCCACCTGGGAGAGGATCCACCAATCGGGCCTAGCCTCACCCAGCGGCGGCAGGAAATTCATTTGCCGGGTGATGCAGCGTTCCGAGTTGGTCACCGTGCCGTCTTTTTCACCCCAGGTCTGAGCGGGCAGCAGCACATCGGCGAAGGCCGTGGTGTCTGTCAGCCGGCTGCTGTCCGAAACCACCAGAAACTCGCATTTTTGCAGTGCCCGACGCACCTGGTTGGCATCTGGCAGACTGACCGCCGGATTGGTGGCCATCACCCACAGGGCCTTGATCTCACCCTGTTCGATGGCGCGAAACAGATCGACTGCCATCAAACCCGCTTCACTGGCCAGATTGGGGGCCTGCCAGAAACGCCCCAGCAGATCCTGGTGTGCAGTATTTTCGAAATCCATGTGGCAAGCGAGCTGATTGGCCAGTGCCCCGACCTCCCTGCCACCCATGGCATTGGGCTGCCCGGTGATGGAAAAGGGTCCGGCGCCCGGCTTGCCGATGCGTCCGCTGAACAAATGGCAGTTGATAATGGCATTGACCTTGTCGGTGCCACTGGAGGTCTGGTTGATGCCCTGGGAATAGAGTGTCAGCGTCCTGTCGGTGTTACTGAACCAGCTATAGAAAGTCTCCACTGCCTGCACATCCAGGCCGCATAGATCAGCCACCGCAGTGGCGGAAGGGGCATGCCAGAGCGCCTTGTTCAAGGCTTCCGTCAGTCCTTGTGTGTGCGCCTCGATAAAGTCCTCGTCCATGCAGCCCTGTTGCTGCAGCCAACTCAGCAGCCCGCTGAACAGGATGCTGTCGGTGCCGGCCCGCAGTGGCAGATGCAGGTCGGCCAGATCGCAGGTCGCGGTCTCCCGGGGATCGATCACCACCACCCGCAGTGTGGGCCTGGCCTCCTTGGCCTTGACGATGCGCCGGTAGAGCACCGGATGGCACCAGGCGGTATTCGAGCCGGTCAGTACGATCAGGTCCGCCTGTTCGAAATCCTCATAACAACCCGGCACGGTATCCGAGCCGAAGGCCCGTTTATGACCCGCCACTGATGAGGACATGCAAAGCCGGGAGTTGGTATCGATGTTGCCGGAGCCGATGAAACCCTTCATCAGCTTGTTGGCGACATAGTAGTCTTCCGTCAGCAGCTGTCCCGATACATAGAAGGCCACCGCATCAGGACCATGCTCATCAACGATAGCGCGAAAACGCGAGGCAACCTGTTCCAGGGCCGCCTCCCAACTGGCGGCCTGGCCATCGATTAAAGGGTTGGTCAGTCGCCCTTCGGCATCCAGGGTCTCATTGAGCGCAGTGCCTTTGGAACAGAGCCGGCCGAAATTGGCCGGATGCTCAGGATCACCCTTGATCAGCCATTTACCCTGTCGATCGCGTTCCACCAGCAGACCACAACCCACGCCGCAATAGGGACAGGTACTCTTTACTGCTTCTGACATAACAAACAACCTGTTCTGTTAATCGAGTACTCCACCAAGATTATATTGATGGAGCACTAGGATTAATCAAGCCACCGACTCATCGGCCAGGGCAGACAGATAAACGGTGCCCTCTTGTACTTTCACCGCATAGGTGTTCACGCAGCCCTGATCCGCACCCAGTGCCTCACCGGTGCTCAGATCGATCTTCCAGTTGTGCAGGGGACAGGTGACGGAGGTGCCATGCACCATGCCCTGGGAAAGCGGTCCGCCCTTGTGGGGGCATTGATCCCGGACCGCGAACACTCGATCGTCACTGGCACGGAAGATCGCTATGGTCACTGTATCTGTTTTTATCCGGCGCGCGCCCAGTCTGGGTATATCCGCCAATTGCGCAATGGCTGTCCAATCATTCATGCTGTTAATCTCTCAATTACGGGTTATCCGGCGATCTTCAATGGGGTGAACTCGTGGGCTTCAGCGCCCTCGGCCCGGGCCTTCCAGGGATCGATCTGGGCATACTGCTGACTGACCGCGAAGCGTTCGTTGAGCCGCTTGCGGCCCTCATGATCATCGACGATACGCTGCTTGATGTAACCCAGGCTGACCCGTTCCACCCAGGGAGCGGTTCTTTCCAGATAGTGCGCCTCTTCCCGGTAGAGCTGGATGAAGGCCCCGCAGTATTCCAGCACTTGCGCCTCGGTCTCCACCTTGCACAGCAGATCGGTGACCCGCACCTTGATCCCGCCATTGCCGCCGATATGCAGTTCATAGCCTGAATCGACACACACCACGCCAAAGTCCTTGATGGTCGCCTCGGCACAGTTGCGCGGACAACCCGATACCGCCAGCTTGAATTTGTGCGGCATCCAGGAACCCCAGGTCAATTCCTCGAGTTGCACCCCGAGACCGGTGGAATCCTGAGTGCCGAATCGGCACCAGTTCTTGCCGGCACAGGTCTTCACCGTGCGCATCGCCTTGCCATAGGCATGGCCGGAGACAAATCCGGCCGTGGATAGGTCCTTCCACATTGCCGGAAGATCCTCTTTCTGCACACCGAACAGATCGATGCGCTGACCCCCGGTGACCTTCACCTCCGGCACCTCGAACTTATCCGCCACATCAGCGATGGCGCGCAGGTCATTCGGGGTGCAGAGGCCGCCGAACATGCGCGGCACCACCGAGTAGGTACCGTCCTTCTGGATATTGCCGTGGGCCCTTTCGTTGATGAAGCGGGACTGGGCATCATCCTGATATTCGCCCGGCCAGTTAGCCAGCAGATAGTAATTCAGCGCCGGGCGGCAGGCGGCACAGCCATCCGGGGTCTTCCACTCCATGGCGTCGAAAACCGCCCGCATGGATTTCAGCTCGCCCTGCTTGATTGCCTTGATCACCTCGTCGTGGCTGTGCTCGGTGCAGCCGCACAGAGGTTTCTTGCTGGGCACCACCGAATAGCCCTCACCCACCGTGTTGGCCAGCAGCGCCTCTACCAGCCCGGTGCAGGAACCGCAGGAGGCTGACGCCTTGGTATGGGCCCGCACCTCATCCAGGGTGAACAGGCCCTTGGTGGTGATAGCCTCGACGATGTCGCCCTTGCAGACCCCGTTGCAGCCGCAGATCTCCGCCTCGTCCGGCATCGACAACAAGCGCTTCTCATCGCCGTGCCCCGCATCCCCGAGATCGTGCTGACCGAACAGAATGGTGCTACGGAAATCCGAGATATCGGTGCCTTCCCGCAACAGCTGGAAATACCAGGTGCCGTCCATGGTGTCGCCGTACATCACCGCGCCCTTGATCCGGTTGTCGCGGATCACCAGCTTCTTGTAGACACCCTGGGCCGGGTCCTGCAGCACCAGGGTTTCATCGGCCTCCTGCTCGTTGAATTCGCCGGCGGAGAAGAGATCGATGCCGGTCACCTTGAGCTTGGTGGAAGTCACCGAACCCTCGTAGCGGCCGATACCGAGCTGCGCCAGATGATTGGCGCAGACCTTGGCCTGCTCGAACAGGGGTGCGACCAGGCCGTAGCAGATATTGCGGTGCTGCACGCACTCACCTACCGCATAGATCCGCGGGTCATAGGTCTGCATGGTGTCGTTGACCACCATCCCGCGTTCACAGTGCAGTCCCGCCTGCTGCGCCAGTTGCATATTGGGACGGATGCCCACGGCCATCACCACCAGGTCCGCCGCCACCTCCGAGCCGTCCGCGAAGCGCACCCCAGTGACCCGCTCCTCACCGAGGATCGCCGCGGTCTGCGCCTGCATCAGAAACTCCATGCCCTTGGTCTCCAGGGACGCCTTCAGCAGCTCTGCCGCCGGCTTGTCGAGCTGCCGTTCCATGAGAATGTCCATCAGATGCACGACGCTGACGTCCATGCCGTTCTTTATCAGACCATTGGCCGCCTCCAGCCCCAGCAGGCCGCCGCCGATGACCACCGCCTTCTTGAACTGTTTGGCGGTGTCCAGCATGCTCTCCACATCCTCGATGTCACGGAAGCCGATCACCCCCGGCAGCTGTGAACCTGGCACCGGTATGATGAATGGACTGGAGCCGGTAGCCAGCAGCAGGCGGTCATACTCAACCGCCTGGCCGGAAGCAGTCTTGACCCGGCGCCCCACCCGGTCGATCGCCACCACCGGATCACCGCTGTGCAGGGTGATCCGGTTCTCCGCATACCATTCCCGGGTGTTGAGGATGATGTCATCCACGGTCTTCTCTCCCGCCAGCATGGGGGAGAGCATGATCCGGTTGTAGTTGGGATGCGGCTCGGCGCCAAACACCGTGATGTCATACATCTCCGGTTCCAGTTTCAACAGTTCCTCGATGGCGCGCATGCCGGCCATGCCGTTGCCCACCAGAACCAGCTTTTCTTTGCTCATTGACTCACCTCTTCACTGACTTTTCTATCGCTTGTTGTTTGCAGCCTCTCTGCGGCCGGTTTATTCGCAGCCTCGAGCTCCTCCAATCCAACCGAGAGGTTGTGCAGCGCCATTCCCTGCAGATAGCCGACGGGATCAGTCGCGCTAAACACCTCCCCATCGAAGAAGCGGTCCGCCCCCATGGCGAGGGCCTCCGTTTCTCCCGACAGACCCCAGGCCGTGCCATGCAGGCCCTCGTCCTTGTAGTCCTCCCTGGGCAACGCCACGCCCAGCTGCTCAGCCGCCTTGCGATAGATTTCAGGGCGATAGACCCGCTCGGCAATCTGCTGCATATCCACCGGCTTTTGCATCTGCCCCCAGCGCGCCATCTGGGTCAGAAACCAGACCGCATGGGAACGCCAGGGAAAGTTGGCGCTGTAACGGCTGAAGACGTTGAAATCCGGACGTTCCACCGGCTCCTGTCCCTTATCGAACTGAAAGGTGCCCAACATGGATTGCTCCAGAATCTCCTGCGGGGCATTCACATAGCGTCCCTGACTGAGAATCTCGCAGACCTCTTTGCGGTTTGCGGTCTCATCGATCCATTGGCAGGCCTTGATCAGAGACCTCAACACTGCCAGATGGGTATTGGGATTGGCCGCGGCCCAGGAGCTGGCGACACCGAAGACCTTCTCTGGATGGTTGTTCCAGATGTCGTAACTGGCGGCCAGGGTATGGCCGAGATCATTCACTACCGCCATGGTGTTCCAGGGTTCGCCGACGCAGAAACCGGAGATCACACCCGCCTCTAGATAATTCACCATCTGCGGCGGCGGCACCACGCTGAGCTGAATATCCCGGTCCGGATCGATGCCGGCAGAGGCCAGCCAGTAGCGCAGCAGATAATTGTGTGACGAATAGGGAAATACCGTGGCGAACATCAAGGGTTTTTCACCAGCCTCCCGGTTCGCCTCGATGACCTTTTTGAGCGCCCGGCCACTGCCGGCCAGAGTATCAAGGGCCGACTCGCCGGTCTTCTGCATGCGCCGGTAGAGCTCCTTGGAAACGGTGATGCCGTTGCCATTCAGATCCAGGCTCATGGCGGTGATCATCGAGGCGCCTGGCGAACTGCTGCAGGCGCTGGCCAGGGGCATGGCCGCCAGCATCTGGGCGCCATCCAGCATGCCGATGGAGACCTTGTCGCGGATATTCGCCCAGGAGTTTTCCCGGGACAGTTCCACCTGCAACCCCTGTTCGTCGAAAAAACCTTTTTCCTTGGCGATCACCAGGGGGGCGCAGTCGGTCAAGGGAATGAATCCAAGATTGAGCTCGCGCTTCTCCAGATGGCGACCTGTACTGCCTGATTGAGAGGATTCGATCCATTCTGAAAGATCGATAACGCTGGCTTCAGGACCAGCCGCTGCCTCAGCAGCCGAGTTCGACTCTGCATCCTCCGGCTGCTGGTGCCGTTCGTGCAGAAATCTCACCACCTCGGCCCGGTAGTGGTTGTAGGTCGGGTTCTCCGCCAGGGCCAGACGGTTGCGCGGGCTTGGGCAGATCGATATTGAGGATCTCACCGATGGTCGCCGACGGGCCGTTGCTCATCATGATGATGCGGTCGGACAGCAGCACCGCCTCGTCCACATCATGGGTGATCATGATCACCGTGTTGTTGAGCCTGGACTGGATCTCCATCAGGGAGTCCTGCATATGGGTGCGGGTCAGGGAATCCAGCGCGCCGAAGGGTTCGTCCATCAACAGCACCTTGGGCTCCATGGCCAGGGCGCGGGCGATACCTACGCGCTGCTTCATGCCGCCGGAGATCTCGCCGGGCTTGCGGTCCAGGGCGTGGGACATGTGCACCAGCTCCAGGTTATGCAGGGTCCACTTGTGCCGCTCCTGTTTGGTCTTGGTCTTCTTGAAGACCTGATCCACCGCCAGGCGCACATTGTCGTAGACGCTCAGCCAGGGCAGCAGGGAGTGGTGCTGGAACACCACCGCCCGGTCCGGGCCTGGCTCGGTGACCTCCTTCTCCTCCAGGATCACCCCGCCCTCGGTGGCGTTCAGCAGACCGGCGACGATATTCAGCACCGTGGACTTACCGCAACCGGAGTGGCCGATCAGGGAGATGAATTCACCCTGCTGGACCTTCAGGTCGACATCCTTGAGGACATTCAGCGGACCGTTGTCAGTGGGGAAGGTGATACTGACGTGGTCGATATTCAGATAGCTGCTCATTGTTTTATTCCTCTGTCAATGCGACTCAGCGCAGCACCGCGTTCTTGTCCCAGCTCACTGCGCTGCAGCAGTCAACATGCCGCGGTCCAGCAGGAAGCCGATCAAGCCGATCACCAGCACCGCCACCATGATGCGCGCCAGGGAGTTGGAGCTGCCGTTCTGGAACTCGTCCCAGACGAACTTACCCAGACCGGGATTCTGCGCCAGCATCTCAGCGGCGATCAGCACCATCCAGCCGATACTCAGCGAGAGACGCAGGCCGGTGAAGATCATCGGGATGGCCGACGGCAGGATGATCTTCACGGTCTTGGTTACGGCGTTGAGGCGCAGCACGCGGCTGACATTGAGCAGGTCCTTGTCGACGCCCGAAACTCCCACGGTGGTATTGATGATGGTTGGCCAGAGACAGCACAGGGTGACGGTGATCGCCGAAGTCAGAAAAGATTTGGAGAACATCGGATCATTGCTGACATAGACCGCAGAGACCACCATGGTCACCAACGGCAGCCAGGCCAGCGGCGATACCGGCTTGAACATCTGGATCAGAGGATTGATCGCCGTGTAGAGCGTGGCGCTCATGCCGCAGACGATACCGATGGGGATCGCGATCAACGAGGCGACGATAAACCCGGCCATCACGGTCCACAGGCTGGTCAGGATCTGATCAAAGAAAGTCTCCTTGCCGGTGTATTTCCGGTTGGCCATCCTGTCGATCTTCTCCTGGGACTTGCCGGCGGCGATCGCTTTATCGATGCGTTGCTGCATGCGCTCGTGAAATGCCACCTCTTTCTGGCGCTCTGCCTGATGTTCGTCATACAGGGTGACCGTCTGCTCCCAGACCTTGCCGGGACCCGGCAACACGCCCAGGGAAGTCTCTACATTCTTCGCACCGATGCTCCAGAGCCCCAGAAAGATCAGCATGGCGATGATCGGTACCAGCAGGTTTTTGATCAGTTTGGCGAAAATCTTACCGAAGTGTTCACTGGACATGCTGGCGAGAAATCCATCCAGTCTCGGCAGGTTGAAGGTTCTCGATGTAATTGCGTTACTCATCTGTAAAAATCCCTTGTTTTGTAGGAGCGGCCCATGGCCGCGAAATCAGCTCGTTGACGGATCGCGGCCATGGGCCGCTCCTACAGCGGTTTATATCTTCTCTCCGCTCTTCAGACCGATCTTGAAACTGTCGATGTAGGCATTCGGTTTCGTGCCATCAAAGGTCACACCATCAATAAACTCGGTCTGCGGCGCCCGGTAGCCGGTCTCGGTCTTGAAGTCCGGGAATTCCTCAGCCTTGAGATGCCCTTCAGCGATCAGCTCTTCTGCAGCCTTTTGATAGATGTCGGGTTTGTAGACGCTCTTGGCGATCTCGTCATACCAGCTGTCCGGCTTCTGCTCGGCGATCTGACCCCAGCGGCGCATCTGGGTCAGGTACCAGACCGCATCCGAGTAGTAGGGGTAGGTAGCGTTGTAGCGGAAGAAGACATTGAAGTCAGGAACCTCCCGCTTGTCGCCTTTTTCGTACTCGAAAGTGCCGGTCATGGAGTTGGCGATGACGTCATAGTCGGCGCCCACATAGTTGGATTGGGACAGGATCTTCACCGCTTCGGGACGATTGGCGTTGTCGTTCTCATCCAGCCATTTGCCGGCGCGGATCAGGGCCTTGACCACTCGGATGCGTGGTATTCGGGTATTTCTCGGTGAACTCCTTGGTCATACCGAAGACTTTCTCCGGGTTATCCTTCCAGATCTCGTAGTCGGTGATCACCGGCACGCCGATACCCTTGAATACGGCCTGCTGGTTCCAGGGTTCACCCACGCAGTAGCCATAGATGGTGCCGGCTTCAAGGGTCGCCGGCATCTGCGGCGGCGGGGTTACGGAGAGCAAGGCGTCGGCCTTCAACTGACCGGTGATGTCGCCCTTGTGCGGTGCATAGTAACCGGGGCTGATGCCGCCGGCGGCCAGCCAGTAACGCAGCTCGTAGTTGTGGGTGGAGACCGGGAAGACCATGCCCATCTTGAAGGGCTTGCCCTCCTGCTTGTACTTCTCCACGACAGGTTTGAGGGAGTCGGCCTTGATCGGGTGCTGGGGCTTGCCGTCCGCCCGTTTCGGCACATGGGGTTTCATCTGCTCCCAGATTTCATTGGAAACCGTGATGCCGTTGCCATTCAGATCCATGCTGAAGGGGGTGATGATATGCGCCTTGGTGCCGAAACCGATGGTGGCTGCCAATGGCTGGCCGGCCAGCATATGGGCGCCGTCCAGCTGGCCGTCGATGACCCCGTCCAGCAGGACCTTCCAGTTCGCCTGTGCCTCCAGGGTGACATACAGGCCTTCGTCTTCGAAGTAACCTTTCTCATAGGCAATGGCCAGGGGGGCCATGTCGGTCAGTTTGATAAAACCGAATTTCAGGTCCTCTTTTTCCGGATCGCCGATCTCGGCCTGAGCTGATGCGGTGATCAGACCCAGACCCAAGCTCAGAGCAAATGTCAGAAGTGTCTGTTTCAGAAACCGTCTACGTTCTACTGTTATTACCTTCTTCATCTATTCGATACCTTCCTGAATTTCTAATGCCGAAAACAATCGAGGACAAAAAAAAGCCCACCGCCAAACAGAGGAGAGCCTGTCTGGGGTGGGCGCCTTTACCCGTTGTAGACCAACACTGGTCTTAAAATAGTCTTAAGCTGGTGACAACCATCATTATCCGCCATTGGACCTGTCCGTCGTTGGACAAAGATGGTTGATAGTAGTTAAGCAACCAGCGTGCCAAGAAAGAAATCAAATCACCGAAGCATTAGGATTTTCTAAATCAAGGCATTGTATTGATTTATTTTTTTCATCTATGTCCAACCTCGTGATTGACCATTGGCTGATTACAGTGATCAACTGACTCAGATTGACAGAGCATTGCAGCGCACAATTTTTGTGCACTAAAAGGGGGATTATTGGGTTACCAGGGCACCCATGGTGCATAAAGCAGCAGTTGCAAGGAATGGCTATTTGCTCAACGGTGCTGCTGCTTGAATGATGCTCCGGGCAATCTCTGAGAGCTTCTGATTGGTATCCATTGCCAGCTTACGCATTGACTGGTAGGCAACCGCCTCACTGACCCCGCGTTGCTGCATGATGATCCCTTTTGCCCGATCTATAGCCTTCCGCTCATTGAGCTGGTTGCGCGCCCGCTTAAGCTCGGACTCAAGCAGATTGAAATGCTGAAAGCGGGCCACTGCCGCATCGATGATGGGGCGAACCCGCTTGGCCTGCAGACCATCCACCACGTATGCACTGACGCCGGCGCGGGTTGCGCGCCTGATGGTTTCATTATCGTCGTCCTGGGAGAACATCACCATCGGCCGAGGGACATTGGCCTGAACAGTTGCAAGACCTTCCAGGGTGTCCCTGCCAGGCGCTTCCACATCGATCAGGATCACATCCGGGTCACAGGACTCCACCGCTGACAACAGATCCGCATCTTCAGCGACACAAGCGACCAGGGTGCAACCGACTTCACTGAGCGCCAGATCAAGCATGGCTCGACGATCGTTTTGATCGTCAACCAGCAACACACGCAAGGGGCTTTGAGGTTTCGCATCAGACATAAATAAAACAGGAGCAAATTACAGACCAGATTAATTTAGTATATGAGAATTATCTTATATCTTGAGTCGTACCGACAATCGGTTTTTCATCCGCAAGCAACAGAGAGGCCCATGAAAGGCTTATCTTGGAGCAGTGTTGACCTGAGTGGATTTTCACCAAGAGTACTCCGTCTATATGAGGATTGATGGAGTACAAGCCTTGAGTTCTGCCGTATTATTAAAGATAGGACAAACAGAAAACACTCTGGGGTCGGCGCCATGCAAATCGCGAAAACTCTCTTCTTCCGGCATCCGGTTCAGTGGATTTTGCTCCCCCTTTTCAGCCTGGGCGTGATGAGCGCCATGGCCGATGACTTCTCCGCTCTGCGGGCAGCCATGGTGGAGGAGATAACCGCTGATGTCAGGGAAACCTCCAGCTACATTGATCGCGACACGCTGACGGATCAGGTCATGCAGGTCATGGGCCGGGTGCCGCGGCATGAGTTCGTGCCGCTGGATATGCAGCCCCTGGCTTATGAGAACCGCCCCTTGCCCATCGGTTACGGCCAGACCATCTCGCAACCCTATATCGTCGCGTTGATGACCGAACTGCTGGAGCCGACAAGGGATTTCAAAGTGCTGGAGGTTGGCACAGGATCCGGTTATCAGGCAGCCGTGCTTGCTGAACTGACCCGGCAGGTCTTCAGCATCGAGATCATCGAGGAACTGGGTGAGCAGGCTGAGCAACGATTCAAACAGCTGGGCATCAACAACGTTGAGACGCGCATTGGTGATGGTTATTACGGCTGGCCGGAACAGGCCCCGTTCGATGCCATCCTGGTGACCGCCGCCGCCGACCATATTCCGCCACCGTTGATCAAACAGCTGAAGCCAGGTGGCCGCATGATCATTCCCGTGGGCGGACGATTCCAGGTACAGCAACTGGTGCTGGTGGAGAAGACCCCGGAAGGCAAGACCACCACTCATCAGATCCTGCCGGTGCGTTTCGTACCGCTGACCAGAACCGACTGAGGTTAATCCGATGCTCAGGCCCCGTCCTGACCAACCTCAACTAACACCACCCGTGATCTCGGTGCTGTTGATCTCCGCCTCCGCATTGGCCTACGAGATCCTCCTGATGCGGCTCTTCTCGATCATCCAATGGCACCATTTCGCCTATATGGTAATCAGCCTGGCGCTGTTGGGTTACGGGGCCAGCGGCGCCATCCTGAGCCTGACGCACCGTTGGGCCAGTCATCATTTCGCCAGCCTGTTTGTCGGCAATGCCGCCCTCTTCGGGGTCAGCGCCGTGCTTTGTTTTCTGCTTGCCCAGCAATTGCCTTTCAATACTCTGGAGATGTTCTGGGACCCGACACAATGGATCTATCTCCTCTGGAGTTACCTGCTGCTGTTCATCCCCTTCTTCTTCGCCGCCAACAGCATCTGCCTTGCCTTCGGCCGCTTTGACGATCAGATCCCGCGGATCTACGCCTTTGATCTGATGGGCGCGGGCCTGGGTGCAATCGGCGTTATCGCCCTGCTGTATTGGCTGCCACCGGAAAACGTTCTGCGTTGGCTGGGAGTGCTGGGCTTGTGTGCCGCTGCCTTTTCCATCCGGGAGATGCACATACCCAGGCCTTGGCGTATTGCCCCCTGGGTGCTGCTGCCAGCCTTGGCGGTTATTCTGGCGCCCCAGGGTTGGTTCAGCCCGCGGTTATCCGAGTACAAGGCACTCAGCCAAACTCTGCAGATCAGCGGCGCCAAACTGCTGAGTCAGAACAGCAGCCCAATGGGTGTTGTCAGTGTGGTCGAAAACACAAGGATACCCTTCCGTCTGGCCCCCGGCCTGAGCCTGAACAATCCACAGGAACCCCCCGAGCAACTGGCCCTGTTTACCGATGGGGATGCCCCCAGCGCGCTCACCCGGTACACCGGCAAGCGGGAAATGCTCAGCTATCTGGACTACCAGACCTCCGCCCTGCCCTATCATCTGCTGCAACCGGAACAGGTGCTGATCCTTGGGATGGGCGGTGGTAGTGGGCTGCTGCAGGCGGAATTTCACGGCGTCAAACAGATCGATGCGGTCGAACTCAACCCACAGATCATCCAGTTGCTGACAGAAACCCATGCCGAATTCAGCGGCTGGCCGCTGTTGCGGGATAAAACACGTATTTTTGAGGCAGAAGCGCGGGGCTTTATCGCCAGCAGCGACAATCTGTACGCACTGATCCAGGTATCGCTGCTCGACTCGGCAGCGGCCGGTTCCGCCGGGGTCCAGGCCTTGAATGAGAGCTTTCTCTACACCCGGCAGGCCCTGCAGGACTACCTGCAGCATCTTCGGCCCAATGGCCTGCTGGCGATAACCCGCTGGATCAAACTGCCACCACGGGATGGCCTGAAACTCTTTGCCACCGCCATCGAGGCATTACGAGCTTCCGGAGTTGAGACGCCTGAGCGGCAATTGATGATGATCCGTGGCTGGAATACCAGCAGCCTGTTGATCAAAAACGGCTCCTTCACTGTCAATGAAATCGCCGATATGCAGGCCTTTTGTGAGGAAAGATCCTTCGATACGGCCTACTACCCCGGTATCGAAGCAGCAGAGGCCAACCGCTTCAATGTCCTTGCAGAGCCCTATTTCTATCAAGGCGCTATGACTCTGCTTGGTGAGGATGCGGCAGAGTACATCCAACAGTACAAATTCCACATCCAACCCGCCACGGATGACCGCCCCTATTATTTCAATTTCTTTAAATGGGAAACCTTACCCGAGATCCTCTCGCTGCATCGGCGCGGCGGGTTCTCACTGTTGGAGCTGGGCTACCCCATCCTGGTAATGACCCTGTTGCAGGCCCTGCTCGCCAGTATTGTGCTGATCCTGCTGCCGCTCTGGTTCTTCAGGCAACGCGGAACACCGATTTCAGCGACCTACCATTGGAGAGTCGCGGGCTATTTTCTAGCCATCGGGCTGGCCTACCTGTTCATCGAGATCGCCTTCCTGCAGAAATTCATCCTCTTCCTGTCTCACCCGATCTATGCGGTAGCAGTGGTGCTCTGTGGCTTTCTGATCTTCTCCGGACTGGGCAGTCGCTATAGCCGGCAACTACTGCAGGGCAAATTATTCAAATCCCTGTCCAGCGCCATGCTGTCGTTATCCGCGATTAGTCTCGTTTACCTACTGCTGCTTCCTTCACTGTTTGACTGGCTCGCAAATTTACCGGGACCGGGTAAGGCGCTTGTTTCACTCTTGCTGATTGCACCCGTTGCCTTCTTCATGGGACTGCCCTTTCCCGAAGGCCTGTCAAAGGTTGCCTCAACAGCCCCGCAACTGGTTCCCTGGGCCTGGGGTATCAACGGCTGTGCCTCCCTGCTGAGCAGCATCCTGGCCAGCCTGCTGGCAATCCACTTTGGCTTCAATCTGGTGATCATTGCCGCGCTGGCGCTCTACCTGAGCATAGGTCTGATTAGTCTTGAGAAATCCTAATGCTTTGCATCCACCCGGTAATTTGTCCTAAAGGTCTTTGTGGTAATAACTGGCTCCTTCAAAAGTGGACGTAGAACATCTGTCAATCAATCCGACATCTTCCTGCCAGTGATCAATGAATGCATCGTTCTCTGCTGATATTCTAATCGTAGGGATCCAGATTGCAGTCATATAGGACGACCCATAGGCATGAAAGAGTTCCTTCTTCTGTTGTTTCTGTTCTATCCATTCACTTTTTCATTCGCTGAAATGTACAAATGGGTAGATGAAGATGGGAACATCAATTATGGAGATTCCTGTCCACTACCTGCATGTGAAACCCAGTCGATCAAGGCAACTCCCCGCCCAACTCATGAACAAATCCGTCAATCTCAGGAACGTTTGAAGAATCTCAAACAACGCACCCAAAGATACGAGGAGATGCGTAAGGAAAAGGCGAGTCAAAAGAAACAAGAAAAAGAGGCAAAACGGGAGAAAATGGTCGAAGCCAAGAAAAAGTGTGCCAGTGCACGTCAGAATCTGCACGTCTTACAAAAGAGGCGCCCAGCTTACACCATCGACCATAAAGGCGATCATGTATTCTTTGATGACGATGCACGGGCGAAGGAAATTCAAAGGTCAAAACAGCTTATCGAACAATATTGTGATTGAGTCATACAGCTCCATGCATCTACCGATATCCAAGAAGCTATAAAGGTAGCAGTGTGACGATCAGTGAAGAGCAACCAGAAATATAGGTGATATATTTATGACAGACCCCAGAGAATTCTGGGATCTGTCATTTTTAACAACCTCTATTTGATCCAGAGGTCAATTATGTAACGAGTGCATAGAACACTCAAAATCGGAATTGAACACCCACAGAGACCATGTCGCCATCCATATTACTTTGATCAAAGTCTATGAATTCCCATTCGCCCTGTATACCAATCTGCTCATTAAAGAAATAGGCGACACCCACACCATAGGTTAAATCTGTATCGTCTTGCTCATTAGAGAGGCTGCCTAGGTTTACTTTGCCATCCCAAGCCAGGAAACCCAATTTCCCAAACAGCTCGAAACCAGTTCCGAGGGGTAGGGTTCCAACCAGGTTGGCCCCAAAGCCATCGAATTCAACGCTTGCCGTTTCGCCTGATAGATTGCCGGACGGTTCTCCATAATCGACATAAACCCCCTCAACGGCAATGTTTTCGTTGAGTCGGTAGCCTAAGAATAGTTTGAAAGCTGTATCCGATTCGTCAAAATTACCTAAAAGTGTATTTTCTTCATAATTCGCCTGCCCAACGCTGGCGCCAAAATATCCGCCTTGAGCAAAAGCTAGCGAAGATATAAGAAACAATCCAAACAGCGAGAATGTACGTTTCATGGTGTCTTTCCTCTACTCCGAGATATAGTAATAATTATTTCCATACAACTTGGAATCCCAAGCAATATCAGTATTGATTTGTTTTATTAATTTTGCAAATCCTGGATTTTTTACCACTTCACCGGACAGCTATTGCACGGCTCTCATCAGAGCATGGAGCATGCATAAGTTGTGAATGATTCAATGCCTGTCGCTGCAGGCGACAAAACGGGAAACCTGTCCGCCAATTAGGGTTACAGCGTCCGCCGACAAGGTGTTGGCGAAGCTGTTGAAATGGCTCGGTAGTTCGTTCCATTGACCCTCAGTCATCTGCCAAAGGGTTAGTCCCTTCCTCTCGTCGATTCCACCCAATTCATGTTGGACCGAACTCTGTTGCAGGTAGTCGAGGTCGAGATCCACACGGACCTGCTGCAACGGCGTCTTGAGATCGAGAAACCAGCTACGTTCTATACAATCCGCAGCACTGAAGCCCGGCGGCAGCAGGTCCGGTTCCTGCTCGCTGGCAACCTCCATACGCACCCTGGCGGATCGGGACAGCCCCTTGAAGTGCAGCAGTCCCATGGGCCGCGCCAGCCAGTCATCGGTAGGCACCACCCAGGATTCTCCGGCTGGGAGATCCACATTCATGGTCAGGGACAGGGGCACACGCAACGGCGATTCATCCAGCAACAGGGTGTAATCTGAACCGGCCATCCAGCGCGCAGTGCCGAAAGGCGAGGCCTCGATGAGCAGTTTTTTCAGATGGTGATAGCGCATCAGGCCATACCAGCGCAGTGCCGCAATATGCTCTGCGACGGCGTCAGCTGCATGGCTCGGGTAACGCTCCTGCTGCATGCCGCCACTCAGTGTCCCCTCGAGTTGCGCGAGCCGACTGATGAAGCGCTGCGGCGAAAACCAGCCATAGGCCTGCTCGGCGGAACCGTCCCGCTCCAGGCCCAACACATGGGCCAGTCGCGCCCGGTAGCGCTGCATGAGCACCTTGTTCCGCAGGGTCTTCTCCTTCAGCACATGCTGCACGCCGAGGTCGGGAGGCTGCAGTGCGTAGAAGTTGTCGTTGAGGATATTACGCGGAAAGGGCAGTACCGGATCGGCGTTGCGGCCGAAGCTGAGATCGTAATCCCAGGGCATGACCGACCAGCGTCCACCGTCGGGCCCCCTATACAGGAAGTAGTTCTTGTTGTAGCTGTCGCCATTGCTGGTAATGGTATTGACCAGCAGCCAGTTGATCACCGTATCCAGATTGAAATGCTGCGCCAGGTAACTGTCGAAGGACTCCACTGGGGCCTCTGCCAGGCTTGTTACCAGTGACTTCAAGGGCCCATAGCCCTCTTGTCTGGCAGCGGCGGGGGAGAGATTGAACCAGCAGTCCTCCAGACGCGGCAGGTTTTCAGTAGCCATATCGCCGCAGAACAGCCGGTCGTCGGGATGGTACAACAGACCGCCAGCGCCCAATCCCTGGCGCTCAAAGGTGGCGTCAGTGATCCATTCGAACATCAGGAACAGGCCGATAACCCGATCGTTGATGGAGAGGCGCAGATAGGCGACCTCCGGCGACGGCATCCCCAAGCCGGCGATCAGATCCCAGGCCAGCCACTCACGCATGCTCGAGGGGTCGGTGGCCATGGCGTTGAGGGCAAATTTTTTCCTGCCCTGCCAGCGTCCCCCGTCAGTCAGATTGACGACCAGGGATTTCTTCAGATAGTTGCGGGTGAAGCTGCCCTTCACCGCTACCCTGCCGGGTGTCTTGCGGCCACCCTGGACGATGGCCAGGGGAAAGGAAGACCGGTCATTGGGTTCCTTGCGGAACAGCACCTCTGCATCCAGTTCATCCATGTGCAGATTCAGCTCTTGAATGACCAACGGCCGCAGCGGGGCTTCCCCACCGGTAAATGCGGCCGGGGGAACCAGCAGGGTCTGCGTTGGCCCGGCTGACGACGAGGTTGCGCTAGCTGCGCAGAGCACCAGAACGAAACTAAGCCACATCAGGTAACGCATTTTTCAATCCCAGAATCTAGAGAATTCCAACCGCAGGGTAGTATCCTGACCCGTGCTGCGGCCCCAGACAGCCTGCTCCAGAGCCAGACCCAGACGGGTGTTGCGCGTCAGCTTTCGGCTGAACCTGGCCCCGACACTGAGCTTGTCGTAATCGATCGTCTTGCGGCTGTTAAAGAGATCGTCAGCGCCGGCATCGCCTCCGCTGATGGAATAATGTCCGCTGAGCCAGGTCTTGAACCGCCACTGGCTGCTCAGTCTGCGCCGCCAGTTCAGTTCGCCCCACAGCTCGTTGCCGGCCCTTTCCGCCCAGAGAGTCGCACCCAGCCCCCAGCCCCAGATTCCCTTGTTGATAACGGTGAAGGGCTTGTCGTAGGGATCGTCTCGATAGCTGCGGAACAGCCCCGCCTCGACACCAAACAGGCCGATGCCCGGCTTGCGCCTGTCCTCCCGGTCCCCATTGATAGGGATGATCATCGCCAGTTCCCAGGTATAGCCATTGCGGAAGGGGTTGACCCTGCCCCGCATGCCGAGTTTCAGATCCGGGATACCCGTAGAACTCTCAGTTCCGCACTTGTCGAGTTCCAAGGAGGTCGCGGCAAACAGGGTGCGGTAATAAGAGTAGCCATACTCATAGTGCAGGGTGGCGCTCCAGTCGCGGCGGCTGCAGTCGTCCTGCTGCAGATCCCGCTGATCGTCCCAATAGCTGTCCGCCTGGGACAGGGAGAGACTGCCGTAAAGCGGTCTGTTCGCCCTCGGACAGCATCCAGTCACCGGCCTGCAACCGCCAGGGCAGGAGCAGACCCATGAGCAGTAACCTGCGCATCCTCACGGGCAACGCCCGGACCAGCGGCAGGCCAGGACCTGCTCGGCGGGTTTGTTTTGCGGTGAGAAGCCGTTGTCCTGGGCGCCACCGGCAGCCGGATCACTGTACCAGGCCCACAGCAGCGCCCCTTCCAGCCAGTTCGCCGAGAGCGCCTCGAACCACAGGTCCAGCACCTCGGCCTGCACCGACAGATCGACCTCCCGCTCATCCTCCGCCAGATCCTGCCAGGCCCAGGGGCGCCGTGTCGCCCGGCTGCGGGAAGCGATTCCCACCTCCGCCACCCATAGGGGCACTGGCAGACCGCGGGCACTTTCGTGCAGCCTTTCCCGGGTAGCGCGGATATGCCTTTCAGCCTCCCCCGGGTTCTCCCCTAGAATCGGATAAAGAGTCACCCCTGCAAGATCCAGATGCTCCCAGAAGGGAAATTCCCGCAAGCCCTCGATGCCATGGGCCGCATAGCTCAGACGACCGGGAAAGATTGAGCGCAGACGCTGGATCAGACCCAACCAATGAGACTGATGCACAGACTGCTTCAGCTCAGTGCCGATCACCAGCATCTCGACCTCCTCCTGCCTGGCCAGCTGGGCCAGCTCCTCCAGATGAACAGCGTAGTTTGCAAACCAGGTATACCAGTCGCTCGGGGCTATCTCACCGGCCCAGCTCCCGTCTACCAGAATCTGCGGTTTCAGTACGACCCGCATCTGCAGCGCCTTGGCCTATGCGGATGACCCGGCGCAGTCCTTGCTGGCTGACACCGGCTGCAGGCTGCATGCTCCAGTGAGTCGGTGGACGGCTGTTCCAGGAACGGCACCAGGGCCAGGGTGTTGGCACCGAGTTCACGCAGGCGGCGAACGATTCCCCGGTCGCTTCCTGCTCAAACGATACCGTTTCAGTTCTGCAGCAGATTGGCCCCCAGCATTCTGTCGCTGCGGCTGCAGGCAGAGAGCAATAGCAGGACCAGGGCAGCACCGAACAGGACATTTACCAGCGCCGTCCTCATCGCCGCAGCCCATCCTGACGATAGACGCGCCAGTCGTCCCCAGGATAGGCCAGATGATAGCCCGGCATGCCATCGGCAAACAGATCGGGGTACTGCTGGGTGATCCCGTCCAGATAGGCCCGCCGCTGAGCTGGATTACTGACCAGGATCTGCGCCACGCCCGGGTCGGCTTGCTGCAGCGCCAGTTTGAATTCCGGCATATAGGACAGCAGCAGGCCTTTGGTGTCACCGCGGGCGGCAATGATGCGATAACCTGCACGCTCATCCAGCAAAGTTGGTAGACGATTGACGGCCAGAAAGTCTCCCACGCGACGCTCTGCCGGGTAATTCATTGCGCTGTCCTGCCCGGTGACAGCCTCGCGCCATTGCAGCATGTCCGCGGAGGGATACCAGAAAAGCAGGCAGCCGCCGCTTAGATCACCTAACAGGAGGAATCCCGCCGCCAGCATTTTTTGCCGTTGGCTTGCGCGGGGCAACAGCAGCAGGCCGACCATGCAACCGGCGTTGAGCAGAAACAGCATCTCCACCAGGTGTTCGATAAAGGAACTGCTGCTGGCCACCCCGACGGCCAGCACCGGGACCAGAAAAAACACCAGCTCACCGCGTCGCAGCCGCTGTGAACGCCATACCACCACGGCCTGCCAGATCATTGCCGGAAAACTGGCGACTGCCAGCAGCAAGGCGGCCAAGGTCGGCAGCAACCAGGCGCCGCCAAAACCGAGCAGCCAGTCACTCTCCCCGCTGTGCAGGCGTGCCCCCAGAAAAGAGGAGTCAAGGGCGGTGATGAAGGTCCGTGCAGCGCCGTGAAAGATCCAGTTGAGATAGAACCATGAGGCAATCGCCAGCGCCACCGGCAGACTGATAACAAAGAACACACTGAGGGGGGACTCGCGCAGCATGCTCGGCGGCGCCACCATCGGGATCAGAGGGAAAAAGGCCACGACCAGAAAGAAGGCCCTTTCATCGACGAAAAAGTAACCGGCCAAGGCGCTGGCCAGCATGATGATGGCGCGGGAGTCCCTCTGCAGCAGGGTGCGCAGCACGGCAAAACAGAACAGATAGTACATCAGCAGGCTCAAGGCCATTTCGCTGCCGTTGGTGACCGCCCAGAGAAACAACGGATTCGCCGCGGCCAGAAAAATCAGCAGGGTGCGGGACTGCGGGCCGTAGCGCTTCAGGCGCAGATGGTAATTCCAGATCGCCAGCAGCAGGCCGCCGCACAACACGGAAAGCAGATAGGGAGCGGCCGGTGTCGCCAACCCGGGTAGATAATAAAAAGGCGAGAGCAGATAGATCGGCACATGGGGATGCATCAGACCGATATATTCCAGATGCACCTCGCTGGCATCCAGCACCGAAAGCAGCTTGGTCCAGCGCAACAGGGCGGAATCGTTCAGGTATTGATGGCCGAGAATCCACAAGGCAAGCCCCCCCAGCAGCAGGGTCGGGGTCAGGAATGACCAGAGGCTGGCAGGACTAATCTTGCGCGGACTTGAGATCATGGTGTTCGAAGCTACTCAGACCGTGCCGGGTCTTCTCCCAATAGAAGGGCTTGTTAATCAGCTGCCAGAGGGCCTTGTAGGCAGCGATGGACATCAGGGCCCAATAAAAGGGCACCGTGATTGCGTAGGGTATCAGCCGGTAGTAGCGGCGCTTGAAGGCCCCCAGGGCCGAGACATAGATGAAAAAGCCATTGCCGAAAAGCAGATTGAACAGGCTGATATAGAGCAATGCCGGCGGAAAGATCACATCCAGCGCCTGGGTCTGGGTGATCAGCCAGAGCAGATACATACCGAACAGCCAGGGGGTCAGCAGGGCATTGATCACCGTACCCCCGATGAAAAACTGAAAGCCCCAGAAACCGGTCCGGCCCACCGAGCGGTAGAAGGCGGCGGGTCGGCGCATGTGTACCAGATAGGTCTGCATATAGCCCTTGATCCAGCGTGAACGCTGACGGATCCAGTTGCCGGTCTGGTTGTTGGCCTCCTCGAAGGTGGTGGAGTTGACTACCCCGACCCGGTAGCCAAGCTGGGTGATGCGCACCCCGAGATCGGCGTCCTCGGTGACATTGAAGGGGTCCCAGGCATCCACCTCGCGCAGCACGTCCATCTGGAAATGGTTGGAGGTTCCACCCAGCGGGATCGGCACCCGCAAGGCCTCGAGAGCCGGCAGATAAAAATCGAACCAGAGCGAGTACTCCAGGGTGAACAGGCGGGTCAGCCAGTTCTCGTCCTTATTGAAATAGTTGAGGCGCGCCTGAATGCAGGCTGTATTGTCGGGAGAGTTGCGGAAGGCCGCTACCACCCGCTTCAACTGATCCGCTTCCGGCTTGTCCTCCGCATCATAGATGGTCACCAGCTCACCCCGGGCGAAGTTCAGGGCATAGTTGCAGGCCTTGGGTTTGGTCTTCGGCAGGGAATCCGGCACGCGAATGATCTCGAACATGCTTTCCAGCCCCAGGGCCTTGGCCGATGCCAGGGTCTCTTCATCATCCTCTTCGAGGATCAACTTGATATCGAGTTTGGACAGGGGATAGTCCATCTGGCGCAGTGCGCTGCTGAGGATCGGCAGGGTATCCGGCTCCCGATACATCGGCACCAGGATGGTGTAGACGGGCAGATCTGCATCATCGAGTTCCGCCACCATCTGCTCGCTGACCTTGATGTCGATCTTGCGGTCGCCACCGACCCAGACCAGGACCACCCGCAGGCCGAAATTGATGATCAAAAACAGACTGACGAAGATGTTGAGGCCGATCAGGGTGGCAATCGGCCAGAGCGCCAGGCAGAGCAACAGCAGATAACCCACCAGACTCATCCCGGCCAGCTGCGGGAAGGTAAATACCAGCCGTGCAGACTGCTCGGGCATGCGTTCGGCCAGTTCGTTCACCGCCTGCTCACTGAGATAGTCATCCTGGTTGTCCTGCAGCAACCAGATAATGTCGAATTTCGAGGTCACGACAAAGTCGACCGATTCCCCCCAGCGCTCCCGGGCGAAGGCCTCGACCTGCGGCCCCGGATCCGCGGTGGCCAGCAGCATGCGCCCCCGCTCCTGCTTCCAGGGCAAGACCAACAGCTCCATATAGCTGGGGATATCGTCACGCAGAATCAGCTCCCGCGCGGGCCGCTGGTCCAGTAGATTGACGAACGGGCGGCCATAATGGGCAGCCAGCGCGGTATAGAAGTCCAACGCCTTGATCCAGCCCTTGGCCAGCACGATATCCCCGAGTCGCGAACCCCAGTGCTGCTGCAGGGTCAGCGCCTCCTGCAACTGCTCCGGGCTGAGCAGTCCCTGTTCCAGCAGGATCTCACCAAGCTGCCTGCCGCTGTGGAACGCTGCAGTCAAGGTTACGCGTCCTGCTGCAGTTTTCTGTGCTCGCGGGCCTTGCTGTAGAGGTGAACCAGCAGCAATGTCAGCAATAACCAGCCCAGGGCGAGCAGCCAGAAGCGATAGCGGCCAAGGTGGTCGAACCATTGCTGATGATCCGGGTAGTCGATGTGACTGATCTCCCGATGCGCGGGATTGAGGCTCAGCAGCACACCCTGGTCATCGCTGAACGCCACCGCGTTGTTCTCCAGTAGGATCGGCCGGTGAGTGGGGGCCGGTGAACCCTCCCTGGCGAGGATCCACAGGCCATGACTGTTGGCTGTCTGAACCAGTTGGGAAACTGTCACATGCGGCAGCCGGTCCACATCCAGCTGGGTTTCACCCTGTGCATTGCGCACCTGGATGCGCCCCTGATCAAAACGCACGCCGGCAGCGGTCACGCCCAGCTCGGCATTACCCAGGACAATAAATGGACCAGGAGGATTCAGCGCTGCATCTGGGGCATAGAAATGGATGCGCCCAGCCTCCAGGGGATAGTCGTTGTAGTTGAAGAGGTTGGCCAAAAAACTCAGCATCGCCGCGCTGTCCGTCCTGTCCGGTCTTGGCACATAAAGGTCGACGCCCTGGGCGAACCAGGCATGCAGATCACGAAATTCCCGCGGGATATCGAGCTGTTTCGACATCACCAGATAGCTGTTAGAGGTGAGCTGAACCGGGTAGGCCGGCGGTTCGCTCTGGCAGTCACCGCTGATCAGGTTGCGCTGCACAGTAAGCTGTAGATCGTTGTGCCCCGGCTTATAGTCATGCGCAGAGAGAAAAATCGTCTTGTGATTGGGCAGGCCGTCATCCGGCAGGGTTGCAACCTGCTGCAGTGCTCCATTGAGAAAAACCTCCAGCAGCAACGGCGTATCACTGTCGCTGGGACTGGAGATCATCTCCAGATGCAACACCTCGGGACGCAGGTCTCCGGCCACCACCGACGGCGAGAGGGGCAGATGCCAACTGCTGCTGCGACTGACATAACGGGGCGACAGATCCAACCCCAGGCGCTGCAGCGAGACTGCCAGCTTGCCGTCGATCTCCAGCCTGCCGCCCGGCGTGTCGCTGACCAGCGCATCGTATGAGCCGCCAAGCACCAATTGTCGCCAGGCCGGCGCAAACAGTTCCGCCGGCAAGCTGCTGAAGGGCTCGGAGAAGACCACCAGCTGGCGGTCCGGCAGTGGCAGCAGGTAGGCATCTTTTCCCTGCGGCAGTGTGATGGATTCGACACCGAAGGCTTCCCGCAGCTCCTGGCTGGCCAGATAACGCTCCTGGATGACGTGCTGCAGTGCCGCTGCTGGGGCGATGATCAACTCCCCCAGCTCCGGCAGCTGTAGAAAATCGACTTGCTTGCCATCCTCCTGGAGGCGGCGGGCCAGCAGCAGGGCATTGGCAAAGGCCGTCTCGCTGAGCTGCGCCGGGAGTGAGATGCCAACCCGTTTCGGCAGCAGCTCCCAGGCCTCCCGCAGGCTCTGCGCGCGCTGCTTGAGGGGCATGCGCAAGCCGCTCTGGGGCTGCAGATGCAGGTAGTTGATCTTCAGCCGATCATTTAGACACCGATCCCCATTCATCAGCAGGGAGGCCTTCACGGCAACGTTCAGGAATGGATAGCGCTGGATCTCGGCCTGACTCAGACTGACCACCAGGCGACCCCGCGAGGCATCACGTCCCAGGTGTCTGGCGACCTTCGGGGCGCCATTGACGTCGACCCGCAGCATGGAGCGCGCATCCAGTTGCGGGGAACTCTGGTAGTCGATGATCAGCTCCCCGGCGCCGGCGACCGTCGTGCGCGGCACTGGAAAGTGGAAAATCTGTTCATGGTTCGATTGCAGGCCTTCAAAGGTGTAGCCACTCTTAAAGCCCAGTTCCGCAAGCGATGTAGAGGCAAGATCCGCTTCCGGCATGGCTGGCGCATCGCCAGCTGCGGCAATTCCAAAAGCGGTCATCAGCAGCAAAAGTATTATTATTTTCTTCACAGGATCTTCCTTTCGAGTTCCCCGCAATGCTGCAACATGCAGAGAGATATATGGCCATCAACGGCTCAAACGAATCCCTGTAAACAACTTCCGAGGGTACAGCGAAATATTTATTTAAACAGGACCCTGCTCCATCCGGGGCTTTGGCGCCCGATGATAAGCGTTTCCGGCGCCCACTATACAATAGAGAGATTCCGCCAGCCGCTCCTGTTTGTAAAACTTAGTAACGTGTCAAAGCAATCAACCGTCCATTGACGACCGCTCATGGCCAGACAATGCGCTATCCGGTGACTCCTGCCGGATAAGCCTTGCACATATTTAGGGGGGCGAAACTATAGCCATCTGGGTGAATTTCAGTGTGCGGGAGAAGCGCTGTCATTCGCAGGCGCTGGCAGCGAATGCCTCAGCAGATTGGGAGGGTGGCCGGCAGCACACCAGGGATAGATCTTTGCAGACGATCTGTTTTGGCTAAGGTAGGTCCGATACAAACCAGTCTTGCGACTGATTGACCTCAAGCAGTTTTGTAAACGCCTCAGGGGAGACAGGTTTGCTGAAATAGTAACCCTGGGCGTATTCACAGCCCTTGTCGCGCAGGTAAACGGATTGTTCCTCAGTCTCCACCCCTTCCGCGATCACTTTCAATCCCAAGCCGTGCGCCATGAGAATCGCTGCATTGACCAGTTCACGGTCGGCCTGATCAACGCTGATATCACAAACAAAGCTGCGATCGATTTTCAGTACATCGAAGGGATAACTGCGCAGGTAGCTCAGGGAAGAGTAACCGGTGCCAAAGTCATCCATGGCAATGCTCACGCCCAAGTCATTGAGAGCGGTAAGCGCTGACTCCAGGTAGGCATGCCCGCTCATCAATACGCCTTCGGTAATCTCCAGCTCCAGGGATTCCGGTTTCACAGCAAACTGCTGCAACGCCTGTTTGATTGAGTCGGTCAGACCGGGGTCGCGAAACTGGCGCGGCGACAGATTGACCGCCATCTTAAATCCATCTCCCGTCATGGCTTTCCAGTGTCTGGCGCAACTCATGGCCTGCAGTAAAACATACTGACCGATTTCGATGATGAAACCGGTCTGCTCGGCAATTGGAATGAATTCCTCCGGCGACACCTCGCCCAAGGCTGGATTGTGCCATCTCAATAGGGCTTCGGCACCGGTAATTTCGTTGCTTTGTAAACTCACAACGGGTTGAAACAGCACAGAAAACTCTTGCCGGCCAAGGGCACCATGCAATTGCTCTTCCACAGCAAGCCGCCGGGAGACATCCTTGTTCATGGCTTCAGTGAAATAGTGATAGGTGTTTCTGCCTTGCTCCTTGGAGTGGTACATGGCGGTATCGGCATTGCGTAATAATTCTGCCGAGGTAAAGCCGTCATCCGGGTAGGCCGCGATGCCCAGGCTGACGGTCACCAGCAGTTCCCGTTCCTCCAGCATGAAGGGCTCCCTGAAGCGGGAGACCAGGCTCTCGGCGACCGAACGAGCATCGGCAGAGCGTTTCAGGCCACTCAGCAGCACGATAAACTCATCCCCGCCCAGCCGGCATACTGTATCGCCATCACGCACAGTCTCGGTCAGCCGCACGGCTGACTGCTGAAGCAGTTGATCACCGGTTTCATGCCCCAATGAATCGTTGACCCGCTTGAAACCGTCCAGATCAAGAAACAGGACCGCGGCATGGGTTCCTGTTCTTGCGGACTCCTTGATCAATTGTGTCAATCGGTCCAGGGCCAGAAAACGGTTCGGCAGGTTGGTCAAACCATCGTAGTGCGCCTGGCGGATTATCTTTTCTTCCTGACTCTTTTTTTCAGTGATATCCTCTTTTACCGCCAGGTAGTGGGTCACCTTGCCTGACGGATCGACCACCGGTGCGATATGGGCATGCTCCCAATAGACTTCGCCGTTCTTTTTGCGGTTTTGCAACTCGCCGTTCCAGGACTTCCTGTCACTGAGGGCCCGCCAAAGCTCCTGGTAGCGTATCTGGGGTGTCAGTCCGGACTTGAGTATTCGCGGATTCCGGCCAATGACCTCCTCTGCGCTATAACCCGTGACCCGCTGGAAGGTGCTGTTGACGTATTCTATATTCGCATGCTGATCGGTGATGACGACGAGCACTGGGCTTTGCTCCAGTGCCTGTGAAAGTAGCCGGATCTTCTCCTGCCTGCTCTTACGTTCGCTGATGTCCCTGATCGCAGTGACCCTGACCTGCTCCCCCTTGTATGACATCATGCGATTTTGGATTTCGATAGGCAGCAGATAACCCTGTTTGTGCAAGCCGTGGGCTTCAAGAGGATCTGTAGAATCCGATGTCAGGTGGTCTTTTACGATAGCCCGGGATTCCGCGGCTATCCATTGGTCGCTTTGTTTGCCGACTGCCTCCAGTGCGCTGTAGCCGAAGATCTTTTCCGCCGCAGGATTCTGGCCCATGCAGAGATCTTGCTTGAAAATGTAGATTGCCTCAAAAGTAGCCTCCGACAGCGCCCTGAGGTATTCCTCGCGCTCACGCAGGATATTCTGCCAGCGCTTTTCCTCGCTGATATCGACGTGGGTTCCTACCGCCCGCACCACTTTGCCATCCCCGTCCCGGACCAGGAACGCCCGGGATAGGATATCTACCCGATGGCCATCCTTGTGACGCATCTTGAATTCCAGTCTGAAATTGTCCCGACGGCCATTTATGTAGTCTGTCAGCATATCCCAGCTGCGTTCGCGATCGTTCGAATCGATCAGATCTTCCCAGACCGAGACGTCATTACTTAATTCATCATCCGCATAGCCGAGCATGCTCTTCCAACGCGGCGAGTAATAAATCTCATTGGTGATCAGGTTCCAATCATAGACACCATCGTTGGCACCCTGCATGGCCAGACCGAAACGCTCTTCACTCTCGCGAAAGGCGCTTTCCGCCCGCTCACGTTCGCCGATCTCCCGGATCAACTGCGCATTTTTCTCCTGCAATTCACCGGTTCGCTGCTCGACCAGGGCCTCGCGCTGGTTAACCTCCTGACTGAGCTCATCGACCAACCCTGCATTCTGCATCTGTAAGACGATAGTGTTGAGGGCGCTACGATTGATGTTGCGGGTGAATAATGTGGTCATCACCATGTACACCGAGAGTGCCAGCGCCAACAGGGTGTGCGTCTGATCCTGGTAAGACAGCAGGGTGAAAACCAGAATCAAGACCTGCGGATAGGTATAGATCACGAACACCGGAAAATGGATGTGCAGGATGACGACACTCGACCCCAAAACGCCGAACAGCAGCATTGTCAGGGCCAGAGAAACCAAGGGATCGCCCCCCATCAGGATCAGCGGATAGACCAGGCTCCAGGACAGGCCCACCAAACCGCTGACAATGAGGTAGTATCTGAGCCAGGATTCCGCCGGCCATCGGCTTGGGTTGGTTTTACGCAGATACCATAGGGTCAGGCGGATTGCGGCCGAGAACCAGAGCGCAAGCACCCAGTAATTGATCAACTCGGACTCAATCCGCGAATGTAGCAGGAAGAAGAATAACAGACTGATCGTGAAGACGGTTGCATTGGATGCGGGGGCCTGCATATACAGGATGCGGACCTGCTCCTCGGCAAGAACCCCGGAACTCACAGCAGTCCTGTCGATCTTAGCTTGCATAACCTGATTCAGTATCCATAGTCGGATATCTCTGCAAGCGATGGCTGTTGTGATTTATTATTCAAGCGGTTTTTTAACAGTTTCAAAACTATGCGATGCCCTCAGTTGACCATTTCACTGAGTCTATCTACTGGTCAATTGTTGGTATGAGGGTCATTGTAGCCTTGACTAACGAATCCTGCCCAATCCTCCTGCTCTGGCCTCTGGCTCTCTGAACGTTAGAATAACGTTGATGAGGTACACTAAAATGTCAACAATTGTAACGGCACAGGGCAGCCTGTTTAACTGGCTGTCAACAGAATATCAGATGATTGAGTGGGTTATTGATCGAATGAAAAAAAGGCCCTGAACAGGGCCTTTTTTCGTCAGTGGGTAATGCTGATCCTTCGCGGCTGCTGAGCTGCCTGCTTCATAATCACCACCTGCAACACCCCGTGTTCGCTCTTGGCTGTGATCTCACCAGCATCAGCAGTCTCCGGCAATTTGAAAAGGCGCTTGAAGGCACCCTGTACCCGTTCCTGACGGTGAAAACCCTTGTCATCATCAATGACTTCCAGGGCCTTGCGTTCACCAGACACTGCCAGTACGCCCTTTTCCATGGAAACCTCGATGGCCTTAGGGTCGACGCCAGGCAGGTCCATACTCAATAAGAAACGGTCTTTCAGCTCGCGGATATCCACTGCCGGGGTCCAGCTGTTGAGCGGATTTGCCTGCTCCGGTTGCCGGGTTCGCATCAGTCGATCCAGCTCGCGGTTGAAGTCGTTCAACATCACCCAAGGTCTGTTGCGCATCGTATTCATAATCTGTCTCCTGATAAATTCGTTGTGTTGACACAGATGTAGGGACGACCCTGTCTTTTTTCAAGGGCTCCCCTTTTCCGCACCCAGACAAAGGCATTCTTGCTTGATACCCGGTCGATGCGACACTTATACTCCGCACTCTTTATCCAATTAGAACAACCACCCAACAGCTAACGCAGGCAGAAAGACCATGACCACACCTGTTTTCAACCCACCGGTGCGTACCCTCATGGGCCCCGGCCCCTCAGATGTACACCCACGAATCCTCGAGGCCCTCTCGCGGCCGACCATCGGCCATCTGGACCCGCTCTTCGTTGGCATGATGGAGGAAACCAAAGGCCTGCTGCAGTATGCCTTCCAGACCGAGAACCCCCTGACCATGCCGGTCTCCGCCCCCGGTTCTGCCGGCATGGAGACCTGCTTTGCCAACCTGGTAGAGCCTGGTGACAAGGTCGTCGTCTGTCAGAACGGGGTGTTCGGCGGGCGCATGAAAGAAAACGTGGAACGCACCGGCGGCACCCCGGTGATGGTGGAGGACGAATGGGGCAAGGCGGTCGACCTGCAGAAGGTGGAGGACGCACTGCAGGCGAACCCGGACGCTAAGATACTGGCTTTTGTACATGCCGAAACTTCTACCGGTGCTCAGTCCGACGCCAAGGAGCTGGTTGAGCTGGCCCACAAGCACGACTGCCTGACCATTGTCGATGCGGTCACTTCTCTCGGCGGCACCCCGATCAAGGTGGATGAGTGGCAGATCGACAGCATCTACTCGGGAACCCAGAAGTGTCTCTCCTGCACGCCCGGCCTCTCTCCCATCAGCTTCAGCGAGCGGGCCCTGGAGAAGGTGCGCAACCGCGGCAGCAAGGTGCAGAGCTGGTTCCTCGACCTTAATCTGGTGATGGGCTACTGGGGCAGCGGTCATAAACGCGCCTATCATCACACCGCGCCGGTCAATGCCCTGTACGGTCTGCACGAAGCGTTGCGCATCCTCGAAGAGGAGGGTCTGGAGAACGCCTGGGCCCGTCACCAGAAGATGCACGGCGTACTCAAGGCCGGCCTGGAGGCCATGGGCCTGACCTTCATCGTCGACCAAGCCCATCGCCTGCCGCAGTTGAATGCGGTTTCCATCCCCGAGGGCGTGGATGATGCGACAGTGCGCAGTCGCCTGCTCAATGAATACAACCTGGAAGTCGGCGCCGGTCTCGGCAACCTGGCCGGCAAAGTGTGGCGGATCGGGCTGATGGGACACAGCGCCCGGGCTGAAAATATCCTGCTGTGCGTGGGTGCACTGGAAGCGATACTCAGCGACCTGAATGCCCCGATCAACACGGGTGTGGCCCTGGCAGAGGTACAGAAGGCGCTGCAGAGCACATGACCCAGGCGGAGCTGCCGCTGCTGATCGAACCACAGCAGCTGAAACCCCTGCTGACTGCAGACGATCTGCTGGTGGTGTCCCTATGCAAGGACACCACCTACGCCCAGTTGCATATCCCGGGAGCAGTGCATCTCGCCTATGCCGACATCGCCGCCGCGCGGGGGATGACCCATGGCCTGCTGCCGGAACCGGCTCATCTGGAGTCTGTTCTTTCTGCACACGGCATCAGCAACGACACCCACGTTATCGCCTATGATGACGAGGGCGGCGGCAACGCCTGCCGTCTGCTCTGGACCCTCGAGGCCATGGGTCATCAACAATTCTCGCTGCTCAATGGCGGTCTGCATGCCTGGGCCAACGAAAAGCATCCCCTCAGCCGGGAACCGGCAAAGCCCGCGACCGGTCAATTCGTCGCCAGTCCGGACAGGACAGGCATAGCGGATGCGGAGTACATCCTGGAGCGCCTGGAAAATCAGGATCTGGCACTCTGGGATGCCCGGAGTGTCAATGAATACCAGGGGGTCTCGCGCTTCTCCCAATTTCCTGGACACATCCCCGGCGCCGTCAATCTGGACTGGCTTGAAGTCATGGACCGGGAACGGAACCTGCGGCTGAAATCCACAGACGAATTGCAACAAACCCTTGATGGACTGGGCATCACTGTCGACAAGGAGGTGGTCACCTACTGTCAGACCCATCACCGCTCGTCACTGACCTACTTCGTGCTCAAAATCCTCGGCTATCAGCGGATCAAAGGTTATCCCGGTTCATGGTCCGACTGGGGCAATAGACCAGACACGCCAAAATCATCAACTCCTCCATAGTGGCATTGACGAAGTACACAGCATGCAACGACCCAGCAGTAAACAGCGTCGCCTGGTCATCCTGCTGCTTACTATCTTGACCTTCAGTATCGCCTACTATGGCGGCAACAAATATTCTGATGGAGAGGCCCCGCGGATCTCGGGGGTTTATCTCCAGCCCGCCATGCCTGCCCCTGAATTTGAACTCGCAGACCGGACTGGTGATGTTTTCAGCCAAGACCAGTTGCCGGGTCAGTGGAATCTGATTCTGCTGGAGCCAAATCGATCTGCAGACTCAGCTGGCTTGCAGCGCCTGGTACAGGTGCATAATCGCCTGGCCGTAGTTCCAACCCTGCAGCAGCGGATTCGGTTTATCCATATACCGCTGCAACCCGGCGAAACAAATGGGGCGGAAAGCGCCAACTTGCACAGCGGTTTCATTTTATTGAGCGGCAATCCAGAAAATCTAACGCAAACCTTTGCCCGCTTTGGGATGACCGACAACGCAGACGATCCCACTTTTTTCCTCATCGACCCAAGGGCCAGAATTCGCGCCCTGTTTACCAGCGGGCAGGATGCAGCTACCATCGCCGATGATCTAATGTCCCTGATTAACTCTCAAGATTAACATTCATGAACCAACCTTCGTCCAATGATCGTCTGAACCCGGAAAAGCTGACCGAGATGCTGTTTGTCGGTTTGCAATATCTGCTCCCGCATCATTTTTTATCGGGTCTGATGTACCGGATAACCCGGATAGAATGGCCGAGCTTCAAAAATCTCCTGATACGCAAAGTCATCCAGTTTTACAGAGTCGATATGCATGAGGCCCTGGAACCAGATCCGATGAAATACCGCAGTTTCAATGCCTTTTTCACCCGCGCACTGAACCCGGACGCAAGAGCACTCGATGAATCCGCAGAAGCCATTAGCTGTCCGGCAGACGGTACCCTGAGTCAGGCGGGTGACATCGAAGACGGCTCTATCTTCCAGGCCAAGGGGCATGACTACTCACTGCTGGAACTGTTAGGCAATGACATCGAACTGAGCCGTCGCTTTGAGCAAGGCAGTTTCGCCACTATTTACCTCTCCCCCAGAGACTACCACCGGGTGCATATGCCTTTCAGCGGCACACTCATGAAGATGACCCATGTACCAGGCCGGTTGTTCAGCGTGAATGACACTACGACAAGACTGGTGCCGGGCCTGTTTGCCAGAAATGAACGGGTGATCAGTCTGTTCGAAACCGATCTTGGACCCATGGCAGTGATCCTGGTCGGTGCCATTTTCGTTTCCAGCATTGAAACCGTCTGGGCCGGTACCATCACCCCTGTAGCCAGACAAGTGCGCCATTGGGATTATCCACCCACTCAAACCCCCGACCCTGTCACGCTGGAAAAAGGAGAAGAGATGGGCCGCTTCAACATGGGCTCTACCGTCATCTTACTGTTCGGAAAAGACGTCATCGACTGGCAGGAAGAACTCACCCCAGGCCAACCTTTAAAGCTGGGCGAAAGACTGGCAAGCCGCATCTGAGCAAACAGGGCGGGGCTTGAAGACTCACTAATACCGCCCTCGCCAAGCCATTCAATCACCACCTGCTGATCCATAGAGCCTGTTGTAGATAGGCGCCTCTGATTCTCGCTGATTGCACTGATTTTTCCATTTCAGGTTGCTTCATTTTGTTTCAGTCTGTTTCAGGCCAGCAACTGATCCAGAGCTATTATAGATCACAATTATTCATCTATTTTTCATAAAGATAGATTCATAAAAAACTAGCTCAAAAAGAACCACTGATACAGCGATTTCCGTTTGAGAGGGGCTTTTTCAGGCGCATCTTTTTGCCTCTTGGGTTGTCAATATCCCGGATAATGTTATAGTTCAGATCGTGATATATGGGAAATTTTTCCCATATACGGAAAATGCTTCAGGATGACTGGAAATCTCCTGCCATCTAAAGAAGAGCCCCGGATCGAGCACTCTATAGAAAATGAGGAATTCGAAATGAAACGAAAACAATTATTCAATGCCATCGCCATCATCCTGGCCACCAGCGGCCTGGTCGCCTGTGGCGGTGGCATAGCGACAGCACCACCACAACCGACACAACCGCCAGCAAAACCATCATCGGCACCATAGACGGCTTTGGCAGCGTCTATGTCAATGGCGTCAAATTCAACACAGACAGCGCCACTTACGAGGTAGACGACGATACCACGAGCGATCTGACTGACCTGGGCGTGGGCATGAAGGTCAAGCTGGAAGGTCACGATCAATGATGATGGCGTCACCGGTACAGCCAACAGCATCTACTATGACGATGACGTGGAAGGTCCGATCGACAGCGGAAGCCTGACGTCGATTGATGCCGTCAGCAAAAGGTTTACGGTTTTAGGCATGCTTGTGCAGGTTGATGCCAATACTACGGTCTTTGATGATGGTGCGGCTTTCGACACGCTGGCTGAAGGTGACATTATCGAAGTCAGCGGCTACTTCGATGGCACCCAGATCGTTGCCACCCGCATCGAAAAACAGTCCGACCTGGATAACGAATTCGAAATCAAAGGCACCGTGAGCAGTTACGACGGCTCAACCATCAGCCTGACTCTTCAGAGTGGAGGTACAGCCGGCCCATACGACGCCGACAACGCAGTATCCGAAATTACCGCAGGCACCTCCGGTCAGTTCGTCGAGGTCAAACTCAGTGATTTAGGCAGCGGACTGGAAGCGATCGAGATCGAACTCGACGATGACGATCTTCTGGATGGCGATGAAGATGATATCGACCTCTACGGCGTGCTCACCGGTGATTACATCGCTGGCTTTATGGTCAATGACATACCTCTGGATCTGAGCAACAATCCCGATTATGAACCCATCAGCCTGGAGGGTAACCTGATCGAAGGCATGGAAGTCGAGGTGGAAGGCAGCATGGTGAATGGCATACTGATCGTGGACGAGATCGAGGCGGAAGCTGAAAATGAGATTGAGATCGAAGCCTTGGTCAGCGAAGTCGTTTACACCGATAACCTCAACGGCACACTGACATTGGATATGGGCAATGGTGAAAGACTCACTGTTGCATCCAACAACAGCACCCTGCTGGAAGATGACAGCTCATCGGATTCTGCTGACGATGGCACCTTCTCGCTCAGTGAACTGATCAGTGGCAGCGACTTCGTCGAAGTCGAGGCATATTTGAATGACAGTTCCGAACTGATAGCCAACAAGATCAAACGTAAGGATCCCTCCAGTGAAACTTCGCTTGAGGGGCCAGTCGAAAATTTTGTATCGGACAGCTCCATTACCTTGCTGGGCATCTCCTATTCGTTTGATGCACAGACCACCTTTCAAGTGGACGACAATCTCCCCACAACAGACTCCAGCGTTTTCTTCAGCGGTCTGGCGGTTGGTGAT
This sequence comes from uncultured Gammaproteobacteria bacterium, assembly GCA_963797085.1. Classification (GTDB taxonomy): domain Bacteria; phylum Pseudomonadota; class Gammaproteobacteria; order Chromatiales; family Chromatiaceae; genus JASJBU01. The sequence goes on from CAWCOA010000023.1 coordinate 79,573, forward strand.
ATTGTCGAAATTAAGGATGATGAACCCGACCTCATTGCCGATGAGGTAAGCCGGGATACCAGTAACTAGGGTGTAAAAAAAGCACCCAGGCAATCTGTGCTTGCGATCCCAGCCAGTGCAGATTGCCAGGAGTCCAGGGAGGGACGCGCTTCACCAGGAGCAAGCAACTCGATCGCCTTCAACTGATCAATGCCCCACCGTGATAGAGCATGAGTAAGGAATAGGCCGTCACGCATAGATATAGCGAAGCAACGGCCAAGGTTCTGTCTCGGTAACGCCAGATCAAGAGGCTTCCCAGACTGACCAGCAATAGCTTGATCGCCATGAACAGAACGGGATGGATACCGATCAGATAATCCATCAACGGATTGAGTTCAACGGCCCTGCCTGACTCTACCCAGGCAATAGTCAACAACCGTCCACCATATTGAACAGAAGAAGAATATAAATCAGTCCATTTAGTTTATTGTTATATAGGACTTCATCAGTCACGGCGATCACGACCCTCACTACTTTGTCGCCAATTATTTTTATATCCCTATCTAAGCATTTTCCATTCCGCATACTTTTTTTTAAATTAAATCAATAAGATTCATATATTTGACAGTTCTCCAGCTTGATTGATTTGTAAAGTTTTTCGACACTAGGCGACTTGCAACGGCACCTATGATTTGGGATACCGATGACAAGCTGGTCAACAGTGTTGTTTGTCTTTTAGCTGGCTACCGCTGGCACTCGACATACTGACGCTTAGGCTCTCTCAGCTGTAGCTGGCAAAGGGTTCCCTTGGCTAAGAATACTCGGCTGTGTTTTAAATGCGGCTGGGCTGCAACCAGAGGAAAAGCAGATTATTGATTCAAGGCTTAGATCAAGCGGACAAGCACATATTGCAAATTCAGGGCCCTAGCCTACAACCCGACGCCAGTAGGTTGGCCGCCAGTAATACAGAACAGTGGTGTTTGACCAGGGGTAACTGGTTGCATAATCCTCACCGGAAGTCGGTTGTTCCAGATTATCGATACTTGGATCGATAGGGCGCCAGCCATCCTCGAGGGCCTCATCGTCCAGGGCTGCTCGGCCTTGGCCGACGTTTTTACGTTCTGCAACTCCGATACGCTGGTAATTGATCTGGGCATCCACCAGACTGACGCAGTTTGATATCCCGGGCATAGCGGGGAAGCGCAGCTGAGCCAACTCATCCTCCCAGAGGCAGATAGGGCAGGTTTGGTGGTAACCCGGCTCCCGGTCGAAGACCAGGTGACCGCAACATGGACAGGGAAATTTTTCCAGCAAGATAAGACATCCTTTTCAGAGGTGTTATCTGTGACTATAGCGGAATACCCATGAAAATTGCACTCTGTGGTAAAACCAGTGAGTGCAGGACAGTGAAAGCGTCAGGGCTGAGGATGCCTTGTCTTTACCAGCGTCGAACCGGACCGGTATCGATGTGGATAAAGTTGGATTTTGGATAGTAGCCAACACCACCCGCTTTGAGAGCCAAAGCCGCTTTGCGCAGCTGCTTCAATTCAGCGCCGGGCAAGCGGATATCCATTGCCTTGCCTTGCATATGGAAGCTTTTCTTAGCCACTCCTGAACTCTTGGAGCGCAGCATCTTGTTGGTCTTTGGGGAGCGATAGGCAGAGATGATCTGAAATTCACCTCGCCGGTCGAGACTGGTTTGCAGATTGAACAGCAGATCCATCAATTGCCTGTCTATTTGAGCCGTATCGCCTGTCCGGTGATCACGCAACAGGTAGTTGATCTGTTGCAGGCTGTCCGGCAGATAATCGCCTTCCGCCCAATAGGTCAGTTTAGCCTTTTCCCCGGTATGCAGATGATGGAAGGCCAGTCGGCGTTCCGGTAGCTGTGATATCGAGGCGAAAATCGTTGGAGCAAGCAGACTGCCTGCAAAAGCTGAACAGCCCGCCAGAAATTGACGCCTGTTGAATCCCGCACCGATGGTCTTTTGCTGTGACATAAATTGAATGCTTTACCGACTTGACTCATTGAGTGCATCGGTTTAATTGGAGAAAAATTGAGGCGCAGATTAACAGATATCAGGGGGCGCCTGTCAAACTTGCGCGCCCCTTCACAACACAGGGTTGAATAAGAATGGGACTTAAGTCTCAGATTTGTTTCGCTCAGAAGGATTTAGCTGAAATCTTTTGATCAGAAGTGGTGATTTTCTTCTTACTCTCGTGCAGAGCCAGCAGCAGATCGGTATTTCGTTGATAGATATCGGGACGAAATTGAACCGAACCATCCTCATCCACCCAACTCGTGAAGTAGACCAGGTAAACATCTATTGGGGTTGAGAGCTTGGTAATCTGCGTTTCACCGCTTTGCAGGGGGAGGTCAACCAGCTCCTCTGCCGACTGGCCACCGCTGCTCAATAAGAACCGCGCCAACTTATCGGCTTCCTGTACCCGCACACAGCCTGAGCTAAAGGCGCGAATCGGCTTTTTGAACAGGCCCACAGCAGGCGTGTCGTGGAGGAAGATCGCATACGGGTTGTTCATATGGAACTTGATACGCCCCAGACTGTTTTTCGGCCCTGAGGCCTGTCTCAACAGGAATGGAAAATTGTCTTTGTTGTACTGACCCCAGTCGATCGTCTTGGCATCGAGCTGAAGCCAATGCCCTTCCTGTTGCTGCAACACCCGGATCCCCTTTTGATCCAGAAATTCCGCATCCATCTGTTGTTTCGGCAGCAGGTCCTCTACTGCAATAATGCGCGGTACAGTCCACTCAGGATTGACCACCAGGTGTGTAATACGACTTTTAAATGAGGGGGTCTGGCGTTTCTGCCTGCCTGTGATCGTACGTTTGCGAACCACAGGCATCCCATCGGCCATCAGAATAAGCTCGTATCCCGCTGTATTCACCAATAGATGCCGGTCACCCAGATCCCTGGGCAACCAGCGCCATCGTTCCATATTGGCCAGCAGCTGGGTGATGCGTTTACCGACCGGTATATTCAGCGCTGAGCGGGTCAATGGGCCCACGGAGCCATCATCCTGCAGGCCATTTCGTCTCTGAAAGCGCTTTACGGCCGCTTTAAGTGGCTCATCGTAGTACCAAGAGTCATCAGTTTCGGTATCCGGCTGATCACCTTCCAATCTCAGCCTTTCACGCAGCAGCTTTACTGCCGGGTCCCTATCACCCGGCCTGAGGGTATATTCAACCGTCATCTGCGGCCAACCACCCGACAGACCAATCTTCAAGTACTTTTTATACGCATCCCGCAGTCGATCATAGGCCGCTGACGAGGGTGTAACTTGATCAAATAATTGAACGTCGGTGCCTTCAGTCAGAGTTTCCTCCAGAAATATTGCCGGATCAAAGGACTCTGAAGCTAATCGCCATTGCGGATCCAGCAATTTTGGATCGAAGCGGCCAACGTGGAGATCGGTTGCCAGGCGAAAAAAGGCATCGGTCAATATCAGCTCTCGCATCAGTTGCGTTTTCCCAAGTGTGAATGGTGAAAAAAAACTCAGGGTTTCAAGATGATAATCCGCTGGGGACAGGCCTTCGTTATGGACCGACGAAATCCAATCAATCAAGTAGTTTCCAAGAGGGTTCAATACACCATTTTCATGCCAGATGGATTGTCCCTGCCGTTTCGTATAGAACTGCTCCAATAAAGGCCATTGCAGCTGCAACGGTTCCGGATAAAAGCCAGCGGCTTCAAGGACCGACTGGAATGGCGGGAGCATTTCCGATGAATGATTCGATTCTGCTGATAGATTGGTGAATCCAAGCAATAGAAAAAGTGCTGAATAGCAGAGAAAATTTGTCTTCTTACTCATTTTCACCAACTACAAACCTTACTGAAGAAGCCTGTGGCCAGACTAGACACCTATTTAGCATAGCCATCATAGAGAGATTATAGATGCAAATACTTGATCACTGCGGCCTGGACACAGATTGCCATCTATTTTCACAAATCCCAAGAAAATCATCGGCTTCAGAGTAATTTTCCTAGGCTAGAGGAACGTGGCGACTAATCCTACATCATCAGGCCCGCAAAAAACTGAAACTCAATACCTCTGAAATATCACTGTTGCCGGTAATACGCATCAGCAAACGATCTATCCCGAGCGCGACTCCTGCACACTCCGGCATCCCGGCTTCAAGTGCTGAAAGCAGATGCTGATCCATGGCAACCTTCGCAACCCCACGCTCAGCTCGAGTTAGGTTATCCTGCTCAAAACGGTTTCGCTGCTCCGCAGCATCGTTTAGTTCATGGAATCCATTCGCAATCTCCACGCCTCCAATATAGAGCTCAAATCGCTCCGCCACTTGGAGGGCGAGTCCCACCGACCTTGGCCAGTGATGCCTGACTGGCCGGATAATCATAGAGAAAGGTCAGCACACCACGACCGAGGTGTGGTTCAATGACATGGCTCAACAAAAGATCCAGCCAGTCATCTGCCTGCTCCATGTCCAGCTCTGCAGCACCAGAGATTGGTACCTCTATCGCGCAATCCCGTAGTTGCTCTAGTGTCGCTGAGTGAGGGTCAATCTTCAGATAATCCTGGAAGACCTCGGCATAGGTCAGCTTTTGTACACCCAGCTGCTGTGAAAGCAGAGTGTTGACCAACTCCGCCACCTCATCCATCAAACGATGGTGATCGAAGCCAGGGCGATACCACTCCAGGAGGGTGAACTCGGGATTGTGCTTCTGGCCCAACTCACCTCCACGGAAAACCCTGCAGATCTGATAGATAGGACCTGCACCCGCAGCCAGCAGGCGTTTCATGGGAAACTCCGGAGAGGTGTGAAGGTAGAGGTTTGCCCCATGCGCGGCGCCTGGCCCTGTATACTGGGTCGTAAGACTCTCAATAGCGGGATCGGTCGCGCCGAAATGGGAACAGATCGGGAGTCTCGACCTCCAGCACACCAGCCTGCCGGAAAAATGCGCGAATATTGGCCAGCAGTTCAGCTCTGACCCGGATAACTTCCAGAGAAGCGGATGGACGCCAGACTTCCTTGTCAGGCATGGAGAGACCGTCAGTCCTCTTTAGCGCGGGAAACATACTCCGCAGAGCGGGTATCGACTTTTATCGCCTCTCCAATCTGTACAAACAGAGGTACTCGCACCACCGCACCGGTTTCCAGTGTGGCCGGTTTGCCGCCACTGCCAGAAGTGTCGCCTTTCAGACCTGGATCCGTATCAGTTATCGTCAACACCACAAACTTGGGGGGCTCGACGATGATCGGCGTACCATTCCACAGAGTCAGGGTGTACATATCCTGTTCTTTCAACCACTTGGCTGCCTCACCCAGGGCTTTGGCATCGGTGCTGACCTGCTCGAAACTCTCTGGATCCATGAAGTACCAGAATTCGCCATCGGTATAGAGGTACTGCATCTCGGTTTCATGCACATCCGCCGCTTCCACCGACTCGCCGGATTTGAAGGTCTTCTCCAGCACCCGCCCATTCATCAGATTACGGATCTTCACGCGACTGAATGCCTGGCCTTTGCCCGGTTTTACAAATTCATTTTCAATAATGGAGCAAGGGTCTCCATCCAACATTATTTTAAGACCACCCTTAAACTCACTGGTACTATAGCTTGCCATGTCATCCTCACGAAACAGACCGATTGCGCCGACCATCATACCTGAGAGTGGGCAGAGTTTGCAGATACCTGTCTGGCAGCAGGCCTTGAAAGAGGCATTTACTGACCTGGATGAATTGCTGGGCTATCTGGAACTGAGCAAGAGTGAGCTGAATCTTTCCCAGCAAAGCCTCGAAGAATTCAGCCTGCGGGTACCAAAAGAGTTCGCCGCATTGATCAAGAAAGGTGACCCGACCGATCCTCTACTGTTGCAGATATTGCCCTCCGCTCTTGAGCTGGTCTCCCTAGCGGGCTTCACCGCCAATCCGGTCGGCGACCTGGAAGCACAAGCCACCCCGGGTGTGCTGCATAAATATCAGGGGCGGGCTTTGATCATCGCCAGCGGGGCCTGTGCCGTGCATTGTCGCTACTGCTTCCGACGCCACTATCCTTATGCAGGCAGTACTGCGTCTCCCCACCAGTGGAAGCGCATCGTTCAGTATTTAAAAGCAGATCCAATCATTCATGAGGTCATACTCAGCGGTGGCGATCCGTTGATGGTACAGGATGAAAGGCTGGCTGAATGGTTCACAGAGTTGGCATCGATCCCTCACCTCCGACGGTTGCGGCTGCACACCCGGTTACCGGTGGTAGTGCCTCAGCGCATCACACCTCGACTGATCGAGTTGCTTGACAGTAGTGCCATGCAAACGGTTGTGGTTTTGCACATCAATCATCCGCACGAACTCTCCAGTTCAGTGATCGCCGCACTCCAGAAATTAAAAACCAGAGGCACCGCCCTCCTCAATCAAGCAGTTTTATTGAAAGGCGTGAATGATTCAGTCGAAATCCAGGCTGCCCTCAGCGAGAGCCTGTTCGCTGCAGGCGTTCTTCCCTACTATCTACACCTGCTCGACCATGTGGATGGGGCGGCACATTTCGATATTTCCGAAACCAATGCGAGAAGTCTTTACCGGCAAATGCTGGATCGACTTCCGGGATATCTGGTGCCTAAACTGGTCAGGGAGATCGCCGGGGAAGGTTCCAAATCGCCGCTCAGAATCAACTAACGGAGAGTGCCGGCAGCGTTTCCATCGGCCAGCGTGGCTTAGCGTAAAACTCCAGGGGCTCAACCGCCCCCGCCATCAGGCGTTGGCAACCCGCGTAGGCAATCATGGCCCCGTTGTCGGTACAGAATTCGGGCCGTGGATAATAAGCCGCGCCACCCTCCTTCTGCATCATCTCACCGATTCCCTGCCGCAAACGTTGGTTGGCACTCACGCCACCTGCCATCACCAGCGTCTTGCTGTGGGTCTGGCGCACAGCCCGTCGACATTTGATCAGCAGTGTGTCCACCACAGCATCCTCGAAGGCGCGAGCGATGTCGGCCATCGTCTTAGCTGACAAGCTGCCGCCTTCTTCTTTCTTTGCCTGCTGCAGGGTGTTCAAAGCGAAGGTTTTCAAGCCACTGAAGCTGAAATCCAGGCCGGGCCGATCAACCATCGGGCGTGGAAAGTGATATCTGCCAGGGTCTCCCGACTCAGCCAGCCGCGCCAGTTCCGGCCCTCCCGGATAGGGCAGACCCAACAACTTGGCTGTCTTGTCAAAGGCCTCACCCGCAGCATCATCCAAGGATTCACCGAGCAATTCATATCGGCCAATTGCCGCCACATGCACCAGTTGAGTATGTCCCCCCGAAACCAGCATCGCCACGAACGGGAACTTTGGTGGTTCGGGTTCCAGCATAGGCGCCAGCAGATGACCCTCCATATGGTGGACAGCGACGGCAGGAACCCCCCAGGACCAGGCCAGACTGCGGCCAATCGCGGCACCAACCAGCAACGCACCCACCAAGCCGGGGCCGGCAGTGTAGGCGATACCACCGATCATATCCCGATCGGTTCGGGTAACCTTAAATAGCTCGCGAAGCAGTGGCAGAACCTTACGCACATGATCTCTCGAGGCCAGCTCAGGCACCACACCGCCATATTCCGCATGCACCTCGACTTGACTATGCAACGCATGCCCCAGCAACCCCTTTTCACTATCAAACAGGGCAACACCCGTCTCATCACAGGAGGTCTCAATGCCTAACACCCGCATTTTGCTTACCTTTATATAGACACTTCAGTTGAATAATTTTGCAAAGCGCCACGTCAATGAGTAGAATTCGCGCTCTTTACCGGTTGAGAAAGCTTAACAGATCCCAAGGAACAACATAGATGCCTAACGTACGCGTCAAAGAAAACGAACCTTTTGAAGTTGCCATGCGCCGTTTCAAGCGCTCTTGCGAAAAAGCCGGCGTGCTTGCCGAAGTCCGGCGCCGCGAGTTCTACGAAAAACCCACCTGGGAACGAAAACGCAAGGCTGCGGCGGCGGTAAAACGCACCCTGAAAAAGGTCTCCCGTGAAAACCGTCGTTGGGAACGTCAGTATTGAGCTGATTCGCCACTTCTCTAGCTCTGTTCCGGTAATCCACCCACATGTTGAAACAGCGTATCCAGGATGATGTAAAGGTCGCCATGAAGGCGAAGGACAAGGCTCGACTGAGCACCCTGCGCCTGGTCACGGCCGCTATCAAACAGCGTGAAGTGGATGAACGTATCGAACTCGACGATACTCAGGTACTCGCCATCCTGGAAAAGATGATCAAACAGCGCCGTGATTCCATTGCTCAGTATGAACAGGCCGGACGCACGGAGCTGGCCGCGCAGGAACTCAGCGAAATCACCATTATCCAGGACTATATGCCGGAAGGCCTGAGTGATGCTGAAATCGCGGCACTGGTGGAATCAGCCATTGCCGGAGCCGGCGCCAGCAGCATGAAAGACATGGGCAAGGTCATGGGGCAGTTGAAGCCGAAGATTCAGGGTCGAGCGGACATGGGTCAGGTCAGCGCTTTGGTCAAGCAGAAACTCGCCGGATAACTTTCCCTCGAAGCACAGGTTTCGGCTATTCTTGTCGTTACTCATTCAATCAAACTAAGGCCATCCAATCATCATGGCTGGCATGATTCCACCCCAATTCATTGATGACCTGCTCAATCGAGTTGACATAGTAGATGTCATCAACCGGCGTGTGCCACTAAAGAAAGCCGGTAGAGACTATCAAGCCCGCTGCCCGTTTCACGACGAAAAGACTCCATCCTTTACAGTCAGCAGTCAAAAGCAGTTCTATCACTGTTTTGGTTGCGGCGTGCATGGCTCTGCCATTGGCTTCCTGATGGAGTACGACAACCTCGGTTTTATCGAGGCCGTGGAAGAACTCGCAGGCCAGGCAGGTCTCGAGGTGCCGCGTGAAGAGGGATTCCAGCAGGGTCCAGACCTGCGTCCACTCTATGCAATCCTGGAAAAGGCCGCCAGTTTCTATCAGCGCCAGTTGCGCGAACACCCGCAGGCACAGACCGCAGTAAACTACCTGAAGAGTCGCGGCTTGAGCGGTGAAATAGCCGCCAGCTTCGGTATTGGCTATGCCCCCCCTGGCTGGGATAACCTGCTACAGGCACTGGGCAAGAGCGACTCGGAGATCACACAGCTGCGGGAAACCGGACTCATATCAGAACCGGAAGGCAAGCAATATGACCGCTTGCGCGACCGCATTATCTTCCCTATCCGGGATCAGCGTGGGCGGGTCATCGGCTTCGGTGGCAGGGTCTTAAGCAGCGCATCCGGCGCAGCAGATAAAACCAACCCCGAGCAGCGGAGATCTTCTAATACGACTGCACCCAAATACCTCAATTCTCCGGAAACCGTCGTTTTTCATAAAGGCCGGGAGTTGTATGGCCTGTATGAGGCGAAAAAAGCCCTGCGTAAGATTGATAGAATGCTGGTGGTTGAGGGTTACATGGATGTCGTGGCGCTTGCACAATTTGGTATCCGCAACGTGGTCGCCACACTGGGAACTGCCACTTCGAAAGATCACCTGGAGCTGATCTTTCGCACCTGCCCGGAAGTCGTGTTCTGCTTTGACGGTGACCGCGCTGGGCGTGATGCCGGATGGAAAGCCCTGCAGATCGCCCTGCCAGTCATGCGAGACGGGCGAGAGGCCCGGTTTTTGTTCCTGCCGGAAGCTGAAGACCCGGATACGCTGGTCAGGAAAGAGGGATCTGCAGCGTTTCAAGAACGCATCGAAAACGCCCTCCCACTTTCACAATTCCTCTTCGACAATCTTTCTGCTCAGCTCCACATGGATTCCATCGATGGCCGCGCGCGCCTCGCAGAATTGGCAAAGCCCTTGTTAAGCAAGCTGCCTAAGAGTCTTTTCCAGGACATGATGTACCAGCAGCTCGAAACACTGGTAGGAGTTGGTCATGGCACCCTTAAGACGAAACCATCGGCCACAAGGCCAACTAACAAGCCGGGTAAGCAATTCACACAACACCGCCCTGCTCCGACTCGTATGGCGATTGCCCTGCTGCTGGAATCCCCCGCGCTCGCTTCATTGAACGATGAACTGGAGCAGGCCTGGAAAGACTGGAACGCGCCAGGCATTGCACTGCTCAAGGAGATACTGGCAATTTGCCAGTCCCAGCCTACACTGACAGGTACAGCGCTGCTGGAGCGGTTCAGGGAGTCGGATGAGTTTGCTGTATTGTTGAAATTGAGAAGTAAATATTGCGATTTTCCGCAAGAGATGGATCTTAAATCAGAGTTCACTGGCGCCATGAAACGGCTTAATGCGCAATATCACAAGGAAAACAATACGTTACCCAGGAACGCTCCACTCAGCGAGTTGTCAGATGAACTGGAAATGCTGAAACGCCGCTTTCCAGGCAAACGGAAGATCGACAACGGCGAAAATGACTGATTCAAACGCAGCTGATCAGTGCGCCATGCCTGAAGGAAATCGTCGTATCGCAAAACTTCCACACGCAGAAGTGACTTGGTGCAGCTTTGGACAGTTGGTAGCTAAGTATTGGAATCCCGCGAAATGCAGTATTCGCAGACGAACACTGATCGAAGCGGCAGGAAAAACTTCTGGCAATGCATGATGTACTAGCGGCCAACCAGGCCACTAACGGGAGAAATAGTGGAAAATTTATTCGTAATCGTGCTAGAATGGTCAGTTCAGTTTTCGCCGATCACCGTCGAACTTTAAGGTAAGAAATGAATCAGGAACAACAGCAATCCCAGCTAAAACAATTGATTGCAAAAGGTAAGGAGCAAGGCTTCCTGACCTACGCAGAAGTCAATGACCACCTGCCCGAGGGAATCGTTGAGCCCGAACAGATCGAAGACATTGTTCGCATGATCAATGACATGGGGATAACTGTCCATGAGACTCCCCCCGACCTTGAAGACAACACGCTCAGTGATAACGCCGTATCCACTGACGATGATGCCGCCGAAGCTGCCGCTGCCGCTCTCGCCAGTGTTGATAGTGAGTTTGGCCGCACCACTGACCCCGTGCGCATGTACATGCGCGAGATGGGGACAGTCGAACTGTTGACCCGCGAAGGCGAACTGCGCATCGCAAAACGCATTGAAGAGGGCCTGAACCAGGTCTCTGCCGCTCTTGCTACATTTCCAATGACAATCGGCATTCTCTGCGACTTATTGGAGAAAATCGATGAGGGTGAAGTTCGTCTAGCTGACGTAACAAGCGGTTTCATTGACCCCAACGAACCAGATGAGATCCCCACCCCGGTCAACACCGCCCAAAAGAAGGAAAGTGAAGGCACAGCCAGCACTGAAAATGGCGAGGATAATTCTGATACAGAAATAGAGAACCTTGGCCCTGATCCAGAAGAGGTCTCGGCAAAAGGCAAGACGCTGCGCAAACAGCACAAAGCCTTGTGCAACTCACTCATCAAGCATGGCCGGGCCGACGCCAAGACACAGAAAGCACTGGATGCAGTCGCTGAATCCTTTCTTGAATTCAAGCTGGTGCCAGTCACCTTCAATAAACTGGTCAATACCCTGCGCAACACCATTCAACGGATCCGCAATCAAGAACGGATTATCATGAACCTGTGTGTTGAGAAGGCGAAAATGCCCCGCAAGGAATTTATTGCATCCTTTCCCGACAATGAGACCAATCTCGACTGGATTCAGGAACAAATCGGTAAAGGCAAGGGTTATTCAGAGGCCCTCGAAGAGCATGCTCTCGAGATCCAGCGAGCCCAAAAACGTCTCCGGTCTGTTGAGACAGACAGCATACTGACCGTCAGTGAGATCAAAGAGATCAATCGCAAGATGTCCATTGGCGAGGCCAAGGCGCGCCGCGCCAAAAAAGAGATGGTTGAGGCCAACCTGCGCCTGGTGATCTCAATTGCTAAAAAATACACCAACCGCGGCCTACAGTTCCTCGACCTTATTCAGGAAGGCAACATCGGCCTAATGAAGGCCGTGGACAAATTCGAATATCGCCGTGGATATAAGTTTTCGACCTATGCCACCTGGTGGATTCGCCAAGCGATCACCCGCTCCATCGCAGACCAGGCCAGAACCATACGCATCCCGGTCCACATGATCGAAACGATCAATAAGCTCAACCGCATCTCCCGTCAAATGATTCAGGAGATGGGCCGTGAAGCCACCCCGGAAGAACTGGCCGAAAGAATGGAAATGCCGGAAGACAAGATTAGAAAGGTATTGAAAATCGCCAAAGAGCCAATCTCCATGGAAACCCCCATCGGTGATGATGAAGACTCCCATCTAGGCGATTTCATTGAGGATGCCGGCGTCGTTTCACCCGTTGATTCTGCCACTTCCGAGGGTCTGAGCGAAGCCACGCAAAACATGTTGGCGGGACTCACAGGCCGTGAAGCAAAAGTCCTGCGCATGCGCTTCGGCATCGACATGAATACCGACCATACCCTGGAAGAAGTGGGTAAACAGTTCGATGTCACCAGAGAACGGATTCGCCAAATCGAGGCGAAAGCATTGCGTAAGCTGCGTCATCCATCCCGCTCGGATAGACTGCGCAGCTTTCTAGACAATGAATAATTAGATAAATAATCAAGAGGCGTCCAGCTAGGGCGCCCCCTTGTTTTCTGCTAGAATCTTCTGGTTTTTTACGGGCCCATAGCTCAGTTGGTTAGAGCAGGGGACTCATAATCCCTTGGTCCTAGGTTCGAGTCCTAGTGGGCCCACCAATACTTATCGTATATTCTAAGAGTTACGAATCGCAAAACCCTTCACATTCCCCCTTCTTCTCGTCAGCCTGAGCAGATCGTGAGTTCGATTCATCCAGGGGGTCATTGCACCTCGAATATTCTCGGGTGCAAGATGGGCATATTTCTCCGTCATGGTGATGGAGCAATATGCCCAGTAGATCTCACCTCTGCCAGTTGCCCTAGCTGATGCCGACCACTTACTGCGGAAGGCGACGATTGAGCGTTTCCTGAATCAGTCAGACCCCATACTCAGAAACGCCACAACCTGCTCCGCCGGGACCGGACGACTGATGAGATAGCCCTGCATCAAGTCACAGCCAATCCTGGACAGTAATTCACGTTGCTGCTCATTCTCTACGCCCTCAGCTATCGTCGTGAGGCCGAGCCCCTTGCTCATGGCGACGATGGCTTTGATGATAGACTCGTCATTGGGGTCGTTTTCAAGATCCTTGACGAAGCTACGATCAATTTTCAGTGTATCCAGAGGAAACCGCTTTAAATAGCTCATCGAGGAATAACCGGTTCCGAAATCGTCCACCGAGATCTTCACCCCGATACTTTTGAGCGCCTGGAGCTTGGTGCGTGTCTCTTCTACATCGCGCATGATTACCCGTTCGGTCAATTCCAGTTCCAGCATTTCGCACGGGATTCCAGTGGTTGCCAGTTCCTGCATGACCATCTTCACCAGATCCTGATCACTGAACTGACGTGCCGAGAGATTAACAGCCACCGGGACCAACGCATAACCCTTCGCTTGCCAGGACTTCAACTGGGCACAGGCGTGCTTGAGCACCCAGTCCCCAATCTCGATAATCAGTCCGGACTCTTCGGCGATAGAAATGAATTCGTTGGGCGGCACCGATTCACGCCCCTCTGGGTGCCAACGCAATAGTGCCTCGAACCCGGCGAGCCGGCCAGTAGCAAGAGTGATCTGAGGCTGGTAGTAAAGCTCAAATTCATCATTCTCAATTGCGCGGTTAAGCTTTGCCTCCAGATTCAACCGTTTGTTGGCCCATTGGTTCATTTCTTTGGCATAGAATCGAAAACAACCCCCTCCTGCCTCCTTCGCGTGACCCAATGCAATATCCGCATAACTCAACAGAGCATCCTGATGCATACCGTCACCGGGAAACATGGCAACACCAATACTTGCGCTTACGAAGATCTCTTGCTGCCTAGCGACCAACGGCTGCGACAGTTGCGTGAGCAAACGTTGAACAAAATTCGTTACCATCTCTGTGCGTTCCAGCCCGCGTATGAGCAGCATAAATTCGTCACCGCCCGGCCGAGCCAACGAATAGATTAAGTCATCCATATTTTGGACCTTGGCAACCAGATCGGATTGACGCACGCAATTAGCGATGCGCCCCGCCACCTCCTTGAGGAGTTCATCACCAGCAGCGTGACCAAGGGAATCGTTTATCCGCTTGAAACGGTCCAGGTCTACCAGCAGAATCGCGGCATTGGTGCCATCCCTCTGGGCGGCGGCCAGGAGACGACTCGCGTACTCTTTGAATAGGTCACGATTCGGCAAGCCGGTCAGATTATCATAGTAGGCCAAATGGAAGATGCGTTCCTCTGCCTGTTTGCGCTCGGTAACGTCTTGCATCACGCTACGCACTTTGACTACCCGACCTGTGCCACCCTGCATGGCCCTGCCCTGAGAGACGATGGTGCGTTCCTCACTGTTAGGCAGCAGAATACGATGTTCCACAGTGTATGACTCAGCATGCTCCACGGCCTGACTAATGGACCGATTGACATTGGCCCGATCATCCGGGTGAACCGATTGGAGGAAAGCCGAATATGAAGCGCAACTGAATTGCGAGGTCAGACCCAGTATTTTATAGACTTGCTCCGACCACTCGGCTTGATTGTTATCGACATCCCAGTCCCAATGCCCCAAATGCGCAATCTGCTGGGACTCGAACAATTTGGCTTCACTCTCCTTAAGCGCCTGGAAGGCGCCGCGAGCACGCAGAATGAAACGCATGCGCTGCATAAGCACTGACCAATTGATGGGTTTGGTGACAAAATCCGTTGCACCGAGCTCATAAGCCCGCTGGATGGAGTCCAGATCATCCAGACCAGTCACAACGATCAGCGTGGCAGACTTTCCTCCAGGCAGGGCGCGAATTCTGGCGCATGCAGTAAAACCGTCCATCACCGGCATCTCCAAATCGAGTAATACCAGGTCAAATGCCCGTTGCTCGAAACGCTCCACGGCTTCGGCGCCGTTTTCTACTTCGTCTACCTCAAGACCCAACTTATCTAAGGCAGAACGCGCCAAAACGCGCACCATGGCATCATCATCAACGATCAGAACGCTTTGTGGAGTAGTGCTGTCAGACCGTGATTCCAAGGTAATTCAAGTCCCGTTCAAGCCGTACGTTTGAGGATTTCCGCTTCCAACGCCTGCGCCAGATTTTTGTAATCCTGTCCGATCTTTCTCAAGATCCCCTCGACACCCTCCAGGTTGCGGCTGCGGCCCCGAGCCTCTAACTCCTTGGCGAATTGAGAAAGAGAACCGGCACCGATATGCGCGCTGCTGGATTTGAGCGCATGGGCATTGCGACGGATGCCATCGAAGTCCTGAGCGGCCGCTGACGCTTCGAGTTCCGCGATCAAACGTGGTGAGTCCTGTAAATAAATTTCCACCACACGCCGAATCAAATCGGGCTGACCCGGTTGTTGAAGGAGGGTTATTTCACGTAGAACCTGGCCATCCAGCAGGTTGAGATTATCGTGATCGTTAGCTTCGAATTCGAGTTCTGGCAGATCCAAGGAAGTCTGCTGCACTGCATCGGCAGGTACCTTCAGCCAATGTGCCAAGGTTGTTTTCAGCTGACTTGTTACCAATGGCTTACCGAGGAAATCGTCCATACCGGCCGTACTACAAAGCACCCGAGTCTCCTGACTCGTATCTGCTGTAAGGGCGATAATTGGCACACGCCCGCCATCCTCCAGCTCTTGCCGTCGCAGTCTGCGCGTGAGTTCGAAACCATCCATCTCCGGCATCAGGCAGTCCATCAAAATCAGGTCAAAGCTGTCCCGTTGACAGATATCCAGCGCCTTCACACCGGTTTCTGCCACCATCACCTCGCAACCGTAACCCTTCAACATAATGGAGGCGACTTCCTGGTTGGTGAGATTATCTTCCACCAGGAGGATACGGCCACTGAATTTCGGCCGGCCTACGACTGTGGCAGCACGCGCTGGAGCGACCGCGATTTGCATAGCTTGGGCGATGCCCTCCTCTAAAGCACCACTGCACACAGGCTTGGTAACGACAATATCCACCTGAGGATCCTGATCCAACAACTTCAACCGTACGTGTCCCATGGACACCAGGAGGATGACCCGCAGCTTGGCCAGTTCGGGCGATGAACGAATCATGCGGATCAGCGTCGTACCATCCATACCGGGCAGATCTTGTTCCATTAACAACAGATCATAGGCTCGATCCGACTGGTTCGCTGTATACAGTATGTCCAAAACCTGGGGACCTGTGGCGGCAGTCGCTTCGACCTGCAACCCCCAGGCTTCACATTGCGCTTGGAGTGATTCGCGCAGCACCTTGTGGCCTTCAACGATCAACACCCGCAGACCAGACAACCCAGTTAATACCTTATGCTCATTGCCAATAGGATCTGCTTCCAGATAAGTGGTAAACCAGAACAGGGAACCGTTACCGGGGCTGCTCTCTACACCGATCTCGCCGCCCATGGCTTGACACAAGCGGCGAGCGATGGTCAATCCAAGTCCAGTCCCGCCAAACTTACGGGTGGTTGATCCGTCGGCCTGATTGAAGGCCTGAAATACTTTTGCACACTGTGCCTCAGTCAGGCCGACCCCGGTATCCCGCACCTCAAAGCGATATAATCGCTTTCCGGCAACCATCTCCACCATTTCAACACCCAGGGTGATCTCCCCCTGGTTGGTGAATTTGATAGCGTTGCCAAGCAGATTAACAACAATCTGCCGTAACCGCAGAGGATCCCCTTTAACCGCCACCGGTATCTGTGGCGGCACTATGGAGATCAGTTCCAGACCCTTGGCATAGGCACGCTCACCCAGCATGGATAAGAGTATCGTCCAACTCCTCACGCAGATCGAATGCGGTATTCTCCAACGTCACTTTACCTGCCTCGATCTTGGAGAAATCCAGGATATCGTTAATGATACCCAGCAGTGACTCTGCGGATCGCTTGATAGTCTGGGCATAGCGCATCTGAGTCCGGTCGAGCACTGTCTCCAACAACAGCTGGGTCATTCCTAATACACCATTCATGGGTGTGCGGATCTCGTGGCTCATGGTGGCAAGAAACAGACTTTTTGCTGCATTCGCCTCTTCTGCCTTGCGCAAATCCATACTCCGCTCCAGACGGCGCGCCTGGGCTCGTAGATACAACCAGAGGGCAGTCACCATGCACAACAGATAGAGGCTGTATGCCCACCAGGTACGCCATGGTGCTGAGCTGACCCGTACGACCAGAGCGGCACCTTCCTCGTTCCAGAGCCCATCGTTGTTGGCGGCCTTTACCCGAAATGTATATTCACCCGCCGGTAAATTAGTGTAAGTGGCGCGCCGTGAATTCCCTGCATCCACCCAGTCAGTATTGAAACCATCCATGCGATACATAAAGCGGTTTCGGGCGGGATCCGTGAAATCGAGCGCGGTGAATTCAAAAGTGATCATCTCCTCGTGGTAAGCCAGATCCAGTGCGTCAAGTCGCGCCAGAGGCATACCCGGATCAAAGGGTTTGTTGTATTTCAGCACCGAAGTAAGCACCACATCCGGGGCATGCCGATTTTCACTGATATTGGATGGCTGAAAGACATTGAATCCATTCACACCACCAAAGAAAAGCAGACCGTCAACTGACCGATAGGAGGCGCCCTGTGTGTAATCGTATCCCTGCAGTCCATCGTTCACCGCATAGTTGCGCATCGCCCCGGTATTTGGGTCAAGCCTGGTCAGTCCCCGATTGGAGCTGATCCAAAGCTTTCCCTGATCGTCACTCAAGATCCCCAGGACAGAATTACTGGGTAACCCTTCATTTCGTGTATAGCGGGTAAACAGCGGCTTGCCATTAAGCCGGTCAGCCGCCCGCCATTGATTCAACCCGCCGCCGCCAGTGCCTATCCAGAGATCGCCCGCTGCGGATTCATGGATCACCAAGATGCTGTCACTACTCAAGCTTAGCGGGTCGCCAGGGCGGTGACGAATGGTGGTAAAGACTTCACGTTGTCGGTCAAGGCGATTGAGGCCACCGCCATCGGTACCGATCCAGAGTACCCCGCCCTGATCTTCCATGACTGCCAACACCTTATCACTGCTGAGGCTAGATGCATCTGTCGGATTATGGCGAAAATGCCTAAAGCTCTCACCCGTCGGATTGAGCATATTCAACCCTGCCCGATAGGTGCCTACCCATAAGACTCCTCTATCGGTCTTCTATGAGTGATGTCACTCCATTGCTGTTGAGGCTATTCAACTGTTGTGGATTATGCTCAAAATGGCGTAACGCTCCAGACTCTGGATTCAGCAGAAACAGTCCCTGGTCGCGGGTACCCACCCAGATCATGCCCTGAGAATTCACATTCAATGCCATGACCTGTTCTTTACCCAGTTCAACAGGCGCAGGTTTGAAACGCCCACTGTGGGTATCGAACGCCTGCATACCACCACCAAATGTGCCTATCCAGACTGCACCGTCGCCGTCACCATGAAAGGAAGTCACTAGATTGTTGGTCAGGCCCTCTTGCTGTGCAGGGTCATGCTGGTAGTGTCCGAAACTGCCGATTGTCGGATTCCATTTATTCAATCCGGCGAAAGTGCCCACCCACATGACACCGCCCCGATCCTGAAACAGGGTGTTAACGCGATTATCACTAAGACTGCGTGGATTGGCGCGGTCATGGGTGTAGCGCACAAATCTCTGGGTATCACTGATCCATTGACTCAATCCGGCTTCGCTGCCCACCCAGATGCGGCCCGAATTATCCTGGAAGATATCCCGAACCTTACCCGCCTTGAGTGAATGACTCTCATTCAGTTGCTGTGAAAAATTTTTCAGGCGATCCTGCATTGGGTCAAGTCGCTGGAGCCCACCTTCATAGCCACCTATCCAGAGCCGCTCCTCATGGTCGACAAACAGGCTGGAGATTCTATCCCCTAGCAGACTCATTGGATCACTCGAGTCATGCCGCAGCTGCCATATCCGACCAAGTTCAGGGTCGAAACGAAACAATCCCGCACCATCTGAGCCAACCCATAGGCGGCCGTTGGAATCCTGGTCGATGCTGGTAACTCGCAGTTCGCCTAAGGCCGGTGCAATGGATGATGCATGATCGAACCGCACGAACTGACGTGTGCTTGTATCAAAACGGTTGAGTCCACGCTCAGTGCCCACCCAGAGTCTACCCGCTGCATCCTCGTGCAAGGCCCATATCTGGTCATTACTCAAGGAGTGCAAGTTCTGTGGATCATGACGAAAACGCAGCTGCTGCCCATTTTCCGGATCAAATCTGATCAGGCCTTCCCTCTTGGTGCCAATCCACATCACACCATTCTGGTCGAGTAACAGGACTTCTATCCAACTCTGTAGTGAGTCTGCATCTTCAGCAACATCCAGCTCAATGGACGTTAAGCTATACCCATCATATCGATTAAGGCCCTCCTGGGTACCGATCCACAAGTGACCGATACGATCCTGAGCAATGGTATTCACTGACGCTTGGGAAAGGCCTTCCTCAATAGACAGGTGGACAAAGGGAATGCCGTACTCGGCTGCATAAATAAATCCGGGTAGTACAATTAGGAACATTACCAGCAATCGATACAGATAAAATACCTTCGATCTGGGCCTGCCCATACAAGTCAATTGATAGAACCCTGCGATCATCGTGTTGCCCTCTTGGGCTGCACCAGAAAAGACTCGCGGTCCTCATCAATTGAGGTGTTGATCTTGACCAAGTCGCGCTGCAACAGGCCTTCCAGATCATCGCGAATATCCAGCAGGGCATGTGCTGTTGTTGCCGTAGCGCGGCTGTAGATGCCGACCCAGGCATTGCGCTGGTTTTCCTTGGCAATATAGGCCGCCTGATCTGCTATCACCACTACACTTTCCCAGTGCAGCAACCCGGGCGCCGAGGGTACAAATGGATAGATCGCAAATCCAATTGAACCGGACAAACTTGCAGTTTCTCCATTACCTAAGGTATATGGATGTGTCGCGAGTTCTGTACGTAGGCGCTCTGCAAATTGTTCCGCAGCTACCCGACCGTCAGTCCGCCCGACAATCAGAAATTCATCTCCACCCCAACGAATCACCGTATCGGAAGAACGACTGCAGGCATTGAGGATGTCACGTACCTGCAACAGTGCCTGGTCACCTGCATTGTGGCCATGGTTATCGTTGATCTTCTTGAAGCCGTCGAGATCGATCATCATAAAGAACAGGCCTGATTGATCAGTCAACTCTCTTGAATCGACTTCCATTGTGGCTTGTTTCGCTATCTGTCGATCCAGTTCGGGTATCTGTACCTCAATGAGTTCATAGAAATAACGACGGTTCTTGAGGCCAGTCAACGAGTCGGTCAGACTAGCCTCCTTGAATTTATCGTTGAGCTCTTCCAGGTCACTGTTTCGTTCCGACAGTTCCTGAGTGCGCACCCGTACCTGCTCCTCAAGTCGAGCACGCTGTTCCGCCTCCATACTGGATTTTTTATGTTGTAGATGCAGGAGCAAACCCAGAAAAGACGCAGCACTCAGCGCATATAAGGCATAGGCCCAGTCCGAGCGCCAGGGAGGTGGATTGACTTGCAGTTGGATAAAGGCACCAGTATCGTTCCAGATGCCATCATTATTCGCCGCCTGGACCTGAAATAAATAGGTATCAGCAGGTAGATTGGTGTAGGTAGCCCGCCGATACTGCAGTGGATCAACCCAATCTCGATCGAAACCCTGCAACTGATACCGGTAACGATTCTTGTCCGGCGAGTTGAAGTCCATGGCCGCAAATTCGAAGGTGACCGAATAGTCCGTGTGATCCAGCTCGACCATAGGTACGTCAACAGTCACGCTGGAACTGCTGGCAAGGGGTTGCAGACGAGTCAAGGCTGTTACCACAACTGGTGGGCGATAAGAATTGGTACGGATCCTGTCTGGGTTGAACACCACCAAGCCATCCGTACCACCAAACATCAGAGTTCCATCGCTCCCCCGTAAACGGGCGCCAAACACGAAATCATTACTTTTCAGGGCATTTAGATTGTCGAAATGACGCAGGCTTCCACTAGCAGGTTCCATACGGGTCAGACCACTGTTACCGCTCAACCATAGAGCGCCATGTTTATCATGCAGAATCGCATTGACCGTATTACTGGACAAGCCTTCACGCTTGCCGTATTTGATAAAACGGTTGCGCCTCACCCGCCGGTCTTCAGGTAGCCAACGATTCAGGCCCCCACCACGGGTACCGACCCAAAAGGAGCCATCACTCCCTTCCAACATCTCCCAGGCTGCATCACTGCTGAGGGATTCCACATTGCCGGGCTCATGCTGGTAACGTAGAAAGGTCCCGCTACTCTCAACCAGCTCATTGAAGCCAGCATCTTCGGTTCCAATCCAGAGAGTGCCGGCGTTATCCCGGTAGAGACTCAGTACCCGATTGCTGCTTAGGCTGTTGGCATCATCCGGATCGTGGCGAAACACTTCAAACTGATCAGTGCCTGGGGAACGGCGGTTGAGTCCACCACCGTAGGTTGCCACCCAAAGTGTACCGTCTGCATCACCATGGATGCGTGTAATGCCATTATCACTGATTGAGTGGGGATCAGTTGCATCATGACGATAGCGATGTACCCTACCGGTTGCCGGATCCAATCTGTTCAATCCGTTTTTATGGGTACCCACCCAAACCTGATTGTCGCGGTCGACAAAGACAGACATGACCTCATCGCTGCTCAAACTGTTCTGATCCTCTGGGTCGTGACGGTAATGTTTTGCGGTACCACCTGCCGAATCGATTCGTGACAATCCGCCACCATAGGTACCAACCCAGATTTCACCATAAATAGCCTGATCGACAGCTGTGATAGTATTACTGAGCAGGTATGAGGCTTTACTATTGGTTTTTTCGTAGTAAGTGAAGCTGTCACTGACGTAGTTCCAACGACTGACCCCATTGGCGGTGCCAATCCACAATACCCCGCCATGGTCTTGGATAAGGGTTTTCACACGATCATCTACGAGACTCGCGGGGTTGGCTGGATCATTGACATAATGTAGAAAGCTCTCACTTTCAGGAACCCATTGGTTCATACCACTCGAAGTACCAATCCACAGCGTGCCGTCGAGATCCTGATAGATGCTCCACACAGTATCATTACTTAAACTGCTTGAATCATTGGGATCATGCAGAAAACGCCGGAAAGTGCCTCGCACGGGATCGAACAGATTGAGTCCACCACCATCAGTACCGATCCAAAGAAACCCCTGTGAATCCTCATACAAGGTTCGTACCCGGTCACTGCTGAGACTATTCGCCCGTGTTGGATCATGTTGATATATGAGAAACTTCTTGGTAATCGGGTCTATTCGAACCAGGCCACCATAAGTGCCAACCCACAGGAATCCATTGTGATCTTCCTGAATTGCAAGAACTTTGTCGTTAGGCAGTCCACCGGGGACATTCGGATCGTGTTGATAATGGGTGAAGTGACCGACTGCCGGATCGAAACGATTCAAACCACCCC
The DNA here is from genome assembly GCA_963797085.1 of uncultured Gammaproteobacteria bacterium. Lineage (GTDB taxonomy): Bacteria > Pseudomonadota > Gammaproteobacteria > Chromatiales > Chromatiaceae > JASJBU01. Next base: position 102,015 of record CAWCOA010000023.1, read on the forward strand.
CATCGGTGCCAATCCACAGCATCCCGTCTTTTGACTGGAGAATGACGCGAACTCGGTCATTACTGAGACTTTTAGGATTTGTCCGGGATCATGTCTGAAATGAGTGAAACTGCCCTGGTACCGGTTATAGCGATTCAAGCCGCCTCCGTCGGTACCAATCCATAGAGTTCCGTCCCGATCTTCAAGTAAGGTCCAGACCCAGTCATGGGAAAGTGATTCTGGTTCATCGGCATCGTGATAATAGTTGTCGATGCGATAACCGTTGTATCGACTCAAGCCCTCTTGGGTGCCAAACCAGATGAACCCCTGGTGATCCTGAGTGATCGCATTGACTGCGGCCTGCGCCAGTCCATCTTTGACGGAAAGTGTGGAAAACAGAATATTTCGATTCAGTTGGGGAGTATGAAGTGGATCAACTCCTAGACTATTTCCTACCCCAGGTAATGAAAAAAGAAGCAGCATAAAACCGATCTGCATGAGGCCGACACGCCAACAATTTCTGCCTTTTATCTTTATAGGCAGATGCATTTGATCGATTATTCCAACCATTATTAACTATTAAGAACGCGCCGTTGAAACCAATTGCTACAATTTTCACTCTATTGTCTCTGGATTCATGCCGTTGGCGATTCATCAATGCTCTATTACAGGAACCATGTCCCTATATCGGTTTTTTCACACTTTTCTTGAACGAACCAGAAGACCTCACAACAAAAAAATCACGTACGGATTATCGACTCACTGGATTGGTCGCAAACGACCTCATGGGAAGGGGATCTGATCTACACACTAGGGATCAGTGGCTCTGCCTAGCTGTCGTATTGAATTGAAAACAGTGGATAACGTTAGGGATCTCTAGAAAGTCTTCGACTATTTTTCTGAACGGTAAACGCAGCAATCTTCCTGTCTGGACGGCCCTCCGGCCGCCCGTATTTGCATAATCAGTCATCATTGAGAGTCGTTGAGCTGGCTGAGGTGGAGTACAGTGGATCCTCATCATCCACGGCATCCGCCCATAGATAACTATCCGCCCATAAGTAGGAATCAGCCCATAAATAACTGTCGGCCCACAAGTATGAATCAGCCCACAGGTAGCTGTCAGCCCACAGGTATGACAGTCTCCATTCCTGACCACCCCAGATGGCCGAGGTGTCCTGTACCAAAACCGCATCATCACTATCAGATAGGCTAATAAATGGCGACTGAGCCCTACCCGTAACTATACCCGTGTCATCCAGGGCCGCATCGATATCCAGGGCGCCGGCACCCACAACAGTGATATCGCCTTCGATTTTACGCGCTGAACGCATCAATCTGGCCTTGACATCATCAGGGGTCAAGTCTGGGTCTTTATCCAGCATCAATGCCGCCGCGCCAGAGGTCATGGCCGCTGCCATGGAAGTGCCGGACAGCTCTAGATAAGATGCCTCGCCATAGTCATCGAGCACTACCCGATCGGGATTATCCTGCAACAGTCTGGCATTAACCGAAATGGTTGAGATCAGCCGGTTGCCCGGGGCGATAAAGTCAGGTTTGACAAAATGGTCGATCAGGGTCGGACCGCGTGACGAATAACTGGAGACATAGTCGTCATCCATATTTGCAGTCTCTTCATCGGTCAATGAACCCACGGTAATCAGTTTCGGCGAATTGCCAGGACTGGTAATGGTAAAGTGGTCGTCACGCCCGTAGTTACCCGCTGCAGTGACGACCACAAAACCCACATCCCAGAGTGCTTCGGCGGCGAATAACATGACCTTGTACTCGATTTGGTGAATTCTACACAAGATTACAGAGGGTGAGAGGCGGCCCGAAGGCCGCCGTTAGAGGGACGATTAATCGTCATACAGGACGGTCGAGTTAGCGGATGTAGAGTACAGCGGGTCATCGTCGCAGATTGCATCGGCCCAGAGATAGCTGTCAGCCCATAGATAGCTGTCGGCCCAAAGGTAGGAGTCGGCCCAGAGATAGCTGTCAGCCCAAAGGTAAGAGTCAGCCCACAGATAGCTGTCAGCCCAGAGGTAGGAATCGGCCCACAAGTAACTGTCAGCCCACAGGTAACTGTCGGACCAAAGGTAGGAGTCGCCCCAAAGCTGGCTGGCACTCCATTCCGCTCCGCCCCATACAGCTGTCGTGTCCTGGACCGTGATTTTGGTACCGTCCGGGGAGATACCCATATGTGGCGATTGAGCAGCACCGGTTATGTAGCCGGTCTCGGCCAGGGCGGCACTGATGTCCATGACGCCGGCGCCCGCATCGACTGGATCAGCATCTATGCTTCGTGCAGAGCGCATCAGGCGCGCCTTGACATCGTCAGGTGACAGATTCGAATCCAGGGAGAGCATCAGAGCAGCGGTTCCAGCGACCATGGGGGCCGCCATCGAGGTGCCTGATAGTTCCATGTATTCGTCAGAGCAGGTTTGACAATTTTGCACATTGCCCGGCAGATCATGCATCAGCTTACTCTGAACTGACATGGTCGAGATCAGACGGTTGCCGGGAGCCAGCAGGTCGGGTTTCAGGAAATGGTCGATCAGGGTCGGGCCGCGTGACGAGTAGGAGGATACATAGTCGTCAGCGAAATTGTCGCCGGTGCCCGAATCGGTCAGGGAACCCACGGTGATGATCTTTGGCGAGATGCCCGGGCTGGTGATACTGAAGTTGCCGCCACGCCCGTAGTTACCGGCTGAGGCCACCACCACGATACCCGCATCCCAGACCTGGTTGACGGCCTGCACCAGCGGATCGGTCACCAGACTTTCCTCGACCCCTTTGCCCAGAGACAGATTGACCACTTTGATCCCTTTGGCGTCGGCATTGGCCAGCACCCAGTCCAGGGCCGCGATCACATCAGAGCTCTGCCCGTGACCATTCGCATCGAGCACCCGCAGTGAATAGAGGGGGGCCCCTGCGGCCACACCGGTGTAGGCCTGATTGGAGTGGTAACCATCACCACCAATGATCCCGGCAACATGGGTGCCATGACCCAATGGATCGCCGGAATCACAGCCTGATGCCGCGCAAGAGGCTGCTGGGGGAATGAGCTCGACTCGTTCAACCACATTAAGGTCACCATGGTCGCCGATGCCTGAATCGATTACCGCCACGGCCACGTTGGGAGATACAGGAATATCATAGGTGGAACCAGCTGCTGGTCGGTTGGCTGTTTGATAGGCCGATGAGGACAATGCAGAGACGGGCTCATCCACGGCAACCACCTCGATATTGGGATTGTCGGACAGCGCTTCCAGGCGATTGGCAGGAACGGTCAGCTTGCGCATCTTCAGCTTGCCGAATGCCCGTTTGGTCTTACCGCCAAGCCCCTTCACCCGGTTATTTTCACCTATCGCAGGCCGGTTCTTGTAGACAACGATGATCTCTACCAGATCCTCGCGGTCGGATTCGGCCAGGGCTGCGCTTTTCCGGGAGAACTTGCGTATCAGCCTGCGGGATAATTTACGCGCCTTTTTTATGGCTCGCTTTTCGGCCTTACGCGCCTGTTTTTCTGCACGCTTTTCAGCCTTGGACGATTTAGCTGCTGGCGCTTCTACCTGTGCAGTCTCCTCGCTGGCCCCATAATTGAAACTACTCGCAGCGACTGCCTCAGGAAAACTCCACCCGGCCCAAAGAATGGATGTAATAGCCAGTGTCGCCGCTATTTTGTATCCGTTGACTAACATGTTGACTCTCCTGTTGCTTTCTGAGTTGCACACGATGCACCACCCGCTTGTACTCAATGTTTGCAACCAACATGCCAGTCACTGCGACAAGTGGTAGAGAGGCAACAGTTAATGCCATTTTATTTATTGTTTATCAATGAGTTATATTATTTAATGAAATTATCTACAGACCATCAATGGTCCTTGCTGAAGACATTTTGGAAGCAAATCGCGGGCTCACACCAGAAATATCGGCTGATTCGCCGAAATTATGGGGTATGACAAAAATGGTGGGGGCAGGAGGTTGAAATTACACCCGCTTGATCAGGTGTGCATTAATTCAACATGATCGTCTTTTTCAAGCCACCAGGGCCTGGTTACTCACAGGACCCTCACTGATGGTTCAGCAGATGAATGGAATGCTGGTTAACCGACTATGCCTGAACGGTGAAACGATGGGCAGAAAAGTGATATGGGATTGTAGATTCCCGTCGCCAGAAGAACTTTGCAGATAGAATAGTGACCAAGGGGGACAACCGCAGCAAGTCTACAGGCTTGCTGCGGTTGAAAACCCTGTCATGGCCCCTGATGATAAAAAAGATGGCCCGGGCCGGGGGTTCGCAGAACATCGCCCATTAAATACTCGGCGTAATTCTCTTGTTTCAGCCTTAGATCCACTATCCCGGAATTTGAGCCTGCAGTGATAGGCAAAGCCCGCTCCCCAGCACCAGCTGGATCATCGCTGCTGCTGGCCATTGGCATCACAGACTGCTGAACAGACTCTTTTGCAGTATTTCTCTCAGCCCAATACATCACCGAAAGACGCAACCAAAACAGCCCGGCAAATAGTGTCGCGACCAGCAGTAATGCGGTTAAGAAGGTGCTCGCATTCATTAATCCAAAACTGGCAATAACCGCTGCTACCGGCAGGGCAAAAGCCAGGAGTATGACTATCGCTCCAATCAGCGCCGCAGGATCAATGACTATCAAGTATTTCAGGATTTTGTATAAAATTTTGCTTCTCATCATGTTCCCCAACTTACTAGGCGACCCTGGATGAAACATCCAGGGTCAAGATTCAATGAGTACCTGTGAGCACTACTGTGGCGCCGAGGGACTCTACCTTGTCGCTTGGTGCCTATAGAGCTGGTCTGAACCCAGCTGCATTAGGCACGGTGGTCAATCAAACTAGCGCAAGCCCCATGCCAAAAATCGGGATCGAACTGGATCTGCAATTATTTATACGTATTTTCAATTGGTTATGCTTTTTACATTCTGAAATTCCTGATCACCAGATTTTTTTACTAGTCCGCACCACATAAAATTTCGGCGGATTTCGCCATTATTTTCAAAGATAAAAAATATTGGCTTATCATCTGGGACGACCTGTTGGTCAGGGTCAGTGATAAAATATGGGTATGGAGTGATTGATGGCAGGTCTGACCTTGATAAGCAACTGCTGTCATGACCTGGTAGAGAGCGAAATTGTGTGGGAGCTCGTTGCTATACCTTATATAAAAGTACAAATGCAAAGATTGCAGTAAGCTGTAGGGCCGCCCATGAGAACACAAAGACCGATCTTGCACTGGTTGTAGATAGCCGCTCAAACCCTGGCGGATTCTTTCCAGCGCCGGTAGGTCGGCAAGGTGACCCCCATCAGGGCGGTGGCTGTTTTATCCTCGTCTGGCAGGCAACTGATCACTTCTTGCAACAGCGCACCCCGAACCCGTTCGCTCACATTCTGCTCAGCATTTGCGTCCAGGGAAGACAACAGATGGTTAAGCACCGGACCCATCGGGCGCCATTCCGGCACTCGAGTCAGACGCCCGGTCTCCTGCTCCTGCCGAACTTTCTGCACTTGCCGGCGAAACGTGGTCTCGGCCATACCCAGCAATGAGGAGGCGCGTCGGGCAATTCCACGATGGGTTTCATCTGCCAGCAACACCAGATCTTCACCGAGCCAACGCCCCAGTGGTTCGGATGCCGCCTTGCCGCGGCTCAACACCCGCTGTACCTGGCCTTGCAGCTCACGGCTCAGGATCTCCCAGGGATCACCAGACAAATCCGCCTCAACAGCCTGGGGAGGGGCTTGGCTTGCGTGATTCTCGGCTGGCGCGGGCGTTAACGGTGCCGAAGCTATAACTGACGCCGACGGTACTGCAGCAAGCGGCGGCAGTGGATTCTGTAGATCATCCCTGGGCAGATTGAGGTCCTGTGCATTCACGTTATCCGAGGCACACATCACTACCACTTTTAAGATCACATTTTGCAGTTCCCGCACGTTACCCGGCCATGGATAGCTCAACAGCGCTGCTTCGGCATCCGCGCCGAGTTGCAAGGGCCCTTTCTGGTACTGAACCGAGAATTTCTCCAGAAAATAGCGCGCCAAAGGCAGAATATCGTCCGGCCGCAACCGCAACGGCAGCGCTTCGACCACGAACACCTGGAGTCGATAATAAAGATCCTGCCGATAGCGCCCTAACCTGACCTCCTCCGCCAGATTCCGATTGGTCGCCGCGACGATGCGGACATCCACTTGCCGGGACTTGCTGGCGCCAACCGGGGTCATCTCCTTTTCCTGCACAAAGCGCAACAGTTTGGCCTGCACGTCCAGCGGTAATTCCCCCACTTCGTCCAGAAACAGGGTGCCACCGTCGGCCTGCAGGATGCGTCCTGCCGCAGCACTGTCGGCGCCGGTATAGGCCCCCTTCACCCGGCCAAACAGTTCCGACTCCAACAGGGTTGGCGAGATAGCGCCACAATCCACCGTCACGAAGGGCTGATCTTTGCGCAGGCTCATCTCATGCAGTGACTTGGCCAGCATCTCCTTGCCGGTCCCACTCTCGCCGGTGACCAGTACGGTGGCGTCGGTAGGCGCGACTTTCAACATGGTCTCCATCACCTGGTGCATCTGTGCCGAACAGAACACCATCTTCGAGTGCTGCAAGGCTTGACGTAATCCACGCACCTCCTGTTTCAGCTGCGAACTCTCCTGCTCCTTGTTTTCCTTCCAGCGGGTGGCCAGAAAGGCATGCGCCAGCGCGTTGGCTACCTGGTTGGCAAGCGCGCTCAAAAAAACGATATCCGATGAATCGAGCCTGGCCTCATTCTGCATCTCGACATACAGGCATCCCTGATAAGAACCTGATGCCAGCATTGGGATGGCATAAGCAGTGAGGGGCTTTTGAGCTGCGGCTTTAATCGTTACATCAAGGCTTAATCGCTCGACCTGCTGGCGCTGACTGACACGCTCGAACAATTGAGTCTGGGCCTCCGACAAGGGTAGCGGATTACCTTGCTCCAAGCAGGTCATCCAGACTTTAGCCCGCTCATCAACGAATTCCGCCAGCACACGGGTCTGCTTCTCATCATCCGTCAGTAAAACAGCCCTGAATGGCTTGAACAGGTCGCCAATCCGCGTAATGAATTCCCTGGCAATGGCGTCACCTTCGGAATTCGAGGCAATAAAAGCCACAGTTTCCCAAAGCAACAGCATGTTCCGGTAATCTTTCTCCGTGTCCGCGGTGAAGATCCCGGACAGCCGGTCGAGACTCCCCACCACAGTGGCATCGCCTTGCGGGTCCCACACCACCGTGCGCCCTCCGCCTGCGAGCTTGGCCTGATTGATGGCATTATCCGCCCAATGCAGCAACTCGTTGGCATCGTCTGCCGCCTGTTCCGGTCGCTCCGGATCGTAGATCGCCATGCCCATACTGAATGCCAGACGCACTGCCTTTTGTGCATAGGGTGATTGCTTGAGTGCATGCCGCAGCTTGTCAGCAACCGCTTTCGCGGCCTCAACGCCCGCCCCCGGAAGCAACACCGCAAATACCGCACCTCCATAACGGAAGGCCATGTCGGACTGGCGCAAGGCGCCGCCGATTCGCTCCGCCACTTCCGCCAGTACGCCATCACCCCGTTGCCGGCCCAAACGCTGATTGACAGTGGCGAAATCGTCCGGATTGATCATCAACAGACCCAGCGGTCGGGCCTGCTCCCTGGCCTGTCTGAACAACTGTCCTAACAGGCCCTGCAGTTCCGCGCGTCCCGGCATACGGCTCAAGGGGTCCTGCTGCCAGGCAGCACAGCGATGGAAGGCCCAGACAAGGTGTGCGCTGCTAGACAGAAGCCGCTTCAATTCACCGATAGGGCTTTGTCCATCTGGGGAGATGATCAGGTCAAATTGCCCTGACTGCATGGGTAGGCTTTGATCAGCCTCCCAGTACAGACCCAACCAGAGTCGGGCACCCTCGGCACTCGCCCAGGTATGCTCTTGGCAACGCCTGTCAACCTCGGGGGAGAGCCGGTCGCCAACCTCCAGTTGCTGCAGCAGCAGATCGATTCTGACGCTCAGGATAGAGACACTCTCAGTGCTGCTGCGCATAATCTCGATTACCTCATCAGAGGTAGCGGCATCATTCCTCGCCTGCTCGCAGACAAAGGCCGTTGCGCTTTGCATATCCTGCATTTCCGGGATCATCGATTCCGCCCCGGCCTGACACAGAAACGGGCTGAGGTCACTGCCGATGGGACTGGGTATGAACAGGGTGCCTGCCTCCGCACCGAGCATCTGGCGGATGGCTTCCAGATAGGTATGCAAGGTCTCCAGCATAGGCACGCTCACTCTCTCCTGTTAATCAGCACTGCTAAATGCAAATAGTCCTCAGGCGACAATACCCTGCTCCACCAAACGGTCCACGTACTTCCACCATTCAATCGCATCACTGCTACTGATCATTGCCTGGCTCTCCGCCGAGGCGCAGGCTTCGAGAAGTTCCTTGTGCACGGCATACTCCTGGAGCAGCCACTCTGCCACCAATACGGCCCGCACAGTGGCCGGCAAAGGGTGTGGCAAGCTCAGGGTGAGGCCATGATGACCGATTACCGCCGCCACGATGTCATCCGGCAGCCCCCAGAGCGCCAGCAGATATCCACCCAGCTGTGCATGATCGACACCGAACTGCTGCCGCTCGAATTCAACCAGCTTTTCCTCTTTCCCCTCTGAGAGGCGGATGATCTTGTAATAGGCCGCTGCATCTTCGGCCAGCAGTACCAATTGGCCGACATCGTGCAACAGACCAGCAACACCGGCGGCGCTGGCCAGCTTCTGTACACCGGTCTCATCAGTCGCAATCTGTTTCGCCAGCGATGAGACCGCCATGCTGTGCATCCACATCTTGTCGAGATCCAGGCCCGGCACCGGCAGTTGACTGTACAAATGAGCCCCCAAGACAAGCGCCATCACCATATCCGTACCCAGCAGGCCGATGGCAGTGTCCAGATCGGCTATCGTTCGGGGTAGCACATACAGACCGGAATTGGCGATCTTGAGGATTTTTGCGGTGAGTGCGGGATCCCGACCGATCAGCCGGGCAACTCCCTGGAGACTCCCATTGGGAGAGTCCAGCTCGTCCTTGATATCGAAATAGAGCAACGGTGGTGTAGGGATCGACTTCAGACCCGCGACCAACTCCACCATTCTGGAGTTTTGCTTTGCCATCTCCCATACGCCGAAACCGCTTTCCAAGGTCTTTTCCAACTGCTCCAACGAGCAGGAATTTAGCAGAAACTGATGGATATACTGAAAGCTCCCGGCACGGTACTTGTTGCCCGGGTCCGATACCAGTGCGATACGCAATACAGCAGGGTCATACTCCTTGAGACGCCGGAACATCTTTTCACACGCATTCCAATCAGCTGCACATTCGGCAAGGATGAGGCCCACCTGATATTGAGTCATGACTTGTATTGCCGTTTCAGTCGTTTGTGACACGGACGATATGCCAATCTGCTCGCGTGGCCGCCAAGCCCTGCATCATCTGTTGCAGTACCTGCCCTTGGGACTCGATGAATAGGATATGTTTAGTGGTCATGCAATTTGCCTGGGTCCTACTGATGACTCTCGGATTTACAGGTCAGATACAGTATTGAGGTATCAGGTAATAACGGCCGGCATTTTTTCATCTGAACCCCAAAATGCCCCATATTTTTAATAGTTTGATTAAAAATGGTGTCACGACGAAAAAACGGTGTCTGCTGAGGGAAGTCAGCATTTGAATCAGGTGGGTTTCAGGCTGAGCATTTGCTTTCCGGTAGTGAAAGGTGCCGATATTAAAGAACGCGTTATTGGCTCATCTCACCTGATCCAGATAATTGAGCCATTGTTGTGCCTGGCTACGAGTCGCCGCATGTTTCGCCGCTTGGGAGAAAAGCCTCACGGGCCGAGCTAATCTCTCCTCGTCGATGATGTGCGATTCCTGCCAGCAGATGCACTTCAGCGAACTGACTCAAAGAATCCGCCCGCTGTATGTCCGCCACGGCCATCAGGACCTGGTCCCAATCCTCCACTGCCGCCGCCAGCTGCGCCCGCTTGAGATGGAGTTCCGGATCGTTTTCCAATGATGCCGCCCGGCTCAACGCATGGATTGCCCTGAGCGTTTCTCTGGACCGCGTCCAGGCGGCAGCCAGCAATTCCCAGTGTTCCCGATTAGGCGTCAGTAACCCTTTCTTGAGCAAAGAAGCCAGCAATTTTGCGGCTTCTCGCGGCGCATCGAGATACAGATAGTAATTGACCAGCCCCAACAGATCCTGTGCGCTGTTCAACATGCCCTGCCGATACGCCAACTCCATGACTGCCAGCGCCTTCCGGTCATCGCCGAGCTGACGGTAGATGGCTGACAACTGCCGCCAATCAGCACTCCTGCCTGGATAGCTTGTGATGATCCGCTGCAGCAGTCCAGCCGCTTCTCGGTTGCGTTGCGCCAAGAGATAGACCGCCAACAATTGTCGCATGTGCAATTCCTGCGGTTTCAATCCGGTATTCACCGCGACTTCCAGGTGTTGGATCGCTGCCGGATACTCTTCGAGCCGCGAATAGGCCACCCCGGCGAGGGCATGGGGCGCCGGTTGTGGCTCCGTTTCTCCGCTGAACCATCTTTCCAGGTCAACCAGGGCGCCGGCATTGTCACCCTCCGCGATGCGCAACTGGGCTGACAGATACAGCAGGTTGCGGGTCACGTCCTCGGGCAGGGATTGCAAGGCAAGGCTTTGTTCGATGGACTCAATCGCCAGCGCATAGCGCTCCATTGCAACATAGAGGTGGCTGTATGTCTGCAGCACTACGGCTTGCTCATAACCGTTATGCTGCACGCGAGGACGTAGCGCATTGAGCTTTGCCAAGGCTTCTGCGTAATCCTCCTTTTGCATGAGTTCATGCACTTTAGTGAGTTGCTTGTAGGTACTTTCGGATAAACTCTTTTGCGCTGCAGCCGTACCAGCATTGCCAAACATCAAAACCAGACAACATATGATATGCAACAGGATTAACGGGAAGGCGGACAGGGTCTTCATCCTGCTGCCAATTTGAATTCGATGACCTGCACAGCACGTCTTGATACGGCCTTGCCAGCAATAGTCTTCGGTTTGAAGCGCCAGTTGCGGATCGCCTTGAGCGCTGCGCGATCAAAAATACGTCGTGGTTTTGATGCAATCACCTTGGGCTCGGTCACCGCACCTTTTTCAGTGATGGTGAATTCGATCTTGACCCAGCCTTCCTGTCTGCTCCTGGCAGCTTTTCGGGGATAGACCGGCGTCGTTTTCAAGAGTGCGATGACCTCTTCGTTGACAGTTCCGCTACGGACTCCGTTGGGATGTCCGGCCAATTCCGGTCCAGCTGTTAGGCCGTCCGTGATACCTGAACCATGGCCAGCCATGGCTACTGGCTCGATTTGAGTTGTTGCCATTTTTGTCTGGCTCACCTGTTCTGATGACGTATTGTGAGAGATTGCTTCATCAATTACGGAGTCAAAAAGCTGCTTTTCAATAGCCTTGGCGGGTTTAGGCGGCCTGTTTTTTCTCATTAAGGCCTTAGCTGAGGGGGGCATCTTCTTAGGCTGTTTTGCAACAGACCCCAGATAGGGCATGCCGCCAGGCCTGACCGGCGTCAGTTCAGGGATACTGGTATCAGGCATCATGAACTCAGGTTCATTGAAATGACTAAATAGCTGTGCAGGCATTTTCGGTGTCGAAGGAATAACAGGTGGGCTCGACAATCGCCTGCCAGGCATTGAGCCTGAGGCCTCGGCAACCCGATCAACTCGAAGCAGAGCGATACCAGACTGAGTTGCAGGTTTTTCAAGCGGCCTAATTGGACCGGAAATCATTCTCTGCATGAAGTAAAACAAGATCAGCGTGACTAGAACCGCCGCGACCGCTGATGCCAGCAACCTCATGGTATCGGTTATCCGCTATTCTTGAAGCACTGACGCCGCAATCGAGACATCATCCACTCCAGCAGCCCTGGATTGATCTATCACCTGCACCAATAGACCGGCTGCAGCACGCCTATCTGCTTGTATGACCACTGCGCCAGCGGGATTTTCCGCATGCAACCGCTCCACGTTGGCGCGCACCGCACGTACCTCCACCCGCCGCCTGTCGATCCACACCTGGTTGTTCTCGGTGATACCGATCATGATATTGCCGTGCTCCTTGCGCACCGCCGTGGACGCCGCCGGTCGGCTGACATCGACACCAGACTCCTTTACAAACGAAGTAGTAACGACAAAAAAGATCAACATGATGAAGACGATGTCCAGCATCGGTGTCATGTTGAGTTCGGCTTCTTCCTCCGGTATTTCGTAGCGTCGTTTGAGCATAGTGCTAACCCAGGTGTCCACGTAGAGAATCAGCGGCTTGCTGGGTCTCCAGCAGCGCGCGCCGTTGCAGATCGGAACTGAAGAACAGACCCGATAGGGCTATCACCATGCCACCCATGGTCGGGATGGTGGCCATGGAAACCCCATCTGCCATGGCGCGGGCGTTGCCGCCGCCAATAAATGCCATGACGTCGAACACGTGGATCATACCGGTCACTGTACCCAACAGACCAAGCAGCGGACAAACAGCAATCAAGGCCTTGATTAGGAGCAGATATCGGTTCAGGCCCAGCGACACTTCGGCAATCATCGCCTGACGAACCTTGCGGGCAAACCAGGAGGTGCGCTCCACTCGCCCCCGCCACTCTGCCTGTACTGCAGCCAACCGACGAGGGTGTCCCCAGATTACATACAGATAGCGCTCGACGATCAGGAACCACATAAGCAGGGAAATTCCCAGCAGCGCCCAGAGCACTAAACCACCGGTATCGAGAAAACCCCGCAGGGAAACGCTGAACTCAAGCCATTGCTGCATGCTGGCCTCGTTGTTCCGCGTGTCGGGCGACGATTCCCGCACTCTGCTCTTCGAGAATACTCACCAGCCGACGGCTCTTGCTCGACAGGCCGCTGTGCATGAGTATCAACGGAATAGCCGCACACAATCCGAGCACGGTGGTCACCAAGGCCTGGGAGATGCCCCCGGCCATCAGCTTGGGATCGCCGGTGCCGAACAAAGTTATCGACTGAAAGGTTTCGATCAGTCCTACAACGGTGCCCAGCAGTCCCAGTAGTGGAGCAACGGCGGCCAGGATCTTCAATGCTGACAAACCCCGGCGTAGTCTCGGAATATTCTTGAGGATGGTCTCATCGATCATCAATTCCAGGGTATCGGTATCGACCCTTGGGTTCTCCTGAAATACCGCCATGACTCTGCCGAGGGGGTTATTCGAGTCGGCGGTTTCATTGGTGAGTTGCCACTTCATCCGCTTCCCGATGTAAGACAGGTAGATCACGCGCTCCAACGCCAACAGAACACCAATCAATGCCAGAGCGATAATGACATAGCCCACGGCTTTACCCTGGCGGATCCGCTCCAGCAGGTCCGGCGCCTGAGTCAAAAGGGCCAGCACCGAGCCGCGCGAGGGATCGATAAGCATCGGCTGGACAGTGCCGTTTGCGGCTTCGAGCCCGGACGCCAACTTGCGTTGTCCGTACGGCGGCTGACGAGACAGTTCCTCGAGTGCGCCGGATTCAGGCAGGAGTTGTAAAAAACGCCCCTCAGAGACGGCATTGAAGGCGCCGACACGAACGACCTTACGCTCCCGTGGCTTGCCGTCCGCACCAATCACTGGCGACAGGTAACTCGCCACTTTACCCGATTCGGTCATCTCCTGAAGCAAGGTGAACCACAGGTCTTCCAGATCGACAATAGAAAGCGGCAATGACTTCCCGGATAGTTTCTGGAGCAGCGCCAGGCGCTCTGGGAATTGGGTGGTGATCAGGGAGTTCTGAAATACAGCCTGTGTATCTCCCGCCAGTTGTTTCGCGAAACTAAACAACTCGAGCAGTTCACCCGCGCCTTCACGTAGTTCCGAATTCAACGCCGCCAGCCTGGCCTCGTTGTGGTCGAAAGTCTCTCGCAGCCGTGCATTGCGTTGCTGTTCAGCCTTTAGTTCGCTGCTTGCCTGCTCCAGGCGCTCCTGTTGCATTGTCTGTTCGTCCAGAAATCGTCGCTCACGCTGACGCTGCTCTTCAACCATCTCGACACGAGCCTGACGTACCTGCTTCAGCAGTTCATCCATTGCTGGCTGGGCTGCCTGTACAGAAACCATACCGATACAACCGGCAAGTACCAACAACAGAACCATCGGTTTGCAGATCATAACGACGGCTCCGGCGCAGAGACAGGTAGCCTCAGCAGGTCCGGTGCCGTGTGCTTACGCGCGACACGGAAGGCCTTGGCAAGTGCAGTTCGGTAATTATCCGCGAGCGCATTCCAACTAGCGGTCTTACGCTCCCAGAGACCAGCCTCAGATCCGTCAAGGGTGCGGTAGATAAAAACAATACGTCCGACGCGGAGAAATTCTACGCTGAGCGTACCCTGGGCAGTTTCCAGTAAACCCCGATAGGCCTCCACCGTGCGGCCATATTCAGCCTCGATCCGATAGGCCTCGAGAATCCGGCGATACTTCTCAGCGGTTGAGATGTCCGGCGAGTCGATGAGCCCTCGCAGATCTTCTACTTGCTGGTTGCGCTGCTTGTTCAGAAAGGGTACATCCAGCTCAATGAAACTGGCCAATGACTCCACCATACGAGACATCAGCGGTACTACTTCCCGCTGACTGACGGCAACATCCTTGAGCTTTAATTCCAGCTGTGTAATGACGCTCGCCTGTTCCTGCACCATGCGCTCGAGATGATCGTCATAACGCCGCAGGCTGTCGAGTTCGCGAGTCACCGTGCTGTATTCGGTAAGCAGGGACTGGGTCTGCTCATGAATTTGGTCGATACGCCCCTGGGAGGCAGCTGCATCGGCTACTGTGCCTGCCTGTACCTCGATACTTGCAGTCAGTGCATCTGCAGCTTGCGCCCAGCCAGAAACAGCAATCCCCAGGGTGAGGATTATCAATAGCTGTGCGGCCAGGCGTTGCAATGGGTTCAGCCGATTTGGCTCTGTTAAAGCATCTTGCGGCACTCAGAATCAGAACTTGTGATGATAACGGGTGTAGATAAAACGTCCTGTGGCATCATGTAAGGCTCGGTTGTGAAATGGCCAGCCCTCCAGGTACGGGTCTTCCGGGACCTCACGATCGAACAGATTGTCAATACCTAGTGAAAACTCACCGCCCATTAACAGCGCCGGAGTCCAGCCAAACCGGACATCGAACGTGGTCCAGGAATCAATGGAGTCGAATTCAGGGTCTTCGACATCCGGGCGATCATAGCCACTGATGTAGTTGACTGCCAGACTTCCTTCATAGACAGACTTTTTCCAGAGGATGCTGGTCTGACTGCGCACCCTCGGACGGCCATCGTTACCGGCCAGATCCTCGAAACCCTCTCCTTCCACGGCTTCTTCCTTGTAATTCCCCAGGTAGCTGGCCAGTATCCCAAAACGAAAATCACCATCAACCGTGGTCCAGTCAATATGTGTATCCAGGTCTATTCCCCACAATTTCTGGGCGGCGATATTCATATAGGGGCTAGTGATCCCATCCAGATCACCCGTCACAGCGTCCCGTACAACAAGTTCGGGGAATTGCGCTTCATTGTCCAGGATATACTGAGGATCATTGGTCACCGCATGCTTGTTCTTCAGATACCAACCATCGATGCCCAGGTCCCACTGCGGGGTGATATCCCAGACAAAGCCAAGATTGGCACTCTGGGACTCCTCTGCATCCAGTTCAGGATTGCCTGATATTTGTCAGCGGTACATTACTGACCAAGCTTCCATCATCGAGGAGTGATTCCACACCCTCGATATCCCCACTATAAAGCTCATGCAGCGCAGGCGCCTTGAATCCGGTACCGGCACTGGCGCGCAGCAGAAAATCACTCCTCGGCTGCCAGCGGATACCGATCTTCGGGTTGAAGGTGGTCCCGAAATCGTCATAGTGATCGAAGCGGCCCGCCAGTTGCAGCTCCAGTGTGTCAGTGGCCGGTATGGAAAATTCGGCAAAGGCAGATTGCAGGTCACGATTACCCTCGGCGGATATACCGCCGATACCCAGGATATCTCCGCCCTCGGTCTCCTCATCGAGCCTGTCGTAAAACTCCTCTCTGCGCATCTCGACACCCAGCGCCATCTGCACCGGTCCTGTAGAGAGCTCATAGACCTCAGCCGTGGCCTTGGCATCTGCGAAATAGTGTTTTGATTGACCATCGCGACGGGTTGTATGCATCACACTTTCCGCATCGAAACCGGGCTGGCACCAAACAGATTTAATGTGCCATCATTGACGGCTGCCTGCAAGTCGGCATAAAGCTGCGTAGCCGTTGACACCTCGGGTTTTCGCATCGACCCGGCCGTATCCCAGGGCCAGTTCCCAGTCCCAGGATCCAATATAACCACCGATTCCGGCCAGTAGATTGTAGGTTTTGCTCTCAAACTCGTCCCGTCTCGGACCCAACTCCTCCAGACGATATAGAACAATCATGTCTTCACCCAGAGGATTCGATGTGTAGTACCGCTAATAAAGAACGGCCTGGCGACCATAGTTGGCCGGGGCAAGATCACGTTCTCGAGTAGTATAGCTGTACATCGCACGAACGAACAGACGGGATCCATTCCGAATTGATGATCCAGATTACCTAACAGACCAAGCCTTTCCGTTCAGGTACCAGGGTCACCCAGGGAGCAAAATCATATCACAGAAGGACGCTGGGCACCGACGGTAACGATTCGATCTGTGGACAATTCGCATCAGCCTAGAGGAAGGCCGGTCGAAATGGTATCCAGGTGCTGGATACCCATGCATGACTCCTGTCATCGATCGGCCCATTTGCTGAGCTGGAGATATCTCTGTCCTCTGCCATAATCGCCTCACGATTGAGGTAGTCGACAGAGACTGTCGCACTGGTTTCCCCCCAACTCTTTCCAGCAACAGCACTCAATTGACCCTCTTCACCATCACCATCACTCAGCCATGCCAAACTGCAGACGTACCTTCGAATCCCTCCATATCCTTGCGTGTAATAATGTTCACAACACCCGCTACTGCATCAGCACCATAAATAGCGGAGGCACCATCTTTCAAGACCTCGATACGTTCGATTGCAGCCAAGGGAATGCTGTTAATATCGACGAAACTACGCTGCCATCCTGGCCAGACAAAGGGATAGAACGGTAGACGCCGGCCGTCCAGGAGTACCAATGTCCGTTTACTCCAAGGCCGCGCAGATCGATGCCTGAAGTACCTGGCGCAAAGGTCTGCGTGAACTGTTCATCGATGACTGCCTGCTGAACTAAAGACCATGTCACGAATAAATTCATTGATAGTCGTTGCACCAGATCGTTCGATATCCTCTCTATTGAATAGGGTAAGCGGCGCCGTACCTTCTGTGTCGACGCGAGGAATTCGGCTGCCTGTTACCTGGATCTTCTGGAGCTCCAATACATCATCGTCGGAGGCCCCTGCAACAGCCTGGCCACCAGATATCACTATAATGGCCGTGGCAGCGGCATGTGCGATACGCTGAATATAAAAACTCAAGTCACGATTCATGTTACAGCTCCAGCAATTAAGGATGGCCGCGCAACCAATGTCTTTCGTGCATCACGGGTGTCGCTGAGTGGAGTTGTCTAGGCACATATTGGATATGAGCACCTCCATTCCCAACTACTTGAAGCGATCAAGGGCTAGGGCAAAATGCCCTTCACAAATAGCTACGCGTACTAGGCCATAGTTCTCCAGACCAAGTTTTGCCATTATCTTGGTCTAGTTGCATGGAGATTCGGCTAAGCCGATAAAAACTTTAATGCTTATTTGAGCTTGAGTTGTGGATGCTTCTTCTCAGGATCGCCAGGTCACCGATGGAATTAACGATTTTGAATTATTGAATACCGGTAAAGCGGTTTACAGCATCTTCCTTCATAATCGCAGACAAGGAATATAACCAGCCTACTTATTTTTACAGGGCAACAAGACGATAATACGGGGCATCCATGTTTCGAGGCATCCGTGTGAACTCAGATAGCCAACCCTGTAGTGGGAATCACAAGGAATACCGAAGATCCTCCCGGGGCCATCCAAAAAGGCCAAACAACAGGCCCGTGAAGGTAGCGCCAAAAGGTGACCGATACCTCGCTAAGACCTGGTGAACAGGATGGTTTACATCACAGATGCTGTGCGAAAACCGTAAAAGAATAACCAGCAAATCGGACCCATTCTGGGAGTAATCAGGGGTTTTGCCTAACGGTCCATACTCCTGGCTCTGAAGGCCAGCATTGAGTCCTTCAGGCCGGATTAAGCGTCGCGCATTGCCTTGGCGTGATACGCGATATGCTCGCCAATAAACGTGGCTATAAAGTGATAGCTGTGATCATAACCTTCTTGAAAACGCAGGTTGATTGGTATGTCTGCCTCCTGACATGCAATTTCCAATTTCTCTGGTAACAACTGCTTTTCATCGTAAAACTCATCAGCGGTACCTTGATCGATCAGGATATCCTTGACCTTTGCACCCGCATTTATCAGGCAAGTCGCATCATAAGCCTCCCATACTGCCTTATTTTCTCCTAGATACGCACTAAAACAGCCTTGACCCCATCCACAGTTCACAGGGTTACAGATAGGGGAAAACGCTGATACGGAGCGAAAAGCATGTGGATTTTTCAATGCGCAGATCAATGCACCGTGCCCTCCCATGGAATGCCCACTGATGGATTTCAGACCAGGAATCAATGGCAGATTATTTTCCACTAATGTCGGCAGCTCGTTTACCACATAATCATATAGATGGTAATGCTTTGACCAGGGTTCCTGTGTTGCATTGACGTAAAAACCAGCACCCTGCCCCAGATCATATCTGGCAGGATCATCCGGTACATGTTCGCCTCGCGGACTGGTATCAGGGAAGACAATTGCAATTCCCTTTTCAGCCGCATAACGCTGCGCTCCGGCTTTTACTCTGGCGTTGTCATCAGTACAAGTGAGTCCTGACAACCAGTATAAAGCAGGTACCGGCCCCTTCTCTGCCTGTGGCGGCAGATAGACGGAAAAAGTCATTTCACATTGGCAGACATTGGAATCATGCACATAGCGATTGAGGTGACCGCTAAATTCCTTGATGCTTTCAGTGCATTGCATTTTTTAACCCTTAGAATTTGATGACGGAGCGAATACTTTCACCGCTATGCATCAAGTCAAAGGCACGATTAATATCTTCCAGTGGCATGGTATGCGTCACTAGACTATCCAATTCAATCTCGCCATTGAGATAACGATCGACATAACCAGGCAGTTCACTGCGTCCTTTTACACCACCAAAGGCAGTTCCTTTCCATGTACGTCCAACGACTAGATTGAAAGGACGGGTAGCAATTTCCTGTCCGGCGCCAGCCACACCAATAACTGTCGAAACGCCCCACCCCATGTGCGTACACTCCAAGGCTTCACGCATGACATGCACGTTGCCTATGCACTCGAATGAGTAGTCCGGCCCACCGTTAAAAGTGTCTTGCATGTACTCAACAAGCGATCCATTCAAATCATCAGGATTGACAAAATCTGTTGCGCCCAACTGTTCGGCAAACTTAAATTTTTCCGGGTTGATATCAATGCCAATAATGCGTTCGGCGCCGGCCATGACAGCTCCTTGAATAACCGACAGTCCGATACCTCCCAGTCCAAAAACCGCAACGCTTGAACCCGCCTCAACCTTGGCTGTGTTGATCACCGCACCGATTCCGGTCGTAACACCACAACCCAAAAGACAGGCCTTATCCAATGGGGCTGCTTGCTGATTTTTGCCAATGCGATTTCAGGAACAACCGTATACTCAGAAAACGTCGAACATCCCATGTAGTGAAAAATATCTTTGCCGTTTTTTGAAAAACGACGGGTGCCATCAGGCATGTAACCTGTCCAGACAGTTCCAGCGATAGATTGACAGAGATTAGTTTTAGTTGATTTGCAATATTCACATTCGCCACATTCCGGAATGTAGAGTGGAATCACATGATCGCCTGGCCGCAGATCTTTTATGCCTGAACCGCACTCCACCACCTCACAGCCACCTTCATGACCAAGGATGCAGGGAAACGCGCCTTCCGGATCATCACCTGAAAGGGTAAAAGCATCTGTGTGGCAAACTCCCGAAGCATGCACCTTTAAGAGAACTTCACCTTCACGGGGTTTTTCGACTTCAACTTCTTCAATAACGAGTGGCTTTTTCGGTTCCCAAGCAACAGCTGCTTTACATTTCATGTGTTGAAGTCTCCATTTATCTCTTCTGCTTAGTTACATTTTTCCTGTGGATACTGAAGTTCGAGGTATCTATCAGTACTTTATGATGGCCCATAGTAGCTAGGATATTTCAAAATTCAATGCTTGATAATGCGAGTGATTATCACTCAAAAACTGGATTATCGCATTGAAACTCAACGGATAGTCATGACTGATTAAAAAAGAGTTCATCTTGCAAAGGAAAACCCAAAGTCTTTTTGTACGGTGATTGAGCTTAACCATAGCCTGCTCTATTGCAGCCTGGGTGACGCTAGCACTCTGCCAAGGCTATATAGAGTACTAGTCATGTTGTCCCTTTTTTAAAATGGACTGCAAATGAAATCTTTTTGTCTTCTTGTATATACCTTGATCACATGCAACACAAGGGTGCGCGAAATAAATCCGAATCTAATAGGCCATGGAAATGGTGGCGTCGCATTGTGCATCTATTCAATATCATTTGCAGCTGATCTGACCAGATGTGTTCGTGCAGGATCAAAATTCGAATAGTAACCATGAAAAACAACCCTGCCATAGAGAAGGAATAACCCGAAAATTCATTAGGGAAATCCGATTGAGTTCTTACCTAAATTCACCTTACCAGGCAATATCAATCATCATTCTGCACAGAATTCTCTTATGATTCAGGTCATTCAATCGCATATTATAGTACTTTACTTCTTATTTTCTGTTCTCTAAATTAACTTACAGGCGTTATGGTTATAAGCGCCTAAGCGTTGCAATCTACTGTAGTGTGCGTAGACGCAAGAGGGATATACGTGCAAGGAAAAAGAGGAACGCACTATGAAAAAACAGTTTCTGAGTCTTTCAGTAGCCAGTGCCATGACATTAGCCGGAGCAATTCCTGCAAGCTATGCTGATGATTGTGTTGAAGTACAGACCCGTTTCGCTCTCGCCAATTGCCTGGTTGAATCCGCAGTTGCGATTGCTGCAGCCGCCGCCAGCGAAAATGGCTGTGCAGAAGGCGAGTGGGATATTGCTGCCATAGTACCCGAATCTTACGAGTCAAAAATTCCGGTTCAGGGTCTCGCTTTTGTTACCGGAGATGAGGATGCGTATGAGTTGAATGGGTCAAGTTCAGCTATGTTGAAAAACAATGTCAATTGCTCGATTTCAACAACGGCTTCTGAAAATACCTTTGACGGACAGGAGTTGAACTATTCGACAGGCAGTGGAAACTATTATGTCGATGCCATCATTGACATGAGTTCACCCACGCTCTGCATCAGCAGTTCTGTAAGTTCGGGAGACATCGCACTCGGTGACAATGACTTCGATGAAGAAAACACCCTGATCTTTGAGGCTGAGGATGGTGAGATCGAGGGGTCCGGTGTTCTGAGTATCCTGCAAAGTCAGGGAAAAGGCAGCAATCCTAACAAGCCGCCTGAAATGCTCAGTGGCTGGTCTGTGGAATTTAAGGCCATGATTCCTGAGCTGGGCACCGCAGAGCAAGAGGCTTATGAAATGGAAGCCACCACGGATGACCTCGGCAATTGCCAGATTAAGGTTGAAGCCGCCATTGAGAATCTGATTCGTATTTCGTGGAAGGCGTAAGCGGTGGTCTGTCTATTGCCGGAACGCTGAAGTGGAAAGTGAAGCAGAAGAAGATTAGACGGACTTTCTGCATCTACGATAACCAATAGATTTTTTCTAATTGAGGTGATCAATACTTTTCCTATCAACGGATAGATATCACATAGTTCTGTGATTTACGATAAAAAAAAGGACGTATTACGTTTTACAAGCTGACCTCAGGGATAGATCGGCGTCTCTTGAGCGACTAAAGCAGCATTTTCGTAAATATTCAGCGTGATCTTATATTCATCCCCAGAATTGCAACCGAGTCGTAATTTAGTTAATGGATGGGCTTTAGCTGGTTCAACATCAACCGAACCAGACTGCTTGGTCTTTGAATTACCCGAACTGCCGGATTTCTGGCTGATCAGCTCATATTCCAAAGTGGATGCGTGGGTCGTTTTTACATATGCATTGACAAGTAAACGTCCTTGCTCTGTTGAAGACTCAAGCCAAGCCACTGGCGTATCCGATACAGAACCAGCAGTGGCATTGAAGACTGTCAAAATCATACCGAGCAATAGTTTAGTCGTCATGGCCTGAGTAGGATAGGAAAAGGAAAGAGACGGGAGCTGAAACGCTCCCGTCATTTTCTAGATGAACTGTACAATATTAGTACTGAACAATACTGGCGGTGTTCCCAGCCCCACCACTTTGGGTAATACTAGCCACATGACCGATTCCATTCTGACTAATGGATGCCACGTTAGGATCATCAGCCGTCCCTATACCAGACTGAGTAATAGTCGCAATGTTTTCAGACCCTATCTGATCAACCGAAGCAATATTGTATGCTCCTGACTGATCAATATCAGCAGTATTCAACTCACCATCCTGAGTGATATCAGCTGTATTGGCCACACCTGTCTGGTAGATAGTAGCATCATTGCTAGTACCGGTCTGGGTGATGCTGGCAACACAGTCCACACAATCTTCTACTAGAATTTGTCCTACATTGCCGGTGCCGTCCTGATTAATCGAGGCAGAAGAACCATCACTGAACTCATAGATATCGATGGTAGCCAGGTTGATGGATCCAGCCTGGGTGATATCTGCATCAGTAAAGAAAGAACTATCCACATTGATTTCTGCACTATTGCCATCACCTGTCTGGGTGATGCTACTCACTGCACCATCTGAATCAAAAGTATAGATAGCAGCCTCATTGAATTCTCCATCTTGCGTGATGCTGGAAATAGCACCATCACTGATTGGAAGATTCTCTATGTACGCATCGTTGCCGGTACCGATTTGATCGATAGTCGCCCAGGCATCCTGAGAGTCTTCCTGGTAGATCTCTGCAACATTGTCAACACCACTTTGTGTGATGTCAGCGATTGCCAAGTCACCCACTTGGGTGATGGTTGCCGTATTATTTTCACCAATATTCTGCGTGATAGACGCATCATTGTCGGCGCCAAATTGATCGATCAATGCGTCACCGTCAAATGTTTCAATTTGGGTAATATCCGCAAGATTTGCTGTGCCATCCTGGATAATGGTAGCAACGGAGCCGTCGCTGAATTCCCACTGATTGATGACTGCGTAATTCTCTGATCCGAACTGGTCGATTTGACCATTGACGTCAAAAGAGCTGTCCACATCGATTGCGGCGCTGTTTCCACTGCCCTCTTGATTGATGGTACTGACGGCATTATCCGAGTCGTATGTGTAGATATCTGCAAGATTATCGTTTCCTGATTGATTGATCGTCGATACGGCATTGTCGCTGATGTAAAGATTATAGATTGCTGCCTCGTTGTCCTTGCCATTCTGATCGATGGTGGCTAATGCACCTTCCGAATCCTCTTGCTCGATATAAGCATCATTTCCCGATCCATCTTGGATAATGATGGCTTCACTGGCGGCAAAGGCACTACCACTGGCACCCAGAATCAGGGCGATTGCTGCTGATAAGGTTGTGTATCGCTTCATTGCTGTCTACCTCCTCATTTAAGAGTTTTTATATTGACTACGCGTAGTATCGGCTTCGTCTTAATGGCATGCATAAAGGTCAAAGCCGGTTTTTATCACCCCAAACAGATGATGAAATTCTTCGGATCACTTCACCCCAACATGATTGGTTATCTAGCCCATAATTTATATTAGCCAAACTACCCATTAGGCAATAAGGTTATTAGTAATTTAGTACTACAACCAACATCGAAGGTTATAATCGGCACGTAAAATTCATCGTTCATCCACTAACCTGTACCTGATATTCTTCCAAATAGGCTTTAAATACCGGTGAAGAAATATCGTCTGGATTGGCAAGTTGCCAGATGTTGTCCTGCACTCCCTGCACGATCAACTGAATGACCGCCGCTTCGATTGCGTTCAACACACATAACTGGGCCGGTTCGTTACGGGTATACCCCGCTTCCGCCTCAAGAAGCTTTTTGAAGCTGACAAAACGATAAAGACTGGCATCCATTTCATATGAATAAATGGTTTTAGTGGTTAGTACATTCTTCAGTATGCGTCCCGTACGGATATCCACGGCACGCAGGCTGACTGTGACTTGATCTTTTCGGTACAGGTCGGATGCGCCAAGTCCAAAATAGCGCACCCCGATACCACCGGTAAGCACATTCGATTCATAGGCGACGATTCCCCCTTCAAACAAGACACTGGAAGACAACAAGGGGCTCAGTTGCTCCTTACCATTCTTTTTCTTCAGCGCCGCACGAATGATCTTGCGCTCGGTTAGCAGGTTCTGCAGCCCCTCCCGCTCAACCGGGATAAACCAATCGGAGTCAAGAAGCGCATTCACCAACATTGATGCCGCACCCTGGGTGACTGCGGTGGAAAAGTTACTGTTCGGCGACTTCTTATATTGACCAGTTTGATCCTGAAATCCGTAGACTGAGGCAAGCACCTTCCCCTTGGGTGAAGGTAAATTGATCAGATCTTTAAAGGTACTGGACATGGGAGTGAGGCTGGCCGCATTTTTGGGCTCCGCTGCAACAGGATCACGGTTCGCCGTCACGGCACACCCACCAAGAAGAAGAATAAGCAATCCGGTCAGGCTCCATCTTCCAAAGGTTACAATCAAACTATTCATGATCTACAACTCTGTCATTTAATTATTATGGCTTTATCAAAAATCAGCTGAGTGGTTTAGTCAAAACACTGTCGAGGAAGTAAAGATTGTCGTGACATCATTGATTTCGTCATAGGTAGTGATCTGTAGAGTCGAATCGTCCAGCTGTTCGATAATGACTGTGAAATCACCTAAATCGATCAGTTGGTCCAACACAGGATCATCACCCGAGATATTTGCGATGATAGTGCTGGCTACATTCCTGACCAGCAACCGTTCAAGTGTTTCGTTGAATAGCTCACCAGGCGTCTTGTCGGCTCTCGACTCAAGATCAGGGTCATCATGATCATCCTGCACCTGAGCATTGGCGAGCAGCCAGTCGCCATTCAAGGCATTTCCACCAAATGCTGGATTCACTGGCGTATAGACCAACTCATCTGCTTGTAGAGACAGACTGAAAACTAACGATAATATTGCTGGTAAAAGCAGTTGTTTCATCCGAGTATCACTCCAAATCAAAATATGCGACCCGACTCCGAGATTAGAATTCATCCTCAGCAAGATCCGGATTAGTGAACAACAATCTTTCCAGCCGCAAAGTCTCAAAGCGGGTCGAGACAGACTTTGCGGCCTTGCGCGCAGTAACCACAATATTGGCTAATACCGGAGAGAGAAAAACCTGAAAAAGTTTTTTTCTGTTATGTTCGATCCAAATGCGGCTACCCGATCTTGCTGTGGGCTGTTCGTGGATGGAAAAATTCTCACCTTGACCAATCTGGTAGTCCAGCCAGGCAATAGAGAATGCATTATAGAAGCGTCGACCAATGAATGTGACGGTGTTGTCCACGATCAGTCCCTTGATTCCTTCATCTTCAATCTCAACCTCGTTACCGTTGGTACCGATTGGTTGTACTCCACTAACGCCTGCCAGCAAAATGGAGGGAGTCATGTAGACAGAAAAACAGATGACTGAAATAACAACTAGGACAAACGCATTCTTACCGGTCTTAATGGTAGAGTGATTGAGGGTCAGTAAAATCATTGTTTTTATTTATTATTATTGTAAAAATCATTTTTATTCACTGCGGATCAATTATAGACTTGCCTTTACCTCTGTATGATCCAGCATTTTATTTAGATATGCCTCTGCTGCCCCCATGTCGATCTGTTCCCGACAGTTTTTTACCCAATTGACCGCCTGCACACGATTACTCACATTGATCTTTCGAAAAATGTTGTAGACATGTGTCTTTACTGTCCTGTCACTGATATTCAGACGCTGAGCAATTTTTTTATTTGAGTCGCCCTTTGCCATGCACCAGATGATTTGCCGTTCTTTTTCAGTCAACACCGACATGGTCTGAGAAGGACGACGTTGTGTATTGCGATGCCTACCCAGATAACGGGTCATGATCTTGCGGGAGAACCAGCACTCTCCATCAAAGATATTCTGAACGCCCTTCAAAAGTTGTTCCTGGTCTGCATCGTCGTAGAATAAGCCCTTGACCTGGGGCCATTCGATCAACGCATCATGATCACATGACTCTCTCATATTGATGAATGCAATATTCAACTTTGTTGAAAGTTCAGCTATTCTCTCGATGCAGTTGTAGATGCTTGATTGAGTCTGATTCGAATAGTCAATCAGGATGATAGTTTCACGACCTTCCGGCTTGATACGCTCACTGGCAGGAAATTCATCAATAATTTCGCACGAATACCCTAAGGTACCGTTAAGAAATTTGGCAAACAGCGCATTCTGAAAATTTTTATGGCCAATGATTACAATTTGGCGGTTTGTTGCGTTTCCTTTCACTATGCTTATTCTCTTAATGGTGGTTATTTGGAATAACCCGAATTCCTAGAAGCAGGCTGCGTTGTTATGTCACGCCATCAAACAGAACTTCACAAGTCAACTTTGCTTTTGAAGGATAAATTTATTTTATTGTAAAGCCATGTTTTGATTTTTTATAAACAGGCTCCTTCCCATACAAGAAACGCTACACCATTTCCAATACTTAACAAATAGGGATAATCCCTTAAGGAATGCTTAATATTCAACAATCAACAGAATGTCTTTCTTAAATCCAACTCCCCAAACAGCATTTACTCCGTGAGACATCATCTATCACTTAATCATTACGTCTATCTGGGATTCCATGCCCAATAATACTGATCATTTTTCTTGTAAAGATCTCGTCATCTATCAAAAAGATTTATAGGCAGGATCCTCAATGAAGGATGTTCGGTAGGATTCAGTCGACAGCGGCTTGTTGGTATTTCATTATGAACAACTGATAAGCTGCTCTCTAGGAAATCATTCCATGCTTGTCAGCGAGACAATACATGATCAGGAAATCCTGCCAGCAGTGTATATTAAGATAATGATAACCGCGTCTCTGCCGAGTTCAGAGCTGCGTTCGAGGATGCGCTCATCTCTATAGTCGGGACTAAGAGCCAAACGGCCAGGATCAGAGGATTATGAAATGGACTACCAAGGATGTCTGCTTATGAAGGGACAATCAACAACAAGCATCAATCAATAATTGCCGATCGGCAGAATAAAACGTTCGCCCCGATGCTCCAATACCACGCCATCGGGAAGAATGTCCGACACTAAGGGCCCTTCTGTGAGCCTGTCTCCTTCACGATATTTTTCCATATTTATCAGGACATAGCTGCGACCTGGTTGTTTATCGTAGCTATGGATATCGATATTCAGCTTAGGTAAGTTTTCTATATAACCATCAGGCAGTTCATTGATAGTTTTCACCACCTGTGAAGACGCATCGGCTTTCGAGCTGACTGCCGGTTTCGAAATCTTCTTGACTGGAGCTTGAATATCCGTTTCTACGGGCTCTGGTTCTGGCTTCTTCAGTGGTAATTGAATGATCTTTTCTACTGGGGTCGCCGAGCCGCTGTCTACCATCGACCGCCCAGCTGGCTTCCGCTGAACAGGCGGCTGCATGGAAACGGGAGCAGGTAGCTCGAGGGCAGGCTCTGCATACCTGCTCAGCGGCTGCGGGGATTCCTCCTCTCCCAGATAGATGCCCAGGCTCAACATGCCAATCGCCACAACCCCCAACAGGACGATACTGAACAGCTTTGAACGATTCTGTTCAACATCTTGAGGTGCGCCGCCAATCCCTGGCACCTCCCCCAACTTGTGCTGACGTTCAGCTTTTTTCAGGGCCTCTAGAATCAGTGACATTCTAATTACTGCCCTTCAGGGTCGGAGTACCGGTGGGAAGATGCAGATTATTCAACAGGATCATGGTCCAGGCGCCTGCTATGCCATCAGCCGTGAGGCCACCTGCTCGCTGAAATCTTTGCAGGCGAACTTTCAATTCGTCATCGAACTGATCCACACCGACGATGCTGGGCACGGGCTGCGCATCCGCCAGAGACAATCTCTCACGCAGCCAGGTGACCACCACGCCTGACGACCCCGGACCTATCAAGGCGCCTCCTGGTGGCGGTCGCCAGAGCATCACGAACGCCCCCTCCCATTGCTCGATAAAGTCATTTTTCCCAATCCAAACCTCACCATCTCCGACATCAACGAGGAGTTCTTCCGCGCGCATCTTTTTGACCAGTACCGGCTTGGCTAAATCTTCCATTTTCAGCTGGCACAGGAATGGGCGGTCAAGTCGCATCAGGCCTTCCCAGTTCGTCAAACCACTCAGACAGCGCAGCCCCATCAACATCGCCTGATGACAGATATCCTGTTCCACATCGGTCCCGACAGTTCTGCCCCAAAGCTGGAAAAGTTTCTGATGGAGGGTCTGCTGCTTGAGCGTTCCCGGTTCGTCGAAGGTTGCAGCCTCGACCAGCAGCGGCGATCCGTTCGCAACTGACATGCTAAGTGACTGTTTTTGCTCATTCGACAGGACGATCTCACTAAGCACCTCGGTGGCCTTTGGCGAATCCAGCTGGCCCAGATCTTTCTCCTGTGTGGATTTTGTGATCCTCACAATATCCTCAACCGGACCAGCTAAGGTGTCAGTCGTGGAATTTTGCGGATCAACCAGGCTCGAAACCCACCAGGCCACTCCAGCTGAGGTGAGCATAAGCAGGCTCGCGATGACCCATTGACCGGTTTTTTTCCAACCATAGCGCCCTTTGATCTCCCGCGAAGCACGCCAGACCATGCGCATCGACACTTTCTTTGAGCCGGAAGTAAACACTGCCAATAAAGCACGCTCGCAGAGCGTATTGATCCTGCGCGGCACGCCACCCGTAATGTAGTAGACCAATTTCAGCGCTGATGGCGTGAAGAGATCATCACCCACACCCGCAATGGTAAGCCGGTGCCGGATGTATCTGGCAGTCTCTTCCCGGCACAGGGGTGAGAGGTGGTAGCGGGCGGTAATACGTTGATCCACCTGGCGCAGATCCTTTCTTGCCAACAGTTGCTGCAGTTCCGGCTGGCCCACCAGAATGATGCGCAGCAGCTTGTGGCGCGATGTTTCCAGATTGGTCAGCAGACGTATCTGTTCCAGCACCCTGGGGCTGAGGTTCTGCGCCTCGTCAATCACCAGAACGGTATGCCGCCCCTGCCCGTGAGTCTTCAGCAGATGCTGAGACAGATCATCGCTGAGCTGCTTGAGCATGTAGGGAGGGCCCTGGTAACTCACACCCAGCTCGTCACATATCGCCGCCATGAAGTCACGGCGCGAAAGCCGCGGGTTGAGGACCAGCGCAATATCCACATTGCCCAGGTTCTGCTCCAGAAGACTGCGCACCAGCATGGTCTTGCCGGTACCGACCTCGCCTGTCAACTGGACAAAACCACCATTGGGGCCGGTTCCGTAGATCAGATGGGCCAGACTCTCTTCATGGCCACGACTGAGAAACAGATAGCGGGGGTCTGGCGTAATGGAAAACGGATTTTCCTGAAAGCCGAAGTCACTGAATTTCATAATAAAGTGCGTTCCTTAATCGCACTCCTCATCGGCATCTTCCTCATCGGCCAGATCGGTGGACAGCTCAATCCACCTGGCTGCCTGGTCTGTGTCCATCGCAACATCCCGGCCTGTTGCATAGATCTGACCGAGCTCCGCCGCTGCCCGGTAAGAGCCATTTGCGGCGGCCTGTTTCAACCAGTCGATACCCTTTGGCACGCTTTTCCTGACCCCCTGCCCGTTCAGATAGAGTAACCCCAGCAGATATTGTGCCTTTACATGCTGATCCTGGGCGAGACTTTTGAAACTTTTATAGGCCTTTCGGTAGTTACTCGACTCATAGGCGGAATAAGCCGCGTCAAAGTCTGCTGCTTTAGCTGGCAGCGACAGCAGGCAAAACAACCCCAGAAACCAATAGTAATGCTTTGGATACATCAAAAAAGACCCTACTGTTGAGATAGCCCTATTCTGCCATAGCCCCGACTGTTTACCAGGGAGTCAGACCGTTTATTCGCGGCACAGCAACAATCTGTTGACGCAGTGAATCTGATCTGTCGTTCCTTACGTACTCTAGCTTAGTATTCCGTCGACATAGGGTTGATGGAGTACTAATCACAGGATAATCAAATGAACCAATGCTTTTTGCCTGGAGTCTCAACCATCAGAATCAGCTGAGCTTGAGACGCACCGGATAAGCCGTGTTTTCCCAGCAACTCCAGCAGCAAGAGATTTGGCTGATCCAACTAAACGTATCATCGGCCAGGTCCAGGTCAACCGTTAAGCCATTTTATCGATATTCCAAAAACTGACAGCACTAATACTCCAATGCGTCTAAACAACTCAATACATCTAATACCTTTCCTGCTATTCATTGGCGCCCAAACGCTCTGGGCAAGCCGACGCCCTGCCCCGGAGTGGGATATCTCGGAATGGATCAACGGTGAGGGCAGCAGCCTGGCAGAACTCAGGGGTAAAGTGGTAGTAGTGGATTTCTTCCAGCTATGGTGCCCCGGCTGTAATAGCTTTTCCATTCCTTTGATGGCGACCTGGGAGGAGGAGTACCGCAACGAGGTGGACCAAGGCCGAATTGCATTCCTCAGCATCCATACTGTATTCGAAGGGCATGAATACCAGCATTCCGGCCGTCTGCGTCAATATCTGCAGCAGAAAGACATCCAGCATCTGGTTGGCATTGACCGACATCAGGAGGGGAAAGAGATCCCTGAAACCATGCGCGGCTACCAAACCCGTGGTACTCCGGAAAAGGCAATCATTGATCAGCAGGGCCAAATACGCTTTCAGCGATTCGGCCGCTTCAATCCCATTGAGGCTGAGAAACTGATAGAAAACCTGCTTGAAGAAAAGGGAATCTAGCCCCATGAAACAGGCTATATTCGTTGCTCTGTCGCTAGCCGTGGTCTTAGCCGTGATCCTCATGAAATATGCCATCCTTGCTGCCTTATTCCTGGGGCTTTTCAAACCACTCAATGCTGTCGCCAGCGACCAAATCTATCAAGTGGAACGCCCCATGGATATTCAACAACAGCTCGCTTCAGCCTATTTGGCCAAGGGCGGCCAGTATAAGCCCCGCACCGAACACCTGAAGCCGGACGGCTCTCCGATATACACCAACCGGCTTATTCTGGAAGACTCTCCCTACCTGCTGCAGCATGCGCATAATCCGGTTGACTGGTATGCCTGGGGAGATGAGGCCTTCCAGCGGGCCAAGGCGGAGAACAAACCGGTGTTTCTCTCTATCGGGTACTCCACCTGCCACTGGTGCCATGTCATGGAACGGGAAAGCTTCGAAAACCCGGCTATCGCCAAGCTGCTCAACCAGCACTTCATCTCCATCAAGGTCGATCGGGAAAGCCATCCGGATGTGGATGAGGTCTACATGACTGCCGTGATGTTGATGAATGGTCATGGCGGCTGGCCCATGTCCAGCTTCCTCACCCCGGAGGGCAAACCCTTCTTCAGCGGCACCTATTTTCCTCCCACGCAATTCGGTTCGGTACTGACTCAGATCCAGCAGCTCTGGGAAACCACGCAATGATGATGTCATGCAGCAGGCCGCAAGAGTCGCTGCCGCAGTCGAGGAGAGCAACAATCGGCAAGGCCAGGCAAAGGCGCTTGACCCGGATATCGTCCCCAAGGCATCCCGCATGGCGCTGGGTAATTTCGATGAATTGCAAGGCGGCTTCAGTCTGGCCCCGAAGTTTCCTCACGAACCCCTGCTCTACCTGCTGCTGAACCAGGCCGAGCGCCGCAATGACTCGAAAGTGCTGCATGCCCTGGAGATCACCCTGGACGCCATGGCGCGCGGCGGCATCTATGACCAGGTGGGCGGCGGTTTCCACCGTTACTCCACCGACAACGAGTGGCTGGTGCCGCACTTCGAAAAAATGCTCTACAACCAGGCCCATCTGTCGCGCATCTACCTGTTGGCCTGGCGCCTCACCGGCAAAGAGCAATACCGCCGGATCGCCACCCAGACCCTGGACTATGTAATACGCGAGATGACTGCACCGGGCGGTGGTTTCTACTCCGCCACCGACGCAGACAGCGAAGGGGAAGAGGGTGCATTCTTCGTCTGGACGCCCAAGCAGATCCGCGACAGCCTTGCCCGAGGACGATGCCAAACTGGCGATACGCTTATACGACGTCAGCCCTGAGGGCAATTTTGAAGGCCACAACATCCTGCATTTGAAACAGGGCCTTGAGGCCTTTGCCATGCAGGAAAAGCTGCAACTGGATGCTCTGCGCAAACAGGTCGATCCAATCAATACTGTGCTCCGTGAAAAGCGTGAAGCACGGGAACACCCACTGCGTGACGACAAAATCGTCACCGCCTGGAACGGCATGATGTTGAGCGCCTTTGCCCAGGCCGCTGACCTGCTGGCGTCAGAACCTACCGACAGGCCGCCGAACAGGCAGGGGAATTTCTCTGGCAGCACAACCGCCAGTCATCCGGAGCGGCTCTGGCGGGTTCACCTGGACGGCCAGTCTTCGATTGCCGCCACCCAGGAGGACTATGCCTATCTCGCCGAGGGGCTATTGCATCTGTACGACCTGACCGCCGAGAAAAAATGGCTGCAACGGGCCCGGGAACTGGCGGATGCCATGCTCGAGCGCTTCATTGACCCGGATGGCGGCTTTTATATGAATGAGGCGGATGCCGGTATTACCGCCATGAGCCGACCCAAGGATGACGGCGGCGACAACGCTATCCCCTCCGGCAGTTCGGTCGCCTTGCGGGTGCTGCAGATGCTCTGGCAGCGCACCGGCAGCCTCGGCTACCGTGACCAGGCCAATGCTCTGATCAGTGGTTTTGCCGGCTCCATCGAACGTCAGCCCAGCGGCTACGCCTACATGCTGACGGCGATCGATGACCTGCGCAACGGTGAATTGAGTGCACGAGGTTACGCCGCACAGGGAGGTATCAGACTGGATGGCTCACTGCAGCCCCTGGGTGACGAGAAATCCTTGCTCAGCGTCGATATCGATATACCCGAAGGCTGGCACATCAACTCCCACCAACCGAATAGCCAGGATTTGATTCCCACTGAACTCAAACTGCCGGTTGCAGGCAGCCAGTGGCAAATGGCCCCGGTGACCTATCCCCAACACAACATGCAGCAACTCGCCTTTCAAAGCGAGCCCCTGGCGGTCTATGAAAAGCGCATCCAGCTGCAGGCCATGGTGGAAAGGCTGAGCAAAGCAGGCAAACCACTCTCCACTGCCCATTGAGCTCTCACTCCAGGCCTGCAACAATGAGGTCTGTCTCCCACCGGAACAGATCACGCTGAGAATCAGCCAATCTGAATAACACCAAGCTTATGCAAATATGGGTCGATGCAGACGCCTGTCCCAATGTGATCAAGGATATTCTGTTCCGTGCCGCGGACAGAACGCAGACCCGGGTGATCCTGGTCGCCAATCAGCCGCTGCACACACCGGCATCGAAATTCGTCACCAGCATCCAGGTGCCCGGTGGATTCGATGTGGCGGACAATGAGATCGTCAGACGACTCGAACAGGACGACCTGGTGATCACCGCCGACATCCCCCTGGCGGCCGAAGTGATCGAAAAGGGCGGCCATGCGATCAATCCCAGGGGCGAACGCTACACCAAAGACAATATCAAGCAGCGCCTCACCATGCGAGACTTCATGGATGAACTGCGTGGCAGCGGCATCGACACCGGTGGCCCACCTTCACTGAACCAGGGCGACCGTCAGGCATTCGCCAATCAGCTGGACCGGTTTCTCAGGCAGGTAAAACCGGTCTAACCCGAACTCATCCCTACCGCTACGTTTGCAGGGGTCACGAGTACCCAACTCACAGACTGGCTAGATTAAATCTGTCACGGGCTTCGGCGGAACAATGCCATATCCTTGTGCGTAATCGATATCAAGGGTCTTCAGTTTCTCGAGTGTGCTCCTATCTTCCACGCACTCGGCGATGATCTGTTTACCCATCACCTGGCCGATCTCACTGATTGACTTCACCATGGCCAGATCGATGGGCTCATCGAGAATTCCTCTGACGAAGGTCCCATCGATTTTCAGAAAATCCACCGGTAGGTTCTTCAGATAAGTGAATGATGACAAGCCGCTGCCGAAGTCATCCAAGGCAAATCGACAGCCATGTTCCTTGAGGGCATTGATAAAGCGCGTGGCGCTGGAAAGGTTGGCAACTGCCGCAGTTTCGGTAATCTCAAAACAGATCGATCCGGGAGGGATACGGTTTTTCTCGAGTTGTTCAAAGATAAACTCGAGAAAGCCCTCGTCGCCGATCGAATGGCCGGACAGATTGATAAAGCAGGTAGTCAATCGCGCTAAATAACCAGGATGCCCGGCAAATAACTCGAATGCAGTTTGAATGACCCAGTAGTCGATTTTTATCGCCAGATTAAAGCGCTCCGCCGCCGGCAGGAAGACCCCAGGCAACACCAGGACCCCGGGTTCTTCCTCCAGGCGCAGCAGCAGCTCATAATGAACCTCTTCCGACTGTTCATCCCGCAGAGAAACGACTGACTGAAAATAGAGCCGGAACCGATCCTGTTCAAGTGCATCGTAAATTCTTGTGACCCATTGCATCTCACCGTGACGCTGCGCCAATACGCTATCGTCTTCCCGGTAGATATGAACACGGTTGCGTCCGGCATCCTTCGCCGCATAGCATGCACTATCGGCAGCGCGTAACACGGCACTGATGCTGTCACCAATACCGACTGATGGGCACCAGTCCGATACTTGCACCGATATTGAAGTTTTTACCCTCCCAGACGAATCGGTATTGCTCAATCGTCATCAACAGGGTGTGGGTTACACGCTTGGCCTGGGAAATCGAGCAGTGCTCCATCAAGATGCCAAACTCATCCCCGCCCAGGCGAGCCAGGGTATCGCGACTTCTGATCTGGCTCTGCAGCAGGTCCGCAAGCTGGCGCAGCAGTTCGTCCCCCGCCACATGCCCACAGGTATCATTGATCACCTTAAACTGATCAAGATCCAGATAACAGAGCACGTGTTCGGCCTGCTCCTCGAACTCAGTATCCAGTACTCTCTGTAGACGGCATTCGAATTCATGCCGGTTGACCAGGCCCGTCAACGCATCATGGGTCGCCTGATGGGTCAATTTCTGGGCCATGTGCCTGGCTTCAGTCACATCACTGAATACCAGAATCAAGCCTGAGGTGGTGCCGTCTTTACCGGGTATCGAAGAAGCCGATATCTGAATCGCGTGTTCGCGACCCTCACGACTGACCAGCATGCCATGCTTGGCAAGGTCGGCTGTATTGTCATCCAGGAGTAGTTTTGTAACGGAATCTATGATGGGTTCTCGATCATGCTCCTGGATGAAGTGGAAAACTGCATCCAGCTTTAAGCCCAGGGCCTGATCCAACGGCCAGTCTGTGAGGGTTTCCGCGACCGGATTTAAATACTCGATCACGCCTTCAGGGTCCGTCGTGATCACCGCATCCGCGATCGAATGGAGCGTTACCTGAGCCTTTTCCTTCTCGGCGAACAGTGCCATTTCCACCTGCTGGCGCTTGGCGATGTCCCGCTGTAGATGCTCATTGATTTTCGCGAGTTCAGCGGTACGCTCCGCTACCCGCTCCTCCAGTTGATGATTGAGCCGTTCAACCATCGCCTTCTCTGCATCTAGATGCGCTATCAGACGCTTATTGTGCAGCTGCAGTTTGAATCCATTGACCAGCGTTTTGTGCATGCGCAGCGCACTCAGGGTGATAAATAAAAAAAACAGCACCTCTGCACCACCAACCGTAGCGGCGGCAGAATCCCCTGATATCAATAGATAGACAGCACTCGGTAGCAGCGCAGGTGTTGAAAAGGCAAAGAATGCACCTTTCACAACAGATAGAGTGGCTACCGAGCCTGCGGACATACCGCATATCCAGAGTGCCGCTATACCCATCTGGACATAAGACGCTTCAGGCACCAAGAGGATTGCGGACAAGCCCCAGATGGAACCCGATACGACGACTCCAACGACAAACCACCCAAGCCAGAATTTGCTGCGGTCCACCCGTTGGGCTGGCGCCGTTTGCAGATATTTCTGGACCAAAGCGAATCTAACCCCAGTCACCGATCCATGCAGCGCCAAGCCAAACCAGCAGGAGTGAGTGGGATGAGGCATTCCAGAACAAGCCGACCAGTATCAGCGCAGCGGCAAGACTCGCTGCAAGGGCAACACGCGCCTGATCGTAAAGCACATCGACCTGCATGGATCGATATTCAATCATCTCATCCCCTTATTTTTATGCTAGATGTCCGGGATATCCTGTGCATAAAACGACCTTGATGCACGCCAGCCTACCTGGTTTCACGAAGAAGTTATAACAGCACCCGCTTGATAATACGAAAAAAAGCCACGCAGTGCGCCGTGCCAGGCTATTCCGATGATGCCTTCTGTGGATGGATGGACACTATTAAGAATGACAGAATATCGAAGTTAATTCAGCGGCTCACTCTGCCGTTGTAAGGCTGGCCAGATGAGCAAGCAGCGCCTCGACTTCATCTGCATCGAGCGTAGCGAAAAGAGATTCGCTGTTCTCATGAGTCCGGCGGCCGGTTGCAAAGTCGCCGATCTGCTTGCGCAGATAATTGGGATATTGGTTGACTAGCGGTGGGCTTTCTTTATCCGCTTTACCGGTTGCCTGCTCACCATGACACTGAATGCAGTCCTGAAAGAGTTCTTCACCAACCTCTTTCATCTCTCCGGGCGAATCGAACTGCACGAGTATCTCGGGCGGTGATTCATAATCGGGGATGGTTAATTCATCCAACGGCAATTGAGTCACATAGGAGGCCACTGAAGCCATGGCATCTTTATTGAATCGCCAGTTTTTGAAAACCGGCACCATGGGTTTATTCAGACGCTTGCGACCCTTGAAGTCACTCAGCTGCTTTTCTATATAGGCTTGGGGTAGTCCGGCTATGCGCGGATATTTCCCCTCCTTTCCTCCCAACCCCTTGAGCCCGTGACAGACCTTGCAGTGCTGGTAGATCTGTTTACCCACCGAAACATCGGCGGCTAAGCCATGCATGAAGAAAAATAAAACAGCTGACATTATAGCTAGGCGGGTTTTGATCAACATTTCACTCTTTCTCCCCTGATTTTTTCTTTTTTTACATTAAGTAATCAGCGCTGGCAGTTTTCTTGGTGCGTCGCCAGAACTGCCGGAGTGAACCCGCAGTTACCTCGTAACAATCGCCATTGCATGGATAGAGGACTAATTGACTCTTTTTGATCCGCTGCAGATCCTCAGCAAGCAAACCGATCTTTTGTTCCAGGTTACTTAATACCTCAGACCAGCATGAAGGGTCGGCATTCAGCAGTGGTGACACAAGATCTGTCAGCACCATCAGCGTTTCTTCACATTCTGCCCATGGCGAGCCATCATCAGCAACGGGCTCGACTTCGACCCCAGCAAGCCCCGCCAGTCCTTTGGCGGTGGGGTCCTCACTATAGACCTTCTCAAACCTGGACTGTTTCACTTCCGGCAAGCGGCCTACACCCGACATCCAGATGCCATTGACAGTCAATCTGCCCTCCGCTTCACGCTGTTGATTGACAGGAGATTGAAACAGCAGCATCTGCATCTCATTCAACAACTGCCGCCAGCGCCTGGCATCCTGACCCTCAGGCATAAAGGGTTCGATATGATGCCCCACAACCTGGTTGAGACCATGCGTCTGCAAATCGGGACAGTCTTCGAGTCTCAGGTACCAGCTTTCTGGAGCAACCGTCAGCAGTTGCATCCGCTCAGCAGCGAAGTGTTCATTGAACTCTGCGGCAATCGTTGCAGCCTCGAAGGCCGTGATATCGAGCTGTTCATGATTGAACAGCAGCAAGCGGTCACGATCAGGCAGCAGATGCACCGGATCAGCCCGCATCCAACAGGCGTTCGCGGCACTCTCTCCCGTCGCTTGGTAATTTACCGCGCCTTCCGGAAGGTCTCTTTCCCCGCTCAGTGGATAACCAAATAGGGAGAAAAGCGTTGTCAGGTAATCATTCCCCAAGCAGCTTCTACTTTTTCCCCTGGATAGCATTTTTTCCAACCATGGTACTGCCGGGACGATTCCCGAAGCCTCAAGGTTGGGCAGAGGCCCCAACAAGCCGGGAACCAACAGATGCAGCCTGGTGACTGAAGTGTTCATAGGTCGGTGTATAGCGGGCAGCATCGATCAGGCTGTTCGATGAACAGTGTCTGCCCATACTGATCAAACAATCGCGTAGTCCAGCATCAATCCCAGAAATACTGCCATACCGAAATTATTGTTGTTCAGAAAGGCCTCGAAACATGCCTTTGGATGGCGTTCCAGACAAATGATCTGCTGAAAAATAAAAAAGCCGCACCAGCCGCCAGCCCCAGGTAATAGATCCAGCCTCTGTCAGCCAGCATGCCGATGACAACCAGCAGCAGCAACATGATGAACTGCAGCAAACCGATAATCAGCAGGTCATGGCGGCCAAACAGGATGGCGGTGGATTTAACCCCGATTTTGATATCGTCTTCCCGGTCGACCATGGCATATTGAGTATCGTAGATGAGCGCCCACAACAAGGTTGCTGCAAACATGATCCAGGCAACCAGTGGCATGGACTCGGTGACTGCCATGAAAGCCATTGGTACAGCCCAGCCGAATGCGGCGCCCAATACCACTTGGGGCAGATGGGTGTAACGTTTCATAAAGGGATAGGCTGCCGCGAGCAACGCCGCGCCAACCGACAGCGCCATGGTCTGCCAGTTGAGAAAAAACAGCAGCGAGAAGGCGATGAGGCTGAGCACCACAAATACCGCCAGGGCTTCGCTTGCGCTTACCAG
The DNA here is from genome assembly GCA_963797085.1 of uncultured Gammaproteobacteria bacterium. Lineage (GTDB taxonomy): Bacteria > Pseudomonadota > Gammaproteobacteria > Chromatiales > Chromatiaceae > JASJBU01. The sequence goes on from CAWCOA010000023.1 coordinate 141,178, forward strand.
CCCACTGGCCACGGGCCGTTCCCGGGTGCGGGCCACCTGTCCATCGATATGCCGGTCAGCGAAATCGTTGATGGCGCAACCCGCAGAGCGCATCAGGGCGACGCCCAGGATGAAGATCAGAACGATACGCCAAGGGGGCTGCCCCTGCCCCGCGATCCACAGCGCCCAGAGCGACGGCCATAAGAGTAGCAGGATACCGATAGGCTTATGCAGGCGAATCAACAGCGGCGTAACGACGCAGCCTTTCAGACCAGGCAACAGGTCCCGCTTGGAGATTTTCAATCTTGACTTCTGGCGAACTCATTTATCGTGACTTTGCGCTAACTCAGGTAGAAATATCTCATTGACCAGTATCGGGCGTCCGGATATGTAGAACAATGTCCTGCGACCCCATAATGTTTGAGGTTGTCGTTCCAGGTTTGCCGTGGCGGAGGCAAACAGGGGATGCCGGGGCTGCAATCTGGCAATCTGGGTGATCCCACGCTGTACACTCGAATCAGCAAACAGCACCGCGCCCAACGGCTTTTCACCCAGCTGCGTCAAGCGTCGGGCAGAGCCCCGCAAACTGGTTGCCGGGATCAGCGTCCTGGCGAAGACCCAGGGATGGCCGTCACACAACAGCTCCACCTCCCGGATCAAGGTAACTTCGCCACGCCGCAGCCGCAACACTTTGCTTTCGCTGTAGAGCGGTGAGCCCCAGGCCTGATGCAGCAGGTGCACACGAAACTGGCCGGCGCCACAGGCTTGAATCACTCGCCGGGTGAGGGACCCTTCGTCGCGCAGCCAGTCCGCTACATTTTCAGGAACTGTGGCAACCCGCTGCAGCCGCCACTCCCCCCAGTTGGGTTCGAGGATTGATTTTTCCCTTGTTCTGACTACCACTGCCTGTCGATCACTCCACTGAACTCTGAAAACAGCACCATCCGTTCAAAATGACATCCGTCCGCTAATCCCAGAATTCACTCTGCACACACGGCGTACCTAACCGCTAAAAAGTAGGGATTATCGCATAGCTTGACCCGGAAATTTCACCCGCGAACGTGATGATCGTGCTGAGATCGTCAGCAAACGGGTGAATTTTTCGGGTTATACCTTTCCGTAATCAACACGTTGCCCAAGCCAACGCCTGACCAGAGCGGAAGCATTCTCCGGGTAGTCCCGCAAGATCAGCTCAGCTGCCCGACTGACATCATCCAAAATGGCCTGATCACGCACCAGATCGGCAATCCGCAATTGCATTTCGCCGGTCTGCCGGGTACCCAGCACCTCCCCGGGACCGCGCATCTCCAGGTCTTTTTGCGCGATCAGGAAGCCATCGCTGGTTTCACGCAGGATTGCCAGACGTTGTCTGGCATTCGCTGAAAGCGGGGCATGATACATCAATACACAGTGGCTTTCGGCGCTGCCCCGGCCGACCCTGCCACGCAATTGATGGAGCTGCGCCAGGCCAAGCCGTTCAGGGTTTTCAATAATCATCAGGCTGGCATTCGGCACATCGACTCCCACCTCGATCACCGTGGTGGCTACCAGCAGATCCAAATCCGCCGCTTTGAACTCACCCATGATGCGCTCTTTTTCATCCTGTTTCACGCGACCATGGACCAGCCCAACTTGCAGCTCCGGCAGGGCTTGCGTGAGCATCAGCACGGTATCCTCTGCAGCCTGACACTGCAAAGCCTCCGACTCCTCGATCAGGGTGCAGACCCAATAGGCCTGCCGGCCTTCCGCACAGGCCGCCCTCACCCGCGCCACCACCTCATCCCTGCGCACATCTGAGATCACCACGGTGCTGACCGGTATCCGACCTGGTGGCAGTTCATCGATCACCGACAGATCAAGATCCGCATAAGCGGTCATCGCCAGGGTTCGTGGGATTGGCGTGGCTGTCATGATCAGTTGATGGGGTATATGGCCATTGGCCTGGCCCTTTTCGCGCAGCGCAAGCCGTTGATGCACACCAAACCGATGTTGTTCATCGATAATCACCAGACCGAGCGCTTTGAACAGAACATCGTCCTGAAACAAGGCATGGGTGCCCACCACGACTTGAGCCCCGCCCTCAGCAATAGACTCCAAGACGGCTTCCCGGGGTCTGCCCTTGAGACGTCCGGTCAACCAAGCTACCTCAACCTGCATGGACTCCAGCCATAACGAGAAATTACGCAGATGTTGTTCCGCCAGCAGCTCGGTGGGTGCCATCAACGCCACCTGCAGGCTACACTCCACTGCCTGCAGGGCGGCAAGGGCACTGACGATCGTCTTGCCCGATCCCACGTCGCCCTGCACCAAGCGCTGCATTGGGTGCCGCCGATTTAGATCCGCCTCGATTTCCAGTACCACCCGCTGCTGAGCCTTGGTCAATTCAAATGGCAGGCTGTTAAGCAGCTGGCGCCGTAATACACCATCCCCCGGCAAGGCAGGCGACGCCTGCTTGGCATGTTGCAGGCGCAACTCCCGCAGACTGATCTGGTGCGCCAGTAATTCTTCGAACGTGAGTCGCTGCTGGGCCGGATGAAGGCCCTCTAAAAGCTGATCCTGGGGTGCATCCGGCGGCGGCCGATGGATATACCTGATTGCGGCCGCCAGGTCGGGCAGGTGAAATCTACCCAGTAACCGGCTAGGCAGCCACTCCTGCAAACTGTCTGGGTATTCTTCCAATATGGCCAGCGCCTGCTCCGTCAGTCCCCGCAGGGTCAATTGATGCACGCCCTCTGTGGTGGGGTAAATTGGCGTCAGATGGTCATCCACAGACAAGGGCGTATCCGGGTCCACCCGCTGATATTCGGGGTGTACTATCTCGAGACTGTTCGGGCCATTGCGTATCTCACCGAAACAGCGCAGACGGGAACCGCGCATCAAGGTGTTTTTCTGGGCCGCACTGAAATGGAAGAAACGCAGGATAAGACTGCCGCTGCCATCGGCAAGGCTGACCAACAGGGAGCGGCGGCGGCCGAAGCGGATATCCGCCAACTCGATCTCCCCCTCTATCACCGCCTGGTCTCCAGGCCTGAGCGCACCAATGGGCTGGATGCGGGTTCTATCCTGATAACGTAGCGGCAGGTGGAAGAGCAGATCCTGTACGGTGACTATGCCCAGGCGGGCAAGCCTCTCCGCCACCTTGGGACCGACCCGCTTCAAGCTGGTGACAGGACTCTCTTGCAGACGCTCAGGTGGGGCTGCCTTTTTCAATACAAGCGGATTCCTATTAAACTCGTGGTACCAAGCATGCCAGATCGATGAGGAGAAATAAAAAAATGCTGCTACAGGAGACCCTGACCTTTGAGACCCGTGGCCGCAGCACCTCCAATATCAGCCGGGAGGTGGCGGACATTATTCAACGGGCTGGAATCAATACTGGTATCTGTCAGCTTTTCATCCACCATACCAGCGCCTCGCTGATTCTGTGTGAAAATGCAGACCCCACGGTGCGTTCCGATCTGGAACGCTACATGTCCCGCCTGGTGCCGGATGGGGACCCTATCTTTGACCACACCCAGGAGGGGGAGGATGACATGCCGGCTCACATTCGCTCGATTCTGACCAAGATGGATCTAAGTTTTCCGATCATCAACGGTCGCCCCGGGCTAGGCACCTGGCAGGGCATCTATCTATGGGAGCACCGCACCCACCCCCACCATAGGCGCATCACCCTGACCCTGTATGGGGAATAGCCCTCACTCAAGCAGCAGTTGAGCGCTGCATCCACCAGAGCATCAACCACATGCCGAGCAGGATTCCGGCCAATGCCAGCAGTGACTGGAGCGAGAGCGTGGCCGCGCCGGTCAGCCCCTGACCGATATTGCAGCCTCCGGCGAAGATAGCGCCCACTCCCATCATGGCCCCACCAACCAGATAGGCTCCCACGCGGTTGCCGGCAGGCGCCACCCAACGAAAATCGCGGCTGATCAGGGCGCTGGCAAAGGCGCCTGTGATCAGCCCCAGAATCAGCAGCAGCGCAAAACCGGACCCGGTGACCTGCCCGGTCGTCAGATAGACCGCACCTCTGGCCAATGGCCCCGCCACAGCGAGGGAAGAGGGGGCGGTTTGGTTGAAATCATCCTGCCCTGCCACGCCAGTGATCCACCAACCGGCTGTCAGGATAAGACCGATCGAGACGCCCGCCAGGATCTGCCGCAGATTGCTGCGCCATTCACCTGAGCTGAAGATCGCGGCACAGCAGACAGCGAACAACAGCACAGGCAGCAGCCACATCGGCAAACCCCAAAGATTCGTCAGATTTGTCTGATCACTCTGAAGAGTTATTGCAGTTGCCTGACCCAACCAGGCGCGCAGAGGTTCCAGCACACCAAACAGGGTCACAACAGCCATCAGGGCAAAGCTCAACAGGGTCACCAAGGCGCCCAGATTGCCTTCAGCGGCGCGCACCAGTGTGCGGGACGCACAGCCACCGGCGAGCATCGCGCCGATGCCAAACACCAGACCACCAGCCAGTGCGCCGAGCCAGTTGAAAGTCGTATTCCGGTAACTGGAGGCGCCGATATCCACCCACTGCAGGGTCTCCATCAGGCCGGTGCCTAACAGGGCTACGCCAAACGCCGCCAGGAAAGCATGTAGCTGCCGCGTGTCCCGCATCAGCACCAGATTGCTCACTGCGGCAACCACACAAAACCTGGATCGCTGACAGACCACACCAAACAGCAGCCCCAGGACAAACCCACCCCAGGTAATCCAGGGATTGAGCTCCGCAAGCATGTTCAGCGGACCCGGGTCTCGATCGAATCGGTGTTGCCTTCGTTGTCCACCCAATCGATACGGATGTCATCGCCTTTTTTCCCTGACGCAAGACGAAACGCCAGATAGGGATTAACGGCCATCCCCCAGCTCCAGAACCCTGTCAGGACCTGCTTGCCGTCATGTTGACAATGGATTTCCCGAATATAGTGTCGCGGGACTTTCAGTCCGGTGCGCTTGTCCGTCCGATTCCCTGTCTCCATGGGATGCTGAATCAGTAACTTCACCACCGGCCGACCGTCCTTGAGTTTCGCCAGAATCTTGTGCCGCTTATTGTTCGTTGCCATCTGCTTGGCTCCTGATGATGGAGAACCACCTCAACCGCAGCCACCGGAGGTGACTTTTGCGGGGCGTCGTGCGCTGTAGAATTTCCCCTTGGCATGTACCAATGCGATGATGAATCCTGACCCTCCCATCTTGATCCGGGTATCAATCAGGGGCTCCAGCCCCGGTCCAAGCATGAAAGCGCCAACAGCCGGGTTGGGATTCTTTTCAGAAAACAGGGTGATGGAATCCGTACCCTCCAACCTGCTGTGGACGGTAATCTGTACGCTACGCCCATCCTCGACAATGCCAGGTACCTGCAGCGTGATCGCGTCTGTTTCAGATACCGGCTGCCCTCCCGTTACCAACTGCATCGCCTCTTCCAATGCTGCAGCGTAAAAGACATCCGCCTGCCAGTTGCCAACCACGGTTTTTGGTATCAGCAGACCTGAAGCCACCAGTAGACTGTATTGCGCTACTGTGAGTGAGGCCTTGAGAAACAATCTCCTTTGCATGATCTTCTCCTCTCCTGAAAGCAGGCAACTTCCCACTGAGATGCATACGACCAGATGCAGTAAAAGTGTATTGCCCTTTATTTTCTAATAGCACCGGATGAGAAAATAACCATGCAGCAAAACCTTCTATATATTATTGTTTTCAGTCGGCAACGGATAACCTCGACTGACTTAATCGGGCTGCGTGATGGAAAAAATTGTTGCTTGAAAGGCCATTGATCGCCAGGACAGCTCTCAATTTCCGGGAAGCAATGGCGGCTGATGAAATAGAACGCCTGCCTTGGCCTGCGACAGGCAACTAATTACCGGTGGGTTTACCGTCCAGACTGATTCTGTTGCGCTCTTTCCAGAATGCCTTGATTCCATCATCGCCTTTTTTCTTCGCCCAGTTCCTGAGTAATTCTCTGTCCCCTAGATAGTCGAACTGGGGTACGCCAAAACCACAGGATGTCTGCACCAGGTCCACATCCATCACAATGATTTGTCTGGCGCCGGGGAGACTGGGAAATCTTCCGATATGAGCATCCCACTCAGGAGTGTACGGCCGATAGGCCTGCGCATGTCCGTAGACCCTCAGGACCTTCGATTCTTTCGTAAATGAACAGAACATCAGGGTCATTCGGTCATTTTCCAACAGATGAGCAGCGGTTTCGTTACCACTGCCTGTCAGATTGAGCCAGACCACCTGGTTAGGACTCGTAATGCGCAGACTGTCCATGCCTTTTGGGGAGAGGTTGATACGCCCGTCAGCTGATGCGGTGGCGACAAAAAACAGCTGCTGACGGATGATGAAGTCAGTCAATTTTTCATTGATTGAGTCATATTTCTTTCCCATGAAAAGACCCCCAAAGTTAAGATGGCAGTGATAAGGACTCTTGCAAGCTGTGACGACCGGATTAGAGCCACCAAAATGACCCAAGAAGTGCACTGAAAATGACACCGGAGTGCAAGGCGCAGTTATCAGGCAAGGGGAGCCCTGCCCTAGTCAAATTGTATAGCAAAATTGAGCTATTTCGATGACTCTGAATGTATCAGGTTTTTTTAATGGTGCTGATTGACTAATTTTTTCTAAAGCGCACTTTACCGCCAAACAGGCGGCTGGCAAGACTGACTTTATTTTTATTCAACCACTCTTGCCTTTTGGAGAGAAGCTCCTTGGACAGTGTCACCAGGGAACGCAGAGAGCGAGTTGCGATAATATCCATACGCAGATCATTCTGCAGTGTTGCCGAGGCCCAAGGCCCGCCTTTATTTCTACGGATAAAATCTCGAACCTGCTGATGCAGAATATTACGCAGTTCAGACACCAACTCCTTTTCTGCAACTTCCGGTTCCTGTCCCAGCATTCTGTGTTTCATCCGCTTTGCCTGGCTGGGAGTAATCAATTTTAGTGTGACGCACTCATTATCCAGCAGCCGTTCCATGCCGCCCCGCTGATCCGCCAGACGTTCAGGCATCGATTTAGCCTTCAGTACGTAGCCGCTGGGTCTCTTTTCCGACTGTGTCATTTTGACTGCCTCGGTTTGGGTTTGGCCGTTATCTGGTCAATCTCCGACTTCAGCCAAACCGTCTGCTCATCGAGGATATTGTCGAATCCAACTCAAATTAAACCCTGATTCAGATTGACAGGTACTGCTTGGCATGAATATTTCGCTACTAACTGGTACATTCCAGGTTTGATACCCCATCCAACCGGTCGATCTTCAATACTCGCCCATTTATTCTGCCTTCGATAAGCTGTAATAACTTACCGTCCATTCTCTTTTAAGCAATGCTCCCAAGCTTGGAAAAATCTACTTGAGAAATGAGGGACTTAGGTTATCTATCGGAATCTACTTGATTTTCTTTAATGCCAGCAGGCTGACTATGTCAGCTCAAGCACCGCATCCATCTCCACCCCCGCATTCTTTGGTAGTGATGCGACTCCAATGGCGGCACGCGCCGGATAAGGTTCATGGAAGTATTCCGCCATGACTTGATTGACGATTGGGAAATGGCCCAGGTCGGTAAGAAAGACATTCAACTTGGCCACATCAGCCAGGCTGCCACCCGCCGCCCTTGATACAGCTTGCAGATTATCGAAGACCCGACGAATCTGCTGCTCGATGTCACCTGCTACCATCTCCATGGTTTCAGGCACCAGTGGAATCTGGCCAGAGAGATAGACCCTGTCGCCACATTTGACTGCCTGGGAATAGGTACCGATTGCCTGCGGCGCCTGATCGGTATTGATAATCTCGCGACTCATGCTGTTGCTCCTGAACTATATGCTTAAAGCCCAGAAACGCTGATCTATGCGACGTTTCTGGAATGGATTCGGGAAATGCGGTTTTCTGGTCCTTCTTAATATAAGGCTTGTTGCCTTTGAAAATGGCTGCACACATGCCCCAGGGACACGGAAAATGCTGCTCCATAAGGCATAGAAACTGGCCAGTAGCAAACCAGTGTTCGGCCTCACGGACGAAAACTATTGTTTCTTGGTTGTCTTTAACTGCTGCCGGGTGATTTTCATTACCGAGGGCACTCTGCGCACATGGCGGATGATACGAGCAAGATGCTGGCGTCCTCTGACGGTAATCACGAATACAAGGGTCGATGAGAGACCATCTCTCTCTTCTGAACCCACCTGTTCGATATTGGAACCCAGTTCAGAGATAGTCGAGGCCACCGTAGCCAGCAATCCTCTTCGATTACCCGCTTCAACCCGCAGTTCTGTGGCAAACTCCGCATCCACTTCTGACTCCCATTCGGCCTCAATCCACTTATGCCCATGTTTATCGTAATCCCCTAGATTGCCGCAACCCTGGCGATGGATGACGATTCCCTTACCAGGATTGAAGACACCCAGGATCGCATCACCGGGGATCGGCCTGCAACATCGAGCGTAGTTAACCACCATGCCCTCGGTACCCTTGATGAAGAGGACTCCGGAAGGCTCATTTTGCAGGCTGGCCGTATCTTCGGGTGCGCTGATATCCTCCCCCACCAAGTGCCTCGCGATCAACAGGGGCATCCTGTTGCCCAGAGCAATCTCTGCCAGCAGCTCTTCAAGCGATGGCAGTCGGTACTCCTTCAGCACTCTGTTAATCTGCTCATCCTTGACCATTTCAAGGGTTTTGTGAAGCAGACTCAGTTCTCTTTCCAACAACCTTTTACCCAGACCAACCGCTTCCTTTTTCTGCAGATTTTTCAGAAAGGCACGAATATTCGCCCGCGCCTTACCGGTGACTACGAAATTCAACCAGGCAGGACTCGGGTTAGCCGTCTCGGAATTGATGATCTCCACAGTCTGGCCGTTGAAGAGCTTGGTTCGTAACGGCACCAGGCGCCGGTCCACCCGGGCAGCCACGCAGGTATTTCCCACATCGGTGTGCACCGCATAGGCAAAATCGACCACCGTAGCGCCTTTTGGCAAGACCATGATGCGCCCCCGGGGGGTAAAGACATAGACCTCATCGGGGAACAGGTCGACCTTAACGTGTTCGAGGAATTCAATGGAATCACCCACCCCGTGCTGCATCTCCAAGAGATTGTGCAGCCAGTCGGATGCCCTGGATTTGACCCACTGACCACTGGTCTCGCCAGTCTTGTACATCCAATGCGCAGCAATACCGGATTCCGCCAGTTTATCCATCTCCTCGGTACGGATCTGGATCTCGATAGGAATGCCCTGAGGCCCGAACAGTAGGGTGTGCAGCGATTGATAGCCATTGGCTTTGGGTATCGCGATATAGTCCTTGAAGCGTCCCGGCATCGGCTTGTAGAGATTATGCACTCCCCCCAGCACCCGGTAACAGGTATCCACTCGGTCCACAACGATCCTGAAAGCAAATACATCCACCACTTCGGAAAAAGAGAGTTTTTTCTGCACCATCTTGCGGTAGATGCTGAGCAGATGTTTTTCCCGGCCGTAGACCTGACCGACCAGCCCTTCCTCCGTCAATCTTTTCCTGATCGCGGTTTCCACATTCTCCACCAGTTCCCGGTGGTGCCCGCGGGCATCCGCGACTGCCTGTTTGAGCACCCGGTAGCGTTTCGGCCAGTGCGCCGCGAAGCCAAGTTCTTCCAGTTCCAGACGGATGGTATTGATACCCAGGCGATTGGCGATCGGCGCGTAGATGTCTAAAGTCTCCTTGGCGATCCGCCGGGCCTTCTTCGGCTTCATCACCCCCAGGGTGCGCATGTTGTGTAGCCGGTCCGCCAGTTTGATCAAAATGACTCGGATATCCTTGGTCATGGCCAGCAGCATCTTGCGCAGACTCGCTGCCTGAGCCTCGGCTTGGGAATTAAAATCGATCTTTGAGAGCTTGCTGACCCCGTCCACCAGTTCAGCGATCTCGCTGTCGAAGGTTTCCGTCAAGTGTTCTTTCGCAGTGGGAGTGTCTTCGATGACATCGTGCAGGATCGCCGCCATCAGGCACTTGTAGTCCATGCGCATGTCAGCCAGGATCTGCGCCACAGCAACCGGGTGATAGATATAGGGTTCGCCGGTTTTGCGATGCTGGCCAGCATGGGCTTCAGCACCGAACAGGTAGGCGCGGTAAACCTCGCGGATCTGTTCCTGCCGCAGATAACTTTCGAGTGAGACGCAGAGATCACTGATCAGGAATCGTGGAGAATCCTGTTTTTCTTCGGATAGATCGACTGAAATACCAAGGGGGTTGCTCATTCAGCACTCCGTCACACGGCCTATGTCGGATTCTGTGCCGATTCCCCCCCAGTATGCAAGATGAAATTCAAATTGTCTTACTGACAGCAGGGGCAGCCGCCAGCATGCTGGCTGTCACTCGCCAGGGCGAATCATCGGCGAGGCATCCAAGGCGGCGAACTCATCATCGATTACGATCTCCTCTTCAGGCTTGGCATCTACATCCTGATGGGTAATCAAGCCTTCGGCAATCTCCCGCAAAGCCATCACGGTAGGTTTGTCATTCTCCCACGGCAGGAGCGGATCGACACCGTTGGCCAGTTGACGGGCGCGCTTGGTAGCCAAAAGCACCAGGTCAAATCGGTTATCCACATAGTCAAGACAATCTTCTACAGTAACTCGCGCCATTCTTTATCTCCGATGAACCGATTATTGAGCCTGGATGCTTAATCAAACCGTCAATCATAATAGAAGCTGACGTCTAACACCAATTCCCTCGCCACTCAGGTAAAAAACTTCGCCAGGAGTCAGTTAACGCCTACTGCTCAGTGCAACTGCCCAGGAGTAGCTGAGGATTTGACTGCAGAGATTCGAGCCGCCGCGTGATGACAACAAATACGCCACCCTTCGTTACTCAAAACATAGACATTGGTCGCCAATACGACCGAAAGTGACTCCTGCGGCATTGATTTAGCTCCAATTCCCTCCTCCACAAGATGCACCACCTGTGTGGGATGACGAGATTCACTGAGCAGATGATAGTCAAGTTGCGGCTTCTCAACACCCTTGAAAATCATCGACCAGCTTTGCAGCACAGCCGCAAAGCCAACATACAATTGTCCCGAGGGATGGATGCAATATACCGTTGGCAGATCTGCCCAGACCCGTTGCATAGCTGCAATATCCAGATTACGAAATGCATTGTAAAAGGCCTGTTCAGCATCAATTGGCGAATCAAAGTACGGCACCCTGGCACCCTCCACACATCATGAATAATACGAACCAGTGTAACAAGCACCAGCTGTTTATTGACCTGTGGGCATAAGACCTATCGTATGCAGACCAAAGACTCTAGAGATCAACGTTCACTCAGGTCAGTCACCAAGGCCCGGTATTTTCAGACGGAGCCCAATTGACATTACTACCTGTAAGCGCCAGGGTTTTATATGCGAATGCAACCAGACGGCTGATCGCAGCTTAAATCCGAGAAACGAATTTATAATAGGTCGGGTTGGCTGATAAGAATTTAATGCATTCCGAAATGAGTCATACATCTATTGCCAGGACGCCGTAAAAGATCAGGGAAAACATGTCATATCCGCACTTTCATCCCCTTCACCAGGCTACTCGCAAACCTCCGACCCACCGGGCCTGCCTGCCTATCCTGGTGTTTGTCGTCTGCGCATGGCTGACTGCCTGCTCGGACTCGCCCCCACCAGTCACGATCTCTGTTGGAACCCCGCAATCTACGTTGACTTCACTCATCTGGTTGAGTGAAGAATTGGGCTACTTCAGGGGACAGGGAATTGACTTGAATCTGCAGGCTTATCCCAGCGGAAAACGCGCCTTGGCAGCCATGATGAGCGGCCGGGAAGAACTGGCCGCGACCGCTGAGACACCTTTTGTGATTGCCAGTTTCCAGCGTGATGACCTGCGCCTCTATGCCACCATGGGTCAAAGTGACAATGAAATACGGGTATTAGCGCGCCGCGATCATGGCATCGATAAACCCGCTGATCTGCGTGGCAAGACCATCGCCACCCAGGAAGGGTCGGCGGTGCATTTCTTTCTCAGCAGTTTTCTGCTCTATCATCAACTGGATGAAGCTGACACCAGGATTCGATTCTTACCAGCCGAAGCCTTGCCCGACGCACTGGCGAATGGTGAAATCAATGCAATTTCGATGTGTGAGCCTTATCTCTCGCTGGCCGAACAAAGCATTGGCGCTGATCAGCTCATTGAGTTCAGTGTGCCGGGGCTTTACACCAAAACCTACAATATCGTCGGCAGCGAGTCTTTTGTCGAGAGGTATCCCGGGGCCATGGAGAAATTCTTTTTGCCCTGAACAAGGGCGCTGAATATGCTGAAAGTCACCCACAAAGTGCCATTGAGATCATTGCCGAGCGACTCCAGCTGCCGCGTGCAGGAATCGCTGCATTATGGCCAGATATGCATTTGGCAATATCACTGAATCAAGGCCTGTTGACCACTCTGCAGGAAGAGGCGCAATGGGCCGTCTCGTCCGGCCATGCTGACCGAATGGCAGAAGCGTGGGGACCACCTTCGCTGGGAGTGGCGACTGCTAGCCAAGGACGGCAGTGAACGTTTTGTCGAATGGTCCAATATTTCCGGCCGTTATCCAATCCCCGGCTGGTCTTCCTGGGGCATCGGCATGGATGTCACAGAACGCAGGCAGGCAGAAATGGCCCTCGCCGTCAGCGAGGAGAGGTTCAGAGATCTGGTGGAGAGCAGCCAGGACTGGATCTGGGAGGTAAACGCGAAGGGCGTCTATACCTATTCAAACCCGCGCTGCCGCGAACTGCTGGGCTACGAACCGGAAGAGATCATCGGGCGTATGCCCTTCGAACTGATGGCTGAGGATGAGGCCGACCGTGTGCGGACGGATTTTCTGCTCAGTATCAGAAACAACGTAGCCATCATCGCCCTGGAAAACATCAATCGGCATAAACAGGGGCATACCGTGGTGCTGGAGACCAGTGGCGTGCCCTTCTTCGATGAGCACGGCGAGCTGGCCGGCTACCGCGGCATGGATCGGGACATCACCCAGCACAAAGCATCCGAGGTCGCACTGCGCGAGAGCGAGGCGCGCTATCGGGTGGTATTCGACCAGCAGTTTCAGTTCATGGCGATTCTGTCACCGGACGGCGTCACCATGGACATCAACGAACTGCCTCTGCGCATGACCGGCACCCGGCGCGAGGACTACCTGGGTAAACCCATCTGGCTGACACCTGCCTGGGAGGGTTCTGGCCGAATGGCACCAGATCTGGCCCAGGCGGCTTACCGAGGCGGCCCAACACAGCGGGCCGGTCCTGACCCAGGACCTCTACCAAACCTCGGCGGGGAGATACGCAACTCCGATGCCGCCACCAGCGCAATCCACGATGCTCAGGGTGAGGTGATTTTCTACCTGATTCAGGCCACCGACACCACCGAGCACCACCATGTGGAACAGGAGCGCAGCAAGCTGCTTGTGGAGATCCAGCAGCTCAACGAAGACCTGGAACATAGGGTGCGGCAACGGACCTCCGAGCTGAGAACGGCAAACAAGGAACTGGAGTCATTCTCCTATTCGCTTTCCCATGACCTGCGTGCTCCATTCCGGGCGATCGACGGCTTCAGCCTGGCTCTGCTGGAGGATTATGGCGATCAGCTCGATGCCACCGCCCACGACTATCTGCAGCGGGTGCGCGGCGGCGCGCAACGCATGGGGATCCTCATCGACGATCTGCTGCAGCTCTCGCGGGTAAGCCGCAGTCAGCTGACCCTGACGGAGGTGGACCTGGGCGAACTGGCCCTGGCGGTACTGGATGAACTGAAAGCCGGCGAGCCTGAGCGCCAGGTGGATTTTTCAGTGGGTGAGGACCTGCAGGTGCAAGGCGATGCCCGCCTGCTCAAGGTGATGCTGGACAACCTGCTGGGCAATGCCTGGAAGTTCACCAGCCGGGAATCCAGGGCCCGCATAGCTTTTCACCGGCAGAAGGAAAATCCGCGGGTTTTCACAATCGTGGACAATGGAGTAGGATTTGACATGCGCTATGCGGATAAGCTGTTCGGGGCCTTCCAGCCACTGCACCGGGTCAGCGACTTTCCGGGCACCGGAGTCGGACTTGCCACCGTGCAACGTATCGTGCACCGCCACGGAGGCAGGATTTGGGCCGAGGCGCAGGAAGATAAGAAAGCAGCTAACCGGGATAAAAACCTGTTTGGATCTAATAAAAGACCCCAGGGTCAATAAAGAAAATAATACGGAGAGATCGGATGTAGCAGAAGACATTACTGCTGGTCGAGGATAACCCGGATGACGAGGCCCTCACCCTTCGCGCCCTGCAAAAATACAATCTGTCTTATCACATTGAGGTGGCCCGGGACGGCCAGGAAGCCCTGGATTATCTGTTCGGCGAAGGGAAATACCAGGACCGTGATGCCGGCGCATTACCTCAGGTGATCCTGCTGGATCTTAAACTGCCTAAAATAGATGGGCTGCAGGTACTGGAACGCCTGCGCGCCGATACTCGAACCCGGCAGGTACCCGTGGTAGTGCTCACCTCTTCCGACGATGAACGGGACATCATTCGCAGCTACGACCTGGGCGCCAACAGCTATGTGCGCAAACCGGTGGACTTCGAGCAGTTCCTGGAGGCCGCCCGCCAACTGGGACTCTACTGGCTGGTACTGAACGAGGTCTCCTATGGGCGGGATTGATGGGCAACCCATCCGGGTACTCATCGCTGAGGACTCGGAAGATGACGCCCTGTTGATTATCCGGGAACTGCGCATCGGTGGCTTTGCCCCGGAAACGCAGCGGGTGGATGCTGCGGCGGACATGCAGGCGGCACTGGAAACCACGCCTTGGGACCTGATCATCACCGACCATAACATGCCGGGCTTTGACTCCCACGAAGCATTGGCGCTGGCCAAGCAAAATGATCCCAATATCCCTTTTATCCTGGTTTCGGGAAGTATTGGTGAAGAAGTAGCAGTGGATGCCATGAAGGCCGGTGCCCATGACTACGTCATGAAGGACAATCTGGCCCGTTTGCTGCCAGCTATCGACAGAGAGCTGCAAGAAGCGGCAAATCGCCGCGCCCATCAGGTGGCCGAAGCCACGATCCGCCATATGGCCTACCATGACAGCCTGACTGAACTGCATAACCGCTCTGAATTCGAACGCCGCCTGGATGCCGCGGTGCAGTCTGCCCATGAAGCTGGAGAGAACCACGTACTGCTCTATCTGGACCTGGACCAGTTCAAGCTGGTCAACGACTCATCGGGACATTTGGCAGGGGACGAATTGCTGCGCCGCCTCGCCCGGCGCCTGCAGCGAGGGATTCGTGAAAGCGATACCCTGGCGCGGCTTGGCGGTGATGAATTCGGAGTGCTCTTGAAAAGTTGCCATCTGGAACGAGCCGTTCCCATAGCGCAAGGACTGCTGGAGAGCATCAGAGACGATTGTTTTATCTGGGGGGAAAGAGGTTTCAATGTAGGCGTAAGTATCGGATTGGTGCGAATTAGTGGCAACGAGGATGTTTCCAGCCTGCTCAGCCTGGCTGACATGGCCTGCTACGCGGCCAAGGATCGTGGACGCAACCGGATACACGTCTATACGGAAGGCGATGAAGCCCTGAGCCTGCGCCGTGGTAAGATGCAATGGATTCAACGTCTGCAGTCAGCAATAGCTAATGATCAATTACTGCTCTACCGACAACGCATCCAAGCCCAGCTGGGATCGGCTTCGCATAACGAGCTGTTATTAAGAATGCAGGGAGAGGATAGTGAGCTGATTACACCGGACCGCTTCATTCCCGCTGCTGAACGTTACAATTTAATGCCCGAAATCGACCGTTGGGTGATCAGAAATGCCGGCAGCGAGGGCAAAACAACAAGGTTCAAGGGACTATCTTCATCAATCTGTCTGCCTCGTCATTGAGTGACAATGGATTGGCGACCTATATCGAAGATCAGCTACACATGCATGACATCCTGCCGGGATGTGTGGGTTTCGAGATTACCGAGACTGCCGCCATCGCAGATTTCGATTGTGCTCTGAGATTGATCAAAGCCCTGCGAAAATATGGCTGCAAGGTGGCCCTGGACGACTTTGGCACGGGCATGAGTTCATTCTCATACCTCAAATCCCTGGATGTGGATTCCGCCAAAGCGGCCGAGTGAATATTACTGGCAGCATTCTTATCAATATTGCATAACCCAGCCAGAATGGGCGCCTGTTGGAGCAATCAATATTGGCGATCATGGAGCGGGGCTCGAAGCCAAGTTGGCAGATGTTCTGTCGTGGCTTGAGATCGAGATGACCATGGCAAGAAATTCACCGATATTGAAGGAGCGATTGGCTGCCTATCAATGATTAAGGACAAATCACCATGATCAAAATGAAATGTGTTGATATAAAATGCGTGTCCTGCCTGAGCCAGCTTACGGGATGCCATAGGGACAAATACTTCTAGAGACGAAGGATCTGTTAGATGATGGTCAAGAAAATCAGTACCAGTGAGTTACGTGTAGGCATGTATGTGCACAAACTGGGGCGCAGCTGGATGGATCACCCATTTGTAAAGAGCCAGTTCCAGGTCAAGGACTCGCATATCATTCAAAAAATCGCCAGTTCCGGTATCCGCGAGGTACTTATCGACACCTCGAAAGGCCTGGATATTGAGGATGTACCGTTAGCAGATTCCGAAGCACTTCCCGAGTCAACGCCCCCTGAGCAAACAAAACCCGCTAAAGTCTCTGTGGCAGAAGAGAGCACTCGCGCCAAGGCACTGTATCGGGAAGCCACCAGCGTGATCAATAATATGATGCAGGACGCCCGCCTCGGAAAACAGGTCGAGATCCAATCTCTCGACCCACTGGCAGAACGTATGGTGCAATCCACCATCCGTAGCTCTCATGCCTTTTCAGGTATTTCCCGCATCAAGACCAAGGACGAATATACCTTCATGCACTGCGTCAGCGTGGCGGGACTCATGACAGCCTTTGCCGTGGAGATGGACCTGGATGCCGAAACCATCCAGCAGGTGGCGATCGGCGGCATGTTGCATGACATCGGCAAAACCCTGGTGCCGGACAACATCCTCAACAAGCCAGGAAAACTGGATGACGATGAATTCGTAGTGATGAGACACCATGTCGATTTCAGCGATCAACTACTGAAGGAGCATACCGGCCTGAGCCAGGTAGCCCGGGACGTCACCCTGCTGCATCATGAGAGAATGGACGGCACGGGTTATCCGCTGGGCCTGAAGGGCGATCAGATCAGCCTGATAGGTCAGATGTCTGCAATCGTCGATGTCTATGACGCCTTGACTTCAGTGAGGGTGTACAAGGATGCATGGGAACCCTCGACCACCCTGAAAAAGCTCATGGAGTGGAGTCCTGATCATTTCAACCCCAAACTGGTTCAAAATTTCATCAAGTGCCTGGGTATCTACCCGGTCGGATCACTGGTTGAGCTCCACTCAGGGCGCGTCGGCATTGTCATGGAACAGGGCAAGGATATCTTAAGGCCGCTGTTGCGCGTGATCTACAATACCCGCCTGAACGGCTATGTTAAGGTCTGCGAACTGGATCTGGGCAAGGAAAATACTGACAAAATCAAGGCTGTCCGCTCACCAGGCGAGTTGGGCATCGATCTAACCAACTTTCTCTGACCTGACAACCCTGAGCGGTAAGTGAACCGTTTTACAGGGAATCAAGGTTAATACCGATATAGTGAAACTGTCTCAAAGCTGTGGCTGCAACTCTGGCTGATAACCAGCCAAAACCCGACCAGGCAGGGCTGTCATACTGGGTAAGAAAAAGTAAAACCGTTTAATAAAGCCCCAGCAAAGGATCCCCCAAAACCTCTCCACGCTAAACGATTCTGCTGACTCGCCTGAGTCATCTCCAGTCCGTCGAATATCGCCAACCGATATTAACAGTTCAGAAACAATTCCAGGTGACGTGGATATATCCATAATCCTTCGCATCACTTGTCAGATGCAGATATCAAAAGACGCTGGAAAATACTTCTGACTAATAGTCCCCAGAAACCGAGAGCTCGACTAACCAATCGTAACGACAGAAGACTTTTTCACCACACTAGGCTTAACCAGGTCAAAAATGCGAGAATGCCACTTTAGTCCTTAAGCCTTCAGTCCAGTATGAGTACTGACTACTTTCCGCTTATTCAGAATCTTATCGTCATTCTTTGTTGAGGTAACTGCTACATTTCTATTCAAAATGAGAATCTCATGACAGACTCCACTAAAACTCAAAATATGGCTGTATTCTGCGACTTCGAGAACGTGGCTATCGGCGTGCGCGAAGCAAACTATGCCGCATTCAATATCCAGAAGGTTCTGGAACGGCTGCTGCTCAAGGGCAATATCGTGGTGAAGAAGGCCTACAGCGACTGGGACCGCTACAAAGAGTTCAAGGCAGCCATGCACGAGGCGGCGTTCGAACTGATCGAGATTCCCCACGTACGTCAATCGGGCAAGAATTCAGCGGATATCCGCATGGTGGTGGATGCCCTGGATCTTTGTTACACCAAGCTGCATCTCGACACCTTCGTGATCATCAGCGGCGATTCAGACTTCTCGCCCCTGGTCAGCAAACTGCGGGAAAATAACAAAATCGTGATCGGTGTCGGGGTCAAACAATCCACCTCCGACCTACTCACCGCCAATTGCGATGAATTCATCTTCTACGATGACCTGGTGCGGGATGCCAATAGGCCAAAGCGAAGCCGGCGTAAGGTCGCTGGAAAAAAGACCGCCAAGAAAAAGCTCACACAACCGGTGGAGAGCGAAGAGGAGAAGAAGCAACAGCAGGCCTTGGACCTGGTTGTCGCCACAGTGGAAGATCTGTTCCAGGAACGAGGCGAGATGGAGAAGGTTTGGGGCTCCATGGTCAAGCAAACCTTAAAACGCCGCAAACCAGGTTTCAACGAGAGGTATCACGGATTCAGCACCTTCAGCAAACTGCTTGAGGAGGCGCAAGCACGCAATTTACTGGTGCTGGAAGCCGATGAAAAGTCTGGCGGCTACATGATTAGAAGCCTGGTACCGGAAGACTAGCATCCCATTGACAGCTGTGATGTCGGAGCATTAAATAGCGGTGCTGCTCCCGCTCAGAACACCAGGTTCATCATCAGCAACATCACCACTAGAAACAGCAGGGACATGATACTGCCGGCACGCATGAAATCCGGCACCCGGTAACCCCCCGGTCCCATGATCAAGGCATTAACCTGATGGGTGGGGATGATGAAAGAATTCGAGGTGGCGATCGCCACCGTCAGGGCAAACACTGCCGGGTCCGCACCCACACCGATGGCAATATTGACCGCAAGCGGCACCAGCAATACGGTAGCGCCCACATTGGACATCACCAAGGTGAAGAAGGTGGCAAGTAAGGCCACGGCGGCCTGTATCACCCAGATAGGCATGCCACCAACCACCGTCAATGTCTGCTCGGCGATCCACTTGGCGGTACCCGTCTGCTCTACCGCCATTCCTAAGGGAATCAGGCTGGCAAGCAGGAATACGGTTTTCCAGGAGACGGCCTGATAGGCCTCGTCGATCTTCAACACCCCTGAGAGAATCATGCCGACCGCGCCGGTCAGGAGCGCCACCGAAAGGCGGATGTCAGTGAAAAGCACCAGACTGAGCGCAATGGAGAAAAACAGGGCGGCCCAGCCGACCTTTTTCGGCCGCATTTCCTCACGGGGGTACTCAGTAGTCACGACCACGAAATCTGGATTCTTTTCCAATCTGGCCAGGTTCCCCCAAGTGGTGTGTACCACCAGGGCGTCGCCGGCATGAAAGGGCATGTTGCGGATATTATCCCCCGCTCGCAGGGTTTCCCCGTCACGATGCAGAGCAATCAGGCCCAGGCCGTGGACCTTGCGCAGCCAGATATCACGGGCGCTCTTGCCGATGAGATCGGAGCTGGGGGGTATGACCACTTCGGCAATACCCGCCTTGGTGGGTGCCAGCAGGTCTGCAAAACTTCGCAGCTTGGCCCGCCGTTTCAATTTGAACTTGTCGACGAATGCGTCGAGCTGGTCACTTGCCGCCAGGATGCCGAGCACCATACCCGCTTCCAAACGGGTGTCATAATCCACCGAACCAGGGCCGACCATACTCTCCTGACCACTGTATTTCACACCGATCGCCCTGACCCTGTGTCTGACCTCCACCTCCCCCAGTATGCTCCCAACCAGTTCATTCCCGTCCGGCACCACCACCTCGGACAGAGAGGGGCGAATACCATACAGATTATGGAAATAGGTCAATGTATCCCTACCCTTGGTGCTGCTGTCACTCTTGATGCTGGGTAATACCAGGCGTGCCGCCACCATGAAATAGACAATGCCGGCAGCTACCAGCACCAGGCCGATGGGGGTCACGGAAAACAGGCCCCATGTGTCCATTTGCTGCTCCGGCGGCAGTGCGCTATTCGAGGTCAGTATCAGGTCATTGAGCAGGATCAAAGGCGATGAGCCCACCATGGTCACTGTGCCGCCGAGGATTGCGCAGAAACCCATCGGCATAAGCAGGCGCGACATGGGCAGCCCGGAGCGGGCCGAGATACGCGACACCACCGGCAGAAACAGGGCCGTCGCACCGACGTTCTGCATGAAAGAGGAGATGATCGCGACAGTTCCGGAGATGATCGGGATGATCCGTCCCTCGGCAGTGCCGCCTACCTTGAGGATAAAGGTCGCTACCTTGCTCATGATTCCAGTCTTGTCCAGCCCGGCGCCAATAATCATAACGGCGATGATGGAGATGACAGCGTTACTCGAAAAGCCGTCGAACAGATGCTTGGGGTCCACCAGCCCTTTCTCGAGCCCCATCAGAGGCGCCAGAAAGTCAGTCAACCCCAGCAGGACCATGATGGTGAATGCCGCTACGTCTACATCGACGACCTCGAAGGCGAAAAGATAGACGGTCAACAGCAGTATCGCGGTAACCCAGGCGATCTCAATGGTCGGTTCTTCATAAACAAGAAATAGGCCGAGCATAACAAAGATGCTTATGGATGCGAGCTGCTTATGAATAGTTCGCCAGGTGTTTTTCTTTTCTTGCTTCGTCATATCGTGGTTAGTTTATTGACGTTTATCCAAAGTTCACATCTTGCCACCTGGGGGTTTCTTTAGAATTGATTGTTCCGTGTGCGAGTGGTAGGTCGTGGAGTCAGGAATGAATGCTGCCGATTGATGGTTAAGTAGTTCAGCCGGATACTCCGGTTCCGAACCGGCGGGGATGATAATACCTTATCACCGCATTGTCAGTATGCGCCATCCACTCCAGCACAGAGATTAACACCCTGACCGGGGTCTGCTTACCGTGTAATGCGTTGAACTGTGAAACCTGTTACAGCAAGTGTTCACATAAGAAAGGCAGGTGAATATCACCTGCCTTTCTTAGACCCGTTTAAGTTCAAATACTGGGATATTAAATACTACTGGATGACTCTCAATTGCAGAATCTACAGACTCGGCCGCAATGGAAGCGCATGCTCCTTGCCAATATGCATCTTCAGCCATTCACCGATGCCCTGAAAAAGCCCTGCAATGGCCAAGGAACGAAGCCGCTTAGCCTCACTGATGTAGTAGTCCAGATCAGGTCGTCCCTGATTATCCAAACGGATCTCGGAATCGTAGTACTGCTCCATGATAATACCCCAAAATAATTCAACTATATTTGCTTTTTAAAGATCACTTCACGAAGACAGATGGCCGATCAGTGGTGCCTTTAAAATTCCTATTAATTATTAGAAATAACTAACTGAATGCTATAGTAGTTGCCGTATGAACTATATACAAATGATGGTTTTTCATTCTATAGATGAATATTTTTCACTAATTTGAAAGCTGGCGGCAGACATCTTCCTCCCTTGAACGCCTTGCGCAGTTTCGAGGCTGCGGCACGCCTCGGGAGCTTCAACCTGGCGGCGGAAGAACTGTTCGTGACACCTTCAGCCGTCAGCCATCAAGTGAAGTCACTGGAAGCGTTTTTAGGGTTGCCGCTCTTCCTCCGGGAGAAACGTCGGGTGAGTCTGACGACCGCAGGAGAAAAATATCTCAGTGCGGTGGAGCATGCCCTCGACGAGATTGATGTGGCAACCCGCCGCCTGATTACTACACCCCACGCAGGAACAGTGAATATCAGCGTTACCCCAGCTTTTCTCACCCGCTGGCTGGTGCCCAGAATCCGAGATTTTCAAGAACAGCATCCTGATGTGGAATTGCGCCTTAGCGCGACGACAGGAAAGATCAACTTTCTACATTCGGATACGGACATGGCGGTCTATTTTGGGTGTGGCGACTGGGAAGTGGATGAATCACATTTTCTATGGGGGGTCACCCTGGTGCCGGTCTGCAGCCCTAAATTGCTTGAGGGGAAAAAACCTCTGAGCAAACCAAGTCACCTTCGTCATCATACCCTGCTGCGGGTCTCCAGCCGCCTGGATGAATGGAAGCAGGTTCTGGACAAGGCCGGCGTATCTCGCTCGGCAATGAAGAAAAGTATGACCTTTTCCAACTCGTCCCTGGCCTTGGGGGGTGCTTTGGAGGGTGCAGGAGTGGCTCTGACCGATAGCAGACTGGTGGAACGGGAGCTGAAGTATGAGCAGCTTATCATCCCGTTCGACCTGCCATTCGAGACGCCCAACGCGTTCTATCTGATCTACCCGAAGGAACGACAACTCACCCATGGCATGCAGGCATTCCGTGACTGGGTCTTCGCTGAGATCAAGCTGGATGAAGTGACATAGCAAGAGTTGACCAGGTATTGGCATGGATGGCGATAGACACCGGTTCCGCCAGTTCAGCTCACAGATCCCAGCAACTATCATTTCCGACGCAACAGCCCTATACGCCAGGGCAAAATTCAATTGTTGCGGGCAAACCTCAACAGGAAAGGCGAGAGGTACTGCTCACTTTCTTTTGAATAAACCCTTTCCGACTGGTAGATCGTCAATATCCTGTACTTGCAAACCTGACTCTGGCGACTAAAAGTCAGTGCACTGACCTTCGATCGAAGATCGCTACGACCACGAAAATCCGTTTGTTCGATTAGATAGAATCTGTGCTCCAGAGCCATCTCAACAAACCGCGCTGCCGCATCCTTGGCTAGAAGCAGATAGAAAAGCCCGCCATCCCCAAGCAGCATGTCCACGCAGTCCAGCAGATCTACAAATGGCAGTAAATCCGCATGGCGCGCCTGTCTTCTGAGATGATCAGCTGCCTTGCTGTGACTCTCGTAGAAAGGTGGATTGGCGATTATCAGGTCATAGCCGCCCTGCCTGTCAGCAGGAAAATTCTGAATCGACCCATGCACCGCGGTCAACCGTCCGCTCCATGGACTGTTGCGAAAATTGATGCAGGCCTCATCGAATGCCTCTCTAGTCAGCTCCACTCCGGTGATGTGGGATGCGCCCAGTTGAGCTGTGGTCAATGCCAGCAAGCCAGTGCCGGTGCCGATATCCAACACCCGCTCCCCTCCATTGATCGGAGCCATGGCGCCAAACAGGGTGGCATCGGTACAGACCTTCATCCCTGAGCTATTCTGCTGTACGGAAAATTGCTGGAAACGAAAAATCGACATGACGAGTCAATCAGAAATACTTATCGATTAAAAAGCGCTATCAGACATATTAATCATACTATCCATTCGGCATGCGGCAACTATGCCTGCTGCCTTTTATTTGACAAGGGATATTTGGATTTTCGAGCATAGTCACTCTGACCAGAAGTCCCCGCTATCCCAACCACCCCAGATTCGGCAGAACTGTTGATAACCCTGCGAGAATCGCTATGCTAGATATTCATATCAGAATATGCCTCAGCGGAATCTACCTGCAAGGCTGAGGAGCCATCACTTTACCTGATTTGGTAAAATTGTCGCCAAATCGACTTGGCGCACCAATATCGAAATATAAATATGATTGAAGTTGCCGCAGCAAAACAACCACACTTGATTACAATACACTGAAGGGAATTTCTCACAAAATGCGGCAGCATGCCTTCTTTGCTCTCTCAATCTTCATCATTCTGATGTTGGAAGCTTGTGCAACGCCTTACGTACAAAAATCATCACTACAGCCAACCACACCGGTCTTAGAGGAAAACTTTGCCATCATGGGAGACGGATATCGTCTGCCATTGACAGTTTGGGAAGCATCCAGCAAAAGCCGGGCCTTGCTCCTGGCGCTGCATGGTCTGAACGACTACAGCAACGGTTTACGATCAACCGGTGAACATCTTGCCCGTCATGACATTACGACCATCGCTTATGATCAACGCGGCTTTGGTAAGACACACGGTCATGGGCTCTGGCATGGCAGCGAGCGTATGACAGAAGATCTACACACGATAATCAATCTTTTGCACAACGAGCATCCCAATCAACCCCTTTACCTGCTGGGTGAAAGCATGGGCGGCGCCATGCTGCTCGCTGCGATGAACCAGAAACCTTTGCCGGTAGATGGGATAGTACTCGTGGCTCCGGCTGTCTGGTCGCGTGACGGCATGCCATTGTATCAGCGTTTTGCACTTTGGCTCGCCGCACACACCACTCCGTCACTCAAACTCACCGGAGATGGACTAGACTTGCATCCGTCGGATAACATCGAAATGTTGCGCGCTTGGGGCCGCGATCCTCTGATCATAAAGTCGACAAGAGTAGATGTATTGTATGGCGTGAGCAACCTGATGGACCAGGCAGTGGCGTCAGCCGACGACCTGATCAGTAGGATGCTGATACTCTACGGCAAAAATGACGATATTATTCCCCATGAGCCCACCTGCCAATGGTTACACTCGCTACCGCCTGAAAGTAGTCACCTGAGACAAACCATCATCTATGAAGACGGCTATCATATGCTGACGCGGGATTTACAGGCAGCCGTCGTGCTGCAAGATATCACGAATTGGATCATCGGCGCGGGTAACCAAATAACAAACCAAGAGCATACAATTAGAGTAGAGTCATTCTGCCCAGGTGCATCGGATAGCAGCTTGGATTGATGGATTCAGTTGGCCTGCCGGAGCATCCCTGCCAACAACACTTCCTGTTATCTACCAACACAGCGCGCAAACCATAATTTCCAGGGAAGCCGAATTAGTTAAAGCATCAATTCAAAGGCACCTGATGATGACTGACCAGCATCAGGATCATAGGAACCAGC
>CAWCOA010000024.1:0-409330 GCA_963797085.1 uncultured Gammaproteobacteria bacterium
GTCGCCAATGAGGAACTCAGCAGCCGGCTTGCCGAACAGATGAACAGCCGCATGTATGTGCTCTCTCTGATCGCCGGACTGTTCCTGCCCCTGGGGTTTCTTACCGGCCTGCTAGGCATCAATGTCGGCGGCATCCCCTTGGCTGAGAGTCCCTGGGGATTCTTCGAGGTGGTGGTGTTCCTACTCGTGATCGTGCTGGTACAGATTGTGGTTTTCGGCGCAAACGCTGGTTTTAAAGACACGGCACATTGCTTCACAGCAAGCCGGGCGCAGACGGAGGCAGCCCATGAAGATTGCTGAACAGGCAGCGAAGGCAAGGTTTATGGATCAGCAATCGATCAACCCCCGGACAAAGGCTCCTGGTCCTGTTTGACTGGCTGCCTGAAATCAACCGCACTAGTTTACGCGCCGATCTCGTTGCAGCGCTGACCGGAGCTGTCCTGGTGGTTCCCCAGGGGGTGGCGTTTGCGGCCATTGCCGGCATGCCGCCCCAGTATGGCCTGTATGCGGCGATGATTCCGACCATCATGGCCGCCCTGTTCGGTTCCGTCCCGGCACCTGGTCTCGGGGCCTACTACAGCCGCCTCTATTGTGATTTTCTCGGCCCTCAGTGGTTTGGCAATACCCGGCTTCACCGGAATACGTGACCCTGGCGATCACCCTTACCTTGATGGTCGGGGTGGTGGAACTGCTGTTGGGCCTGGCGCGCATGGGCGTGCTGGTAAACTTCATATCCCATCGGTAGTGCTGGGCTTTACCGCAGGGGCCGCACTGCTGATCGCTACCAGCCAGCTCAAGCATTTCTTCGGTGTGGATGTGCCGCGCAAGCTCAATATAATGGAGCGGGTGACCCTGTTCTATGACAAACTCGATGAGATCAATCTCTATGCGGCAGCGGTGGGTGGGCTGACCCTGGCGGTGGGCCTGACCCTGCGCCAGATAAACCGCAAGCTGCCGTACATGCTGGTCGCTCTGCTGGCCGGTTCACTGCTGGCGCTGTTGTTGACCCAGCTGTTGGGGGTGGAACGCACCCATATCGCCTTTGTCGGTGCCTTGCCTGCTGCCTTGCCGCCCCTTTCCATGCCGGACCTGAATGTCGCCACCTTGAAGGAGCTTGCCCCCGCGGTGCTGGCTACCACCCTGTTCGCCCTCACCGAGGCTGTCTCCATTGGCCGCTCATTGGCACTGCGCTCCGGTCAAAGGCTGGACGGCAACCGGGAATTCATCGGCCAGGGCTTGTCGAATCTGGCCGGCAGTTTCTTCTCCGGCTACGTGGCCACGGTTCCTTCAACCGCAGCGGGGTCAACTACGAGGCGGGCGCACGGACACCCCTCGCAGCGGTGTTTGCCGGTCTGATCCTGATAGCGTTGATCTTCCCGGTGGCGCCACTCACCGCCTGGCTGCCTAAGGCGGCCATGGCGGGGCTGCTGTTTCTGGTGGCCTGGAGTCTGATCGATTTCCATCACATCACTCGCATTGCCCGCACCAGCCGCAGCGAACTGGGGGTGCTGAGCATTACCTTTCTCGCCACCCTGTTCCTGGAACTGGAGTTTGCCATCCTGTTGGGGGTACTGGCCTCCTTCCTGGTCTATTTGCGCCGCACCTCACAGCCCGTCCTGACCGTACAGGTGCCTGATGTCGTCCGCCCTGAGCGTCGTTTCGTGGCCGTGGGTGAACGGCCGGAGTGTCCGCAGTTGCGTATCCAGCGTATCGACGGCTCCATCTGGTTCGGCGCCGTCAATCACATCTCAGAGCATTTTCGGGAACAACTGGCGCGTCATCAAAAACAAAAACATCTGCTGTTGCTGACCGATAGTGTGAACTTCGTGGATGTGGCCGGCGCAGAAATGCTCGCCCAGGAAGCAGAAAAGCGCAGGAAAAACGATGGCGGACTGTATATGGTCGGGCTCAAGCCGGGGGCCTGCCAGACCCTTACCCGGGGTGACTATTTTCTCGAGATCGGTGCGGAGAATACCTTCGACAGCAAGACCGAAGCCCTGAGCCAGATCGTTCCCCAGTTAGACGGGGAAGTCTGCAGGCGCTGCACCACCCGGCTGTTCCACGAGTGTACAGCCCAGCCGGCTCCGGAAACTGCCTGATCACCGTTGTTCTCCGTTAATAATGTCATCCCGCGACTTCACTCGAAAAAGACTTCAAGCATGCTTAACCTGCCATCTTCAATTTCGCCGTGCGTTAACTTACGAATAACTCAAATTACAAAGCAGGGTGCAAAGGCCCTGGTGAGCATAGCGAATGCCAAGGAATATCTGCTTTGAAGAGTATTTCTATCATCAGTTGTGACAAAGTGTCTGTTGATAAAGTCTATTACGATATATCTTGACGCATGTTTAGATCACACGAATAATCATATTCATACATGAGGCATCTACTTACTAATTATTGTTTAGCGACAACAATCACGAAACTGTCGAGGAGCACAAAATGATGAAAAAAAACACGAATTGGCCACGAAGGCTAGAGATGTCTCTACTACTCACCACGATGACGATTGCAATAGCGGGTTGCAGCAGCATGCCGCAACCTGTTGCTGAGCTATCGGCCGCGAAAACGGCTTTGGAGAGCGCTGAAAGTAAAGAGGCGACTCAATATGCACCTGTTGCCATGGACCGGGCAAAGCAGAAGCTGAAACGGGCTGAACAGGCCATGCAGAAGGAAAATTATGCTGAAGCCAAGCTCTTGGCTGAAGAGGCCCAGGCCGATGCCGATCTGGCTCAGGCGCTGGCCGACAAGGTTCAGGTCGAGTCTTCCGTGCGCGAATTGGAAAGCAGCATCGAGATGCTGCGAGATGAGATCGAACGCGCCAGACGCTATTGAATCTACACACAGAATATCAGGGGAGAACCATGAGGTTATCAATATTAAGAAGTTTTTGGGTGCTGACAATGACGGCAGCGTTGGTTTCAGGTTGCAGCAGCGTACAGAAAAACCAGGATTTGATCGGAGCAGAAGAAATTTTCGGTAAGGCAAAGCAGGATGAGAGCGTGCTCAGGTATGCGCCGACCGAGCTGGAGCGGGCTCAAAAAGCGCTCAACCTCGCTGCAGAGGCAAAGTCTGATGAGGAGATGAGCTCATTGGCGTATATCGGCAAAACCCGCACGCAGACGGCAATCGCGGTAGCTGAGCGGAAAAAAGCCAAAGCCAGATTGCTGGAACTGAGTAAGGTCAAGGACGAGGAACGCTTAAAGGCGAGAGATCTGGAGATCACCGAGGCCCAGGCGAAGGCGGCAGCCCTGCAAAAGCAGCTGGAGGATTTGGAGGCGGTTAAAACCGAGAGGGGCATGGTGATGACGCTGGGCGACGTACTGTTCGCCACCGGCAAGGCGGATTTACAACCCGGTGCTATGAGCACCATCAGTCGCTTGGCAGAATTTCTTGCTGAATACCCGAAAAAGAACGTCTTGATCGAGGGACATACTGATAGTGTGGGCACTGACGCCTATAACCAAGGTCTTTCCGAGCGTCGAGCCATGGCGGTACAGACAGCCCTGATACAGGCCAGGGTGGATCCTGCACGGATAAGTAGTGTCGGTTATGGTGAGGCCCGGCCGATTGCCGACAATAATATTGCTGAGGGGCGCTTAAAGAATCGTCGTGTTGAGATTGTGATTCGCAATTGACACGCACTGTCAAACCGTTTGAGATTAAAACAACTCCCCCAAATCATGGGGGAGTTGTTTTATCCCTGCAGTAGGGAAGATTAACCCATGATTCAACCTCCCGATCGCACTTGAGAACAATCAACCAGGCAGATCGCTTGAAACTCACACACGGGGATCTCTAGTACTCAGCCAAGGTTATAATGGTGGGTTCAGTTGAGATTCGGGCTGGTCGGGTAGTGAATCTCCCGTCTTGGGGACAGTTTGCGAAAGGTACAATTGACTCATGACGTCAGTGGTGGTTGTTTGTTATTCTGAAGCATGCCTGGCGCCATAAAAAAAACCGCAAAGCGTTTCGAAAAAACTGCAGATCTGATCTCCAGACACAAGCATGTTCTCTGGAGCAGATTTGCCCTGCGGGCATCTGTCATATCAATAGCCATCGCAGTCGGGGCGCTGTTTTTCCGCAACCTGGACCTGGTTCCTGACCTGTCCTATGTGGACGTAAAAATCCTTTCGGGTTCTCCCGAAGGTCAATATCACTCGATGATCGAACGTCTGGTCAGCGCTGCAGCTGATCAGCAAGCCAGGGTCAGCAATGTCACTACGCGTGGTTCGCGTGAGAATCTTGACCGGCTGGCGGCTGCGCAGGACAACTGTGAGGTACAGCTGGGGCTGGTGCAGGATGGCTTCGACCACCAGACTTACCAGGGATTGGAGCTGATTGGACGCGTCGGCCGCAGCGAGGCGCTCATACTGATGGGCCGCAATGGAGACAATATTCATCGCTTGGCCGATCTGCAGGATCTGAAAATAGGTGTCGGGCCTGAACGCAGTGGCAGCGCTTTTCTGGCTGAGCGCCTGCTAAATGCCGCTGATTTGTCCTCACTGCAAATCATCTTGGAACATCATGCGCTCAAACAGCAGGTTGAACTGGCGGCAACCGGCAAGCTGGATCTTGCACTGTTTATCATGGATGAGGACGCGAGTTTGATTGGTGAAGCAGTCCGTGACAAGGGCCTGCAAATCGTCGGTCTGGAGCATACCGAAGCCTTGGCGCGGCGTTTCCCCTTCGTCAGTTATGGCAGCTTAGCTGCAGGCCAGTTCGATCCGGTCCGGGTACTGCCGCCCGTGGCCAAGCCGATACTGCGTCTGGATACCTTATTGCTCAGCAACGGCTGCGCCGCGCATTCCGATATCGTGGGGCTCATGACCCTGCTGGATCGCGCCTACCCCAATTTCATCGAGCGAAATCGAGCGGCGAAGACACCGACAGGCCTGGTGCTTTCTGAATCGGCACGGGGTTTCTACGAGAATCAGGGTGCTGAATTTGCCGACGAGTACCTGCCTTGGCTGGTGGATATCATGCCGCCAAGCAACTGGGTATACACCATCATGGCAGTGAGTCTGTTCTTCAATCTGGCAGGTTTTCTGAACAATCAGCGCCTCGCCCTGATCGATATCAACCGGGTCGCACTGGAAAATGACATCACGATTCTATTCGGTGACCGGGTCAGTAATGAAGAAATCCGCCATTACAAACCGCAGATGGCGGGTCGGATTCTCGATACCCAAGACCTGGACCGGCTCATCGAGGCCTACAAGTGTCATCTCAACAAATGCCGCCAGCAATCTCTATCGGTGTTTTCCCCCATGGGCGAGGAGATGGGCTATCGTGACCAGGAGATCATCATGACGGCAACTCTGGACGCCTTGCGGGATTTGCGGGAACGGCTCGATCAAGAGAAAGACGGTAAGACTTGATCCTGTTAAAGCTTTTAACTAGATCCTGCAAAAATCAATGGCAAAACAAAGTCTGATTATTACGAACGTCTACCAACTCTATAGCTGTCACTGTTTATTGAGTATCTCCCTGTAGGTTTGCTCTCTAAACATAGACTCAGCCATGCGTAGATTAGGCATATGTAAGCAGTTGTTTAATACTTTAGGTCCGTGCACAAAAAGTATGTCCGGTTTTACATTGACATGTGGCATGTTGCCTTGTGCATTCTGCAAGCTTTCCCATTCCACCATGACCAGGTACTCTGCGGGTATGGTGTAACCCTCCCAAACTTCAGCAGTGCGTTTTAACTTACTGCCAGAACTGTCCTTTAGATCTTCCAGCATGGATTCAACGGTTGCATGCCCGCTGCCAAGGGACGATAGCCCGATTCGTTTGAGAATTTGAAAGCCAATCATACCTGCGGATTCCTTTAGTTTTTGCAGTGTCTCTATTTCCCCGGCTTCAAATTCTTCCTCTTTACCTGGCCGTACCCTGTGTGTTGCCAATACCATCACGGTTTTTCCTGTATCGACAGCAAATCCTTCTGTATTTCCTTGCCTGCTTTTTGTCAGCCATTGGTTCATCGTGATTAACTTGGGAAGATCACTATGCACCACGCGGAATACGGGTTCTTCAGGGCCCTCCAGCAACACTTCGCCACATTTTGCACAGGTATTGACCACTACATCTTCAAAGGTCTCATGAAAGTCCTCATGGGCTTCACATGAATCCCAATAAGTAAATTGGTCAATCCATATATGCGACAAGTTTTGTCCCATATCGGTACTTGCGCCCCAGCGCATTCCCATTGGGCAGGCACCGAGTTGTTTCATTAGGTCAAAGCCCCTAAATCCGGGCGTCATGGCCGTGGTAAGACACATCTTTGAGCTGGCCTGTCTCATCATGCTCATCAGGTTCGGATCGTTCTTGACCAATACACGATTGATAGCTACATACAAAGGTGACTTGGGTTCAGCATCGTATAATTGTTTGATGTCAGCGCTCATATCTTTCACTCATATTGTTGTATAACTCGTATATCCGTATTCTAAACACATGTGTATTTCATTTTAATCTAATTCCGGCCCATGCTTTTGATATAAGTCAGCTCTTGATCATCCTTCATAATGAGCCTGTATCGCGCTACTGTTAACCACCACATAGGCTATGCGATTTTCACCGCTTGCCTTATCTACCAGATAAACTTTCCGGCCGAGCCGCACGCCCCGTGCATCACGATAAGGATAATTGTCAGCATGCCAGCTTCCCTGATTGGACCAAGAAACCGGTGAGAGCAGGTATTGTTTTATCGATTGTCATGGTGAAGGCACAATGTCTTGAGCCGTTCATGTCTGTCTTCGGAATCATATGGACTGACTTTATTTCCTACTACGTATTTCCCGCAGCGCGACAGTAATCAATGTGATCACAGTTAGCGGAATCACAAAGTACAGCATGACTGCACTGAACCTTGGCAATGCATCATGGTGAGATGCGGCTAAGACAAGATACAGCGTATAGGCCACGTAGTACCCCAGTAATAACAAGCCTTCCTGCCGGTTAATGACGCGGCCTGTATAAAATAACGGCAGGCACGCCAACGCTGCCACAATCATGACAGGTAGATCGAATCGGATGACTGCGGTTGAAACTTCAATGCCTGTTGGCGCAACTATGCTGGATAATCCAAGCACCCCCATAATATTGAAGATGTTACTACCGACAACATTACCAACGGCGATGTCACGTTCTCCGCGAGTAGCCGCAATGACTGAGGTAACCACTTCAGGCAGGGATGTACCTGCTGCGACAATCGTCAATCCAACAACCAATTCGCTGACTCCCAGGTATTGGGCAAAAAACACTGCACTATCGACGAGCCAGCGCGAGCCGATTACTAATAGTGCGAGGCCGCCAAGGACTAAGCCTATATTTTTAACCCAACTACTTTTTGCAAATCTCTCAGTCCGAAATTCCTTAGCGTACTCCTCTCTCACCTCGACACTTTCCCTGCGACTCTGATAAATCAAAAACCAGACGTAAATAATGAGACCTACGACCAGCATGAGACCGTCTGCGAGGCTTATGTTCTCATCCAGCGAAAGCATTAGAACGATAACCGAGAGCGCTATCATTAAAGGCACATCAAGGCGCACTAGTTGTTGCGATACAACTAGCGGCATAATCAGCGCTGAAAGGCCAAGAATAAAGAGGATGTTGAAAATATTACTTCCGACAACGTTTCCTACGGTAATACTTGACTGGCCAGATAGCGCCGATTTGACGCTTACCGCAAGCTCAGGCGAACTAGTACCGAATGCGACGACAGTCAGTCCTATGACCAGAGGCGATATACCAAGAACAGCCGCCATGCGGGATGCTCCCCTTACTAAAGTATCCGCACCGATAATTAGAAAGAGCAGTCCAACGACGAAAAAGAGAATTGCCATAGTGACCTCAAGTTCGTGAGATTGTCGCTACATATAAGCATGTATCCGTTGTGCGTAGTCCAGTATAACGGATACATGCTTATGATAGCCGTCAAAACCACTGGGGCCGGTGAGGCGAAATTGGATAAATTGGTTTGGGATGTACTCTTCCACACCATAACGGATGGGGCCTGTCTTCCCAATGTTTCATCTCGAGCGGGCGGTTGAACTGCATGCGCGGTCATGACTGCCTGGGCCACAAGCGATCCTCTTGTGAGGCCGGCGAATCGATCAGTTCACCCACTCGGGCAATGGATGCATCGAGGACACGTATGTGAATGTTAAAGACCCGCATTAGACTTCTTTGCTATCTCCAATGGTCCGAGGTTAGCGCTTGAGAAACCGTTTGGCCGCCGGATGCAGGGGCAGGGTTATGCCTTGCTTTGCGGTCCGGGTGGAAAGCAGACCGACCCGCAGATTGTCCTTGGCGACCACCTCGACCGAACGGAACAGACCTTCGATAAGCTGCTCGACACGCGCATCCGCAAGATCCTGCCGGGCAATCAGCATGGCGGTCACGCCGAGGCTGGTGATCGGTGCTGTCTGGCCCTGATAGGTATGCGCGGGCAGCAGTGCGGTACGGTAAACGGTGTGCTGTTGTATCATCTTGCGTTGTACCTCGGCTGTAAGCGATAGGAGCTTTGCCTCACCCGGGGCGAGGATGTCCTGCAGGGCGTGCGCCGGAGCTTGCTGGGTGGTGAAAAAACCATCCAGTTCCCCCTTGCGCAGCGCCGCCACCGCGCTATTCAGGCCCTGCTCTTGGATCTCTGCGAAGTCCTGCAGGCGCAATCCCGCCGCTTCCAGCACCCGCAGCGCATCGACCCGGCTGCCGGATTCCGGCAGTCCGATATCGATGCGTTTGCCGCGCAGACCTTGCAGATCCTGGATGCCCGTACCCGCGCGCACCACCAGTTGCAGATACTCCGGAAACAGGGCGGCGATAGCGGTCAGGTCCGCCTGCTTGCCTCGTGCCTTGAAGGGACCTTCGCCACCGAGGGCGAGGGCGGCGATATTGCTCTGTACGATGCCGATATCCACCGCACCGGATTGCACCAGCAGGCAGTTCTCCACGCTGCCCTGGGTCTCGTAGCCACGCAGCAGGATGCCGGTCTGGCTCGCATTGCGTTCCAGCGCCTCGAGGTAGCGGTGATAGGTGCCCTGAGAAGGGCCGGTGGCGGCGGCGTAGATCTGGCTGAGCTTGTCCAACTCCCGTTCGATGCGCCGCTTCGCCTCGCTCAGTTCCCGCTCGACGATTTCCTGCTCGGCGCCGCCGCGCCGACCTGCTGAGTGTTCCGCCAGTTGGTTGAGATCCTCGATCAGCCGGGTGGTTTTGGCGCCCGTATCCGCTGGCGAGAGGTTAGTACGGGTGATTGGGACCGGGCGCCACTCACCGCTGCGCAGGGCATAGGCCCGGCTGCCGTGTATCTGCAGGATGTCGCCCGCACTATTGCCGCCGCTGCGGATGCCCTGGATGCCACTCTCGGAAGCGCCGAGCAGGAAGGCCAGGGAGGCGCCGTTCAGCCCGTCCCAGGCGGTCAGGTCATGGGCTTCGCGGAAGCGCAGTTGGGTGTTGAAATAGACGATCAGGCGCTGGTCGCCGGTTTCCGCCTCACGGCGCGGTGCGCTGCCCATGCGTCTGAGCGAAACCAGCTCAAAAAGACCGGGCTTGAAATCCTCCTGCAGTGTTTCTTTGAGTTCCGCCTGAATGGTCGGGCTATCCGGACCGCGCGTACAAGCACTGATCAGTGCCAGTAAAGTGATGCAGAGTAGATTTGGGAGTCGTCTGCTCATAAGCTGTTTATGGATATCGCCATGATCACAACAGGTATTAGAAACCATGGATCGGCAAGGACAGATAGCCCTGGATCACCAGCGCATTGGCCAGATCGACGAAGAATGCGCCGATTAAAGGGATCACGATAAACGCCTGCGGAGAGGCGCCGTAGCGTGCGGTCACCGCCTGCATGTTGGCGATGGCGGTGGGGGTGGCGCCCATGCCGAATCCGCAATGGCCGCCGGCCATCACTGCGGCATCGTAATTGGCGCCCATCGCCCGGAAGGTGACGAACACCGCAAACAGTACCATCGCCAGGGTCTGGGCGATCATGATGGCCAGCAGGGGACCCGCCAGACCGATCAGTTCCCACAACTTGAGCCCCATGAACGCCAGGGCCAGGGCGATCCATAGCGACAAGGAACCGAGCAGGTCCAGGCTCTGTCCATGCACCCGGTGGAAGCGCAACGCGCCAAGGATGTTGCGCAACAGTACGCCGACGAACAGCGCCCAGATGAACGAGGGCAGGGTTACGGGTGCCCCTTCGAACAGCCTAGAGAGGGCCTCGCCGGCAACCACGCCGATCAGAATCAGCAGCAGGGTCGCCAGCACGCTGCGTGGTGTCAGGGCCTCCCCGGCAGTCGCATCCGGTTGATCGGTCGACGCCTCTGCCGCGGTAGCTCCCAGGCGGTGCCGGGCGATCAGGAACTGGGCAACCGGGCCGCCGATCAGCCCGCCGATCACCAGACCGAAGGTGGCGCTCGCCAGGGTCAGCTCCATGACCCCGTGCAGATTCTGCACCGCCGCGAAGCGCTCCGCATAGGCCGCGCCAGTGCCGTGTCCCCCGGACAGGGTGATGGAACCCGCCAGCAGACCCAGGGAGGGATGCAGATCGAGCAGATAGGCCATGCCGGAGCCCACTGCGTTCTGCATCGTCAGAAACAGCACCACCAGGATCAGCAGACGCAGCAGATTCTTGCCGCCCTGACGCAGTTGGGCGAGATCTGCGCCCAGGCCCACAGTGGTAAAGAAGGCCATCATGAAGAATCCACGCAGTTCGGTGTCGAACACCAGGCGCAGAGGCGTCTGAGTGTAGAGCAGGGCGAACCCGGCGGCGAACAGGATGCCGCCGGCCACCGGCACCGGAATGTTGTAATGGGCGAGCAGGGCAATGCGTGCGACCATCAGATAACCGATGAACAGAATCGCTATTGCGACGATCAGACTGGGCAGGGTTCCAAGGTCGATAAGCATGACAAGTTTCAGACGTCAGTTACAGCACATAAGTCTGAGCTGTGGAATGGTTTTATAAAGGCCGTCATAGGCTGTTTACTGCGCTACTGGGCGTTCGCATCAGCGCCACTTTCTGTGACTGAGTGGCTTGAGCTGTTATCAGCGGATTGTATCGAGTGGACTAAGCATAATCCACCTGTCCGGCCTTTTTTACTCGGACTGGATCCAGATAGACATCTTATGCCTGGTTCTGTGTATGATGTTTTAACCATGTCCAAAAGCTTATGAACGGAACGATCGTATGCTAGAAAGAGCATACACCCATTGGAGTGCTGGGCGGAGGTATAAGAGATGAAACGATTCAAGAATATTCTTTGCGCGGTGGGGCCTGAAGAGTCCAGCGCTCCTGTTCTGGAGCGTGCCGTCTCGCTGGCGCAGAACAACCAGGCGGCGCTGTCTGTCATTGCTGTCGTTCCACGTGTCTCGGCCGGCATCGGAATGCCAGACGGAGGTCCAATATCTAACCAGTTGCAGGCCGCATTGGTGGCAGAACATACGCAGGTGCTTGAGTCCCTGATCGAACCCTATCGCCAGAGAATCGAAATCCAAAGCGAGGTTCTGATCGGAGTGCCCTTTCTCGAAATCGTCCAGGAGGTCCTGCGAAAGAGACATGATCTGGTGATCAAGATTCCCGAGCAATGGGATTGGCTGGATCGGGTCTTCGGCAGTGATGATATGCACTTGTTGCGTAAATGCCCCTGTCCGGTCTGGCTGATCAGGCCGCAGGCGCCCAAGACCTACCGGCGCATCCTGGCGGCGGTGAATGTGGATGAAGGCAATCCTCCGGCGGAGTTGCAAGGCCGGTATGCGATGAACCGGCAGATATTGGAAATGGCAAGTACCCTGGCACTGTCGGAATTTTCCGAGCTGCATGTCGTGCATGTCTGGGATGCGATCGGTGAGAGTGCCATGCGCGGCGCATTCATGAATGCGCCGGAGGAGAAGATCAAGGCCTACACAGAACATGTGAGGCGGCAGCACGAGGCAAGTTTGGAAACGATGATGCGTGAGGTCTACCGCAATCTGGGTAATGATGTACTGGATTATATAAAACCAAAAAAACATCTGATCAAGGGCTGGGCGCGTAAGGAGATTCCGTTACTGGCCAAGCGGATCGAGGCCGACCTTATCGTCATGGGGACCGTGGCCCGTAGCGGTGTGCCGGGATTCATCATGGGCAATACAGCGGAGACGATTCTGAATCAGATCGATTGTTCCGTGCTAGCAATCAAGCCGCCCGGATTCGTATCACCGATTACAATACAAACCTGAACAGGCGTGCAGACAAAGCTGTGCATTTAGACGATTTCATTGTATCCGCCTTGCTGCTGCTGGCGGTCACGTCGGTGGCAGTCGCGCTGTTCCGTCACCTCGGTCTCGGTTCGGTGTTGGGACTGTTGGTGGCGGGAATCGTAGTCGGACCTCACTCCCCCGGCCCCTATGTCACCGCCCATGTGGATGACGTGCGGCACTTCACTGAATTGGGGGTGGTTCTGCTGCTGTTCGTGATCGGCCTGGAGATGAGGCCGGACCGCCTGTGGTCGATGCGCCGTTATCTGTTCGGTCTGGGCTCGATGCAGATCCTGCTGACAGGCCTCGCCCTCGCGCTCTATGTGTCGATGGGCGCCGAATCCTGGCAGACGGCGCTGCTGATCGGTCTCACCCTGTCTCTCTCATCGACTGCCTTCGTCATGCAGCTGCTGCAGGAGCGGGGCGAACTCGCCAGCCTGCACGGCACCGGCACCTTTGCGATTTTATTGATGCAGGATCTCTCCGTGGTGCCGCTGCTCGCCCTGGTGCCGCTGTTGTCCGATACCGCCGCAATTGCGTCCGGGATCTCTTTGTGGGAGCAGCTGCTGATCCTCGCCGGCATGTTCGCGGTGTTGTGGGTCTTCGGGCTGCGTGTGGTTCCTTTTGCTCTCGAGTGGCTGGCGCGACATGATAATCGCGAGGCGTTTCTGCTGCTGGTGCTGCTGGCGGTGTTCCTGGCGGCCTGGGCCATGCACCAGTCGGGACTGTCCATGGCATTGGGCGCCTTCATCATGGGCATGCTGTTGTCGGGATCACGCTACAATATGCAGATCCGCGCCCATATAGAGCCCTACAAGGGTTTGCTGATGAGTCTGTTTTTCGTTGCCGTGGGCATGTCCATCGACCTGGGGGCGCTGGCTGAACAACCCTTCGAATTTATCCAACACACCCTCGTCTTGATCGGCATCAAGCTTGTGGTGCTGTTCCCTTTGGCCCTCATTTTCGGCTATTCCCGCGCCAATGCGGTGCGCATGACCTTTCTGCTGGCCCAGGCCGGGGAATTTGGCTTCGTGCTGTTTGGTTCTGCACTGGTTTTGCAGGTCATCGATGAAGCCACCTTCATCATGGGGGTGGCCGTGATCTCTCTGAGTATGCTGGTCACGCCTTTACTGGTGCGTTTCGGCGACTGGCTGGCCAAACGCTTCGAGGGCAGAGCCAAAGAGCTCCATGATCCGTACGATGAGATATTGGATCTGCCGGAACGCCGGGTATTGATTGGTGGCTATGGTCGCATGGGGCATACTGTGGCGACACTGCTGCAGGCCAGCGGGATTCCCTTCGTCGCCTTCGATACCGACCCGGAACGGGTGGCGCAGGGCCGTGCCCAGGGGGAGCCCGTGATGTACGGAGACATCTCCGATCCGCAACTGCTCGCTGCCGCCCATGCAGAGCGGGCAGCCTTGGTCGTGCTGACCATCG
Organism: uncultured Gammaproteobacteria bacterium; assembly: GCA_963797085.1. GTDB lineage: Bacteria > Pseudomonadota > Gammaproteobacteria > Chromatiales > Chromatiaceae > JASJBU01. The sequence goes on from CAWCOA010000024.1 coordinate 13,687, forward strand.
ATCACGGTGCTACTGCGTTGCGTGCGGTCTCTCACCTGCGCAACTCCTACCCACAGGTGCCGATCATCGCGCGCGCCCGGGACCTCGAGGCCTGCTCCCACCTGCTCCAGGCCGGCGCCACCCAGGCATTTCCGGAAGCCATTGAGGCCAGTCTGCGCCTGAGTGCGGAAGCGCTGCAAATGGTCGGGGCCACGTCCGACAGTGTGGACCTGCTGCTGCAAGGTGTCAGAGAGGGCGGTTATAAGATTGTGCGCAGCGCGGAAGAGGGCAAGCCACTGTAGGCATGTATGCTCCCAAAAAACAGTCCGGGGGTCTCCAGTGCCATAAAGGCCGAGGCTGCGCCAGATCATGAAAGCGCTGAGCATAGGGGTTCGAACGTCCCTGGGTTCTACTCCGCGTCATTCACCTACTATGCTCGGGTTTTGATAACCACCTACACAGGGTCAACAGGACCGCGACGCGACAATCAGATGATCAATCTACACGTCGTGACTCAGGCACTGGGCAAAAGGTCGGCCAACAGGGTGGCGATGCCGAGGAAGCTGAAGAAACCGGCGACATCGGTGACCGTGGTGAGGACGATCGATGAGGACTGGGCCGGATCGAGTCGCAGCAGGGTCAATATGATGGGCACGCCGGCACCGGCGATACCGGCAATCACCATCGATGCGATCATCGAGATACCGATGATCAGAGTCAGCCCCGAAGAACCTGACCAAAGGAAAACGCCCAGGCAGGTGGTCGCGGCAATCCCTATACCATTCACCAGACCGACCATCAGTTCCTTGCGCAAAACCAACCCCCATTGCAGCAATCGCACTTCTCGCAAGGCCAGACTACGGATAACCACCGCCAATGCCTGGGCGCCGGTATTTCCGGATTGACCGGCAACCACCGGCAGGAGTACGGCTAGCGCCGTATAGCGCGCAATGGTGTCTTCAAACAAGCCGACCACCGAGGCGGCCAGAAAGGCGGTCAACAGATTGATCTGCAGCCAGGGCAGTCGCTTGCGGATGGTAAACCAGACCGGCGACAGGGCGCGTTCGTCGGCGCTTGCGCCAAACAGGGTCTGCAGGTCAGTGACCGCATCCTCACGTGCGGTTTGCAGTAGTTGTTCCTGGCGCACTATACCGACCAGTCTGCCGTCCAGGTCAACCACCGGCAGGCTGCTCAATCGATGGTTCTCGAGGATGCTGGCAATGTCGTTCTTGACCGCCAGGGTATCCACCATAGCGACTATCGGTTGGACTATCCCGGCCAGGGTCTCCTCCGGCGCAGCCAGTGCGAGATCCTGCAACTCGACCAGACCGTTCAGTCGATGCTCGTCATCAATCACATAAAGCACCCGTCGTCCATGCACTACCCGCCGGTGATGTTGATCGCGGCGCAGCTGTTCAAGGGCCTCCTGAACGGTGATGTGCGGCCTGAGCGCGATCACCCGGGGATCCATGAGTGAACCCGCGGAATCGGCCGGATAAGTGAGCAGTCGTCGCAAATCGCGCTGTGCAACCTCGCTCAGTGAATCGAGCAGGGATTCACGCTGACTCATTTCCATACCCGCCAGCAAAGCGACCGCCCGCGGCGGTTGCATGCGATTGAGTACCTTGCGCGCCAGACTGGCTTTGGCAGTGAGTAGTAATCGGCGGCCGACATCCGGCAAGAGGATTTCCCACACCGGGGTAATCAGTTCGGCCGGTAGTGACGCAAGCAGGTCGGTCGCTGTTGAGGGTTCCATCGTATTCAGCAGATCAGCGGCCTCTGCGGGGTGCCTGGCGATGAATTCGCGAGTCAGCGAGCTGGCAAGATCAGCTTGGTTCATCATGTATTTTTGCTTCTGAACGGAGATAAGGGTGAAGGGGGCTGGCTGCAGCGCCGAACAGGCGCGCCAACGGAACCCAGACGGTCTCAGCGATGGCCAGCAGGACGCCGATCGGATCGCTCTCCTGATCATTTGCCGGCGAACTCATGTCGACCATGGCTTCCAGGAGATCGGTCCGCTCGAGTACGCCGATAAACCGGTCCTGGACGCTTACCACGGGTATAAACCGGTGTTCACGCCACAGGGCAAGCTTCCGTACCTCTTTCAGTCGTTGGGTGGCCTTGAGGGCCGGCGGCGCAGGCCGGATCAGTGTATTCAGACTCATTACGTCGTTGGCGGCTGCAATCTCATGCAGCGTGACCAGTCCCCTGACATGGCGCTTGCTGTCCAGGACGAATGCAATCGCCGGCGCATCCTTGCGGCCGCTTGGCAGCATGGCGCGTGCGGCCGCAACACTGATGCCCTCCGGCAGCTCAGCCGCACGGGTCTGCATTCGTTTACCGACACTGTCCGGAGCGTAACTCAATGTACGGCGAACCGCCGCCAACCCGGCCGGCCGCAGCGAGGACAGCAGGCGTCTGGTGGTAGCTGCGGGCAGGTGAGCAACGAGCTCAGCAATCTCCGCGGCGGAGAGTGTCGGCATGACAGCGGCTGCAATATCATTCGCAAGTAAAGCAAGACTGTCGGCCCCTATTGGAGAGGGCAGTGCGATGAGTATCGCACCCAACTGTTCTATCTTTAACCGCGAGGTGGATTCTGTTAACAGACTGGCGATGGTCTCGGCATCCGCCCCAGCCAATAATTGAGCGGCCTCCTGTGGGTATTGGGCGAGATAAGCGATGGCGAAAGGACTGCTTTGCAATTTGGTCATCATCGATCACTCCTGAGTTTCGCCTTCGGTGTGAAGATTGACAGAGATCCTGGTTTCGAAGAGATGTGCGGGAATCGTAACTATGCCCTGGTCGGTTTCCACCAGTACCGCCGTGGGCGTGAAGTCAACCAGTTCACCTTGCGTATTATCGAATTGGATGTGGGCTCCGACACGATAGATTCTGCGCAGATAATGGGCGGCAATCATATTGCCGACGGTATTTTTTGCACCGAGGCCGAAGGCCAGGCCGATCGCGCCCACCAGGGCTGCGAATGCGACCACAATCAGTGTCGCCAGCAAACTCACGTCAATGCCGAGGTGGCCCAGTGCAACCACGGTGCTGACCGCGAGCACCAGGCCATGCAGCAGGCGCGCCATCAATATGTCACGGCTGCGGCGTCCGGTAGCATTCGCAGTGATGACCGCTTCACGCACGATATTTGCCAGTAGATAACCGATCAGAAATATCGCCCCGGCCCCGAACAGTGAAGGTAATACGGATAGGAGTTTGCCGAGCCAGGTGGCCAAGCCGGGCATGCCGAGGATATCGGCGGCCATGGTCAACGCGAACAGCAGTACCAGCCAGTACAACACCCATGAGACTATTTCCATGGGTGAATTTTTCAGCGCCAGGCGTTGCGGCGCATGACGCCAGCCCAGTCGGATCGCCAGCCGGTCATAGCCGCGTCCGAGACGAAGAATCAGGGCGCGCGCTGCGCGTGCCAGCAGCCAGCCGCCAAACAGGGCGGCCAAGGCGCCGGCAATATTGGGCAGATAAGCTCCGAGTACAGTGAGAAATTCATCGAAGCTTTGGGTGATGGTATTTGTCCAGCTGTCGAGTTGTTTCATAGACTTCGGCTTCAATCAGGTTAGATACTGCAGCAACTGCGGTTTTACGGATCCCTCCAGAGTCACATGCGCTGCTCCAGCGCAGCGATGCGTTTCTCCAGCGGCGGGTGGCTCATGAACAGACTGGCCAGGCCGCTGCGTTTGCCGCTGATGCCGAATGCCGCCAGCTGGTCCGGCAGGTGCGAGGGTTCATGCAACTGCTGCAGGCGTCGCAAGGCGGCGATCATCTTGCGCCGTCCCGCCAGATCGGCGCCGCCGCTATCCGCGCGGAACTCGCGCTGGCGCGAGAACCACATGACGATGATGCTCGCGAGGACGCCCAGCAGCAGTTCCATGACGATGGTCACGGCCATGTAACCGAGCCAGCCGAGGCCTTCTCCCTCCTCATTACCGCGGCTGAGAAAGCTGCTGATCAGGTTGGCCGCCAGGCGGGCAATGAAGATCACAAAGGTGTTGAGCACCCCCTGAATCAGGGCCAGGGTGACCATGTCGCCATTCGCCACATGGCTCACTTCATGGCCCAGCACCGCTTCCGCCTCGTCCCGGCTCATGTTCTGCAACAGACCGCTGCTGACTGCCACCAGGGCATTATTCCGGTTCATGCCGGTGGCGAAGGCGTTGATCTCAGGTGCCTGGTAGACGGCGACCTCGGGCATGCCGATACCGGCCTGCTGGGCCTGACGTTGCACGGTCTGCACCAACCAGATCTCAGTCTGGGTGCGCGGCTGCTCGATGACCTGGGCGCCGGTGGCGCTCTTGGCGATCCACTTGGACATGGCCAGGGAGATGAAGGAGCCGCCCATACCGAAAATGGCGGCTATCAGCAGCGAACCGCTGGTGCTTCGGCTGTCGACGCCGAGCAGGCTCATAACGAAGCCCAGCACGACCAGGATGGCCAGGTTGGTTGCGACAAACAATAAGACTCGTTTCATTTTCCACTTCTCCGACGAACTAAAGCCATAGACTGTTTTTATTCAGACGATAATCTGACACCTGGCCTGGTGTTTATCTGCTGCCGGCCCCGAAATGCGCCAACTCGTCATAGGCGATTGCGAGCACCCATCCATAAACAAGATGCTGGACCAGGGTCACGAAGTGCTGTTCGGCACTGTGCTGTAACCCGAACACACCAACGCCTAACAGTGGCAGGGCGATCAGCCAGGCCATGATTGTGGTCATGATTCCAAAAAACAGGCCTTTGCGCCAGGCACGCCGGCCGGGGAGGATCGGCTCCATGATTGCATACATCCAGCCCCAGACCAGGCAGCCAACCACGTAATGCCAAAACCAACCGGCCAATGGTGTCGGCAGACCGGCGGCCAGCGCCATATCTCGGGCAACTCCATCCATCACCGTAATGGTGTCAAGTTGAGGCAGCCACTGCTTGCTGAGCATCAGCACAGACAAAACAGTGGTGGCCAGGAAACCCGCAATGACGCCTTTGACGATGGTTCCGAATGCATTCATTTTCTAGTCCTTTTCGATGTCTTTGTTTGCTGAAATCCACTTTCCATCATTGAAAGCATGCAACCGGATCTACTCCAGTAAGATTATCATCATTGATGCTATGCCATACATGCCATGTCTCATGTTCAGTGTCGCGCAGTACGTCGTCGCAGCAAGGCCTTCTCTGTCTCTACAGCGATGAAGATCAACACGCCAACCCCGATAATCCGCAACCAGGCGTCAACGCCGATGGGAGCGGTGGCGAAGAAGTGCTGCATCAACGGCAGATAGGTGAACAGGAGCTGGAAGAAGATCACGACAACAATCGCAATCAGTACATAGCGGTTGCCCAGCAAGCCCTCGCGGCTGAGCACCGAGGCGGTCAGGTAGCGGGTGTTAAAAAGGTAAAAGATCTCGGCTATCACCAAGGTATTCACCGCCACGGTGCGCGCGGTTTCGATCTCAGCGCCGTGCATTCTTTCCCATAGAAACAGGCCGAAGGTGCCGAGCACCATCAGCAGGGAGACAAACAGGATGCGCCAGGTCATGAAGCCGGAGAGCAAGGGGGCACGGTTGTCCCTGGGTTTGCGTCGCATCACGTCGGACTCGGCCGGCTCGAACACCAGGGCCAGGGCCAGGGTGACGGCGGTGATCATGTTCACCCAGAGGATCTGCGCCGCGGTCACCGGCAGCATCTTGCCCAGACTGATGGCCGCCAGGATGGTCAGTGCCTCCCCGCCATTGGTGGGCAGGATGAACAGGATCGACTTCTTGATGTTGTCGAATACGGTGCGGCCCTCTTCGACGGCATGGGCGATGGAGGCAAAGTTGTCGTCCGCCAGCACCATCTCCGCCGCCTCTTTGGCCGCCTCTGTGCCCTTGATACCCATGGCGACGCCCACATTGGCGCGTTTCAGCGCCGGGGCGTCATTCACCCCATCACCGGTCATGGCCACCACCCGCCCACGCGCCTGCAGGGCCTGCACCAGACGTAGTTTGTGCTCGGGGCTGGCGCGGGCGAATACGTCGATATCCTCCACCACTTCGCGCAGGGCCTGGTCATCCATCTGTTCCAGATCTACCCCGGTGAGAGCACGGTGGTGGTCGGACAGGCCCATCTGCATGGCGATGGCGGTGGCGGTGCCCACATGGTCGCCGGTGATCATCTTGACCTGGATACCGGCGGCGCGGCATTGGGCAATTGCGGTGATTGCCTCTTCCCGTGGCGGATCGATGATACCTACCAGTCCCAGCAGGACTAATCCTGTATCCACATCCTCGAAGCGCAGGGTGCGTTGTCCCGCTTCCGCCGGCTTGACCGCCAGGGCCAGGGTGCGTTGCCCCAGGGCGGCTATCGCCTCCTGTTGGGCCAACCAGTTATCCCGCTCGATTGGAACATCTTCGGTCCCTTTACGTTGCCACAAACAGCGGGGCAGGACCGTCTCATAGGCCCCCTTCAGGTAGATCATGCCTTTGCCGGTATGGTCATGGTGCAGGGTAGCCATGAAGCGGTGTTGCGATTCGAAGGGTATCAGGTCGTCCCGTGGCAGGGCCTGCGCCAGAGCTGTTGGTTCCAGGCCGGCCTTGACCCCCAGCACCACCAGGGAGGCTTCGGTGGGATCACCCTGGATGCTCCAGACAGCGTTCTCCTCCATTAGCGAGGCGTCGTTGCACAACAGCCCCGCGCGGCACAGCTCCTTCAGTTCCGGCCGGTTGTCCGGCAGCAGGTCCTGGCCGTCAACGCTGAAACCGCCATGCGGGTCGTAGCCCACACCGCTGACCTGGATCGAACTGTCGGCGGTGATCACGCGCTGCACCGTCATTTCGTTGCGGGTCAGGGTGCCGGTTTTGTCCGAACAGATGACGGACACCGAACCCAGGGTCTCCACTGCGGGCAAGCGACGGATGATGGCGCTGCGTCTGGCCATGCGCTGGACCCCGATGGCCAGGGCGATGGTAATGACCGCCGGCAGGCCTTCCGGGATAGCCGCGACCGCCAGTCCCACTGCGGCGAGGAACATCTCACCCAAGGGATAGTCGCGCACCAGAGTGCCAAAGACAACGGTGGCAACGGCGATGATGAGAATGGCGCCGGTCAACCAGCGCGCAAAGGAGGCCAGTTGACTCATCAATGGCGTGGTGAGGGTATGCACCTGGGCCAGCATGGCGCTGATGCGCCCGATCTCAGTTTGGGCCCCGGTCTCCACCACAACACCAGTTCCCTGACCATAGGTGACAAAGGTGCCGGAGAAGGCCAGGCAGCGGCGGTCGCCGAGGGGCGCTTCGCCCCGCACCGGTTCCAGCTGCTTGGTCACCGGAACCGACTCACCGGTCAGTATGGCCTCTTCGATACGCAGTTCCTTGAGCCGCAGCAGTCGCAGGTCGGCGGGAACCCGATCACCGGATTGCAAGAAGACCACATCGCCGGGTACCAAGGCTTCAGCCGGTAGCTGATAACGCCTCCCTGCGCGGATCACCGTGGCCTGCGCAGAGAGCATGTTGCGTACTGCATCTATGGCCTTTTCGGCCTTGCCCTCCTGGATGAAGCCGATCAGCCCGTTGATCAGCACTACGCCAATGATGACGCCGGCATCCACCAGGTGCTCCAACAGTGCTGTCACCACAGCAGCACCCATAAGTACATAGATCAGTACATTATGGAATTGAGCCAGCAGACGCATCAGGGCGGAGCGGCGCTTCGGGGGCGGGATGCGGTTGGCCCCATGTTCGCCCAGACGCCGTTGCACCTCGTCTTCAGACAGACCTTCGGGGAGACTCGTCAGATGCTTGAGTACTTGTTCAGTGTCCAGGGCATGCCAGGTGGGATTGGCGTCCGGAGAATTCATTTGTGTTTTCATAGGTAAGGCTTCTTGCCCTTAGTCTCTTTATGACACCGTGTATTGGATGTTTGCTACTTGGACTCTCAACTCGACTCTATAGTCACAATGCGAGCGCTGTTCTAAACTCACACTCTCTAGATGACGATTGGCGCTAAAGCTTAGTAAGGGCTATGGGAGTGAGTACGAGGTTTGATGATGAAAGAATCGGCAAAAGAGAACAATTGGTTCAAGCAATACGAAAAAGAGTTACTGGAAAATGCGGCGCGGAAACGTGACAAAAAGCGCCAGGAGGCAGCCGCGAAACAAGGTCAGGAGGCGTTGGACGAGCTGCGTATCGCGCACTGGCTGAAGTGTCCGAAATGTGGTCATGACATGGAGGTGATGAACCTCAAGGGTATAGAAGTGGAGAACTGTACCTTCTGTAAAGGCGTCTATTTTGACCGGGATGAATTGGAATCACTCCTGCTGCGCAAAACGCCCCAGCGTTTTAAGTTTTACCGCAAGTTTTTCGGTCTGGACTGATGCCTTTGATGATGTGTTAGATGAGCAACAAGATGCTGGGTCAGTCGCTTGTTCGAAGAACCAGGATTATCCTAAAATCCGCAGTTGGACGGGTTGAAGAGTGTGTCCACTGGGGTGCAGAGCAAGGGTCGCTCCTGCTCATCCTGTGCTCGCGACACTCGAGCATCCATGCACAGCGCGCAAGGACGAGGAATAGTTATTCTATTCCAAGGAGTTGCAACGCAGTACTGCGCCGCAGTGGGCGTGCCATTCAGCCCGTAGCGTAATTCACCAAGCAGGTGAGTAGTCATATCAATATAACGACACATTGATCCAACCTGTTGCTTTCAGAATGGAGCGATCAACTGCAGTTTCTAGGATTATCTCCCGGCTCGTATCAGAGCACCCAGTCCATTCTGAATCAGTGCTTGAGATAAGACTTCCCGGATCGGCCCGGCCTTGGTCAGTTGCAGTACTTCGTTCAACAGGGACTGAGCCTGTATCCTGGAGAATGTGCGAATTACGAATTTGATGCGGGGTAAATCACTCGGTGTCACACTGAGGCTATGGACCCCCAGCGCCAGTAACAGCACAGCCATGGCCGGGTCCCCGGCCGCCTGGCCGCAGACACTGACGGGTTTGTTATTCCGTAAACCGGCTTCCACCACGAGTTGTAATCGCCTTGATAACCGCTGGATGCAGGGATTCGAATCGCTTGGCAACCCGTTCATTGCTGCGATCCACCGCGAGCAGATATTGGGTCAGATCATTGGTGCCAATGGACAAGAAGTCCGCATAGGCTAGCAGTGCGTCAGCCTGGTAGACAGCCGAAGGCACCTCCATCATAAAGCCACAGGGTGGCAGGGTTACCTGTTCGCCGCCGTCAACGAGTTCCTGCCAGGTCCGTCTGAACCAGGTGAACCACCTCTTCGGCCTCTTCTACACTGCTTATCATGGGTATCAAGATGCGCAGATTCTCGAGTCCCGCTGATGCTCGAAGCATGGCGCGAAGTTGGGTGATGAAAATCACAGGATTATCCAGCGCGAGCCGAATACCCCGCCAGCCGAGCGCCGGATTCGACTCTATCACCGGGAAGTAGGGCAGTGTCTTGTCGCCACCCACATCCAGCATGCGCAGTGTTACCGGTTTCGGTGCAAATGCCTTAAGTATCCGACGATACAATAGTCGCTGTTCTTCTTCACCCGGAAACTGTTCATGCAACATGAAGGGCAGTTCAGTACGATACAGGCCAATGCCTTCTGAGCCGGCCTTCAGCGATTGATCCAGATCCGCCAGAATTCCGGCATCGGTATACAGTGCTAGTTGAAATCCATCGGTGGTCACTGCCGGTAAATCTTTCAAATGCGCCAGTTCTCTTGAGAACATCTGCTCCTCATGCAACAGGCGCGAAAACTCCTTGCGTAGCTGCCTTACTCGGATTGATATAAAGCATACCCCGGTAGCCATCGATGATGAGTTCCTTGCCTTCCAGCTCATTCGCCGGAACCAGGCTGGCCGTGCCGACGATGGCAGGTATTCCCATGGCGCGGGCCAGGATGGCCAGATGCGACAGACTCGATCCATGACCCGATATCACACCTGCCAATCGATCCACCGGTACTCTGGCAAGGTCGATTGGGCTTAGATCCTCACCGACCAGAATTGTCTTTTTCGGATAGTCACGCAGTTCGACGGCAGCGGTGCGAAGATGCACTAGAATTCGCCGTCCGAGATCCTGTATGTCTCGTGCCCGCTCCCTGAGGTAGGGGTCTTCAATCTGGGTGAATTGATTCGCAAGCTCAGCAATGGTTTCCCGCAGCGCACCGAGCGCCCAATTACCCGCATGAATCCTGGCGACCGTTGCATCGACCAGCATGTCACTGGACGCGATCATGGCAAGTGCCTCGAACAGAGCGCTATCTTCCGGGAGTAAGACGCCTGCCAACCCATTCTGTATGCGGTGCAGTTCATCAACTACATCCTTTACTGCAGCACGAAACGCTGCTTCTTCTTTAAGGATGTCCTCCGGGACTCTATCAGGAATACTGTCAAGATCTGTGGATATAATAACCACTGCACCCACACCAATCGCTACCCCCGGTGCACCTGCGATGGCCTCCACAGTGTAATCGTGCTTAGCCTGGTCATGGGTCAAAAGGTCAATACTGCTGCTTGCCCTGGAGAGGGTGATCACTCCGGCGAGTTGCGTGGCAAGCGTAATCAGAAAGGCAACGTCTGTATCGCGGTATCTGCGCGCAGTGGCCTGTTGCACCACAACGACCCCCAGGGTTTCACCACGATGAATGATAGGAACGCCAAGAAATCCTCGGTATCGCTCTTCTCCACATCCTGGTACTAACTTGAATCGGGGATGTTTGGAGGCGTCGCGGACATTGAGTAACTCGGAGCTTGTTGCTGTGAGTCCTACCAGACCCTCATCGAGACCCAGATAAACCTTTCCTACTGCTGTCGGATTTAACCCCTTGCTAGCCGCGAGCAAAAGGGATTGAGCTGAGTGGTCGAACAGGTAGATGGAACAGACGTCCGTGTGCATCGCTTCGCTGATTCGTTCAGTGAGGATGCGTGTTGCCTCGGTAAGGTTAGGCGCAGTGCTGACTTCCTGAACAATCCGTTGCAGGGATAAGAGTTTCCCGGGTTTTGGGTTTGTCTGAGGCCCTTGCGCTGGCGGCTGTTGCATCTTTTCAGGTTTCGAGCTTTCGATAAATTTCCCTGCTCTGGTTGATCGTTCTGTTGATTTCTCACCCCTGTTTCAGCAGGGGGAACAATCCCGGCAGCTGTTTCATGCCTCGACCGGAGTTGAGAACGCCTTGGGTTTTACCGCCAGTACCGAGCAGTCCACCTCCGCCAGGGTTTTCTCTGCGGTGTTGCCGATGAAAAATCCCGCTATGCCGGTGCGCGCCACTGTACCCATGACAATCAGTTCCACCTTTTTTTTCTGTGCCAGAGTCGGAATCACCTGGCCTGGATCACCTTTTACCAGGTGAACCTTCGGGGTCAGCCCCTGCATGTCATAGCCGGACAGCAGTTGATCCAGCCATTTTTTGTGTGACTTGCGGGTATCCCGCACCATTCGGTCGATATCGGCGCTTGGCAGATGGGCGCGACCGCTGCGCAGGGTGGACTCATGAAGCATCGACCAGGCGTGGACGATATGCAGCTGGCTGTTTTCACGCCGGGCGAGGGAACTGGCGAGGTCGAGGATGAGTTGGTTAAGCTCTGCATTGGCCTTTTCTCCAGGGTTTGGATCGACCGCCGCAAGTATTCGGGCATATTTTTTCCGCTTCGAGGGCTTGATGATCCACACCGGGCAGGGACACTTACGCAGCAGATGCAGGTCGGTGCTGCCGAACAACATGCTGGATAATCCGCCACGCCCTTCGGCGGGCTTGATGAGCAAATCATGGCTGCCATACATCACCCGCTTGATGATCTGCAGGAACGGGGTGCCGATCAATTCGCGGATCTTGATGTTGATGCCTTCGCTGGACAACTCCTCCAGCAGAGATTCCAACTCCTCCTTCTGCAGCTGCCTGAACGTCTTCTCCAGTTTATTCATGGAGCGTGGGAACTCCTCGATGACGTTGATGATCGTCAACTCTGCTTCATTGGTGCGCGCCAGTTGCAGGGCCCGCTTCAGTGCGGGTTTGGATTTGTCGGGGGGATCGTTGATGAAGAGAATCTTAGCGAAACGTTGCATTTCGAACACTCCTGACTTTTATCATTTGGTTTGTGTGAAGCATAGGATTTATCGCTTCACAGCACAACGACAGTCGAATCCCGGTTAACATAAAAAATATTCGCATCCATGGCTGACTAGTAATAGCATGGGGCGGTTTTAAGGTCGTCGATCTCAAGGATATGAACCTGGTCATAAAACAACTGAGCTCGCTGGCTGCTTCCTTTAGGCCTGCTCTGTCTTACATGGGGCATTCTTACCCGGTGGAACGCCTCAGCATGGCTGGTTGGGTTGCCCACGGCGCTGCTCGCGCTGTTCGTGTTGGATCGCTTGTGGCCTCAGCCTCGGCAGCTGTGGCAGATACAAACAGCGCGCTTACCTGGATTTGCCATCTGGTTTCTCTGGCACTCACTGCGCGGAGGGCTGGATGTGGCTCGGCGCGCTTTACAGCCACGCATGCCACTGCATCCCGGCTTCGTTCGTTACCAGTCTGACTCTTGAGCCGGGGCCATCCCGGGTTTTTCTGGTCAACTGCCTGAGCCTCCTGCCCGGCACCCTGAGTGCGGAACTCAATGGAGATGAACTGATCCTGCACGCCTTGGATACAGGGGCTGATGTTCTCGCGGAGACCCGTCGAGCAGAACTGCAGGTGAAAAAACTCTACGCTATCGCCAAAGGCTCCAGTCATGAATGACTGGCATCTGGTGGCTGCCTTGATCTTGTTGGCCACGGTATCCGTAGGGTTGCTCCGAGTGTTGTTGAGCGGCAGTCGTGTCGAGCGGCTACTGGCACTGCAACTGCTCGGTACCACATTGGTTGCCGTGGTATTGCTGCTGGCCCATGCCATGCAGCAACCGGGCTGGTACGATCTGGCCCTGGTGCTGGGACTGCTCGCCGCCATCGTGGCGGTCGCCTTTGTGCGCTCAGGCGGGATCTCTACCGGGCGCGAGGGCCGCAAGCCATGATCGACCTGCTTGGCTGGCTGCTGATCGTGCTCGGTGTCGTCTTTTTTCTTTCCGGCACCCTGGCATTGCTGCGCTTCCCCGATCTCTACACCCGCCTGCATGCCCTGACCAAGGCGGACAACCTGGGTTTGGGGCTGGTTGCCTCAGGCTTGGCCCTGCAGGCAGGCTCCTTGATGGTTGCCTTGAAGCTGTTGCTAATCTGGTTGCTGGTGATGCTGGCCAGCGCCAGCGTCTCGCACCTGATCGCGCAGGCTGCGCGGGTGGCGGAGCGAAAATCGGCAGTGCGGCCATGACCCCGCTGGAGTGGTTGTTCGATGGACTGCTTGGTTTGACCCTGCTATGGCTGGCCGGACGTGTGGTATTCGCTCGAGAGTTGTTCGGCTCGGTGGTTTCCTTCATCGCTCTGGGGATGCTGATGGCGCTGGCCTGGTTGCGTCTGGGAGCGCCGGATCTGGCCTTGGCGGAGGCGGCTTTGGGGGGTGGTGTGACGGGCGCTCTGTTATTGGCTGCGCTAAGTCGACTGCAAGCCGAGTCATCGCAGCAAGGGGAGGGAAAAGATGACCCCTGAGAGGCTGCGCCCCAGCTCTGTGGTGCTGGCGGGTTTGCTGGTGACCGGTGTCGGAGGGTTGCTGGTCTGGGCGCTGTTGTCCCTGCCGCCTCAGGCAGCGGGATTGTCGCTGCAGGTCCGGGAGATGCTGCCGGAGAGTGGCGTGCGCGCCGAGGTGACGGCGGTGCTGCTGAACTTTCGCGGCTATGACACCCTGCTGGAACTGGCCGTGCTGCTGACAGCGCTGCTCGGAACCTGGCAGCTGGGTCCCTTGCGGTTGCCAGGGGAAAACACCCGGCCGGGACCGGTGCTGGAAAATCTGTTGAACCTGCTGACGCCGGTGATCATTCTGGTCAGTGGCTATGTGTTGTGGTTGGGCGGCCACACTGCCGGCGGGGCTTTCCAGGCCGGCGCCCTGCTGGCCGGTGCGGGTGTCCTGCTGCTGGTGGCGCGGCCGGACGTGTTGCCGTTACGCGATCGAACAGGGCTGCGTCTGCTGCTGGTGCTCGGCCCGGCGCTGTTTGTCTTGGTGGCGGGTGGCGTGATGCTCACGGGTGGGGCGATGCTGGAGTATCCGCGGACCCAGGCCGGCAGCCTGATCCTGCTCATCGAGGCGGCCTCCACCCTGTCCATCGGCATTACCCTCACGCTGTTGTTTGGCGGTGGACGTCCACCCCAGGGGGACGGCGAGTGAGTCAGGTCTTGTGGTATGCCCTGGTGGGTGTAGGTCTGTTCCTGATGGGGCTGCTTGGGCTGATCCTCTATCGTCACCTGCTGCGCAGGGTGCTGGCCCTGAATATCATGGGCGCCGGGGTGTTTCTGATCTTCGTCGCCCTGGCGCGCCGCGCCGGGGCACTGCCGGACCCGGTGCCCCATGCCATGGTGCTTACCGGACTGGTGGTGTCGGTCAGCGCCACGGCTCTGGCGCTGGTATTGATCAGCCGGGTGCAGCGCCAGCACGGCCGTCCGGAACTGCCGGAGGACCAGCCTTGAACGCCATGGCTGTCTTGCTGCTGTTGCCATTGTTCGGGGCATTTCTGGCCTTCGTTGTCCCTCGGATAAGTCATCTGGCTGGTCTGGTTGTGGCCTTGCTGATGCCCCCTGCCGCGTTGAGTCTCGCCATGCAGGTGCGTGCCGAGGGTCCGCTGCGCATGGCGGTGGGGGGCTGGGATGTCCCATTGGGCATCGCCTTGTACGCGGATGGTTTGTCAGCATTGCTGTTGTGCCTCACTGCACTGGTGGGTCTTGGGGCAAGCCTCTACTCTCTTGGCTATTTTGGCCAGCATGGTGCCAAGGCCAGCTCAGGCTGGTGGCCTCTCTGGTTATTCTTGTGGGCCGCGCTGAATGCGCTGTTTCTGGCGGCGGACGCCTTCAATCTCTATGTCACCCTGGAGCTGATGGGACTGGCCGCCGTTGCCCTGGTGGCGCTGGAGGCCCATGCCGTAGCGGCGGCGACTCGTTATCTATTGGTGGGTCTGCTGGGCTCCATGTTCTATCTGCTCGGGGTGGGCCTGTTGTATGCGCTGTATGGCTCGGTGGATTTGAGCGATCTTTCCGGCAAGCTGCAGGCGGAACCAGCCGCCTGGGCGGCCATGGCCCTGATGAGCGGCGGTCTGCTGCTTAAGGCGGCCCTGTTTCCTCTGCATTTCTGGCTGCCGCCGGCCCATGCCAACGCCCCGGCGCCGGTCAGCGCGGTGCTCTCGGCCCTGGTGGTGAAGGCCGCCTTCTATGTGCTGTTGCGACTGTGGCTCGGTCCCTTCGACGCCCTGGCTTCGCCCTGGGTCGGCCAGTTGCTGGGTATCCTGGGGGCGGGGGCGGTGCTCTGGGGCTCACTGCAGGCACTGCTGGCGCCGCGCCTGAAGCTGGTGGTGGCCTATTCCACGGTGGCACAGATCGGCTACCTGTTTCTGTTGTTCCCCTTCAGCGGTATGCCCAATGCCGGCGCCATCGCCTGGTATGGCGGCGTCTGGCTGGCCCTCTCCCATGGTCTGGCGAAGGCGGGACTGTTTCTGGCCGCCGGCAACATCATGCACGCCTCGGGGCACGACCGGGTTACTGAACTGGCCGGGGCCGGACAGCACCTGCCGGTGACCCTGTTTGCGGTCGGGCTTGCCTGCGCCAGCCTGATGGGCCTGCCGCCATCCGGCGGCTTCGTGGGGAAATGGCTGCTGCTCAACGCCGCCTTCGTCAGTGGCCAGTGGTGGTGGGCCCTGGTGCTGCTGACCGGAGGCGTCATGGCCGCCGCCTATTCGTTCCGGGTCATGCTGCACGCATTCCGCAACAAACAGAGCGATAGTCCCATCCATACCCCCCATCCGATCATGCAGTGGAGCGCCCTGGGGTTGGCGATCGGCGCCATATTGCTCGGCATCTTCTCCGCCGTCCCCTTGCAGTTGCTGGAGGTGGGGGCGAGCGTCGGTAGCCTGAATCTGACCGAGGCGCCGCGATGAGCGAGTGGAATGGGTTGCCCTTGGCCATCCTGCTCAGTTCCCTGTTGCCGGGTCTGGTGATCTTCTTTCTCAGCGAGGATCAGCATCGGCTGCGCACCCTGTTGAATCTGGCCGGAGCCGGCTTGAAACTGGTATTGGTCGGCGTGCTGATCTGGGGCGTATTCCACGAGGTCGAGTACGAGACGCGCTTTCCCCTCGCCCCAGGCATGGAACTTGTGCTGCACACGGATGCCCTCTCGGTATTGTTCGTCACCCTCTCTACCGGTCTCTGGTTCGTCACTACCCTGTACGCCATCGGTTATTTGGAGGAGTCGCCCCACCGCAGCCGCTTCTTCGGTTTCTTCAGCCTCTGCGTCAGCGCCACCATCGGCATCGCGATGGCCGGCAACATGCTCACCTTTCTCTTCTTTTACGAGCTGTTGACCCTTGCCACCTATCCCCTGGTGGTGCATCGCGGCACCCCCGAGGCCCTGCGTGGTGGGCGTATCTATCTGACCTATACCCTGATCGGTGGCGCGGTGCTGTTGGCCGGTGTGGCCTGGTTGCGAGCCCTGGCGGGGCCGTTGGATTTCACCGAGACAGGATTGCTGGCCAGTCGTACGGATCTGGACCAGACCACCTTGACCATCATCTTCGTGCTTTTAATCGGCGGCCTGGGGGTCAAGGCCGCCCTGGTGCCTTTGCACGGCTGGCTGCCTCAGGCGATGATCGCCCCGGCGCCGGTCAGCGCCCTGTTGCATGCGGTGGCGGTAGTGAAGGCGGGCGCCTTCGGCATAGTGCGAGTGGTCTACGATGTCTACGGCGTGGAGTTTGCCGGCCAGTCTGAATCTGCTGACGCCACTGGCGTTGGTCGCCAGTTTCACTATTGTCTATGGTTCGCTGCGTGCCCTGTTCCAGGATGAACTGAAGAAACGCCTGGCCTATTCCACCATCAGCCAGGTCTCCTACATCGCTCTGGGCACCGCGCTGTTCGGGCCCATCGCCAGTATCGGCGGCATCGTCCATCTGGTGCATCAGGGCTTGATGAAGATCACCCTGTTCTTCTGCGCGGGCAACTATGCCGAGACCCTGGGTATCCACCATATCAGCGAAATGCGCGGGGTGGGGCGTCGCATGCCCTGGACTACCGCCGCCTTCACCCTCGGCGCTCTCGGTATGATCGGCGTGCCGCCCATGGCGGGTTTCATCAGCAAATGGTATCTGGCCAATGGCGCGCTGGCGGCGGGGCAGGACTGGGTGCTCTGGGTGCTGGTGGCCAGTGGCCTGCTTAATGCGGCCTATTTCCTGCCGATTCTGTACAAGGCCTGGTTCCAGGAACCGGTCGATGACTGGCCTGCGGAGCGCAATTACGGCCGCCTGGAGACCCACTGGATGCTGCTGATGCCCCCGGTGCTGACCGGGGTGCTGGCACTGCTGGTGGGTCTGTTTGCCCAGGCACCCTATTCGGCCCTGGAGTGGGTGCGGCTGATCGCCTTTCGGGAGTATGGCCAATGATCCTAGAATCAACAGTTGACCACTATGTATTGTGTAATCGTTTTAAAAACACAAGCTTTACCAGGATTGAAGGGATTCACCTATTGGATGATCAACGCTACACCGCGAATGGCACGCTTGTGGCAGCGCATGGCTGTGTTACGACTCCTTGCAATAGTATAACTATTCCGCGTCGTCGTGCCTTGCCCTGCACCACCTCAAGCGCACCCTTCACGGTATTCAACTGCGGATTCTAGGATGATGCTTGACGGATCGCAATGGTTGTTGGTGTTGAGTCCACTCTGGCCAATGCTGCTTGTGGCAGCCCTGCTGGTGCCGAGGTTCCGTATAACCGCGCAACGGCTCGTGAGCACGGCTGCGCTTCCGGCACTGTTGACTGCTCTTTTGCCGTCGACCAGTCTCGAGTTGGAACTGCCCTGGTTGCTGCTCGGCGTGGTACTCGGTATGGACGAGCTGAGCCGGACCTTCCTGCTGTTTTCCGCCATCCTCTGGACGGTTGGAGGAATGGCGCTGCCGAAAGAGGGGCGCAGCCGTTTCAGCGCCTGGTTTCTGTTGACTATGACCGGTAATTTCGCCCTCCTGCTGGCGCAGGATATTCCGTTCTTCTTTTTCGCCTATGCCCTGATGAGCCTGGCCTCGTTTGGACTGGTGATCCACCAACAGACCCGACAGGCGCGCCGTGCCGCCAAGGTCTATCTGGTGTTCGCCGTGCTCGGTGAGATGGTCTTGCTGGTGGCCCTGGTGATGGTCGCGCACAATGCCGAAACCCTTGACCTCGCCTTCGTCATGGAGCGTACCCCGCAGCCGCTCCTCATGACGTTGTTACTGCTCGGCTTCGGCATCAAGGCCGGCACGCCTCTGCTGCACCTGGCGCTGCCCCGGCCTACGCTGCGACCCCGTTGGCGGCTGCCGTGCCGATGGCGGGAGCGCTGTTACATCTCGGGCTTGTATGGCTGGATGCGCTTCCTGCCACTGGGCCAGGTTGCCGTACCGCTATGGTCTGTGATTTTTCTCGTGGTTGGCATCATTGCGGTGTTCTACGGGATCGCCGTCGGTTTGACGCAGCGTGAGGCCAAGCCGCTGCTGGCCTATTCCAGCATCAGCCAGATGGGGCTGATGACCCTGGGGCTGGGGATCGGTCTTGGTTCACCTGAGGACTGGCCGCTGTTGCAGTCCGTCTTGTTGTTGTTTGCCTTGCATCATGCGCTGGCCAAGGGCGCGCTGTTCCTGGGTCTGGGACTGCAGGGCAGGGCGCGTCTAGGCCTCTGGCTGCCGGCCCTGGCTTTGGCCGGTCTGCCCTATACCGGTGGCGCCCTGGTCAAGGGTTTGCTGAAGGCTGAGTTGCATCTGCTGCCGGACACCTGGTCCGGATTGACGGAGTGGGTGCTGGCGCTGGGTTCGGTGGGGACCAGCCTGTTGCTGGCGCGCTTTCTCTATCTGGCCCTGCGGCCTGGTTCAGCGGATGAGCCGAGCAGTCCCGTTGCCTGGTGGCTGCTGTTGAGCAGCATGCTTCTGCTGCCCTGGATCTGGCCGCTGCCGGTTGAGCGCTTCAGCCCGTTCTGGAGTGCGCTCTGGCCTGTGCTGCTCGGGGCGGGCCTGGCCTGGCTGGTCTATCGCGGCCTGTTCTCAAGGCTTCTGGAGAAGGTCCCGGCAATCCCCCCGGGGGATCTGCTGGTGCTCGGCGAACGCTTATTGCAGCCTATCCTCCCCCGGCCCCATGCCCGTCATCCAGAGCACAAGCAGGAACATGATGCCGTTCTGCAGCCGCGCGCCACACCGCGTTTGATTGCCAGACCGGAACAGCTGCTGGGTGTATGGCAAGTTGCGATCGGCTTGTTGCTGCTGATCGTACTAGGGATCTTCTGGCTGGCGGCCGGAAATTTCTAAACGTTTTGCAGAGTTAATCGAGACAGATCCATTGTACTCAAGTTAACTTACTGGGAAGATTATTTGCTGAGACCAAAAAATGCAAAGACCGCGCGGATAAGCAGATGGAGATAATCTCGGAACCCACTAACCTTCTGGACTACGGAGCCTTGCTCACCGGTATTGGCGGTGGACTGGCGCTGTTTCTATATGGCATGCGCAAGATGACCGAGTCGCTGAAGGTCGCGGCCGGCGGCAGTATGAAACGCCTGTTGGCGAAACTGACCACCAATCGCTTCAGCGCCGCCTTTGCGGGCGCCCTGGTGACGGCGGTCATCCAATCGTCATCGGTCACCACGGTGATGATGGTCGGGTTCGTCACCGCCGGACTGCTCAGCTTCAGCCAGTCGATCGGTGTGATCATGGGGGCGAATGTCGGCACTACGATCACCGCTCAGATCATCGCCTTCAAGATCACCGACTATGCGCTGCTGATGATCGCGGCCGGTTTCCTCACCGAGTTGCTGGGCAAGACCAATCGGGTCAGAACACCTGGGTATGATGGTGATGGGGCTCGGGCTGCTGTTCTTCGGCATGCAACTGATGAGCGATGCGGCGCTGCCGTTACGCAGTTACGCGCCGTTCATCGAGGTGATGCAGGAACTGCGCAATCCGCTGCTGGGTATCCTCGCCGGGCTGGTCTTCACCACCCTGGTACAGAGTTCCTCGGCTACCACCGGTATCGTGATCGTGCTGGCCAGCCAGGGGTTGATCAGCCTCGAGGCCGGCATCGCCCTGGTGTTCGGCGCCAATGTGGGAACCTGCGTAACCGCCATACTGGCGGCGATCGGCAAGCCCCGTGACGCAGTGAAGGCTGCCATGGTGCATGTGATATTCAATCTCGGCGGTGTGCTGCTGTTCGTCGCCTTCATCCCGCAGTTCGCTGAATGGGTCAGGGAGCTGTCGCCTCAATTCGCCGAGCTGACCGGCAAGGATCGGCTGGCCGCCGAGGTGCCGCGGCAGATCGCCAATGCGCATACCCTGTTCAACGTTTCCATCACCGTCCTGTTTCTGAGTTTTACCAACAGTCTGGCCCGCCTGGTGGACCGTCTGGTGCCGCAACCGAAGCCCAAGCCGACCGGTCCCGGTGCACCGCTATACTTAAAGCCGATGTTCCTCGATCAGCCGGCGCTCGCCTTGGATATGGCTCGGAAGGAGATCGGCCGTCTCGGAGAGATGGCTGCCGGGATGTGTGATAAATCACTGCCATTGGCCTTGCATGGGACTGAGCCCGCGTTGGGCGAACTGCAGGCTCAGGATGATGATGTGGATCAGTTGCATGGGGAGATCCTGCGTTATCTTGGTACAATTGGCGATGCGGGATCTGGTCGGCCGCCAGGCTGAACAGATCCAGATCTGCCTCACGGTCAGTAACTATCTCGAGAATATGGCCGATGTGGTGGAGAGTGGCTTCGTCAGGTCCGGACAGCGGCGTATCGATCTCGAAATCGTCTTGCCGGATGACGTGGTCGATCTACTCGGAATCTTGCATCAGGAGACTCGGAGCTGGTGCGTGAGGGGCTCAGGCGTTTCGCGACAATGATATGGTGGATGCCCAGGCTATCTTCGATTCCAAAGAGGATTTCGATCACAAGTCCGATCGCATCCGCCTGCATCTGGCGCGCAATCTGTCTGCGGGAGACCATGCAACCCTGCTTGCCTATCGCCTCGGCCAGGACCACCTGGAGAACCTGAAGCGGCTGCATACACTCATCGCGGCGCATCGCGGAGCGCCTTGCTTGACGTCCAAGGAGGGTCAGGAGTCGCCGTCCAGCGCGGAGCCCATGCCGGTAATCACTGAACAAGACGAGCGCCAGGAAGATACGCGCGAAGCAGCTGTCGAAGATGGATCAGGAAAAACAAACAACACAGGGAGTTGAGCTCATGCTCGGTTTACAGAACCGTCAGCTCGGCGGACAGTCAACAGATGCGCTCATAGCGTCTGTAGTAACAGACCTATCCCCTTCTTTGCTCAATTATTCCTATCGAGCATTGATGGGAGTCAATATTGCCCGTCCTGATAGCTGCTTCAATTGTTAATGTACAGGCAGCAAGACATCCAGAGATTGTTTTGCTGTCACAGAAAATAACAACGGCGGAGGGTGCATGTCAAAGCTGACCTTTTATGGTGCAACCGAAATCGTGACCGGTTCTGCTTATCTGCTGGAAACGTCAGACGCGACGATTTTGCTCGAATGCGGCCTCGTCCAGGGCAGCCGTGAAGATGAACAAGCGAACGATAAGCCCTTCCCCTTCGATCTCGCAAGGCTGGATGCCGTGGTCCTCTCACATGCCCATCTGGATCACTCCGGACGGCTGCCGAAACTGGTCGCGGATGGTTACGCCGGTCCGATCTACATGACCAACCCGACCTGTGAACTGCTGGAGATCATGCTCAAGGACGCCGCATTCCTGGAACAGCGGGATGCGGAGTGGGAGAATAAACGCCGGCGGCGGGCCGGCAAAGAGGAGATCGAACCGCTCTTCACCCTGCTGGATGCGGAAGCCGCGCTGTCACACTGTGAAGTGGTGGACTATGGAGGTCGCCATCAAATCGCTGATGGGATAGATATCAGCTTTCATGATGCCGGGCACATACTGGGTTCGGCGATCGTGGAGGTCTTCATCCGGGAAAAGGGGGCGGAGCGAAAACTGGTGTTTACCGGCGACCTCGGCAACAGTTGCGCGGCTTTGTTGCGCGATCCCGAATCGATCGCCGAGGCGGATGTCCTGCTGCTGGAGTCCACCTATGGCGACCGTAATCATCGGCCGATGGACGAAACCCTTCAAGAGTTTGAGGACATCATCGCCGAGGCCTCGCAAGACGATGGCAACATCCTGATCCCGGCTTTTGCCGTTGGGCGCACCCAGGAGATAATTTTTCATCTCGGTGAACTCTATCAGGCGGGCAAACTACGGCAGCAGGCGGTCTATCTGGACAGTCCGATGGCGATTGCCGCCACCGAGGTCTACCATCGCTATCAGAATATCTTCAACCAGGAAGACAGCAGGCAGATGCGCCATGCCCGGTCCGGTAGCCTGCACGCCTTTTTACCGGTGCTGCGATATTCGCGGACCTCGGAGGAGTCCATGGCGCTGAACAGGCTCAAAGGTGGTGCCATCATCATCGCCGGCAGCGGCATGTGCACCGGTGGCCGCATACGTCACCATCTGAAGCACAATCTCTGGCGCAGGAACGCGCATGTCATTATCGTCGGTTTTCAGGCGACCGGCACCCCGGGAAGGGCCTTGGTGGATGGCGCACAGGTCTTTCGGATGGCGGGAGAGGAGATCGCCGTCAAGGCCAAGATTCACACCCTGGGCGGCTTTTCCGCCCATGCCAGCCAATCCCAACTGCTCGACTGGGTGGAAGGCTTCAAGCGCAAGCCCAAGATTTATCTGGTACATGGTGAGCCGGAGGCCAAGCGTGTGCTGGGTGACAAATTGTTGGAACGGGGTTGGAGAGTGGAAACGCCCGGGATGGGCAGTTCCATCAGCCTCTGATGCTGTTGATATGAAACTTGTTTGGGCGAGTGATTGTGGTTGACAACAGCAGCCATTTAATTAGTCAACAGGCCCTGGCACTGTTTCAGAATGTGCAGACCGCCGAGCAGGCGTGGGGTGTCATTCGGCCGACCGACTCGGCTGATTGTCAGCAGGTTCACGCTTTGGACCGTAAGTGATCAACAGGTCGCCGGGTGCGGGCTTGAGGGGTTGTTCCGGTGAGTTGAACTGTACTAGGCCTTTGTTGCTGATCAGTGCCACCAGAATAGACTCAGCATTTACCTGAGCAGAGTAATCGTCGTAGCTGAATGCCTCACTGAGCAAGGTCTTGGAGAATTTCCAGCCGCGATACCAGTTGACTAACAGATCCTCATAGTGAGCATCCGCGGTGGGTGAAATCAACCCGCGCATGGCACGTTGAATCTGCTGAGACTCACTTTCACCACTGTTGTCGGGCGGCAACTGGAAGACCTGTGTGCGTCCCATTTCGCCGGCGAACTGGCCGCACACCAAGGCATTGTAGGCGGCATTATCGGTGGCGGCGAACAGATAGCCGACTTCATTGAGTTCCAGGCTCTCTTCGCCGGTCTCGGAGAGAATCTCTCCGTAATGGGTGGGAATGCCGGCCAGACGCGCACGCCGCAGACGATGCCAGGAGTTGTCGTTGACGATCACCGGCACCTCTCGTTCCTTCAGCGCCTGCGCCAGACCCACCGTCCAGCTGTTGGCGCCAACGATGAGTACCCCGGTCGGTCCAGTAGCGCACAGGTCCAGGCGCTGGGCCAGGGGGCGCAGGCTGAGCCCGTGCAGGACCACGGTGATGAACACCAACGCGAATACCAGAGGCAACAACAGATGAGCCCCCTGATAACCTTGCGCCTGCAGTTGGGGACCGAAGACCCCGGCCACTGCGGCAGCTACGATCCCCCGCGGCGCTATCCAGGCCACCAGACTCCGCTCCTGCCAGCTCATGCCGCTGCCCAGGGTCGCGGCGAGGACGCCGATCGGCCGCACCAGCAGCAACACCGCCAGCAGCAACAGCCCGGCGCGCCAATCCAGATGCAGCATGATACCCGGATCGAGGTCGGCGGTGAGCAGGATGAAGACGCTGGAGACCAGCAGGATGACCAGGTATTCCTTGAAGCGCCGCATCTCGGTGATGCTGGGCAGGCGCAGATTGCCTAGTACCACCCCCATGATGGTGGCGGCTAGCAGGCCCGCCTCCTCGAACGCGGCATTGGCCATGACATACACGGTCAGGGCGCTCGCCAGGGCCACCGGTCCCTTGAGATACTCGGCCACCGCGCCGCGGCGAAACAGCCAGGCCAGCAGCCAGGCACCGCCCCCGCCCAAGGCCACCGCGATCACCAGACCCGCAGACATATGCAGCAGTAATTCATCCAAGCCCTGATCCTGCGCGAACATGAAATACTGGAAGGTGAGGACCGCGAGCAGGGCGCCGGTGGGGTCATTGACGATGCCTTCCCATTTCAAATAGGAGGCCGGCCGGCGGCGCAGTTTGGCCTGGCGCAACAGGGGGATGATGACGGTGGGGCCGGTGACCGTGGTGATGGCGCCGAACACCATCGCCACCGGCCAGGCCAGACCGGCGATGTAATGGGCAGCGACGCTGCCCAGGCCGAACACGAACAACACCCCCAGGGTGACGAGCCGGCGCACACCAATGGCGGCCTCTTTCAGCTCGTGCAGACGCAGGCTCAGACCGCCTTCGAAGAGGATCACCGCCACCCCCAGTTTGATCACCGGTTGCAAGAGTTCACCCAGGTCCGTGCTGGGTTGTATCCAACCGAACACAGGGCCGGCCAGAAGACCGAACAGACTGAGCAGGATGATGGCGGGCAGGTGCAGGCGCCAGGCCAGCCACTGGGCGGTAATGCCGAGAACGATGATCAGCGCCAGTACCAGGGTGATGTGGTCATGCATACGCGGTCGGTCCGGTTGCCGGGGAGGAGGCGGGGGTTCCCTGGTGCGGCATACAGCCAGTCAGAGCAGGGTCATTCATCACTCTTGCCCGATTCCCTGATCTCCGCCGAACTGCCGGTATCACGCACCTTGACCGCTTGACGGGTCTGCACGATCTCCTCGATCGCCGCACCCAGGCGTGAATGGTCCCAGGCAGAGTTCACCTTGCGCACGTCCGAGATAAGGGCCACCAGGTAGCGTTTTTGCTCGGGTCCGGCGCGGGCCGGTGACTCGACGATGGCCACCGAGTTCATGGCGTTCTGCGCATTGCCCATATATTTTCCGCAGTTGAAGTTCGCTTCCGCTGCGCAACGATAGAGCGAGCCGCTCTTGAAATAGATCGCCGCCTTGGCCAGCTCCGGCGCATAGGTGTAGCGATAGCGGCGTTTGGTCATGTAGAGGTAACGCTTCATCTCCAGGCTGGACCAGCTGTCCACCAGGCGACCCTGCTCCAGGCGCAGCAGCCAGCGGGCCAGTTCCCGTGGGGTGGCGCGAGAGCCGCCCACTCCCGGTACCTTGCGTTTGCCAGCCTGGGTCCAGAAGCTGCCGACCCGCAGCTCTTCCGGATTCAGCTCCGCCGCCCTGAGGGCGTCGTCGATGACCTGCTGGGCCAGCTGTTGCAGCTCGCTGCGCGGGGTATGCTTGAAGAAGCCCTCTTCCTGCTCCCGGGACGGGGGATAGTCTGCGCCAAAGGCGCGCAGCAGCATGGCCTCCTTCCATACCGTGGAGCCCGCCGCATTGGCCGAGGGAGAGATCATGTGGTCCACCCACTCCCCGAGGGTGAAGCGGTCGCCGGGACGGATCACCGCATGCTGCAGCCCGGTTCCAGCGGCATTCAGGCGCGGCACCTTGTGGCTGTCGCTGACCACCCAGTCGCCGGCCTCTACCCAGTGCTCGCGCAGCAGGCGTTTGCGCGCCTCGATGTCGGGGAAGGCGCGGCGCAGACCGTCGAACAGGGCGGTCATGCACAGCACCTTGCCGACGCTGCCGGGGATCTGGCTGCGTTCCTCCCGCACGCCCGCCCAGCGCAGATGCTGCGGGTCAGTGAAATCCACCAGCAGCACGCCGTAGGAGGGGTCGCGGCGTTTGAAAACCGCCTCCAGGGCGGCCTGCATCTGCCCATTCCGGTCCGCCGGGTCCAGATTCCAGTCGCCTCGATCCGTCAGATGCAGGCGGATCTCGCTGCTCGGGAGCAGGGCGCCGGCGGGCAGCTTGGGGCCGCTCTTGGCGTCCTGCAAGGCCTGTTGACCCTGCAGGCGACGGATCCCGCTGTCATCTCCGTCCAGGGGATAGGCCTGGAGACCGTTGCCGACCAACAGTGCCAGGCTGAGGCTCAATCCACTGATACGTTTGTCCATCTTCAATCTCCATGCCCGCGGTGTGGCGGGTCGTCTAGCGCTACCGAGCCGGTCATTCGGGGAGCCGGTATGCGTGCATTGACCAGGGCATCAGCCGCCGCCCGGCCACGTTGGATCAGCGGGCGGATCTGCAGCAGCCATAACTTGCCCTTGGCGAACGCGAATTCGATGTCCCAGGGCAGCGGATGGGCATGCTCGTCCAGGACCGGAGGATAGCGATCCAGGACCTCCTGCGCCAGCGTACGCAGTGCGTCCAACTCCCCATCGGTCAGCACGGGACCGGTCTGCGCTGGCCGCCAGACGATGCCTCCCTCGGCGGCGAGTGCGCGGCGATAGGGGGCCTTGGCCTCGGCCAGCAGCAGAGTTGTACCGTCCGGCCGCAGGACGCGAGAGGCAGCGCTCTCATTATCCACTGCACCGCCCACACCCCAGGCCACGGAGACGGTGAGTCCCACCTTGCCGCTGGTTAGATCGGTGGTCACCAACACGCCGGATTTCTCCGACGGTACGCTCTTCATCAGCAGGACCGAGGCAAACACCGCTTCCGGATTCTCCAGGATACGCATGCGCCAGGCCATGGCCCGTCGGGTGTAGACAGAGGACCAGACCTGGCTGACGGCGGCAAGCTGAGGCTCCAGTCCGACAACATTGGGGATGGTCTGATTGAGACCCGCGCCGGTGAACTCGGGCAGGTCCTCCGCGTTGGTGTCGGAACGCACGAACAGCCCATAGCTGCCGGCGGGACCGAAGGCCTGCTCCAGCATGGGTGTCAGTTCCTCGACCAGGGTGGGCCGCAAAGACAGCTGACTGACACTCTGGCGTACCGCGTCCAGCACGCTCTCCAGCCCCTGCCTGTCCAGACCACCGGCCCTGAAGCGTTCGAAGCCCTGTTTGAGACGTTGGCGTGGTTCGATGGTGTGTTCGGCAAAAATACCGAAAGGCAGGGCAATCGCCGGCGAGATCCGGTCTGGGAACAGGCGATTCAATTCACCGACATTTGCCGCCTTGGGACCAACCAGCTTGCCGGAGAGTCCCGAGTGCAGTTGCGCCAGCGGCAGGGGATGGGGCTGGCTCAGGTTCGGCAGGGGGGCTTTCACCTTGCTGACTACAGCGGCCTCTTGAGGGCTCGTTTCCTGCACAGAGGTAGCGATGCGTTCGAGCAGCACTCGCCCGTCGCCCGCCGCCGCCAGCAAGACCTGCCGTCCCGCCTGGCTGCGCAGGCGGGGCAGTAGCTCAGGCGCAACCGATGCATTGGGGATGCCCAGATTGCGCGCCAGCATCTGCACATGCGACAGGGGGTTGCCTTCGCCCAGGGTGAGGATGCCGGCGACCGGATCCAGGTCGGCGACGGTTTCGGTCAGCACCACGATTTCGTCCTCCGCCACCCGCACGCCCCGTGCCAGTGCGTCGCCTTCCAGCAGATGCAGACGGCCCCGGGCGATGCCCGGATTGATGCCCAGCAGACCATTGGCTGGTTGTCCGAAGACCCGGTGGTCGATGCCACTCAGCTGAGCGGCATCCAAGGCCAGCCGGTTGGCCACTTCACCCAGGGGCAGGAGCAAGGTGTCCCGTAACAGATCGTCGACGAAACGGGCCGCCTTGGGCTCCAGGGCGGTAAAGCTGATCAGAGCCTCAGCGAAGCTGTAACGCACTGTCTGGGCCGCCCAGGCGGCGGCCAGGGCGAGCCGGCGACTGGCGGTGGCGTATTCCGCCGCTGCCGGTCGTGCTGTCGTCAGCAGGGCATCCAGGGGGGTGCTCAGGGCCTCCCGTTCCCCGCTCGAGAGTAGGCCGAGACCCCAGGCTCCGCGCAGGAGGTCGCTGGCCAGGGTCAGCAGCTGCCGCCGGGACAGGGGATTGTCGAGCTGCTCGAGGGCCGAGGTGCGCAGTTCAGCAGCCAGCTCGGTCAACAGATCCAATCGGCGCAGGTTGGCTTCCGGCTGGCGGGCCGTGACATCCTTGCGCAATTGCTGAATGGCCTGGGAGAGCCGTTCGATATGTTGTGCGGGCGCTGCTCCCTGCGCCTCGCGGATCAGCCGGGTTGCCTGGGGAGAGTGCTCGGCCAGGGCAACCGCCGCGGCTCGCAGTCGCAGCTTGCGACCTGCGGGACCGAACAGTTCGTCCAGTCCGTCGGCCAGGCGCAGCGCCTTCTCGCGCAGGACCTCGGACCGTGGCGTGCGGCCGGCGAGCCACTCCCGCACCCTCGAGGCGGTCTCTGCCGAGGGCCGGGAGTGGATCTCGATGCGGAGTTTAGCGAACGCGGCATCCGCCTCGGCAAGTTCCTGGGCCAGATGGCGGATGCTGCGGGTGCGGTCACCCCCAGTGGTTCCATGCGCTATGATCTGAATGATTTCCCGGGTCAGGAGAAATTCATCCTGCAGAAACGCGGGTTGGGACAACAGCTTGAGCAGCAGGGTCCGGCCGTTCCACTCCTCGTCCTCCAGTTGCACCCGGCCCCGATAGTGGCGCGCCCGGCGCAACACCCAGCCGTCGTCCACCGCCTCCAGATAGCGCTCCAGGGGGAGGGCGCGCAGGCGTTGCTGGCGCTGTTGCGGTTGCCACAGCTCTTCCCAGGTCAGCGCGGCGACCACTGTGCCCACCGGCCAACCAAGTTCAGCCAGGCGTATGCGTTGCACGGAGTACTCGGCGTGTTGACGGCCTCCACCATGTTTGGCGCAGGCATAGGCTTGCGGCGGCTGGGTGCTGCCGTCGTTGCAGAACCAGCGAATGCGGCTGTAAGGCCCCCGTTCGTTCTGTTTGAAAGACTCGACGAGGCTCCGAGCCTCCTGCAGTGTCTCATCGGGTGGTGGCGCCAAGGGGTGTGAAGCGGCTAGTGTCAGGTTGCTCAGACCGACCAACAAGAGCCAAAGAGTGCGTAGCATGAACAGTTCCTCCTTGAAGGACCGTTAGTGTACCGTTTGATTTACATGGTGTAGTTGCTCAATCGGTACATTAGATCAAGCGAACAAATCGCAAGGCCACCATTCAAATCCAAAATGAGAAAAAAAGCTATAGATCACTTGTGCATGTCTTTGCTTGCTTACATACTCACTTATCCTTGTGCCATCCTGGATGGAGTAATCTGTCTTTGACTAGATCCGCCGCACCATCCCGCTATACTGGCTGGACACAGCGATTGCTTGGCGCAATCACCGAGGTGCGACCCGGCGAGGCCGGTCCTGCGCTGCTGCTGTTCGTGACAATCTTTCTGGTGCTTTGCTCTTATTACTTCATCAAACCGGTGCGCGAGGGTTGGCTGGCGGTCTCGGTCATCGCCGGTTTGAGCAAAATCGAGGTCAAGGCCTATTCCAGTTTCGCCCAGACCCTGATCCTGTTCGCGGTGCTGCCCTTCTATGCGCGGCTCACCACCCACTGGGTCCGACGCAAGCTGATCAGTCGGGTGGGGTTGTTCTTTGCGGCCAATCTGTCGCTGTTCTGGTTGCTGCATCCGGGTTTTCTGTTCGAGCAGGTGCCCTATCTGGGGGTGATTTTCTACATCTGGATCGGCATCTTTGCGGTAACCCTGGTGGCTCAGTTCTGGTCCTTTGCCGCCGATCTCTACGGCGAGGAGCGCGGCAAGCGGCTGTTTCCCCTGGTCGCTCTAGGCGCATCGAGTGGGGCGGTAGTTGGTTCCTGGTTGGGCGAGCGGCTGATCCGGGATTTTGCAGTAGACACCTTCGATCTGCTGCCCTTGGCGACGCTTCCTTTACTGGGTGCATTGGCGCTGGCGCGCTGGGTCGACCGCCATGGCGTGACGTCCCATCATGCGGGCGCCGACCGGGGTGGGCATGCCGCCGCGCCGGATACCACCGGCGTCTACGGGTTGATCCTGCGCACCCAATATCTGCGACTCACGGCGTTGATGGTGTTCGCCATGTTCTGGGTGATGACCAACGGTGAAAATATCCTCTTCGCCCTGGTACAGCGGGCGTTGGAGACGCAAGGGATGGATGCCGCCGCCACCAAGGTGGAGACCACGGCTTTCTATGGTAATCTCTATTTCTGGGTAAATCTGACTGGTCTTCTGTTACAGGCCTTCGTGGTCTCGAGATTGCAGCGCTGGGGAGGCTTCGGCGCCCTGCTTTTGACCCCGCCACTGGTTTCCCTGGCCGGCTATGGAGCGATGGCCGCCGAGGGCGCCCTGGCGGTGGTTACGGCGGCCAAGACCGCTGAAAACGGCACTAATTATTCGATCAACAACACCGCCCGCCAGGTGCTCTGGCTGCCTACCAGCAAGGAGATGATCTACAAAGCCAAGGCCGCTATCGATACCCTTTGCGTACGTTTCGGTGACGGCTTGGCGGCGTTGACCGTGCTGCTTGGCACCCGAGCCTTCAACATCCAGGTGGAAGGCTTTATCCTGTTTAACTTGGTGCTGATCGGGTTCTGGCTCGGTTTGGCTCTGCTGGTGGTGAAGGAGCACCGGCGGTTGCTGCAACATCCCCCTTCCTGAGGTAGCTGATTTGAACTGTTCAAGCCGCTTCTTTTCACCTGGCCTCGCCGCTGGTGTGTTCCTGCTGGTCCAATCCGGACTGGTGTTTTCCGCGGCCCCGCCGGAGCTGCCGGTCAGCGTACCTCAAGACGATTGGTCGCCACTCCTTGAACAGGTGGATCGAGAGCTGCAGGCGGGTCTGGAGAAAGCCCTCGCCAGCCGCACCAAGTGGCGCAAACTGATTGCGCGTCGCAAACTGGCGGTCGGTCTGGTGGATCTGACTGACCCCGCTGCTTCCCGCTATGCCCAGGTCAATGGCAATGTGGAGATGTACGCCGCCAGCCTGCCCAAGATTGCCATCCTGCTGGCGGCCTTCGATCAATTTGAGAAGGGCGTATTGGTCAGGACTCCCGAGCTGGACCAAGATCTGAATGCGATGTTGCGCAAGTCTGACAATGGTGCCGCGACCCGCATGATCGATCGTCTCGGTGGCCTGATGCGTGTGAATGAGGTGCTGCGGGATCCCCGTTACCGATTGTACGACGACGAAGCCGGCGGCGGTCTGTGGGTCGGCAAGCGTTACAGCAAGCAGGGCCCCCGCCTGCCGGACCCTTTGAAGGGGATCTCCCACGCAGCCACCGTGACCCAGGTTTGCCGCTTCTACTATCAACTGGCGACCGGCAGGTTGATCACTCCGGAAGCCTCCCAGGCCATGTTGGAGATGCTCGGCAAGCCGGGGATCAAGCACAAGTTTGTCAATTCCCTCGGCGTCAAGGCGCCGGATGCGGAGCTGTACCGAAAATCGGGCACCTGGCGGGACTGGCATGCGGATTCTGTGCTGGTCTGGGGGCCTGTGTGGCGCCGCTATATTCTGGTGGCTTTGACGGAGAGCGCAGAGGGGGAGCAGATAATGCGCGATTTGGTGGGTGTGGTGGAAGAGTTGCTCAGAGGTGGTCAGCACCAGCTGTTAGATCTAGACGATTAAGGGCGATGGAGCCACTAAGATTGCTCATGTCTCTGCAATACACCACGCAACAGACGACCCAGAATATCCGCACCGGTAATCAGCCGCCGTTCCTCGCCCCAAACCAGGATGATATCCTTATCCAGAATATGATCAGACGGACCCGGCTCCAGGCGCAGACGGATGATGGCCTCGCCCAATGGGGATTCGCGGTCACGGATCACCACCGGAAGATGGCAGAAACGCTGCGCATCGACCTCCTTTTGCATGAGTATGTTGCGCAGCAGACCATCAGTATCCAGCACCAGACGGGGTTTTTCCTTTTGATCAATCAGCACCACCCAGCGTCGGCCGGATGCCGCCAACTGTTGCAGAAAGGGATCATCTGCAAGCTTCGAGAAACGCGGAAACTCGGGGAGGCCTTGATGGAAGGGCAGCTGGATCACGCTTGATGGGTCTACCGGAACGCCTTCGCTGAATACCGGCAGATCATCCAGGGTCAGAAAATTGATCGCGCCGATCGCCTCCATGCGGTCGATGTCGCTGCCTTCCTCTTCCATGTGACGGCGTATCACATCCTTGAGATGACGTTCGTGGTAATACTGGATCGTCTCCCGGCCGAGCCACTGGTCCAGCAGCCAGGCGGACGGTCGCACCACCGGGTAGAGCAGGATCTGGTAGAAGCGCAGCAGGGGTGAGAGCAGAGAGGCCATGCGTATGGCATGGCGGGAGAAATAGGCCTGAGGCGCGATTTCACCGAACAGGGTGATGGCGATGGTAGAGAATAGAAAGGCGCTGACTCCCGCCAGCACCGAATCGGACAACAGGGTCAGCAGGACATTGATCCCCACATTGCCCCACAGGATGGTGGTCAGGACACGATTCGGGTCGGAGCGCAGATCGAGTATTTGCTGGGCCGCGTCGTTGCCGTCCGCCGCCTCAACCTCGAGGCGCATGCGCGAGAGACTGAAAACCGCCAGATTGAGACCGGAGAAGATGGCGGATTGAGAAAGACAGATGAGGATGCCGAGCCAGATGAATAAGTCCATAATAATGATGTTTTATTGTGTGTCTGTGGTTGCCTGTTGCCAGGGCCGAAGTTGAGTCTGGAAAGGGCGTCCAGATGCGCTGAGACGCCTCTCAATATTCCTGTTGCTATATTACGCCGTGGCAGGATCAGCGCCAAAGCGGTCCTTGGCGAATGCTACACGTTCGGCGACGCCGATGATCGGTTTTGCCAGCTGCTCAATCTGGCGCAGCCGGGTGAGCAGCCCCACCCGGTTGGCAATCTGGATATTCAGCCCCGGCCGGGCGTTGAGCTCCAGGATCAGCGGCCCCAGTTGCTCGTCGAGCACCAGGTCAACGCCGATATAGCCCAGACCGGTCAGCTCGTGGCAGCGGGCGGCCAGTTCCAGTAAGCGGTCCCAGTGGGGTATCTGGATGCCGGTGACCGGCTCGCCGGTATCCGGATGCTCATCCACGACCTGGTTATGCCAGACGGCCGTCAGGGTCCTGCCGTTGGCCATATCGATGCCGGCACCAATGGCGCCTTGGTGCAGGTTGGCCTTGCCATCGGACATGCGCGTCGGCAACCTGACCATGGACATAACCGGGATACCCTGGAAGACGATGATACGCACATCCGGCACGCCCTGGTAACTGATGGCCTGGAACACCGGGTCAAAACGCACCCGATACTCGATCAGGGCCTTGTCCGGGTGACCGCCCAGACTGAACATGCCGCTGAGGATGTTGGAGACATAATGCTCGAGTTCAGCCTCATCGATCAGTTGTCCATTGGACTTGCGATACAGGCCTTTGGCGCGGCCGGTGATGACGATGATGCCGTCCCCGCCGCTGCCGGCGGCCGGTTTGATGACAAAGTCCTGGTAAGGTCCAAGCAGCTCCGAAAGTTCCTCGATCTGGTGTTCGATCTGGATCACGCCATACAGTTCAGGCACCGCGATACCGGCCTTCTCGGCCAGGCGTTTGGTCTGCAGTTTATCGTCTACCAGGGGGTAGAGGTGGCGGGGATTGTAGGTCAGGGTATAGAGGGCGTTGCGCCCATTGATCCCCAGCACACCCTGTTCATGTAAGGCGCGGGCGAGCTTCCACATCAGTCGCTCTCCTTGGCCAGGATCTTGAAGCGCCGCAGCTCGAGCAGGCGAAAGCCAGAATAGCGGCCGAGCATCAGGGTGGCTGCCAGTAGGATCAGCAGCAGTTCTGGAAACACGAACAGCAGGTGTTCGGTCCAGCGGTTGAACATCAGCAGATAACCCAGTACCGCCACCAGCAGGCTGCCCAGTCCCTGCTGGATGGCCTCGGCGGCGCCGCGCTCCTCCCAGACGATGGACATGCGCTCGATGGTCATGCTGATGATCACCATGGGGAACAAGGCCACCGACAGGCCGCGCTCGAGCCCCAGTTGGTGGCTGATGACACTGACCAGCGCCATCATGATCACGACGATGATCAGCAGGGCGCCGAGGCGCGGCACCAGCAGTAATTTGAGGTGTTCCAGATAGAAGCGGATCGACAGGCCGAGACCCACCAGCACGACGAACAGTATCACACCCCACAGCAGCTGAGTCTCACGGAACGCCAATGCGATCAACACGGGCATGAAGGTGCCGAAGGTCTTGATGCCGATCACGTTGCGCAGTATGACCAGCAGCATGGCGCCGAGGGGTATCAGCAGCATCACCCGGTAGACCTGCTGGGTTTCCAGCGGCAGGCTGAACAGGGAAAATTCTATGAACTCACGGCTCAACAGCCGTCCCCGCTGCAGCGCTGCGGACAGGGCCGCCTCCTCGTTGCGGCGCACCGACCACTGTACGCCGGATGTGCGTGCACCTTCCACCGTGAGCAGCGGACCTACCCCATACCCCAGGAGCACCAGATCTTCGGGTAGTCCCATCTCACCATTGCGTGGATTGAAGGTCTGCCAGCGACCGCTGTCGAAGACCTGCAGCCAGGGTTCGGGACTGGCATGCAGGCGTTCCTGAAAAAGCGGCATGCCCCAGGCGACACGACTCGGCAGGTTGGCCAGGGAGAGGACTTGCGAGGCGAGCGAGACAATCTTCTGGGGCTCCGGAATTGCGCCCACCAGCAGTAATGTGCTGGCATCCGACTGGCTGCCGAGTCGGCGCAGCACTTGGGTGACCAGGGTTTCGGTATCCGCCGACTGGGGGCGCACTTCGTCCAGCAGGGATTGCACCGCCGCCAGTTCAGAGCCGCTGAACTCGGGTGGTGGCACCGCAGGGACGGTTTTGCTCAACGGCGTCGTTTCATTGCCGGCGGACAACTGCACAGTGGCGCGGTAATAGAGCACCTGTTCGCCCTTCGCCTGGCGTCGGCTCCAGGTTGCCAGCCGGCCTGTCGCCTCTTTTTTCATCGTCAGCCCGAATCCGCGGGAGACAAAGCGCTCATCCACCAGCAGGGCGCGTCTGGTGCTGGAGGGTATGCTGAGGGAGACCTTGGCAGCGCCGCCTTCGGCTACGAAGTGCAGGCGCGCCTCCAGATCCCAGAGCTCCACCACATCGTTAGGCAGTAGCGGAAAGTTGAGCATCAAGGACTTGTAAAGAAACAATGACAAGCCAATGACCGAGAGGGTTACAGCCAATAGATACAGATGGCCTTTGTTCATGGATTGACTTCCCTTGTGCACTGAGACTTCAGTTTGAATGTTGCACCGGGATCGATCAGAAACTGACCGGCCAGGTAGGAGCGACCGAGCAGTAGAGGATAATTGAAAGTACCACGATCCACCAGGTTGACCTCTACCTGCCTAGTGGTATTTCCAAGGCAAACCTCGAGCATTACCACCGGTCGTTTCTGGGCTTCGGTAAAGTGTCTTTTGATGGCTGCCTGTCTAATAACCGGTTGCTCGATCACAACAGTTTTGCCCTTTTTATCCTTCAACCTGAAACGCACATGCTCTGAGCCATTGTGATTAATGAAATCAATTTTCAAAGCGTTGAGGGAGGAATTTTTGGCGCCTGTATCCAGCTTCGCCTTCAGTTCAATCCCAGAGGGCATCAGTCGCGCTTTCTCCACCCAACCGGCGATCTCCCGGGCAGCCAGGTCGCAGGCCAGGGAGGAAAGGACCAGCACCGGGAATAGCTTCAACGGCTGGATGAAGTTGACATAGCGGTTCAGGGAATGGTTATTCATAGGACGCTTCTGCCTTATTATTATTTAGTGACGAAGATGTCAGGTTAGCTGATTGATGGCCCTGTCGGTAAACTTGAGCGGCACTTGTGATACCTAACCGCTGCTGTTTAGTTGCTTGGCGCCTGATCGCGCTGCAGTTCGTTCGGTTTTCGCTGTCTGGATTCGGACTGACAAATCCCCATCCGATCAGCACATGTGGTTCTGCCAGGCAGCATCATGATATGCTCGATTTTGTTCGGCCACAAGGATTAATAAGACCATCGGCCAGCATGAGTTAATCAAGGATTTCAATCAGTTCGGCTTCGTCGTTCTGGTGTGAAATCCTCAGCGGCCCGGAACATGCTTTATGTGATGATGGTGGTTCTACAATGGGCCTGGGGAATCTCGTCTGCTTCGCCTTGGTTGGCGCCTTTTGCAAATTTGTTTGGTAGCGGCTTCTCTCAGTCTGTTTTTCCCAGATAGCGAAACAGCAAATCCTCCCACGCCTGAGTTCTCAGGGTTTCCAATAGTGCTCGGTTTATTGCCTCTCGGTGAGGGCTCGCAGTGGGCAGGGCAATGCCGTAGTCCTGGCGTGTGAAGCTGCCGGGCAGCACGCTGAGTCGGTCGCTGTATTTTTTCAGTACCTGATATCGCAGTATGGGGGCATCGTAAACTACCGCATCGACAACCCCGTTGGCCAGGTTTTCCAGGGCGCCCGGTAAATCCGATTCGGAACGAAAGTTGAGTTTTGCCTGCAACAGGTATTGTGCGCTGGTACTGTCAGTAATGCTGGCGATGCGTGCCCGCGCCAAGTCGTCCTTGCCCTGTACCTTGCCACCCAGTTCGCCGATGGTCAGTGCGGTGGCGATGGCTGCCGTGAAAGAGGAAATGATAATGATACTGGTGAACATCCAGACCAAGGCTACCACTCGTCCACCCAGCGTCTGCGGGGACTTGTCACCATAGCCGACCGTGGTCATGGTGACCGCAGACCACCACAGACCGGAACCTATGCCCTGGGCAGGCGTGCCGCCGAATTGGTCATTGCGGCGTCTCTCGAACAACCAGACCAGGATACCGATCAATAATAAGATGCCAAGCAACGCAGTGATGACCTGGAGAAAACGGGCGGAGAAAAAGCGCTGAGTAACGGCCAGCCAGCCACCGCCGGCATTGAGTGGCACGGCAATCCCCAGACCGGTGCTCAGGAAAGGATGGCTGAAGTCCATGCGCTGTTCGCGTTCGCTGGTGATCGTCAGGGCTGCGACGGCTGCATCCACCTTGCGGTTTTCCACCGCGTTCAGCATCTCCTTGAGACCCATTTCGCGGAAACGGTACTCGAGACCGAGGCGATCGGCGATCTGCTCCCACAATTCGATGCTGATGCCCCGCCAGCTGCCGTCGTCCTGCTTGATCGCAAATGGTGGTACATGGCGAGTGGCGATGGTCAGGGTTGCGGAAGAATCAGCCGCATTGACCAGCTGCGGAGTCAGCAGCAATGACAGCAGGAAGTACATCAGGAGCATAAACGATTTCATCGATGGGTTTCCTCATAGATGGATTGTGATAGCGGATTAGGTACCTGGTTCGATCTGCTATTGGCGCCTGCCGCGCCGCTGGAAAACCGTTCGATAAATCCATCGGAGTCCAGTACCAGGTCGCGGATGCTGAGTTCAGCCAGAGTATTGGATGTGGCCAGATCGATTGCCGAAAAGACGCCGGCCACGCATTTCTCCATCTGCTTCCCTGAAGCCATTGAAACAGGCTGATCCTCGGTGCGCCTCAGGGTATCCAGTGCTGTCTTGACGCTAATGCGTTCGGGCGCTCTGCCGGGTACAAAGGAGAACTGATCCGATTGCACAGCAACTACCAGATTCTTGCTTTGCAGCAGGTTCATGGCATCCAATACTGCATCGGGTGGCGCCTCGATCACTGACGCCAACGCTTTCAGAGAAAACGGCTCACCACCATCGAAGTGCTGTTTGGCCAGGTAACAGAGTGAGAGCAGGCCGATGGTCTCCCGCTCCCGGTTTCCGATAGACGGGCCTGGTGTCAGTTTCAGGTGCAGTTGCTCTGGATGTTGATGATAGAAGGCGATGCTGGCGCCGATCAAGAGGATCAGCCAGGCCAGATAGAGCCAGATCATAAACAGGAGCAGGATGGCGAAGCCGGAGTAGATGGCGGAGTACTTGGTCGAGTTGACGACAAACGAAGCGAATCCCCAGCCAATGGATTGCCACAGCACCCCTGCCACGATCGCGCCCACGATCGCGGGAGCCAGCCGCACACGGGTGTTGGGGATGAAGACGTAGACAAAGGTGAAGGCGCAGATTACGAAGAAGTAGGGGATCAGGTTGCCAGCCGTGTGAATGATCCAGCCCAGGACGGGAATCTGCGTCATGCTCTGAACCAGCGTGTTGCTCATGACCGAGGCGGTGGCGCCCAGAGCGGAGAAGACCAGCACCGGACCAATCATCAGCACACTGAGGTAGTCACTGAAACGCTCCGCCAGAGGCCGGTGCTGGGATACACGCCAAGTGTAATTGAAGGTGTGTTCCACTTTCTGAATCAAAGATACCACGGTGTATAACAGCAGCCCCAGCCCCACCGCTCCCAGCACACCAACCCGCATGTTATCCACAAAGCCGATGATCGTCGTGGTTATCTCCTCGCCTTTCTGACCCAGGGGGGCGAGGAAATTCAGCAGCACAGGTTCGATCTGGTTTTGTACCCCAAATGCCTTGAGCACTGAGAAGCTGACGGCCAACAGGGGCACCAGAGAGAGCAGGGTGGTGTAGACCAGGCTCATGGCGCGCATCGAGAGCTGCCCATTCGACAGTTCCTGGTAGAGTACCCAGATGATGCGCAACCAACGTATCAGAAAGGCCCGCCATAATGGCCTGGTCTGCTGCTTGCGTGCCCAGACAAGATGGGTGAGCTGTTGCAGAATGGCAGTGGGTGTTCTCATCTTACTCAAGATAGCAGCAGAAATTCAGTTGATGGTTAAGCTGTCAGGTTGCATCATCCTGAGGAGGGAAGAGGGCGGGCTTTCCCCTGGGCCGAGAGCCTTGTGGAGGCGTCACCTGGATCTCTTGGCGTTCCGCCGCAATCTCCACGCCTGCCTTTGACAGTCCCTCTTCGATAGCAGTATTCACCGCATCCATGACCTTGGCGTAATCCTCCCGGCGGATAAATACCCGCAGGTCGAAACGCAGTGAGCCGGGGCCAAATCCACTGAATACCACACTCGGTGGCGGATCTGACAGCACCAGACCGTGCGCATTGGCAATGTTCAAGAGGATCGTGCGCGTATTCTCCAGTTCCGAACCGCGGCTGACCGCCACCGGAAAGACTACCCGGATGATCGAGTCTGACAGGGTCCAGTTGAGAACCTCGGCGGTAATAAAGCGCTTATTCGGTACGATCAGCTCCTTGCGATCCCAGTCGGTGATGGTGGTGGCACGGATGCGGATGCGTGAAACCACGCCGCTGACGTTCCCCACGGTGACCACATCGCCGACCCGTATCGGACGTTCGAACAGGATGATGATGCCGGAGACAAAGTTGGCGAAGATCTCCTGTAGGCCGAAAGCCAGGCCGACGGTCATGGCGGCCACCAGCCATTGGACCTTGGACCAGCTGATGCCGATGGCGTCAAAGGCAATGACAATACCCACCGCGGCGATGATGTACTTGGTCAGTGAGGTGATGGCGTACTGCACGCTGGGGGCGAAGGGCAGGCGGTCAAGAATGGTGATCTCCAACAGTCCGGGTATGTTGCGAGCGGCCACGAAGGCCAACATGAAGATCAATAAAGAGAGTCCCGCGTCAGTCAGGGTGATGGGCACCTGTTGAATCAATTTGTTCACGCCGGTTGTTCCATCCGGACGGACCAGGGTCTCCGAGGTCTCGACCTGGGTGTTCCACAAGGTTAGATCGTCCAGCACTGACAGGGCCGGCAGGGTTGTACCCCAGATCAGCCAGCCTCCGATCAGCGCTCCCACCAGGACTGTGGTGCGCAGTATCTGCGCGGTCTGAGCGTTGACGCTGGCCTCGTCCAGCTCTTCGTCTTCCAATTGGACTTTCATTCCGTCCGCCAGGGATTCCTCGCTGGCGGAGCCAGCTCCTAAAGTCTCCTGCAGGGCACGCTGGCGCATGCGCAACTTCAGCCAATGCTGTACCAGGGCATTGAATATTATCAACCC
The DNA here is from genome assembly GCA_963797085.1 of uncultured Gammaproteobacteria bacterium. Lineage (GTDB taxonomy): Bacteria > Pseudomonadota > Gammaproteobacteria > Chromatiales > Chromatiaceae > JASJBU01. The sequence goes on from CAWCOA010000024.1 coordinate 53,688, forward strand.
AAGCAACAGCCAAAAGGTCTCCACCATACGCCAGCTCAGGAAATAGGCGGTGTAGTAGTAGCCGGCCGCCGCGGCCAGCGCCAGTCCGGCAGGTATGCCTACCGCCAAGCCATGCAGGATATATCGTAACTGATACAGCCAGCCCAGACGGTTTTCCCCTATCATCCTTTTCAGCACCTCGCCCTCGGGTCGCAGCAGGCGTCTGGCCGCCAGCGCAATCGCGAGGAAGGATATGATAAACATGATGCGTCCCAGGGATTCCCGAAAGGCCTCGTTGCTCTGGAAGTCCATGGCCGCACTGAAAAAGGCGGTTGGGATCACCAGCCAGGCCAGCCAGCGCAGCTCTTTGTATAGAGGCTGCCGTACTGCTTTTGGCCAGTTGAAGGTCTTGGCGCCGATGCCAGCCTCTGCGCAAAGCTGCCAGAGTACGCTGATACCGAGCAGCATAACCAGCGACGCCCGTAAGCCGGCAGCCACGGTCTTGGCAAACTCGGAAGAGTCGTAGGGAGAAGCCAGCAGCCAGCTCAACAGCCATAACAGGGCAGGCCAAACGGCCGCTACGGCAAACATGAGTGCGATCAGACGCAAGCTATCGCGAAACGAGCCGGATGCAGCTTCGCCAGAGTGCCGCATGGATTTTTTCAGCCAATCTCTGATTTTGCCACGTGTCCCTACTAGGCCAATCACCAGGCTTATAAAGGCCAGGCTCAACAGTGGACTGGCGCGCAGTGTGCCCCAGATGGATTTGCCTATGGCTATCCAGCCCTGCGGTCTCGCCAGCCATATCAGCGCTTCCCCCGCTCGAAGTAGATCGGACGGTCCCAACAGGTTGCCGCTCTCGATCCACAACACGTTTTCGTCTATGTAGCGACCGAAGCTCCGGGTCTGTTCCAGGAGCTTGCGCTGCATGACGTCCAGATCGACCAGTTCTGCGAAATAGGCGCCCTGGTCGATGATGAGTTGATCGAGATGGTCGCGCTGTACACGCAGTAATTCCTTGGCCTTTTGTTCGATGTCGGTGCGTTCGACGTCAGGCGTCATGCTATCCAGCCCGGCCAGAATCTTAGCAACCACCGGTTGTGTTCGGCTAATTGCACTACGCTGATCTTCCAGTTCCAGGATGCGGGATTGCACCACACCGACTTCAAGCTTGAGTTCTCGGATGCTTTTTTGCAGTTTGCGGGTGTTGGGGAGATCGGCATGCTGTCTACGCAGGAATTGGCCGATGGCGTTGGTCAATCCAGCCGCGGCGACTCGTTCCTCGATGCGTTTTTGTTCCGTCTCCAGACGGTCGTATATCTGTTCTTTATCGCGGGTTTGCTGTTTCGCAGTCTCAATGGCCTGGTTCAGCGCCGCCTGGCTGCGTGTCAATTCCAAATTTAGCTGGCGCTATGGTCCGCAAGGCAGGGTGGGTCTGCGCTACCTGCAACTCTGCTTCCTGCATGGCGGCCCTGGTCGCCATGCCTCTGCGTTCATCCAGAGCCAGGCTCAGGGCGCTGACAATCTCCCGGGTCAGCCCGACCTCTCTATCCGCCAGTTCGGTCCGGGTCTGCAACAGATCGCCCCTGGTATCGTAGCTGAGCAGTTCCTCTTGATAGGCGCTTATCTCGTTCTGAATGGCCGAGCGCCGGACCGTCCTCAGAATCTGCTGGGCCCGTAATAAGGCCATCGGTAGCCCGGTTGTTTCCGGAGTCGATTTGCTCGCCTGATCGTTGAGGCGATCCCGGGCGTCAGACAACAGATTGGGCAGCGCAAGGCGTCGTTCATTGCGGCGTGATTTCTCTTCCTTGAGTACCAGCAGTTCCTGTTCAGCGGACTCGAGTTGCTGCTCCGCCTGATTCAACTGCTGGGTCAGTAACGCCAGGTCCTGAGCTGGTTGGGTCAGCATGCCTGGCTGCTCCGCCGGCCGGCTGAGCTGGTCGGTCAGTGAACGCAGCAGATCGGGCGACTTGATCCTAAGTGACTCAAATTCCGCGGACTTGGTTTTCCATTGCTGAGCCAGCTCCAACTGTTCCAGGGCCTGAGAATACAGAGTCTGTATCTGGCTGCGTGTGACCTCATCCAGCGTTTTTTCTTGTTTGGCCTGATCAACGAATTTGCGGATTTGTTCGGCGTCAAGTACCTGGACCTCTGTGCCCGAAACATTGGTTGATGCTGATTCCTCAGCAGGGATAGAAGCGAACCAGCTCAAGATTAGTGAGAAGAGTATCAGGTGAATCGAAAGCCTTAACGAAGGTGGACATGAATGCTCCCGATGAGGAAGTTATGCAGACAATCATGGAAGACTATCGGATAGTGCTCAGGAATACTACAGACGCAGTCGCCCGATCAAACCACTGACAGTATATTGGCTGACTTTGTGTATGATATCGATAAAAAGCCATGTCTGAATGAGTCTCATGAAATGATGAAAACCCGCGACATTCTGCAAAACTATGTGTTACCCCAGTTCAATAATCTGACTTCTTTCATGTTTGCGGTCATCCTGCTGTTTTTAATGATCGGGATCCTGATCGGTACGGGTAAATTGTTCCTGCAACTCGGTGGACTGTTGAGTGATGGTAAGATCACCGGCAGTTATCTCAACATTATCGCCGACGTACTCTCTCTGTTTATCCTGATCGAGCTGTCCCGTTCCCTGGTGGACTATTTCGAAGTGAACCGTCTGCGCCTGACCTTCATTGTGGATGCTGGGATTGTTTTCGTACTGCGAGAGATTATGATTCAGCTGTTTCAGCATAAGCTACCACCAGAGGAAATTTATGCGCTAAGTGTTTTATTGCTCGTTCTCGGTATGCTCAGGATTGCCTCAACTATGGTCCATCTAAAGGGTCAGAGAAATGAGGTTAAAGATTATTCAGGGCATGGATGATAGGATGTTGAGGGTGATCTCAGAGGATAAGGAGTAAAAGTTTACTGCTACTCCAAACCGGATTTGATCACTGTTTTGCTGAAGGTTAACAATTAAGGGCTGCGGGAAAATAAATAGTCCAGAATGGACTCGCCCGTGTAGAGATGAACGGTTAAAATTTCTCTCATGATGAAGACACGGAAAAATCGAATGTAGAGGTAAGTGCGTTATGGAAAAATACCGCATCACTTCAGCGCCTAAGAGGTGCGTTTGCGCCAGGTCTCCCACCGGGGTTACTCTGCCGCTGAGTTGCCGTGTGCCGGCACGCTGCGCAATAAGCTCAATGACCTCGGTTATCGGTTACGCAAGGTCAAGACGTGTCTGCCATTGAAGAAGATCCCGGAGACAGATGCCATCTCCGAAGCCGTGCATAGGATCAATCAATCGGCCGATCAAGACGTTGGTGTACTGAGGATCTCCCTAGATAGTAAGAGTCCAGAAACACCCCTCCCTGGGGTGTTTCTGGAACGGAATCGAAAAATGCGATTGTCCGATTCCTTCATTTTAAAAGGCTTATTGCCTTTGAAAATGCGGGCACGTCCCTATGCCAGATTAGTTTCCGTCCTTTCTGGACGGAAACTAGATAGCAAGGCAAGGGTCAAGGTGGGGCCGTTCTCCCGTGGTGGTTACAGCCGGCAGGGTGAAACGGCCTATGACCATGATTTTCAAGCAGTGACGACACTCACACCGTTTGGCATCCTGTTGCCGCAAACTGGAGATAACCACTTGTGGTTCAGCCAAAGTCAAGTGACGGCGGGCTTCATGGTGGACCGACTTGAGGAAAAGTTGCCGCAGTGGCAACAGGACTTTGGTCTACACACACTGGTGATCAATGCGGGCAATGGTCCGGAGAGCAATGGCCTTCGTAACCAATGGTTTCGGTGAAGTGCCTATTCACTGGTTGAGGGATGGTCATAGTGATTCCTGTTCCTTACGAATACCTGCATAGTCGGTTAATAACAAAGCACTGCCAAGACTAGGCTATGACTGCTTGAATGCTGCTCAGGAACCGATGAATTGTCTGTTTGTTTGGGTGGCTTGGATCATAAGAGATTCGGGTTAGTTAGTTAGGTTGGCATCAATCCGTATCCACATTATCCTGGTACATCTTCACGGACCGCAGTGGCCAGTAGTTGATCCAGTTGTAGGATATTGCTGGGATGAGTGACACTGTCTGTGCTCCAGATATTTCCTATTCCGGCCTGTTGCAAGTTCAGTGCTACCTGCTGATCGAACAGGGCATGGGTGACCAGTGCGTCGATCGCTAGCACACCCTGTTTGTACAACAGGCTCGCAATGGTGACCAGGGTACTACCGGTACTGATGACATCATCGATCAGCATGATCCTTTTGCCATGGTAATCTCCAGGCGGTAGGGTGACTTCCACCTGGCGGTCGTTAAAACGCTGCTTTTGGGCGATGATGCACTGACAGCCGGCGCTCTGTGCGATTGCTTCGACCCATTGAGCTGATTCACTATCCGGGCCGACGAGCAGAACCTCTTCAGTTCTATTCTTCAGAAAATCACTCATGATTGGCGCAGCAGTCGTGTTGACGGCCCTGATACCGGGTATCGCCTGTGTAAGCCGGCTGATGCGGTGCAGGTGGGCATCCGTGGTAATCACTGCATCGAATAGGTTGGCCAGAAAGCGGCCGATGATTCGCTGACTCACCGCCTCGCCCGGCTGAAAAGCAATGTCTTCTCGCATGTAGCAAAGATAGGGAGAGATCAGCGTAATCTGTTTGGCACCTTTGTCCCTGGCCGTCTCTACAGCCAGTAGAAGTTCGATCAGTTTGCTGTTCGGGAAGTTGAGGGTGCGACAGATAATCAGTTGTTCCGGCAGATCCGGAGGAAGGACCACTTTACTTTCACCATCTGGGAAGTGATGCAAGTTGACCTTGGCAAAGTCCACAGACAAGGCGTTGGCGAGTCTGCGGCCCTGGTCTTCATAGTCTGCAAAACCTAACACCAGCATATTGAAATCGGTGGCCATCTATATCAAGGTCATATTCATTCGCCGAAGCTGGGTGAGCCGATATCTGGCTGATCTGGGTACAATAGACAGCCGAGATGCGGCACAGAATTTTCCTGTGACTGTTGAATCCAGTCTAAGATTGGTCTTCGGCCATCAGATAACGCATACCCTCCAGCATGACCGAAGGAGAAGTCTCATGGGGGAAGATAAGTTTCAACTGGCCTCGGGTATCGATCATGTAGGTTACTGAGGAATGATTCACCGAATATCCCAAAGCGGAATCTTTCAGTTCCACTTCATGGTATTTGGCTCCGTAAAGTTTGGCGACTTCTGCAACCTCGGCCTCTGTCCCGGTGACGCCAATGTAATTTTTATGGAAGTAATTGACATACTTATCCAGCCTCTCGACGGTGTCGCGTTTGGGGTCAACGCTGACAAAAACACCGACCACTTTTTTTAATTCTTCTTCGGTAAGCCCGCTCATGGCCTGGGTCATAAAAGAGAGCGAAGTAGGGCAGACATCAGGACACAAGGTGTAGCCAAAATAGAGCAGGATCACCTTGCCTCTCAATGCTTTGGTGGAAACCGGGCCATCGACAGATTGCAGGGTGAAATCCCCACCTGTTGGCGCCGCAGCTTGTTCCAGAATACGATCTTGCGGTCTTTCTTCAGCTCCCTGGGCGTTGACCATCCAACTGAGCGATATTAACAAGCCAAGAAAAATTCTTTTATACATCCTGAAGGACTCCTAATCATTACTGCATGACGATGTTAACGAACAGAAATACTCAATCACAATGGGTAAAAAGGTGAAATGAGGGATTCATTACTGGGTATTTTGTCCGTTCTGTGCCATTCGACTACCCTACGCCAGGGCGATAGCGCATTTGACAGGAACCTGCGTCATCAATCAAATCGTTGATTTCCGAGATGGCGAATGGGTCTTTTTAAATTGAACGATTCGTTCAATCCATTGACGGTTTTACTCGCGCACTGAATGTTTCTTTCAGTTGTAATTACCCCGACTTAGGGTTTTTGTGGGGTGATTCATACTGGAATTCGAGTTCAATGACGGTCATTAGGAATGTAAGTGATTGTAAGTAGTATTTATTATCCCATGTCTGGTTATCCATTATTCGATTGCCCCTGAGATACAAAACCAACCAATAAGTTCAGGAACAATAAGTGCATCAGTTATGGATGCTATTCAGCAGCACTATCCCGGTGCAATCACATATTGATGGGGGAAGATATGAAAAAAAGACTCGTGCTAATCGCAGCCTGCTTATGGGGAATTGCGGGCATGACGACCGCGGCGGTACCTGAAAAAGTCTCGCCAGCAGTCGCCAAGGAAAAAGGCTGCAACAGCTGTCATGAAGGTATTGAGGATATCCGTGACAACAAGAGCGCAATGATGCTGCAGATCAAGGCCATTGGAGGGGGTAACGGTGATCCCCATGGTTGTGTCGTCTGCCATGGTGGTAATCCTCAGGGCTTGACCAAAGACGAGGCCCACAAAGGTTCGCCCAAAGGGCTGAAAGACGGTCTCGGACCGAAGATGTTCTATCCGGATCCAGGCTCCATCTGGATCGCAGACAACACCTGCGGACAGTGCCACCAGGGATACCCCTATCGGCTTGAGCGTTCTCTGATGAACACCGAGGCCGGCAAGATCCAGGGTAACTTGCATACCTGGGGTGTGGCCGAGGTACAGAATTACCAGGTGCCCTGGGGCAACTATGACGTGAAGGACACCGACGGCCCGGTGCCGCAGGTGGGTACCGACGCCTACAAGCAGTACATGAAGGACATGATGGCGGCGCATAAAGAGCAGTTCCCGAGCGAGCTGAAGATGGTTCCCCAGCCCTCAGTCGAGGAGATCGAAAAAGATCCCAAGCTCGCCGGTTTCACTTACTCCCGTCAGCAGTGCCAGCGCTGCCACGTGGCCGTCAACGGTCGCGAGAAGCGTGGTGACTATCGTGGTCAGGGCTGCTCCTCCTGCCATATTCCCTATGGCAATGAAGGCTACTATGAGGGCGACGACCCGACCATCGACAAGTCCGAAAGAGGTCATCTGATGACCCATAAGATCCAGGGTACGCGTGAGGCCAAGGTCAAGCACGGCGATATCGAATACTCCGGTATCCCGGTCGAGACCTGCAACTCATGCCACAATCGCGGCAAACGTATCGGCGTGACCTACCAGGGTCTGATGGAGTTCCCATACGGTTCGCCGTTCGATGCCGACGGCAACACCCAGCCCAAGCTGCACACCAAGCAGTACCTGTTCATCTCCGACGATCTGCACCATCAGATCGCAAGCCGTCCAGAGAACCCGAAAGGCGGCCTGCTGTGTCAGGACTGCCACACCACCATCGACATGCATGGCGACGGCAACATCTTCGGCACCACCCTGGCCCAGGTCGAGATCGAGTGCCAGGACTGCCACGGCACACCGGGCAGTTACCCCTGGGAGCTGCCCCTCGGATACTCCGAAGAGTTCAAGGAGAAGCTGTCCGACAAGGGTCGCGGGCTGAGTGAGACCATGCTGAGCGAAACCGCCGCCTTCGCCACGCAGTATAAGAAGAGAGACGGTTATCTGCTGACCGCCCGCGGTAACCCCTTCGGTAATGTTGTGAAGGATGGTGACAAGGTCATCATGCACTCAGCTACCGGCAACGACTTCGAGGTGCCGATCCTGAAACAGATGGCAGTCACCAACACCTGGAAGAGCCCGGACGCCATGGTCGCCATGAGCAAGGTGGAGAAGCATAACGAATCCCTCGAGTGCTACGCCTGTCATGCCTCCTGGGTGCCCCAGTGCTATGGCTGTCACGTGCAGGTCAATTACGGCAATGACAAGGATGGCAAGCCCTACACCGATACCGACTGGATCGCTTCGGGTAACAAGCGCTTCCCGGATGGCTCGACCGCCGAGTCCGCCGTGGGCAGCAGCGGCATCAAGAGCCCGGGTAAGGTGTTCGAGAAACGCTCCTATCTGCGTTGGGAAGAGCCGGTCCTGGGAATCAATGGTGAAGGTCGCGTGACCCCGCTGATGCCGGGTTGTCAGATCGTCTATACGGTTATCGGTCGTGACGGCAAGACAGTGGCGCTCAACCAGATCGGCAAGTCCTTGGACGAGCAGGAAATGCTGGGCCAAAGCCGTACTCCGGACGCCATCGACATGGCACCGGTACAGCCGCACTCCGCACAACGCAAGGCGCGTACCTGCGAAAGCTGCCACAACAACCCGAAGGCATTGGGTTACGGCATCTCCGGCGGTGTGTTCCAGGCCCGTTATCCGGAAGATATCGTCGAGGATCTGATTGATCAGAAGACCGGCAAGCCGATTCCGAAGAACTACAAGATCCAGATTCCGAAGATCGCCGACCTGGACTACGACTGGTCCACCATCATCAAGGACGATCAGCAGGTACAGACCGTGGGTACCCACTGGCCGCTCTCCCGGGCTCTGCCCAAAGAGATGCGTACCGCCATGGAACGCACCGGCCTGTGCATGGGCTGCCATCGTGAGATGTCCAACACCGAGCTCTGGAACAAGGTGGCGACAGACGGACAGCTCAACGATGAACAGCACATCGAGCTGATGAACAAGATGTTCAAGTCCTATGCCGAGATGATGAAGAACAAGTAACCTTCTCCTCTCGTCTCAGGGACGAGACAACGGCCTTACTGGATGGGGCCCATTGTGCAAGGCAATGGGCCCCTCCGTTTGTCAGGACTCTGGATAAGGATTAATCTCGATTGTATTTACATGATAACGTCTGCGCCGCAGACGAGGATGAGACTCTATGATTTTGCGTTTCAACTACGGGCTTGCTTTACTGTTAATTACCGCAGCTTCTATTCTGATCAGACCCGATTCAGGGATAATTTCCTCGACCATGGCCGCGGGACAGGACCCTGTCACCTCGTCCATGACCGGCAAGCCTCACAGCGGTGGCTATAACCCCCACGCCACACTCGCACCCGAACAACTGATCACTGTCGCTCTGCAACACATGCAGGAGGGACGCCCCAATGAAGCTTTGCATGAATTGGATCGCGGTGTTATTCAATATAAAACGAATGCCGAGATCTTATCGGTACGCGGCAGTATTTACTTGCAAATGGGCCGGCTCACCGATGCGCTGCGGGACCTGGAATCATCCATCGCCATCTATCCGGATGACGCCAAGACCCTGAGCAACCGCGCCCAGGCCTATCGGCAGTTCGGCCGCATCGAGGAGGCCCTGCAAGGATTTAAACAAGGCCCTGACATTGGAGCCTGATTTGATCCCCGCGTATTTCAATCGCGGCAGCATCTATTACAGCAGCAGTGATTTTGACAAGGCCCTGGCCGATTTCGAGCAATGCATTGCACTCGACCCGCATACGGCAGCGCCTTATTTCAATCGTGCATCCACCTACGATGCCCTGGGTCAGCATGATGCGGCAATCAAGGATCTCGAACGCTTCCTCGAACTGGTGGATAATGCGCAGTGGAGGAAAGTTGCTGAAGATCTTCTCAAGCAGTGGCGGGAAGGGCAAAAGCTCCCACCGGCCGATCAAAACAATTCATGAATGGGTGATCCATGTCGTCAGTATTAAACAAGCAGCTATACATCGTTTTTGGTTTTATCGGCTGGATGCTGTTGAGTAGTTCTCTCAGTGCCCAGGAACAGGCCATACCGACCTTTCCAGAACTGTTGACCGAGGCTGGATTGGAACTCAAGGTTCCAGAAGGTTTTGAGGAGATAAAACTCCAGAAGAATCCGCTCCTGCAACATGAGAAGGCGATGCGCTCCCAGGACGGCAGTCTGGAACTGCGCTACGTGATTCGCCCGCTGGGCCGCATCGAGATCGACTATGAAGACCCGCATAGCGCGGTGCCTGAGCCTAACCATATGTTCAATATGTTGTTCCATACCATGATCGGCAATCTCACCAAGCGGGGTAGCCGTAGCCCCACCCAGGAGTATTCAAAGGCCCAGGCCAAGGAATTCTTCAATGCGGATTGGGCGGCAGTGAGTGTCTTCGATGTGGTCCCGGAGTACAGCGACAAATACAGTCAGGTGATGATGCTCGCCCTGCATAAAAATGATCTGGCGGATGCCTACACGGTTTTTCTGTTCGATGACTATGCGCAGGTCAAACAGGCCGTGCAGGCGTCGATGAGTTCCCTCAAGTTCACTGACTGACATGCCAATGCATCGACCTCACAGCAGTAGGGCGGAAACCCCTCCCCCTGGGAAGAGATCACCGGCGACCTGCCCCAATATGCAGGCTATGAGCCTGATAGATAAGTGGCTGATGCGTCAGTAACGAACCGCATCAATCGACATCATCCTCATCAGCAGTGACGCCTGGGGGCGGCTCCAGTCCGTATTGGCGGATCATGCGTCTCAGACGGGGGCGTGAGACGCCGAGGACTTCACAGGCCCGGCCTCGGTGCCAGTCCACCGCATCGAGGACCCGGCTGACATGCTGCATCTCCATGCCCTCCAGGCTCAACAACGCCTCATCTGGGCTGATGGTCTCTACTGATTTCAGTGGTGCTGATTCGATGCCGGTAATTTGTGGTGGAAAGAGGTCCAGGGAGAGGGTGTCTCCCGGGCTGAGCGCCACGGCCTTCATCAGCACGTTTTCCAGCTCCCGCACGTTCCCCGGCCAATGGTAGGCCTGGAAGCGGTCCAGTACATCCTGGGCGATATGTGAAGCGCTGCGCCGCAGTTCCCGGTTGATGCGGCCCAGCAGGGTTTGCACCAGATCCATGATGTCTTCGGTACGCTCCCGCAATGGCGGTAGATGGATATTCACCACCTGCAGGCGGTAGAGCAGATCCTCACGGAAACGGCCCTCTGCAACCCGCTCCGCTAGGGTGACGTTACTCGCGGCTATGATGCGGGCATTGCTTGTCAACGACGCCTGGGCACCCAACGGCGTGAACTCCTTGTATTGGATGACACGCAGCAGCTTGGCCTGCATGGCCGGTGACAGCTCACCCACCTCGTCAAGAAAGATGGTGCCGTTCTGCGCCAAGTGAGAACTTGCCCGGCTGTTTGGCGACAGCACCGGTGAAGGAGCCTTTTTCATGGCCGAACATGTCAGACTCCAACAGGGTTTCCACCAGCGCGGCGCAGTTGACTGCCACAAACGGGCCCTTTGGTTTGTCACTGTTGCGGTGGATCGCCCTGGCTACCAGCTCTTTACCGGTGCCGGACTCCCCCGTGATCAGAACGGTTGCGGGACTCTTCGCCACCATGCCGATGGTTTTGAAGATCTCCTTCATGACATGGGAGCGCCCGACCATGGAGAAGGAGTCCGTCTCCCGCGGCGCGGCTGCCACCCGGTGTGACTCTGGTCCAGTCTGCCCGATCATCTTGTCCACCGCTGCATCCAATTCGTCGATGTCGATGGGCTTATGGATATAGTCCTCCGCGCCTTTCTGCATGGCCTGGATGGTGCTTTCCATATCGTGAAAGGCGGTGATCATGATGATATGGACGTTGCTGATCATGGCCTTGAATTCCGGCAGGCCCTCCAGGCCGGATTTACCGGGCATGCGGATGTCGAGAATGATCAGATCAGGTTTTGCCTGTGCGGCCACCGCCAGGCCTTCGTCCACGCTATGGGCAAGGTCGACGGCATAGCCCTGGTTGGAGAGATGCAGCTGCAGGGTGCGGCAGCTTGCCGTGTCATCATCAACTATGAGGATTCTTCGCATAGTGTTTCAAGGTCGGGGATGGATTTCGATCCGTGCATCGGGTGATTATCAGTGTTCAGTCTCATTCTCCGTCGTCGGAGCGGTTGGCAAGACGACCTGCGCGCAGGCGCCGCCACCGGCTCTCTGAGTTAGTTTAACCGAGCCACCATGTTGTTCAACAATCTGCCTGACGATAGCGAGGCCAAGTCCGGTGCCCCGGGTGCGGGTGGTGTAGAAGGGCTCGAAGAGCTTTTCCGACTCGGTTTCGTCAAGTCCCGCGCCATTGTCGCAGACCTCCACCTGGATGGCGGTTCCGGATTCGGCCAGCTGCAGCATGCTGCTGATATACAGATGCCGCTCGCCCTGTGGCTGCAGTTCAACGGACTGCAGGGCATTGATGATCAGGTTGGAGAAGACCTGACGCAGTTTATTGGCATCGGCGGGAATGGTCGGCAGGCCTGACTGGTAGCGGACGGCGACCTCGACGCGGGCCTCATCGATCTGCTTCTGCAGACTGCCCAGGGTGACATCCAGCAGTTTGTCGATACTGACCCAGTCTGTCTTCACCGCTTCCGGGCGGGCGTAGGCGAGCATGTCGGTAAGGATGTTTTCCATGTAGTAGATCTGGTCCAGGGCGATCTGGCCCAGCTCACGGCTCTCACCCGCGGCCTGTTTGTTGAGAATCTGCAGGCCCATCTTCACCGAAGAGAGCGGGTTGCGCAGATCGTGGGCAATCATGCTCGCCATGCGCCCCATGGCCGTCAGTGCCTGGTTGCGGGCCAGTTCGCGGTTGCGCTCCTCAACCTCCAACTCCAGCTGTTTGCGCTGGGTGATATCTTCCTTGACCGCGATGATGTCGGTGATCTCGCCATCCGGACCGCGCAGGGCGGAGATCGAGGCGGATTCCCAGTAGAGCTCGCCATTCTTGCGCTGATTGTGAAATTCACCCCGCCACTCATTACCCTTCAGCACCGTTTGCCAAAGCTGCCCATATTCATCCACTGAAGTCTCGCCGGATTTCAGGATGCGCGGGTTCTCGCCCATCACATCCTGCTGCGAGTAACCGGTCACTTCGGTAAATTTGGGATTGACATACTCAATGCAGCCATAGCGGTCAGTCAGCATGACGATACTCGGGCTTTGTTCGACGGCCCGATAGAGTTTGCGCACCTCCTCCTCGGCGCGTTTGCGCTCCGTGACATCCTCTCCCACGCCGGTGAACCCCACCACATTGCCATGGGTGTCAAAGGTCGGTGTATTGTGCCAGGCGATCAGGCGATGGCTCTGTCCCCGGGTGACTATCTCCGCTTCCATTTCACGGGGAAACTCGGATCTCGAACCAAGGGCAGCGAAGGTCTCGCGCATCGCTTGTTGTTGGTCTTCACTGACGAAGCGGGTTATCCAGTCCTGGTTGAGCACTTCATTGCGGGTCCAGCCGGTGAGTTGCAGAAAATAGTCATTACAGAACACCAGCCGGGCTTGCCGATCAACAGTGACTGCGGCCAGCTGCATATTCTCCAGGGTATGTCGAAAGCGTCTCTCATATTCATTCTGCAGTTCCGACCGCAGGTGGCGGAGATTGGCCAGCATGAGCAACCAGCTGCCCACCAGCAGAATGGCCAATACCACCAGATAGAGGGGCAGGTGGCGGAGCAGGAAATGCCAGATCGTGGTGCTGACTGCATCAGCGCCGATAACGGCGATGACTTTCCACTGGTCTGAGCCGGATGGGATAGGGCGTGCCCAGCGCGACGCCCTCGATGAGTTGTGCGGCAACCTGTCTGGGGGTGACGGATTCAACCGTGAAGAGTCCTTCGGCCGCGCTGATCTGGCCGGAGTTACCCTGTTCGATCAGCTTCCAGGCTTGCGGATATCGATCGGAGAAGCGCTGTGCATGGGGAAACATGAAGCCCCACTCATCCGAACGTTGCGGACTGCGCAGCCAGTAACCGTCAGCATTCACCAGATGGATATGGTCTGCGATATTCGCTCCGGCACGGGAGAAGTTTCCGAGCATGCGTTCACCCAGGTAATTCAGCACCAGAATGCCTTTATTCGCGCCATCCCGGGTGTAGAGGGGAATGGCGAATCGCATCATGGGTTTCAAGGGTTTTTCAATCACACCCTGCTCGATATTGAGATCCAGGGGCGAGATATAGATATTTCCCTTGTCGAGCTTGATGGTCTCCTGGAAATAGTAGCGAGCTGATTTATCCTGCAATCGATGCTGCGCTACCTTAGTGGGCTGGCCGTTACGAAAGTTGATACGAACCACCTCCTTGCCCTGGGTGTCAATGTAACGGATCTGGTCATAGAGCTGTTTTTCCCGAGAAAAGGTCATGAAGAGCTCGGCGATTTCGGCCTCCTTCTCCCGGCTTTCCTGCTCTGAGTTCCATCGCGCCAGATAACTTGAGAGAAACATCAGGTCGCTGATGACATTCGCCAGATCACGGTTCAGTTCGCTGCGCGCCAGGCCTACATTGAGCAGCTCGCTCGATTCCCGGGTCACCCGCTCGGTCTGGGTGATGGTGTAGTAGTGGGCCATGGCGCCAACCATCAGCACCGCGGAAAAAGGCAGAAACACCAGCAGGAACTGGCGAATCCATTCGACCTTGGATATCTCGTCTTGGGTTTGTTTGCCGGGCATCAGATGATGTCAGCTGTTGGTAATAGATGAATCCTGCATCCAGTTCGCCAGTTGTTGTTCATTTAGCGTTCCTGCCGCGAGCTGTTGGTAGATGATAACGGCCTCTGCTTCAGTTGCGTCGAGGGAGTAACCGTTCAGCTCCAGAAAAACCGCGCCAACCGTCAGCGCAACTCGTTTGTTGCCATCAATGAAGGGGTGGTTGCGAGACATTCCGTAACTGTAAGAAGCGGCCAGCTCGAAAAGGGTCACGTCGTTTTCATAGGCCGCTTTTTGTTTCGGCGGAGCCAAGGCCGAGTCGAGTAATGCCTGATCACGGATACCCGGCAGCCCTCCATGCTCGGCAAGCAGTGTCTGATGTATGGCATGTACGAGCTCCGGCAGAACCCATACCGGCTCCATCATTTGGCCAGCTCGTGGAGCGCGTTGCGGTATTTCTTCATGACCTTTTCCGCGGCATACATTTGCGCCTCAAAATCCTGCTGGTAAGGGGTGAGGGTCAAACCCTCCGGCGTATCGACCAGGTAAAGCACGTCGCCTTTGTTGGCATGAAGCTTCGTGAGAGCCTCTTTTGGCAACACTATACCCAACGAGTTACCGATGGCGGTGACCTTCACTTTGAGCATGGCGGGACCTAATGCGGTTATTACAAAAGTTATTACGGAGTGTATGCCCGGTGGATAATGTCGTCAATATAGTCGGATTTTTATGACATGTTTCTCACTAAATATGGGTCGGTACAGGCTCTCCGTCACATAGCTTGAAACTTGTTGACTTACCTTCCAGTGCGAGAATGAATTGAATCCAGGAAGCTGGTGAGCGGTAGCTCGTCTTGCATGAAGTGCCCTTGGGTATATACAAACAGCATCGACAGGCTAATGAAATTTTAAATGATCCAATGGACTCCGAGTGCCGTTTCCGCCTCGTTTCATGACATGGGTATAAATCATAGTGGTTTCTACGTTCGCATGGCCGAGTAGCTCTTGTACTGTTCGAATATCAGAACCTGTCTCCAGAAGATGTGTCGCAAATGAGTGGCGCATGGTATAGCTGGTGACTCTTTTCAGAATATTCGCTTTCGTGGCTGCTTGCTTGACCGCCTTCTGAATCGCGCTCTGGTGAATATGATGACGATGCATGATGCCTGACCGGGGGTTTTGCGCCAGACGGCTTGCTGGAAACAGATATTGCCAACGTAACTCACGTTCGGCATTCGGGTACTTACGGGCCAATGCCTCGGGTATAAATACCGTCCCGAATCCGGTATCAAGATCTTTGCGATGGAGTTGTTCCACCCACTTGACCTGCTTTTGCAACAGGCTCAACAAGACATCCGGCATTGGTACGACCCTGTCCTTCTTGCCCTTACTTTCACGGACAATGATTTGGCGATAAGAAAAATCCAGATCAAGGATACGCAAGCGTACACACTCCATAACTCGCATACCGGTGCTGTACATCAGCCTGATCAACAGGCTATGCATGCCATGGAGTTGGAAAAACAGCCTTTGTATTTCATCCGGGTTCAACACGGTGGGAATTCTTTTTGGCTTTTTTGGCCGTTTGAACGGACCAATATTACCCAAGGGTTTTTCCAGGACTTTTGTGAAGAAAAAGACAATCGCATTCAACGCCTGCGCCTGAGTGGCGCCGGCAACCTTGCGTTGCACCGCCAAATATTCTAAAAAGGAGGCAACTTCTGGCTCTGCACAATCTTGGGGATGTGTTTTGTTGTGAAAACGAAGGAATCGATTGATCCAGCTCAGATAGCTCTTCTCAGTGTTGATGGAGTATTCCGGTATCCGAATGGCCGCCAGGTACTTTCTGTAGACCTCAGGAAAACGTTTTCCCAGATCGTTTTTCGGATCTTTTACAGCTTTCTCAATCATTTCAAAGGTTCTGGCAACCGTTGGATGGTCTTGCTCCAATGGTTGCGTAGCCATCGCCCAGCGGTCCCAATCAAACTCCAAGGCCCATGTCGCGCGCACCATGTGACAGAAAAGCAGCCGCAGGGCATCGACCTTTTGCCGATATTGCCAGCCAGTCAACTGCTCATTACGGCCAAGACCTTCAAGCCAAACTTGCAGATTTTCCGCCGACTGAGACTGCAAACGAATTCCGGGATATTGATCAATGAAAGCCTGTACATGTCGCCGGTACCAGGGCAGGGCCTTTTCAGGGATGCGAAAAGTCTGGCAGATTGTTATATATCTCTGCCAAAACAGTTCAATTCTGGAGTCGGATTGTTCTATTTTCCCGTCCATGAGAACATATATAGAACATTTGGCGTCATATTACAATTATTGTGCCGGCAATATATTCCCAAGTTTTGTGCCGGCTACATAATCACCTGTTGGGCTTCAAAAGTGATGCCTTCATATCTGGCTGCTGTGCCGGGAAAGGCGGTTAGCTTCGATTTAGGTCTAGAATGGCTGAGTCTAAAAAGGAAATCTCAAGAATGTTGCGGATAGCCCGGATCAGTTGGGTCACAATTACCACGTTGCTATTGGCGGGAAATGCTATGGCCGTTGAGGAAGCGAAATACAACGTACTTCGTGAAGAAGACGGGTTCGAACTTCGGGAGTACGAGTCCCATATTCTCGCTGAGACCACGGTAGATGGAGAGTTTGAAGATGCTGGTAACGAAGCATTCGGCCGCCTGTTCAAGTACATTTCTGGAAACAACAAACAGCAACAGAAAGTGGCGATGACATCGCCTGTTGGACAAGAGCCATCGAGTCAGAAGATTGAGATGACATCGCCGGTAGGCCAGCAGAAGCAGGATGGAAAATGGGTTGTCAGCTTCATGATGCCAGCGTCATTCACGCTGGAAACGACTCCTGAGCCAAAGGATCCAAACGTGTCTATTCGCGAGGTTCCGGTACGTCTCATTGCTGCGGTACGTTATTCGGGTTTTTGGAGCGAAAAGAGTTACCGTCGCAACTTGGCAAAATTACAGGATTGGATAGCGAATAATCGCTTGACTTCGGTAGGCGAACCGATTTGGGCACGGTACAACCCACCGTTCATGCCTTGGTTCCTTCGTCGCAATGAAATTCTGGTGCCGGTTGCATCCCTGGAATCTGGCGATTGAGCGTGGTGCAGTTGACGCCCAACAAAACGGTCAAGCCGTTCGCCTACGGCTCACTCGGACGTTCAGCACTCCGCGCCTGCTCGGGCATGGCTACGCCATTGTTACCCGATCAGTCGCTCCATGCTGAACGCCGCTTACCTTGGCGTTATGTGCAATATTCTTGCGAAGTGTAACGTTACGCGTTACAATTCTGTTTATGATTCAGAGTTTCAAGCACAAAGGTCTTGAGCGCTTCTTCAAGACTGGTAAAAAGTCCGGAATTAAGGCAATTCATGCCAAGCGCCTTCAATTGATTCTCGGTCGGCTAAATGCATCTACATCGGTGGGTGATATGGATCTCCCTGGTTTGTATTTACATCAACTTGCGGGAAATCGAGGAGAAACCTGGTCAGTTCGAGTAAGTGGCAATTGGCGTGTCACTTTCCGGTTTAACGGCGTAGACGCCGAGGTAGTAGATTACGAAGATTATCATTGAGGCAATATCATGTTGATGCACAATCCCCCGCACCCTGGCGAAGTAATCAAAGAGCTTTGCATTAAGCCGCTTGGCGTTTCGGTAACCGAAGCGGCTAAGGCACTTGGAGTCAGTCGTAAAACACTCTCCAGCATCATTAACGGAAGATCTGGTATTAGCCCGGAAATGGCAGTTCGCTTATCAATTGCGTTCAACACTTCATCTGAGAGCTGGCTGAATCAGCAGTCGCAATATGATCTCTGGCAAGCAGAGCAGCATCGAGGTGAGTTAATAGTCAAGCGCCTGTCTGCTGCGTAAGACACATAACAAAATGCTGAACACCGTCCGCTATCGCTCACTCGGACGCTCCGCAGCGCTGCTGCTCCGCGCCGGTTAGCAAGGCGTTGGGCTATATATAAAAACAAATCAGGTACCCATGGGAATTATTGATGTATAACAGGGTGAACAAAGAAAAACTAGTAATAGAACTAGTAACAGGGGACAAGTAATAGGGGACAGACCACGTTTATGTGTAATAAGAAAGTAAGTAATAGGGGACAGACCACGTTTATGTGCTATGCTTTTATCCTTCGAAGATCACAATGGGAACCAGCATGCCCAGACGTCCACGGCTCAAGCTTGCGGGAGTTCCTGTGCACCTCATCCAACGGGGTAATAACCGGGGAGCTTGCTTTTTCGCTGAAGACGACTACCAGTTTTATCTCGATCATCTTGGTAAGGCCTGTAAGAAGTATGAGGTTGAACTTCATGCCTATGTGTTGATGAGCAACCATGTCCACCTGTTGATGACACCAAAGCAGGGCGATGGACCGTCGCAAGTGATGAAACACCTGGGACAGCGATATGTCCAGTATATCAATCGTACCTATCGACGTTCCGGCACCCTATGGGAGGGAAGGTTTCGGTCCTGTCTGATAGGAGAAGAAGATTATTTCCTGGGTTGTCAACGTTACATCGAATTGAACCCGGTGCGTGCTGATATGGTGAATCACCCGGGGGAGTATCAGTGGTCGAGTTATGGATATAATGCACAAGGTTGTGCAAATGCATTAATACGACCACACACTCTGTATAAGAGGCTAGGCCGCACTATCCTGAAGCGCCAGGAAGCCTATCGAGAATTGTTTCGCTACGAACTTGATCCCGGGCTTGTGGATCAGATACGGTCGGTAACCAATGGAGGTTTTGTGCTGGGGACGGAGCGGTTTCAGAAGGAGATTGCAGCCATGCTTGGACGGCGCACTTGGCGGGGTAGTCCAGGGCGGCCTGTTAAGCCCGATGGCGATGCGGAACAGCGGGAACTTGAGCTATGAAAAAGATTTTTTTTCGAGTGAACATTGGTGGAGTTCGGCAGAAGTGGTAGGTATTAGTGGTCTGTCCCCTGCCGTAGGCAATTCAAATAGAAATAATTAATAGTTCAGGAAATCCAAGACACGCAAAAAATTAGAGTTCAATCTGATAAAACCATTTTATCAGTAGACCCCTTGGTTTTGCGTTTATTTCGACTCTCCAGCCCAATCTCGTTTTCCGGGATGTTCACCCAATGAGGTAAATCTAACCTGCCACGTGGGATGTCCGTTATAAGGCATCTGATCAGCTACATCGGATAATGGACCCATGGGACATCCAGGGAGCGCCTCGGGACTATTTTGAGATCTCGGGGGGATCATAGGGGACGACGGAGGTCGCTCCACCAGATAACGGGTATTGTTTTATCAAGCCGATTTTCTCAGTTGTACTTCTCCTATATGTTGAGTATTACTTAGCCTGTTACTGCCTCCTACGTTAGCTTAAGAGCCTGGACATTGAAAAGCTTGTGGCTATCGAAGGGACTGCCTTGTGCGACATGCCAGAGCGCGAGGACAAGCTTGCGCATGACGGCTATCAATGCCTTGAGTTTGAAGCCTCCATCCCGTTGCACTTTGTTGCGATACCAGGCGGCTATGATGGGATCGGTATAGATTATTCGCATGGCGCTAAATAAAGGTAGTGGCGAGTTCTCCCCGGCCCCCGTTTGGTGATTTTGAGTTGGCCTTTGTGCTTACCACTGCTCTTTTCCTTGAGGTTGAGTCCAAATGCCTTGAGGTAGGCGTGGGGATTGGGATAGTCCAGAGGGGATCCTAGGCTGGCTTGAAAGACCAGGCTGGTGACTCTTCCCACCAGGGGTGCCATGTGCTGAAGTACAGGATCATTTTCCACAATGGCGTCGATTCGCCGTTCCAATTGGCGTTGGAGTTGGTGAGTGCGTATCAGTTCCTGGCAGAGTATCTGTAGATAATGCCGCTCTTGTTCACTACAGGGTAAACCCAAGCTCTGCTCGGCGCTGTCGAGCAACGACTGAACTTTTTCGACCTTCATCTGCCCATGTCCAAATAGACGCATCAACCGCTCCGCTTCACTACGGTGTTCATCGACAACCTGGGGAGATCCATATTCGGCAATCAGGTGCAGCAGACTACTTCGTCCCAGCTCCATGAGTCTTCCCGCTTCGGGCCAGTGGCGGTTCATTATGGCTTCGAGTCGGTTCAGGTTGCGCCGATGTTCGCCTTGGTACAGGTCCAGCTCAGCTATCAATGCCTGTTGTTCACGTCTTGATTCCGGGAGTTCCTGCCATGGCTCGCTTGCTCCATCCTGATGTAGGCGTCCTATCAGGTAGGCCGCTTTGGCATCGTGCAGACTCGGTACACCATCATAGACCTCGGCTGCGTCATGCACACGCTTCGGACTGACTCTGTAGATAGGATAACCGAGTTCCCGTAAATACCACCGTAGGCTATCTCCGTAGGTGCCGCTTGGCTCCAGTGCCACCTCAAGCTGTTGTGGATTCAATGCTTTCAATTGTTTGCCTAACGCACGCGTTTCATCCGGATGCACCCATTTGATTGTCTCAACCACTTCGTTTCCTGGTTTCATGACCGCTGCAAAGAATTCCTCTTTGGCTACATCCACAGCAAATGAGATTCGTTGGCCATGCGTCTGCGTATCAATTTTATCCCAGTTGACCCGCTTGAAATCAGTTGTTTTGTATCTATGCTTATTCATGGGGGACACCTCCAGCGTCATGGTTCAGCTATAATGCCTACTGATAATTACAGTAGGTTTGGACTGTGTTTTCGAGGGTCCCCTTTCTCTTCCTCTTACTTACTTGTATAGCTGACTATTGTTTGCAAATGCTTTAATACGACCACACACTCTGTATAAGAGGCTTGGCCGCACTAGCCTGAAGCGCCAGGAAGCCTATCGAGAATTGTTTCGCTACGAACTGGATCCCGGGCTTGTGGATCAGATACGGTCGGTAACCAATGGAGGTTTTGTGCTGGGGACGGAGCGGTTTCAGAAGGAGATTGCAGCCATGCTTGGACGGCGCACTTGGCGGGGTAGTCCAGGGCGGCCTGTTAAGTCCGATGGCGATGCGGAACAGCGGGAACTTGAGCTATGAAAAAGATTTTTTTTCGAGTGAACATTGGTGGAGTTCGGCAGAAGTGGTAGGTATTAGTGGTCTGTCCCCTGTTGTTTTGTCCCCTGTTGTTTAGGACAAATCTACAAACGACCCACTAGCGGCAATATTCAATGGACGGATATTGAGTCTCTGTTCAAAGCACTGGGTGCGGATGTATCAGAAAGAGCAGGTTCCAGGGTAGCCATAGTGCTATTCAACGAAGTCCGTGTATTTCACAGGCCACACCCATCCCCGAATACCGATAAAGGAGCGATAGCCAGTATTCGCAAATGGTTAGAGTTATATGAGGTAACTCCATGAATATGATGGAAGTCGATGGTTACAAGGCAAAGATCGAGTACGATCCTGAGCTCGATCAATTTCGAGGAGAGATTCTCGGATTGAATGGGAGCGCGGATTTTTATGGTAAAAGCCCTGCAAGCCTTCGAAAGGAGTTTAAAAACTCGTTGAAGGTGTATCTGGAGGTTTGTGAAGAAAAGGGGATTGCCCCAACGAAAGAGTATTCGGGTAAGTTTAATCTCAGGATACCCCCTAGGTTGCATAGCGAAATTGCAGCGAGAGCAACAACTGCTGGTAAAAGCATCAATCAGTGGGTATCTGAAATTCTCAATCGTTCAATACATGATTAAAGCGGCATATAACCAGGCGCTGCAGCCGACCGCTAAACGCGGCGGCTGAGCGCAACGTTATTAGCTTTCAAAAATGATTGACGAGCATTTCATCAAAGAATGGATCAAGCATCAGGAAGAAACATATGATGATGAAGATTCCGAATTGCACTGGACAGATGACCATCTCATAAATTTAATGATCAAAGGTGAAATCGATGAACTTTGGGAATTCGTACTACGTACATATCGGAAAGATCTTTCACAAGAAGTAATCGGCATTCTCGCAGCAGGCCCACTAGAAGATGTTCTTGCAGCAAAAGGTGAAGAATACATTGGGCGTGTTGAAATATTGGCAGGTAATGATTCGAAATTTCGGTATTTACTGGGTGGAGTGTGGCAAAACTCAATGACTGATGAAGTATGGGGTAGAGTTACGATGGTAGCTGAGAAATGGGTACAAAGCTAACCAGGCAATTTCACACGGACGCCTCACTATCACTCTGCTCCGGTGAATTGCGACGTTAAGTGTAAGAAGATGGAAAACGGATTGATCTGCAAATTAATACAAAAGAATGGTGATACCATTCTTGAATTGTTTGACGCTAACCTTGATGGGGGTGTTGCACAGACAGGTACACTGTTCACAGAGCTACCAGAAGATATTGCAAGTGCAATTGGTAACAAAGAACTCATGGCGCAGTTGGGAGAAAACATTCTCATACGCCTAGCTGTTACGAATGGTATTCAACTATGAAGTTTCCCAATGGTCGAGAAGCGCAAGTAGGTGATGTTTTTCGGTACAGAGACGGCACAAAAGGAATTGTGGTCTGCTCAATAGATTGCAGCCAATATTCCGAATTACACCCTGAAGCACAATGGAGTTACTTGGGAGAAGGAATTATTGTGGAAACAGAGAGCATGGGGCACGTCCACTATGTTGAACCTGATTCAGATATGGTATTTGTGCATGGTACAGAAGATAACACTTAACCATGGGCTCCAGTGGATGCTCGCTGTCGCTCGCCCCACTGAGCCCAGCCGTTAAAAAGCAAACTACTGCTAACTGTGGTTGACATAAATCGCAGTGTAAACTACAGTTAACGAATGATCGAAATCCGCACTACTGAAGAATTCCTAAAATGGTTCAAGAGTCTGAAAGATCGAAGGGCCAAAGCCCGTATTCAGGTTCGAATCGACAGGATGGAGCAAGGCAATTTTGGTGATGTCTCACCTGTTGGTGAGGGAGTTAGCGAGCTTCGAATTTTTTATGGTCCTGGCTATCGCATATACTTTGCGCAGCGGTCTTCGGTATTTGTCATCCTGCTGTCGGGAGGTGACAAAGGGTCGCAAACTGCGGATATCCTCAAGGCCAAAGATCTGGCCAGGAAACTGGAGGTATAAAACTTATGACCATAACTACCAAACGCTGGGATTCAGCAGAGCATCTGAAAACCGAGGAAGATATTCAGTTTTATCTTGAAGCCTGCATTGAAGAGGCGGGAGATGATCCGTCCTTTATCGTCCACGCTCTTGGTGTTATCGCGCGGGCGAAAAACATGAGCCAACTAGCACGAGATACTGGACTAACTCGTGAGGGGCTTTACAAGGCGCTATCTCCAGAGGGTAATCCAACCTTTTCCACTGTATCAAAAGTTGCTAAGGCACTTGGCTTTCGGCTCACGGTCGAGCCACTGCAAAATGCGTTTTTAACAAGTCAATCCAGCAGACCGCCTACGGCGTCAGTTGATTGAAGCGTTAGCATTCTTTAATTTGTACAAATAGGAGGATATATGTCGGATAGAGATGGGAATGATATTTTCATCAGTTATTCTCATGCCGATAAGGATTTTGCCCAGAGGCTTGCGGACGGTCTAAGAAGTAGAGGCATCAAAATCTGGTTGGATGAGGTAAGCATTGAGCCAGGGGATAATATTGTACGCTCCATCAATGAAGGTATTAAAGCGTCGAGCCATATGCTGGTAGTCCTTTCAGAAAGCTCCGTGCAATCTAACTGGGTTCAGGAAGAGTGGTCCGCGAAATACAACGAAGAAGTCAATAGATCATCGATAATGGTTATTCCAACAATAATCGATAACTTGAGCCCGGATCTGATTCCACCGACCTTAGCAGGTAAGAAATACGTTAACTTTCAGAATGATTACGAGGGAGAAATAGGAAGAATATCGGAATTTCTTATTAGAAAGAGAAAAGAGCGAATTGAGGAAAAAACTGCGTAATAGGGGACAGACCACGTTTATATGCTATGCTTCTATCCTTCAAAGATCACAATGGGAACCAGCATGCCCAGACGTCCAAGGCTCAAGCTTGCGGGAGTTCCTGTGCACCTCATCCAACGGGGTAATAACCGGGGAGCTTGCTTTTTCGCTGAAGACGACTACCAGTTTTATCTCGATCATCTTGGTAAGGCCTGTAAGAAGTATGAGGTTGAACTTCATGCCTATGTGTTGATGAGCAACCATGTCCACCTGTTGATGACACCAAAGCAGGGCGATGGACCGTCGCAAGTGATGAAACACCTGGGACAGCGATATGTCCAGTATATCAATCGTACCTATCGACGTTCCGGCACCCTATGGGAGGGAAGGTTTCGGTCCTGTCTGATAGGAGAAGAAGATTATTTCCTGGGTTGTCAACGTTACATCGAATTGAACCCGGTGCGTGCTGATATGGTGAATCACCCGGGGGAGTATCAGTGGTCGAGTTATGGATATAATGCACAAGGTTGTGCAAATGCATTAATACGACCACACACTCTGTATAAGAGGCTAGGCCGCACTATCCTGAAGCGCCAGGAAGCCTATCGAGAATTGTTTCGCTACGAACTTGATCCCGGGCTTGTGGATCAGATACGGTCGGTAACCAATGGAGGTTTTGTGCTGGGGACGGAGCGGTTTCAGAAGGAGATTGCAGCCATGCTTGGACGGCGCACTTGGCGGGGTAGTCCAGGGCGGCCTGTTAAGTCCGATGGCGATGCGGAACAGCGGGAACTTGAGCTATGAAAAAGATTTTTTTTCGAGTGAACATTGGTGGAGTTCGGCAGAAGTGGTAGGTATTAGTGGTCTGTCCCCTGTTGTTTGCAAATGCTTTAATACGACCACACACTCTGTATAAGAGGCTTGGCCGCACTAGCCTGAAGCGCCAGGAAGCCTATCGAGAATTGTTTCGCTACGAACTGGATCCCGGGCTTGTGGATCAGATACGGTCGGTAACCAATGGAGGTTTTGTGCTGGGGACGGAGCGGTTTCAGAAGGAGATTGCAGCCATGCTTGGACGGCGCACTTGGCGGGGTAGTCCAGGGCGGCCTGTTAAGTCCGATGGCGATGCGGAACAGCGGGAACTTGAGCTATGAAAAAGATTTTTTTTCGAGTGAACATTGGTGGAGTTCGGCAGAAGTGGTAGGTATTAGTGGTCTGTCCCCTGTTGTTTTACGATTCCAGAAAACTCAGAAATTTCTCAGCGATTTTACGATAGTGGTTTTGTGTGACCTTGGCATATTCTTTGGCTTGGCAGTGGTTCTGATAGCCTTGTAATACTTCCTTAAATTCATTGAGTTGTAGCAATTCCTTGTGTTTGTAGTATCGGCGTAGAATGCTGCCATGCTGTTGAAAATCCCCCAGCATTCTGACGATGCGGAAAACGTTGATGATCGATTGGGTCAGTTTCCCGACCTGCTCCAGCGCAAAAAAGTTGAATTGCTCATCCAGAAAATGCATCCCTGTCATTTACGGTGACACCTTACCATTTACACCAATTTCAACTGACTTGAATTTTCACCTTTCCTTTTGGGTCGACCACGCTTAGCGGGGCGAATCGGTCGCCCCAGTTTTTTTTCGAGGTCCACCAACGCGCTCTCTTCCATCAATGGCCGTCCGATAGATTGTCCCTTTTCCAAGGCAAATTCCAACTCCTGCTCTGGTGTGGCCACCAAAAACTTGGATACATTATCAATACGATCAAGTAGTGGTCGTACTGACACTAGACCATCGTCTTTCCCACTCAGGTGTGTTTTCGTACTCGACCACGACCAGTCCGGCGCTTGAGCGACCATTTTCGCTTTAACCGGATTCATCGCCACATAGCGGAAAGCTGCCAGTAGATGCAATTCATCCATCGCCACACTTCCAAAGCGTCCCTGAAATAGATGGCCCGTTACTCGAAGTCGTGCATTGATGTAGCTACTATACCGTCGATGCGTCTCACCTATTGCGCGAGACAAACCAGTATCCTCTGCTGGAACCAGGATCAAATGAACATGATTGGGCATTAGACAATACGACCACACCTCTACGTCATTTTGTCGGCAAGACTTAGCCAATCCTTATATAAGCTGTAATCATCGTCATCCAAGAATACGCGCTGACGCCGATTCCCTCTCTGCGTCACATGGTGCGGTACCCCAGGTACTATGAATCTTGGTAATCTTGACATCACATCATCATAGTCATATTTATAAATAGCGTGAATGGTAAAGTGTCACCGTTATCGGATACACTCTACGCCGACGACCAGATCATCCAGATAGGGAGGGATCAGTTTCATCAAGGCATTGGGAGAAGCGGAAATCTTTGTAGGTAGAAGGGTTTCGCCAGCCGTATCCAGGATGCAAACGTAGAGGCATCGGGCATGAAGGTCGATACTGCAGAAATGAGCATGAGATTTGGTGTAGAATTTCATTTGAGCCTCCTCTTTCGTCATTGTGTAAAGTACACAATTGGATGGTAGGTTATGCCTGCAAAGCCCGCTGAGGGAGGAGGCTCAATGAGTATCAATGCGTTCAAGCCGCTAACAAAGCTCGCTCGGACGCCCAGCACCCCGCGCCTTTTTCGCATGGCTCCGCCATGTTTGCGCAAACAGCGCTCCATGCTGGCCGCCGCTTAACTGGGCGTTATCCGCCTCATTACAATCGACTTAAGTAGTGTTAGAACGGGGTTAATTACCTATGAATGGAATGGAACGTGATGCGATGGTCTCAAAGCAAAAGCTTGCTTGGTGTCTGTTAATTCTGAGAATGGGCATTGCGACTGTTTTCGCGATGTGGACCATCGACAAATTCATCAACCCTTCGCACGCTGCCGCCGTGTTTGAAAGGTTCTATCAACTTTCAGGCCTGACGTCTGGAATTACCTATGCAATCGGTGTTGCCCAATCCGCTTTGATTCTCGCCTTCCTAGTGGGACTATTTCGGACGTTTTCCTATGGCGCGATTTTGATTCTTCATGCGATATCAACGGTCAGTTCGTATATGAAATACATGGACCCGTGGACTTATCCCAATCTGCTGTTTTTCGCCGCCATACCTATGCTTTCCGCATGCATAGTACTGTGGGTGCTGCGAACACATGACGCCTACACCCTCGACGCGTGGCGATCGACAGCAAAACTAGACCAGGTGGTGGACTGACGGTAGATACCGAAAAAGGATAAATCGGGAGCCATGAGCGGCAATAGGGTCTAGGGCCATAGCAGGGGCCATAGGGTCATGGGCCATAGGGTCAGGTCTTGCAATCATGCATTTCTTTACTATTATTATTAGTGTATGAGGAATTACAGTGACAGTTTACTAAATATCGTTAAATATCACCCATAGCTCTCCTTTTGGGTCCACGCTTTCAAGGTTATAGTTGCCTGCCGGCCAGTCTCTCGAGTTTTCAATCCACGGGTCAGAACCTAAGGGGCGCCCCGTTGTTTCTG
The DNA here is from genome assembly GCA_963797085.1 of uncultured Gammaproteobacteria bacterium. GTDB lineage: Bacteria > Pseudomonadota > Gammaproteobacteria > Chromatiales > Chromatiaceae > JASJBU01. The sequence goes on from CAWCOA010000024.1 coordinate 81,277, forward strand.
ACTGACAAAGCATCCTGAAAGCGGTAGCATTCTCCTCCTGATCAAGGAAGACCGTAAAATCTCCATAACGCTCGAGTACGTGCGCAACCGTGACCAGTTCAGCATAGCGGCCAGATAGATGGGCATTGTCACTTGACCAGGGCCGCTCGTGCATCCGCTCAACCAGCCTGGCGTGTACAGGGTTGAGCGTGATATATCGCACCGCATTGGCGCGATGTTCTTCATCCATTACCACCGAACCAAAGCGTCCTTACCATATATGCCCAGTGACCCTTATACGGGCATTAACATATCCCGTATAACGCCGATGCGCATCCGCGAAGGTGCGACGTAACCCATCTGCATCCGACGGTACAATGATGACATGGACATGATTAGGCATTAGACAATAGCACCAGATCTCAGCACCGCCTTTTGTGCCGCTTCACTCAGCAAATGTTTGTAAAGCGCATAGTCGCCCTCTTCAAAGAAGGTTTGCGCACGCCGATTGCCACGCTGGGTCACATGATGAGGGTGACCGGGAATAACAAGACGGGGTAATCGTACCATGAACACAGTTGATTTATTTTGTGTGTTTAATAAACAATCACCGTAATATCTAATATTTGGATCAGGGAGAAGACTGTAACGCTGGATTCAGTCGCCGCTATGCTTTTTCAAGGTTTGGCAGACACGCTCCAGGGACTCGGCGGGTACTGGGTGGAGGTAGGTATTGGTGATCCGTCCCCAATGCCGGTCCGGATGTACCTTGAGTCTGGAGCTGATCGCCGTTCTATGAATTGAAAATATACTCCGATTTAGAACTCCCTTGCGAAATGGAGACCTCCCATAGGTTGCTCCCTGATTCCATGATCAACAGCATTACATCCTTCTTTGCTCTTCCCCAGACAACGACACGGGTAAGGTAATCCAAATCTGCTCCCATAAAACCAAAATATAATTTCTTCCAGATACTCAGTTCCAAACCATCATGTATGGGGTCGCCCAATCGTTCGGCGAGTTTTATTTTTTGCTCATTGGCAAACCTGTTGGCTTCATCCCGGGAAGCAATGGTGATAATAATCGTTTGCTCAGTCAGCTGTCCCTTATCGCAGCGATATGTGATGCTTGCCTTCTTCCCACCTTGGGTTCCAGTATATTGACTGCTGCCTTTCTCGTCACGAACAGATAACTCAAGGGATCCCAGGCGTTTTTCAGCCTCAGGGATCTTGTCGCAAGGGAACCCTGGCCTGATATCCCACAGCCGTTGTTCGGCAGATATTGTTTCGACAACCAGTGATGAGAGTAGAATGAAGATTAATATTTTCATTACGGTTATTGTTAGCCAATTGTCTTCCACGTTATTTTATGCCCTGCCACTCAGTATCGACAGGCCCTGGTACAGGTGCAACAATCCAAGTTGTAATATCTGGCTTAAGTCATCTTGCCTATTTGTTTCAATCCATGGAAGTCTGCTCAGTGCGCATCCCAGACCCCATCAAAGGAGAGCAAGGTTCAGAATACACCTGTAGTTATTGGTTATTGAACAACAGCCGCACATGTTTCCTGTGGACTCTTCGTTGAAGTGTCCTGGCGCCTCAAGATCGGCTGACTCTGGCCCTTCAATAGGTAGTTTAATCATCAATCATCCACATTATCCCGTAACAAAGTTCGAGAACTGTCAGGAATCGTGGTTGGGGGGGGTGTGAGGCAGGCGGCAGAAACCCTGGGGCGCTACATTGAGTGCATCGTTAAACTTACTGGAGAGATTCTGGAAGGCGATGAGACCGGTAAGCTCAACTAATGTGTCGTCATCGAAGTGCTCTTTTACCCTCGCCATCAGGGCATCATCGACACGCAATTCCGAATGGGTCACGGTTTCAGCATACTCCAGTGCGACTCTCTCAGTCTGGTCGAAAAGCGAACTTTCCCGCCATTCCCACAGAGCCTCGATTTTGTTTTCCGGAACCCCGCGTTTCACAAGAGTCGCCGAGTTGATGTCAACGCAGAACTCACAGTGATTGATCTGGGAGACCCGTACCGTGATGAGTGATCTTAACACTGGCGAAAGCGGCGAGCTCTTCCGATCCAATGCTCCATATAACAAAGCCAAGGTCGCAAACACCCACGGTGAGCGGCCCCACAGCATACCAGGCTCCAGTACTTTTCCGTATCGACGCTTCTGGTTCCAGAAAAACAGACGGATGAACCAGGGATATTCCCCGACAGGCTTGGTTGGGACGTGCATGAGCTTCTCGTTAAATATGATCGCTTAGAGGTGCAAAATGTATTCAGCCGATCTCTACAACCTCTTCGTGATCAAGACAGGTTCATGGATCAATAGAGTTGGCGTAAGTATAACTCAGCCAATTTCCAGGATCACAAGTAAAAATCAGGTGGTATTGATCACTTGCCAGTCACAGATGTCTTCTAACGAGGCTATGGGGCCGCGAGGCTCTAGCGGAGGGGGCCTAGGGTCAGGTCTTGCGATCATGCATTTATCTACTATTAATAGGGTATGAGCAGACCTTTAAGGCTTGAATTTCCTGGTGGACTTTATCATGTCACTTCCCGCGGTGATCGGCGGGAAGCTATCTATTTGAATGACGATGACCGCTATAAATGGCTAGAGTTATTCAGCCAGGTTTGCAAGCGCTTCAATTGGAGGTGTCACGCCTACTGTCTGATGAGCAACCACTATCATGTCGTCGTCGAAACTGTTGAAGGCAATTTGTCCAAAGGGATGCGCCAGTTGAATGGCGTTTACACACAATACTTCAATCAGACTCATCAACGGGTCGGGCATGTTTTCCAGGGAAGATATAAAGGGATCATCGTAGATAAAGACAGTTATCTTTTAGAATTGTCACGTTATGTGGTGTTGAATCCTGTTCGTGCGAAGCTGGTGAGGAAACTAGAAAAATGGCAATGGAGTAGTTATGGAGCAATGCTAGGTGAGCAAAGCGTACCTGATTGGTTGGAGACAGACTGGCTATTGAGTAAATTTAGTGTCCAGCGGAAACGAGCCATTGCGAAATATAAAGATTTTGTGCGTGCGGGGGTGGGATTGCCCAGTCTTTGGACAGAACTATCAAAACAAATCTATTTGGGAGATCAGCATTTTGTAAAAAAAATGCAGGAAAAGCTGGATAAAAGAGGAGACCTCAGTGAAATCCCACGTGCTCAATATCGTCCAAAGGCAAAGACATTAGAGCAGTATGAATTAGAATTTGAGGACAAAAAACGTGGCATGGTTGAAGCGTACTCTTCAGGTGATTATACGATGAAGGAAATCGCGGCACATTTTAATGTGCACTATTCGACGGTGAGCAGAGCCATAAAGAAAGCTGAAGCGGATAATGCATGATTGCAAGACCTGACCACTTTTTTCTCTTTTTTTCTTACACTGCTCCACGATTAGTGGGTAACTATGCATAGAGTCAAGTAAAATCCCTATCTATCCAAGTGAACTTAGAAGAAGGAGAATGATTCTTCCATTGTGGAAATATTCAATCCAAGCCTTTTTGGTTCTGTGTGTTTACTGATGGGAGTGGAAGGAAGTTCATAATAATATAGGCCGGATAGACCGTAATGCTTGTGGTGGTGCCCTGAATTCTCAATAGCTAAATTCAAACGGTCTACCTGCGTATAACCCGTACCTGTTCTGCGCCATGCAGAATCTGATATGGGTATGACGGCGCTCTAGGAGGTTTTTCTAACCTCTACCGGGTTAAAGGGTGTGTGATGATTGAGTCAATGATGACTGGCCGAGGGTCTGGCTCGAGGGCTTCCGTTGTCCTGTATGTTATGCAGGCTGGGAGCCAAGGTGGTACGACGTGCAGATAAACCATGTCAGACATCTATTGGTGTTCCTCGGCTCGATACTACTGGCTTCCCACTGCTTCCTGACACTACCGGTCCACGCTGGAAATCGCGCCATGCTGGAGTTGCTCAAGGTGCTCCGTGACGACGGCACTATCAGTCAAAAGGCCTATGAGACCCTTTACAAAACTGCACTCGAAGAAGACGAGAAGAAGCAGGTAGGGAAAGACGCAGCCAGAACCACCCAGGGCATCCAAAAACCTCGGACAGTCGAGGTAAACGACAGTATGGTCACTGATCGCAGCACTAACGGCTCAACGGTTCATCTTGGTCGCAAAGGCCTGGAAGTCGAGTCAGCAGATGGAGATTTCCGCTTTGAGCTGGGAGGGCGGCTGCTGATGGATACCGCCTGGTACGATCAGGACCAAACACATCTCGGCAACGAGTCCGAGATCCGCAGCAGTCGCTTGTCTTTGCGGGGAATCCTCTGGGACGATTGGCAATTCAAGTCGGAAGTGGAGTTCGCACAAGACGGCGCTGACCTAAAAAGCAACTTCCTGAGATACCGGGGTTTCAAACCGCTTCTTATTACGGTCGGAAGTTTCAAGGAACCATTCGGCCTGGAGCGTTGGACATCGATTACTGAAACGACTTTCATGGAACGTGCGGCGGTATCCGGTGCGCTCGCACCGGCACGTAGTCTTGGTTTGGGTCTTCGTACCGGCAAAAGGAGATGGACCCTTGCTACGGGCCTGTTCGGCGACAGAGACCTGGGGGGGAGCGTTGCTGAGCAATCCGACGAGCAGAGTTGGGCGTTTACCGGCCGTGCCACATACTTACCCATACTGACGCAATCGGCCATGCTGCATACCGGCATTGCCGCTTCGTACCGAGCCTTCGACGAGGGACAGGTTCGCTTCAAGGCGCGTCCGGAATCCCATATCACGGAGGTCCACCTTGTCGACACCGGTTTCATCACCGATGTGGATGAGCTGCTTCGCTATGGTGTCGAGGCCGCCGCGGTATTCGGAGCATTTTCGTTGCAGACGGAATACATCACCACAGAGACGCGGCGGCGCGGCGTCAGCCCGGACCTGAAATTCGACGGCTGGTATGCCTATGCGAGTTATCTCCTGACCGGCGAATCGAGACGCTATCGTCATCAACGCGGTGTGTATCGGGGGCTTTTACCAAAGCGGCCATTCAGCCGGGGAGGTTCCGGTGCTTGGGAACTGGCTCTCCGTTACAGCCATCTGGATTTGAGTGACGAGGAGGTTGTTGGGGGAGAGCAGGATCTGCTGACCTTTGGGCTCAACTGGTACCCGAATGCCAATGTGCGCTTCATGACCAACTATATCAAGGTGCTCGATGTCGATCGGCCGGGCAGCCCTTTTGACGGCGACGGTACCCAACTATTACAGTTCCGCAGCCAGCTCGATTTTTAAATCTGCCAATGGGCGTTCGTAGCAAAGAATTAAAACGCACCAGGCTCGATTGTTTTCTTACGATGGCAACGTCCTGCTGCAAACTTAGGGAGGTTTCAGGTTCCGCAGAGAACCAAAGGGGCTATGTCCGATATAATTTTCAAACAACGCATCGAAAAACAATTTGAACTGCCCCCTTTTACCTTCAACGGTCGGGCGGATCATTCGATTTCGAATGCTACAATGTGAGACCCCTTGCGATATGCAACGGCGAGATAGAAAATGCAATGAACTTTTATACTGATCCAGAGAGTGTCAAAAAGTATATTCAGATGTGCGAAGGTTATGATGGAAGTAATATCTATCAGGCCTTGAGTAAGCACCTTCCACTGAATTCAACCTTACTTGAGTTAGGTTCTGGCGCAGGATTAGATATTGAATATTTGAAGAACAATTATTCAGTCACCGGTTCAGATCTCTCTGATAAATTTTTGAAAATCTGCAAAGAAAAATATCCAGAAATTTCTTTTTTAAAACTCAACGCACTGAAGTTAGACAGTGTTGAGAAATTTGATTGTATCTATTCTAATAAAGTTCTTCACCACCTTACAGAGGAAGAGTTAAAAGTGTCCCTTGAAGAGCAGGTGAAAATTTTGTTTCCCAACGGTTTGATTGCACATTCATTCTGGCTGGGTGAAGAAAATCAAGAGATAGAAGGTTTATTATTTACTTACTATGTCAAAGAACATTTATTGGGCATTATTTCAGAGTCATTCGAAATTTTGTCAACTCTGAGTTATAAAGAGTTTGAAGAAGGTGATTCTTTACTTGTGATTGCAAGACTAAAAGAGAGCAGGACATAAAAAGCTGTGGCCGGAACTGGGTCAGTTGTCACTTTTTCTCCAAAAATTCCACCAATTCACTCAGTCTGCTGAGTCAGGCATGATCGGTTAACAATTCGATTTAGGAGCAGGCAATGGAATTAGGTGCATTCTCGATCAGTTTATCCGTAAAGGATATTGAAGCGTCAAAGCAATTCTATGAGAAGCTGGGGTTTAAAGTCTTCGCTGGAGACTTGTCGCAGAACTGGCTGATTATGAAAAACGGCAGCCATGTGATCGGGTTGTTTCAAGGCATGTTTGACAATAATATGCTTACGTTTAATCCAGGTTGGGATAGTGAGGCTAAGGAGCTGGAAAAGTTCACGGACGTTCGTGATTTACAGCGACAACTGAAATCACAAGGCGTTGCTCTGACTTCTGAAGCGGATGAAAACTCCACCGGCCCGGCAAGCTTCGTGGTTGAGGATCCAGACGGCAATCCAATCCTCGTCGATCAACATGTCTGAGCTAAGCGTTTATTCGTAATCAATGCGCTTCTCCAACTTGTAACTATTTGTTCTTGAATATTGCAATACCACAATAAATGAATGGAAATGTTTTGTCCCTGACGGAATATTGAGTCACTGAGGGTATAGGCTCATGCCCGATTCTTATATGCAACGAAGTACATATGAGGACCTGGGCATGGATGATGAGAACAGGTTTTTAAGTCAGGCTTGCAGTTTTTCGATCACCCTCTCTAACATCACTTTCGCCTCTTGCGCAACGACTTTGGGTTCTTCAGTCTCAGCCAGACCAAAAACGGCGACCGGGTCCATGAAACTGACCACCACTGAACCGCTATCGGTTTCTCGCATGATGAAGCTGCAGGGCAGCAGGGTGCCGGCATTGGGCTCGGCACTGATTACCCGGTCCGCTAATTTGGGATTGCAGGCGCCGTAGATATGATAGGCGGGAATGACCTTGTCCATCTTGTTCTTGAAGATGGCCTGCACGTCCACATCACTGACGATGCCGAGGTGTTCCTCCATCAGGGCGGCGCGGACCTTTTCCAGGGCCTCGTCAAAGGGTAGATTGAGTTCGGTATTGAATTCGTACATGGATGCCTCCTGGTTAAATTGAGCTGGGAATCTATCTCATATTACTGACTTGCACATTGAAGATCATCAAAAGGCTTCTCTGTGGCAAAATGCACCGCTGATTATTCCATCCAGAGGAGTTGTTTTGCATGAGGGAGATCATCGAGTTACGCACCCAAGCCCGGGAAGTCCTGGTGGATATCACGCCCCAGGTGATCCAGGTGGTGAAAAACAGCGGCTGCCGCAATGGACTGGTGAATGTCTACGCCCAGGGAGCCACGGCGGCAATTATGATTCAGGAGAACTGGGACGAGAGTGTGCAGACCGATGTGGTGAATCTGCTGCGCCAGATGATTCCGAAAGGCGTCTGGCTGCATGATGCGCAGGACGGCAATGGAGACTCGCATCTCAAGGCGGGGCTGGTGGGGCCCTCTGAAACCATTCCATTGATCGAAGGTTCACTGGGGCTCTCACGCTGGCAGAATATCTTTTTTTGTGAATTCGATGGACCCCGCCGGGATCGCCGGGTGGTGTGCAGCATAATTGGGGATTGAGCATGGCGGATACTGGATATTTACGGCACATTCTAAACTGCAACCACTGGAATCCTGAAAATTTCAGGGGCTTTTACGTCGAGGCGCATCTTGTGGGGCGACTCAAGCGAGCCATGTGGGAGTCGCTGGAGCAGTGGCCTGAATATTTTAAGTTCGACGCTCAGGGTGTCCATCTAACACCCAGGCTGGTTGATTTTGCCTCTCGATCCGAGGTGTTGGCGCAGATTACTGAGAAACTGGTGGAACAGGGTGTGATTGCACACCGGCATGGAGAACAGTATCCAGTGACCGCAGGGGGGAGGGAGCAGGCTTATGCGACCATCGACCGCACGGCCGCTGCCTATTTCGGCCTGCGGGCCTATGGTCAACACATGAACGGATTCGTGCATGCCGCGGATGGCCTCAAACTCTGGATCGCAAGACGCTCGGCGGATAGGAAGCACTTTCCCGATAAACTGGACAATATGGTGGCTGGAGGGCTTCCACAAGACCTGGCACTGCAGGAAAACCTGCAAAAAGAGTGCTGGGAAGAGGCCTCGATTCCTGCTGAAATGGCCCGTAAAGCAAGGCCGGTGGGGGCGCTAACCTATTGTAAAGAGACTGAAGTCGGCCTGAAGCCGGATACCCTGTATTGCTATGACCTGGAACTGCCCGTGGATTTCGTGCCGGCCAACACCGATGGTGAGGTCGCAGAATTCTGTTTGATGCCAGTGGACGAAGTCGCACGCATGGTTAGAGAAACAGACGATTTCAAACTTAACTGCAACCTGGTTATTATCGATTTCCTGATACGTCACGGGAATATCGGGCCGGAAACCGCGAATTACCTGCAAATCGCTCAAGGACTGCATGAACGGCTCTGACCCTGTCCAGAACGGATAATTCCCAGTCTGGCGCTTGTATATTTTTCAAACAGCCTGCATATTGAACAGTTCAAGGAACAGAACTTGTGTAATCTGGTCTCAGGAAAGACGGATATTTATAAATTACAGCGGGTGTTCCGACCAGTGTGTTGGAGCCGGAGAGGGGTGGATTTCATGAAGCATAACTGCAAACTGGTGGCCGTGAGCCTGGCTCTGGTACTTGTGGGCTCAACTGCATGGGCGGACCGCAGGGTTATTCCGCTGGATGAGCTGAAACCCATTTTTGAGCATCAGCTGTCGACGCATCACATTGTCAAGGTCATCAGTAATCACCACTACAAAGATTCAAAACTGGATGATGATGTATCAGAGCAGATTCTGGAACGTTACCTGGACACTCTTGATCCCAACCATTTCTTCTTCCTGGCCAGCGACATCAACCATTTTTCCAAGTATCAGACCAGCCTCGATGATTACCTGAAAAATGCCAAGGTTGAGCCTGCATTCGATATCTTCCGTGTTTATCGAAAGCGCGTGGTTGAGGCGGTTGATCATGCCAAGAAGCTGTTGGATGGTGAGTTCGACTTTACCCTGGACGAGAGCTACCAGTTTGATCGTGAAGATGCACCATGGGCAAATACCCAAGCTGAATTGAACGAGATCTGGCGTAAAAGAGTCAAAAATGACTTTCTCAATCTACGCATGACCGGTAAAGCAGATGACGAAATACGCAAAACCTTGCGCAGTCGTTATGAACGACTGGAAAGCCGGGTTGAGCAGTATGACGTGAATGATGTCTACCAGGCCTTTATCAACGCCTACACGCTCAATCTGGAGCCCCATACCAGCTACATGTCCCCCAGCACCTCGGAAAATTTCGATATCAGCATGCGCCTCTCATTAGAAGGAATAGGCGCCGTGCTGCGTAGCGAAGAGGAGTATACGGTGGTGCAGAAGACCGTGGTCGGTGGCCCAGCCAAGCTGAGTGGCCAGTTGCATGCAGGAGATCGGATCGTGGGTGTGGGCCAGGGCATGGACGGCGAGATAGACGACATCATCGGCTGGCGCCTGCAGGATGTAGTGGAAAAGATACGTGGCCCCAAAGGCTCGTTGGTCCGTCTGCATATCCTGCCGAAAGGGCGTGATGTAGGTGGTAAACGTGATCTGGTGAAACTGGTGCGCAATACCATCAAGCTCGAGGAACAGGCAGCAAAAAGCTCGATAATCGAAAATATTGATGGCTTGGGCAACCTGCGCATCGGTGTGATTGATGTGCCGACCTTTTATCGAGACTTTGCTGCTGAATCCAGAGGTGACGAGGGCTTCCGCAGCACCACCCGTGATGTGCGTAAGCTCCTCACTGAGCTCAAAAATCAGGGCGTCAACGGCGTGGTTATCGACCTGCGCCAGAATGGCGGTGGATCACTTTCCGAAGCGACTGAGCTAACCGGCCTGTTTATTGATTCCGGACCCGTGGTTCAGGTCAAGCATGCCAATGGCCGGGTGGAAGTGGAAAAGGACCCTGACAAAACCATCGCCTATGACGGACCACTGGTTGTCCTGGTAGATCGCAACAGTGCCTCCGCCTCGGAGATCTTTGCCGGTGCAATTCAAGACTATCGGCGCGGCATCATCATCGGAGAACCCACTTTCGGCAAAGGCACAGTGCAGACACTGGTAGACCTGAGTCGCTATGTCCCGGGAAAATCCATGGATCTGGGGCGTCTGCGTCTCACCATGGCGCAGTTTTTCCGGGTCAATGGCGGCAGTACCCAGCATCGGGGCGTGGTGCCTGACATTCAGTTTCCAACCGCGAAGTATTCATCCGAATACGGGGAAAGATCCCTGGAAAACGCCTTGCCCTACGCGAAGATAAAACCTGCCAGTTACAGTCCCAATGGAGCAAGTGAGTATGCCGACTTGACGCAAAAGCATCTGAATCGGATAGTCAACGATCCGGGTTTTCAAATGCTCATGGAGCAGGAGAAACGTTTCGCCGAGAGCGATCAGCGTACTCAAGTGAGCCTTCTGGAGACTCGGCGCAAAAGCGAATGGGACAAGCGTGAGAAGGACCGTATGGCGCAAAAAAACCGCTTTCGTGTCTCACAGGGACTGCAGAAGATCGAAAACGATCAGGCTGAAGATGATAATCATGACGAGGCAGAAGATGATCCGGAGTTGGAAGCCACGAAGAAAATCCAGCTCAATGAAGCAGCGCGTATTCTCGCCGACTCGATTCGGCAGAGTTCTCTGATGGCGAAAGTACGCTAAAAAACCAAGCTTCGAGGCGGCTCTTCCAAGCTTAAGGTCGGGTACTGATCTGCGTGATCCTTCAAACTCAAAGGCACAACCCTGTTTAATACCGGTGTTGTGTCTTTTCTGTGCTATTAAAAATCGCTCTAGTCAGTTGTTCACACCCAGACTAATCCAATCAAGGGAGGTCATGAAAAAGCGCTCCTTGGTTCTTATTCCGCAAGGTTCGCTGTAATCGTTTCGTCTGAAAAATATCAGTGTTTGATAATGGACCCCAGGCTATAATCGGCATCCTTTCATCAGGATTCTGTCAGCTTGTATAAAACAGCAGTTAAACGACTGGCTCGCTTGGAACAGCAGGGATTGAGCGGCCTGTTGCGGGAAGGTCTCATTGGTCTGGAAAAAGAAAGTCTGCGGGTTGCCCCCGAGGGCGGAATAGCCCAGACCAGTCATCCCAGCCTGTTGGGTTCGCCACTTACTCATCCCTACATCACTACAGATTATTCTGAAGCGCTGACTGAATTTATTACCCCGCCCTCGGTGGATCGCACCCAGCCACTGCAGTTCCTGCAGGATGAGCAAAAGTTTGTCTACAAGCATCTCGCAGATGAGATACTCTGGGCTACCAGCATGCCCTGTGTGGTGGAAGGAGGTAAAAATATCCCCATCGCCCGCTACGGCAGCTCCAATGCAGGTCAGATGAAGACTGTCTATCGGCGGGGTCTGGGGCATCGGTATGGCCGTGTGATGCAGGTTATCGCCGGTGTCCACTTCAACTATTCGCTGTCGGAGAAATTCTGGCCCGGCTACCAGGAGATGGAAGGGAATAAACAGTCCTTGCAGAATTTTATCTCCGACAGCTACTTTGCCATGCTGCGCAATCTGCAGCGATTCGGCTGGCTGATTCCTTATCTATTCGGCGCCTCTCCGGCCGTCTGCAAATCCTTTTTGGGTGGGCGCCCGACCAATCTGCAGATATTTGACGAATATACCTACTTCTTGCCCTATGCCACCTCCTTGCGCATGGGGGATATCGGTTATCAGAACAGCAAGGAGCAGGGAACCGGGATCAAGGCCTGTTATGACTGCCTGGATGCCTATGTGGAAACCCTCTCCCAGGCCATCGAGACCCACTGTCCCATCTATCAGGCGATTGGGGTCAAGGTGAATGGACGCTACGAACAGCTCAATGCGAATATCCTGCAGATTGAAAACGAGTACTACAGTACGGTGCGTCCCAAGCAGATTCCGGATGGACTGGAAAAGCCGATTCTGGCCTTGAAGCGGCGCGGCGTCCGCTATCTGGAGCTGCGCTCATTGGATGTCAATGCCTTTCATCCGCTGGGTATTGACGAGGAACAGATCTGTTTCCTCGAGGCTTTCATGCTGTTCTCGCTGCTGCATGACAGTCCAGCCATCAATGTCTTCGAGCAACGCGAGATTGACCGCAATGAGGGTGCGGCGGCTCATCGGGGGCGTGATCCGGAGCTCTATCTGCAACGTAATGGGCAGGAGATCAGACTCCAGGACTGGGCCAGGGAGCTTTGTCAGGCAATGCGTCCCGTCACTGAATTACTGGATCGTGGCAGGCCGCAAAAGGACTACAGCGCCAGTCTGAACAAACAGCTGGAACTGGTCGAGAATCCCGAGCTGACGCCTTCTGCACGCATGTTGACGGAGATGCGGGATAATACCGAGAGCTTTTTTGAATTCGCCCAGCGTAAATCCCTGGAGCATTTTGAATATTTTGAGCGGCAGTCATTGTCCAAGGAGACTGAAGCGTTTTTTCAGCGGGAGACTAAAATTTCCTGGGAAAAGCAACATGCAATAGAAGCGGGGGATCAGGTTTCGTTCGATGAGTTTCTGGCGGACTACTTTGCTCAGAATTGATCCGATAGAGAACGCCGTGAAATTCAGGAATATTCCCCGGCAAGCCAGCCCGGCTTAATGTTCCTCCAGTCCAAAACGCTTGATCATCCGGTAGACGCTGCGCTCACTGACACCCAGGATATCCGCCACTTTTGCGCGGCGCCCTGAATGCTTTCTGAGTTGCGAAGCCAGATAGTGCATCTCGAGTTCTTCCAGGGTTGGGTTGTGATCGAATGAGAGGCTGACCAATGCCCCCTGGCTGTTGCCGGATTGACTGAAGGTGAAATGTTCCGGACGGATCTTGGGGCGATCGCCTGAAAGAATGATTGCCCGCTCCACCATGTTTTTCAGTTCCCGCACGTTACCCGGCCAGTCATAGGCAACCAGATTACGCACCGTGGATGAGGAGAGGGTTTTATTCACCCGGGTGGAGAAATTGTGGTTGCGGAGAAAATGTTCCGCCAGTGCAGGAATGTCGTCACGCCGTTCACGCAGCGGCGGAACCTCGATGTTGAAGGCGTTGAGGCGGAAGAACAGGTCGGCCCGGAATCGATCCTCATTGATCATGGCTTCCAGATCACGATTGGTAGCCGCGACGATTCTCACGTTTGCCACAAGATCCTTGGTGCCGCCCAGACGGCGGTATTGGCCGGTTTCCAGGATACGCAGCAGTTTGGCCTGGCCGCTGCTGTTGATCTCACCGATTTCATCGAGAAACAGCGTGCCGCCTTCGGCACCCTCGATCAGCCCTTTTTTTTGTCGGTCAGCCCCGGTGAAGGCGCCCTTTTCATGCCCGAAGAGTTCCGATTCGAAGAGACTCTCCTGGAGTGTGCAGCAATCCACCGCCACGAAATTGTGCTTTGCCCGGTGACTTTGAGTATGCAGGGCGCTTGCCACCAATTCCTTGCCGGAGCCGCTCTCACCCAGGATCAGTACCGTGATATCGTTTGGAGCAACCGCTGCGATCAACTGCTTGACCTGATTCAGGGCTTCGCTTGACCCCACCAGGGCGGATTGCTTGCTGTTGCGATATTGCAATTGGCGTTTACAGAAATGGTGGTCTTTGCGTAACGCGGCATTTTCCAGAACTCGGCGCACGGTCAGGGTCAAGGTATCCAGGGTTACGGGTTTGAGCAGATAGTCTGCCGCACCGGCTTTTATTGCAGCCACTGCATCCCGCACCGTACCATAGGCGGTGAGCACCACGATGGGATAATCTTCAGCCAGGGCGCCGATAAAATCTATGCTGTTGGCGTCCGGGAGTCGTGCATCGGTGAGGATCAAGGAGGGTTCGTATTTCTCCAGATAGACTTTGGCCTTGCTCCAGTGGCCCAATCCGGTGGCCTGATAGTTCAGGTTGTTCAGGTGCTGGACGATGAGTTGATTGAGGACAGCATCGTCCTCGAGTACCAGTATCCGCTGTTTCATGACTCGCTCCCAAATCCGCCAACCGCCTCGGGCAGCTCAATGGTAAAGCGGCTGCCGCAGGAAAATTCACTCTCTACATCGATGCTTCCGCCATACTTTTTAACGATGGCGAGGCTGATGGAAAGTCCGAGCCCGGTACCTTTTATATTATCTGCCCGGCGGGTGAAGAAGGGGTCGAAGATGTAGGGCAAATCCTTCCCCATAATCCCGGCGCCGGTGTCAATAAAGCTGATCAAGATCTGCCCGTTTTCCTTGCGGGTAGAGATGCGCAGCTCACCGCCCATTGGCATGGCATGGAAGGCATTCAATGCCAGGTTCAAGGCAACCATGCGCAATTCGCTCTCGGATGCGAGGACGCGCAGCAGAGTCGGGTCGAACTCTTCGAGGATTTGAATCTTGTTTTCCTCTGCCTGCCAGCGCATCAGACTCAAGGTTTCATGCAGTGCGGCATTGATATCCACAATCTCCAGGGTTTCTGAAGGGGTGGCGCCCAGTTTGAGGAGTCTGCTGGTGATATCAATACAATTGTCGATCTCATGATCCACCAGTCTGAGCGGTTCGATGACTGACTCAGGACAGCCGCTGTGTTCAGCAATCGCCTTTTCCGCGGAATCCAGCGCCAGGCGCACGGATGCAAGCGGATTATAGATCTCATGGGCAATACCGGTTGCCAGGCGCCCCAATTCAGAGAGCTTTTGTTCCTGAGAGTATTTGACCTCTTTACTCAGGTCTCTGATCGATTCGACCACCAATGTCTGTGCTACTCCATCGATGTTGGCAGTCATTGGCGCTGCGTAGATCTCTACATCCATTGAGCTGCCATCGATCCTTTTATGTCGATGCACCGCCCGCACTATCCGGCTGTGTTTGCCCACCTCGTAAACAGGACAGGTGATCAGTGTATGCGGGCAGGGTTTGTCCGTGTCATGCATAATCCCATAACAGGGTTGTCCTACCCCGTTGCCGTCACTCAAGCCTAATTGTTCCACATAGGCTTGGTTGGTGAGTAAGACATTGTATTCCTTATCGATGACTCGAATGCCATCCGGAATGGCATCGACTAGCTGTTGCAGGAAGGTCTTCTGTTCTTGCAATTCGCGTAATTTAGCCTGCAACTGGTTGGCCATCAGGTTGAATGCACTGCCCAGATCCTCGAATTCGTCTGAACTGTTGACCGTTACGCGGGCGCTGAAGTCTCCTTGAGTCATCAGCTCGCTGGTCTGGGTCAGACTATTCACCGGCTTGAGGATGTGACGGCGGATAAACCACCAACCCCCGAGCAGGTTGAGCAGCACGATCAGGGAACCGGCTCCCATCAACAACAGTGTGGTATCCCTGACTTTCTGGCGCAGGGGGAGGGCATCATAGTCCACATAGAGGATGCCATTGATGGGTTTATCAGCAATCGGGCCATGACATTCGATGCAGGCCTGTCTGTTATGGACCGGGTTGATGCTGCGCAGGACCTCGTCACCCTGATCATTGGCGATAAACTGGGAACTGGGGGAGATTTCGCGATAAGCCTGAGGCAGTGTTTTTCCTGTGGCGCCCGGTTGACTGGCAAAACGGATCTCTCCCGCAGGATTGGTAATGAATACAGAGACTATTCCCGTCTGCTCTCCGAGCCTTTTTACCATGTCGCTCAAGCCGGGAAGGTCCCGCTTGAGCATGGCATTTTCCAGGGAAGTCTGTAACAGACTGTTGATCTGCCAAGCAGTGCGAGCCCGCTCCTCCGCCAGTTCTGATTGATAGAGGGGAATATAGAGCAATAGAAACGCCAGTGAACTTACGACAAGCCCCATGGTCGTGCCAATGATGAACTTCCTGTGCAGGTTACTCTTTATCCAGTTCATGATCTTGGCGGGTATCTCTCACATCTTTTAATATAAGTGTGCCGCATTGATTGTAAATCGAAGAAGGATTATTTGTCTGACAATTTGTCAGGTCTGACAGCTCGATTCCCATCGAAATAGTGCTGACGCCTTTGTGACCGGGGCTTGGCTCTAGTTTTGCATATCAAACAAGAATTGGCTTCGGTTCAAACTCTACCACACTGAGGAGACGATTCTGTGACAAGAAAAAATTCAATGGACAGCCGGCTGAAAAAGCTTGGGCTGGTGTTAATGGCCGCCCTGCCAATTCAGCTATTGGCCAGTGATGATACTGGGCTCTCCGACAGCTTGAGGCAGGCGCTTGAGGCGCAGGGTTGGCAGGCAGAGCAGACGCAGGATGGAAGCCTCATCTACCGTCAGATACCTGAACAGGGAAGCCAAGGGCGACAGCAACCGGTGACCACAACACTGGCTGGTGAGGATCTGGGGGAAACCCTGCAGCAGCGCGGCTGGCAGATGGAATGGAGTCCCGGCGGTAGTCTGATTTTGAAGCCACAAAGCCAGGCTGTGCAGCAATCTGCGGCAGTGGAGCCCAAGACTGAAGCGAAATCGGCCGAGGAACTACCGGACCTGCCGGGTTTTGACTATTGGCGCATCGAAAAACAGCCGGATGGATCTCTGCATTTTCATCCCCTGACAGGGGATGCGGGGGCAGTCCAGCCCAGTGCGCAGGCAATCACCTTGGGACGCTGTGATGGCGTGCAAATTCAGGACGTGGCGATCCAGCTGCCTGTCAACGAATGGGGTCAAGCTAAGGCATTGGCTCAGGGCTGGGTGGACAATGCGGCTCTGGAAGGGCTGTTGGTAGGCAGGATTCGTCGGGTCCTGGGGGTTTATCTGGTCAGTCTGGTCGCTGACACTGCACCCCATCATCTCAAGCATCAAATCGTGATTCGTGCCTCTGATGGAAGAGTAATTCTGCTGGAATGATGTAGAGAGTCTCTGTTGGAGGGTCTGCATATCACTGTGCTACTGCGCATAGAGGGGGCATAGTGGGTGATGAGCAGGCTCGAGGCTCTGCCGTCATGCCAGCGCTTTTGGCCGGCCTGACTTTGTGGCAGATTTCTTTGCCCCTCTGATAATTCTCAGAATCTCGTTAAATGGCGCCTGCTAACTGAAGGAAATTCCTAACAAAACAGTCTCTGTGCCTGGGCAGAGCCCTGGTATCAGACAATGTGTGAACCAGTTCACCTTCTAAATCTCCGTGACAATTTGTCAGGATCATGCATCCCGGATGTTTAGCAACAGATAATGGAATTATATAAAAAACCATTTAATTCAGTGAGGTAGATAAAAATATCGATTTTGGTATGGCCATTGCATGGTATGAATTAAAGTCGCCAGCCTGCCACGGCAGGGCAACCGACAGAAAAAACAATATAGGAGGATGGATCATGCGAGCTTGTATGTTCGTTATCACCGGTATGTGTGGGTTGTTTTTTAGCTACACCTCGCTGGCGGGTTATCCGATTGCCGGTATTGAACCTTCACAACGTCCTCAGGGGGCGCCGCTAATCGAGTGGGTGCGGCGCGATGAAAGCTGGTATCAGCACGCCCTTACGGGTATTCAGCCTCCGTATCCCAGAAGCCTCTATTTTCTCGACAACCAGGGTTATTGGCATACCCCGTTCAATCAGCCTGGTATGACCGGGCCTTATGACTTACGCGGATGGCACCAATCTGCCCCGGCTTCGAATTGACAGACTTTTTCAACTCCGCCAAGCACTTTGCGCGGAATGACGAAAGGGGGTCTCAATCTGAGACCGAATAAACTAAACCAACCAATGTGAGGAATACATAGATGAAAAAATTTCGAATGCCTAGCCTGAAAGGAGTAGTTAAAGCCTTGGGTCTTGCTGCAGCGCTTGCTGTTGCACCCTTGGCTTCGGCCGGTATGTATGGCATGTCCGGCATGGACGGCATGTCCGGTATGGGCGGCATGTCCGGAATGGGCGGCATGTCCGGTATGGGCGGCATGTCTGGCATGGGCGGCATGGCGGTATGTCCGGCATGGGCGGTATGTCCGGCATGGGCGGTATGTCCGGCATGGGCGGTATGTCCGGTATGTCCGGCTACTTCCAGATTACACCTCAAGGGCAGATCTTCTTCTATCCCGCTAGCGGCATGTCCGGAATGGGTGGCATGCGGTGGAATGACCGGCATGGGTGGCATGTCTGGAATGAGCGGCATGGGTGGCATGGGCGGCATGTCTGGAATGAGCGGCATGGGCGGCATGTCTGGAATGAGCGGCATGGGCGGCATGGGCGGCATGTCTGGAATGAGCGGCATGGGCGGCATGTCTGGAATGAGCGGCATGGGCGGCATGGGCGGCATGTCTGGAATGGGCGGCATGGGCGGCATGTCTGGTATGGGCGGTCAGTGGGTATGGCAGCCTAGTGGCATGAGCGGCATGTCCGGAATGGGCGGCATGTCCGGAATGGGCGGCATGTCCGGAATGGGCGGCATGTCCGGAATGGGCGGCATGTCCGGAATGGGCGGTATGTCCGGAATGGACGGCATGTCTGGAATGGGCGGTATGTCCGGTATGGGTGGCATGAGTGGTATGTCCGGTATGGGCGGCATGTCCGGTATGTCCGGCTACTTCCAGATTACCCCTCAAGGGCAGATCTTCTTCTACCCGGCTAGCGGCATGAGCGGTATGTCCGGCATGGGCGGCATGAGTGGTATGTCCGGCATGGGCGGCATGAGCGGTATGTCCGGCATGGGCGGCATGAGCGGTATGTCCGGCATGGGCGGCATGGGCGGTATGTCCGGCATGTCTGGTTGGCGTTAATGCCAGTCATCGACGTTGATTCCCGCTGGTAAAAGCCAGCGGGATGATGATGGGCGCAGGGATGCGCCCATTTCCACATCATTTCCCACATCAACAAGGTAGCTCGTGATGCAGTGGGCGAGGGGCATCTAATGAAGTTGAATATCAACAATCATCGATTACTTCTGCTGACGGTTTTTGTATTGGCAGCTTCGGGTCAGGTAACGGCTGAAAACAGGGTGAATAGCGATTATGAAGGTGCACGCTGGGATCCAATCCATTTCAAGCCGGCTATTGACAGCGCCAGTGATGGACAATGTCTCAGTTGCCACCAGGAAATCCTCGATAGAAGGGTGCTTGCGCAATCGCCTGCCGGGGTTAAATCAGTTGATGCACTGGCCTGGTACCAGACCTTGAGCACCTACGAAGGCGAACAGGAGACCCTACATCGTCGGCATCTTGTAACGCCCCTGGCCAGACAAGTGATGGACATGAAGTGCAACACCTGCCACCAGGGCCATGATCCCCGCGAAGAGGCGCAGATACCTCCAGATCATTCAAATACTGACTTTACCTTGCGCAAGGCGGTGAATTCGCAGATCTGCCTGATGTGCCACGGTGCTAACCCCTACCAGATGATGGGATTGCCCAGCCCTTGGTCTGAATCCCGGAGTATGTTTCAAGACAACTGTCTGCTCTGTCATTCCAATATCCGCACTACGCGGCACCAGGTCAATTTTCTGAAAGCTGACGTCATTGAAGAGGCCGGCAAAAAGGATTCCGATGTCTGTTACGGCTGTCATGGGGGACGCCAGTGGTACCGCATCCCTTATCCCTATCCACGGCATGCCTGGAAGGGCATGGCTGAGGAGGTCCCTGATTGGGCCAAAGACCGTCCGACAGAGTCCGAGTCACGTTTTCAGATAACAACAACCCAGGCAGCTAACTAGCGTTGCTGGGAGAGGAGAGGAGCGGATGAGCACCAAGCAAAACAACCATGATCTTTTCGAGCGCCTGAATCTGTCACGGCGCTCTTTTTTGAAGACCACAGCCGCCGGTAGCGCTGCTGTGGCGGCAGGTGGGCTAGTCGAATTGAAAACCGCCAAAGAGGCCAAGGCGTTCGCCTATGAGCCCTATCCCAAAGATGATGAATTGCAAACCGTGGTTACCAGCTGTGCGCACAATTGCGGTTCCCGGCACATGCTGGTGGCGCATAAGTGGAAGGATGTCATCGTACGTCTCTCCACCGATGACGGCCGCTATCAGCGCGATGGTCATTACGGCAAGGACAGCAACGAAGAGCCGCAGTTGCGGGCCTGCCTGCGGGGCCGTTCCTATCGCCAGCGTCTCTATTCAGCGGAGCGCCTGCTCTATCCCATGATGCGGGTCGGCGAGCGTGGCGAAGGCAAGTTCAAACGCATCTCCTGGGATGAGGCCCTGGACTTCGTTGCCAAGAAGATGGTCCATCTCAAGGATACCTATGGTCCTACAGCGCTGCTTGATCAGAGCTATGCCGGTGCTTCGTACGGTGTGCTGCATAAGTCCGACCAGATCGAAGGCCTGTTGGGCCGCTTTCTCGGCATGTTCGGTAGCCGCACCAGTTCCTGGTCGGTGCCTTCCTATCAGGGCACCACCTTCAGCTCACGCATGACCTTCGGCACCATCGAGGATGGCAACGAGGACGATGCCTTCGCCCATTCCAAGCTGATCATCATGTGGGGCTGGAATCCCGCCTACACCTTTCACGGCGGCAACACCTTCATGTACATGCGCATGGCCAAGCAGCGCGGCTGCAAGTTCGTGCTGATCGATCCGCAGTACACCGACTCTGCCTCCGCTTATGATGCCTGGTGGATTCCGATTCGGCCGAATACCGATGCGGCGATGATGGCGGGCATGGCCCACCATATCTTCACCAATAACCTGCATGATCAGGATTTTATCAACCGCTTCTGTCAGGGTATGGATGCGGGCACTATGCCGGAGTGGGCTAAGGATAAGGAAAACTTCAAGGACTATATCCTGGGCACCTATGATGGTGAGGCAAAAACCCCTGAATGGGCGGAGAAGATTTGTGGTGTGTCGGCCAAGGACATCAAGAAACTGGCCGATATGTATGCCAAGACCAAACCGGCCGCACTGAAGGCATCCTGGGCGCCGGGACGCAACGCCTACGGCGAACAATACAATCGCATGGCGGCGGCGCTACAGGCGATGACCGGCAATATCGGCATCCTAGGAGGCTGTGCCGAAGGCGTCGGTAAGGCCTGGCATGCTGAAGCGGTGGCCTACCCCTATGATCAATATGCCAATATCTGGTTTCAGGCGATCAAATCCGACCGTTGGGCGCACTGCGTGCTCAACTACCCCAATGTGAAGCGTGAAGAGATCGGACTCTGGCAACGCGAAGACAAGACCGATGGCCAGATCCCCAATATCAAGGGCATCTTCTGGCAGGGCTCAGACTGGTTCAATCAGCTCACCAATATCAACAAAGAGATTGCGGCGATCAATAAGATGGAGCTGGTGGTTTGCATGGATTCCACCATCACACCCTCCGGTCTGTATGCAGACATACTGCTGCCAATAGCCACCCACTTCGAGCGGCACGACGTGGCGCTGCCCTGGTACAAGGGGCACTACTACATCCATCGGCCGAAGGTGATCGAGCCCATGGGCGAGTCGAAGACCGACCTGCAGGTGTTTACCGAACTGGCCTACCGCATCGGTGGGGACGTGTTTGGCCAGGCCTACAATCCCAAGGCCAATCGGGACTATTTTCACATCAATGACAATGTGGACGAGGCCTTTCTGCGGGAGTGGTGGGATACCAAGGTCATCCCCCATCAGCATGTGGATATGTCATGGGACGAGTTCAAGCAGACGGGGCGTGTATAAATTTAAACTCGCTCAGCCCCATGTGGCGTTCCGGGATCAGATCGAGAATGGCGCACGTTTTCAGACGCCCTCAGGCAAGATCGAGATTCTCGCCACCCAGTTGGCGCAGATCACCGACTGGAAGAAGACCATGTATGGCTATGAGATCCCCTACATCCCCAAATGGATCGAGCCCTGGGAATCACTCAATAGCCCGAAGACCAGTAAGCATCCGTTCCATCTGATCTCGCCTCATCCACGCTGGCGCACCCATTCCATCTTCAACAACTGCAGCTGGCTGCGCGAGACCTATGAGCAGGAGGTGACGATGAACGCCTCCGATGCCAGGAAGCTGGACATCAAGACCGGCGATACCGTGGAGGTGTTTAACGACCGCGGCAATGTGTGGTGCCGGTGTATGTGACCGAACGCTGCATGCCCGGGGTTGCGGTGCTACATGAAGGCGCCTGGATCGATCTGGATGAGAATGGTGTGGATCGGGCAGGTAATCCGGACATGCTGACCCTGGACGAGCCCAGCCCGGCCGGGGCCTTCGCCTACAACACGGTGCTGTGCAATATCAAAAAAACAGATCTGGAACATCGACCGGGCTGGGACAAACTTGCCACCTCCCGCGCCCATGTGTTCCGGCGTGATCTTTAACAGAGTCCTGGAGGAAATAAAACATGTCAGCAGTTAAAGATTCAGCGGTTAAAGATAAAGCCAGGATCAAGGAAGCCGTCAAACGTCACAAGCGTGAGACCTATACCCCGGTCGTGCCGGACATGCAGCTCGGCTTCGTGCATCACAATGTGGATTGCATTGGCTGCCGTGCCTGTGAGATGGCCTGTAAGGACAAGAACGGCCTGGCGGCCGGGCCCCGTTTCAGACGGGTGCAGTACATCGAAGGCGGCACCTATCCGAATGTGTATGCCTACAAGGTCAATATGTCCTGTAATCATTGTGAGTCACCGGCCTGCCTGCCGACCTGTCCGACCGGTGCCATCTTCAAGCGCAAGCAGGATGGTATCGTGGATATCGATTCCACCCTGTGCATTGGTTGCCGTCGCTGCGAGGCGGCCTGTCCCTTCGGCGCGCCGCAGTTCGACCCCTCCGACAGCATCGTCAAGAAGTGCAACATGTGTGTGGATGAGATCGAGGCAGGACGCAAGCCCTATTGTGTGATGGCCTGCATGATGCGGGTGCTGGATATCGGGCCGGTGGAGCAGATCTGGAGCGGTGAACTGGAGACGGTGGCCCTCGGACCAAATGATCAGGTCTCCCGCCAGGTGCAGAACATGGCGGATATCGAACTGACGAAACCATCCATTGGTTTCGTTGCCCACAGCAAAGGGAAGGTCAAGTGATGGAGGCCGCAGAAACCCAGCACCAACCCTCCCTGCCCAGCGACTCAGTCCAGACCTTCTGCGACTTTATCGCGACGGATCTCGCCATGCTGGCTGCTTTGCACGATCGGGAACCGGATGCGCCGTTCTTGCAGTCGCTGCGCGAGGCGGAATTTCCCAATGGCCTGGGTTTGACATTGATCGGGGAAACCGGTTTGCAGTCCATGGAGCTGATGCAACGGGTGGTCGCTGACCTGCCTGAATCATTCGATGAAGCCAGACTCAATGAACTGGCGGCAGATTATGCGAATATCTATCTAAACTACGGTATTCATGCGTCACCGGAAGAGTCGGTCTGGATCGATGATGAAAATCTCGCCTGCCAGGACAGTATGTTTCAGGTCAGGTCCTGGTATGAACAGAGTGGCCTGAGTGCGGAGAACTGGCGTATCCGGCCGGATGACCACCTGGTCCTGCAGCTGCAGTTTCTCAACCATGTCTTTACGCATCGTCAAACTGTTGCGGGAATGCAGGGTGCAGCCCGGTTCATGGATGAACATCTATTGCGCTGGTTGATGCCCTTTGCCGAGCGGGTCGCATCACGTTGCGAGACTGCCTACTTTGCAGCCGTCGCCATGCTGACCGCTGCCTATTGCGATGAATTGAGGGATCTGCTGTCCAATATTCTGGCTGAGCCCAGGCCAACGACTGAAGAGATTGATGAGCGGATGAGACCGCGCCGTCAAGCAGAGGCGGTGCCGGTCAGTTTCATGCCAGGCATGGGGCCGGCTGTTTGATGTCAAGAGAACCCACCGAGAAGAATGGAATTTCTCAATCTATCCTATAAAAAATACGAGAGAGGAGAAGAGTGATATGAAGCAATTCCAACAGATTGGCAGTACCCTGGCGGCAGCGGCGATGCTGCTGGCCATGTCCTCTACTGCAATGGCGGATGCCGCTGCAGGCAAGGCTGTCTACGATGGCAAAGGGGCATGCGCCAGCTGTCATGGACCTGCCGGCAAAGGTGACGGAGCGGCCGCGGCGGCATTGAATCCCAAGCCCCGTGACTTTTCCACCGGGGATTTCGGCCTGGATACGGACGGCGATGGTCAGCCAGGATCGGATACCGATCTCTATAACGTCATCAAGGATGGTGCTGCTAAGTACGGTGGGGCGGCGACCATGCCGGGGCGCGCTGATATTCCAGATGCGGAGATCAAGGCGCTGGTCGCCTATATCCGTTCCATGAAAAACTGATCGGCAAAGCTCACAACGGGTTTGAGTCACGGCTCAACAATGAAATCCAAGATACGTGATCTCATCGAGGATGTCCGGCAGGAACAGAAACTGCCGGACATCCTTGATGAGCGTTGCGTTCACAGCAGGATTGAAACCGCCAATTGCAGGGCCTGTGTGGAAAGCTGTCCGCAAGGTGCCTGGTTGTTGGATGATGAGGCGCTACGTTTGAATATGGATGCTTGCGATGGATGCGGGCTATGCATGCCGGCCTGTCCGGAAAGAGCGATACGTGTTTCCAATGAGATAGTGGTTGGGCAATGGCAGGGCGCATCCATTGCGCTCTGTGCCTGTGAATATGTTGAATCTGCAGAAACAGCAGGCGTAATTCCCTGCGTGCATGCCGTCGGGTTGCAGGAGCTTTTGCGGCTCTATCGTAAAGGTGTCGTGCACTGGGGCCTGCTGACCGCTGATTGCAACCAGTGTAAACGAGTCAAGGCTATTCGCCTGCCTGAAAGAGTGAAGGCATTGAATGACTCCCTCCGGTTATCCGGGAGCATTGAGATCAATGTGCATGATCTGTCGCCTCAGCAGTGGCGGGGGCTGCTTGAAACGCTGGGTGAATACAGCGCAGGGCCGCAGCTCAGTCGTCGAGGATTTTTAACGGGTTTCGTCAATAGCAGTATTCGGCATGGCATGGAAATGTTCGGTCTTTTCGGTGATGAGCAGGGGCCTGCTGTACCGGCCGGTCAGCTATTACCCCAATCAACGAAAACCCTCTGGCCCTGCCTGCCAGTCATTGATGCTGAACTGTGCAATGGATGCGATGCCTGCGCAAAACTTTGTCCGCATCACGCCATTCACCTGGAAACGGTGGAAGGACAGGCTCATTATCAGCTAAACCCACAAAACTGCACAGGTTGTGGTATCTGTGTCGATGTCTGTGATCAACAGGCTGTCGCCGTCAATACGTGGACGGAACAGACAAGAGCATGAAATCTTACTTGCTACATTTCAAGTGCACTCATTGTGGCAATCCACTGCATGTTCCCGCAGAACAAGCACAGGCAACGGGTGCTATCTGTAGAATCTGCAGCCAGAAAAATCACTATAAAAATCTCTTTCAAGTCTTAAACTGAAGCTAATTCGGCTTTAGTCCGCTGCTTGACCCTCTTTTTGAAAAAATCACATTTTTATCAATTCTGATTGCCAGGCGGAGACATACTGCGAAAACCGTGGTCTAGTGAGTATCAACATCCATGATCAGTCAGGTTTTTCAAAAATGTACAACATCGACCAGGGTTACCGCTTAAGAAGCATTTCCATGGGGAGCATCTTTTTCCTATTGGCCTTTCTCCTGAGCAGTTGCTCTGCGGACACGCCTCACACTGAGGATGAAAAAGGCAGGAAAAACGAATTATCTGACATCGACGGTCGAGTTTGCCCCCGGTCTGCCCTGGTTGAATGTTGAGAGGCCTTTAACCTTCGCTGACCTGCAGGGGAAGGTGGTGATTCTGGATTTCTGGACCTATGGCTGCATCAATTGCATCCATGTACTTGCGGATCTGAAAAAACTCGAAAAGAAGTACGGTCATCAACTCCTGGTGATCGGTGTACACACCCCCAAGTTCGACAATGAAAAGAATCTGCAGACCCTGAGAAATATAGTGATCCGCTACGGGATCGAGCATCCGGTAGTCAATGATGTCGATTCATTGCTGGCGAGAAAATATGGCATGCGCGCCTGGCCAACCCGGGTCATTATCGATCCAGCCGGGACCGTGCTTGGCAGGGTGACCGGAGAGGGACGCTACGACCTTTTTGATCAGACGATTGGCCAGTTGCTGGAGGAACATGCTGCAATCCTGGATCCCGCACCGATTCCCTATAAATACGAGAGAGACCAACTGGCACCTTCCATGCTCGCTGCACCGGGTAAAATCGCTGCTTCGGATCAACACGTAGCGATCAGCGACACCCTGCATCATCGCGTCATCCTGCTGGATCATGCAGGAAAGATCCAACAGGTTTTTGGCGGCAAGGAGGCGGGTCATAAAGATGGTACGGCAGAATTGGCCCGTTTCGACTCCCCGCAAGGGCTCGCCATCTCTAAACAAGGGATCTATCTGGCAGATACAGGAAATCACCTGCTTCGCTACATTGACCTAAATACATTTAAGGTTTCAACCCTGGCGGGCAATGGCCAATTGGAACGTCACCGCCGTGGCGAATTCGATGCCCTGGATGTCGGCCTGGCATCACCCTGGGGGCTGGCGCTGCAGAATGATTTTCTCTATATCGCCATGGCGGGCAGCCACCAAATCTGGCGTTACGATATTCAGTCAAAACGCATCAAGCCCTATGCGGGATCGGGCCGTGAAGGCATCGCCAATGGTGATCTTAAGGTGGCCACCTTCAGTCAACCCAGTGGCCTGTCTATTATCGACGGCTGGCTCTATGTCGCTGATTCGGAGGATTCGGCAGTGCGCAGGATTCATCTTGAGCAGGGTAAGGTGGAAACAGTCGTCGGTACTGGGCTGTTTGATTTCGGGGACCGGGATGGACCATTCGATCAGGCCCTGCTGCAACACGTACTGGGAATAGCTGCCTATCAGTCAGATCAGATATTGATTGCGGATACCTATAACCACAAGCTCAAATCGATTGATTTGAAGAATAACAGGGTCAGTACTCTGATTGGTACTGGCAAGCCCGGGGACTTCGATCTTGAGAGTGGCCTGTTACAGCTGAATGAACCGGGCGGTCTCGCATTGGCCGGGGAGCAGCTATTCATTGCAGATACCAACAATCACCGCATCATTCGTTATGACCTGAAGAGCAAGGAGGCCAGCGAATGGCAGATCTCTCAGTAGTAATGCTGGTGTTGTTATCGCTATCGCAATAGCTGAACCAATAAATGGTTAGGTGCTTTTTACCAATTCGTTATCGATATGTGATAAATCCTTCCAGTGTCTTAGCTATCCTGTAGCGAACTATTGATGGGCGGAAAGTAAATGAACAAGATAGCAAACCTCAATCGCTCTGATTATGAGCATTTTATCTTATCCTCTGCAAGCTGGTGAGAAAGCCGGTTTTGAAAAAGCCATACTTGCCGGTGGCTGTTTCTGGTGCATCGAAGCAGATTTTGAAAAGCTCGAAGGTGTGGTGGAAGTGGTATCCGGATATACCGGCGGCAGGCTGGTAAATCCGACTTATCGGCAGGTTGCTGGAGGCAATAGCGGCCACGTTGAAGCTGTGCAAATAACCTACGATCCAGCTCGGCTCAGCTATGCTGAAATCCTTCAGCATTTCTGGCGGCATATCGATCCAACGCGGGACGATGGTCAGTTCTGTGATACAGGTGAACAATACCGTCCCGCCATCTTTTACAAAGATTTTGAGCAAAAGATGGCTGCTCATAAT
This sequence comes from uncultured Gammaproteobacteria bacterium, assembly GCA_963797085.1. Lineage (GTDB taxonomy): Bacteria > Pseudomonadota > Gammaproteobacteria > Chromatiales > Chromatiaceae > JASJBU01. The sequence continues at coordinate 108,937 of CAWCOA010000024.1, forward strand.
TCACAGGCGAGAATCGAGTCAACCAAGCCATTTCCTGATGAGATTAAAGTGGAGCTTATTCCCGCCACGAAGTTTTATCCAGCTGAGGAATACCATCAGGATTACTCTCAGAAGCATCCTGTCAGCTATTGGCTCTACCGTTTCTTTTGTGGAAGGGATAGTAAGGTTGCAAGACTTTGGGGTGATTTCTGAAGAGATGTTCGTTTTGCGAAGGCAAAATAATCACAATTCGTTATTAAGTAAGCAGAGTGTGATTCAGCTAAGCAATAACAGTGAATTGTCTCCTAGCCATCTCAGTCATTCCAGGAATCTTGAATCCTTAGAACGAGGTTGGCAGATCACTTTATTCCTGGCTGTATAGTGAAAACTGCTGACCTGCGGTCGTTATAATGAACTGAATCCGGTTACCGCTGGTATGCTTAGCAAGCCTGAGGAATAGAGGTCGAGCTACCTGGTGAATGCATGGGGACTGGTTAAGAAATAATCCCTCCATCCCCTTGTGCTGACAATCTTGGTCGCCATTTGTTAACAGCCAAGAATTATAGGATGTTACGAATGCGCGCCTTTGTGTCCTGAAAATTTGTAGTGGTTCTGTAGTGAGCAAGTTGCCGAGGATATGCGGCGGCATAAAACTTAATTTGTCGATACCCTGTCAAGTATTTCTCTAAATTGCAGCTGAATAGTTACCAGGTTTCTACTTGATCGAGAGGAAAAATCGGTCTTGGTACGTTTCGATAGGGCAGCCGGTCGTAGCGTGGGGTGCAAAGTGCGCCGCTGTCACAGACAATTACTTGTCCCGCAATCGGTTCGAACGCGGCGCGGAAATGTTGCATCGACTTGAGTGCCACAACATGTTTGCACTGCGGGTCGATACCAAAGGCTCTAAATTGCTGTAAATCAAGTATTTGGCGGGGGATGGTGACCACCAATATCTCAATGCCGCCGACGCGTATAACAGCACTGGGGCCGAAACTGCCGTGGAGCCCATGGAGCATTGGACCATCACCAGTGAAATGCCCGTTGCTAAGAGAGACGAGTTCGGCCTCTACGGCAAGTGGGCCACCACCGAAGTCTGGATCGGTCTTGCCACCAAGCGTAATCTGCACAGGTTCGCCAACAACAGCAGTCTGTAGAGACTGCACGACTTCGCCATCCACCATGGGGGCAAAACAGGCATTGGTCACACCCGCATTGAGCAATGCACGCAACAGTTCCGTTGAATCGCCATAGCCACCGGCCCCGGGATTATCCGCATAGTCTGCAATGACCAGCGGCCCCTTGTCAGGTTTGTAGGTTGCAGCAATTGCTGCCGCCTCGGTAGAGCTGAGATAGTCGTTGAGCACTTCAAAGCGCCGGTTCCAGATATCATCAGCGATGGTTTCGGCGAAGGCAGTGTGCGCAGCAAAATCCCCCTGCCCGGTCACCAGCACCGTTGGGCCAACTTCCTTGACATCGGCACTGGCGAAGCCTGCATTGATGCTCACAGCGAAGACATCCGCCTGCTCCTCATAAGTTCGGGCTGCGGCAATGCGCTCGATCATCGGGCCGATGTCTGTTCGGCCACCATTGACTTCTTCGAGCATCGGACGGCTGACGCGGATCGTGCGCGGCTTGATTTCGCCTGCCATGGTTCGCTGGAGGATTTCTCCAGCCTGGCGACCGGTGTCACGCATATCAATGTGCGGATAGGTTTTGAACGAAACAATGATGTCGGCCAGCGCACACATCTGCTCACTGACATTTGCATGTGGATCCAGGGTGATGGCAATCGGCATTTCCGCTGCCCACCAGACTACGGATACGCCGCAGCAGTTCACCTTCGCCATCTTCACAGAAATCAAGCCCCATCGCACCATGCAAGCCGAGGAGCAGTCCGTCGTATTGATGATTTTTGATGCTGGAAAGAATCGGCTCACACAGCCAATCAAACGCCTTGCGCCTGATTTTTCCGCTTGGCCCGGCAGCGGCACTAAGGATATGAGTGACCTGCCAGCCATGCGCACGGCCCGCATCAAGGAAACCAGCAAGTTCCGTATTCTCTGCGCCCCGCTCTGCTAATGGCTGCTGCACCCATCAGCGCATAGCGGGCCATGAAGGCTCGTTGGCCGGTTTTGTGAAGGCTGAATGAATTGGTTTCATGGGAAATTTCGGCAGTCAAAACATTGAAACTCATCAGGCAAGTCCCTGCATATGGTGTGAGTGCTCTGGGTGAATTGCGTATCGAAAATGTCGAAGCTATGCGACTTTAGACATATTGCCGGAACGTAAAACCATCCCATATAGATCCCGTGGATCGTCAGGATCGGCTATCATGTCCAGATTCTCATACATCCCACTCATGCCGGGCTTACTTAACTGATCGCGGATATATCGTAGTGCAGAGAAATCTTCAATAGCAAAGCCTACACTGTCAAACAGCGTGATTTGCTGACTATTTATTCGACCATCCAGCTCGCCTCGAATAACTTGCCACAGTTCGTTAACCGGGTAATCGTTCTTTAATTGCTGTATCTCACCTTCGATACGGGTTTGTGGGGGATACTCTACGAAAATATCCGAGCGTAGCAAAATCTCTTTGGACAATTCGGTTTTACCCGGGCAGTCTCCACCTATTGCATTGATATGAACGCCGGGGCCAATCATGTCATCTGTCAGTATTGTGGCGCACAGTTTATCTGCCGTTACGGTGGTCACGATATCCGCACCCTGAACGGCTTCATTAGCTGAATGACATGGAATGATTTCAAAGCCATGCTCTTTTAGATTGTGAGTACATTTTTGGGTCGCTGCAGAATCGATGTCATACAGCCTTAACTTATCGATACCGAGCATAGATTTAAATGCCAATGCCTGAAACTCGGATTGAGCACCATTACCGATAATCGCCATGCAGCTTGAATCTTCACGTGCCAAGTACTTTGCAGCCACAACAGAGGTGGCGGCTGTACGTAAGGCGGTGAGTATGGTCATCTCCGAAAACAAAATGGGATACCCGGTGTAAACCCTGGACAGCACGCCAAATGCGGTCACCGTCTGTAGCCCTTCTTTCATGTTTTTAGGATGGCCATTTACATACTTGAATCCGTACAACTCTCCATCACTGGTAGGCATAAGTTCGATCACACCCTTATCAGAGTGCGAAGCCACCCGAGGGGTTTTATCGAATAACTGCCAGCGTTTAAAGTCTTCTTCGATATAGGCAGCAATGCCCTTGAGCATGTTTTCCAGCCCGATTTTTCTGACGATTTTCATCATATGGTCAACGCTGACAAAGGGCACAATATTTAAGTCTTTATTAATTGGTAAATTCGCCGACATGATAAATTTCTCCAACCCTATTTCTATTTGGGGGTATAACTGCCTAATTCTAATATCTTGCGTGAAAATCAAATAAAATCAGAAAAATATACAAGTATTGCCAACACAATTAGCATATTGTCATACTAAATCTGAACTGGGGCAAACGGGCTTTTATGCTTCCTAAATGCGGATTAATTCTTGCATCGAATTGGAAGAAATAACATGTCTTGATGCGGGCCTCATAACCTTGGTCACGAAAGGGGACGTCATGGCACGGACCAGCGCACTGTAGTTCAGTTGGAAGGTCACTTCTTCGCCAACACAGATGTCAAAATCGGCCGACTCCAGGATCAGGTGGTCACTGCTGGCCCCCATGACGTCGATTCCAGCAGGGGCATTCAGACCGCACGGGTCGATATCCTGCTGTCCGATAGCAAGGATGGCTTGCGTGACCAGTCCTCGATCTGTGACCGGTGGTGCCTCACCGAACGCGGTTTGTGCGATCTTACCCGATGGTAGTGATGGCTTAATCTTTGCTTCGATCACTTCGGCACTCAGCGTGATAGCATCAGTATGCAGTCCGTCGATTGGTTGTCGATGGAGTGTTTCGCATCCAAGCAGGATCGCTTCACCTAGGCGGAGATCATTGATCCGGCCGATCTCTGCACCGCTCAATGCCCACTCCAGATTGGCAGAGTTCCCTCCCGATACGATCTCCACCGCTAGACCGAAGGTTGCCTCGAGAGAGTCCGCGAGTTCAGATAAGATCGCCATATTCTTGGCGTCTGGCGACACTCCAGATCGGCACGCGAGGTTGGTACCGATACCTTTAAACAGGATCTTCGGCAAACTAAGCGTCTCACGTACGGTGTCTGCCAGGTCGTCTGGCATGATACCCTCACGGAGGTCACCCAACTCGACCATGAGGATCACTCCATGGGTACGATCTGCCTTTTGTGCTTCGAGCGAGAGTTTTCTGATGACCTCGATTTCGGTGTTGCAGGTTACATCGGCATGCATTGGCAGTCTTTCCGTCAATATCACCAAAATTGGCTTCACAATAAACGATTGCGGTAGCGACGCGTGGCGTAGTTACAGTGGATGAGGCTGCGGATATTAATATTTCGTTCTTGGGAACAGACTTAAGAGGGATTTTAGGTGCGTGCAAAGATACGACGGGCGGGACTACTAACATAGCGATTCCTTCGAGTATAAATCTCAGAGGAGGCGACGGGATCGTGCCGACAAGTATTGGCCGATTGTCAACAAGTAGTTCCAACTAAGGTTGGTTGCAGTGGAAAAAATTCTCCACTGGGCGGGATTATCGGCTAGTTGTAACACAACATGGCATAAACTGTTAGTAAAGAACTGAAGAGTCCAAACTTAATGAACAAGCCTTGTTTTGAATCATTGTCCGGTGGGCTGCCCATAACGGCCGATATTTTCAGATTCTGATTTTATAGAGCTCTCATAACAATCTAACATGCTTCGAAGTACAGTCTTGACTACTTTTCCCCATCCCTTGCAATAATTTGCTCAACGACATCGCCCATGGTAGTTGCATAGACATCAGGCCGACAGTATAGGGGATGATAGGATGCACCGGAGCGGTCGATGTACGCCGCATGCATGCCAGCAGTTAACGCGCCATGCGTGTCCCAATCGTGTGTGGCGACGAGGCGTAACTCACCGATCGGCCGATTGATGCGCTTAGCGACAAACCTGTAAACCTCTGCATCTGGCTTGAAACTTCCAGTTTCCTCGACGGAGACTATGTCATCGTAGTACTCCGTGAGTCCCGCATTTTCGATTTGACTAGTCACCAAGTTGAGTGATGAATTTGTGAAAGCCACCGTACGATAACCGGCAGAACGCAGCCGGGTTAGAGCGGGTTTTACGTCCGCATGAGGGGGTAAGCTGGAAAATTCGCCGAGAATTTCATCGCGCATTACATCGGAGAGTTCAACACTCAAGCGCGCGGCTATCGTGTCAAGCATGGCGCCAGCTAAGGTAGCGAAGTCGGTCTTGATATTCGTTAATACACAGACAGTTGATGTGTGCAAAAGCATCGAGAACCATGTTGCCGTGACAGCTTCACCCCCAAAAACCGCCTTGAACTTTGGCTTCAATGCAGTGAGATCGAGAATCGTTTCATTAATATCAAATAGTATTGTGTCGCGTGGCATAGTAACCATCCTCGTTGAGAATTGTTGTTGATATTTAAAAAGCTACACAATACCAAGAAGGTTCCTTGCGTTCTTTATAGGAGGGTAAATTTTTCTAAGTAAATTCTGTCATTGACTTCGAAAGTATGCGGCGACCGTCAGCCTGCGCGGCCACCGTTTCAATCAACCTTCCATCAGATTGGCTTCCACGATGTTGGTGGCGAAATCCCGATAGGCAGCACCGACCTGTTTGGCCATCGTGTCGGGATAAGCGTGGAAATCTCCCGACTCAAACGCGGCAATAATAGCCTGTGGAACAAGCTCGGCAGGCTCGGCGATGTCACCGAAGCCAGCACTCTTACCCATGTCAGTTGCGATAGGCCCCGGGTGTACGCTGACCACCCGCGTGCCCTGCGCCTGCAAGGTGTCGCGCAAGGCTTGAGTGATTGAGTAGGACGCGGCCTTTGATGCGGAGTAGGTCGCGAAGTCCGCGAAGTTTTTTATTGATGCGACCGAGTTGAGCTGCACCAATGCTCCACCGCCGTTCGCCTTCAGAACCGGCGCAAAGGCCTGGGCCATACGCATCAAGCCATAGACGTTGACCTCCATTTCGTCTTGCAACGCAGCCACGGCATTGCTTGCTAACGTATTTGCAACATTCAGTATGCCTGCGTTGTTGATCACAATCTCAACGTCACTGGCCTGTTGAGCGGCGCTGGTGATGCTGTCCGGGTCTTTCAGGTCGATATGTAACGGAACAATGCGGTCACCCTGGTTGGCGGTCAGTGCATTAAGTGACTCCAGGTTGCGGGCGGCTGCGTAGACCTTGCGCGCACCGGCGCGTAGAAACTCTTTTACGATGCTCTTGCCGATACCACGGTTAGCACCAGTGACCAGGACAACACGATCTTTCACTGAATACATTGGATATCTCCTTATTAGGTGTTGATGCGGCAGCCGCTATTGGTTACCGCGTGGGTTAACCGAATCAAGCCGCCTTTTGCCACTCTAAATTCCTGAACGGCGCATCCACCGGTGTGTTGGCAAGATGGTTAGTGTAGTTCGACATCACCTTCTGAGAGACGCCGAGGATGACCTCCAAAATCTGACGCTTGGTGAAAATCGCATCCAGAAATGCCTGCACCGCGCTGTCATCCACGTTGCCGTGATCTCGCACTACACTGAGGGTAAATGCGCGCAAAGCTTCCAACCGGGCATTGGGCAACGGCGTTTCATTACGCAGCGCATCCGAGATCTCGTCGCTGACACCCATATCCTTGGAAATCCAGGTGTGGGCTGGAACGCAGTAATAGCAGGCATGCTCCACGTTGACTGTTTGCCATACCACGGTGAACTCATCGGCGTCGAAGCTGGAGTTTACAAAAAGCTCGTGGACCGTCTTGTAGGCTTCCAGAAGCCCCGGCGCTTCTGCCATGACCGCGTGCAGACCCGGCATCATTCTGTAGGCTTTTCTTAAGTCAGCGAGTAATGCTTTGCTCGCTTCAGGTGCGCTGTCTTCGGTGTGCGAGGTAAATTCAGTCATCAGGTTTCTCTATTGAGAGGGTTGAAATGAAGATTATTTAAACCAGTCGGTATAAATATAGATAGTTTAAACCAATCGGTCAATAATAAATTTCAATTTACTTAAAACGTCTGAAAGGAGAGGGGTTTAGTCGAGTAAGCGCAGGGCCTGGTCGGCGATCATATTGAGTGCAGATTCGTCAAAAACGCCACGGCCGAGTACACGGATAGCAACCACCATCGCCAGCAGCGCTTTAGCGGTCGCCGCTGCATCGAGGCTCTCGGGAATGTCCTTGCGGGCCTGTGCGACCTCGATACTGCGTCGGAAGAATGCCTCGAATTCGCGTATCCCGTTGTGAACGATTCGATTCACTTCCTCGCCGTGTGTCGCGAGCTCGGAGGCCGTATTGACAATAAAACAGCCTTTTTTCTCCGTATCGGCGAGGGTTTCGGCAACAATGCCGTCTAAAAGCGTAGCAATGGCCCGCTTCGGATCGTCCATCGCTTCCAGCTCTGCCAGCATCGCCCGGCGATTCTCCCGGTCGTATTTAAGCAACGCCTTGACGAATAGTTGCTCTTTGCCGCCAAAGGCGTTGTAGAGACTGCCCCGGGTTATCCCTGTCTCGGCGATGAGGTCAGCAATGGAGGCGGGCTCATAGCCTTTCTTCCAAAACACCTTCATTGCTTTGGCGATTGCGTCGTCTTCGTCGAATGATTTTTCCCAGGGCATGGTTCCATCCTCGGCAGTTTGAATCTTTCTTTATTATAGTAAGATTAGACCTATCGATACAAACAAATCAAACTGATTCCATTTCAGAGATAGCTCTCCATAGCAAAAGCGAGATATCGAGAACGCGGCGCCTTATTTCTTCAGAGCGATTGGGTTGGCCGTCCACTCGTAGGCGATACCTGCTCCTAAACACCTCATGATTTGTTTTAGCAAGTGGAATAGGAGAATTTCTGCTCCTAACTGCAGGTTGCCTGCTGTCCTGAATCGGCGATTGACAGCAAAGAGTCACGAGCGCTCATTACAGGGCAATGGTGATAGGCGTTCCACATCATCAGACTAAAAATTGGCTTGAGCGCTGGCAGTGATAAGTTGGACGCTTCCACATCTACTTAACCGGTGAGTCCAGCGCTATCCAGCCTATCAACCTCAATCATAGGAACTGGTAAGCTCGTTTAAGAATTACAAATCCACACCATCTGCAAACACCTGACTTTACTGACATGCTGATAAGTGGTCGAATGGTTCCATCAGTCTAGTAAAACGAGTCATATCATGAGTCCCAGCTCAGTCAACGGCCTGTCTTTCCGTGAGAATGTCGACCACATGGTGGCGAGCGCAATGCACATCCTGGGCGTATCAGATACCCTGGGAGAGGCGATCAAGGCTTGCCGGTCAGTGTTGCAGGTGAAGTTTCCGGTCAAGATCAAGGGGCAGGTAAAGGTCTTTACGGGTTGGCGGGCGATTCATAGTGAACATTTACTGCCGACCAAGGGTGGGATTCGCTTCGCGCCCATCGTCAGTCAGGACGAGGTTGAGGCGCTGGCGGCCCTGATGACCTACAAGTGCGCACTGGTTGATGTGCCCTTCGGTGGTTCGAAGGGGGGATTGCTGATCGATCCCAGGGAGTATGACGAAGAGGAGATCCGTACTATCGTCAGTCGTTTTACGATCAATCTGGCGAAGAAGGGGTTCCTTGATCCCGCCACCAGTGTACCTGCGCCCGATATGGGTACAGGTGAGAGGGAGATGGCCTGGATTGCCGAAACCTATCGCCAGCTCTACCCGCAGGATATCAACAGTAATGCCTGTGTAACGGGCAAACCGATCGACCATGGTGGAATCGCCGGGCGTACCGAGGCGACAGGCCGGGGCATTCAATACGCCCTGCAGGAGTTTTTTCGTCATCCTGACGATGTCAAGGCGGCGGAGCTTGCAGACAGCCTGCATGATCAGCGGATTGTCATCCAGGGCCTGGGTAACGTGGGCTACCATGCCGCCAAGTTTCTCAGTGAGATCGACCGGGCGACGATTATCGGAGTCATCGTATCCAACGGCGCGGTGATCAATCCGAACGGACTGAATATCGAGGAGCTGCATCAGTATCACCGGAAGCACCATGGTTTCCAGGGGTTTCCTGGCGGGACCTTCATCGAGGATAGCAGCCAGGTGCTGGAGATGGAGTGCGATATCCTGATCTTGGCCGCTCTCGAGGCACAGATCCACGGGGGCAATGCGGATCGTATTCATGCCAAATTGATTGTTGAGGGTGCGAATGGCCCGGTCACCTATGAGGGTGAGAAGATTCTGACCCGTAGAGGTGCGGTGGTGCTGCCGGATATCTTCGTCAACTCGGGCGGGGTCGTGGTCTCTTACTTTGAATGGACAAAGAATCTCTCGCACATGCGCTTTGGTCGTCTGCAGAGACGCTATGAAGAGACTCGGGCGATGCATCAATTGACTGCTCTGGAATCACTCACCGGACAGCAGGTGCCCGAATGGATGCGTGAAGAGATTGTGCAGGGCGCCAGCGAACTGGATCTGGTGCGATCCGGGCTGGATGACGCCATGCGGGAGGCCTATCGACAGATCCGCGAAGTGATGGCAGAGAGTGATGAGATTCCTGACATGCGCACCGCAGCCTACGTCATTGCGGTGGATAAAATAGCCCGTTGGTACCGGGTGCAAGGTATCACCTGAGGAGTAGGTTTGCTCAACGGGGACTAACTCAATTCCTGCATGAATCGCTGGCAGAGTACCTTGAAATTGTTGTATTGATTCGCAGTCAGCACTGTATTGCCACATCCATTATCCGCATAGAAAAGTCCGACAGGCTTGTTTTTGATAAAAACCGACATGATCAGAAAGCCTTTTCTGCAGAGTATTTGCAGAAATGCCTGAGGGATCATCGGCGTATATTTTTCCAGGTTTCCAGGGTTCAGCCAAAGCGCCTGGGGTTTTTTTATCAATGCTGAAAAGAGACTCGGTTGCTGTAGGTTGACCTGGAAGCCTTTGAGTGGGCTGTTTTCTTCATTGGCGACGACAAAGCGTGAGATAAGGTCTTGTCGATTGGAAGAGAGCATGGCGAACATAACGTTATCCAGGCCATGGGTATCCTTCATTTCCTCGATTGTACGCATCAGGCTCTCGTGCAGTGGATTGCGTGAGGGCGCGGGTCTACTCTCTGCTTGCGTCTTTTTCTCGGGTATTGGAGGCGCAGTTTTTTCGATCTTTTCCTTTGCTGATGGCTGAATTCTAGCTGGCGCAGGTTTAACTTCAGGTTTGCCTTTAGGTTTAGCTTCAGATTTCGCTTTAAGTGTTGGTTCAGGTTTCGCTTCAGTCGGCTTGGTTAGCTGACTGGTCAGGATTCCTGCAGCATGCGCCAGACGAAAGGCCGGCAAAGGCAGCGACAACCCATGCAGTTTCCGAGCAGCCAGCGCTGCGGTCTGATGAAGCTGGGCCTGGGCCTGCTCCTGACTGATCTCCAGGAATTCAGCTAACAGTTCCAGGTGATCTAGGCATTCCTGGCTGGTCCAACTTTGAGCGCTGTCCCGGGCTACTGCGCATGCGAGCATCACTGTCAGTGGTTGTGCTTGAAAACTGTTAAAAAGCCCTTGTGAATCCTGCACCAGTTTTGGCAGTTGCCAGCGGCTGCCGAGTTCCTGGTTCATATCTTCCAAGGTAAATCCCAGCACCTGCAGTGCGGCATTTTCCCGGCTTTCACCTTGTTTCATCAGTTGCTGGATCTGTTGCATCAGATCAGGTGCGGCGTTCCATAACGCCATTTCACCAATGTCATGCAACAGTGCGGCACTCGCCAGTACTTCAGCTTCACGAAATTTCAAACGCAGGGCCAACTCGCTTGCATAGATCGATGCATGGGCCGCCCGGCTGTAACAGTCCAGCAGGCTCGCCTGGGTGGTCCTTGCAGTCGGTTCTCCAGTGCCGGTAGATTCTTGCAGGGCTTGCTCGATCTTATCCATACCGAGCAGGGAGATGGCATTGCCAAGCTTGCTGACAGGCTCTTTCGGCCGCTTGGGCAGATTATTGATCAGGCGGAAGACATGCAATGAAAAGCCAGGGTCACACTCAATGACTTCCTTCAGGGAGTTATGACTGGCGCTGGTTTTGTTTAACAGGTCTCTTGTCCGGGTCAGGGTGCGGCGCATGACTGGCAGGGGTTCGTTGGCAAGGCGAGCGACCCAGGTGCTGATGGATTCGGTCATATTTGCATGAGATCCTGATAACTTATATTCCTGATTGGCTAAAAGAATAGAGCGGCTCTGGTTAAGGTATCTTTAGGGTCCTGGATCAGGATATGTGCTTGATTGGAAGTATTTTCTCAGTGCAGCTTCAATCCAGACTATCCTCCTGTCAGGTACACAATCTCGAGTGATCTTGGGGGCTTGCGAGTAGTGTTTTACGACGAGTGATCAGAAGAAAACATAGCTCTAGAAAACAGACTATTAAGGGGACAGCTGTGTAGCGAATGTTAGACTCAACCCGACTTTCAGCCCATTGATTTCTCTCCCCGTCGCACAATGCACTCTCGTGTAGAAACTTCGATTGGCTAAATGGTACCTGACAGGCTGTTGGGGTGATAAGATTACATATTTTTGATTTCTATTCGAGGGGTTGCCATGGCTGGACACAGTAAATGGGCCAATATAAAGCATAAAAAGGCCGCCAATGACAAAAAACGCGGCAAGATCTGGACTAAGCTGATTCGTGAAATCACCGTGGCCGCCCGCATGGGCGGGGGTGAGATCGATGCCAATCCCCGATTACGACTGGCGGTGGACAAGGGGCTGTCCGCGAATATGCCGAAAGATACCATCGAGCGCGCCATCAAACGCGGAGCGGGTGGTGTAGAGGGTGAGAACTATGAAGAGCTGCGTTATGAAGGCTATGGTCCGGGCGGCACTGCGGTAATCGTCGATTGCATGACCGATAATCGTAACCGTACCGCATCCGAGGTGCGCCACGCCTTTACCAAGCTGGGCGGCAATCTGGGCACTGATGGTTCTGTGGCCTACATGTTCAGCAAGCAGGGCGTGATCAGCTTTGCCGGAGGGGTAGACGAAGATGCGGTGATGGAGGCTGCTCTGGAGGCGGGCGCTGAGGATGTCATCACCAATGATGATGGCTCCATCGATGTCATGGCATCACCGGATGATTTCGCGGATGTCAAAGATTCCATGATTGCCTCGGGTCATGATCCGGACAATGCAGAGATCACTTTCAGTGCCTCCACCAATGCAGAACTCGATGAGAAAGATGCGGATAAGCTGTTGCGCATGGTGGATATGCTGGAGGACCTGGATGATGTGCAGAATGTCTATACCAACGCCGAAATCTCCGACGAGATCCTGGAGTCCATCGGCTGAATGCAACGCATTCTCGGCATAGATCCCGGTTCCCGGGTGACAGGCTACGGGGTGATTGACAGCAATGGGGTCAAATCCATTCATCTGCATCATGGCGTCTTACGGCTGCAAGGGGATGAACTACCCCCGCGTCTGGGGCAGATATTCGACGGCATCTGCCAGGTTATTGATGAATACAGGCCCGAGGTGATGGCGATCGAGCAGGTCTTCGTGGCCAAGAATCCTGCCTCTGCATTGAAACTGGGACAGGCCCGCGGAGCAGCAATCTGTGCCGCAGTAAGTCGTCAGCTTGAGGTGTTTGAATATACCCCGACACGGATTAAACAGTCAGTGGTCGGCAATGGCCGGGCGGAGAAAGATCAAGTCCAGCATATGGTGAAACTGATCCTGACACTGGCCGAGAGACCGGTAGCCGATGCGGCGGATGCCCTGGCGGTGGCCCTGAGTCATGCCCATACCGATTCGACAATGAGTCACTTCACCCCAGTAAAAGGCAGAGGCCGCCGAATATGATAGGACGATTGCGCGGTGAAATTGCCGATAAACAGGCGCCCCACCTGCTGCTGGATGTGAATGGAGTCGGTTATGAGCTCGAAGCGCCCATGTCCACCTTCTTCAACCTACCCGATACCGGTGCGCAGACCACCTTGTATACCCATCTGGCGATCCGGGATGATGCCCATGTACTGTATGCCTTCGGCACTGAAGCGGAGCGTGCGCTGTTTCGCAGTTTGCTCAAGGTCAACGGCGTTGGCGCCAAGATGGCCCTGGGAATACTGTCTGGGATGAGCGCGGAGGATTTCTCTCAATGTGTGCAGAACCAGGATGTGGCGTCCCTGGTGCGGCTGCCGGGAATTGGTAAAAAGACTGCAGAACGTCTGATTGTGGAGATGCGCGATCGCCTGGCGAAACTGGATATAGCGCCAAGCAGTGGATTCATCTCTCCCGGTATTTCAGCCCCGGGTCGTCCCGTAACACCCGTCTCGGATGCGGTTTCTGCATTGACAGCACTGGGCTACAGGCCCCAGGATGCCAGCCAGATGGTAAAGGCGGTGGAATCAGAGGGGCAGAGCAGTGAAGAGCTGATTCGCGCAGCCCTCAAGGCAGCGGCAAAAAAGGCATAAGGCTTGGATCAGGAACCTAGAATCATCGAAGGGCAGGCAAGCGGCGAGGACGAGGCATTCGACCGCGCCATTCGTCCCAAGCTACTGGCGGATTATGTGGGGCAGCCTGCAGTTTGCGAGCAGATGGAGATCTTCATCCCCGCTGCCCGTGGCAGGGGGGAAGCGCTTGACCATGTATTGATCTTCGGGCCGCCCGGTCTGGGCAAGACCACCCTGGCGCATATCATCGCCAACGAGATGGGTGTCAGCATGCGCCAGACCTCCGGTCCGGTCCTGGAACGACCGGGAGATCTGGCGGCATTGCTGACCAACCTGGAGCCCCATGACGTGCTCTTTGTTGATGAGATACATCGTCTCAGTCCGGTGGTCGAAGAGGTGCTCTATCCGGCGCTGGAGGATTTCCAACTCGATATCATGATCGGCGAAGGCCCGGCGGCGCGCTCCATCAAGCTGGATCTGCCGCCCTTTACCCTGGTCGGCGCCACCACCAGGGCGGGGCTGCTGACCTCGCCGCTGCGGGATCGCTTCGGCATCGTCCAGCGGTTGGAATTCTATTCAGCCAAAGATCTGGCGCATATCGTCGGGCGTTCGGCAGGCATACTGAATATCGGCATCGATGGAGCTGGCGCGATGGAGATCGCGCGCCGCTCCCGGGGTACGCCGCGTATTGCCAACCGTTTGTTGCGGCGGGTGCGTGACTATGCCCAGGTGAAGGGCGACGGCCATGTCTCCGCCGATCTGGCGGATCTTGCCTTAAAGATGCTCAAGGTGGATGTGAATGGCTTTGATTCCATGGACCGGCGCCTGCTGCAGGCGGTGATCGAAAAATTCGATGGCGGGCCGGTGGGGGTGGACAATCTGGCTGCTGCGATCGGCGAGGAGCGGGGCACCATCGAGGATGTCCTGGAGCCCTATCTGATCCAGCAGGGATTCATGATGCGCACCCCCCGAGGCCGGGTGGCGACCCAGGCGGCCTACCTGCATTTCGGTCTGTCACCCAAGCAAGGGGAGCATGTCCCGAGCGTGGATGATTTGTTCGATAATACAGGGAACTGAATGGTTAATTTACACTCTTATTCCGGAAAATGCTCAGCAGGACAGGGAGAGCCCTGATACACAAGTGAATAAATTTATCTGGCCTGTCAGGGTTTACTACGAGGATACGGATGCCGGTGGGGTAGTCTACTATGCCAACTATCTGAAATTCATGGAGCGGGCGCGCACTGAGTGGCTGCGCAGCTTGGGCTATGAGCAGGACGAACTGCGCCGGAACTTCGGGATGATCTTCGCAGTTCGCAAGGTAGAGGTAGGTTATCATCGTCCCGCGCTTTTCAACGAGGCACTGGAGGTCAAGGCGGAAGTGGCATCAAAGGGCAGGGCCAGCCTGACATTTTATCAAGAGGTCATCAGAGCCACTGACCAGACCCTGCTCTGCAGTGGCCAGATCAAGATAGCCTGCCTGGACGTGGAAAGCATGCGTCCGACCCCGATACCCTCATCATTATTAAAGGAGATACCGGATGTCGAATGAGCTCTCTATCGCTCATCTGATCCTGAACGCCAGCCCGGTGGTGCAGCTCGTGATCGCCCTGCTGGTATTTGCATCGGTCAGTTCCTGGACCATGATCTTCGATCGCATGCGGGTCATCCGACGCGCCAAACGTGACGCTGATGAATTCGAAAGCCGCTTCTGGTCAGGTGGAGATCTGGCGGAGCTCTATCGGCAGATCGAGCGGGATGGAGATGACGAGTCCGGCATGGGCGCCATCTTCCGCGCTGGATTTCGTGAGTTCGCCCGCTTGCGGGGCAAGGGTCAAATCGAACCCATGGCGGTGGTGCACGGGGCGCAGCGCTCTATGCGCGTCGCCTTGAGCCGGGAGTTGGATCAACTGGAACATCATCTCTCCACCCTGGCGACGGTCGGCTCGACCAGCCCCTATGTGGGACTATTCGGAACGGTCTGGGGCATCATGAACTCCTTCACTGCGTTAGGAAATGTCAAACAGGCGACTATTGCCCTGGTGGCGCCTGGTATCGCCGAGGCGCTGATTGCCACCGCGATCGGGCTGTTTGCCGCAATACCAGCGGTAGTGGCCTACAATCGGTACTCCAACGATGTGGAACGTCTGAATAATCGCTATGACGATTTCCTTGAGGAGTTCGCCACTATTCTGCAGCGGCAGGCCCACGGCTGATCATGGCGCATGAACGTAAAAAACGTCGTCCCATGTCAGAGATCAATGTAGTGCCCTACATCGACGTGATGCTGGTGCTGTTGGTGATCTTTATGATAACCGCTCCCTTGCTGACCCAGGGAGTGAATGTGGATTTGCCCCAGGCAGACGCCGAGCCTCTCCCCTCAGAGGCGGACGAACCGGTGGTAGTGTCGGTCAATCGAGCGGGTGACATCTTTATCGACATTGGAGAAGACAGGGACAGGCCGGTGGATGCCGAGACCTTGGTGACGCGTATTCAAGCAGTCCTCAAGCACAAACCGAAAACGCCGATTCTGGTACGCGGTGATGCCGGCGTGGAATATGGCCGGGTAGTGGAGGCAATGGTGTTGGTGCAGGCGGGTGGAGCACCCAGCGTAGGGCTGATCACGGAACCACCGGAGCAGTAAGCGTGTTTGCACTCTTCAAACGTAGTCCGGTTGCGGTGATGATGGCAGTGATCCTGCATATCCTAATCGTGGTTTTCCTGTTGTATGGGGTGGGTTGGATAGACAAGCCAAAGCAGGTAAAACCCAAAGTGGCTGTTGTGCAGGCGCATACAGTGGACGCCTCCAAGCTTGAGGCCGAACTGAACAAACTCAAACAGTCGGAAACAAAGGAGAAGGAGGCCAAGGCGGCTGCACTGCGTAAAGAGGAGCAGCGGCTTGCAGAGTTGAAACGCAAACAGGCGGATGAGAAAAATCGCCTGATGGAGTTGGAAAAGCAGCGTAAAGCCAGCGAGCTAGTAGAGCAGAAACGTCAGGCAGAAGCTAAACGCAAGGCCGATGCGAAAAAGCAGGCAGATGCAGAGGCAAAGCGCAAGGCCGAAGTGAAAAAGCAGGCGGACGCAGAGGCCAAGCGCAAGGCCGAAGCGAAAAAGAAGGCAGCGGAGGACAAACGCAAGGCTGAAGCGAAAAAGAAGGCGGCAGCGGAGGCGAAGCGCAAGGCAGAAGCTAAGAAGCAGGCTGAAGCCAAAAAGCAGGCGGAAGCGGAAGAAGCCAAGCGCAAGGCGGAAGCAGCTGCTCAGGCAGCCCGGGAAAAGGCCCTGCAGGACCAGATGGCGGCAGAGCAGAATGCCCGGGAAATCGACCGATATATAGTGGTGTTAAGGCAACAGGTGAATCGTAGCTGGCGGAGGCCGCCGAATACAGGGCAGGGGCTATCCTGTGTGGTGCGAGTGCGGCTCATTCCCGGCGGTGATGTGGTGCCCGGCGGGGTGAGTATCATCCAGAGCAGCGGCAGTGCAGCATTTGATCGCTCGGTGGAGACTGCAATATACAAAGCCGCCCCTTTGCCGGTGCCAAGTGGTAATCTTTTTGAGTCATTCCGAACGTTGACGTTCAATTTCAAACCTAGTGGGAAGTAGCAGATCGATGAAGCATTTGATTCTAGTTTTCTTGGTATTTCTGGCCTGGCAGCCGGTAGCCCAGGCCGATCTCACCATCGAAATCACCGAAGGCGTGGAAGGCGCATTGCCGATTGCCGTGGTGCCTTTCGGCTGGCGGGGTAAAAACAGGCCCAGTGAGGATGTGGCGTCCATCATCAATGACGACCTGCACCGCAGTGGCCGTTTCAAGACCCTGCCCCAGGTGGATATGCTGGCTCGGCCGAGCAGCGGTGAAGAGGTAATGTTTAAAGACTGGCGGACTCTTGGGGTTGAATACCTGGTGGTGGGTCAGGTCCAGCAAACCGCCGCAAAAAGTTATACGGTTCGCTTCCAAATGTTTGATGTCTATCGTGGTGAGCAGTTGACCGGCTACAGCATACCCACTAAGCAGGTTAATCTTCGGAGCACGGCACATCGTATCGCTGACCTGGTCTACGAGAAGCTGATGGGTTTGCCTGGCGCTTTTGCCACTCGGGTAGCCTATATTACCTCGATCAGGGGTGCGGGGGAGCCGGGAAAAAAGAAGATCCGGGTTGATCTACGCGTCGCGGATGCGGATGGCCATAATCCGCAGACTATCGTCAGTTCCACAGAACCGTTGATGTCACCCTCCTGGTCTCCGGATGGGCGCAAGATTGCCTATGTCTCTTTTGAGGAGGGGCAGTCCGCTATCTATGTCCAGGAAGTATTCACTGGACAGCGCCAGAAAGTGACCTCGTACAAAGGCATTAATGGTGCGCCTGCCTGGTCGCCGGATGGCAGGAAGCTGGCAATGGCGCTCTCTAAGGGCGGCAATCTGGATATCTATGTATTCGATTTGGCGACGCGCAAACTGAAGCAGATCACCCGTCACTATGCGATTGATACTGAACCTGCCTGGTCGCCGGATGGCCGCTTTATCGCCTTTACCTCAGATCGAGGTGGCAAGCCCCAGATCTATCAGGCACCAGCCTATGGGGGTAAGGCCAAGCGTCTGACCTTTCAGAATGCCTACAATGCGCGCGCTTCCTATTCCCCGGATGGCAAGTCTCTGGCCCTGGTGACCCGTGAAGAGGGTAATTACCGAATTGCCGTGCAGGATCTCGAATCCGGTATCATGCAGGTGTTGAGCAGTGGCAATCTGGATGAATCCCCCAGTTTCGCGCCGAATGGCAGCATGATAATTTACGCCTCAAAGGCTGGACAACGGGGCGTGCTGGCTGCAGTCTCGGTGGATGGCCGGGTTAGGCAGCGGCTTGCCCTGCAGGAAGGTGATGTGCGTGAGCCGATCTGGTCCCCCTTTGAAAAATAACCACGTTGTGGTTGCGAGGAGATAATTCGATGTACAAGATTTTTATGCAATGGGTGCTTATCGCACTTGCTTTGACAATATTGGCCGGTTGTAGCTCGACGCCAGACCGGGAGGGTGGAGCTGAAGTCACTGAGCGTTCCACCGGCGCCTACGAGGAGGGCATGGATAGCAGTGGCGCGATGACCTCTGCCGCCAGCCAGGGTGGCGACTGGTATGGCGATGCGCTGGAAGATCCCAATAGCCCGCTGGCTACCAAGGTGATCTATTTCGATTTCGATCAGAGCACCATCGCCATGGAGTATCGTGATGTCGTCAGGGCGCATGCGGAGTATCTCGCCACCAATCCGCAGGTGACTGTGCGGCTCGAGGGTCACGCGGATGAGCGTGGCACCCGCGAGTACAATCTGGGGCTGGGAGAGACCCGCGCCAATGCTGTACGTAATATCATGATGACGGAGGGAGTGTCTGACAATCAGATTGTCGTGGTCAGTTACGGCGAAGAACGCGCCGCCGCCTATGAGCACAACGAAGAGGCCTGGGCGCTGAATCGTCGTGTTGAGTTGGTCTACTGATTGAGTATCAAGTGATGAAGATTTTCTATCGTGCAGGGTTGTTGATTCTGGTGATGATTTTTCTGCTGGCTCCGGGCGCCCTGTCAGCGGCGGAGAAGTCCAATGCAGGCAGAATGACCGCGGAGCAGCGCCTGGAACGCCTGGAACGTATTCTGCGCAACCAGAGCTTGACGGATATCGTACTGCAACTTCAGCAGCTTCAGCAGGAGGTTCAACAGCTGCGTGGCGAGGTGGAACTACAGAACCACACCATGGATGCGCTCAACAAACGCCAACGGGATCTCTATCTGGACATCGATAAGCGTCTGTCCGGTATACAGCCCAGGCCCATGCTGCCCACCGGCCAGGCTGGGCCGGGCGGGCCGGCTGCCTCTGCTGGTGAATCTGCGGGTGCACCAGTCAATACTGCTGCAGAACCAGCGCTGCAGACCACAGTGCCGGCGGGGAGTGAAACCCAAACAGCAGTGACACCGCCCGACCCAAAACAGGAGGCAGAGGCTTATCAGTTCGCCTTCAATCTCTTGAAACAAGGGCGATATAAAGAATCTATTAAGTCGTTTCGGGATTTCCTCAATCAGTTTCCGGGCGGCAACTTATGAGGACAATGCCCAGTATTGGTTGGGCGAGGCGAGTTATGTCGACCGGGATTTCGACACGGCTTTGGTGGAATTCAATAAAGTGCTGGAAGATTATACAAGCAGCCCGAAGGTCCCCGGTGCCTTGTTGAAGAGTGGCTATATCCACTATGAGAAGGGAGCCTGGGGCAAGGCGCGTGAGTTGTTCAATCGTCTGACTCAGGAGTTTTCCGGGAGCACCGAGGCGCGCCTGGCGACAAAGCGTCTGCAACGGATGGACAAAGAAGGGCGCTAGCGGTTGGCTGATCGATCTAAGGCTGCATGACCCGACTGCGTATCACCGAGATCTTCTATTCACTGCAGGGCGAGGGCAGGAGTGTTGGCTGGCCGACGGTTTTTGTGCGTCTCACCGGCTGCCCGCTGCGCTGCGGATATTGTGACACCGAGTATGCCTTCAGCGGTGGCCAGTGGCTTGGGTTGGCCGAGATTCTGCAGCAAGTCGCCGTCTACCAACCCCGCCATGTCTGTGTCACCGGTGGCGAACCGCTGGCACAGAAAGCCTCCCTTGAACTGTTGACTGCCCTCTGTGACAGGGGTTACCAGGTTTCCCTGGAAACCAGCGGTACCTTGGATATCTCCAATGTGGACCAGCGTGTCTCCCGCGTCATGGATATGAAGACACCGGGGTCTGGAGAAGTTGAGCGCAATGTGATGGAGAATATCGATTACCTGTCGGCCAAGGATCAACTCAAATTTGTCATCTGTGATGAGGCGGATTATGCCTGGAGCTGCAGGCAGCTGGCTGAACGGGATCTGGCAGCGAAATGCGAAGTGCTCTTTTCTCCGGTACATGGTGGAATGGATGCCAGTCGACTGGCCGACTGGGTCGTGCGGGATAATCTGCCGGTTCGTTTCCAGTTGCAGCTCCACAAACTGCTGTGGGGCGATGAGCCAGGCAGATAGACCTTATGCAGCCTAGAGCAGTCGTTCTTTTATCTGGTGGGTTAGATTCCGCTACGGTGTTGGCCAGTGCCCGTAAGCAGGGGTATGACTGTTATGCGCTGAGCATGGAGTATGGGCAAAGGCATCAGTCGGAACTGCATGCAGCACAGCGGGTGGCGCAGGCTGTGGGTGTGGTAGAACACAAGGTGATACATATCGGCCTGGAGTCGATAGGTGGTTCTGCTCTGACTGACAACTCGATTCAGGTGCCGGAGGTACCGGGTGAGGGCATTCCCGTAACCTATGTGCCGGCGCGTAATACGGTCTTTCTGTCCCTGGCACTGGGCTGGGCTGAGGTTGTCGGGGCGCAGGATATCTTTATCGGGGTCAATGCTGTCGATTATTCCGGCTACCCGGACTGTCGACCAGAGTTTATCCATGCCTTTGAGAGACTTGCCAATCTGGCAACCAAGGCGGGCGTGGAAGGGCCGGGGTTCAACATCAATACCCCGCTGATTGACCTGACAAAATCTGAGATCATCCAACTGGGCCGTAAACTCGGGGTTGATTACAGGCTGACCGTTTCCTGTTATCAGGCCGATCAAGAAGGCCGCGCCTGTGGGGTTTGTGACTCCTGTCGCTTGCGGGCCAAGGGCTTTACTGATGCAGGTGTCATTGATCCGACGATATATCGGTAACATGCACGCGCTGCTATGCGGAATGCGGCGAGTCAGGCTGTCTAATCTATCCTCAGTTTCAGTGGCTGCATTTCCTTATACATGATCGCTAAGGGTTTCTTTATCGCAAAAGTGATGATTCGCGTGCCGGATGGATAGAATAGATGACTGCACAGGTACATGTGCAGATCATGACTGCTAAGCAGGAATGCCTTTAATTTCTGAATACTTTCCCTGTCTGTATCGTCTTTAAGCTCATAGTCATAGCTATTCATCCGCAACGCATTATCAGACAAGGCAAGTTCAGGTAACTTCTCATCATGTCCCAGCAGTTCCCGCTTGGCCTGTTTGCGTAGTACAGAAGAGAGAATCAGGCCCATTCTTTGCTCACCGAACAACCAGCTGATGTTCCTTTGTTCGTCATAGTTGGCCGTATGCTCACCAAATGCCAGGCACCAGCCGTGATAATAGGCGTTGTATCTTTTGATGATCCGAAAATCAGTCATGTCTAAACAGGGTTTAGTTCACTCAATATCAATACGTGTTAATTCACGAAGTAACCGGTACCAACAGTCCATTGCTCAAAACGATGTACTCTCTACAACGGCCTTTCATTTACAAAGCTACAGCGCGTACACGATATAACAGGGCAAATAATACTGGTACCACGATAAGTGTCAGGAGGGTGGCAAACCCCAAGCCAAACATGATGGTTACCGCCATTGGCCTGAAAAACACATCAGTTAATAGAGGCAACATTCCCAGTATGGTGGTAACTGCGGCCATCGAAACTGGGCGTAGGCGGCTGATCGCTGCCTTAGTAATGGCATCCAGCCACGCCTGATCAAGTTCTTCTTTTAAGCGCTTGATTTCTTCGACCAGCACAATACCGTTTTTAAGCTGCATGCCGATCAGGCTAAGCAGGGCCAGCAGCGCCATGAAACTGAATGGCTAATCCGTACTGAGTAAACCTATTGTCACGCCGATGATCGAAAGCGGTACGGTGATCCATATTACCAGAGTTTGCTTGGCGGAACCGAAGAGAAATACAGTAAGAACAACCATCACCAGCACGCCCAGCGGTACGAAGGCGAAGACGGCTATATTGGCTTTCTGTTGCGCTTCATATTCACCGCCCCATTCCAGAAGATAACCTGGCGGCAGTTCAATCGCTTCGACGGCCCCTCGAATCTTATTATGCAGCGTGGCGGGGGTGACGCCTGCGACAGGATCTGCCAGAACCGACAGGGTACGCTTGCGATCCCGGCGTTTGATCAGCGGGTCCTCCCACTCCAGGTCGAGTCTTTTCATCACCTGGCCAGTATTGACATAGGCCTGTTTTGCCGGGCTGTAAACCAGAATGTCCTCTAACTTGTGTGATCGAGTTTCGTTCAATCTCTGGGGGGCGAACCAGGATTGGCAACTGCTTGCTGCCCTGAAGGTAGAGCCCCACGGTCTGACCGCTGACATTGGAGGCCGGCGCATGATCGAGATCGCTCTTGCTGATGCCCAGGCGGCGTCCTTCGGCCTCGTTGTAGACAGGCCGCAGTACTTTGGTGCGTGCCCGCCAGTCCTGGCGCATATTGATCGCCTCAGTCTCTGCTTCAAAGAGCGCGATCACCTGTTCGCCATAGGTTCTCAGGATATCCGGATCGGGACCAATGAGGCGCGCCTCGATCTTCGCCTTGGTACCCGGGCCGAGCTCGAAGCGCTGGAGCTTGGTGAAGGCCTGTGGGTAGTCATTGTGGAACAGCGCCTTCATGCTACCGATGGTCGGTTGCACCTTGTCGAACAAGGTCATAGATCGACATCAGGATGAAGGTGCCAAGAATGGCCAGCAACAGCACACCACTCATCAAGATACCGGGGCGCAAGCCCATGGTGAAAAGCAGTACAACGACCACAATCAATACGGCCTGGACAAGACTGATCAGAAAGTCATCGACGGAGGCGGCGATCTGGGCTGATTGGTTGTAAATGGCGCCGATCTCCATACCGATGGGTCGTTGACGTTCCAGTTCGAGGAGACGGGACTCAATCGCTTCGCCCACTTCGACGACGTTAATGCCCGTGGAGAACGAAATCCCGAGTGTCAGGGCGGTTTGCCCATTGAATCGATAGAGATGCTGGGGCGGGTCAGCATACCCCTTACTGATGGTTGCCACGTCCTGCAGATAGACAAGCTGTCCATCAATATTACCGATGAGCATGTTGGCCAGGCTTGCAAGGCTCTGGGTGTCTTCGGTCTTCGTGCTGATCCGGAGGTATTCACTGCCGATACGGACATTGCCCGCATCAGTGACCAGGTTCTGCATGCTCAGCAGGCTTTGGATGTCGCTCATTGAATAGCCGGTTGCCGACAGTTTTGCGCGATCCACCTCAATGAAGATCTGTTCGATTCGGCGACCTCCAATATTGACCTTGCCAACACCCGGCCCCAGCACCAGTTCGCGTCTCAGATAGTCAGTTTAGTCGGCAAGTTCATCGTAGCTGTATCCCTCACCGGTGATGGCAAGGAACATACCAAAAACGTCGCCAAATTCATCGATAATCAACGGTTCTTCCACACCTGGCGGCAATTGTCCACGCATGTCATTGATCTTGCGCCGCATTTCGTCCCAGATCTGTGCGAGATGATCATTGCGGTAGATGCTTTTCATCTCGACTATGATTTGCGACAAACCGTTACCGGAAGTCGAGGAAATATTATCCAGGCAGGGCAGTTGCTGAAGCGGATATCCAGCCGTTCATCATCCTGCAACTGGATAATCGGGACCTTGGCTTGAATTGCCTGATAATTTTCTGCATCGACCCGCGCCACAATGCCGTCAAAGGGTGCAACGAGTCGGGTGTACTGCAGGTTGTCACGGGCATGATCAAGGGCTGCTCGCGCTGATTTCAGTTCAGCCGCGGCCTGGTCGTATTGCAGCTGGCTGGAGAGTTTCTTTTTCAGCAGTTTTCTTGCCTGGTCGTGTTGTATCTTCGCCAGATCGAAGTGATCTATAAACACTGGAGAGCGCCTTTGTTGCGTTGCAGAAACAGCGGGTTGCACGTATTGATCTGTCTCCTGAGTTACTGGCACACAGCCTGATGTGTTACCTCCACGGCATCATCCACAGTTATTTATCACCGGGTCAGAGGACATTAAATCTAAAGAGAGACGGGGATATGTTGCTCGATCTATTTTTGGATGCGCTATTGGTTTAGCTCAATCGCCTGTATATCGATTTTAAGTCAATGTTATTAATTGGATGATGGGGTTTTTCTCGAGCAAGGGCATTGACTAAAACGAGTGTTCGTTTTAATCTATCTGCCATGTCAGTAATGCAGCCAGGTTCTACTATAAATGCTCGCGATAAGGTCATAGTTACGGCGCTGGAACTCTTCACCCGCAAGGGTTACTTCAATACGTCAATGCGGGATATCACCCGTGAATCTGAAGTCAGCACCGGCTCTATTTATCACTACTTTAAAGATAAGGAAGGCGTAGCGGCAGCTATCTACCAGGCGCTGATCGAAAGGATGCGTGAAGAGCTCGAGCGAATTACCCGGCAGCATGAAACGGCACATGATCAATGTAGGGCAGTGGTGTCACTCTTATTCAGGATTACTGAGACCGAGCCAGAGGTAATGACGTTTATGCTTTACGTCAAGCATCGAGAATTTTTACCGAATGAGCGGCCGGTGTGTTCTTCCGAGCCATTTGAAATGATGCGGGATATGGTGCGGCAGGGCATCCAGCATGGCGAAATAGCGCAATGCGATGTGTTGGCTGCATCTTCCTGTTTGTTTGGTGGGCCGATACGCATGATTACTTCAGCCCTGGATGGAATTCTTGAGAAGCCTTTGCAGGATTATTTCGATGAGGTTTGGACCTGCTCCTGGCGGGCGGTCGCGGCTCCTTAGCGGTACTTTTTTTTATCTACAAATTGGTGCGAACGTTCGTTCAGGTGTCGGTATTGCAATTGATTGACGGTCAGGTGAATCCATGATTTCAGTACAACAAAACGACAGTGATCACTGTCTTGGCTGTGTTTATTACCCGCCGAATCTTCCTCTTAATGCTTATTCGGCGGAGGACTATAAAATGCTGCAAGAAAAAAGCTGTTCCTTTGATTATCTTCCAGCTGATGAGAACTGTGTTCAGGTGCGTAAAACCAGTTGCACATTGGTCGATCTGAATCATCCCTAAACCTTCATCCTTAGACCCTCTGGAGTGAATTGTATGAAAAAAACCGCCCTGCTGACCGGTATCTTGCTTTACTTGATGTGCCACTTAAGTCTTGCCGGTACCTCTCAAATAGACGACAAAGCAGCTCTGGCAGACATGAAAGTTGGAAAGGGTGTCTTCCTGATCGACATAGGCGATGCTAAAAAATTGAATTTTTACCTGGAGGTCATTCAGGGTACACACCAAGGAATGAAATCCCAGGATGTCGAGCCTGATTTTATTCTGGTATACATTGGGCCCAGCGTTAAATATTTGACCACGGCACCCTCGGAAGAGGTCGATGCGTCTGTAGGCGGTGTGTTACTGGAAATAGAGTCAAACGTCGCAAAACTGGCTTCACTCGGTGTTCGGCAAGAGATTTGCGCCGTAGCAACCCGGGTCTTTGGAATCGACAACAGTACACTATTTCCAGGTTTGAAACTGGTAGGTGACGGGTTTATCTCTTTGATTGGCTATCAGGCGCAAGGCTATCATCTAGTACCTGTTTTCTAACTTCATTGGGAAAATATCTTCGTTTCTTATCTATCCGGCAGTGATACATGATCGTCATACGTCCGAGTGTTGAGAGCGAGTGGTTGGCCATATGGCAGATTCTTGAGCCCGTGTTCAGGGCGGGTGAGACTTATGCATTCGCACCGGAGATTACCGAAGCGGAGGCATACCATGTCTGGGTCGAGACGCCTCTAGCAACTTTTGTTGCGGTGGATGAAAACAATGATCTTGTTGGCACTTATTATATCAAACCAAACCAGCCAGCCCTTGGATCACATGTCTGTAACTGTGGCTACATTGTGTCGGAAGAGGCTAGAGGTAAAGGCGTTGCGTCCGAACTGTGCAGGCATTCCCAGCGGGAGGCCATGGATCGAGGATTTCGGGCGATGCAGTACAATTTGGTCGTTGCAACAAATACAGGAGCTATTCGGCTTTGGGAGAAACACGGATTTAAGGTTATAGGCACCTTGCCGCAGGCGTTCCGGCATCCACGACTCGGCTACGTCGATGCCCTGGTGATGTACAAGCAGCTCCATCCATAACAAAGGCACATATCTTCATTGGGCCAGGTCGGCTGGGTGGGTGCCTTTGTGTCTTTACAGGAAAGCCAGCACTTCCTGTTCGATATCCTGCTTGTCGATCACCGTATCCTGGCAAACAGGTTTGTCGAAGAGCGCATTGATAGGTTCCGGGATTGTGGTGTTCGCCACCCGGGCAATGGATTTCAGTGCCTCGATATCATGCGCATCTATCTCACCGGTCAGGGCATTAGCAATGGTGGGTGAGAACTTGGTCCATTCTGCGGTGGAGTAGACAATGGTCTTGAGTGGTTTCTCTCTGCAGGATTCAAATGCCTTGAAGCAGGTAGCTGTGTGGGGATCCATCAGGTAGCCATCGGCGAGTGCGGCCTTGATATATTTTTTGCCATCCTCATCGCTGCAATAATCTGCGCTGAAAAACTCTTGCAGCACGGTGAGTTCCTCTGGTGATAATGCATAGTGTTGTTCACGATCCAGTTGCCACATCAACTCCCGGGTGCGATCGGCGCCAAACAAGTCGAACAGAATACGTTCGATATTGGAGGATTTGAGGATATCCATGGCAGGCGAAGTGGTGGCGATAACAGCGCGGTCCCGCAAGTCATAACGTCCGTGATTTATGAACTCAGTCAACACATTATTCCGGTTGGAGGCAATCAGAATTTTCTCCACCGGAAGTCCCATCTTCATGGCGTAGTAAGCACCCAATGCGTTACCGAAGTTGCCGCTGGGCACATCCAGGTAGACCTTCTCCCCCAGTTCGATGAATCCTTGTCTCGCCAGTTCCAGGTAGCTGTGGATATGGTAGATCAATTGAAAGATGATGCGACCGAAGTTGACCGAGTTGGCTGCCGAAAGGTCGATATGCTTTTCTTTGAGCTTTGCCCTGAAGACATCAGATCCGAGCAGCAGCTTTAGGGCGTTTTGCGCATCGTCAAAATCTCCACGGATGCCGATCACCTTCAGGTTCTCGCCGTCCTCTGTCACCATCTGTAATCGTTGTACGTCGGAGGTGCCGCCATCAGGGTAGAGGCAGGCTACCTGTACATTTGAGCGGTTCTTGAAGGTTTCCAATGCGGCAGGGCCGGTATCCCCGCTGGTCGCCGCTAGTATCAGGTAGTGTTCGTCGCGTTGCTGCGCCAAGCGGGAAAGCAAGATGCCGAAGGGCTGCAGGGCCATATCCTTAAACGCCCGGGTCGGCCCATGATAGAGTTCACTGACGAACAGATCGTCTTGAACCTGGACCACGGGCACTGGATTATCGGGGTCATCGAATGCATCGTAGAGTTGCAGGGCTTCTTCGATGACTGTCTGATCGACATCCAATTCAAACGCCGCCAAGATGTCACGCGCTAGGGCTTGATAATTCGCCTGCAAATGGTTGTCGAGAAAGGCAGTACCCAGATCCGGAAGTTGTTCCGGTAGATAGAGCCCGCCATACGAGGCCATGGGGTTGAGAATCGCTGCGGAGAAGCCGACTGCCGATGGCCGGGTACCATCATTGCCGCGTGTTTCAATGAAGTTCATGTCTTGAGAATTGTTATCTTTGTATTTTGACCGGATTATACCCGAGCTGTCTGGCTTCAGACATGATCAATGTAATTACACATTCAATCAACCTGTTACTTTCAGAATGGAGCGGTCAATTGCGGTTTCTAGGTTCAATCGTTTGTCGGACCTTGAGCGGCTAAGGCTTCGCTTCCGTTGGGAGCCGATCAGTCACCGCTTGTTTCAGGCACTCGATCTGATCTCCATCCGTCAGCGGGCGGTTTTGCCGATCAGCGATAAAAAAGATGTCTTCGACTTCCGCTCCCAAAGTGGTGATCTTGGCATGTTGCAGGCGAATCCCACACTCCGCGAATGCCTGACCAATCTCGGACAGCAGACCCGGTCTGTCCAAGGTGGTCAAGCGCATAGCCGTACGTTCATGGGTTGGGTCCTTGGAGAAAGAAATTCTAGTGCGTGTATCAAAGTATTTGTTTTGGCGTGGCATACGGCGGTAAACCTTAAGTGGACTGTCTCCCTCCTGAGTGAGTCCTTCATGCAGGGTGGCCATGATTTCTTCGCTGCGATGGCCAGACTTCACTGGGGAGCCATCCTGTTCCAGGATCAGGAACGAGTTCAATGATTGACCTGTTGTCGTGCCCATGATGCGTGCATTGAGAATGGATAGCCCTAGTTGATCCAGCAGGGTCGTGGTCATTGCAAAAAGATTATCCCTGTCTTGCCCGTAGTAGAGGACCTCTGTTCCCCCACGCTTGGCTGTCTGACGCATGGCGATCAGCGGGAGTTTATCCTTGGGTGTTGCGAGAATTGCGTGTGTATGCCGTTGAATGGCATTTGGTGAGTGCGTGAGGAAATACTCATTGGGAAGTGTTTTCCACAGGCCCTGTATAGCATCGATTGAGATCGACATCTCTTTGAGTTGCACCAATGCCTCTGCTTGTTTGGCATTCACTAGATCTTCCTGAGCCAGAGGATTGTCCAGCCCGCGCAACAAAGCACGCCGCGTCGCTACATAGAGATCACGCAATAAGGAGTCTTTCCATGAATTCCAGCTTTTTGGGTTGGTGGCGCGACTATCGGCAACCGTCAACAGATAGAGATAGGTCAAGTGGGTGGAATCGCCCACCACGGCGGCGAACTCCTGTACCACCTCCGGATCGGTTATATCCTTGCGTTGCGCCGTCATGGACATCAGCAGGTGGTTTCGCACCAGCCAACTCACCAGATGACCGTCGTATTCACTCAGGTGATGGAGTCTGCAGAATTCCAGGGCATCTACCGCGCCAAGGATTGAATGGTCACCTCCGCGTCCTTTGGCGATATCATGGAACAGGGCCGCCAGGTAGATCAATTCATTCTTGGGCAGGGTCTGGATCAGTTGGCTGCAGAATGGATGTTCATCGACGAATTTCGGAACGGTAAAGCGGCGCAGGTTGCGCAACACCATCAAGGTGTGTTCGTCTACGGTGTAGACATGGAAGAGGTCATATTGCATGCGGCCGACAATCGCTTTAAAGGCCGGAATGTATGCCGCAAGAATGCCGTAGATGTTCATCCGGCGCAGCTCACGGGTGATGCCCTTGGGTTGTCGAAGGATCTCCATGAACAGGCTTTGGGCGCGAATATCATTGCGGTATTCGTGGTTGATCAAGTGTCGATGGTGCCTGACCAGGCGTATGGTGCTGGCTCTTACGCCTTTCAGCTCGGAGTTTTCCTGCATGATAAGGAATAATTCCAGAAGTGCAGTCGGCCGATGTTGAAATACCTTGTCATGCGTAACTTCGAGAAATCCGCTACGGCTCTGGAAGCGTTTGTTGATCGAGATCGGGCTTCCAAGCTGATTATTCAGCAGGATGGCTTCCTGAAAATGCTGCAGAAGCATTTCATTGAGACGGCTCAATTCCATAACTGTACGGTAGTAGTCCTGCATGAAACACTCCACCGCCAGATTGGCTGAATCTTCATTCGTATCATAGCCCAACTGACTGGCGAGGGTGCGTTGATGATCAAACAGGAGTCGGTCATCACGGCGGCCGGTTAACTTGTGTAGCGCGAAACGCACCCGCCAGAGATGGCTTTGTCCCTTGATCAACGCTTCATACTCAGATTCATCCAGAAAATCCTGGATCACCAGGTCATGCAGGTTCTGTGTGCAGAAGTGGCGCTTTGCCACCCAGCCGATCATCTGTATGTCGCGTAAGCCTCCTGGGCTTTCCTTGATATTCGGCTCCAGATTGCTGACGCTGTTGTCATATTTAGCATGACGGGACTGCTGCTCCTGCCATTTTGCTGTGAAGAAGTCGTGGCTGTTCCACATCTTTTCCGGTGCCGTGGCTGCCTGCATGCTGGTGAAAAGCGCTACAGATCCGGCCAGCAGCCGGGACTCAATCAGGTTAGTGATGACACTGATATCCTGCGCGGATTCTCGAATGCAATCTTCGATGGTGCGGACACTCTGTCCCACCTCCAGACCGATGTCCCACAAGAGGGTAAGAAAGCGCTCCAATTGTTCTTTGTAGGCAGCGAAATGATCTTCATGCCCCACCAGTATCATCAAATCGATATCTGAGGCCGGGTGGAGTTCGCCGCGGCCATAGCCGCCAACCGCAACCAGTGATGCATCATCCGCATCAGTGAAGATAGCGCCCCAGGTGCGCTTTAATATTTCATCGATCAAGTGCGCCCTGGCGCTGATGAGTTCAGTGATGGGCAGAGTGTCAAATTGATCGAGAATCAGGGATGAGCCCTCAGCAATGATATCTTTGAAGGCGGAAACGGGCAGTGTGGAGCCCTTGAGGGCTTGATCCAAAGCGGAAAAATCAAACATCTAACGATGCCTCTCATAAATGCAGATGTATGACGAGGAGTGAGCCGTCCATCAATATCGTTTGGCGTCAGTCCTGGAGTTTTTGACCTGCCTGGCGCAGATAAAAATAAGATTGAGCCGCTTAAGGCAGGACCTCATCCTGGCGCAGGGTCAAGACTTCGTAGCCGTCCTGGGTAACCAGGAGTGTGTGTTCATACTGGGCCGACAGGCTGCGATCCTTGGTGATGACTGTCCACCCGTCCGGTCGCAGCTTGACCTGATGTTTGCCTGCATTCACCATCGGTTCGATAGTGAAGCACATCCCCTGTTCCAGGGTCAGCCCGGCGCCGGCCCTGCCGTAGTGGAGAATCTGTGGTTCTTCATGGAATTCCTTGCCGATGCCATGTCCGCAATATTCGCGCACCACCGAATAGTGATGGGCTTCGACATATTCCTGAATGGCTTGGCCGATGTCGCCTACGGTCGCTCCGGGCTTGACCTGCTTAATACCGATCCAGAGGGCCTGGTAGGTGGTATCTATCAGACGATTGGCCAGGATGGACGTTTCTCCAACCTTGAACATCTTGCTGGTATCACCGTGGTAACCATCTTTGATAACCGTGATGTCCAGATTAATGATGTCGCCCTTCTTGAGTCGTTTTTCCCCGGGTATGCCGTGGCAAACGACCTGGTTGACCGAGCTGCAGATGGACTTGGGAAATCCGCGATAATTCAGGGGGGCAGGAATTGCACCTTGTTGGTTGACAATGTAATCGTGACAGATTTGATCGAGGTCGGCCGTGGTAACCCCGGGTTTTACATGGGGTTCGATCATTTCCAGGACTTCGGCGGCAAGTCTGCCTGCTATTCGCATCTTGTCGATTTCAAGGGCAGTTTTTATTGATACACTCATCTGCAGTCGCTGCTAATAAATTCTGGAAAATAAAGCCGTTAGGAAGAGAGATAGAATTTGTCGTAATAAACCGTTTATGTTATAAAACGCGGCGCTGAATCGCAAATGATTCGCAATATCCCATGACCGCTTCCTCCTTGGGGGAATCGGTTAAATACACACACATACCGTCACATGGGCCGGGGTGCCTGCAAAGGTCGGCAAATGGGGTATGTGGAGGTTTTAACCCGCAACAATTTAGGAGTCACTCATGAGTGCTGTATCCATGCGCCAGATGTTAGAAGCTGGTGTGCATTTCGGGCATCAGACCCGATACTGGAACCCCAAGATGGGTTCATACATTTTCGGCCACCGCAACAAGATTCATATTGTAAATCTGGAAAAAACCCTTCCGCTCTTCAATGATTCGATGAATTTTATCGGCTCTTTGTCTGCGAACGGCGGCAAGATCCTTTTTGTCGGTACCAAACGTGCCGCTCAGGGAGCACTCAAGGAAGAGGCGGAGCGCTGCGGCATGCCTTATGTCAACCATCGCTGGCTGGGGGGTATGCTGACCAATTTCAAGACCATTAAACAGTCCATCAAAAGGTTGAAAGATCTGGAATCGATGTTCGAGGACGGCAGTGTTGAGCATCGCTTCAACAAAAAAGAGGCATTGGGACTGAAACGGGAACTTGAGAAACTGGACCGTAGCCTGGGCGGCATCAAAAATATGGCCGGCCTGCCGGATGCTCTGTTTGTCATCGATGTCGGGCATGAAAACATCGCTGTGTTGGAGGCCCGTAAACTGGGAATTCCTGTGATCGGGGTTGTGGACACCAACAACAGTCCTGATGACATTGACTACGTCATTCCTGGGAATGACGATGCAATCCGTGCTATCCAGCTCTATGTTCAGGGTGCATCTGCGGCTATTCTCGAGGGCAGGACCAGTGCGGCGCATGTTGCTGCATCAAGTGGTACGGATGGGGAATTCGTCGAGGTTTCCGAAGGCGATTCCTGACCTGGTATCGGCAATCCAGCAACACAGCCAGGCTGGGGTGGATGGTATACATTTGCCCTGGCCTCAATTCTATTTAAGAAACAGCAACATAAGGTAGGCAATTCATGGCGATTACAGCCTCTCTGGTTAAAGAGCTGCGTGAACGCACAGGCGCAGGCATGATGGAGTGCAAGAAAGCACTGGTTGAGACTGATGGCGATATTGAAGCCGCCATCGAGCAGATGCGTAAGTCTGGTCAGGCCAAGGCGGCAAAAAAGGCCGGCCGCACGGCTGCGGAAGGGGTGATCGTTCTCAGCTTCAACGAGGACAACTCACAGGCAGCGATGGTTGAGGTCAACTGTGAAACAGACTTCGTTGGAAAAGATGATAATTTTACCTCCTTCGCCAGCGCTGTGGCGGAGAAAGTCCTGAATGGAGGGGCTGAGGATGTGCAAGGACTCATGGAGCAAGCGCTGCATGAAGGGGAAGATACTACTGTCAACCAAGCCCGCGAAGCACTGATCACAAAGCTTGGCGAAAATATGAATGTGCGTCGTTTCGTGCGTTTTCAGGCGACAAAAGGCAAGCTCACCAGTTATCGGCACGGCGTGCGAATCGGTGTCGTGGTGGAAGTCGAGGGCGGCGATGACGAGTTGGGAAAAGACCTCGCCATGCATATTGCGGCCACTAACCCGATCTGTCTTTCTGCTGCAGAGATGCCACAGGATTTGTTGGGTAAGGAACGCGAAATCGTTACCGCGCAAGCCAGGGAGAGCGGTAAGCCCGACAACATCATCGAGAAGATGGTCGATGGAAGAATGCGTAAGTACCTTGCGGAAAACACCTTATTGGGCCAGGCCTTTGTCAAGGACCCGGATACCACCATTGAGAAGCTGCTGCAGGGCAAGGACGCAAACGTCATACAATTTCAACGATTTGAAGTGGGTGAGGGTATCGAGAAGAAGAAGGAAAATTTCGCTGAAGAGGTCAGGGCGCAGGCGAAAATGTAGTTGCTGATGGGGCTATGGACGGCCCTAAAACCTGAGTAGCCGGATTTTTTAGCGGGTTGGGCTTACGATGCATGCCTGAATTTGCCGGCGCATGAAACTTTTACGCAAGGTTTGGGAATCGATGTCAACAGAGGTTAAATATCGGCGGATACTGCTCAAATTAAGTGGCGAAGCCCTGATGGGGAGTGGTGACTTTGGTATTGATCCTCAGGTTCTCGGTCGTGTGGCGGGAGAGATCAAGGAGCTCGTCAAGCGGGGTGTCCAGGTCGGTTTAGTGATCGGTGGCGGTAATATCTTTCGTGGCGCCGGTTTGGCCAGGGGTGGCTTTGATCGGATAGCTGGTGACCATATGGGCATGCTGGCGACAGTGATGAACTCGCTAGCCATGCAGGATGCACTGACCCGTATCGGCACTGATGCGCGGGTCTTATCTGCGTTAACAATGCCGGATGTCTGTGAGGCGTTTACTGCACGTAGCGCCAGACGCTATCTAGATGAGGGCTATGTCACGATTCTTGCTGCAGGCACAGGAAACCCTTATTTCACGACAGATTCGGCAGCCAGTCTGCGCGCCATCGAAATCAAAGCTCAACTGTTAATCAAAGCCACCAAGGTCAATGGTGTTTATTCGGCCGACCCTGTGCTGGAACCCGATGCTGAGTTCTATCCTAAACTGACCTACAATCGAGCTTTAACGGAAAACCTTCAGGTAATGGATGCAACGGCGATCGTCCTTTGTCGCGATAATGATATGCCGCTGCGAATCATGAATATCAACGAATCGGGCGCTCTCATGCGGCTGCTACAGGGAGAGGCCATTGGCTCCTTGGTGGAGAAAGGCGAATAACAGATGATTAACGATATCAAAAGTGATGCAACTTCACGCATGGCCAAGAGTGTTGAAGCCTTGGGTCATGAACTGGCCAAGGTAAGGACCGGACGGGCTCATCCCAGTCTGCTTGACCATATCCGCGTTGACTACTACGGTTCGGAGACGCCTCTGAGCCAGGTTGCCAATATCAATGTGGAAGATGCGCGTACTTTGACGGTGACACCCTGGGAAAAACCCATGGTGGCAGTCGTCGAGAAAGCAATTTTAACCTCCGATCTGGGATTGAACCCGATGAGTGCGGGTAGTGTGATCCGTGTTCCCATGCCCCCTCTGACTGAGGAGAGGCGGAAGGATCTGATAAAAGTGGTGCGCCACGAAGCGGAAGGTGCAAAGGTGGCGATCCGCAACATTCGGCGGGATGCGAATCATGATCTGAAGGATCTGGTCAAAGAGAAGATGATTTCAGAAGACGATGAAAGACGTGGCCATGAAATTGTTCAGAATTTAACCGACCAGCATACCAAACTGGTGGATGGTCTCCTTGAGGAAAAAGAAAAGGACCTGATGGAGATTTGATCAGGTCTCACTCGGAACAGCAATCTAACTTTCAGGTGATCTCTGAATAGATAAGATGGGTAATCAAGCATCCAGCGACTTGATCAACCAGGGTCTGCCCAGGCATGTGGCAATTATCATGGATGGTAACGGTCGTTGGGCAAAGAAAAGAGGCCTTCCCAGACATGCAGGTCATCCTGCCGGTGTTGATGCGGTTCGCAAAGTCATTGAGCACTGCGTGGCACGCAAGATTGAAATTCTGACCCTGTTTGCATTCAGTAGTGAAAACTGGCGTCGACCGAAACAAGAGGTTGGGTTAATCATGGACCTCTTCATTAGGTCGCTCAGGAAAGAGGCGAAACGTCTGCATAAAAACGGCGTGCGTTTAAAAGTCATTGGCGGGCGCTCAGCCTTTTCTGAAAAACTCCAACTTAGAATTCATGAGGTAGAGCAGTTGACTGCAAATAATACCGCCTTGGTTCTCCAGGTGGCAGCCAACTATGGAGGCCGTTGGGATATTATTCAGGCGGCAGCAGCGCTCGCCAAAGAGGTTGAAGAAGGGGTGTTGAGGGCGGATGAAATTGATGAAGATACTTTTGCCCATAAACTCTCCTTTCCTGATTTGCCCAACCCGGATCTGTTCATTCGTACGGGTGGAGAGCGTCGGCTGAGTAACTTCCTGCTTTGGCAAGCCGCCTATGCAGAACTCTACTTCAGCGATCTGCTCTGGCCCGACTTCGATAGCGCTGCATTGGATCAGGCTTTTGCAGATTATGCCAGCCGACAACGCCGGTTTGGCCAGACCGGCGAGCAGATAGTCGGCGAGAAGGTCGAAGCATCTTGAGGACCAGATGCTAAAGCAGCGAGTCTTTACTGCCCTGGCACTCGCACCCTTGGTCTTAGGGGCCGTTCTGCTGATGCCCAACCGCTATCTGGCGTTGATATTCGCAGGTGTACTGCTAGTGGGCGGACGTGAATGGGCTAAGCTGTCAGGCCTGTCAAAAATCACAGGCCAATCCATTTATCTCCTGATCATCGCACTGTTCATGGTGATCGCATATGTAAATCTGGGTCACGCAGAATGGGTGCCATGGTTGCTCTGTGTAAGCTTGGTTTGGTGGTCGGCGATGCTGATTCGCTTAAGCCGATATCAGGCCAGAGAACAATTGAAGAGGTTCTACCTGCAACAGGGAGTCGAAGGCATCCTGGTCCTGGTGCCTGCTTGGCTTTCTTTAGTGCTCATCCACGGACTGCCAGAGAACGGCCCTCTGTTGCTGGTGTTTCTTCTGCTGTTGATTTGGAGCGCCGATATTGGTGCCTACTTCGCCGGCAGACGCTGGGGAAGGGTAAAGCTAGCGCCTCAGGTCAGTCCTGGTAAAACCCGAGAAGGCCTCTATGGAGCTATTGCCAGTGCGCTGTTGTGGGGGCTGATCCTTGCTTGGTGGCTGGGGTTGGATCTGCAGCTGTATCCTGTTGCTGTTATCTTGTGTGTCGTCACTGCACTATATTCCGTGGTGGGTGATCTGTTTGAGAGCATGCTTAAGCGTCAACGCGGTGTTAAGGACAGTGGGTATCTGTTGCCAGGACACGGTGGTATGCTTGACAGAATCGATAGTCTGACAGCCGCAGCCCCGGTCTTTCTATTGGGTCTGATACTGATGGAGCAGGTAATGTGAAAGGTTTGACTGTGCTCGGCTCGACAGGCTCCATCGGTGTGAGCACCCTGGATGTAGTTGCCCGTCATCCTGATAAATACCGCATCATTGCACTGACCGCCAACCTGGATGTTGACGGGTTGTTTGCGCAATGTATCGCATTCAAACCAAAGATTGCTGTGATGGCGGATGAGTCATCAGCCACCGAATTGGCTAGGCGTCTTTGGGATCAAGGCAGTCATACTGAGGTACTGACAGGGCTGGTCGGTTTGCAAGAGGCGGCCGCAATACCCGAAGCCGATTATGTGATGGCAGCCATTGTTGGTGCAGCAGGCCTGCTGCCCGCGCTGGCAGCGGTTCGGGCAGGTAAACGAGTCTTGCTTGCCAACAAAGAGGCATTGGTTGTGTCCGGCAGACTATTCATGCAGGAAGCGACAAAACATAGGGCCGAAATTCTACCTATTGACAGCGAGCATAATGCTGTCTTTCAATGCATGCCGGAGAAATTTACGGAAGGCCTAGGGTCCTGCGGCGTAAAACGGATACTGTTGACCGCTTCAGGGGGTCCTTTTCGCACAACAAGCCTGGATGAACTCACAGATGTGACGCCTGAGCAGGCATGCAACCATCCTAATTGGGATATGGGGCGGAAGATTTCTGTCGATTCCGCCACTATGATGAATAAAGGCTTAGAAGTGATTGAAGCACACTGGTTGTTTCACGCAGCGCCCGAGAGCATTCAAGTGGTTTTGCATCCACAGAGCGTTATCCATTCTATGGTCGAGTATGCAGATGGTTCTGTGTTGGCGCAACTAGGCAACCCCGATATGCGCACACCAATAGCGCATGCGCTCGCCTGGCCTGAACGGATTGAGTCAGGGGTTGATAGTCTGGATCTTTTCCAGGTGGCCCATCTCGATTTTGAAGCGCCGGACATGAATCGTTTTCCCTGCTTGAGGCTGGCTTTTGAGGCGGTTTCTGCAGGAGGCACCGCACCAACTATGTTGAATGCGGCGAATGAGGTGGCTGTTGCAGCCTTCCTGGATCGGCGCCTGGGTTTCCTGGGTATTGCCGAACTTGTGGAAACTGTTTTGCAAAAACTGGCCGTTGAACCGGCTGAGAATCTCGAGCAGTTACTCGATGTTGATCGTCATGCCAGAAGAACGGCGGAACATGTGCTGATCAATCAGGTCAGAACTTAAGTCGTTGAGAAATATTCATTAATATGAGCTCTATTCTCTTTACTGTCGCTTCCTTCCTGGTGGCCTTGGGTATTCTTATTTCTGTTCATGAATATGGTCATTTTTGGGTGGCCCGCAGGCTGGGGGTTAAAGTACTACGCTTTTCCATTGGCTTCGGGCGGCCTTTGTGGCAACGCACAGGACGTGTCGATGACACAGAATACGTGGTGGCTGCGATACCTCTCGGTGGCTACGTGAAGATGCTGGATGAACGAGAGGCCCCGGTTGATACTGGTGAGCAGTCTCGGGCGTTCAACAGGCAATCCCTGGCAGTCCGCAGTGCCATTGTCGTGGCGGGACCGCTATTCAATTTCCTCTTTGCAATATTTGCTTTCTGGCTAATTTTCGTTACCGGTGATATCGGTTTGAAGCCGTTGGTTGGTGAGGTTGAAGAGGATTCCGTTGCTGCTCAAGCTGGTTTTTTTCCTGGTGATCAGATTCTCTTCGTTGGGGAGCAGAAGACTATTACCTGGGAAGGCGCTATATATGCGTTGCTATCCGAATCCATGTCCCAGTCTCCATTGCCGGTTAAGGTAAAAACGAGTGACGGCAGTGAATTGGTCCATTTGCTGAATACCGATGGGTTACAGGATATGGCTGAAGATGGAAAGTTATTGCAGAATCTTGGCCTGTCTCCGAAGCGCCCTGTGTTACCACCGGTGATCGGTGAGTTGCTGTCTGGAGAATCTGCAGCCGCTGCAGGTTTGATGTCAGGTGATCTGCTACTGTCTGCGGATGGCGTGCCGATCGATAACTGGCCTGACTGGGTAAGTTATATCAGGGACAGGCCTGAGCAATTGATCAGGATTGAGATCGAAAGATCTGGCCAGGTGCATTCGTTGGAGTTGCTCCCTGCCTTGGTTATCAGCGAAGACAAGAAAATTGGTCGCATTGGCGCCAGTGTGTATGTGCCGCCAAACCTGATGGATGAGTATCAGACGGAGATTCGATACGATGCAATCACGGCAGTCGGCCATTCTCTGTATAAGACCTGGGACCTATCCCTGCTGATGTTGCGCATGATGGGAAAGATGCTGGTCGGTGAAGTGTCTGTTAAAAATCTCAGTGGTCCTATTTCTATTGCAGATTCTGCAGGAAA
This sequence comes from uncultured Gammaproteobacteria bacterium, assembly GCA_963797085.1. Classification (GTDB taxonomy): domain Bacteria; phylum Pseudomonadota; class Gammaproteobacteria; order Chromatiales; family Chromatiaceae; genus JASJBU01. The sequence goes on from CAWCOA010000024.1 coordinate 147,959, forward strand.
ATCAGCTAGCTATGGATTCAACTATTTTCTAAAATTCCTGGCTGTTGTGAGTATCAGTTTGGGGGTGTTGAATTTGTTGCCCATTCCTGTTTTGGATGGGGGGCATCTATTTTTCTTCCTGATAGAGGCAATCAAGGGAAGCCCATTATCTGATAAGTTTGTAGAACAAGGACAGAAAGTAGGAATGCTGTTACTGCTTGCCATCATGAGTCTGGCATTCTATGTTGACCTCAATCGTTATATAGGTTGAACTGCATTCACTGGCGATTCATATGCTTACACAATATAGGGGTTGTACGGTTCGCTTGCCAACAAGAAGCTGATAACAGTAAGCCGATGTCATCTTTAACCCTACAGCTTTTGTAAAATAACTAAACTATAAGATTGAATTGCTGATACAGCCATTTAAAATTTACGTCGATTAAAAATAGTCTCTAACTGTCATAGTGGAATAGGAGTGGAGTGAGTCCCATGAGTAGAGGAGATCAAGAGCAAGAGCAAGAGCGCAGAACAGGCACTCAAGAAATGATCAGTAAGCTGCTGGCGGAACGGCAGGAAGTCTTGGTTTTGTTCTGCCGAGTTGCGGGTCTTGAACCCTACACACGAACGGAGTCACTGGACGAATTGTTGCAGAGTTTCTGTCAGATACTTGTTGACTATACTGCATTTGGTCATTTTGAAGTCTTTGGGTACATCAGCGATGGCAGAGAGCGCAGGAGCAGTGTTCTCAAGATCGTCGAAGAGATCTACCCCGATTTTGTTGAAGCCAGCCAGGCCGCAGTGAAATTCAATGATAAATATGATCTCTCCGATCATGCATTGGAGTTCGATCATCTTGCTGAGGACCTCTCCAAGTTGGGAGAAGAGCTAGCGGGTCGTATCGAGCTGGAAGACCGATTGATCGCAACAATGCTCAACTGACAGGCAATTCAAGGCAAATTCCAATTGAATAGTGATCTCAATGAACAGTTCTCAAGTCAGGAGGATTGAGCACTTTTTATGGGTGAAACAGGTTGTGACTTGAAGTATTGACGACGAGACTGCTGGGTGTAATTGCTGTTGTCTGATGCTGTGCCAGCTCGCCGGCTACTACTCGGCAGTTCATGGGTCGGTGATTAGCATGACATATGGCACTCAGGAATACTCGATACTATTTTCAGTACACTTGAAAATGGCCTGCTTTGACGATTTCTGGTAATAACGATGTCGATCACAAAGCCTGTCATGAGAGAAATGTATTCTCTTCTCAGCTACGCGTTTCCGTCAACTAAAACTACTCTGTACCAAGATTCAACGTTGATACGTAGAGACTGTTCAATACTATATTTAAGCCTTATGTGGTAAATGCGTAGTTTGGGTATGGAGTCAAAGTGGATCAGGATATTGGTTCCTTGATTGTTGGAGATTTCTCAATTCATAGACGATCCCTGTCGCATGTTCTTATACAACGGCTAGTGCTACTTAGCCTGTTATGAGATAGATAAGGATCGGGCAGAATATCAATGGTTTCACGGGTAAGGAAATTATTTCACAATAAACCTCAACTTGACGAATTTCTAGCGTCAATGCGAGTTTATAAGACGCCAGAAATCGATATGCAACGATATCAGGTCGGTATCGATAATCTGCATATTGATGTTTTACTACAAAAGAAATTTCAAACAATTCTGGCAGATTTGGTACATAAGATGGTACTGGAGGATCTGGCAAGACAGGGTTATTCGGTAACAGGAAAACCCCTGACTAAGGAGAACCTTGATGCTTTTCGTGATGGTTATCGAGGACTGTTAAAGGGCACACTGAATCACGACAAAGGCACTGCCCCGGTTACAGAATTAGTTTCACTGCTACAACTCACCGTGCTGAAATTGTTGCTTGCATCACCCGGTGTGGTAATCAGTGGGCTGAAAAGTCAGCTGAAAAAGGAAGCCGATATCCCTGCCAGAGATGGCGCCGGTCGTTCGCTGGAATTGCATGAAAGGCTAGTTTCCATTTCCAAATTCGAACCCGGTATTTGCTATCGAGCTTTACGAAGGCTGTTTAAAGCTGTTCAACAGTTAGAGACTAAAGAACTAAGAAAAATCCGTAAATCAGTGATTGGGCATTCCTGGGTCATTCCCAAGCAATTATTGTTTAATCCGTTACTGCATCTACCCAATCTTGCTTTCGATGAGTATCTGATGAATCACTATCCCATTGTCTGTATGGATAGTGATAAGGAAAGATATTTTGTAACGACTAATCGCCTTTTTTGCGAAATTTTCAGTGATTATCTGCCTGACTGGGCGCAGCCTGCAAAAGCTAATATTTCCTCTACGAAAGAGAATAGCGGATTAGAGGGGTTTCAGATCCGTAATCGTGAATGGCGCGGTGGATTCTCAGAATTCCTGGATGGACATCGCTTGTTGGAGCAGTCATTACAGGAAGAGGAATTCAAAAACCTTCGTTTCTCATGGCTGGATACACCCAACAACATTGACCTGTTGTTTCAAAAACCGACTGGCGGCCAGTGGTTCAACAGATTTCGCAGTCAAGGTGAGCCTGAGCTTGGCCCTGATCACATTCCTGACTGGACTAAGTTTCAGAAGAAGATTATCAGTGATTTGTTTAAGGGCTTACAGAAGTCAGGCATCTTGCTGCGAGCGATAGCCTCATATCGTACTCCCCGCCTTTACCATCAATTGAACAAGCGTGTACCGATACGTGACATCTATCAATATCTATCCGGTTCTGTCACACGGCGTGATCTGGCCAAGCGGTTAAATTCCAATGCACAGAATACAGCGGATGAAGTGTTTCGCGCATTGGATACTGTCACGCAGTATATTAAAAGGATGCCGATAAGCAAGCAGGAAGAATATGCGAAACGTTATCTGAAAGATTTTTTGGCATATCGCAGGGATCTGAAGCTTGCACACTTAACTTATCAGAAGATGAGCCACATTCGCCTATTGGATGATACCGAGAGTATCAGCCTTTCGAGGGATAATGGTACGCTGTATGAGTTTCGCATCGGAAGTGAATCAGAGGATTCCGATCAGAAAATCAGATCGCATGTAGTCTTGAAAGCAGATATCCGGGGCTCTACTGAAATAACCCAGCAGTTGATGCAAAAAAGCCTCAATCCAGCTACCCACTTCAGTCTCAATTTTTATGGCCCGATCAATAAATTGCTCGAGAGATTCAATACTCAAAAGGTATTTGTAGAGGGCGATGCCCTGATACTTACCGTGCTTGAGTATGCAGGAATAGCCGGTAATCAGCCATTGACTGTAGCCTATGCATGCGGCTTGGCATGCAAAATAATTTCGGTAATGGAGTCGCAGAATCTACAAAATCGGAATCATGACCTACCAAAGCTTGAACTTGGATTGGGTATTTCATTTAGCGGAGAATCTCCAGCTTATCTTTATGATGATAGACGCAAGATAATGATATCTCCGGCAATTAATAAGGCGGACAGACTCTCCTCATGTGCTGCGGAATTGCGCAAAAACAACAGTTGGAGGCGAAATACACAACATGCTGTAGAAGTCATGTATCCAGATAAAAAAAAGTCGGATATCAAACAGAAATTACTCCGCTACAATGTGAATGGTATTGACTTGGACCCGCCTGCATTCGAAAAACTGAGCTCGGAGATTTCCATGCACAAGGTCCCGCTCAAAAACCAAAAGGGTGAATATAGCCATTATTATGTAGGACGCTTCATCGATCGCCTGGGTACCTCTCACTGGTTAGTGGTAAGAAAGGCGCCCATTCAAACACTGCAAGGTGACACTGTGATTGGTAATCCACAGGCAGACGTGGAGTACTTCTACGAAGTCATTACAAATACCAACATCATAGGGCAAGTCAAGTCCAAGCTCCGTTCACGTCGAAATGCAGGCAAGTCTAAAGAATAATGCTGGATTGTGGCTCACGCGTCCGAGGCTTGCCTGTTCTCAGTTTCGTTATACTTTGTCGACTGGATCGGCTTCATCCACTGTTCGGGAAGGCGGGTTGGGTTTCCCCCCAGGCGTTGGGTGTAAATCAATGTGTAGGCAAGTACCCGTTTTAAATATTCACGTGTTTCATTGAACGGGACGGTTTCAATCCAGACATCTGTAGGTTGTGTCTCCTCGGGCAACCATGTCAATACTCGATAGGGTCCGGCGTTATACGCAGCAGTAGCCAGAACAGGATTTTCCTGCAGTCGACGGTAGACTTGAGTCAGGTAACTGGTGCCAAGTTCTATATTGATCCTTGGAAGGAACAGGTCTTTGGAAGTGATTGGAGCGCGTTTCGCCTTCGATGCAACCTGTCGCGCAGTCTTAGGCATTAGCTGCATCAGGCCTAAGGCACCGGCACTTGAGCGGGCATCAGCCGCAAACGCACTTTCCTGTCGTAGAATGGCGTAGATCCAAGCGCTATCGATTCCGTGATCTTTGGCTTGGAGGTCGACCTGTTGTCTATGATTGAGGGGGAATCGTAGTTCGAGATCGTTCCAGTGGCGTATCCTGGCCAGAGTAATAATTGTTTGTGATGGCCAATTCCATTCCGTAGCTAACTTGGCGGCTGCCTTGAGTTCCTCGGTAGTGCGATTCTGTAGTGCCAGATTCCACTCTCTGCGGGCCATAAGATCCCTTCCCAGGGCTTTCAGTTCTCTTGCTCGAATCAGGCCTGGCAGTGTGGCGATCCTGCTTATATGTCGCTCATCAATAGACAATGGCTGGTGTTGAATATGGAGGCTATCTCCAAGACGGTCTGCAGCCATGAAACCATAGTAACTACGCTGCTTCGCCAGTGATGTAAGTAGCTTTTCACCATCATCTGTTCTACCCAGTTGGATGAGCGCCCGGGCCTTCCAGTAACGCCAGCGTTCTTTATTTTTTTCCTCATCCGATAAATTATTGATGGTGATGAGTACGCGATTCCAGTCACTCTGTTGAAGGGCAACTTGAAACCATTTATCAGAGAGTTTTGAGTCTAGGCGCAAATGGGCTGGCACCAACTGGTTTAATTGCTTAATCAGCTGATTCTGGGGTTCTCTGGCCAGATAAGCGGCCAAAGTGCGGGTTACGTTGAGATGTTGCTGATCTGAGAAAACCGGTTGTGAGTGGAATTTCTGCCATGTTTTAAACGCCAGGACTATATTTTTTGGGGCAAGTCTACGAACTGCGTGCACTACGATCTCATCTTGCATCGGGTGGGTCTTGTGAAGCAGTTGCTCTATTTTCTCAGGATTTCGGTGTAACGAGATCCAGAGTTCGACCCATTCCTGGTCTGCTATTGGCAGGAAACGTTTGAGGTAGCGAGCCAGGCGGGTTTGTCTCGCTTGCATGGCAAGATCGATGCGTTGCCAGACTAATTTTGCAGTCAAATGGCCCGCATCTATCCAGGCCTTGAAGACGGGGTCACAGGAGTTTGGACGAGAGCGGCCACTAAGCCAAATAGTTTCAACTTCCGGAAATGCTAGAGACTGTTGTCCCGTTGAAAGCAGCGCTTGTAGCCGGTGACATCTTTGGCCAATGCTACCCTCAGGTGTTGAGAATTCAAGATAGGCCTCCCATCTTTTCTCGTCAGCCAGGAGATTGAGCCAATGATTCAGCAATTGCCTGCTGAGTGGTGTGTCCTTATGTTCCAGAAGGAAGGCGCGAATCGTTGCTGGTTCTTCCGCAGCAAGATTCTGTCTGATTTCTTGATATTCGAGATAAGGGATTAAGGGATAATCGTCTAGTTTTTGTTTTAGAAAACCATACGTTCTAAGATCTCCCACTTTTAGCGCGTTTTCTGCAGCAATAAAATCTATCCTGGCAGAGTCGATATTTTCATCTTCAACTGTATTTGCAATGACTGGTAGGGCCAGAAATAGCAGTATAATGGACAGTGAGTAGAGTAATTGAGATTGTCTCAAGGCGATAGTCCTGTTGCCTATGGGGTTGAATTTATTTCTATTATGAATCTTATTCTAGTCAATTATAGAGTCAAGCCCGATTCAATCAACGCTCTGAGTAAGCCACTTTAGCTATTTCTAAAGAGTTTGATTGCTACGGTTTAGCTGTTTATATGAGTCTGTGGATGCTGGATGAAATTGATTCAATTGAATATTATCTTGTTTCTGATCTTTTTAGATGCTCCATTTCCTCATGAATAAGGCGGATACAAATACAGGCGACAGTGGTATAAAAAACCGATGATTTTTGCAAATCTGCTTAGCAGATCAGGGTTTTTGTCCGCCAAGCGTCAATTGGAGTGGTTTCCACCCTTTCACAATCTGCGGGTCAGGGTCCTCCAGCTTGGTACGGATTGGCGCCAGGTTAGAATTCTGTTGCCGCTGAATAGACAGAACCGCAATCCAGGTGGAACTATGTTTGGTGGCGCCATTGCTTGTCTGGCTGACCCCATACCGGCGTTAGCCTGCAATCGACTGTTTCCCGGCAATGCGGTCTGGACCCGCCAGTTACAGATTGATTTTTTACAACCAGGGTCTGCGGATCTTTTACTGACTTTTGATTTTAATGCTGCTATCGAACATCAGATTGGTTTGGATTTGGCCGAGAAGGGCCGCAGTACGCCCTGTTTTGAGTACGGATTCTATCTGGCCACTGGTGAGCTTTCTGTAAAAGTCAATAATACGGTGGCAATTCGCCCGCTGGGGCATACATTAGATAGGCGCGGCGCATTAGGTATTCAAAAAAACACTAGACGGTAACTCAATATGAATGAATCAAACGAAGAAATGGATATGGAGCTAAGTAGTGGTATTGCAGCCTTCGAGGGAAAAAACTTCGCCAAGGCCGCAGAACTACTTTCCCCTTTAGCGGATCAAGGAAACCCTGGGGCTCAATACCGCATGGCGATAATGGCGCAAGGGGGGTTGGGTATTGTGGTTAATGAGTTGATGGCTTACAAATACATGAAAGCAGCAGCTGAATCTGGAAATCCTATGGCACAACATGGTTTGGGATTCATGTATCTGGAAGGTGAGTGTGCTGAGCAGAATATTCCCAAGGCTGTCGATTGGTTCAAAAAAGCGGCTGAGCATGGGCTGGCTGGATCACAAACTACCTTGGCTATGCTTTACGAGGAAGGACGTGGGGTTGAAAAGGACTTGGATGAAGCGCAACGCTGGTATAAAAAAGCCGGATTTTAATACCGGAATGAGTTATTTGTGGAGGCGGAAATCGTCGTGCTATTTTCATCAAATCTTTACAGTGTCGACCAGAGATTATCGAAATCCGAGTCATCTGTTATCTCGTCATCGTCATTTTCTTCATGCTGGTGAAGACTCTGATAGTCCAGATAGATGAATTGGAATTGAGAGATCGCGCCACTCGATTCAAGAAGTCGTGTCAGCTTGATTTCACGGGTTGATTTATCATCTTCGATGGCCAGGAGATCCCCAACATTGAATGGGAAAGAGGGACAGATGAAACTGGTAGGCTGGCCTGATGTTCCTACTTCAGGCAGGAGTAGACATTCATGCGGACTGGATTGCTGTTGATCGTCATGCTTCGCGGTAACGGCGATGGCATTGGGTGCAATCATTTGTAGCCCAACCTGCAAGCCCTCATCGGGATTACTTTTCATCCAGCGAACCAAGCCAACACCAAACTGACTATTGGCCATCGCTGATTGGACACCGATGAGTTCGCCTACCAGAATCTTGGGTGTATGGTTGCCTTTCCAATCAAGGCAGTAACCACCAGCACTTTCATTTAGCGTGTGGAAGAGAAAAGTACAGTCAGTTGGACTCTGCTGTTGAGGCTTGTCCCAGATCGATGTTACAGACTCCAGTGAATCGCTGTCACTGGAATTTGGTCCGAATTCCTCGAAGCCCCCTCTCCTGGATTCTGTTCGGTTGAACGACTCAATGGGCTCCAGGCTAAATCTTGCTGACATATCGAATAGATTTCCTTCAGCAAATTTCTTTTCCACCCACTGGGTATTTGATTCAGCACTTTCCTGGGGTTCCTCAGCTTGTTTTTTATTTCCATGCATAACAAGTTTGTAAATCTTGCCGAGACCGACTGCTATGCGTAGCTCAAAGTTGAGTTTTGTGCGGACGAATGTGCGTTTTTGTTCGTTTGACCAGAGCTGGATTAACTGTCTCAACAGACTTTTATCCAGGGAAGCAATTCCCTGGAGTGATACTTGAGGGCTGTCTTCGTCAAAGTGCTGACGCAGCTTATTGATTAATTTTGATGCGTCCAGTTTAAGGATATACCTGGAGTCCGCATCAGCGCTCAAAGATCCATGTGAGGGTGGCATGTCTGAGTCTTGTTTCAGAATGATTGAGGTCTCAGCGGGGGCCTCATCCAGGTTGTAGAAACTTGTATAGGTCGTCCATTCGAGCAAGGCATCAAAGACCTGAATGATTTCTTTTTGACGAATTTTATAAGGGGATGACAGGCAAAACATCGCCATTCTGCGATAGGCGAGGTCTATGCTTGAACCTTTTTGAACTGTTTCCAATTCATCCCGTACAGTTTCTGAGTCTAGATTGTATCGACAGGCAAGTCGGTGCAGAACATGCAGCTCCTGCCAAATTCTCTTCGGATAGTTATCGTAGACCAGAACAGAGAGTAGCATCACCTTAGATAAATGGTGCACTGCTCTGTGAATTGCGCTGGTGAGTAATTTTTGGTCGTTCTTACCAGTATTAGCGAGTACTATATCCACAATCACACTCTTATATGCCGTGGCTAAGCTATTGTGTAACTCCCTGTTAAGTATGGCAATTTTGTGGGATTTTTCACTGAGTGGGAAGCCGATATTTACAAAATGCTTTTGTAAATTCGAGCCGACATATTTAACTGGCTCGCGAAAGTGCTCTGTGCAAAGAAAGCGCTTTTTATAGGGTATGATAGTCTTGTTGTGCTCGCGTAGAGCCTGAAATAACTGACGTGAAGTTTCGCCGATATTGGCAAGAGGCAGCCTTTTAACCCATTCCGAGACCTCTTTATCGGTCAGATAGGTAACCTTCCCATTGGGTGGGGATTGGTCAGGGATTTTCAATCCTATACGGTTTTTTTGTACCATTTGCTGCCACTGTGTATGACATGCCTAATGCCGGTTGGATCGGCCGAGGCTTTGTTATCTTTAAATTATTATTGTCTATTGCAACATACAAGCCGGGTTGGCATGACGAAGTTCATCATTGATGCGCCACAGTCAATTCTTATTATTTAATATTGTAATCCGTGCCCTGAATTGTTAATCAAAAGCGGGTTTGTAAGCAAGTGCTAACAATCTTAATTGATACAGCATTCGATGTAGCTCTTAGTGACTTTAAACCCTTAATCATTCATGTGATTATCTGCAACATACTGTATTTAAATAATAATAAGTATTTATTGTCAGCGGTTGCCGAACTGGTAAACGGAGGATGGGCTTTTAATCGACGTAAATCCCAGTCATCCTGTTCCCTTTATTTGAGGTGAGTTTTGATGGCCATAAAGTTAGTAAGTTTTGTGCTCTGTCCATTTGTGCAAAGGGCGGTGATTACGCTCAAGGAGAAACAGGTAGAATTTACCCTCGAGTATGTCGACCTCTCAGCGCCTCCAGGATGGTTCAGCAATCTTTCCCCGCTAGGCAAAGTTCCCTTGCTGCAGGTTGATGGCGGGGTCATTTTTGAATCTGCAGTGATTCTTGATTATCTGGACGAGGTATTTAAACCCAGATTGCATCCAGTGGATGCGCTGAAACGTGCACAGCATAAAGCGTGGATTGAGTATGGCTCAGGCCTCCTGATGGACCAGCATGCTGTCTGTATGGCTGTGGATGAGGCTGAATACCAGCACAAAGCCGCAAAATTCCAACAGAATCTGGCGCGTCTTGCATCACCCATTGAGTTGGGACTATTTGCCGGGAATGTTGGCTTCTCCCTGGTAGATGCAGCTTATGCGCCGCTATTTATGCGCATGGAGATTCTAGGGGGTTTGAGTCCTGAACGATCAGTCGCTAATCCGGAGAGCGTGTCTTCCTGGGCTAAGTCACTTTTGGAACGGCCGTCCGTGGCCACTTCTGTGATCGCAGATTTCAACACGAAATATATCGATTTCTTTTCCCAGAAAGGCTCCTGGCTTATGCAGAGCATCAAGGGGCAGGGGTAGCTTCCTTCTCAATCAGTTCGTTCATAATTTTGAACATCGCCTCATGGGAGCCAGCGAGGCTTGCACTGGTCTTGTACTTCCCATTAATCCCAACCGCCGGTACGCCTGTGAGTTGGAAGCGTTTGCCGAGTTTGCGCGCCTGCTGTACTTTGACGAACACACCGAAAGACTTCCAGGCATCGGTAAAGGCCTTTCGATCCACACCCTGAGCCACGGCGAAATCGATCAGCGACTCTTTGTCAAATAGCTTGCGGCGTTCTTTGTGCATTGCATCAAACAAGGGCTTATGCAGCTTGTCGAGTACACCGAGTGCTTCGGCGGCATAGAAGAACTGTGCATGTATTGCCCAACTCGGATTGAGTGGCGAAGGGACCAGGCGGAATTCGATCTTGTCGCTCTGATTTTTCAACCAGGACTCCATTTCAGGTTCGAGATCGTAGCAATGGGGGCATCCGTACCAGAAAAACTCCAATACCTCAACTTTGCCATTCGAGACTGAAGTCGGGACAGGAGGATCGATGGGGTCCCAGCCTTCACCCCACTCTGCAAAGACCGGTTGCAGGACCAGAAAGAAAGAAATGAAAAACAGACGTTTGATCCAGGGCATTGTTCCACCTTTGTATGATTATGTATCTTAAGCAGTATGATATTGAACCTTGTTAGAGGCAGAAATACCATACTTGTTCCACAGAAACGGCCCGCCGATTCTGTTTGGGTATAATTCTGACTCATTGAGATGAATGTAGGCTGAATATGGTCCAACAGCAGATTGATCAAACTATTGAGCAGCTTTGCGAGAAAGGCTGCCAATCGGTCAGAGAGGATATCAGATTGCTGGAAAGAGGGGTGATTTTGCCTGAGATCCAGGATTTTGATGAACTAGGCCGAAAAAAGGTACTGCAAGAGTTGCAATCGATCATGGCTGTGTATGGAGACATCTGCCCAGCCGAGAGAAAGATCAATTATAAGTTGTAAGACGGATGGCTGAACCTAGGAAAAAAAGATTGGGCGATATTGTCTACAAGGCGCCGTCATCTATTCATGGCACTGGACTTTTCGCTAAAGTAGATCTCAAAAAGGGCCAATATATCGGAACCTATGAAGGGCCTACCGCTAAGCGCGATGGCACTTACGTGCTCTGGGTGTTTGAAGAGGGACTGGAGCCGGTCGGTCGGAGCGGCCGGAATTTACTGCGCTATCTCAACCACCAGGATAAAGGCAATGCCGAGTTTGATGGCTTTGATCTTTATGCATTGAGGGCGATCAAATCCGCGGAAGAGATCACCTTCGACTATGCTGGATGGGAGGAAGCATAACCGCTCTTTCCCCCCTTCTTGAGGGCCTGCAGACAAAGGCCCTGACGCCCTTCGGCTCGTTCAAGGGTTTAGTGGAACCAAACTCTCTCTGCGTGTTCGTTCGGATCTCGGTTCAACGCTTGTCTCGAGCAGTTCACGCGGATTGAACACATCCCAATCATTCGGATTTTCCGGGCTATAGATGCTACGGTCCAAACTGGTCACCGCTAAAGCAGTGTTGTGACTGCAGCGCTTCGCAAGCCGGTTGAGATTGCTGGGTGGGTTGCCTGGCCAGTGGTATTTGCCCCAGCGCAACCACGCCGCCCGCGCGGCTTCCTGGTCTGCCATTTGGTAGGCTGACTCCAGTGCATCGGCTATTTCCGGTAGCTCATCCTGCGGTTCTAGCGCGATGGTTTCAGTTGGCGCTATAGGTTCGCTGGGTTGTTCTCGACGATGACTGATCCACCAACCCAACAGGGTAGCCAACCAGCCAGCTCCCAAGAGCCATACCAGCCAGGTGGGAAAACTGCTGTCCTCGTTCTCCTGCAGTGCTGCCCCTGGCTTATCCTTAGACTGTGGTTCTGGAATGGTCTCATATTCAGTTGCTTGTGGGTAAGGCGCTTGAGTGGATTGGGAGATACTGCCGAGATTCGGCAGTATCTCGAGGTTGACGGCTGGCAGCCGGGCCAGTTCCTGCTGGTTGGTTTCTGTGTTCCACCAAGGTATCTCTATGGCTGGCAGGATATAACTACCGGGTTCGGTTGCAACCAGCGTTACACCAGTCTGGCGACTGCCGGAGACCCCCTCTCTTGACAGACTATCCCTGACCTGCGGCCGCTCTGGATAATGCTTGAGTCCCTGCGGGAGCGCCATTTCAATAACCGGCAGCTGGGATGAGGTGAGACCATCGGCAAAGACCATGATCTGACGGCTGGCTGGATTACCCGCCAGGATAGGGCCGTTACTGTGGATATCCCGTTCAACGATCTGCAAATTACGGGCTGGCAGCCAGCGTTTACCCGTGTAATCAGAGGGGGCGGGCAGGATCTCGAGTGTGAGCTGTTCCGATGTGGCGTGGATGATCTTGCTTTCCTGGATCGGATCAGAGAAAGGGTTGCGCATCAGATTGAAGATGGATGGCCTGGAACCGCTGCGACCGCGATAACGAACCTCTCCCAGTTCAAGTTTTCCTGTCTGGTAGGCATAAATGGTATAGAGCCGTTCTATCACCTGATACGATTGGCCTTCATGCTCCGCTTGATACTGCTCTTCATGCAGCAGGCGCATCACAGTATCCGGCAGCGATGTCACGGGTTCGGTCAGCGCTTCTCCTCGGATACCCTCGGCCTGATAGACGCGAACCGTTAGAATAATCTCTTCTTGAAGGTAGGCCTGGGATTTGTTCAATTCAAGCAGAATGAAGGCGCTAGTTGAATCAGCGGCCTCACTGTTTTGCATGATTTCGACGACATCCAGGGTCAACGGGGTAGAACTTTCTTCTCCCACAGGTATCGGCGGGATGGTGAGCTTGCCGGTCTTTTTCGGCAGCAGAGTGAGTGTCAGCCCCTGGTTTTTTGACATCTTGCCGTTGATGATGGAAATGTTTTGCGAACTGGAGCGGCCGAGGATCTCAAAATCCTGCTTTAGCACCGATAGGTCAGGGGAGGCATCGTTCTCACCCTCAATCTGCAGTTTTAATCTGACGGGTTGCTCGAGACTCGTTGTACTGTGAGATAGTTTAACGTTGACTTCAGCCACCATGGTACGTACCCACAGCAGTGTTATCATCAATAGCCCACTGAAAAATATCCTATAAATGGTTTGGTGTATTTGCTTCATGACAGCTTAGCGCAAGGTTGAATCCCTGGTTAAATTGCGCGTTTAACAGATTCCCGTTTGTAGAGTTCGCAGCGAACCGATAATGTTCGTCTGGCTCCTCCTTTTAAAGTATAAATCAGTTTTTCATGGGCTTCCCCGGATAAATAATTTTTTGGAAATCATTCGACGCTCACTTCCCATTCAAGCTGTTCAATTCTCAGAAGACCTGCATCCCGTGTTGGAACGGGTCTATCGATCGAGAGGCGTGGTTTCAACCAAAGAGCTGGATCCCAGCCTGGCCAGGCTGCTGCCAGCGGTAAAGCTGCAGGGCCTTGCTGAGGCGGCCAGTTTACTGCAAAGGACGCTCGAGCAGAACGGGCATATCCTGATCGTGGGGGATTATGATTGTGACGGAGCAACCAGTACGGCCCTGGCAATCCTGGCGTTACGTGCATTCGGGGCTTGCAATGTCTCCTATCTGGTGCCGAATCGCTTTGAGTTCGGTTATGGTCTGACTCCGGAAATCGTTGCTCTGGCAGTACAACGAAATCCGGATCTGATCATTACGGTGGACAATGGCATCGCGAGTATTGCCGGCGTCGAACATGCAAACGCCATGGGGATTCCGGTGCTGGTCACCGATCACCATCTACCGGGAGAGGTGCTTCCAGCAGCCGCGGTGATCGTCAATCCCAATCAGCCGGATGATGGGTTTCCCAGCAAGAATCTGGCCGGTGTTGGGGTGATCTTCTATGTCATGGCGGCCTTACGCAGGCATCTAAGCGACAATGGCTGGTTTCAGAAGAAAGAGACAGAGGCGCCCAATCTGGCTGAGTGGCTCGATCTGGTGGCATTGGGAACCGTTGCAGATCTGGTGCCGTTGGATTCTAACAACCGGATCCTGGTGGAACAAGGTTTGCGCCGGATGCGTGCTGGCCGTTGCCGGCCGGGGATACAAGCGCTGCTCGAACTTGCTGGCCGCGGTCTGCAACGGGTGGTGGCCTCTGATCTGGGATTCGCAGTGGGACCCAGGCTGAATGCCGCCGGGCGTTTGGAGGACATGGGGTTGGGTATCGAGTGTCTGCTGACAGAGGATCATCAGGTTGCGTGTGATATGGCTCAGCAATTGGATCAGCTCAATCGAACGCGGCGTGAAATCGAGCTGGAGATGAAAGAGCAGGCAGTAGAATTAGTTCAGCAGCTGCATCTCGAGTTGGCGGGTGAGTTGCCGGCCGGCCTGTGCCTCTTCCGTCAGGAGTGGCATCAGGGGGTGATAGGTATCCTGGCCGCAAGGATTCGTGAGCAGTATCATCGTCCGGTGATTGCCTTTGCAGAGGGTGGTGACGGCATGCTCAAGGGCTCGGCGCGTTCGGTTCCGGAACTGCATATCCGCGATCTGCTGGACCGGATAGCAGCGCAGCACAGTGGTTTACTCGATCGCTTCGGTGGGCATGCCATGGCGGCTGGGTTGAGTCTGCGTAAGGAAAATTATGCGTTGTTTCGAAGCGCTTTCGAAAAGCAGGTCCTCTGCCAACTCACACCGGATGCGATGCAGGGCCGCTTGTACTCCGACGGATCCCTCAGCGCAGAGGAGCTCGGTCTCGATCTGGCGCAACTAATCCGTTTTGCGGGGCCCTGGGGGCAGGGCTTTCCGGAGCCGCTGTTCGATGGCGAGTTCCGGCTTGTGCAGCAAAAAATTGTTGCTGAACGGCATTTGAAGCTCCGGCTTAGTGCAGATGATAATGATATCCTTATAGACGCAATCGCTTTTAACCAGGCCGATCAGGGTAGATTGCCGGAACGGGTGCATCTTGTTTACCGGCTCGATGTGAATGAATTTCGCGGCCTGATACAACCCCAACTGATCGTGGAGGCAATCCAATCGACGAACTAGATGATACATCAGATGCAGAGGACGAGGGCCCCAGTAAAAGCCAGCTCAAGCGGGATATGCTGGCCTTACAGAAGCTTGCAGAACGCTTGACCCAAGAAGGCCCCCAGGTCATTGCCCGCATGCCAATCAGCGACGAAATGCTCGCGGCTTTGGATGAGACCAGGCGGATCAAATCCCATAATGCCCTGCGCCGTCACTATCGTCGTCTCGGTAAGCTGATGCGCCATGAAGAGGTTGAGGCAATTCAGCAGGTCATTGACGAGATCGATAACAGGCACAATGCAGGTGTGGCAAAGTTTCATCACCTGGAGCGCTGGAGAGACCGGTTGATCGAGGGTGACAGCGAGGATTTTGGGGCCTATCTCAACGAGTTTCCGGACGCCGATCGTCAGCATCTACGGCAGCTGATTCAGACAGCCCAACGGGAGCGGGAGAAGCAACAGCCGCCGGCCGCCTATCGAAAGCTTTTTAAATATCTCCGTGAAGTGGCCGGGATTTGAGCGGTTTACCCAGCCGCTGCGTCAGTTCGCTGGGCACCTTGGTCAACGACCAATGACTGATTGCCCAGTGCCAGAATTCATCCAGGTTTGCAGGACGCTCCGGCGGCAGGGGTTGCGCAAGATGCGCTAGGGCCAGGAGCAGCGCCGGCATGGGCTGATGCCGTTCAACCGGTGCGTCACGGGATTGTTTGCTTAGTTTTCGGTTGCTTTCATCGACCGCCAGAGGCAGGTGTGCGTAGCTCGGTTCGGTCAGTTCCAACAGGCGTTGCAGGTGCATCTGGCGTGGTGTGGACTGCAGCAGGTCTGCGCCGCGCACAATTCGGGTAATGCCCTGCCAGGCATCATCCACTACCACCGCCAGTTGGTAGGCGTGGTAGCCGTCAGCCCTGCGGATCACAAAATCTCCAATATCCCGGGCTAGATTCTGTCGCAACTGGCCCTGGATGCGGTCCTGTAATTCCACTTCGGTGTCGAACGTGCGCAGCCGTATCGCACGTGCCCTCCGGCCGGTTCTCAGACCCCGGCTGCAAGTGCCGGGATAGACAGAGCCATCTATCCCCTCGCGGGCGGCGACATTGATCTCCCTGCGGGTACAGCCGCAAGGGTAGGCCAGGTCATCCTTGTAGAGTCGTTCCAATGTATCCGCGTAGCTGGCTGTACGCCGGCTCTGATAGACCACATCTCCATCCCACTGGAAACCGAAGGCATCGAGGGTGCGCAGTATCTCATCAGCGGCGCCGGGAATTTCCCGGGTTTGATCCAGGTCTTCCACGCGCACCAGCCACTCTCCCTGATGACTCCGGGCATCCAGATAACTGCCAAGGGCCGATACCAGGGAGCCGAAATGTAGCGAGCCGGTCGGGGAGGGTGCAAAACGGCCCCGGTAGGGAGAGGGGGTTTCCAGGTCTAACTGAGTCATGCTGGAATGAAAAAACCGGCGGTCGCCGGTTTTTCCCTGGGATTAACGGTTTTCAGCTCATCTGCTTTTCACGAATCTCATCCAGTGTCTTGCAGTCAATACATTGCGTGGCGGTGGGGCGGGCCTCAAGGCGGCGGATACCAATCTCTACGCCGCAGGACTCACAGAAACCATACTCATGGTTATCGATCATGTTGAGCGTGCCATCGATTTTTTTAATCAGCTTGCGTTCCCGGTCACGGGTTCGCAGTTCCAGACTAAACTCGGATTCCTGGGTGGCGCGGTCATTTGGATCAGGGAAATTTGCGGCTTCATCCTGCATATGGTGCACGGTACGATCCACCTCTTCCATCAGGTCCGCCTTCCAGGATCGCAGGATATTGCGGAAATGCTCCTCCTGCTCCTCGTTCATGTACTCTTCGCCCTTTTGGGGCTCGTAAGGCTGGAAGCCGAAGGGTCCTGCTTCCAGTTGTTTGGCTTTCTTTTGGGCCATTCAATAACACTCCTGAATACCTCATCAGATGAAGGCGCCTATCTATACCAGAAAGGTATAGATGAGACAATAAAACCTGACAATTATAGCGGCACTCCTTTGGGTAATGTTAATTATCCTCCATCAACAGACTTTGCATATTGTTCTCAATCAAGATTTGAGCCTTTTTTAGATTGTCACTGCGGATGGTGGGGTAGACTAGCCCCCAGCTTTAGTTAAGCTAGCTGATTTTTTTAAGATGGTGGTTAATATGACGAATTTACAAGCATTGATTTTTGATGTGGATGGCACCCTGGCAGATACCGAGAAGGATGGTCATCGGGTTGCCTTCAATCAGGCCTTCGCAGATGCGGGGCTGGACTGGGAGTGGTCGGTTGATCTGTATGGCGAACTGCTTGCAGTAACCGGAGGCAAGGAACGTATTGGTTTTTATTTGGACAAATTCAACCGTAAATTCGAGCGTCCAGCCGATCTACCTGGATTTATTGCTGATCTGCATCGACAAAAGACCGCGCACTATACCCGAATGCTGGCGGAAGGCGCGATTCCCATGCGCAGTGGGGTCAGCAGACTGCTGCAGGAAGCACGTGAAGCAGGGCTGCGCCTGGCGATTGCCACTACGACCACTCCGGCGAATGTCAGTGCACTGTTGCAACACAGCCTGTCCGCCGATGCAGAAAGCTGGTTTGAGGTCATTGCCGCTGGGGATATTGTTCCGGCAAAGAAACCCGCACCGGATATTTATATCTGGGCCATGCAGCAGATGCAGCTCGAGCCGCAGCAGTGCGTTGCATTCGAGGACTCGGAGAATGGTGTCAAATCGGCCTATGACGCGGGCATCCGTAGCATACTGGTGACTACCAATGCCTATACGGAAGGTCACGATTTCAAGGGTGCACGCCTGGTCGTTGATAAGTTTGGTGAACAGGGGGAGCCTTTTCATGTCATCAGTGGACCGACAGGCGGGAAAAGCCTGGTGGATATGCAACTGATCGAGAGCCTCCACGGTGGGGAGTGAGCGATGATCCCGGTAGCCGAGCGTATGTCGCGCATCCAACCCTTTTTTGTCATGGATCTGCTCGCCAGGGCGCGCAAACTCGAGGCAGCGGGACGCTCCATTATCCACATGGAGGTCGGGGAGCCCGATTTCGATACTCCACAGCCGATCATCGCCGCCGGCCAGGCAGCGCTCGCAGCAGGCAGGACTCACTATACCCCTGCTAAGGGGATACCCGCCTTGCGGGAGGCGATTGCAGGTCACTACTCGACAATGTATGGCGCCGACATCGCCGCCTCCCGGGTAATTGTTACACCAGGCTCCTCCGGCGCCCTGCAATTGGTAATGAGCGTGCTCATCAACCCCGGGGATTCAGTATTGATGGCGGATCCGGGCTATCCTTGCAACCGCCACTTTGTGGAACTGGTGGAGGGGAGGCCCCAACTGCTGCCTGTCGGGCCAGAGACTGACTACCAGCTGACGGCCGAACGGGTGGATGAGGCATGGCGTGAGGGTAGCAAGGCGGTGCTCGTGGCAAGTCCGGCGAATCCTACCGGCACGTTGTTATCCCCCAATGAGCTGCGGGAGCTGCATGCAGTGGTCAGACGTCGCGGCGGTGTGCTGATCGTCGACGAGATCTACCAGGGGCTGGTCTATGATGCATCGGGCGTCACGGCCCTGGCGATTGCCGATGATATATTCGTGATCAACAGCTTCTCGAAGTTCTTTGGCATGACCGGCTGGCGGCTTGGCTGGCTGGTGGCGCCGGAGTCTTTTGTCGATCCCATCGACCGCCTGGCGCAGAATATTTTCCTTTCGGCGCCAACGCTTTCCCAGCATGCGGCGCTGAGCGCCTTTTCTCCGCAAGTGATGGACATTCTGGAGACCCGCCGTGTTGAATTCCAGCAGCGCCGGGATTTCCTGCTGCCCGAGTTGCGATCGATGGGCTTTGATATTCCGGTGACGCCTCAAGGAGCCTTCTATCTCTATGCCGGCTGCCGGGGGGTTACCGATGACAGTTACCAGTTTGCCCAGACCCTGCTGGAAGAGGCAGGGGTCGCGGTGACACCGGGGCGGGATTTTGGTTTCCACCAGCCCGAAACTCACCTGCGTTTTGCCTATACCACCAATCTCTCTAAACTGGAGGAGGGGGTGGACCGGCTTCGGCGCTTTATTCAGTAGCTTGCCGGAGTTCACCCTTTACCGGGTAACAGAATGAGGGGCCGGGCTGCTCTTCAGCCGTTCTTTCCAGAACACTGTAGCGCCCGCCACGGCGGCGGGCATGGCGACAAAATTCACGATCGGCACCATCATTAGCAGAGTGAGGCCGCCGCCGAAGGTCATGGCGCTGTAGCGTGCCTGTTTAAGCCTCTGGTGCTGTTCTTTGAACTTCAGCCCATGGTTGGCCATGGGATAGTCAGCATACTCCAGGGCCAGGAACCAGGCGCTGAAGGCAAGCCAGAGAAAGGGAGCGGCAATATTGACCACGGGGATCAGGAACAGGATCAACAGCGGAACGGCCCTGAGCGAGAAGTAGAGCAGTTTGCGCAGCTCCGACAACAGGGAGGGGAGTATGTCTTGCATGACCTGCTTGACGCCTCCGGTCTGTTCGGGCAGTTCTCCCCCCAGGTAGAGTTCCACCTTTTCCGCCAACAGCCCATTGAAGGGCGATGCGATGAGGTTGGCGATAACCGTAAAGGTGTAGAAGATGACCAGCAGCAGGGCAATCGCGAAGAGTGGCCAGAGCAGCCAGCGCAGCCAGGCGAGCCAACTCTCCTCATTGGGCAGAAAGCGGTCCATCAATCCTTCGAACTGATCGATGCCAAGCCAGATCAGCAGGCTGAAGACCAGGATGTTGATCAACAGGGGTATGATGACAAAAGGGCGCAGGCCGGGTTTGCTGATCAGGCTCAGGCCCTGTAACAGATAGGCCGCACCGGAGAAGGGGTTGTTTGCCATATTGAATTCAGACTTTATTGGAAAGGCGTGAGTTTAGCAGAGTCAGATCATGATGGGATGGACAGTCAAGTTTCAGAGTAGCGGCGGCTGATTTAAGTGTTTACGTTTCAGACAATCAGTACCTTTTTCTCAGTTTCATTGCTGCTGGCGCTCGCCCCTGGCCCCGATAATATCTTCGTGCTGACTCAGGGCATGTTGCACGGCAGGCTCGCCGGGCTGGTGGTCACCCTGGGGCTCTGTACCGGCCTGATCCTGCATACCACACTGGTAGCGCTGGGGGTTGCAGTGATCTTCCAGACCTCGATGACCGCGTTTTCTTTGTTGAAGGTCCTCGGCGCCGCTTATATGCTCTATCTTGCCTGGATGGCCTTCCGCAGCCAGGATCGCAAGATTGGTGAGGCGGGTATAGTTAATTCCGAGTTTGGGAAGCTCTACCGGCGCGGGATCATCATGAATGTCACCAATCCCAAGGTTTCTCTCTTTTTTCTGGCCTTCCTGCCGCAGTTCGCCAATCCATTGTCCGGTCATCTCACCCTGCAGATGATAATCCTGGGTGGACTGTTCATTCTTGCAACGCTTCTGGTCTTCGGGGGCGTGTCGATCATTGCGGGTCAGATTGGCCATTGGATTGAACGCTCGGATAGACTGCAGAGGGTGCTGAATCGATTGACGGGGGGGTTGTTTATCCTGCTGGCGCTCAATCTCATCATGTTAGAACAGTAATAAACTAGTTTTATGAAATATATCGGTGCCCATGTCAGTGCCTCCGGAGGCGTACAGAATGCACCACTGAATGCAGCCAAGATCGGTGCCAAGGCCTTTGCTCTGTTTACCAAAAACCAGCGCCAGTGGCATGCCAAGCCCCTCAGTGATGAGAGCATCAGTGGATTCAAGGAAAACCTGCAGCAGGTTGGTATAGCAGCAGAACATGTTCTGCCCCATGACAGCTACCTGATTAATCTGGGACACCCGGAGTCGGAGGCTTTGGAAAAATCCCGCAATGCCTTTTTGGTGGAGCTGCAACGCTGTGAACTGCTGGGTTTAAAACTGCTCAATTTTCATCCGGGCGCGACCTTACGCAAGATCAGTGAGGAGGAGAGTCTCAAGCGGGTTGCGGAGTCGATCAATATTGCGCTGCAGCAAACCAGCGGAGTGACTGCAGTGATCGAAAATACTGCGGGTCAGGGCAGCACCCTGGGTTACCGCTTCGAACATCTGGCACAGATTATCGAGGCCGTCGAGGACAAGCGTCGGGTGGGCGTTTGCCTCGATACCTGTCATACCTTTGTCGCAGGATACGATTTACGGACTGAGGAGGCCTGTGAAGCGAGTTTTGCTGAATTTGATCGGGTGGTCGGCTTCGAATATTTGCGGGGCATGCATCTCAACGACAGCAAACCGGATCTTGGTGCCCGCGTAGACCGGCACCAGAGCCTCGGTCGAGGCAAGCTCGGCTGGACTGTGTTTCGCTATATCATGCGGGATCAGCGGTTTGATGGAATCCCCATGGTGCTGGAAACGATTGACGATACCCTCTGGGGGACTGAAATCCAGGCGTTGTACGGATTTATTACCGGGTAGGTGAAGATAAATGGAGTGGGAGATCCTTTTCAGTCTGGGTGTCGTGGTCTTCTGTTTCGGCATGCTGGCCTTTACCCGGGTTTCACCGGATATCATCACCACGGCGGGTCTCAGTCTGATCCTGATTACCGGTATTCTCACCCCGCAGGAGGCCCTGGCCGGGTTCTCCAATGAGGGAATGCTCACCGTCGCGGTGCTCTATGTGGTGGTCAGCGGTTTGACCGAAACCGGGGCGGTCGGCTGGATCGTCCATCATCTGTTGGGCAGGCCCAGAACCCTCTGGCATGCTCAGCTTCGATTGATGCTGCCGGTGGCTGGTCTGAGCGCATTTCTCAACAACACGCCGGTGGTGGCGATCTTCATTCCTGCCGTGCAGGATTGGGCGAGGCGCCATCAACTGTCACTCTCCCATCTGCTGATTCCACTCAGTTATGCCAGTATTGCGGGTGGAACCTGTACCTTGATCGGCACCAGCACCAATCTGGTGGTCAACGGCATGTTGGTCAGTGATACCGGTAGTCAGGGTTTCGCCCTGTTTGAGCTGGCATGGATCGGCCTGCCGGTTGCACTGGCGGTTTTTCTCTTCATCCTGATTTTTGGCAGATGGCTGCTGCCCTCCCGCGCCCCGGTCCGGGAGGATCTGGAAAATGTGCGTGAATTTACTGTCGAGATGCTGGTAGAGCCCGGCAGCCCACTGGTGGGGCAGGGTATCGAGGAGGCGGGTTTGCGCCAGTTACCAGGACTCTTTCTGGTGGAGATCGACCGGGACGGCCATACGCTGCCTGCCGTCTCATCCCAGGAGCGGTTACAGGCCAATGACCGCTTGATCTTTGCCGGTGTGCGGGACTCGGTGGTGGACTTGCAGCAGATTCGCGGTTTGGTGCCCGCGACCGATCAGGTCTTCAAACTCTATCCTGCCAGACGGGAGCGCTGTTTTCTAGAGGCAGTGGTCTCAAACACCCATCCGCTGATCGGTAAAACGGTTAAAAAGGGGAAGTTCCGCTCCCGTTACAACGCGGTGATCATTGCCCTGGCCCGTAATGGTGTGCGGCTGAAACGTAAGATCGGTGATATCAGACTCCGCCCCGGCGATACTCTGCTGCTAGAGACACACCCCGCTTTTCTTGAGCAGCATCGAAACTCCAGCGACTATTTCCTGGTCAGTCAGATCGGCGACTCACACCCCATGCATCATGAAGGCGCCGGTGTTGCGGTAGCCATTGTCACCGCCATGGTGGCCAGTGTGGCGTTTGGCTGGCTCAGTATGTTGCAGGCGTCTCTGTTGGCGGCCGGTTTGATGATCATTACTCGCTGTACCGCCGGCCATATTGCCCGCAGGGCACCTGACTTGCAGGTTCTGGTAGTCATCGCCACCTCATTTGGGATTGGCGCCGCACTGCAGAAGAGTGGTGCAGCGGCACTGGTGGCTCAAGGGGTGGTCTCTCTGGCGCAGGGCGAACCCTGGATGAGTCTGGCGCTGATCTTTCTCTCCACCGCAATTCTGACCGCGATGGCGACTAATAATGTGGCGGCGGTATTGATGTTTCCCATTGCCTTGGCGGCAGCGGAAGATATGCAGGTAAACCTGCTGCCTTTTGCCATTACGATCATGGTGGCCGCGTCCGCGAGCTTTGCTACACCTATCGGTTATCAGACCAATCTGATGGTCTACAACGCCGGCGGTTACCGATTTGGAGATTTCTTTCGCATAGGTCTGCCGCTGACCCTGTTGGTAGGGGGGGTAACGGTTGTGCTGGCTCCCTTGATTTGGAGCTTTTAGCCTAGCCAGTAGCCCATTGCTGTGGGCTACTGGTCGCTATGACAAGAATATCAAGTGGACTACTTTTCAGCGCTGGTGGCTGGTTGTGGTGCCACGGGTTGGTAAGCGGGATAAGTCAGGGTCGGATAGTATCCGTAGTATGGAGAGCCACCATAATAGGGATAACCTCCATAGTAGGGATAGCCATACCATGGCCGATACCAGCGATTGCGGCCCCAACCTGATCCACTGAAGCCGAACCCAAATGAGAAACCCATTCCTCCCCAACCATCACCGTCCCACCAACTGCCTGGTCCCCAGCCCCACCAGGCCTCAGCCGATGACATGGGCAGGGCAAGGAGGATACCGGCGGCAACTGCGGTCATGAATGTATGCCTGCGTTTCATGATGAACCTCCCGCGACATCAATGTCGCTTTAGTTTGTATACAGGCCTACTCTAAGGTAACTATTTGGGAGGTGCATTGCCCTGGGTCAACAATATAAGTAAAAACTAATATAACTTAATTATATCCATATCAAATTAGGAGCTTTTTCTGGCCTTGGCGAAGGCGTCCGCCAGCGCATTGCCTGCCGGTTTGGGCGGCGTTTTCTGTTTAACTGGCTTGTGGCTCTGCTTTTTTTGTCTGAGTTGCTCGCCAGGCTTATCATCCAGCCGGAGGGTCAGTGCGATCCGGCGTCTCTCGATGTCCAGTTCCAGGACCTTGACCTTCACCAGATCTCCCGCTTTGACTACATCATGGGGGTTCTTGACGAAT
This sequence comes from uncultured Gammaproteobacteria bacterium, assembly GCA_963797085.1. Classification (GTDB taxonomy): domain Bacteria; phylum Pseudomonadota; class Gammaproteobacteria; order Chromatiales; family Chromatiaceae; genus JASJBU01. The sequence goes on from CAWCOA010000024.1 coordinate 172,048, forward strand.
TTATTGGCGAGATTGGAGATATGAACCAGGCCATCCTGATGCACCCCGATATCGACGAAGGCGCCGAAGTTGGTGACGTTGGTGATCACTCCTTCAAGGATCATTTCCGGTTTCAGATCGCTGATCGCCTCGACGCCTTCTTTGAAACTGGCGGTCTTGAATTCGGGCCGTGGATCGCGGCCTGGCTTTTCCAGTTCCAGCAGAATATCCGTGACGGTCGGAAGACCAAAACGCTTATCTATGAACAGCGAAGGCTGCAGCTTTTTCAAGGCGCTTCGATTCCCCAGCAGGCATTCTATCTGCAAGCCGGAGTGGTCAATGATGCGCTGCACTACGGGATAGGCTTCCGGATGCACGGAAGACCGGTCCAGGGGATTACTGCCATTTACCACACGCAGGAAACCTGCGGCTTGTTCGAAGGTCTTCGGGCCTAGCCGTGGTACTTTCTTGAGCGTCTCCCGGCGGTCGAAGGCGCCATGTTCATCCCGGAATGCCACGATATTGTCCGCCAGGGTCTGGCTGAGCCCTGAAACCTGAGTAAGCAGGGCGGAGGAAGCCATGTTGAGGTCCACTCCCACGGCGTTTACACAGTCCTCTACCACAGCATTCAGGGAACGGGCCAGGCGACTCTGATTGACATCGTGCTGGTACTGCCCGACGCCGATTGCCTTGGGTTCGATCTTCACCAGTTCCGCCAGTGGATCCTGCAGGCGGCGCGCAATGGAGACGGCGCCACGCAGCGAAACATCCAGCTGAGGAAGCTCCTTGGTGGCCAGTGCGGAGGCGGAGTAGACAGAAGCGCCCGCTTCGCTGACCACCAGTTTTTGCATGCCAAGCTCGGGGTGTTGCTTGATGAGTTCGGCCGCCAGTCGATCGGTCTCTCGTGATGCGGTGCCGTTGCCGATTGCCAGCAGGCTGGCACGATGTTTTTTGGCCAGTGCGCTCAGCTGGCTGATGGATTGATCCCACTGGTTTTTCGGCGCATGGGGATAGATGGTAGCGGTATCAACCACCTTACCGGTGTCATCGACAACGGCAACTTTGACTCCAGTGCGCAGTCCTGGATCGAGACCAATGGTGACGCGCTGACCCGCTGGTGCGGCGAGTAGCAGGTCATGCAGGTTCAGGGCGAAGACCCGGATTGCCTCCTCTTCGGCACGCTCCCTCAGTAATGAAAGCAGTTCCAGCTCCAGATGTAAGGAAATCTTTACCCGCCAGGCCCAACGGGCGGTCTCCAGCAACCAGTTGTCTGCCGCACGCCCCTGTTGGCTGATTTGTTTCGCCTTGGCGATCCTGCCTTCACAAGGATGACTGCCATCGGGCAACTCAGCAGTCTTTAATGTCAGACTCAACACGCCCTCATTGCGCCCGCGGAACAGGGCAAGGGCGCGATGGGAAGGTATCTTGCTGAGGGTTTCACTGTAGTCAAAATAATCGGAGAATTTGGCCCCTTCACGTTCTTTGCCCGCAACCAGGCTGGAATGGAGCTTGGCATTGTCCCGAACATATTCCCGCAAGCTGCCGATCAGCTCAGGATCCTCGGCGAATTGCTCCATGAGAATCTGGCGGGCGCCATCCAGGGCGGATTTTGCGTCAGCGATGCCTTTGTCAGTATCCAGGTACTGCTTTGCTGACTGTTCGGGGTCCAGGCCGGGATTCTCCAACAGCGCCAGGGCCAGGGGTTCAAGCCCAGCCTCCCGGGCGATCTGCGCCTTGGTGCGTCGCTTCGGCTTGTAGGGTAGGTAGAGATCCTCCAAGCGGGTCTTGGTGTCTGCAGCCTGGATATCTCGTTCAAGTTCTGGAGACAGTTTACCCTGTTCATCGATGCTCTTGATAATGCTGGCTCGGCGGTCTTCCAATTCTCGAAGATAACCCAGGCGCTCTTCAAGAAGCCGCAGCTGCGCATCATCAAGACCGTCAGTCGCTTCCTTGCGGTAGCGGGCAATGAACGGTACTGTGGCCCCTCCATCCAGCAGTTTGACAGCCGCCTCCACCTGCGATTCCTTTGCGCTCAGTTGGGTGGCGATTTGCTGTGTAATTCTGCTCATTAGTTGGGGCTCTCCTGGGAAAAACGTTACACTTTACCTGCGTTATTCCTAATATGAAAGATTCTGCTGAATAGAAAAAATGGCGGGTAACGGTAATGTATGGGGCCTGATTAGATAGGTCTGTTGCCTAGCCAGAAGGTTCAAAATAGTTACGGAAAATGATACGGAAATGAGTGAGTTGAGAATGTCCCTCCTTGATGATTTGAAACAGCAGGCGGAAGCGCTACAAAAGAACCATGGTCCGAGTTCTGGGGAGGTGCTGCAGGAAGCGCTGTACGAAGAAAGACTGAGACCCAAAATGCATGCGATCTTCCGCTATCTGGGAGAGTTGACCGAGCAGCTCAAACTGGTCGACCCTGATGTGCGTCACGATTTCAGACTACCTGGAATCGGTGATGTTAAAGGGTTGCGACAAGCTGGCTACGTAGTCAATGCTGACAGCACGGAGCAGACAAGGCAGATCCGTCTGCGTTTTCATTGTCTGGCTGACTCTGAAAAAGAGTATGCGGTGAAACCGAAGTCTGCCGCCAACGAGACCCGTGACTTCCTGGAATCCCAAAACATGCGTTACGCGGAGTGGCCTATCCGGGACAACACAGCACAGATGGTTGGAATAAATTTCCAACTGCAAGTCAAGGTGAACATCAATATTATTTTTCAGGCTGATTTGGCACAGGGTGCGATAAAGATGACCACCAGTAACTTTGCCACCTTCGGTGCGGAGAGGAGCGTCATTCAACCGGAGAGAATTACCGAGCATTGGCTGGATAATCTGGGCAACTATATTTTACGCAGGCATCAGGATATTCATCAGCTTGAGATAGATGAATCGGTTAAGGCGTCGATACGGCGCAGATTGGAAACGGATAAACGGGCTCGCGAGAAGGAATTGAAACGGGCTGGTTTACCGGTTAAGAAGACGCCCGGAGAGAAGACCGGCAAGACTTTTCTAGGAAAGATGATAAAACTTGGCAAAAAGTAAGGCTATTGAAGATAAATTTGTGAGGATTCAAGTTTTTCACTATGGAGAACGATAGTCATGGTATCACCAAGTTCCGTTTATTAGAGGATAGTTAATGGCTAGTCTGGATGTCTCGCAACTGTTGAGTTCACTGCAGAGCTTATTTTACCGAATGGCGCACCTGGGCCTGAAGACCCGGATCGATTCCTATCAGGGCCAGAGTGGAGGCGAATTGGTTGAGGATATTTCGGCGCCATTGTCTGAGCGCATTGATGAGCTGGCGAGAAAAGCAACCGACGACCACAACAAGTCCTCGTTAAAGACCAGCGCCAGCACCCAACCACAGGATGAGAGGAAAAGCGATCGGCCTCCAACCCATAGGATACCAAGGGCCCAGATGCTGCGTGCACGCCTGAATGGGCTATCCAAACTGTTTAAAAAGCGCAATTCCAGCGTCGTTTTTCAGCCTCATCTCAGCGATCAGCTGCAAAGGAGTGTCAGGCAGCATCTGAATACATCGCTCAGACAAGCCCGCCAGGGTGATGCTACGAATGCCAAACTCCATGCTGGGCTGGCGTGCAACGCGATGCATGAATTGGCGCATTACATGCCAAAAGAGGATTTCAGCCGATTTAATACTCAAATCAGTGAGGATCTGAAGGAGTTCCGCGAGCGAGATATCTACAAGCCGTTAACTGAGCTGCTGGACTGAGAGCCGTCAATACAGCAGAACCGTTTGAAAGGAACGGTATTCTCCAAGCCCACTTGTTCGATTAAGAAACTGCCTCAATAGCCGAAAATTATCGGCAATGGGTCGGTCATGGCTCCCGTCCATGCCAGGCGTTTTTCTTCCGGTCGAAGCAAGGTGGTCAAGATGTTCTTACTCAGCTGCAAAGGTATGCGTCGCATGGTCCTGCTCTCAGGTATACTGTTTTCATTGGGTATTAGTTTGCAGCTGATCATGAATATTCTGCCGCCGGACAGCCAATATCTTCCTGCATTTGTTCCCTACCTGGGTTTTTTCTCCATACTGATCAGCCCTGTTTTGTTGCTCTCCACCGTGGTGATTTCACTGTTGCCTGGCGAAGCGAAGAAAATGGGCTCCTGTGAGCATTGATAAACAGCTTATCCAGTCAGAAAAAAGCTTAATTTTAGTAATATTGCACTGGACAGAGGTTCAGTGAGAGGTGTTAGGCAGGACCAGCGGGTGCCGCCTTCCCGGGTAAAATTCCCAGGTAGACAATCAATTCGTCTTGCGTAAAGACTCCAGATTTTTCAACACCCGATCAGCGCGTTCTATCTTATCTTTGACGCGTGAATCGTTGGGATCCAATTTAAGGGCTGCTTGCCAAAGTGCTTTTGCACCTTCGATCTCTCCCTCCCGGTACATCCGGTCGCCCGCTGCCAACAGCGTGTCCAGGTAGGATTTCAATTCAGTTTGTAGTTTGTTAAGGAGCTTTTTTGCTGCTTCGTTGCTGGGGTCTTCACGCAGCAGAATTATTAGTTGGGTCCGTGATTCCGCATACTGGCTGTTCCGAAAGAGCTGCCTGGCTTGTTGTAGTCGGTCCTGGTTACGGTTTTTCCACTGTTTTTCCCGGATTCCACGCTGCTTCTTGACTTCTTTTTCGCGTGTCTGCTCCTTCTTCGTTGTGAGTTGATCAAGCAGGCGTTGATCCTCTGCATTCGCTTCTATTGACAGAGCTACTTCAAGACACTGTTTTGCGAGGTTGCCGTGATGCTCAGATTGTTTCCAGCCACACTTTGAGAGATCATTTCTATTAGTTTCCAAGCCCCTGCGGACAGTCTTGAGTTTCTCTGCCACATGCTGATTCCGGGGGTTGGAATAAGCCAGTTTGTCAAGAATGGGCAGCTGCTTTTGCAGGGCCTTTGTCTCTTCCAGCAATAGTTTTGCCTGTAGTTGATCCTCGAGCGTCTTCTGTTGGCGTGCTGTTGCTGATAGTGCAGCAATATATGCTTCGTTTCCCCGACCCTGGGCGATGGCTTGTTCGAGTAGTGATACCGCTTCCCCCAATCGTCCATCCGCGGCCAGCTTTTCAGCAGTCTGCAGCGGGTTGTCCGGCAATAACGGTTCTGGGGGTGCTGTGGTTTCCTTGATCTGTGAGCAGGCGCTGAGAAGCAGTAGGCAGGCACTCAGTGCAGATAATGCTCTTCGTTTCATCCTTCGGGTCCAGTCAGGATGTGGCGCATGGAATCCACCAGCCACATGCCAAACTCTCTGGAGGGGTTTCCGGCGATCGATGGGGTGACCATGTTTCTCCGGCCACGTATTTTGATGGGTTGCTGATGAAAGAGTTCAACCATCTCGCTGATTCCCTCCAGGCCGGCGGTGGATTCACCCAACAGGATGCCGTCAGCGGGAGCCAGACAGCAGAGTCGGGAAGCAAGATTGACGGTATCTCCCACCACTGTGTACTCCAGACGATCAGGTATGCCGATATTGCCGGCCAGCATCTGGCCACTGTTGATCGCTATGCGCAGTTTTATGGGCTCATCACCGTTTTGCCTGCGCTGTTGATTGATATGGCGCACCAGTGCCTGGATCAGCCAGGCGCAGCGGATGGCTTGTTGCGCATGCTCGGGGTCCTCCACGGGAACGCCGAAGAGGATCATTGCGCTGTCTCCGATAAATTTATCCACCGAGCCTCGGCAACGGTGAGCAGCCTCTGCGATGGCTCCCAAATAAATGTTCAACAGTGAGGCTACCTCATCGGGGGGGAGGTCCTCTGAGAGTTCAGTGAATCCGACGATATCACAGAAGAGTATGCTGCCATCCAGTTCCTGGTTATTCAGTCTGGGCTGGGAGAGGTTGGAAAGGATCTTTTCCGCGACGCCGGGGGAGACGTAACGTGAGAGCGCCTCTTCAACCTGTCTTTTCTCAAGCAAGCCGGCGGACATGCGGTCGAAGTGTGCATAGACCTGCCCAATCTCATCGCGTCGCTGGCTGTCTCTGTTGGTAATCACACTCCCCGGCTCAGAGTCCTTGCCGGCTTGAGCCAGAAGTGTTATTGGACGGCTCATGCGGCGGCTCAACATGTAGGAGAGGATGCCGGCAATCAGTATCAGACCTAAGGTTGCATAGCCGATATTGCGGATCACCTGTTGCTGATGACGGTCGAGGAAGCCCCGGTCAAGGGTTATCAATGCGTGGCCGGCAATGACATCGCGAAAGGTGATAGGGCTTGAAAAGGTAATCAGTGACTGCAGTTCATCGTTTTCATCCAGCCAGGACCAGACGAACGGGGTATCCATTGAATTCATAGGATTGACTTTTGGTACCGGACCGGTTTTCTCTCGCAGGCCATCGGCACTGAATATTGCTGCGCCCAGCACATTTTGGTTCTGGGTCTGCCGGCTGATGAGCCCCTGCAGGTTAAACTGATCATCCGCCAGTAAAGGTTCACTGGCGGAGTGAGCCAGTTGCTCAACCAGGACTTCACCGAACCCCTCGACCTCACGCAGATGAATGCGGTTTTGCTGTGTGATCAGCACCCAGCCAAGTGCGGTCATGACCAGAGAGATCAATGCACCGATTGAGATGGTCCATTTGATCGCGAGGGGTACCGGGGCGTTACGAAAATTTCTGAATAGCCAGCTCAACACACTCAAATATAATCCTGGGTCTCCAATGGAGTCGGTCATCGCGCATCGTGTAAAATGCGCCATAAATGGCAATTTTCCATTATAACCCGATTATCACAAGTGTAATCGCCAAAAAAACGTCATTTTGTTATATATGCTGGATCGGATTGAATAATATAGTAAAAACCCAAGGCTATATTAGGGAATGTGCGATAAAGTCAGTCAAAATTATTGGCTGTGTAGATGTAAAATGGAGTTTTATGTGACATTTCTTAGGGCCAGCGATGTGATTCTGCTTTAGATGAGAGGCGCAATTTCAGGGGGCCTGCGGAGTTTAGAATGCTGGTGGAAGTATGTTTGCTTGGTGTTTTTGTAACAGTTTCAGGTTGGTGTTAGAGTCAGGCGTCCATCACAGGGCAAGTAGAGTGGTCTAGTCAAGGTGCCCTTTCTTTCCAACCGCGTGCGATTAGGCCTGAGTCTATTGTTACTCCTGGCCCTTGCTTTTTTAATCCAGCGCTATATCGGTTGGATGAAACTACTGTCGCCCTGGCAAAAAGTAGCGCTACCCATGTTGCTCTTGATGATGGCGCAAGTGTTGCTCAGCTACGCCATTCGCGCACAACGGCTCCATGACTATTTTCGGCGGGAGATGCGGGGCAGATTTACGCAAGCGTTGAAACTTATGCTGCAACATAATCTGGCGAACAATTTCCTGCCAATGCGCAGTGGCGAGGCCGCCTTTCCCTTGCTGATGTCCAGTTATTTCGGAATTCCTCTTTCACGCTCTATGCCCGCCCTCCTGTGGTTCCGGATATTTGATCTTCATACACTGCTGCTGTTGGGGTTCTGGGCTGTTGGCAGTCAGTGGCTTGGGCCATACCAGCTGGGCTTGCTGGGGGTGGCATGGCTGCTGCTCCCCTGGTGGCTATTCCTGGCCAACCATTGGCTGCTGCAGCGGATTCACCCAAGCCATGGAGGGCGCTTGAGCCATCTGCTCTACAAGGTTTTGGATGGGGCGCCCAAAAATAGACGCCTGTTGTTCAGAACATGGTTCTGGAGCCTCTTGAACTGGGTGGTCAAATTACTCGCCTTTACTTGGTTACTGGCGCTGTTTGCAGATATAAACTCAGCTCAGGCGATGTTTGGCGTGATCGGAGGGGAATTGACCAGTGTCCTGCCGGTACATGGAATTGCCGGTGCCGGGACTTATGAAGCTGGGATTGTGGCCGCGCTCATGCCATTCGCAATCCGGCCGGAAGTGGCCCTCAGCGCTGCGGTGAATCTGCATCTGTTTCTTCTCGGGGTGACGCTGATCGGTGCTGCTTTGAGTCTGCTGTTGAGAAGCAAACATGTCGCCTGATGTCACTCTGCTGCTCTGGATCAACCAAGGATGGGCTGATCCGGGCTTGGATTTCATCTTTCAGTGGGTTTCGACACGGGCCGGCTTCTCCTGGCCTCTGCTGGGCATTCTGCTGCTCATTTTCTGGCGGCGCCTGGGTGGAGATGGCCTCAGACTCTGGCTGTGGATGATTGTTGGTATAGCGCTGGGGGACCTGCTCGGTAACCTCCTCAAGGATTGGTTCTCCCTGCCTCGGCCCTGTTACGACCTATTCGAGCTATTGCGGCCTCCAGGAGGTGGTGAGGTCCGTCAATGCGCTGCGGCCAGCACAGGTATGCCCTCGAATCATGCCTTGAATTTTTTTGCCGTGGCTGTGTTTGTCAGCTATGCGATGCGCAGCCTGCGAATGGGTCTGGTTATGTTCGCGATTGCTTGTGTTGTGGGACTGTCCCGCATCTATCTTGGCAAGCACTATCCGCTACAGGTGGCTGCAGGAGCTGCCATTGGGGTTCTGTTCGGTTATGTCTGGGTCTGGTGCGGACTGCGCATCTTTCAGTTCGGCCCACGTGTGCTCGCAGCTTCGGTAGAAAATACTCTGTCAGTCAGCCAAGGGGGCAGTAAGCAGCGGCTTGCTGTGAGACGCAGCAGCAAGTCCGCGTTAGATCCATTGGAATTTCTGAGAAAGGGACGTCGTTTGCAGCCATTGCCTCTGTCGCATCCGATTGTCTGGTTGCCGATGCTGATTATCACTCTGGCATTCGGCCTGGTCTTGCTGGGTGAATTGAATCAGCCACTGTTTCATCTGCTCAATCAACTTGGGCCAATAAATGGTGAAGGGTTCTGGTCAAGCCTGACCCTGTTGGGCGATACCCTGGTGGCTTTTACCCTGTTGGGTCTTTTTGCCCGGCATCGGTTGGATATTATCGGCGCGTTGTTCCTGGCCGCTGTTTTCGCCACCCTATGGGTGCATGGCCTCAAACCCTGGGTGGATTCTCCGCGCCCGCTGGCCCTGCTGGGCAGCGAGGGGGTCCAGGTGATTGGTCAGGCGCTGAAGCATTATTCCTTCCCATCAGGACACACCACCACTGCCTTCACCCTGGTGGGTGTGATCATCCTGCGTGGCGTACATCCACTACTGGCTGTTTTACTGCTGGTATTGGCCGTCCTGGCTGCTGTTTCACGTTCAGTGGTTGGGGCGCACTGGCCCCTTGACATCCTGGCCGGCATGCTGGGCGGGTGGTTCAGCGCGGTGCTGGGTGTCTGGCTTGCCCAACGCTGGCAACTGCGGCCCGGGCGCTGGTTGCGTTGGTTGCTGTTGCTGTTTCTATCGGGTTGCGCGCTCTCTCTGCTGATCACCAGAGACCTGGGTTATCCTCAGGCCATTCCACTGCAGATGCTGATCGGCGCGGCTTCGCTCGGGTATCTGCTGATGCTGCTGTTTGAGAACTGGCCGCAGTCTCAGCCTGATCTCACGGCTTGAGCTTTGCCATCACCACACCACCCCTTTCATACAGTATGTCATGGGCCGGCAGGTCTGGCAGGTAGCGGTTTTTTGTCAGGACGATCTCTCCCTTCATGGGACGTCTGCTCTCCGTCACCTGCTGGGTATAGACGCTGAAACTGGGCGTATTGAGCTTCCAGCGCACCAGGCTATAACCTTCGCGGCTGGCCAGGGCCGCAGCTTCCTTGATCGGACCCTGCTTCATCTCTCCCAACACCGGCAGTAAAAACAGTGACAGGCCCAACACGGATACGAAGCCGGTTGTCAGCAGTTTGTCACTGGTCTGAAATCGCCGCTCGATCATACAGAACAGGGTGAAAACCATGGCAGCAATAAAAAACAGTCGGTAGGCCGGGCTGAAATGACTCTGGTAGTCGGAGAGCATCGCTTGTGCAAAAGGGTCTTTCAGCCTGGGTAAAACCTCTGCCATGACCTCGGGAAGCAGTAGTTGCAGGGCAAACCAGAGGAGGGCGGGTAGAAACAGCCAGAACCTGGAGCCTGCTTCAGACAGGTTAAAGGCCATGATCAGGAACATGCCGCTCAATCCATACAACACATAATGGGGCAGCTTGGTGCCGGAAAAAGAAAAGAACACCACCACAAAGCCAAACCAGATCAGGCTGTACAGACTGAGGTCATGCTGAATCAGTTGTCTGGCCCCACCGAGCTTCTTTAGCAACAGGCTGGTGTAAGGCAACACCGCCACCAGCACCACCGGTATGTAATACAACAGGCTGCCGCCATGTTTCTCCATCGGGCTCTGAAAGCGGTTGATGTTGTGTTTGAAGAAGAATCCCTGGATAAAGGCATCCCCCTCTTTCAGATATTGAGCCACATACCAGGGTGCCGCAATGACCAGGAACAGGGCAATGCCGATGGGATTGAAGATGAGCCTGAGCCAGCTGTTGAGCTCACGCCTGATGGCATAGAAGAGAAAGCTCACGACCAGGGGTATCAGCACGGCAACCGGCCCCTTGGTGAGAAATCCCAGGCCGATCAGGGCAAAGCTGAGCAGCAGCCAGTATTGCCGCTGCTCCCGCCAGTAGAGGAAGATGCTGAGCATGCTGCTGGTTATGAACAGGTTGAGCAGGGCGTCCGCGGTGGCGGCGCTGGCCATCACCGATACCTCGAAGGCCGATGCGGTAATGATGGCCCCGGCCAGACCTGTCTGCTCATCACGTACCCGTCGCAGGAACAGATAAACAGCCAGAGTCCATAGCGTGGCGGCAAGCGCCGAGGGTAGCCTGAAGGCAAATTCATTGACTCCGAACAGGGTGACGCTCAGGGCCTGCAGCCAATAGATCAGAATCGGTTTGTCATATCTCGGCTCCCCATCCAGGGTAGTGGAGATGAAATCACCGCTGATCAGCATCTCCCTGGTGGCCTCGCTGAATGCACCTTCGTCAAGGTCAAACAGGGGGATTGCGTGGATATTGAAGTAGAAACTGACCACAATCGTGAAAAGCAACAGCAGGCGCAGTGATTGCAGACTCAGAGTGATGACTGGGGCGGCTGACATGGGGTGTTATCTATGCCTGTGAAGAATGTTCATGAAAGTGAGTCCTATTCGGAGTCAGCGTTTCGCAGCGCCAGCTTCCTAGGGTTAAGGTAAATCATTATACTGACCTTGACGATTCAAGGTGTAACCGCTTCTGCCGCGGTGCGCGCTTTTACTACCGACTGATCTGTACGAGTTGATTTATCCAAGCCTCGGCGTTGCCATACCATATTGATATGAAAGATTCGATCTCCTGGCAGGAGTGGTTCTACCTGTTCGTGATCTTACTGGCTCTGCTGCCGTTGAAATTCTGGTTGACCAGACTCAGTGGATTGGAGATGCACTTCGATGAGGCCCAGTACTGGACCTGGTCTCAGCAGCTCGACTGGAGTTATGCAACCAAGGGTCCGTTGCTGGCCTGGCTGATTGCAGCCAGTGAGTCGCTGTTCGGTCACGGTGACTGGCAGGTCAGGCTTCCCGGATGGATTGCCGCCAGTCTGTTCCTGCTGCTTTTGCATCTGTTCGCGCGTGATGTATGGCACAACCGTACAGCCGCCTGGTGGGCGCTGTTGCTGGGTTTGTTGACCCCGCTCTATTTCGTGCTCGGCCTGGTGATGACCACCGATGTCTTTCTGTTCTTGTTCTGGACCTGGGGTTTGTGGGCTGCCTATCGGGCGCTGATCATGGACAACCGACTGGCCTGGTATGAACTGGGCGCGGCGGCAGGGCTAGGGATCCTCGCCAAACTCAGCATCGGGCTCCTGCCGGCAGCGGTGGGCCTGTTGGTATTGATTCACCCGGATTACCGGCGGCACCTGCGGGACCCCCATGTGTGGGGAGGGATTCTGTTGTTGTTTGTCTGTATCAGTCCTTTGTTGTTGTGGAATGCGGCCAACGATTGGGTGATGTTTCGGCACAATGCAGGTCATGTCTCCCACGATGAGTGGTCATTGCTGCGGATTGGCGAATTCCTGTTGGGGCAGTGGCTGGCACTCTCGCCACTGGTGGTGTTGGTCGCTATCTCTCTACTCTGGCGGCGGCCGGCGGAGGCGGGTGGACGAATTATCTGGATGCTTTCGATTGGCTGTCTGGTGTTTTTTCTCTTCAAGGCGGCCAGCGCAAGAATTCTGATCAACTGGGCGGCGCCTGTGTATATCGGTTTCATGATCCTGCTGGCGGGCCGTATAGAGGTCCTCTCAAAGGGTATGCGCAGAACGTTTTATGCAGGACTGGTGTTTTCCATCGCCCTGGTGGCGGTAGCGCTGGCGCCAGCACTGTTCGGATTGGCCGAACACAAGGTTGGACTCAAGAAACTTCGCGTCTGGCAAGCGCCGGTCAACCAACTGGCGGACCTTGCAGGAGATGTGAATTTTCTGCTTGTCCCGGATTATCGGCTAGCCGCCGAACTCACTTTCTATTGGCCGGAACAGATCAATGCCTATCTCTGGGGGAACCCAGGGCGACGTTTCAGTCAATACGACCTCTGGCCGGGCCCTGAGACAGAGCAGGGGAAGACGGGTCTCTATGTCTCGACAAAAAGTTATCAAATGGCTTTGGTGTCTGAATCATTCAATTTCTGTGTAAATCTCCCCCAGGTGAAGGCAGTGACCCGGGACGGCGGTGTGGCGCGCACCCTCTACCCGATTCGTTGCGGGGGGTTCAAGGAGACCGAGCGGTTCGTTCCTGAGAGATACTGAAATCCTGAATATCCGCTTGCTGGAATACTGACTGCCAAGAAATAGGGTAAGATTCCTATCTTTAAGAAGACCTTAGGGATCAAATGGCGTGAATCAGCATCCGACACCACAGACAGAAGCCAAGACGCAACGGCTTTCATTGGTCATACCGCTCTATAACGAAAGAGAAAACGTGATCCCGTTGTTGCGGCGGGTGCATGATTGCCTGGCTGACTACCCGGCAGACTGGGAACTTCTACTGGTGGATGATGGCAGTTCCGATGGCACGGTCGAGCGCATCGAGGAGAGCATGGCGGAATATGGAAATCATATCCGCATTATCGCCCTGCAGCGTAATTTTGGTCAGACTGCCGCCATGCAGGCAGGCATAGACTATGCCCGGGGTGAAGTCATCGCCATGATGGATGGTGACCTGCAGAATGATCCGGTAGATATTCCGCGCATGGTAAATCGCCTCATCGATGAGAAACTGGATATGGTGGCGGGCTGGCGGCGCGACCGCAAGGATAACCTCTTGTTGAGGAAGGTTCCCTCGCGCCTGGCGAACCAATTGATTGGCCGGATCACCGGGGTGACTCTGCACGATTATGGCTGCAGCCTTAAGGTGTTCCGTGCCGAGGTTCTCAAGAGTGTGCGCTTGTATGGAGAAATGCATCGCTTTATTCCGGCCTGGCTGGCAGCGCACACTTCACCGAGCCGCATCAAGGAGGAGGTGGTGACGCATCACGCCCGGCAGTATGGTCAATCGAAATATGGATTGTCACGCGCCTACCGGGTCCTGTTGGATCTGCTCTCGGTGTTTTTCTTTATGCGCTTTCTGGCCAGACCGGGGCATTTTTTCGGCCGAATCGGTATGGTGTTGGGGCTGGTTGGCTCCCTGGCCCTGATGCACCTGAGTTGGGTGAAATTCGTCATGGGTGAGGATATCGGTACTCGCCCCCTACTGCTGGTGGGTATTCTCTGCATGTTGATGAGTGTCCAATTCTTTACCACCGGCGTGCTCAGTGAGTTGATGATCCGTACCTATTTCGAATCAGGTACGGCCCGTTCCTATATGGTGCGCAATGCCTCCAGTCTCAATGCCGGAGACCAGGCAGACTGGAAAAAGACAGCTCTACGGGATTGAAATCGATGTAGGCCTCGAACTACTGACAGTTTTCGCTGTTGTAGTTTTGAATCAGCCTTGCCGCGATCTCTTCGATTGACATGGCCGTGGTGTCCAGGTAGGGAATGTCATGGTGCTTAAACAGGGACTCGGCCTGGCGGATCTCTTTATTGCACTGTTCCAGGGATGAATAACGGCTGTCCGGACGACGTTCCTGGCGGATGCGCTGTAATTGATGAGGATCGATGGTCAGGCCGAACAGCTTTGCTTTAAAGCTTTTCAACGCCTGGGGTATTTCATCCCGCAGCAGGTCATCATCGGTCAGCGGATAGTTTGCCGCGAGGATGCCGTGCTGCAGACCCAGGAACAGACAGGTAGGGGTTTTGCCGCTGCGGGACACGCCGATCAGGATGATGTCTGCCACGGGATAGTTCTTGATGATGCCGCCATCATCATTGGAAAAAGCGAAATTGACCGCGTGAATCCGTTCATTGTAAGCATGGTGATTCGACATGCTGTGATAATGTCCAAGAATCGGCGATGACTTCAGGTTGAGCTCCTTTTCCAGCTGACTGGTATAGGTAGCGAAGAAATCGAACACCTTGACCCCGATGTCGGAGAAGCAGCGGCGTACTTCCGGTTCTACCAGGGTGCTGAAGACGATTGGCGGTTGCGGTGATTCATGGGTTACCCGGTTGATGCTTGCCACCACACGGTTGGCCTTCTCGACGCTGTCGATGAAGGGCCAATGCACGATTTCATATTCAAATCCTTCAAACTGGCTGAGCAGCGCACGGCCCATATTCTCCACGGTGATGCCGGTGTGGTCGGAGAGAAAAAAGATCGTGCGCTTTTCGCTCATGAATCAGCGGCATCCGGCTTCAGATCCGCCAGCCGACGCCAGGTCTCGACCACCGTGTCAGGATTCAGCGAAATGCTGCTGATGCCCTGCTGCATCAACCACTCTGCAAAATCGGGATAATCGGAAGGCCCCTGGCCGCAGATGCCCACATATTTGGCATCATCCTGGCAGGCCTTAATAGCGATGCTGAGCAGCTTTTTCACTGCCGGGTTGCGTTCATCGAAGCTCGCAGCGACCAGCGCGGAATCCCGATCAAGCCCCAGGGTCAGCTGAGTCAAATCGTTCGAGCCGATGGAGAAGCCGTCGAAATAGGCAAGGAACTCCTTGGCCAGCATGGCATTGGACGGGAGCTCACACATCATGATGACTCGCAGGCCATTCTCTCCACGCTTGAGTCCATTCTGCGCCAACAGCTCGATCACCCCAGCGGCTTCTTCCAGGGTGCGGACAAATGGGATCATGATCTCAAGATTGGTAAAGCCCATTTCATCCCGCACCTTTTTCAGCGCGCGGCACTCCAGCTCGAAGCAGGGGCCAAAGGATTTCGAGATATAACGTGAGGCCCCCCGGAAGCCGATCATCGGATTCTCCTCTTCCGGTTCATAGAGTTTGCCGCCGATCAAATTAGCGTACTCATTGGATTTGAAATCGGACATCCTGACGATCACCGGCTTGCCGTTGAATGCGCCGGTCAGGGTGGCGATGCCCTCCACCAGGCGCTCGACATAGAAGGAGACAGGATCAGAGTAACCGGCAATCTGTTCACCAATCCTCTCCTGCAGGTCGGCCGGCAGGGAATCAAACTCCAGCAGGGCGCGGGGATGGACACCGATCATGGTATTGATGATGAACTCAAGGCGCGCCAGACCAATACCGGCATTGGGCAGGCGGCAGAAATTGAAGGCACTGTTCGGGTTGGCCACGTTCATCATGATCTTGGTCGCCATCTCCGGCAGCTCAACCACGTCACCCTGCTGGATGCTGTAATCGAGAAGGCCCGCGTAGATGAAGCCGTCATCGCCTTCGGCGCAGGAGACTGTAACCTCCTGTCCATCCAACAAAGTTGCCGTGGCATCACCACAGCCGACTACCGCGGGTATGCCAAGTTCGCGGGCGATGATCGCCGCATGGCAGGTACGGCCACCCCGGTTGGTGACTATCGCAGAGGCCCGTTTCATAACCGGCTCCCAGTCCGGATCGGTCATGTCGGTGATCAGTACATCGCCTTTCTCGACACGGGACATCTCGCTGGTGTCATGGATGATCTTGGCGACTCCGGCGCCGATGCGTTGACCGATGGCACGACCCTCGGCCAGCACAGCACCCTTTTCATGCAGCTCGAAACGCTCCACCGTGGCGCTGTTCACGCGGGACTCGACGGTCTCAGGACGGGCCTGCAGGATATACAGTTGACCATCGCTGCCGTCCAGCCCCCATTCGATATCCATGGGACGTCCATAGTGGCGCTCGATAATCAGCGCCTGCTTTGCCAGGCTCTCCACCTGTTCGTCGCTCAGGGAAAACTTCCTGCGCTCTGCTTCAGGCACATCGACCGTGGTAACGCTCTCTTCAGCGGATTGTGCGTAGACCATTTTGATCGCCTTGCTGCCCAGTCTGCGGCGCAGGACGGCAGGGCGCTGCGCATCCAGGTTATCTTTGTAGACATAAAACTCATCCGGGTTCACCGCACCCTGAACCACTGTTTCACCCAGTCCATAGGCACTGGTGATGAAGATGACGCCATCGAAGCCGGACTCTGTATCCAGGGTGAACATAACGCCGGAGGCGCCTATGTCGGATCTGACCATGCGCTGCACACCCGCGGAGAGGCAGACATCGGCATGCGCGAAACCCTGATGCACGCGGTAAGCGATGGCGCGATCGTTGTACAGCGAGGCGAAAACCTGCTTCACCGCCATCAGCACATTATCGATGCCGCTGATATTCAGGTACGTCTCCTGCTGCCCGGCAAAGGAGGCATCCGGGAGGTCCTCGGCCGTAGCGGATGAGCGGACCGCCACGGCGGGTTCCTCACCAGCTATGCCCGCCAACTGCCGATAGGCCGAAACGATAGCGTCTTGTAAAGATTCCGGTAGCTTGGCTTGCATCACCCAATTACGAATGTTGTCGCCAGCAACTGCCAGTGCTTCCACATCCTCTATATCCAGTTGAGTCAGGGTTGAGTCGATGCGCTCGCCCAGTTGGTTATGCTCGATGAACTCGCGAAATGCATGGGCGGTAGTGGCGAAACCACCGGGCACGCTGACTCCGGAATGGGCAAGACCACTGATCATCTCTCCCAGTGAAGCATTCTTGCCACCGACCTGTTCGACATGCTGCATGCCGAGGTCTTCAAACCAGAGGATATGTTCGTTCATCGTGCTGCCTCTATTCTCGGAACTGTTGGATGTACTGCACATGGATGGATCCCCTGATTCTTGTTGATTGGCGTGGTTGTTTTAGTCACGCAAACGAGATTTAACCCCAGTCTCTACCCTATGTTTTGAATCAAGTGTAATCTGCAGGTCTTGACTCTTCCATGCCATGTAGTAAATAGAAAATATTAACTATTTAGTGGGTAATTCAATTTATAATAAAAACAATGAAATATGATTATAATTTAAAGTTGATTAGTGAAAGATTATTCTCCTGTTCAATATTGCTGGAGCAACTATGAAGCACCTGCAAGCTTCAGAGTTACTGCATTTTCTAGAGCTTTTGGAATTGCGCCAAGCCGATCTGCAACAGCTTGAGGAAACGGGCAGGGCCGCTGCGAGCACGGTAAAACTGGATCAGAGTTCGGTCGGCAGGCTGTCTCGTATGGATGCTATGCAGGCCCAGGCGATGTCGCAGGAGACCAACCGCCGGAGGGAGCTTGAACTGCAAAGAATCACGGCTGCTCTGCAGCGACTCGCCGCTGGGGATTATGGCGATTGCCTGAGTTGTGGCGAGCCGATCGCCAGAGGCAGGCTCGAGATTGAACCTACCGCCACTCAGTGTATCGCTTGCGCCAGTAAGAATGAGACCCCATGAGTCCGCAAGGGTTGTCGGAGGGTAGCTAGCTGCTTGGATAGACCGCAGTGAGTTCCCGATAGATATCCTCACTGAATGAACGACTGTCCGGGCTCAATCGAGCGAGAATGTCCACCAAGTGCTCGTTGTCTTCCCGGCCATGCCAGATCTTTACGTAATGGCCCTCTTTGTAACCATGGTCCTGGCGGAAAAAGTTGAGTACATTCTTGCCGATGTACATTCTGTGCAGGTCATTGAAGTCCATTCCGGCAAGCCGCATGATGCTTGCAAAGATCGATATGTTGGCGCCATGGGTTTCTATGCTGGCTTTTGCCAGGTCCTCGATAGTACTGCGTAAATCAGTCGAATCAGCCGGCTGCTGGAGCTGACCCGCAATCATTTCGGCGGTCTGTTCCATGGGGTGACCTTGCATCAACTGGGCGCTCAGGGTGAAGTGCCAGATGTCAACGATCTCCAGTTTAACCTGTTCCATGTCAGGTTCCTGGTGTTTCCACCATTTCCAGCCAAAATGGTCCAACATCTCGGCGCATTCCGTCCAGATCGCCCGGTACCAGGGGAAATCAGCCTGCCGCCAGGATTCATTGACTTTGCGATTCATCGCATCCTGCATTTCGAGCATATTCAGTATCTTTGTTTGCATTTCTGTTGGTCTTTTCAGCGCGTATCCTGCGAGTTGTCTGACGATCCTTTAAGTATGAGGTGGGATGTACCTGGAACCTGTGCAACTATATATTCAGTCAGGCACCGAATACAGCGGATATTCCCTGGTTGCAACCAGAGAGGAATAACCACAAAATTCCAGGCCAATGCCAAAATCTTCGCTGTTGTCTATACTGCAGTGACAAATCTAATAATTACATTCTTATTTTTCAAATGACACAGAACAGCAAAAGACCTGTTTTTCTCAATCTGCTGAAAATCAAACTTCCGTTGATGGGCCTGGTATCGATCGGTCACAGAATCACGGGGGTGTTGCTTTTTCTCTCCATTCCTGTGTTGCTCTATCTACTCGGGCTCTCGTTGTCTGGTGAGGCAGGTTTTTCCCAGTCAGTGGCGATAACCCAGTCGCTGATTTTCAAGCTGTTTGCCATTCTGGTGATCTGGTCATTGATGCATCATCTGTTTGCGGGGATTCGCTACCTGTTGCTCGATCTGGATATTGGCATCGATCTGCCCCAGGCGAGGACTTCCGCAATCGTTGTGTTCATCAGTGGGTTATTGCTGGCGATTGCAGGTGGGTTACTTTTATGAGTAGACAACTGGCGGGTTTTCAGGCCTGGTTCCTACAGCGTATCAGTGCAGTATATCTCGGCGTCTTTATGCCGCTGGCGCTGTTTTACCTGCTCCTCAATCCACCAGTCAGTTACACGGATTGGCTAGGTACCCTGAGTAATCCCTGGGTGTTTAGCGCTGTACTGCTATTTACCCTGGCCGCATTGCTACATGCCTGGATCGGCATGCGCGACATCGCTGTCGACTATGTCAAGCCGTTCAGTGTCAGGCTGCTGGTGTTGCTACTGATCGGAACCTCTCTCATCGTGGCCGGATTCTGGATGGCGACGATCCTGCTGACTGCAGTCAGAATCTTTTAATTGAGATGAACCCATGCCTCTAGTTCGAAGACGCTTCGATACCCTCATCATTGGCGCCGGAGGTGCTGGTCTGCGGGCCGCTCTGCAACTCGCCGAAGCCGATGTGCGGGTTGCGGTGGTTTCCAAGGTGTTTCCCACCCGTTCACACACTGTCGCGGCACAGGGCGGCATCAATGCGGCATTGGCCAATGTGACCCCGGATAACTGGCACTGGCACATGTACGATACCGTCAAGGGCAGCGATTACCTGGGAGATCAGGACTCCATTGAATTCATGTGCCGCGAAGCCCCGCAGATCGTCTATGAATTGGAGCACTTCGGGGTACCATTCTCACGCCTGGACAATGGCCGTATCTATCAGCGGGCCTTTGGCGGACAGAGTCAGAACTTCGGTGGCGATCAAGCCAACCGCACCTGCGCGGCAGCGGACCGCACCGGGCACGCGATCCTGCACTCGCTCTACCAGCAGAATATCCGCGCCAATACCCATTTCTTCGATGAATATTTCGCCATCGATCTGATTCGCCATGCGGATGGTGAATTCCAGGGCGCATTAGTGCTGGAGATCGCTACCGGCGAACCCTTATTGATCGAGGCCAGGACCATTCTGCTGGCCACCGGGGGCTGCGGCCAGCTGTTCCGCACCAACACCAACGCGCACATCAACACCGGAGACGGCATGGCGATGGCGTTACGCGCCGGTATCCCGATCCAGGACATGGAGTTTTTCCAGTTTCATCCCACCGGCATTGCCGGCAAAGGGCTGCTGATCACCGAAGGCGCCAGAGGCGAGGGTGGCCATCTGCTGAATGGGGATGGGGAACGCTTCATGGAACGCTATGCCCCGAACGCCAAGGAACTCGCCAGTCGAGATGTGGTGAGCCGGTCTATTTCTACAGAGATCAGAGAGGGGCGGGGATGTGGTCCGGAAAAAGATCATGTGTTACTCAAACTCGACCACCTGGGTGAGGAAGTGGTCGCAAAACGGCTGCCCGGCATCCGCGATACGGTGAAAACCTTCTTGCACATCGATCCGGCCAAACAGCCGATCCCGGTTTTTCCCACTGCCCATTACGTGATGGGCGGCATACCCACCGACCGGTTCGGCCAGGTCATTGAATCGGAATCCCTGGACACGGCTCCGGGTCTCTATGCGGCTGGCGAGTGCGCCTGCGTTTCTATTCATGGCGCCAACCGTCTGGGTGGCAACTCCTTGCTCGATATCCTGGTGTTCGGCCGTTCGGCCGGTAACAGTATTCTCGAGTATCTTGCGCAAAATAAGGAACAGCGTCCATTGTCCGAGGAAGGAATCGAGCGCGCGATGAGCCGTCTGCAACGTTGGGATCAGACCGGAGACGGTGAATCGGTGGACGAGCTCCGTGCTGACATGAAACGTGTCATGGAGACGCATTGTGGGGTGTTCCGAAATGAAGAGGTCATGCGCGAGGGTGTCGTTGAACTCGGCAAGCTGCGAGAACGCATGCCAGATGTCAGGCTGCGGGATACCAGTCGAGTCTTCAATACAGCGCGTATCGAAGCGCTGGAGCTGGAGAATCTGATGGACATCGCGATGGCTACCATGATGTCGGCCGAGGCCCGCCAGGAGAGCCGCGGGGCTCATTCCCGTATCGACTATCCGGAGCGGGATGATCAAAACTGGCTGAAACACACACTCTACTATCTGCAGGGCGATCGCATGGAATTCAGACCGGTTCAGACCCAGCCATTGTCGGTAGAATCCTTTCCACCTAAGCCACGTGTTTATTGAGCAGGGTCCAAGCCATGCATTTCAAAATCTACCGTTTCAACCCTGACCGGGACAACGAGCCCTACATGCAAAGCTATGAGCTGACCGACGTGCAGCCCGGGATGATGCTCAGGGATGCTCTGCTGGCGCTGAAAGCGCAGGATGAGAGCCTGACCTTCCGCCACTCCTGCGGGGAAGGGGTCTGTGGCTCCGACGGCCTGAATGTCAATGGGCGGAACTGCCTGGCTTGCGTCACTCCTGTCGCGGGGATGAAGGAGCCGATCGAGGTACGGCCCTTTCCCGGGATGCCGGTGGTTCGTGACCTGGTGGTGGAGATGGAGCCCTTCTATCGCCAGTATCGCGCTGTGAAACCTTATCTGCAGCATCATGATCCGCTGCCGGAGACAGAAATGCAGCAAAGCCCGGAAGAGCGCGAGGCGTTGGATGGGCTTTATGAATGCATACTCTGCGGCTGCTGCTCAACGGCCTGCCCCTCGTTCTGGTGGAATCCGGATAAATATCTGGGGCCTGCAGCCCTCTTGCAGGCCTGGCGATTTCTTGCCGACAGCCGCGATCAGGCAACGGATGAGCGGCTGGATGATCTGGATGGCCCATACAAAATGTACCGCTGCCACACCATCATGAGTTGTGTCGATGTCTGCCCCAAAGGACTCAACCCGACCCAGGCCATTGGCCACATCCGCTCCCTGATGCTGAAAAAGTCGCTGTGACCGGGTAAGGGTTCGAGCAAGGCGCTAAAACGACTTGCTGTCCAGACGCAGGTTCAGGTGACCGGTCTTCGGGTGATCATAGCCGGGTAATTTAAGCTGCAGGTCCGCTTGCATGGCATCATCCCCTTGCTGCCAGTTCTTCCGGTCGTAGCTCACCCAGTCTTTATAGACATAGATGTCATGTCTGGGTGTTACAGTCAGAGTCTTCATATCATCTGCCATGAATAGATTACCGCCAAAGGTTACGGGTGTATCTATGGCTATACCCTGAGGAAAATGCAGGATGTACTCACCATCTACTGGAACGCTGTTGCCGAAGGGAATGAGCGGCAGCGCAGCAAATTCGGCGGAGCTGGGTCGTTCGATGGATGCACAACCGCTAGCGAACAACATGACACTGGAAAAGATCAAGGTTTTCAGTTTCATTGGAGACTCCTTTCTAGGTTTTTCAGCTTGTTTGGGGTGAAGGATCGGGCAGGTCGGTTTCCTCCAAGACATCACAGTCCGGTTCTGGAAAGAGTGCCTGCAGGGTTTGAATATAGGTCTGAAGTGCCCCCCGGCCCTGATCCGAGAGCAGGTAGAGGGTCTGGGGCCGGCCCTTGCCCGTTTGTTTATGCGCCATCAGATAACCGGCAGCCAGCAGTTTCTTTATGTGGCCTTCCAGATTGCCGTCGGTGACCTGCAACACCTGCTTCAGTTCGGTGAAGGTGGTCTCACCCCTGGCCGCCAGGTAGGCTGTCAGACGGGTTCTGATCGGCTGATGCAGGAGGGGATCGAGGTCTAGCTGCGTCATGTTTCAGTTCTCGAATTGGAGTTTCAGGTTCAGATTCAGCTCAGGTCCCTGTTCCGGCGTGAGATGACTGGTGATCCGCCAATCCCGGATGCGGTAGTCATGGCCGGGTTTCCAACGGCCTTCTCCGATACGCAGCCGGTTTTCCGCTTCACCCGCAATGATCGGAATGGAGATGGGACGTATGACCTGCATCTGCAGCGTGGCTTGATTCGACGCCGACAGGGTGTCGCCTTCGAGCTGGATGTTCAGTGGTACCCGGGTGCCTGCGGGAAGCATCAGAATCAGGCCTTTCTCTCTCTGGTTCCCGTAATCTGCGCGGTAGTCATGCAGAGAAATTTCCGGCCAGTCACTGTAACTGATCTGGCTGGTCAGGTTGACGGCGATGCTGGCCGGACTCAAGACCAGCCCGAGCCAGAACAGGCTGAGAAACAGCTCCCGGCGTCTTGTGGTGACAGCCGTTCTGTTGACCAGGATCGAAAGTGTCGGCAGGCCGATGCCAAAGGCGCTGGCGGTGATCCATTCCTGTTCGTTGATTTCCGGAGAAGTCGCGAGCAGTGTCAGGCCAAGCAGCATCATCAGGCCGCCACCCCAAGTCAACATCTGGCGAGAGAAGAGGCCATGGATATAGATGCCCATACCGATCAGCACCAGTGTGATGCCATAGAACAGTGAGCCGCCGCCATACAGGTTCATACCGATGTTGATGACCACAATCAGGGCGATCAGCATCCACCAGACCTTGGTTATCTGCTGCTGCAGGAAGGAGAGGCTTTCATTCCTGGCGCGGCGCCGCTGATGAGTCAGGCGATAGTCGATGATTCCAGTACCGATGAGAATCAGTGAGATAAAGCTGTTTTGCCAGAACATGCGGGCAAATGGCTCACTGTATCTCTCCTGAGAGAAGAACTCCGGCACCAACAGAATGAGAAATGCCGCCGCCAGTCCCCAGAGGAAGAGGGTATGCCGTTCCAGGTGCACACTCGCGTGCCCGGCCGCGAGCATAGCTTGGATAGCCCTGAGCTGATCCTGTCCTGCATTATGTCTTGAAGCATTATCCATGGTGCGAGATATCCTGGTAGTTACTCTGAGTTACAGAGTAATATAACTCTGTAATACAGAGTGTCAAGTCCAAGATACGGTAGAGTAGCCTCGGTTAACTAACTGTTATCGCCAAAAAATATTGGTATTTCATTAAGTTAAAGATGGTTTTTGCAGTTTTTTTTCATCTGCTGCGGGGGATATTTAAAATATACCGAAGTCTGGCAGAATATCCGATGCCTGAAGACATTCAGACTCTTCCATAGAGAATCCATAGAACCTGTGGGGGTGTGTTGAGTCTTTAACGATTTTCCTGAGTGTCACCAGGAGGGTATCCTGGATTCATGCCATGCACATACTTCATTGGTAAAGTGTGTACTGGAAAACATAATAAAAACTGGATTATTGGAACTGTCTAGCAAATTTGTCGTTCTAAGAATAAACCGAGTTGACTGTATTTCGTTATAACTACGCCTGTAAGGTGGCAGTTGACTATGTGACATTAGATCGCACCACTCGGCTTTCAATTCCGCGAATCACAGAATAATTATTAACCTGAGTGCAGTAATAACAGGTTTGACTCATTGGCAGGACAACATGTTATGAAATGGGGTTTTAAGAAAAAAGAGGAGAAGCAAGATAGGCCTTCGCCGGTAAACCAGCTGGACAAGCTATCCATGACTGGCCGCTTCTATGGTGTCAAACTACACCGCAGCAGTTGCAAGGCCTGCTCTCAATTAGCCGGCAGGGTATTTTCCTTTGCTGATGCGCCTAATCTTCCAGTGCAAGGATGCGACAGCCCTGCATGCAATTGTGAGTATATGGGGGTCGTGGACCCTCGCCAGAACAAAGACAGACGTTCCGGTACAGATCGAAGAAACGCTATCAGGATGAGTATCGAACGGCGTTTCACCCAGGATCGACGCGCAATCAACGATAATTGGAAAGGATTTGATCAATAGGCAGGTTGTCTGGCGTCTTCCTCAACTCAGCAGTGGCCCGTTATTTTTTACTGGGCAGGTATTCTTATCTCGAGACTCCCTATCCATTTCGCACAGCTGCTGAATACACTTGATCAATACCGCCATCTACTCGGGAATATGCGGTGGATCGAGATCTTCTGCAGGTCCAGACTGAGGTTCAGATTCTTCATCCAGCCATTCCTGGAGTAATTTCAGGTGCTGCTGTTTGTTGATTGCTATCTCCGCAGCGATTTTTCTTATCCCGAGGGTTGAAGACTCTTCTGTAGTCTGAGTATAGAAAGTCAAGGCGCAGTGTTCGATGCGCAGAGCAAGCTGCAGTGCTTCGGAGGGCGTCATTTGATAGTGCGTATCCTGCATGCAGGCCTCAAGTCCATTTTGTTTGAGCCATTGGTATTCCCAGGGTGCGGCCTGCGGCAGGTTCAGGCTGTTTGTCTGCTGGATCAGAGCTCCCGCATGGGTGGCGCCATAATCTGCAAGTTTGTGAAACAGTTCAGCCACCGCAAGATTATTATGCACCTCCAGGCTGTCGGCCATTTCCTGATAGCGCTCGGTCAGTTCCTCTTCAAGCGCGTGGGCGTGGACCAGGAACTCCTCAAGTGATCCGAAGTGGATGGATTGTCCCTGCTTCATCGGTGAAATTCCTCTTCGAGCTGATTCAAGGAGCTGCGTTGTTGCTGCGCCGGCTGCCAGACCGACATGGGATGCCGATAGAGGATACCCAGAGACAGGCCGTCGTCAGCCTGGATACAGCGTGTGGCCTGCAATGGGTCATCAGTTGCCGGCTCACACAGGTGGACCTGTTCCTTCCAGGCCCGCTGTTCGGGACGAAACGTCTTGCAGGGACTCAGCACATGCACGAAGGCAAAACCGCGGTACTCGATCGCCTCCACCAGTAAGCGCGTGAGATCGGCGGGTTTGCCGGCGTAGCCGCGGGCAATGAAGCCGGCTCCAGCCGCCAGAGCAATCGCAGCAGGCCGGAAGCGCGGGATGCCGGTGCCGTGGGGCGTCAGCTTGCTGTGAGTCCATTCCGGAGCAGTGGTGGGAGAGGCCTGACCCTTGGTCATCCCATAGACCTCGTTGTCCATGACGATATAGGTCAGGTCCATGTTTCTGCGGCAGGCGTGCAGGAAATGGTTGCCGCCGATGGAAAAGCCGTCACCGTCGCCGCCGGCAGCGATCACCGTCAGATCGGGTCGTGCAGCCTTCAGGCCGCTGGCAACCGGCAATGCCCTGCCATGGACGCCATGGAAACCGTAAGTGTCAAGATAGGCGGGCAGACGCGATGAGCAGCCGATGCCGGATATCAATGCCACATCTTCCCTGGCCAGTTGCAGATGGGCCAGGGCCTTGGTCAGGGCACTGAGTACTGCATAATGGCCGCAGCCGGGACACCAGATTGGTTTGATGGCGGATTTGTAGTCCCGGGCTAGCAAGCTTTCTGGTGCATTCATGATTCAGGCTCCTCGAGTATTCTTGCGACGATTTCACCAGGGCGTAACGGGATAGGGCCGGGTCTGGCCAGGTACTCGGTCGTGCTCGGCAGGACCTGCTGGGCATGCAGGTAATGGAAGAACTGGGCCTGGTGGTTCTGCTCCACCACCAGAATCCGTTCAGCGGTCTTGAGCAGCGCCCTCAATTCAGTGGATTGCAGTGGGGCCAACAGCCGAACGGCGATCACTTGCGTGGCAATCTGTTGGGCTCGCAGGCGCCTGGCCGCCTCGAAGACAGCACCGGCAGTTGAGCCCCAGGTGAGCAGGCAGATGTCACCCGCACCTTCGGTCTGCACCCAGCGTTCACCATAATCAAATGCCGTCAGCTTGTCCTGGCGTTTGCGCAACTGAGCTTGATGGTCGACAGCCAGACTGGAGGGTATCCCGCGTTCATCATGCTCCAGTCCTTCCCCGGTGTAGATGCATCCGGGGTTGCCTGGTATGCCCATCGGCGAAACCCCATCCGCAGTCAATGTGTAGCGAAAGTAAGGCTCGTCATGAGCGGTTGCGGTTTTGCGCTGCAGATTGAATGAGCCTGGATCGATTGGGTTGGTGAGCGCTCGGCTCTGTGCCAGAAACTGATCAGTCAGCACCATCGCCACCGTCTGCAGCTGCTCAGCGAGGCCTACCGCCCATTCGGTGGTGTTGGCGCAATCCGAAATCGATAAAGGGGCTAACACCAGATGAGGGGCATCTCCGTGCATGCCATACAGCGCCAGATTGAGATCGGATTGTTCCGATTTGGTGGGAATTCCGGTGGACGGACCACCGCGGGTCACATTGACCAACACCAATGGTATCTCGCTGGCCACCGCCAGGCCCAGGCCCTCTGCCATCAGGCTCAGGCCCGGTCCTGAGGTAGCGGTCATGGCGGGCACTCCGCCGAAAGAGGCGCCGATCAGCATATTGATGGAGGCCAGTTCATCCTCGGCCTGCAGTAGTGAACCACCCAATTGCTCCAGTCTTGGTGCAAGCCACTCCAGCATATCGCTGGCCGGGGTGATGGGGTAAGCCGCAACGAATCTGATCCCACCACGCAGACCGCCCAGACCGCTGGCCTCGTTGCCACTGATGTTCCAGAGCGGTTTTTTGTCGGGAATTTGAGTTTGTATGCTTAATCTGCTTGCGTCCGGCACCGAGTGGAAGCCTTGTTCCAGACAGAGGATTGAGGCCTGTTTAATTTCGTCACTTTTATCAATCAGCACAGTCCGGGTGGCCGTGATCAGTGTGGTCAGATCCAATCCACAGAGGTATCCCGACATGCCAAGTGCAATCATGTTGCTGCGCCCCCCAGGAATACCAACAGCAAGCTCATGGATTGGCAGGGCCAGGACCTGCGCCTGGGAATCAAGCAGACAGCTGGGAACGGCTTTCGCAGTGGTGTCAGTGACAATCAGACTGTGGGAATCCAGTGGAATCTCATCCGCAAAGCGCTCCACGTTCAGCCAATCGAGCCCTACCAGCAGATCAAAACAGTCATCCAGGCAGTCGACCGGTGCAGATGATAAGCGCAGCATGGCGGCAGATTCACCGCCTCGGATCTGCGGCCCCAGGGAGCGGCTCATCAACCCATAGAGACCCGCAGCGGCGATGGCTTCAAGCAGGATCAGACCGCAGGTGATCGCGCCGCTGCCTCCCGAACCGGTGACTGCAACAGACAGGTCGTATGCATCAGAAGATAGAGCTTGAGTCATGGTCTTGTTTAAGGAACCTGATCAATTCATGAATTGACGCCACTCAGTATACTCCCGCTAATCTTCAGAGCATAAAGCTTGTCTGTCTGTTACCGGCCATATCTGCACTGAATGCAGATGCAGCAGCGGCTGGCCTGGCAGTCAGTCAGGTATGTGGAGTTTGAGGTGAGCTGCCGAGGCGGGCGGGAATTAAATAGTCTTTAGAATCAGCAAGGCCTGCATTGATGCAGGCCTTGCTGGATGAACGCTATTGCTTAGCTGAACCGGGGTTCAGCTATAACCATAATGCGCGAGTCGATCAACTGCGGCCGCCGCGGCCCCCATTACCGCCGCTACTGGCTGAACCGCCATTCGAGCCATTGCGGGAATTGCCGTTGCTATCATCGTCATAGCGGTTGACAGAATCGGCGCCGGAACCACGAGACACGAAATCCATGAATTCGGTGCCGCTCAGGTCATCCTCTATCACCGTATTATGGATGTCGTTTTGCATTCCGGCGGTACCTGCGCCATTCGGGCTGTTATGGTCAGCAAGGACGTTGGATGCGAACGCGATAGACGCAATGCCGGCCAGGATGGTTTTGTTCAGGTTATTGATTTTCATGTTGTATTTCCTCTTTGGAGTTAGTGGTTTTATTTAATTAAGTCGAAAGCGCCTGCAACTGGGAGCGAACTTTATGCAGCAAATATTTCCTGGAAATTTCCAGCCTGTTTCGTTTTGTTTCAAATTACCGAAGATTTGTACTCTGAGCCTGATAACTGAGACATGACTCACAACACATTGGCCTTATCGAGCATGCGACAACCAGCTGACCGGCTGTTAGTCGCAAGACCTATGCATCCTGTCAGCAGGCTCACAGGAATGGATTAGAGGCAAATTTGGTTCGATTTCGTAGAAACTGTGACGGAGTTTACGAAAATAACGTCAGGAATTAATCGTACCTTAAGAAACGAACACTAGATTCAATGTATGGGAAATAAATCCCATGAATGATCAAGTGTCGTAGATTTTCGGCTTCTGCGGACGTTTAAAAAACAGCCCATTGGAGGGTACAGATATGTCAAGGATCAAACTGTTATTACAGGTGTGTGCGGCTTCGATGTTGTCGATATCAACAGCTTTTGCCGGCGTTGCGCAACCGACTCAACCCTACGGCATTCGTGATCTCATGAACGACAAGTTACTGAGTCAGGATATCAAGGTCCTGGTCCAGATTAAAAAGATCACCGGAAAGGATATTCACGGACAACGACAGGTCTTGTATGAGAACAAGGCCGGAATGCTGGTGCATCTGAACCTACTGACCAGCATGGTGCAACGCCTTGATGGCCGAAGTATACCTCCTGGAAGATATGATGAGATTCAGCTGGAGCTTTCGAATGATGTTCATCTGTTTGGACATAACAGTATCGTCTTGAGAGTACCTATCTCCGACCAGAATGGCACAGCCATCATTAAGGCTGAAGGTGAGATTGATGTCAGCCCTGCACGGGTCGTGACAGCGCAAATCGAAATAGAGATGGGTGAATTCTACCGGCCACTGAGACATGCAATCGTGCAAGCGCTTTTCGCTGCAACGCCAAAGCTAGGCTGCGATGTCGGAGCTGTCTGCTGACAGCAGTTTTTTGTTAGTGCCTTCCAGTCGATTCTCAGTCTGCTGTATTGGCATTAGCCGCTGAATAGCTTGACCAATACAAGTTAGACGGGTAGCAAATTACAGCTTGATTCCTCTGGGTCCACAGATTTTCTGAGATTTCATCAACTGCAGATTGGCGATAAGGATTCATGAATCGTACCAAGGCTAGGTTACCCTAGGGATGGATAATCACCTGTCGTTTCTTCAGGGATGTAGAGTTCTTGAAAACTGAACGTAACCGAAGGAATATTTCGTTGTGATGTAAGACAAGATTGCTTTTATGGATTAACCGGCATCAGCTTCAGCTGATGCCGGTTAATCTCAACTCAAGTGAGTACTATCAGGTTATTCAGCTTCAACCTCCAGTTCTTCCAGCCAGCAAGAATAAAATTTATTGCCTGCTGGTATCAGTCTGAGTTGGGCCTCGCCCTGAGCCTCCTCACCCTTGGCCAGCCAGTCCCAACGCTCTTCGCCATCCGGGAACTTGTCACTATTGGAGGGGATGACGAACACAGTTTCGAAAGTCTCACCGTAATCCGTCGAGCGGGCATAGTACATATCGGTGGGCATGGGTGAGGGCAGGTTGCCATCCTCGTCAGCATCCTGATCAGTCCAGTTGACCTCGAGTCCGTAGGAAGTCATGAAGACTGCAGGGTTCTGCTTATCCTCTGCGAGGCCGGTCCAGATGATGTTGTTATCCTCCTGGCGCAACAAGGTGCCGCTTGTATCTACCTTGCCGATGGTGCCGGGTATGGCAACGATGCGCGGTTCAACTACACTCTCCTTGTTATTTCGCAACAGGCTGACATTGCGTGGCGCTTCCAGTTCACCGGGTTCGAACCAGAGCTGCTGTTCATAGGTGAAGGTAGAGCCGTCTTGCAGGTTGACGCTCAGCTCAACCACTGGATCTTCCTGTGTTCCGCAGATCTCCTCGGCAAGCACGCCATCCTCATCACCGCTACCTGTCTCCTCCTTGATCAGTACACAGTGTCCCACGCCTTCGCCATAGTAGGGCTTGGTTGACGGTGCCGCGGCCCAGGTCTTGCCGCCGTCGAAAGAGCGGCGTACAACCAGATCGAACTTGTCATGACCATTTCTGGAGGCTGCCCAGTTGGGTGTCAGGCTGTAACCCAATACCACGAAGTCACCGCGGATCTGCCCGCGATGGGCCCGGGCTTCGCTATAGGGATTGAGCCAGGAGGGATCCTGCAGGTTGCTCTCGTACCAAGCGGATGCAACCACCTTGTCTGCCGCATCGTCGCCTCCAGAGCCATCCGGTTCCGAATCGTTCTGGCTGGGCGGTTCAGTCGCCAGCACGGTTACGCTGCTCATGTTGAGTGCCCCTTCCAGGCAAGTCTTGGGACGTCCTTCCTCTTCCAGCCACTCATCGCAGACATAGTAACTGGATTGGTATGGGTTGCCACCCTTGGCAGTTCCATCCGGATTGAGGATGTTGATACGCCGTAGCATGATGTCTGAAGGTCTGCCCTTGCCATCGATGCCCTGCTTATAGATGCCAATCAGCGGTGTGCCGGCGCCGGCATAGGTCGCTACCTCGACTCCATTCTTCATTATTGTGCCGGTCTCCTTGCCCAAGGCCGGTTTCCCTTGACCTGAAATACCGGCTTTCTCAAATCGCCGGGATAGGCGGTGCCATCGGACAAAGTGAATGCAGAACGATCTGCAGATTCTTGCGCTTCCAGCTTGCTCCATCATCCCGGGAAATGGCGATGAAGACATCTTGTGCGCCGGTGCCATCGATTTCATCCACATAGGCGGCTACGAGAGGCTTGCTTTGGCAGATTACGTCAATCTCGGTGCCTATCAGGCAGTTGTTGTCTGCATCGCGCTTCTGCAAGAGGGTGCCATCCGCTTTCATGGCGGGCACATAGACAGGCATGAGATTGAGCTTTACCTTATTGCTGGCGAGCAACGGTGTCTTGGAGACATTTTACGGAAGATGCCGCTTTCGCTGTCTGGATTCGGAATGATGTTGAGAGATTCCGGGTCGGTTGGGTCGTAGTCCATGTTGTAGACGATCTTCCTGAACCAGATATCGCTCTCGACGATGCCTTCTCCCTCTGCTGGGGGTTTATTCTCCACCAGCACCTCGTAGTTAAGATATCTTCGGATAAGCTTGTTGATTTGGCGCCTCAGCCATTTCGGTGCATGGTCAGCCCATCATGTGAAGGGTGACTCGAAAGCAATATGCAGCTTATCGGACCAGGTGCGGGGTGCCAGTGAGGATTCATCATCACGAGTGATCCAGTAGTAAGGCAGATCTTCGCCTTCGTGGTCGCCGAGCCGAGTGAGGCCATCGAAATTGGCTGGAGTGAGTGATGAGTCGGTGATTACAACCCGGAGCTTGCCTTCGATCGGCTCTTTGGTCTGGTTGCGTATGCGTAAATTACTGATAGGTAGCCGTCTTCAAGGAATTTTTTGGCGTTAGCTTTTGATTGTCTGACCTTTACGTCTGATGTTGTATCTAGCCAGTCGTAACTGTGGGCTGGTAAGGCAACTGCGAGGGTAAGTACAACTGAAACAATCGCCATAGTACTTCTATATGGCGTTCATCGATTTCCCCTCTTTTTCTGCCATCCCTGGTCTGTTGTTTATTCAGGGCTTCCCTGGTGACACCGCCCTGTCCTGCGGTGAGTTCCGCAGCTTCCCAACGCGTGGTTTGGTGTAAGGTGATTCTCGGTAAGAAAGCGGGTGAACGGCATTAAAAATTGTCAATGTCCCGCAAGCCGTCACGTAAATGCCGAGGAATATCCAGTTTCAGCTGATTCGCGTCATGTCACAGGCATTTTTATAAGATCTTAAGTCATCAATTTGCATGGGTATTGATGAATGCCCAAGCAATACCAATACGTGTAATAATCAACTCTATAATGAATCTTGACTCTGAACTTAATCGACTGCGCTGGCAGTGCCGGCGAGGCATGCTGGAACTGGATCTGTTGTTGCTCGAATTTCTGGAGAGCCGCTATGGGCAGCTCGACGAAACTTCCCGGCAGGCCTTTGTTGCCCTGCTGGAATATCCCGACCAGACATTACAGCGTTGGTTGATCGGCAACCCTACAGTTGCTGATATCGATATTGCTATGCGGGACATCGTGAGGTCAATTAGAGTCGGAGGCTGGGAGGATGCACAAAATTGATTCACTTCGACTGCAACCGGTTTTCTCTCGCTTCCTCACAGTCTGGATGGTCGTGTTACATCTGCTTGGACTGTTGGTGCTGTGGCAGCTACAGTTGCATGCGCTATTGAAGATTTCTCTGAGTCTGCTGTTGCTCACTTATTTTATCTGGCAGGTTCGCCATCACCTGCTGCGTAGCACAACGAATGCGATAAAGGAAGTTCAGCTCGAATCCGATGGATCCTGGCGGTTGACCTTTAATGATGGGGCTGTGTTGGCGGCTGAGTTGTTGCCGGATAGTTTCGTCAAACCCTGGCTGATAGTGTTGAATTTCAGCAGCGGTTCATCATTTTTCCCAACAAGTATTGTCTTACCGCCAGACAGCCTGGAGCCGGACCTGGCGCGCAGGCTCAGGATCCATCTTCTGCAGAAACATGCAGCGCGTCATGATGCTTCAGCATGACGATGGAAGTCGCTGCTCAGTCTGGCTCTATCGGATCATAAGGCGAGTAGTTGTCCGGGATCAGCACGGTTGGATGTCCCTGCACCTTATCGTCGCGTATCGGGAAATCGATGGTGTAATGCAGCCCGCGGCTCTCACGGCGGCTTTGTGCGGAACGGATGATCAGATCAGCGACATCCACCAGGTTACGAAGTTCCAGCAGGTCGTTGGTTACCCGGAAGTTGCCATAGTATTCCAGAATCTCCTGCCTCAGTAAGTCCACTCTGCGCTTGGCGCGCTGCAGGCGTTTGTTGGAGCGGACTATGCCCACATAATCCCACATGAAGTGCCGCAGCTCGTTCCAGTTATGCGAGACCACCACCTCTTCGTCAGAATCGGTTACCCGGCTTTCGTCCCAGAGCGGCAGCACGGGAGCGGCAGGGGTGCCTGCCATTTTTTGATGGATATCTTCGGCCGCTAATTTGGCAAACACCAGGCACTCGAGCAGCGAGTTGCTGGCCATGCGGTTGGCGCCGTGTAATCCAGTGTAAGCCACCTCTCCCACGGCATACAGTCCGGAGATATCGGTCAGTGCCCGGTGATCTGTCATCACCCCGCCACAAGTGTAGTGGGCGGCCGGGACGACCGGGATCGGCTGGATGGTGATGTCAATCGAAAAATCGAGGCAGCGCCGATAGATCGTGGGAAAATGCTCCTGTATAAAGCTCGCCGATTTGTGGCTGATATCGAGAAACAGGCAGTCAGCGCCGATGCGCTTCATCTCATGGTCGATGGCGCGAGCGACGATGTCCCGGGGCGCCAGTTCACCCCGTTCATCGAAATTACGCATGAAACGGGTGCCGTCCGGCAGCAGCAGGCGTCCACCTTCACCGCGCACTGCTTCGGTGATCAGAAAGGTCTTGGCGTCTGGATGGTAGAGACAGGTGGGGTGGAACTGGATGAATTCCATGTTCGAAACACGGCAACCCGCCCGCCAGGCCATGGCGATGCCATCACCGGTGGAGACATCAGGGTTGCTGGTATACAGGTAGACCTTACTTGCGCCGCCGGTGGCGATCACCACGAAACGGGCGCGGAAGGTCTCAGTCCTGCCGGTCTTCTGGTTCAGAATGTAGGCACCGTTGCAGCGTTTGTGCTGCCCCCGGCCCGGTTGGCCGCTGGTGATCAGATCGATAGCGATATGATTTTCAAAAGTCTCCAGGTTCGGCCGGGCCAGCACCTTTGATTCGAGGGTGGTCTCCACCTCACGACCCGTGGCATCCGCTGCATGTATGACCCTGCGGTGGGAATGCCCGCCCTCACGGGTCAGATGATAGCCTCCGCTGCTGGTGGCTTCGAGGTCCTTGGTGAAGTCGACGCCCTCGTTCAGGAGCCAGTCAATACTGCCCGGGCCGTGCTTGACCACAAGTTCTACGGTAGACTCGTCGCACAGCCCGACGCCGGCGCCAAGGGTATCCGAGATATGCGCGGATATGCTGTCCTTTTCGTCCAGGACTGCCGAAATACCGCCCTGGGCATACAGGGTGCTGCCTTCTTCCAGGTTCCTTTTGGAGATGATCGCCACCCGAAGGTCGCTGCTCAGATGCAGTGCGAGGCTGAGACCGGCTGCACCGCTGCCGAGAATAAGAACGTCATGTAGATGATCGATGGACATATTTGCGGGCTGCCAATGATAAGTTGATAATGTGCCGCTGATAGGTCAGCATCCTAGCTTAAATTGATGGTTCATTGAACCAGATCAATCAGCTGTGGGTTTTCGAGAACTAAATTAAACAACGATTGTCAATGAGACTGTGCACAGGGCAGTGCGGGTCACGAGGAGGTTATGGCCCGGATGGGCGAGCGGCAAGTCGACCATGAATTGGTTATCCGTGTGCAGCAGGGTGACAAGAAGGCTTTTGACGTGTTGGTGCTTAAGTACCAGCAGAAGATTGCCAATCTTATCTCACGCTATATACGGGATCCTCATGAGGTGATGGATGTTAGCCAGGAGGCCTTTATCAAGGCCTACAGAGCGTTACCGAATTTTCGTGGTGACAGTGCTTTTTATACCTGGTTGTACCGGATAGCCATCAATACCGCCAAGAATTATCTCGTGGCAATGGGGCGCCGTCCCCCGATGGATGACGTAGAAGCCGA
Organism: uncultured Gammaproteobacteria bacterium; assembly: GCA_963797085.1. Classification (GTDB taxonomy): domain Bacteria; phylum Pseudomonadota; class Gammaproteobacteria; order Chromatiales; family Chromatiaceae; genus JASJBU01. The sequence continues at coordinate 207,139 of CAWCOA010000024.1, forward strand.
GACGGCGGAACAGATGGATGTTGGATTACGTTTGAAGGAGACAGGCACCCCTGAGAACCATGTTCTCAGCGAGGAGATTTCGCAGACTGTACAGCGGGCAATCGATGACCTGCCAGAGGATCTGCGAACCGCCATCGTCCTTCGTGAGTTGGAAGGAATGAGTTATGAAGAGATCGCCAATGCCATGTCCTGCCCGGTGGGGACAGTACGTTCACGCATCTTTCGGGCGCGTGAGGCGATCGACAAGAGCCTTAAACCGTTGTTAACCCCGTAGACTCAAGACTATGACAGAACAAGAACGTCAAAGACTTTCGGCCCTGATGGATGCTGAATTGCCCCATCCGGAAATATCCAGTGAAATCAAAGAATTGCTGCTAAACAATAGCAACCACGGCACTTGGCAGCGGTATCACCTGATTGGCGATACAATGCGCCAGGACTTGGGGCCGGTCGTGGATGTCAATCTAGCGGAGGAGATCAGCCACAGGCTGAAGGACGAGCCGGTGGTGTTTGCCCCCAATGCCACTAAAACTCCAGCAAGCAAGTGGCTCAAGCCAGCTGCAGGATTTGCCGTCGCCGCCTCTGTTGCCCTGCTTGCGATTACCGTGGCGCCGCGGGTCGTAAACATGGAATCAACACCGCAATCGATCAATCCGGTGGCCAAGGTTGAATCTCCAGTTGAAAAGGTTTATGTGGCTGATGATGGCACACGCTGGGAGCTCTTGTACAAGCCTAAGGTTGAATCACGGCTCAACAGTTATCTGGTCAATCATCAGGAATATGCACCGGCAGGAAACATGAAAGGCATCATGCCCTATGCCACTTTTGTCAGCTATGACGGTAATCAGCAATAACCAACTGCTATGAGAATTGTTGCTGGTCTCAGGATGAAGAGCAAACTGTTATCAGTCCTCGCGCTACTTACCTCATTCTCCAGTTTGTCCGCCTACAGCGCCGATGAACAGATTGCCAAGCAATGGCTGGAACGCATGGTCCAGGCAGTCAACAACCTCAATTACCAGGGGACCTTCATCTATTTGCATGGTAACCAGCTTGAGACGATGAAAATCGTCCATGCGGTACAGGACGGTAAACAACGCGAACGTCTGACCTCTCTGAATGGGGCGCCCCGGGAAGTGATTCGAGATCAAAGTTCGGTAACCTGTGTGATGCCGGAATCGCAACAGGTTTCAGTGGACAAGCGCCCGCTTACCAGACAATTTCTCGCATTATTGCCGGAAGATCTCCAGCAACTCGGATCCCACTATCTATTCAGACGACTGGGCAAGGGCCGGGTTGCCGGCCGAAACGCGCGGGTCGTGGCAATCATTCCAAAAGACGGGTTGCGCTACGGATACCGTTTCTTTTTGGATGAAGAGAGCGGGCTGCCATTAAAATCCGACCTGATGAATGAGCACGGCAAAGCGGTTGAGCAGACCATGTTCACGCATATTGAAGTGGGTGTTGCCGAGATCGGTGAGGCGCGGAAAGATCTGCCGGGTATGCAGCAGCTGGAATTGAAAGACGCCCCGGGGATCTCCAAAAAAACCGTGCAGGCGCCGGAAGAGAGCATCTGGATGTTTCACAATCTGCCGGATGGCTTTTCCCTCAGCACACGAAACAGGCTGCCTGACCCCAGCAGCGATAACATGATAGACCAGTATGTACTCAGTGACGGGCTCGCCTCGTTGTCAGTTTTTGTCGAATCTGCTGGACAGGGTGAGGCATTGAACGGCGTTTCCAGACTGGGTGCGATCAACGCCTGGGGTGGTGAGCTCGATGGCTACCAGGTCACAGTAGTAGGCGAGGTGCCTGAAGTAACCCTGCTTGGTATTGTCAATGCCATGCAGCTCAAAGACTGAACGATGATCGAAGAATCCGCCAGGGTGATCGCCTGTGAAGAGGGTTATGCGATCGTTGAAACCCAGGTCAGGGCCGCCTGTGGTTCCTGCAGCGCTGAACAGAGCTGCAGCACCTCTGTGCTCTCAGGTCTATTCAAACGCCACCATAATCGATTGAAAGTGCTCAACCCCATTGATGCAACACCAGGACAGCAGGTGATTATCGGTCTTCAGGAAAGTGCCATGGTGACCGCTGCTCTCACGACTTATCTGTTGCCTCTAATCTGCCTTATCCTGCTCTCCATTGCTGCACAGGAAGCGGCGCACTATTGGCACTGGCCAGCAACGGAACTCAGCAGTATCGTCGGCGGTCTATTGGGAATGATCATCGGCCTTAGTCTGCTGAAACGATTTTCACTTCGCAGCAAACATGATCCCAAGTTCCAGGCGGTCATACTGCGGCAGGAGATCGGTAAACCCGTGCAGTTTATTAATACTCCTTCAATGTGATATTCCCGACTCGCTGAACACGGCAAGATCACATTGAAGTGTACCAGGGCTGAAAAAAACGTGTTGTTCCTGATTGCCTGCAGTGGACGTAAACGATTGGACAATTCTTTTTTCAAACACCCGTATCGCAGCTTTCAGGAGTCTTCAGATAATGATAATTCGCGTTAATCCCTCTTACCTGCTGGCGAGTTATTTTCTGCTTGCATCCTTTCTCATGCCGGTGCAGGCGAATAACCTGCCGGATTTTACCGTGCTTGCCGAGCAGAATGCGCCCTCGGTGGTGAATATCAGCACCAAGCAGTCGTCGGTACGCCAGCATATGAAACGTTTTCAGATCCCTGAATTCAAAGACATCCCGGAGGACAACCCATTCGGCGATCTCCTGCAGCGTTTTTTCGGTGAGCATGGCTACCAGTTGCCGGATGACGATCAGGTGGAAAAACAGTCCCTCGGTTCGGGATTTGTCGTCTCGGAGGATGGTTATATCCTGACCAATAATCATGTGGTGTCCGAAGCGGATGAGATCATTGTGCGCATGACAGATCGGCGTGAGTTCACCGCTGAGGTGATCGGTACGGATCAACGCAGCGATATCGCATTGATCAAGATCGATGCTGAGGACCTGCCCGTGGTGCGGATCGGCAGCTCAAAAAATCTCAAGGTAGGAGAATGGGTGCTGGCTATAGGCTCGCCTTTTGGTTTCGATCATTCGGTAACGGCAGGAATCGTCAGCGCCAAGGGGCGCAATCTTCCCAGCGAGAATTATGTACCCTTCATCCAGACCGATGTGGCGATCAACCCAGGTAATTCAGGAGGCCCGCTGTTCAACCTGAAGGGTGAAGTGGTGGGTGTGAACTCCCAGATCTACAGCCGCTCTGGCGGGTTTATGGGGCTGTCGTTTGCGATCCCCATCGATGTTGCGATGGATGTGGTTGAGCAGCTGAAAACCAATGGCAAGGTCAGCCGCGGCTGGCTGGGTGTGTTGATCCAGGATGTCACCGGCGAATTGGCGGAGAGTTTTGGCATGGACCGGCCGCGTGGTGCCCTGGTTGCCCGCGTGCTGCCCAAGAGTCCAGCCGCCAAGGCCGGGCTGCAGGTAGGTGATGTGATACTCAAATTCAATGGCATTGCCCTGCGCAGTTCCTCGCAACTTCCGCCCCTCGTCGGCAGCAGCAATGTAGACCGCCCGGCGGAACTTGAAATCCTGCGTGGCGGGAAGAAGATTATGGTTAAGGTCAATATTGGCGAACTGCCTCAGGAGGATGCCATGGAGCTGGCGCAATCGACGGCTCCCCGTGTCTCGGAAAACCGTTTGGGACTGATGGTGTCGGAACTTACCAACGAGCAGCGCAAGCAGCTTTCGGCGCCGTCCAAGAATGGGGTTCTGGTGGAATCAGTCACTGGCCGGCCGGGTCGAGAGGCAGGCATCCAACAGGGTGACGTAATCCTGATGCTGAATAATCAGGATGTGGAAGGTGTCGAGCAGTTCAACAAGCTGGTAAAGGAATTACCTGCCGGCAAGACCGTGGCGGTGTTGGTGCATCGGAATACAGGACCGATCTTCCTGCCATTGCGCATGCCGGAGGAATGATATTCCTGAAAATCTATGTGCGGGAGGGTTGCCACCTGTGTGAAGACATGCTCAACAATCTGCAAAGGATCCTGCAGAACCGGGAGATTCATCTGGAGCTGATTGATGTGGATCGCTCACCCAGTAAGCTGGATGACTACGGCAGTCGTGTGCCGGTATTGGAATCCGCAGAAGGTGACTGCCTAAGCGAATACTTTCTGGATGAGGTGAAATTGACCAGCTATTCTGAATGGAAACTGAATAATCCTGATAACTTTCATTAGTGACAACAACGCCCCGTGAGGGGCGTTTTTGATTTCAGAGTCAGGGAAAAGCCATTAGTTACATACGAATGGATGCCATGACTTGAATGTGACCTCTGTGGTTCTGCCGGGATTCGAGAGCAGAAAACTGTTGAGATTGACAGGATGATGTCCCTGATGCATCGTAGCGCCATAACTATGAGATTTTCAAGAATCGGCAGCTGCCAGACGGCAACTGACTGAAGCCGATTACTTTTTATATAAATAGGGGATTTAATCATGCAAAAGGGCGAATTCAGGATTGGTCGGCTGGCATCTCAGCCGTATCTTTTTCTTCTCTTACTGTTTGTTTGGTTCCCGGTTCATGCGGATATTTCTGTCAGTAACCCCGTGCAGTCTCCGATAAATCCGGTCATATCGGGGCAGACTCCTAGCTATACAATCACGGTGGATAATCTGTCCAGTCAGATGAGCACGGACGTCGATATTATCATTACCATCGACGGAGAAGACAGAACCAGTGATTTCCTGTCTACGGACTGCACTAATCTTGAGGGCACATTCTCTTGTGGTCCGATATCGGTGCTTAGCTCTCAGAGCTATCAATTTGATTGGAGTACAGCCAATGATGCTGTTGGCGATTTTGTAACACAATTTAACGTCCAATGTCCCCCTTTCACTGAAAGCGATTGTACTAATAGCGTCAGTACAAACCCGATAACAACTACAATCATTGCGGAATCGTTATCGCCAACTTTCATTGAAAAGGACGGAGTTCCCGGCGGTACAGTGTCGGAGACGATAGCCATTACGAATAGCCTGGAAACATCGATCACGACAGTGTATACAGGCAGTGTTGTGACACCAAATATTGTGTCTGCAGGTGAGAGCAGTTTCGACTACACGCTGACGATACCCGATACAGCGATTGCGAATGAGGTCATAGAAGATACCATCACTATCAGGGATAGTATTGATGGAGTTTTTATCGCCTCAATCGATGTAACAGTAACCGTTGTATCAGATACCGCCTCAGTCACTGAGCTCACGCTTGAAGCAGTACCGGGTGGCACCGCCACCGGTACATTTACTGTATCCAATGCGCTGCCCACCACAATTACCACTGCTAATAGCGACAGTACAGTCACCCCGTCTAGTTTGCTGGCTGGAGGAGGTGATGTTGTCTATTCCATTACGATACCTCCCACAGCGATCGCCAATGAGGTCATAACCGATACCATCACCATCACGGATGGGACAGAGAATGTAGTCGCCACTATCCCTGTGACGGTGACCGTCACTGCGGATACCGTCTCAGTTACTGAACTCACGCTCGACGCAGTACCGCCGGGTGAAACCGCCACTGCCGAGTTCACTGTATCCAACGCGCTGCCGACTGACCAATCACCACTGATCCGGAGTTGAAAGTTCAGTCGACTCCGACTGACTCTGCTTGCTGGTGGAGGGAGTGTTACCTATTCCCTGACGGTGCCCTCTACAGCGCTTGATAACGAGGTAATTACGGACACCATCACGATCACTGACAGTGCAAACAATGTAACAACCATTGCCGTTTCAGCCAGAGTTTCAAGTGATTTATTTGCCGATCTTCCGGGATTGACCGAGAGTGAACGTGAGGTGGCGCATGCCCTGGACGAGGCCTGCGCGGCGCTCTCCTCCAATACCGATACTGTAATTATCCCACCCCCGGAAGAGGAAGTTTTAGCGGGTAAGCTGCCGGTAGAAAAGCTGTTGGAGATCTGTAATGCCATGGATACTGCGGCTATCCAAGACCAAGTCGAGGCGATTCAGCAGATAACCCCGAAACAGGCCCCGGCCCAGGGGACTGCTTCGGTTGAGATCTCCCAGCGGCAATTCGACAACATCACGGCGCGGATGAATGCGTTGCGCAGTGGTGCGACGGGGGTCAGCATCACCGGGCTGAACGTCAACTATCAGGGCGTTGCTATACCCATCAAGCTGGTGAGCCAGGCGTATGCAAAACACAGCGGTGGCTCCGCGGGGGAGGAGAATAGCAGCCTGTTCGGCCGGATGGGCTTCTTCCTCAACGGCAACCTGAGTTTTGGCGACAAGAGTGAGTCGAGTAACGAATTGGGTTTCGATTTCGATACCAAGGGCATCACTGCGGGAGTGGATTACCGATTTACCGATCAGTTCGTGGTGGGTGGCGCGCTGGGCTATGTCAGTAATGAAACTGATTTTGACGCATCGCGGGGCGATATGGAGGCAAAAGGTTATACCCTTGCGGTCTATACGACTTATTATCACAACCAGGCAAGCTACCTGGATGCCATCGTCAGCTATGGATGGAATGAGTTTGATGCCAGCCGCCAGGTGACTTTTCTGACTTACGATGAAAAAGCCTCCGGCGATACCGATGGCACGGAGCTTTCGATGAGTGTGGGTGGCGGTTATGACTTCAACCGGAATGGGTTCAGCTTCGGGCCCTTTGGTCGTATCAACTATGTCAACGCTGATGTAGATGGCTATACCGAAAACACCTCCACTGGCCTGGAACTGGTCTATGAGGACCAGAACGTTGAGTCTCTGACCACTCTGCTTGGCGGTCAACTCAGTTACGCCATCAGTACCTCAAAGGGTGTATTTACGCCTCAACTGCGCTTCGAATGGGCCCATGAGTTCCAGAACGACAGCCGTTTCATCAAGGCGCGTTTCCTGCATGATCCAACCCAGACCTCGTTTCGCCTGGCCACCGATGATCCTGATCGGGACTACTTCAATCTGGGGGCAGGGGTTTCCGCAACTTTCGGCGCAGGCAAGTCAGGTTATATCTACTACGAAGCCTTGCTCGGGCAGGAGGATGTCAAGCAGCATTCACTGGCAGCGGGTTTCCGGCTCGAATTCTGAGCAGATCCGATAGTTTCAGGCTATCTTATATTGAACCCGTTGAAAGAGACCGTCACGGCTCTTTCAACGGGACATTTGAGAAGCGCTGACAATATGGATAAGACCGAAGATTCCCGAACCCAAATTCTTTCTGATTCGGCCAAACATTCGACGTCGGATGAACTCACACATCGGTATTCTCCACAGGATGATGATGCAACGCGTGTCGTGTCAGGATCGGAATCGAACCCCGATGATGAAACCCTTGTGGTGCCTCCTCGTGTTGATTCCAACGATGAGCAAACCGCTGTTGTAACAAAACCGGGGCCACAGATAGAGGATCAGGGGATGGATCCTCCGACTCGCTTTGCCTTTGATTCAGCCAAGCGCATGGAAAACCTGCGGACCTTTGAACCGGGTATGCTGATCAAAGGGCGCTTTCCAGTTGGTGGAAGAACTGGGTCGCGGCGGCATGGGTGTGGTTTATTCAGCGCGAGACCTGGTTCAGGAAGGCGTGGGTGAGCAGAACTCCCTGATCGCGATCAAATTGTTGTCGGATGATTTCAAGGATCATCCCGATGCCCTGCGCATGTTGCAGCAGGAGACCAAAAAGGCCCGGGAGCTGGCGCATCCGAATATCATCACGGTCTATGACTTCGACCGGGACGAAGACACGGTCTACATGACCATGGAACTGATGTCCGGCCAGTCGCTCAAGGATTATCTCAAGCAGCAGCAGGACCGGGATTCCAGCCTGCAAGAGGTGCTGCCGATCATCAGTGGGATTGCAGAAGGCCTTAAATACGCCCATCAGAAAAACATCATCCATTCCGATCTGAAACCAGCGAATATTTTTCTGACTGACCATGGCGTAAAGATCCTCGATTTCGGTATCGCCAGGGCCGCCATGCAATCGGATCCGCAATCGCCGATTACTACTCAGGCCGTCAGACCAACCCATGCTCCGGCAGCGGAAACCCATTTTACCGAGACGGATGAGGTGTTCGCGCTCACCCCATCCTATGCCAGTCTGGAGATGTTTCTCGGTGAACCGCCTGATCCCGGGGATGACATCTATGCGTTTGCCTGCATTTGTTATCAATTATTGAAAGGAAGCAGGCATCCCTATCGCAAAAAATCGGCTAAAGAGGCCTTTGAAAAAGGCCTGCTGCCCAGTCGCATCGAAGGGCTCAAGGAGCCTCAATGGAAAGCCCTTTCGGCTGGACTGGCGCTGGAGCGGAGCAAGCGAGCCGCCAGTGTCGATGAATTTATTCAGGGTTTTCTGCCACGCCGCAGGGAACCTTGGAAGGTTGCTGCCTTTGTCATGCTCTCTGGTGGCTGGTCTGACGTCTGCTTTTTTTCTCACGCGGCCGCCCGAGATTGTCGAACCGAGTTTGTTTGATAATCCGCCTCTCGCAGCTGAACTCGGACCTGATCAGAAGTTACAGGTGGAACAGATGCTTGAAGTGGCGGAAGTGCACATGATGGTGGGTCGGTTGCTCAATCCACCCGGTAGCAACGCCTTGGATGAATATAAAAAGGTTCTCGAGCTGAATCCATACAACCGCCAGGCTATCGCAGGTCTGGAGGTCTTGCTGGAGACGCTGCTGCAGCAGGCACGCAATGCCGTTACAGCGGGTGACCTGGAAAAGGCCGGGGAATTGGTCAAAGAGGGATTGGCGATCCATGCCGGTCACAAAGCGCTACAGTTACTGAATGAAGAATTGGCGGAAAAACTGCAATGATAAACCGGGGTGATCATGCAACATAACAAAGCTGAACTGGATACCGTGAGCTGGCTGCACCATCTGGCATTTCTCCCGCAATTTCTCGTGCTGGGGCTACTGATAGGCTGTGGGGCATCTCAACCCAAAATTGCTGATGCCGGGCAACCCTCCGGCAGGGTCTCGGCGGATCAACTCTTACCGGTGGATTGTCTGCTGCCGGCGCAAATGCGCAAGCTCGGTGCCCAGATGACCTATCTCGCGCCACGCCGGGCGATCAAAACCACGGCGGCGGACTGCGAAATACGCGGCGGAGAGTATGTCGCTTACGACCGCGCTGATTACCGGACCTCCCTCAACGTCTGGCTGGAGAAGGCCAAAGAGGGCGATCCGGAAGCCCAGACCTATGTGGGGGAGATCTATGAAAAGGGCCTGGGCCTGCCGAATGATTACAAAACCGCCAATAGTTGGTATCGCAAGGCCGCGGAACAGGGCTATTCAAGGGCCCAGATCAATCTCGGCTACCTCTATGAAAAAGGCCTGGGGGTCAAGCAGGATCGTGTCAGCGCTCTCAACTGGTACCGGCGCGCCTCGGGGGTGTCGGATGACGATATCGATTACTCATCCGCGATCGAGGTGAAGGCCGCGAGTCTGGCCGAGGAACAGACCGAGGTGTTGCGTCAGGAGGTGCAGCGCCGGGAACGCGAGATCAAGACGCTGAAGGCATCCGCGTTGTCGTCGGCGCAAAGTCAGTTGAGGGTACAGCGGGAGAGGCTGCAGGATGCGAAGCGGCGGATGCGACTACTCCAGGTGCAGATGCGAAAAACCTCTGACGCGACTCAGATAAATGAACTCAAGCAGGCATACGCGGCGGAGCAAGCTAAGATTTCCCAACTGCAAGGTCAGCTCACCGACCTGCAGGCGGCGGCGGCACGTAACCGACAGAGTCTCGAAAGGAAAGACACTGCCGTACAGCAACAGAAGGTGATGCTCGCCGAGCAGCAGGAGAGCGGCCCGTCCATTGAGGTTTTCGACCCTACGGTCGCCATCACCCGCAGTGGTGAGCCCAGTGTCCGGGTGCGGGCTGGCAGTAAGGCGCGGGTGATCAGCGGGCAAATCAATGCGCCGGCCGGGTTGAGCCGCGCCACGATCAACGGTAAACCGATAACGCTGGATAGTTCAGGGTTGTTTAACTCTGCGGTTTCGGTCACCGAGGGTGAGAAGCGGGTGTTGATCCGGGTGAACGATAAACTTGGCAGGCAGGCTGAGTTCAGCTTCATGCTGATCCCTGAACAGCGTCCGGTGAAAATGGAACGGGACGCCTCACAGGTGAGCCGGGTCGCCGGGTCCATCGATTTTGGCCGTTATTATGCGTTGATTATCGGCAACGACGAATATCAAAACTTTCCACCCCTGCAGACTGCTATCAATGATGCGCAGAATGTCGCACAGATCCTGAAAGAAAAGTATGGATTCAATACCCGGTTCATCAGGAATGCCGACCGCTACACCATCCTTTCAGCCTTGAACGAGGTCAAAAGTAAGCTCAAGGAGAACGACAATCTTCTGATTTACTATGCCGGGCATGGTGAACGGGATGTCGGCACCCTCCAGGGTTATTGGCTGCCGGTGGATGCGGAGCAGGAGAACACCGCCAACTGGATTCCAAATTCCGCCATCTCTGATCTGTTGAATACCATGCAGGCAAAACATATCCTGGTAGTTGCGGACTCCTGCTATTCGGGTTCCATGACACGCAGCTCAGTGGCCAGGCTGGATACTCAGTTGAGTGATGAGAATCTGAAAAAATGGCTCAAGGTGATGGCCCGCACGCCTTCCCGAACCGTGCTGACCTCCGGCGGCATCGCGCCGGTGCTTGACAGTGGCGGGGGCGAGCATTCGGTTTTTGCCAAGGCGTTTCTCGATGAACTCGAGCAGGCTACAGGTCCCATCGATGCCTACAAGGTCTACTTGCGGGTGACGCGCAAAGTACAGAGAAGTGCAGCGCTGGTGGGCTTTGACCAGACGCCCACCTACGCGCCGATCAAGTATACCGGGCACAGCGGTGGAGAGTTTATTTTCGTCAAGGGTTGATCGAAGAGGCAGTGTCCGGTTGATGGGGCTTCCCGCTCACCCCGTAGGTACAACGGTTAAATCAGATTCCAGTTTGCTATTTCGAGATTTGTTGGATGATTAACTATTATTTCCAGATTTGCCAGCGATGGTAACAAACTGCGCTGGCAGCTATATGCTGACAGCACTCGTTACAAAGCAGTAGTTTTAGGGATTCTATTATCCTGTGACGGTAATGGAATGCAGCGGCATACTTTTTCTGGCGTTACGAACCAGACGCGAAGCAACTCGCGAAACCACAGACTGCATCGACATCGGCAGAATCGATTGCGCTGTCTAAGTATCTGAAAAAACTGGGCTGGAAATACGTTGGCCCCACCACGGCGTATGCTTTTATACAAGCAATGGGGCTGATCAACGATCATTTTTCAGACTGCGTGATTAGAAGTAAAGTGGAACGCGTGCGCAAAAGCTTCAAGCGTCCATGTGATAACAAATAGCGTGTTCTTCTTGGTAATTGTAGAGAAATTATTTTATGGCCAACAACAGTCGAAGGGACTGATTTTCTAATCGGTGGGAACGATCCTAAACGATCATGGCAAAGGAGGGTGATGAATAAAAATAACATGGGTGGTATTCACTGGAGCTTCTGGGCAATTGGTGCTGTTGCGCTGATTTGGAACGTTATGGGCTGCATTAATTTCTTCATGCAGATGAATCAAGAAGCGCTCGCTGATTATCCTGAGGCGGCGCGCTTGTTAGTCGAAGGCCGACCCGGATGGGCCACAGGAGCTTTTGCGATAGCTGTTTTCGGCGGTGTGCTTGGCTGCCTTTTGCTTCTGCTTAGGAAGTCGGCTGCGTACTATCTGTTTATCGCGTCGCTAGTTGGCGTGATTGTGACAAATATCCATACATTTGGCATAACTGCTTCGACAGAGATCTGGATGGGTAGTCTGATGTCGTTAGTGGTGGCAGCATTTTTAATTTGGTATTCGAAGCAGGTCGAGAGTAAGGGCTGGATCAGTTAGGAACAGAAAATGACGAAGCAGCTGAGCTTTAACGTTGAATGTCGGCTTTTTCTAATTTTCCAGTTCCTTGTATGATCGGAAGGTGCTCACAGCTGCCAATGTGAAACAGATATTTTTCGGCAGTCATTGGTTAAAATGCCGTCGTTCGCTGGTTGCTGATATTACTAAAATGAACGACAGCAACACCTCTGACATCTGCCGTTTGGAACAACTATCGCGATGCCTGCTCATCGGCCGAAGCTGCCGCTGGCTCCTTTAGCCGGATACTTCAGTTATGGTTCGCTTACCGGACATAAACCAGGAAATCTCTCCAAACTGCTATCAGACGGAGTTTTGAATGCATACAAGGGCCAGCGGAAGGGTAGGTCATGGACGAATCGCATCACCAAATCCCCAGGAACCGATATTGAAGACACCACGTTTCGGGTCGCCAGGGGATTTATGCGACGCCGGCCAAAACCTAGACTTCTTGCGATATTCAGCGAGTTAAGTGAGTGTGGGAAAGGGGTGATGCCAGATTTGGCGACAGTTGGTCTATACCAGCGGTGATTCGAAAACAGTGAATAACCAAGCGTATCCATTGTTCGTCGGTGAACCGAAGCCGCTGTCCTTAGAGTTGCGCCTTGAGCACACGGTAACTCATGGCGACCTTCGCCAAAACAGATCTGGTCGTCCTGGACGACTGGGGACTGGCTAAGCTCAACGTCGAGCAGCGTCGAGACCTGCTCGAATTACTCGATGATCTCCATACCAGCCGATCCACTATCGTAACTTCCCAGATACCGGTCGATCACTGGCACGAAGTCATCGGCGATCAGACTTTGGCCGATGCCACTCTCGACCGGCTCGTACACAACGCCTACCGTCTCAACCTGAAAGGAGTGTCCATGCGAAAACGCTACGCCAAATTGTCAGCGACCACGCCTTCCGAGTAACAATTTCTCATCCCGCGCCGCTTAGCGCCGACAGGTGGCAGCTTTGCCCTGGAATGGATGGCAGCTTTCATTCCGGAATGGGTGGCAACATTCAGTGGAATACGCAAGCGCGGCGCCACACGCTGGTGCTCGTTGACCGCAGCGAGGCGAAACCATACACGGGGTTCGAAGTCAACTCGACCGAAAACGTACGCTAAGAAAAATTTAAGGGGTACAATCGTCTACTATTATGAATTAAAGCATTGTGATGTTCCGAGGGGATGAATGCGGGCAATGAGACTTTTACTGCCGATGGTTTGGCCCTCAAGCAGAGCGAACGCCACCCGCTCGCCGATCTCAGCCGCACAGCCCCAGCGCTGCATTGATTTAAACCAGGGAGATTTCAGAGCCATGACGAATACCGAGAGCAGTACCATCGAGCTCAATCAGTCCAACCTGCAGCGCTTGTCACCCAAGGTACAAGTGCCGAGCTATAACCGCCAGCGGGTCGCCAGCAGCATCGTGCACGTAGGTGTCGGCGGTTTCCACCGTTCCCATCAGGCGGTCTATATCGACGATCTCTGCCAGGATCATGGCGTCACCGAGTGGGGATTCTGCGGCGTCGGCCTGCTTCCACACGACACCGGCATCCGAGATGCACTGCGTTCCCAGGACTGCCTCTATACGGTGGTTGAGCGCAGTGCCGCCGGCGACCGGGCGCGGGTTATCGGTTCCATCATTCAGTTTTTATTCGCGCCGGATAATCCCGAGGCGGTGATCGAGAAGATGGCTTCCGGTGACACCCGCATCGTTTCGCTCACCATCACCGAAGGCGGTTATTTCATTGACCAGGGAACCGGAGAATTCCAGGAAGATCATCCCACTATCGTCCACGACCTGGCCCATCCCGATCGGCCAGAGTGCGCCTTCGGCTATCTGCTGGAGGCGCTGAACCGCCGCCGGCAACAGGGTATGAAACCGTTCACCGTACTGTCCTGCGACAACCTGCAGGGTAACGGCGACGTGACTCGCAAAGTGCTGCTGCGCTTCGCCGAGCTGCGCGATCCGTCGCTGAAGGACTGGCTCTCTGACCACGACGCTTTCCCCAACTGCATGGTGGATCGGATCACGCCGGCGACGACCGACGACGATCGCGCCCTGGTCCGGGATGACTTCGGTATCGAGGATGCCTGGCCGGTGGTCACCGAACCCTTCCGGCAGTGGGTCATCGAAGACCGTTTCTGCAACGGCCGTCCGGCATTCGAAAAAGTCGGAGTACAGATGACCCCGGACGTGCATCCCTACGAGACGATGAAGATCCGCCTGCTCAACGCCAGCCACTCGGCGATGGGCTATCTTGGCTACCTGGCGGGTCATACCTACATTTACGAGATCATGGCCGATCCCCAATTCAGGAAATACATCCTGGATCTGATGCACGAGGAGGTGACGCCAATCCTCGAGCCGGTACCCGGCATCGATCTCGATGCGTACAAGGAGACCCTGATCGAACGCTTCGCGAACCCGACGATCAAGGACCAGGCCTCCCGGATCTGTCTGGACGGTTCGGCGAAGGTGCCGAAGTTCATCCTGCCCTCGATCCGCGAGCAGCTAGCCCGCGGCGGCTCGGTGAGAAGGCTCAGCCTGGCGGTAGCGAGCTGGTGCCGGTTCCTGGCGGGCACCGACGAGCAGGGCAACCCCATTGAGATACAAGACCCCATGGCTGACGAGCTGCACCAGCATGCCAAGGCGGCCGGCAAGGATCCACGCCCGTTTCTGGGTATGCGCGAAATCTTCGGCGACGAGTTGCCGCAATCGCCGGTTTTCGTCGAGCAGGTCGGCGATGCCCTGCAAAGTCTCTATGACGTAGGTGCCAGGGCGACCTTGGCCAAGTACATTTGAGGCCAAATTGCAAGCAATCAAGCGTTACTGAGGGTAATCACACTTCACGTTTAACGGAGGTATGGCGATGAGAAGACTACTGAAGACCCGGTTGGCGGCAGCGATTGTGGCATCGAGCCTCGCGTTGGGCGCTGGTGCCGAATCGATAACTATTGCCACCGTGAACAACGGTGACATGATCCGTATGCAGAAGCTCACAGACGACTTTAAGAAGGACAACCCGGACATCGAGCTGAATTGGGTTACGCTGGAAGAGAACGTGCTGCGCCAGCGCGTCACCACCGACATTGCGACCAAAGGAGGACAGTTCGACGTACTGACAATCGGTATCTACGAAGCCCCCATCTGGGCCAAGCGCGGGTGGCTCGTGCCACTCGACGATTTGCCGGAGGACTACGACGTCGATGATCTCCTGCCGCCGGTCCGCGAGGCTCTGTCGTTCAATGGCATGATGTATGCCGCGCCGTTCTATGGCGAGTCTTCATTTACCATGTACCGCACCGATCTATTTGAAAAAGCCGGGCTCGAGATGCCCGAAAAGCCCACGTGGGATTTCATCAAGGACGCTGCCCGCAAGCTGGCTGACAAGAGCAATGAAGTCTATGGCATTTGCCTGCGTGGCAAGCCGGGGTGGGGGGAGAACATGGCGTTCCTGACGGCCATGGCCAACTCCTACGGTGCTCGCTGGTTCGATATGGACTGGAAACCCCAGTTCGATAGTGAAGCCTGGAAGGCGACGATCACCGACTACGTTCAACTGATGAAAGAAGTCGGCCCGCCAGACGCGTCGGCCAATGGCTACAATGAAACGCTGGCCCTGTTCCAGTCAGGCAAGTGCGCGATATGGATCGACGCGACCTCAGCCGGCCAGTTCGTGACTAACGCGGATTCTGCTGTGGCCGACCGTGTCGGCTTCGCGCTCGCGCCGGACAAGGGTTTGGGCAAGAGCGCGAACTGGCTCTGGGCCTGGGCGCTGGCGATTCCCACGGAATCCGACAACAAGGATGCGGCGCAGAAATTCGTAGCCTGGGCCACCTCGAAGCACTACCTGGAGCTGGTCGCCTCGAAGGATGGCTGGTCCAATGTGCCTCCGGGTACCCGCACCTCGCTCTACGAGAACCCCGACTATCTGGCCGTCGCGCCCTTTGCTGAGATGACACTCGCATCGATTCAGGCAGCCGATCCTGATAATCCGACCGTCGAAGAAGTGCCCTATACCGGAATACAGTTCGTTGCGATTCCTGAGTTCCAAAGCATCGGGACTGCGGTCGGAAATCGGTTCGCGAAGGCGCTGGAAGGTTTAATTCCGAGTGATGAGGCGCTGGCTAACGCTCAGTGGGTGACCGAGAAGGTGGTCGAGCAATCCCGCTTCCTCGCTGAGGAATAGAGGCCGTGATCCACTAATCACTCCATTCGACATCGCCGCATACAGACAGCGGGCGATTCTCGATGGCCTATTACTTTTGCAGATCCGGTTCTCATAAGATTGCGTCAAAAACAAATTGATGTGGAGGAAACAATGACTCATAGCACCTTTGATCCTGAACGCCCCATAGCTGAAATAGACGACGAACAACTCCCTGTGCCCAAGCACAGGCTGCATGGACCCGCGCACTTCCTTGGCCTCTATGGTGCGGAACACGTTGCTGCGACCGAATTCGTCATTGGCGCCGCATTCGTGGCGATGGGCGCCACGATCTACGACATTCTGATCGGGCTCCTCATCGGCAATACGCTCGCCGCGCTGAGCTTCTGGCTCATCACCGCGCCGATCGCGGTCAAAACGCGGCTGAGTCTCTACACCTATATCGAACACAATTTGGGCGAGCTGGCCTCGCGGCTCTACAATGGTGCCAACGTGCTGATCTTCGTGGCCATCTCGGCGGCCATGATCACCGTGTCGGCGACCGCGGTTCGAGTGCTGTTCGATATTCCCCCGCAGATCTATCCGTATCCCACCAATGTCTTTTTTGCACTCATTGCCGCCTCGGCGAGCGTGATCGCGGTGCTGGTGGCCTATTATGGTTTCAATGTGGTGGCCCAGTTTGCCACCATCTGCACACCCTGGCTGATGGTGATGTTCACCGCCGGCGGCATGGTGCTGATCCCCGCACTGAACGAAACGCTGACCGGCTACACCACTCTGGCGAGTTTCTCGGATTTCGTGAGTTTGGCAGGAACGACCGTGTTTACCGGCATCAATGCTGAAGGGGAACCCGGGATCGGATTGTGGGAGGTCATCGGCTTCGCCTGGGCCGCAAACACCTTTGCGCATTTCGGCCTCATCGACATGGCACTCCTGCGCTACGCGAGGAAACCGATCTATGGCCTGTGTACCGCAACCGGCATGATGTTCGGCCACTACATCGCCTGGATTTCTGCGGCACTGATGGGAGCAGCGACGGCGTCGATCATGAAATTGAGTATCGCTGTGATTTCACCCGGGGATGTTGCCTACTACGCGCTTGGCGCCACTGGTTTTGTGATCGTCGTCATCGCGGGATGGACAACGGCCAACCCCAACCTCTATCGAGCGGGTCTCGCGGCTCAAGCGGTATTCCCTAACGTCGCACGGCAAAAGGTAACGCTTGTCGTCGGGGCCGTGGTGGTGGTCGGAAGCTGTTTCCCGTTCATCTACCGCAGCATCCTGCCAATTCTTGCCTACGCGGGACTTGTTCTTGTACCCATCGGCGGCATTGTATTCTCCGAGCAGCACATCTTTCCCCGGCTCGGCTACAAGAGCAATTGGCACCGCCTGAAAGGCGTAAAGGACAACAAGCCGGCGCTGATAACCTGGGCGATCTGCCTGCTGTTCGGCTTTGGGCTGGACGCCCTGGATATCATCCCGTTCGTCTATCTGTTCCTGCCGACCTGGTTGGTATCGATTATCTGCTACACCATCTTGGCGAAGAACGCTGGCGCTGATAAAGGCTATCCTGAAGCCGAAAAACGAGAGCAGGAATTCAATAAAAAACTCGAAGAGTATCATGCCCGATTGGCACGGCAGGAGAGTCATGAACATGTCAAAGACACATCCATTTTGACCAAAGTGATCCGCGCCATTTGGATCGTGATCGGGCTGCTTGTTCCGGCTGTGCTTGCTTGGCGTGTTCTGTTCAACAGCCCGGATCTTTATGAGTACTACGTAAATCGTGAGTTGTTTTACGATCTGACCATCTGGTGCACCCTAATCTACTTCGTGTTTGCCTGGTGGGATCTGCAACGTTCAAAATCGCTCCAGGGAAAGCTACAGGCGCAAAGAAAAACGAGTTAGGTATCCTCCGCAAGTTAAAGTGTCGCCAGCGATGGGGGGCGGCTGTCGGGCGGTGACGCCGGGCCGCCTCACCCTAGCCCGCGGGGAATTTAACCCACATGGATCAAATGAATCAGCACAAGTTGGAAAATAAAATCGTGGTTGTCACCGATGGCGCCCGCGATATCGGACGGGCAATTTGCGAACGCTACATCGCCGAGGGTGCACGGCTGGCGGTTGCCGACATCGACTTGTACGAGGCGTAGTTCAACGCCTCGATGGTAGGAGAGCGCGCCTTCGCCGTGGCTTTGGATGTAACCAAGCAAGAATCCATAGACGTCATGGTGGATACGGTCATCAAGCAAGCCGGCGGCGTCGATATCCTGGTCATCAGCGCCGCCATCTTTGATCTGAGGCCGTTACTCAAGATAACTTCGCGCAGCTGCTTATAGGAAAGATAAACGCATAGTTCCCGAATTTCGAGAAGTACTTCAAGCGTTGGATCGACGCTCGGAGTGTGCCTTGAACACAGCCAGATCGGCAGATCTAGTCTAGACGCTGCACAACCCTTCTAAATCCAACCAAACAGTTCTGACTAGACTTCTCCCCGGCTTTGGTTTCCATAAAATATCAATGAGATAAATCAGTGGTTTCAACTAACCGATGACAGATTCGACGACAACTATTTTGATCTGGCCTGTGACCCATTAGTCGAGATTTTCCAAGCAGACAGTTCTTTCAAAACCTCCTGCTCGCTGGTTTTCTATTTCATTTACTATAAGTTACGAGCAGGAGAGCTTAGAGTGATAAGAGATTTGAAAGAGTTACTTGGAAACCATCGTCTAAATGATATTTAGGGCCAGTGGAAAATTACAATGGCAAGTCCTGATTGTATTGCGGACGGAGCGAATCGAAAATCCTTCGTCTCCTTTGGCCGATTAGCAGCAGGTCGCTGCAAAACGATGAACGGCGGTTCCACGTCGGATAGCTGTCGTTCAAGGCGTCAGCGATCGAGTGACCACAATGGGTTTGATTTCCGTCTACCAAGTAAATTACATCGATGTCTGGTAAGTGCGCATAGCTGCCAGCCCGACGGTAATATCTAGCCACTTACATCCAATACCATACTTTACCTAGTCGGGCAGTACACTCTCCTCTATACATGTCTTTTTAACCACCGTATTTGAAGCAGATTTCGGTAGACTGCTCACCTAACAAATTTAGACATAGCTTATATTCATACCATTCGTTACAGAATTGTCAAAACTGATCATAAGCAAGCAATTTTGTGTAAGAATGAAAATAAAATGTTTATAAACTCAATTCAGGTGTGGAAAATCTTACGACTATAAAGATTTTATTAGAATGCAAATCTGATACTGCTGTTGTGCCCATGTACTCATGGCTGGACCGCCTCTGCAGAATCAGCGTCCTGCTTTCAATCAGCTGCCTGATCAACGCTTGTGCCGCCCCCGCAGAACTGAATGACAGATTTGCCCTTGCCCAGGGGCTCGAGCGTTCCCTGGTGAGGGGGGCAGGCTTTACCCATGTCGTCTATACCGCCAGTAGCGGGGAAGGTTCAGTCTGGCATATCTACATCGAAGGCGATGGCCAACCCTGGCAGAGTCGCACCTCAGTGGCGTATGATCCCACTACAGAAGTACCCCTGATGATCAGACTCATGCAACAGGATGCCGCACCTCGCAGCTATCTGGGGCGACCCTGTTACCAGGGTATGGTGGATGAGGCCGCGTGCAGGCCCTGGGTATGGACTCATGGCCGTTATTCGGAGCCGGTGATTGCGAGCATGCAGTCAGCATTGAATAAGCTCATCGAACGCCATGCCATCAGCGAACTCGCACTGATCGGCCACAGTGGAGGAGGTGCTCTGGCGATGCTACTGGCGGAACGGATTCCTCAGACCATACGAGTCGTTACCCTGGCGGGCAATCTGGATATCAAGGCATGGACCCGCAAACAGGGCTATTCGGAGCTGACTGGCTCACTGAATCCAGCAGAGAGACCGGCATTGCCCGACGTCATCGAGCAGTTTCATTTCCGAGGTGCGGAAGATCGCAATCTGCCGTCTACACTGGCTGTGGATTCAACCATTCAGCCTGTCATCAGCATCGACGATGTAGGTCATACAAGTGGCTGGGAGGGAGTGTATTGCCAGATTCTGACTCGCACTGGGGGGGGATGTAAGACTTGGTAAGCGGATGCTGTAGATGCAATGCCCTGGATATGTTTCCCGCTTGTAAGGATGCCTCGTGGCGACTGAACTATACTGCTTGAAATAAATAATTTTATTTCCCGTTTATTTTGAGTCATGTGCTCAAGGGTGATAAATGCATACATTACAAAAGGTTGAACAAAGAAAGAGGAATCTAATCAGGACAAGGCAAGGGTGCTCCGGCAGGCAGCATGCGGCGGTCAGTTCGATCCTGCGGGGGCAAGGCGCCTCCCATATGTCATCCCGGTCAGGGAGTGAATCCCTCGAACATGAAGCGAGTGACCTGAACTTGTCTCGGAAAAACCCGGCTTCTGCAAGCAGCTGCTGCGACAAGGCCACGGTGTCGAAACCCACTCAAGGTGCCTGTTGCGCTGAATGCGCCGCTGAAGCAGAGCTGCCGGTATCCAAACTATTCGGATCCGATATGCAGGCGGGTGAAGTGGTCGAACTGGTGACTGGTGGCTCTTCCAAATGCAACCTTTCCGGCGATGAGCAGGTGATTACGAACAATAATGATGAGTGCAGCCGCAGCTGTACCCAGGACCATGAACAGAACCATGTGGATCGACGTTCAAGCTGCTGCGAGCAGGCGCGTACAGCCTTTCATGCCGCACGAGACAGTGGAGATGCGACGGCCCGAAATCGTGTTATGAGAGCCTGGAATCAGTGGATCAGGACTAACAAGGATGCCAGCGAGTGTGAGGCGTATGCGGTCAGCATGTCCTGCTCCAGCAATCTGATTCAAGAGAACGACTGCGCCAGTGAGACGACCCCGTCTACCTGCTGCGAACAACTCTCCAGCTATCTCTCTCACGTGACTGCACGTAAGAATCACCACTGTGGACAGTCTGGTAACTCTACGGACAGAACCGACTGTCCGGATTTCAGCTGAGTTCGTTAGCGGTGAGAGAATGCAATTTGAAACAGTAACCCTTTTTGAGGGAGACTTTCTTGGTGAAGCCCTGGAGCTGGGAATATATCATCTGCAAAAAGGCTGCGAGGGTGAGATCAGCGAGCCGATAGAGGCTGCTGAAAAGCTCTATGTAGTTGCCGGCGAAAGAGTCGTTGATGTAATCCGTGACTACAGTGATTTGTCTGCCTATGTGAAGACGGTTAGATCGGTTGCGCAGGCCGAGGGCTTTGTGCAACTGCTGACTTCCCTGGAAACCTTTCATCTATTCGATCGTGGCAGGATCGAGATCGATTGCCAGTTTGTCGATCAATACCAGGAACCTGCCTATGCACAGATCGCAAGGGACGATGCCGTCAAATTGCAGCTGCATCCTGTCACGATTGATCAAACTGAAACTGGATACCGGATCGAACGCTGTCTATATGTCTGGGAATCGGGTTTCGTCCATCCCAAGCTGTATGAGGTGACTGAAATTGTCGGATATGATGGAAGTTACACGAGAATTAGGGATAGACAGATCAGCGACGCGGACACTCGGAACATCAGACTTCCGGTCTATGAGTAGTCATGGATTATCAATGCATCGAACTCTCAACTAAATTGGCATGCATTGAGTCGTTTGAATAAGGGCTCAACCATTACAAAGCATCACTGTGATGCTATCAACCGGGTATTGAGGACGTTCGCGTGTTATTGGCTTGCTCGATTGGCCAATGCTGCAGGCTCGAAAACCTTAATGAAAGGATAGTCAGTGCTGATACCTTTCACAAATCCATCCGGATGGATAATGGTAACGGCCGCTCCTGGCACTGCAACCCCTTCACGCTTGCGAGTATTTCTGTCAAGTGTGGCGTCACATTCAAAATTAATCATGCCTTTTCGAAGAGTAATCCTCTGCCCGTGCCTTAAATGAAGATGCCCGTGCACAATGGCGTGAATATTTCTGTTCCTGACAAATTCGACGCCACGCAATGTCAAGGGCCTGTCCACCTCCCTGTATTTAGTGCGAATGGTATTGGCCAATGGTCCGTAGTAAAAATCGAACAGATCTTGCCTTACTTTATTCTGAAACTCGCGGTTGATGTATTTTATGCCGCTGTCGCCGATGATCTGTGCGATATGGTCATCGAGACCCGCGTGGATAAAGAGAAAAGAGGCCTCCCGATAAGCGAGCTGCATTCGTTCGAAAAACCAGTGGAATTCACCTTTTGGATCGAGAAAGAGCTCCTGCCATTTTCTTGCTGCGGCATATACCATGCGCAGTGTCATTCCAGCACTGAGGCAGTCATCCTCAAATCTCTCCATCTTCACCTTGAGCCGCTTCATTTCCCGATCGATACCGGAATCCGGCATGACCCAGGCAGCGATCCGGGGGAATTCGTCGAACCAACGCTTCGATGGATATAGCTTGCTCCGGCATTCGCGCCTGCCTGGAACCTGATGGATGAACTGTTCATCATTCAGGTATCGGTCATAGACCTCTTTCAGGAAAGGCACCACCTTGGGCCCCATACGAATAAAGAAATGGTCCGTTCTTGAGTCAGGTGGCAGGTCCAGGGCTCTCATCCCCAGCATCATTCGGATATCGTGGTTACCCGCCAGAATTTTTATATCGGCCTTGCGTTTGATTAGCAGCCGAATAGTTTGCAGAAGACGTAAGCTGCTGGGACCTTTGTCAAAACAATCGCCGCCAATCACAAAAAGCGCCTTGCGGCCGTCTTTGGTCAGTTTGAAGTCTTTATCTCTTGGGCCGGTCTTCTTTATCCCGCCGGAGGCCACAAGTGAAGCGATAAAGGCGTCCGTATCCGCGTGCAGGTCAGAAAAGAAATAGATGACCTGTCTTGGCCATTTCCATTTGTCTCGCTGCAACACCCTGTAGAGTTCATCATGCAGACTGTGTCGGTGATACCGATCCTTGCGGATGGATTTTCTCTTGCCTAAATCCCAGGCTTGACACTCGCCGGGAAGTTCAGCCTGTAGCCATTGCTGCCCGTGATACTTGATACATCTGTGATGAGTGCTATTTTTCTTCTTCATGCCAGCAATCGGTTAAGCAATAGATTTAAAAAGGCCCGCAGGCGTCTCACAGTCTTTGAGTCAGATTCTATGGAGTAGTTTCTAGCCAAGAGATGAATATTTCATAAGTGTAGTATATTGGATGAGTGAATCTGGACATTCAACAGGTGCATGTCTACGCATATTGTGTTAATTATTTTTTCGAAAAGGCTTATCGATGAACTAATCTTTAACTGATAAGCTGTTCCAGCTTGGATTCTACTTATGCGCGATATCTTCATCTATACAATAAAACTCAACAGTATTAAAAAAATAACATGACTTCCATCCGCGTGACACGCACTGCAAATATACCAGATCCATTCCGCCTCAGCCGTTACCTTAAAGCCCCGGAACTTGGACCCAGTATTCTTTTCTTCAGTGGAGGCAGCGCACTAAATGGGGTAAGCCATGTGTTGAAGAATTACACTCACAATTCTACGCACATGGTTACACCGTTTGATTCCGGAGGCAGTTCGGCAAAACTGCGTAAGGCCTTTTCCATGCCGTCTATCGGCGACCTGAGAAGCCGGCAGGTGGCGCTCGCCAATGAGACTGTCACTGGCCATCCCGAAGTCTATAAGTTGTTTACTTACCGCTTTCCACTAAGAGAAAAAAATGATCGGCTTCTGGGTCAACTGCAGGCCATGCATAAGGGAAAGCACCCGCTGATCAATGCAATCCCTAATCCCATGCGTCGCCTGATCCGTAATCAGATCGGTTATTTCCTTGATGCCAAGCCGGATGATTTTGATCTTCGTGGCGCCAGCATCGGTAATCTGATTCTTGCGGGTGGCTATTTGAATAATCACAATCATCTGGATCCCATCATCTTTCTATTTTCAAAACTTCTCGGTGTACAGGGCACTGTGCGTGCGATCGTCAATGATGACCTCCATCTAGGGGCTGACCTGGAAAACGGTCGGCGAATCATTGGTCAGCATTTACTGACGGGGAAGGAAGTTGCACCGCTGGATTCTCCCATCAAGCGATTCTTTTTGTCACAGGATGTAAAAAAGTTTGCTGTAGCTGAGTCAGAAATCCGTAAAAAAAATCGTAAACTGATCGAGAGGGCGGAAATGATTTGTTTCCCCCCCGGCAGCTTTTATACCAGCTTGATAGCGAATCTGCTGCCTGCAGGCGTAGGTTCTGCGGTTTCAGTCAACGAAGGTGTTAAAGTTTATATCCCCAATTTAGGCCATGACCCTGAGCAGATCGGTATGACAATCGATCAGGCCGCTCTCAAGTTGATCGATCAGCTTCGCGCTGATGCCGGGTCAAAATGTCCGAATCGTCAGCTGCTTAATTTTATTTTGATGGACAGCAAAAATGGCCGGTATCACTCATCCTTATCCAGTAAGCTTATGAAAGATATCGGTGTTGAGATTATCGAGACAAGACTCGTCAGCAAGCGCAGCGCACCCTACTATGACGCCACGTTATTTGTGGAAGCCCTGCTATCCTTGGTTTGAACGAAGCGTGATTGTTGTACCTTTCTGTGGTTGGTGTCATAGCCTGCAGAAAAAATAACTAGAGAATTTATCCAAGCTAACGAATTCACGCCGGCATCTGATACCCAGTTTTGCATTGGTGAATCACATGACAAAGAAAATAAAGAAAAAATCAAAAAAGAAAAACAAACAGCCAGTTCTGCATGAGTTGGAGAGTCTGGCAGAGATCAAAAATCTGCAACTAAAAATAAAAAAGCTTGAGAAAGAACTCAAGAAGAAAGACAGAATTATCGATGAATTGAGCGGCCAACTCAAAAAAAACCATAATGCCAACAAGAAAAGAAAAAAATTAACTAAGAATCTGGCTAACCCCCTGTTTACCGGTCAGATAGAAAGCGTTGGTGTTGTTCAGCGAAAGGCCTGGCAACGCCACGGCTACCTGCGGGACAGGTATGAGTTTCACTTGGGAAGCTGTCGGGACAAGAGCAAGGCTAGAGTTCTCGCAGATCAGGATCTGCGAGAAAAATATGGAGAGGAGGCTGGATATACGGAGCAGGAATTGGAACAGATACTGTCCTAATTAGCGTTAGTGGCGGTTCAGTGACGAATTCGCTTTCTTTGACGGAAACTATCTTGGATGGCGATTGATTTGGTATGATGGTTGTTTTGCCGGCAAAACGCCCCAGCACGGGGCGTTTCCTTTGTCGGACCTCGGGACTCCAGGCACTCAATGACTGATTTTCAGCACATCCGTAATTTTTCGATCATCGCCCATATCGATCATGGCAAATCGACCATTGCGGATCGTTTTATCCAGGTCTGTGGCGGCCTGGCCGCGCGGGAAATGGAGGAGCAGGTGCTGGATTCCATGGATCTGGAGACGGGAGCGGGGTATTACCATCAAGGCCCAGAGCGTCACCTTGAACTACCAGGCCCAGGACGGCGCAATTATAAGCTCAATTTATTGATACACCGGGCCATGTGGATTTTTCCTACGAGGTTTCGCGCTCTCTCGCCGCCTGCGAAGGGGCGCTGCTGGTGGTGGACGCAGCCCAGGGTGTTGAGGCGCAAAGCGTAGCAAACTGCTACACCGCTATCGAGCAGGGCCTGGAGGTGCTGCCGGTCCTGAACAAGATTGATCTGCCGTCGGCCGAACCGGAGCGGGTTATCAACGAAATCGAGGAGATCATCGGATGGAGGCGAAGACACGCGATCCGCGTCAGCGCCAAGACCGGGCTTGGGATTCCCGAACTGCTGGAGCAGTTGATGCAGGTCATACCGCCACCCCAGGGTGATGTGACCGCGCCGCTGCAGGCGTTGATTATCGATTCCTGGTTCGATCCCTACGTCGGGGTCATCTCCTTGATCCGGGTCAAACACGGACAGATCCGGCCCAGGGACAAGATGTATGTGATGTCGACCGGTCGGGTCTACCAGGTGGACAAGGTGGGTGTCTTCGCGCCCAAGCGTGAGAACAAACAGGTCCTCGAGACCGGTGAAGTAGGCTTCGTTATCGCCGGCATCAAGGAGATCGATGGCGTGCCGGTGGGCGACACCATCACTCTGACCGACCGCAGGGCTGAGGGGCCATTGCCGGGTTTTAAAGAGTTGCAGCCGCGGGTGTTCTCCGGGCTGTATCCGGTCAGCTCCGATGACTACAACGCCTTGCGGGAGGCGTTGCAGAAACTGAAGCTCAATGACTCGGCGCTCGCATTTCGAACCCGAGACCTCCCAGGCCCTGGGCTTCGGGTTTCGCTGCGGCTTTCTCGGTTTGCTGCATATGGAAATCGTGCAGGAACGCCTGGAGCGGGAATACGATCTCGATCTCATCTCAACCGCTCCGACGGTCATCTACCAGGTCGAGAAAAGCGACGGCGAGGTCTATTTATGTGGATAATCCGGCGGACCTGCCAGATCCGGGAAAGCTCGCCGAGGTTCGGGAGCCGGTGATCGAGGCCCACATTCTGGTGCCGCAGGACTATCTCGGCAACGTGATCAATCTCTGTATCGAAAAGCGGGGGCTGCAGAAGAACCTGCAGTATCTGGCCGGGCAGGTACAGCTGACCTATGAGCTGCCGATGAACGAAGTGGTGATGGATTTCTTTGACCGCCTGAAGTCGGTGAGCCGTGGTTACGCCTCCTTCGAGTATGAGTTTAAACATTTCCAGCCAGCGCCGCTTATAAAACTGGACATCCTGATCAACGGGGAAAAGGTCGATGCGTTGTCGGCCATCGTGCATCGGGATAACGCAGACAGCCGGGGGCGGGAGTTGACTGTAAAGATGAAGGAGCTGATCCCGCGCCAGATGTTTGAGGTAGCGATCCAGGCTGCGATCGGCAGCAAGATCATCGCCCGCACGACCGTCAAGGCGCTGCGCAAGAATGTCACCGCCAAATGTTACGGCGGGGATATAACACGCAAACGCAAACTTTTGGAAAAGCAGAAGGCGGGTAAGAAAAGGATGAAACAGGTGGGTCGGGTGGAAATACCACAGGATGCCTTTCTTGCCGTGCTCAAGGTGGGAAAGGATAATTAATCCAAATTACCAAATGACTCAGTGGTCTTACGGGGCCACTTGGAATCAGGTTTCTTAAGTAGGGTTTAAAATAATATGAATTTCGATTTTCCAACTTTTCTGGTAGTGGCCAGCGCTGTGACGGGTGGTATCTGGCTGCTCGACTCGCTCTTTTTTGCATCCGGGCGTAAGCGACGCGCCGTTGCTGCGGCCGAAGAAGGCGCTGGGGCTGAGGTCACCATCAAAGAGCCGCTGCTGGTTGAATACTCCCGCTCTTTTTTCCCGGTCATCTTTGCGGTGCTGATTCTTCGCTCCTTTCTGGTTGAACCCTTTCGAATTCCCTCGGGTTCAATGATGCCGACGTTGCTGGTGGGCGACTTCATACTGGTCAACAAATTCAGTTATGGCATCCGTCTGCCGGTTCTCAATAAGAAGGTAATCGAGCTGGGTGATCCCCAGCGAGGTGATGTGGCGGTTTTTCGCTATCCCAAACAGCCTTGGATCGACTATATCAAACGCGTGGTGGCCGTTCCCGGTGACAGCGTCTACTATCAGAACAAAACCGTATATATCAACGGTAAACCACTGCAACAGACCTCTGTGGGTCGCTACACAGGTGTCGGCAGCGGCGTGCAGATGACTGGCGCCATACGGTCAAAGGAATCTATCAATGGTATCGAGCACGATATACTCGTCCATCCGATGGCTCCGAACCTGGCCATGGGCTGTAATGTTCTGCGTAATGGGCCGATAACGGTTCCAGAAGGCCACTATTTCGCGATGGGGGATAATCGGGACAATAGTAACGACAGCCGTTGCTGGGGCTTGGTGCCGGATGAAAACCTGGTCGGTAAGGCGTTTGGGATCTGGATGAACTGGGACTCTAATCTGGATAGTTTTCCACCTATCGCCTGGGAGCGATTGGGAAATGGTATTGAATAACGGGCTGAGTAGGTTTCTCACCCCTAATTTAGTTTAATCTGGAGTCGATAGAGGTGCATATGCTGCAGAGACAACGCGGTTTGACCATGATCAGTTGGCTGGTGGTTTTGATGGTGATCGGTTTTTTTATCATGGTTGGGTTGCGGGTCGTCCCGGTCTACCTTGAGCACTATACCGTGAAGAATGTCTTGAAGTCCCTGGAGGAAGAGCCGTTCATCAGTCGTAAACCAGTGAGCGAGATTCGAAAGATATTGGTAAAACGTTTTGGTATCAACAACGTCAGAAGCATCAATCGCGATCATATCAAGATCCGTCGGTCATCTGGGGTCACTACGATTGAGCTGAATTATGAGCAGCGCAGACCTATTGCCGGTAACATGGACGTCATTATGACGTTCAGTGAATCCTTGGAACTGGTCGCCAATTGAGAGCCCCCACTGACATCCTTTGTCGTGCCCTGGGATATCAGTTTACTGACAAACAGCTTCTCGAACAGGCCCTGACCCATCGCAGCATCGGTGGCGCAAATAATGAGCGCCTGGAGTTTCTGGGAGATGCGATTCTCGGTTTCGTGATTGCCGACGAACTCTTTCACCGTTTTTCCTCCGCCTCGGAAGGCCAGCTTAGCAGACTGCGTTCGAGTCTGGTTAAACGTGAGACGCTGGCGAAGATCGCCCGCCAGTTAGATCTCGGAGACTATCTGAACCTGGGCCCCGGTGAACTGCGCAGTGGCGGTCAGGCCCGCGCGTCCATCCTTTCGGATGGCGTGGAGGCCATCCTGGCGGCGATCTACCTGGATGGCGGTTATCAAGCATCCCGCCGCGTGATACTGGAGATCTTCACTCCGAGGCTTGCCAGCATTGATCTGAAAGCACCTCAAAAGGACCCGAAAACCCAACTGCAGGAGCTGTTGCAGTCCCGCAAAATTGCCCTGCCCAGTTATGAGATAGCCGAAGTCAGCGGTACACCCCACGAGCAGTCATTCAAGGTCGTCTGTATGATCAGTGAACTCAAACTGGAAACACTCGGATCAGGCTCCAGCCGTCGACGCGCTGAGCAGGATGCCGCACAAATCATGCTGCAGGAGCTGGAAGATGGCTGAAGTCAAAAACCATTGTGGTTACACCGCGATCATCGGCCGGCCGAATGTAGGGAAATCGACCCTGCTGAACCGGATTATCGGGGTCAAGCTGGCCATTACCTCACACAAGGCCCAGACAACCCGCCATAGCATCCTGGGTATCAAGACCCTTGAGCATGGCCAAGTGATCTATGTGGATACACCGGGTATTCATGAGCGGGAGAATCATGCCATGAACCGCTACCTGAATCGTACCGCAAAAACCGCGCTGGCCGATGTGGACGTACTGATTTTCGTGGTCGAGGCGTTACGCTGGACCCGCGAGGATGAAAAGGTTCTAGGCCTGCTTCAGGGTCGTAAACTGCCGGTTATTCTGGCGGTGAACAAAGTGGACCAGGTCAAACAGAAAGAATTGCTGCTGCCCTATCTGGCGGAGATGGCGGATCGCTTCCACTTCACCGAGGTGGTGCCGGTGTCTGCCAAAAACGGCAGAAACCTGGAGACCCTGGAATCGCTGGTACTGAATGCGCTCCCCCAGGGTGAGAATTTCTATCCGGCCGATCAGCTGACGGATCGCCCGGAAAAATTCTTCGCCGCAGAGATGCTGCGTGAGCAGCTTACACGGCGCTATGCCAAAGAGCTGCCCTATGCGGTGTCGGTGGAGATTGAACGCTTCGAGGAGTCGAACGGGTTGTATCGCATCGGCGCGGTGATCTGGGTTGAAAAACAGGGGCAGAAGGGCATCTTGATAGGCAAGGATGGCAATGCCTTGAAGCAGGCGGCCACACAGGCGAGAAAATCGATGCAGGAGTTCTTTGACTGTAAGGTTCACCTGAATGTCTGGGTAAAAGTGAAAAAGAGCTGGTCCAGTGACGAGGCAGCGCTGGTGCGGCTTGGCTATGGGGATTAGCACCCCCGCAGATTAACTTTGACGGATAACGCATGTCCGGTAAACCGCTGCAACCCTGTTTCGTCATCCATCGGCGTGATTACCGCAACAGCAGCCTGTTGCTCGAACTCTTTACCCTCAATGATGGACTCCTGCCGGCGATTGCCCGAGGCGCTAAATCGGGTCGTGGGCAACGGGCGATTCTATTGCAACCCTTTTCCCCCTTGCAGGTCAGTGTCACCGGCAAGGGGGAGATTAAAGCCCTGGGACAGGTGGAAGCTGAAGGTCAGGCTTTTTTATTGCATGGAAAAGTCCTCTATTGTGGTTTCTATTTGAATGAGTTGCTGATGCGACTCTTGCATCGTGGGGATCCCCATGAGGATCTCTTTGTCCACTACTACAATACGCTTACCGCCTTGGCCAAGGGCCATCCCGTTGATCAATTTCTCAGAGGGTTTGAAGTCAGATTGTTGAAAGAGACCGGATATGAACTGATGCTGGATCGCGACTCGGTATCGGGTTCACCGGTCGCCCCCGAAAAGGTCTATGAATATGTCATCGAGCAGGGACCGGTAGCCTCCTCCCGGCAGTCAGCGGGGGGGAGCCAACTGATTCATGGCCGGACACTTCTTGACTTGCAGAACGGTGTGCCAATGGACAAGGCAGGCATGACGGAAGCAAAACACCTGATGCGGCGCATTCTCGCTTTTTATCTTGGCGACAAACCACTGAAGAGCCGAGAGCTCTTCCGGGGCTTTCACCTAAACAGTCTATGAGACAGATGAGCCCGATTGTGTTTTTTCTATTGGTACGAGATGTGCCAAACTTGGCTGTCTATGGAAATAACGAATCATGCAATAAAGGGAAATCGGCATGCTTACACAACGACAATCTGAACTCTATAACGCTTTCTATGCGTCGACTCATGAAAATGAACATCTAGATCAAAGAACTGAACTGCTGGTAGGTCTTGCGGCAGCCATGGCGATGAACTGTGCGCCCTGTACGGATTATTACCTGAAACAGGCCAAGAAAGTGAAAATTCCAAAGAGCGAAATCTCTGAAGTGTTGGCAAAGGTAATGGCGGTAGCCGCCGGACAGAAACGCCTTCAATTGCAGGAGGTGATTGAAGATTATTCGTTGGATATGGCGTCTTATGATTGAGTGTTATATAGCAGGGCGTGAATAATCGGGCCAATGCCCAAGAACATACAAGGTAAGAAATGATGTCTGAAAATGATTTACTACTCGGCGTGAATATCGATCATGTAGCGACGCTACGGCAGGCCAGGGGCACCCGATATCCTGAGCCCATCCAGGCGGCACTGATCGCGCAGCAGGCGGGCGCCGATGCGATCACCCTGCATTTGCGGGAGGATCGCCGGCATATTCAGGATCGTGATGTGGAAATGCTCACCGAACTCCTGCAGATTCGGATGAATCTTGAGATGGCGGCCACTGCCGAAATGGCGGTGATCGCCGCACGCTTCCGGCCACAGGATTGCTGTCTGGTGCCGGAAAAGCGCGAGGAACTTACCACCGAAGGTGGTCTGGATGTAGCGGGCAATCAGGACGCACTGCAGGATTACTGCAGTGAGCTGGCGGATTCGGGAATCAGGGTTTCCCTGTTCATCGATGCCGACCCGAAGCAGCTGGATGCGGCAGTGACGGTGGGTGCTCCGGTGGTCGAGATTCATACCGGGCACTATGCGGATGCCCACAACGAGCGCAGCAGAAAGGTGGAATTCGAGCGCATCGTCAAGGCGGTTGAGTATGGCAATCAGCTTGGTTTGCAGGTCAATGCGGGGCATGGCCTGGACTACCACAATACCCAGGCCATCGTTGGCATCGACGGCATCAAGGAGTTGAACATCGGCCACTCCATCATCTGCCGGGCCCTGTTCAGCGGACTGGATCAGGCGATTCGAGAAATGAAGGAGCTGTTACGCAAGTCTTGAAAGTCAGGCCCTGCCGCCTGACTCAATCCTGCCGTAGTTTTGGCCCCGCTGAAACCGGAGTCGGGTATCTCAAAACCACCCAATAGGTGGAGCCGACGAATGTCACCAGGGTGGTCACCTGAATAAACATCGCTCCGTCCGCGGATAGAACCCCGGCAGTGAGCCCGGTAAAGGCAATCAAGATGGAGAACTCGCTGGCCTGTCCGAGGCGGATGCCCAGTTCCCGCGAGAGTTTTTCCGGCTCACCGGATTCCATGAATGCGCGGTGAAACACATAGGACTTTAGGAATACCAGAAGGATTCCCAGCAACAGACTGGAAAACAGAATCTGCGGAGGGATCGGAATCTCCAGCTTGGCCCCTATCGAGAAGAAAAACAAAATCAGGAAAAACTCCCGCAGCGGTTTGAGATGTTCCGCGATCACCAGGGCCAGTTTGCTGGATGCCACCGAGATGCCGCCAATGAATGCCCCCATTTCATAGGAGAGGCCCACTGCGTCGGCGGTTTCTGTGACCAGCAGACACCAGGCCAGGGTGATGAGAAAGATATACTCCTGTATGGCGCCAAACTTTCTCAGCAACGGGATGATCACAAAGCGCACCCCGGCAAATGCCAGAACACTGAGAATGATCAGTTTCAAGACCAGGATGGCGAATGCCGGCAGCATGTGCTCGGCTGATTCGCCGGTGATCAGCAGCAGTATGATGATCGCCAGAATGTCTTGCAGGAGCAGCACGCTGGTCATTACTTCACCGGTGTGCTTGTGATGCAGCGTCGTGGTCGGGATCAGCTTCAGTGCAACTACCGTGCTGGAGAACATCATTGACGCGCCGATGATCAGACTGTCCGCCAAATTGAACCCGGCCAGTTGGGCAAAGAGGAAGCAGACCAGGCCAAACCCGGAAGAGGTGCCAAAGGTCAGCAATGAGGTTTTGCCGAATAGATGAATAAGCTTGTTTGGCTGCAGGTTAAGGCCGACCAGAAACAGCAGCAGCACGACCCCGAGATGGGCAATCTGTTCGATATGATCGGCACTCTCCATCAGCGCCAGGCCGTTCGGACCGATCAGTATGCCGACGGCAATATAAGCCAGAATGATCGGTTGCCGGGCGAACAGGAACAGGGTCGCCAGCAGGCCTGCTCCCACCACGATGGCCGCAAGTTGAAAGATGAAATTCTCAATAACCATCTGGTTGTTCGTCACCTTGTCATCGAGCTGATAAGTATCAAGAGTAGAGCATAAAATGAAGGCTGAATAATCCACTGGTTAATCCAGTGATCTCCTTGCGGACTAAGCCACCAGTGTACTGCGGCCATAAATCGCCAGTATCAGCAGTAACAAGGTGGCCGCCCAGGCCAGCAGATAGACCCGCATGGCGCGTCGTGCCTTTTGCTGTTCGCTCCAGCCCCTTGGGCGAATCCCCTTGACCAGGAAGACCAGCTTGGCGGCAAGATTCAGGCAGACCACATTGGCCGCCAGCAGCAGGCTGGCGCCTATGGCGAGATCGAATCGTCCGTGACCCAGGGTCAGGCCGATGGTCGCGGCGGGCGGGAGCAGCGCCACGGCGACCATCACGCCCACCAGCACGCTGGGCAGGCCGGTGGTCAGGGAGAGGGCAGCAGCGGCACCGGAGGCCAGGGCCAGGGCGAGGGAATCCATGCCAACGTCGGTGCGCATCATCAGTTCAGGGCTGGTGAGACCGAAGGGCCAGAAAAAACCGATCACCAGGGAGAGCGCCACCGACAGAGAGATCCCGGCGATGAGCGTCTTGATCGACTTGCGCATCAATGGAATGTCGCCGAGCGCGGTGCCCAGCCCGAGAGCCAGGTTGGGGCCTAGCAGCGGGGCGATCACCATGGCGCCGATCACCACGGCCACATTGTTTTTGACCAGGCCGATGGCCGCCACCACGGTGGAGAGCATGACCAGCAGGATAAAATTGAAATCCAGTCTGGAGTTCTTATCCACCGAGTCATACATCGCTTCCCGGGCGGAAACCGCTGAATCACTCTTTTTCTCTTCTGCGGCAGGGGGTTTGGGCAGGGCGACTTCTACTGGCAGCACGATAATCCGCGCGGATGGCTGTGCGCCCAGCACATTCTGCAGGCTATCCAGCATGGCCTGCACCTTGTCGTTGCTGACCAGCATGCGGATTGCCTGCCTGCCGTCTTCACCCTGCATGCCGAGGCGGAAATCCCGGGCTTTGTGTTTTTCCGCAATCACGGCGACCGTGTCCGTACTGCCGGTATCGGCGATGACTTCAATAAGTTTCATTTGGAGTTGATTGATAGTTTCTGTTAAAAGTCAGTATATCCTCAATGCAACCATGAATTCGAAACTGGCTGTATTATTGAGTTCAGGAAAGGCTGAAACTCGCAGCTCAATCCCAGTGGAAAACAGGGTAGAATCCGCTTATGCAAACCAAGACAATCGAAGATTATATCGGCAATACCCCACTGGTGCGTCTGCAGCGCCTGCCGGGGGATACAACCAATACCCTGCTGGTCAAGCTGGAAGGCAACAATCCGGCAGGCTCGGTGAAAGATCGCCCGGCATTGAGCATGATCAGCCATGCCGAGGCGCGGGGTGACATCAAGCCGGGAGATACGCTGATCGAGGCCACCAGCGGCAATACCGGTATTGCCCTGGCCATGGCCGCCGCGATCAGGGGCTACCGGATGATCCTGGTGATGCCGGAAAACATGAGCCTGGAACGGCGCGCCGTGATGAAGGCCTATGGGGCCGAGCTGATTCTGACACCCAAGCAGGGCAGCATGGAGGCGGCCATCGACAAGTCCAGGGAACTGGAGGCATCTGGCGTGGGTGTCATCCTCGACCAGTTTTCCAACCAGGATAATCCCCAGGCCCATATCGAAGGTACGGGGCCGGAAATCTGGCGTGACACGCAAGGCCGTATCACCCATTTTGTCAGCGCCATGGGAACCACCGGCACTATCATGGGCACCTCCAGCTATCTCAAGTCGCAGAATCCCCGGGTGGAGATCGTCGGTGTGCAGCCCATGGAGGGATCGAGCATCCCGGGTATCCGCCGCTGGCCCGAGGAGTATCTACCCAAGATCTATGACGCCAGCCGGGTGGACCGGGTCATCGATGTCTCTCA
Source organism: uncultured Gammaproteobacteria bacterium (assembly GCA_963797085.1). Taxonomy (GTDB): domain Bacteria; phylum Pseudomonadota; class Gammaproteobacteria; order Chromatiales; family Chromatiaceae; genus JASJBU01. The sequence goes on from CAWCOA010000024.1 coordinate 242,245, forward strand.
GCAAGAAGCCGAGCAGACAACCCGGGATCTGGCGGCCAGAGAGGGTATCTTTGCCGGTATTTCTTCCGGTGGCGCCGTGGCGGCGGCCTTGAAACTGTCAGAGGAAGTGGCGGATGCGGTGATTGTAGCCATCATCTGTGACCGTGGAGACCGCTATCTCTCCACCCATGTCTTCCCTGCGGAATAAACCCCTAGGTTTTGCGGCCCTGTTGCTGGCCGCAATTTCCCTCTTCTGGCTGCTGCGCGCAGCGCATGGCTTCGATCAACTCAGCTTCAGCATTCAAAAGCTTGAGTCAGACAACTGGACTGCGCAGCAACTGCGCTTTTCCCTGGATTGGCCCGCCGCCGATAGTGCGGGTTACCGGCTTGAGATCGGCCGCCTGGAACTACCGCAACTAGAGCAGAGCCTCAGTGACCTCAAAGTGGAGTGTTTCGAGGGTGAGCTATCAGACCAAACCCTCAGTTGCATGCGAGGTCGACTCCAGCTTCCCCTTGAACAATTGGCCGACCCTGAGATTGCGCTGAGTTTCATCTTCGAGCAGTCAACGGGCAGGCTGGAGGGCAAGCTGCAAAAGGTGGCCATTGCCGGCGGACAGTTAGATGTGGATTTTAGCCTGCAGGGGAAAACCTGGCAGGGCATAGTTCGGGGCAAGCGCTTGAAACTGCAATCCCTGTTGGCGTTGCTGCCGGCGAAGCAGAGGCCGCCACAGGGATGGAACATTAGCGGTGATGTAAGTGGGAAGCTCAATTTATCAGGCAGCGGCGGAGACCTGCGCAACTCCGACTGGGACATTGGCCTCGCAAAGCTGGCTTTTTCCGATGCCATGGGGGAATACGCCGGGGAAGGTCTTGGCGCGGGTCTGCAGGGCCGTTTGCAACATACAGCCGGCAACTGGCAGGTGTGGAATGATCTCGCACTGAAGCAGGGGGAGATGCTCATTCCCGAGTTCTATCTCGATGCCGGTCAGTCATCCGCTCAATCTCGCGACCCGGTTTTTGGTGGATAGGGGCCTGCAAAGGATCTCAGTGGAAGAAGCCCTGGTAAAAGTGGCCGGGCTGGTGTCTCTCAAGGCGCGAGGAAGCATGGATCTTGCCAGAGAAAAACCTCTGGAGCGGCTCTCATTGCAGACCGAGCCGTTTGATGTAGCGGAAATCTACCGGGAGTTGCTGCAGCCAGTGCTGTTCGGAACACCCTGGGGCAAGTTCGAACTGGCAGGCAGCGCCAGTCTGTCACTGCTGCTGGATGGGCAAACCCAGGTTGTGGATCTGGGCCTCGAGGACTTCCATCTGGATGATGCCGATAGCAAAGAAAGCGTCCGGCGCATCGGCCTATACGACGTGAATGGTCAAATCCATTGGACCCAAGGCAAAGAACCCAAACCGTCCTGGCTTGCATGGCAGGCGGGGCATCTGCTGGAACATATCGATCTGGGCGCCGGGAGAGTGGAATTTCAGGCCAACGATGGCAAATTTCGCCTTACCCGGCAGGCGAGCGTGCCGGTGATCGATGGGGCGCTGGTGGTGGATCGTCTGGATATCGAGGCCCTCGGCAGTCCCGAACAGAAACTGCAGTTCGATGGCGCAATCCAGCCGATCTCCATGCAGGCGCTGAGTGAGGCTCTGGGCTGGATGCCGCTATCCGGTAAGCTGTCCGGGATGATTCCCGGGCTTACCTACAAGAGTGGGCAGTTCAACATCGAGGGGGTGCTGCTGGTGCGTATGTTCGATGGGGATATATTGATCCGCCGCTTGAGGCTGCAGGATCTGTTTGGCGTCTATCCACGGCTGCAGGCCAATATCGCATTACAAGCCCTGGATCTCGAGACCCTTACCAGTACATTCTCATTCGGCAAGATAACCGGCAGGCTGGATGGCTATGTGAGGGATCTGAGTCTCGAGGCCTGGCAGCCGGTGGGCTTCAATGCGCTGTTTTACACCCCGGAAAATGACAAATCCCGACGCCGCATCAGTCAAAAGGCGGTGGACAATATCTCCAATCTGGGTGGCGCGGGGCTGTCCGGATCACTGGCCCGCACATTCCTCGGCATGTTCGAGGAGTTCCGCTACAAGCGTATCGGTATCGGTTGCCGGTTGCAGGGCGGTACCTGTGAGATGGTGGGTGTCGGAGAAGCCAAGCAGGGCTACTACCTGGTGGAGGGCAGCGGCTTGCCGCGTATCGATATCATCGGCTACAACCGCACAGCCGACTGGATGCGGCTGGTGGAGCAGCTGAAACAGATCACGGAATCAGGCAGTCCGGTGATCGAATAAATAGTCTGCTTGGATCAGTAGCTGGGTGACTCATTGAGGAATCTAGCTCAGGACTTAAAGCGGAATTTCGGCAGGCTGATATTGAAATAGAGCGCCAGCAGGCGTGAGCTGAAAATAGTTATTCCAGCAATGGTTGCCCCGAGTGCGACATCCGACTGCAGATACAACAGGCCGATAAACAGCAAGGAGCCGCCCCAGGACACGGTGGCATAGAGCGGGCTTTGAAATACAATGGGGGGTTCGTTGCATATTGCTTGAATCCCGCCTTGAGTACCGCAGAGGCAGACGAAACGATGACAGCAAACAGGGTAATCCAGTACAGATTGCCCAGCAGGGCCGAGGTTGGATGCAAAATCATTGATAGTGTGCTTTAGGAAAATCAGCTTTGATGAATTTTAGCTTGCTTACGGTATTCAGCTGACTTTCTGTCGCCGCCTCTGGGCCGCGGGCTGGCCGGGCGTTTCAATTGGCTGTTGATCCTGTTTTTGAATCGTTCGCTGCCCAACACCCAGGCCTTGTTCGTTGCTTCGCGGATTTCATCGAGAGTCTTTTGCGGAATTCGTGCCCTGAACAGTGCCCGATAGGCCTTTCTTCGCTGTTCATTATTCCGTCCCAGCGCCTTGTATGATCGATGGTGAACAACGGCTTCGTCAGTTTCTCCCAGTGCATTGTGTCGATAGCTGGACCAGAGGTATTCACTGGGATGGTTTACCATGCCCTGCGCTCGAAGCGGATTCAATTCAATGTAGCGGTAACAATCCAACGCATAGGCTTGACCATCGATAAGAGTTGCCTTGTATCTGCCTTCCCAAAGCGTTCCGGTGCGTTGATAGGTGGCGTTAAAATATTGAACATAGTAGCGCCCCAGCATCTGTATGGCTTTTGACAAGCCGTTATCCGTGTGTGGCGTGATCAGTAGATGAATATGATTGGTCATGAGCACATAGGCGTGCAGGTCACAACGATGTTTGTCGCAGGCCTGTTTAAGTTTCTCCCAATAGAAGAGGTAATCATCGTCAGTATAAAACACAGGTTCCTGATTATTACCCCGAATGATGACATGCTGGGGATGACCGGGTAACACGAAACGCGGGAGACGAGCCATAGGTATCTTTCGCAAGGAGATGATAATGATTAGCCATGATATCAGACTATAAATCCTAATCAAACGAGACTGACCCTATTGACATTAAATCGAAAGATTCCTGTAGCTGCTTATGGATGCTTGTCAGTTTATTTTACACATCACCTCAAATAAAGAATAAATAAACCATCAAATAGAAAGATAAAACAATAACTTATGATCAGTGGCATAGTTAATGCTTCTAGAGGTGGTACCTGCTTTAAAATAAATTTTTATGTAGTAAGAGGAAGAAATGAAAAAAACAATTATTAGTTTAGCGATTGCAGCCTGCATAATCGTTCCTTCGTTGTCTGCAGCCACGCCAATACTTGGTCAAGGGCTCCCAACAGATAACGCTAATTTGTCCGCTGGAACGGTGATTGATTTTGAATCAACGGGCGTTGTCAATACACCTTCATTATCCATATCTGGTGTGACATTCACCGGTGATACGAATATTGAAGTAGATAGCGATTACGCGGGTGGTTACAATACTCGTGGTACCTATCATATGACCAATCATGGCTCTGGCCCTGATCTCTTCCGCTTCGATTTTGATGCTCCAGTGGATGCCTTTGCCTTCTTATGGGGTGCAGCAGATGTGAATTGGACATTATCTGCATTCAGTGGCGCCTCCTTACTGGAAACGCTTACAATCAATCCTACACGTGCCAGTAATGCCGGGGATTATTTTGGCATCGCCAGTAGCGGCATTACCCATGCTACGATGGTGAACAATGGCGGTTATGACTATGTCTTTATCGATAACTTTACCTACTCAGCGGGTGCCACCGCTGTTCCCGAGCCTGCCTCACTGGCATTGCTTGGGCTCGGTTTAGCTGGAATCGGTTTTGCCAGAAGAAAGAAGTCCGCTTGATATCCGTTTGAAAAAAACATAAGCCCCAGTTATAACTGGGGCTTATGTTTTCTGCATTGGGAAATCTTACCAAACAGTATGTAATTCATTGAGCCACTCTCATTCAGGCTTCATTGCATCAATCTCTGCTAAACAAGAGTTCGATATAGTTCCGACATTGCACGAGCTGCTCCGAGGCCAGCTTCGCTTCACCCATCGCCTTGGAGAGGATAAAGGCACCTTCAAAGGTAGTGAGTACGTGGTCTGCTACCTGATAGTGCTCGATAGGGATGCGTGGTGGATATTCTGCGGCGACAGCCGCCACTTTTTCAGCGAGACGTTTGCGCCAAAATTGCATCATGCGCTCTACCTGGCTCATGACCTGTCTGGAGATAACACCACTCTGATAACAGTAGGATGCATACAGACAGCCTGGAAAAGGTTCTTCCAATTTTTCCGTCTTTTCAATGAATAGACCCACGAAGATCAATAACTGCTGAAGCGGATCACGCGCCAATTGTTCTGCTTTGGCCATGGCTTCGAAATAATGCTTTTCATCATCGTCAGCATAGCGCTCGATCAATGCCGCAGAGAGATCATGTTTGGTTTTGAAATGATAGAAAAAAGTCCCTTTGGTAACGCCCGCCTGGTCGATGACTTTTTCGATTGACGTTCCGCTAAGGCCAAGATTCAACACCAATGCCTGCGCTGAATCCATGATCTTGTTACGTGTGGTAGAGCCGTCACGGGGCATTGTATCCACCTTTGTTTAATGTGAATTAAAGGTATTGTAAGCCAGAACGCGGACAGGTTTTCATACCTTGGGTCAGAATCAGTGCTCATTTAATCATATGTGGCATAGCATACATCATGCGGTGAATAAAATAATAAATATAAACAATAAGTTATCTAGCCATAAGATAATTTCGTTACTGTATTGAATATTTAAAATCCTTTCTCCTAAGCTAAAAATAGAGTCACATAACACCGCGATAAATGAGGAGAAGACCATGTGTAATGCCTGCATTCCCCTGTTGAATGAAGCCAAGTCAACAGACGTATTTGCTGAACAACTACTCGACATGCTGAACCAAGGTGCCATGTCACTGATGATTTCCATCGGGCACAGAACGGGTCTGTTCGACAGTATGGCCACAATGCCACCGAGTACCCTTGAACAGATTGCCGCGCAGACCGGATTGGAGCACCGCTATGTAAAGGAATGGTTAAGTGCAATGGTTGCCGGCGGTGTCGTTCAATACTCTGTAGATGAAGAACGTTATCAACTGCCACAATCCCACGCTTTGCTTCTGACGCGTGCTGCCTCATCCGATAACATAGCCGTTTTTGCGCAATACATCAGCATGCTTGGGCAAGTTGAAGACCGCATTGTGGATTGTTTCAGAGTCGGCGGTGGTGTTGGCTATGAGAATTATCCACGCTTCCACGAAGTCATGGCCGAAGACAGCGCTCAAACCGTACTCGCTGGATTAGAGTCTCATATTCTCCCTCTGGTGAAGGATATGGTACCGAGGCTTGAACAGGGTCTCCGAGTGCTGGATATCGGTTGTGGTAAAGGTCGTGTCTTGATGCATATGGCATCACGTTACCCCAAGTCCCGATTCATCGGTTATGACCTTTCCATCGAGGCATTGCAGGAGGCTAGAGATGAAGCGGCAGGCCGGAACCTTGAAAATGTAAGTTTTATCCAACTGGATCTCACCCGATTTGATCAGCAGGCGGAAGCTGATGTCTATGACTTTGTAACAGCCTTCGATGCTATTCATGATCAAGCTGCACCGCAAAAGGTTCTCAACGGTATTTACAAGACCTTGAAGCCGGGAGGAACCTTCCTGATGCAGGATATTCGTGCATCTTCCAGACTGGAGGGAAACCTGGAGCATCCGATTGCCCCCTTTCTATACACGATATCTACTATGCATTGCATGACTGTTTCGCTGGCCCAGGGAGGCGCTGGCCTGGGAACCATGTGGGGTGAAGAGCTCGCGATAGAGATGCTGGGAGGGGCCGGGTTTGATGAGATTATCGTCAAACAACTCGAACATGATTTTCAGAACAACTTTTATATCATGCGTAAGTAAAAAGACTGAGATATGGTGGGTCTTGATTCAAGTCAGGTGAACATAAACCAGTTGTGAACCACCGGATATTCCAAGGTTTTGAAAGAAGTGGATAAATTGGCGGGCCTTGACAGGGCCCGCTCAGCTACTGAGCTGGATCGTTGGTTCCCTGTCTGCTGAAGAAGAATCTATCAAGGTTAGCTGCAGGCGCTGACAGGCCAATAGTGCCCAATCTATCAGTTGGTCTCAGTCCCAAAACGCCAGAATCGTTGCCATTGCCCGGGTGAATTCGTCGAAGGAGTGGGGCTTGACAATATAGTCGTCGACATCGTATTCGAACGCGGCAGCACGGTCTTTCGGTTCATTGGACGACGTCAGAACAATGATATGCAGCTCTTTCAGCTCGGGGTCGCTACGCAGTTTGCGTAAAAACTCAATGCCGCTCATCTTCGGCAGATTGAGGTCCAGCAGGATAAGCGCCGGCGGCGGGATTTTCTCAAATCCGCTGTCACCACGCAGCATACTGAGTGCTTCCAGACCTGTACGGGCAATATGCAAAGGATTGCTGATCTCATTCTTTTGTAATGCGCGCTGGACGGTCATGATATCGACCCTGTCGTCCTCTATCAGCAATATTGTTTCATCTTTACTCAACATATTTTGCTCTTTCCAATCTGCTGCCCAGTGCTTGTTGTTATGTACTGGATGGTGATTTCTTCGGCCAGGTGAAGTGGAAACAAGCGCCTTCACCGATATCTGATTCTACTCTTATGCTGCCACCATGCTCTTCCACAATCTTTTTGACCAGCGCCAAACCGATACCAGTACTGCTTTCAAAATCGCTCGATACCAGAGTCTGAAACATCATGAAAATTTTGTCATGGTATTCCGGCGCTATACCCTGGCCATTGTCGCATATCGAGAATTGATAGACCTCCCCATAGCTTTCAGCCGATATTCTGACCTTTCCCTTTTCGCCGCCGTGATGTTTGAGGCTGTTGGAGATCAGGTTGGAGAACACCTGGCCGAGCTGTAACCGGTCGGCATACAAGGTTGGCATATCCTCCTGGATCTTGATCTTGAAGCCTTTGGGGGGGGAGAGAGAATCGATAACCTCATTAACCATCTCCCGAGTGTCGACCATGATTTCCGAGTCGCTGGTCTTTCCAACCCGGGAATATTCCAGCAATCCTTCTATCAGGTCGTGCATCCGGCGCACCCGGTCACGCAGTAAGGCCATCTGCTCCCTTGAAGCATCGTCCAGCTTGTCGGTCAGATCTTCCTCGATCCACTGGGCAAGGTTACTCACCGCTCGCAGGGGGGCCTTGAGGTCGTGGGAGGTGACGTAGGCGAATTGTTCCAGATACTGCGACCTGCGTTCCGCCTCCGCAGTACGATTGGCAATATGATGCTCCAGCGTCTCATTCAGGCTCTGCAGTTCCTGCTCGGCGGATTTACGTTCCACCACTTCCCGGTTCAGCGCCTGTACAACCTCGCTCAGTTGCGAGGTTCGCACCTCCACTTCCTGTCGGACCTTCCTCGCCCGGCCCACGAGGGTTGCCAGGTAGATGGTGAGCAGCAGGGTGAAGGCGATCCCTCCGGCCAACATGAACCAGCTGTTCCAGGTCTCGGTTGTGTATTTTTCGGTGGCAGGATTACACACAGCCAACCATTGTTGGCTTCCGACCGAGATCCGCTGGCTATAGGTCACCTCCAAATTATCGGCTGATGTAATAGGTTGCCCGGGTTCTCTGTCCCGGGAAAGATGTGTGTAGAGCAGCTGACTATCCTCGGCCGCATCATCTTGATAGAAATGAAGATCGATGCCCCCGGATCTAAGGCTTTGCAGAGCCCGTTCGATAATATCGCCTATGTAGAAAACACCGACCGCATAGCCCCTGATCTCGGGGGTTGTCGAAGGCGGATTGTCATACGCTGCGTCGTTCCCGGAGAAGACAGGCACGGCGACAACCATTGCGGATTTTTCCGTGCCTTCGTGAACGAATGAAATCCCCGGAGAGACCTGCAGTATCTCGAGGCGTGCAGCATCCGCCAGCAGGGTCGAAACAATTGGATTAGCGCCCATGTTGAGGCCCAATGTCTCTTTGTTGGTTTGATAAGGTTGGACATAGAGGACGGGGTAGTAGATGGCTCTGTCGGGTCCATCGATCAGCTTGCCCAAAGGATCGATCTCGGTAATTCGGAAGGGTGGGAAGCTGCGCTGAGCCTCTTCTACGAACCCTTTCCGCTCGGCAGCGAGTACCACGGGCACCCATTCCAGGGCCTTGATGCCGGCCTGACGTTTTAGCGCCGGGCCTACGAACTTGCGGAACTCGCGGCGGCCCACGTCATCCGATGCCTCAAAAAAACTGGCAATATCCTGGACGATGGCGAGGGTCTGCTTGAGTTCCCGCTGGATCACCAGGAGCCGGTCTTCCGACGCCTCGTGGAAGGCGATTTCGACTTTGCTTTTTTCCCAGCTCATGTTCTGAAAAGATGCACTGATCGTTATCGACATGCCGATCAGGGCAACCAGAGCCACAGGGTAGTAGCCCCACCAGATCGATTTCGGAACCTGGGTTTTCTCCATGGCCTGGCGTTTGGCCGGGCTTGGGAAGTAGTACTCGATGATGCGCTGATAGTTGCGGTGTGCAGCCAGGCGAAAACCATCGAGGAGACAACTTACCTCGCCGCCAGAAGGCAATTTTCGGTTTTCTCGTTTGCGCTGCTTCATCTCAGGGCTTGGCCGGAAAGTGTCGGCTGATCGTCTGGCTGATATGCATGAGGATTTCGTCCAGGGCCTCTTCAACATCGCTGTTGATGATCAGCGGAATCTTATGCGCCTCCGCCTCCGCCACCAGATAGGATTGCAGCGCCCATATCTGGTCGAGTTGTTTCAGATAGCGGGATGAGGCGCGCTCTGGTTGTTCTCTCGCCCGGTGTTTGAGGCGCTTTCCGAGAGTCTTTTTGTTCGGTACGACGAGTGTGAGTGGAATAACGATGGCTTGATCCCGGGTGATATCCAGTTCGAGCTTGGAGGGCAGCACATGAACGCCATCGATGATCAGGTCATGGTTTTCTTTCACGGCCCGGTGGATGGTCGCTTCCAGGCCCTGCTGCACGATCTTGAACTGGGAGAGGAAGCCCTGGATAACCGCTGCCGGATCGATACCGGAGCTTGCCTCCCGGTCACTTGCAAGCCCTCGCCAGGCCTCGAAACTTGAATAGGAGAGGGTAGGGATCTTGGCCGGAGGAAGATAGCAGCGAACGATTTCCCGCATCATATCGGTGGACTGAGTCCTGACGACATTCAATTGATAGGCCAGTTCGGTAGTCAGGGTGCTTTTTCCAGTACCGGTGATGCCTCCTACCAGGACGATCAAGGGCAGGCCGCTGTCTTTAAAACGCCGCCATGAGAGAAATCGGTCGGCGGCGGACTTTGAGCTATGTTCCTGCAAGTGCTGGTAGACAATCTGCCGCAGTGCAGCATGGTCAATTAGCGTCGTTTGCGTCTTTTGCAGGGACTCATAGACCTGTTTGGCGGTCTCCAGCGCCTCATTTCGATCGATGGCGCAGGCCTGCAGAGAACGCGAGAGTATACCGGCGGAAAAAGGTAGTTCGTCGTTGCTGGTCTGGACCATGATCTGCCGGTCTCGGGAGGATCCAAGATCGTAAGATTTCGCCAGGGACTTGCCGAATTGCTCCCGTACTTCGGCTGACACCTGCGCTCTGAGTGCGCTGGTGGTCAATTCAGAGTCATTCTCCAGATTACTACGGATAGTCTGAGCGATCAGATAGGCGTCCTGGAATGAGAGGCCGGCCCTGACCAGGGATTCCACCAGGACTCCTTTGAGGAAAGGAATCTTTTCGCCGGTATCGCTCTCTATGATGAATAATTTAGCCACAAACTCCAGCCCTTAGAAAAAATGCGCTCTTACCCAGGTCGATGCACCTGTAATCGAAGCAATTTGTCCCGTTACAACATCCACACATAATAGGCAGCCTTGTTTTTATTAATGCCCGGGAAGTCTTCGTCGCGACATAAAAATCACCAGGGTTTCTCCGCGTGTTGCTCATCTTATACAGTGATGTGATGCGGACTCAAACAATGGCTGCCCGCGATGCGAACCTTTTCCCATCCTTCAACAGCAGTTCGACCCCAACAAGTTTACCGTTTTCAGAAATGTAAGAATTGATCAAGAATAAATTCATGCAACAAGTCGAACAGATGACATGCCCCCGCTATTCTCCCTTATGAATATGGAAAATCTTCATGCGGTAGGTCAGTGTGGACGGCTTCAGGCCCAACAATTCCGCTGCGCCGCCGCTCCCCCAGATCCGCCAATTGCTATGCTGCAGTGCGGCAATCATGTTGGCCTTTTCCAATTCACGAAACTGGGCATCGCTGACGAAATCGGCTGCATCCGCTGCTTCAGTCAAGTCCTGCATGCTGGCGTTCGTTTGATCCGGCATGGCCAGATCGAGCCGGGTCTGAGTACCCTTGCTGAGTATCACCGCGCGCTCGATAACGTTCTTCAATTCGCGGATATTACCGGGCCAGCGCTGGCGTTGCAGGCCCTCAACCTGCTGCTTGGACAGTCGCAATGGGTCACGCCTCATTTCCGCGCAGCTGCGCTCGAGGAAATGCTGGGCCAGCGCAGCGATGTCCTCAGTGCGTTCCCTCAGTGGGGGCACCTCAATGGGAAAGACGCTCAGGCGATAGAACAGATCCTCTCGAAACCGCCCGGCCTTGGCTTCTTTTTCCAGGTCATGGTTGGTGGCGGCGACCACCCGCACGTCGACCTTGACGGTCCGGTCATCACCGACGGCTTCGAATTCGTGTTCCTGGAGTGCACGTAACAACTTGCCTTGCTGGTTCAGCGGGATCTCCCCAACCTCATCCAGAAACAGGGTGCCGCCGTCCGCCAACTGCAGTCGGCCGACACGGTCGCGATGGGCGCCGGTGAAAGCGCCTTTGACATGACCGAAGAATTCGCTCTCGAACAGGTCTTTCGGAATCGATGCGCAGTTGACCTTGATCAGGGGCTTGTCGGCGCGCTCGCTCCCGGCATGAATAGCCCGTGCCACCATTTCCTTGCCCACACCGGACTCACCGAGCACCAGCACACTGGCTGGCGTCGCGGCCACCGCTTCGATCTGCGCCAGGGTGCGTTTCAGGGCCTGACTGACACCGATGATCTCACCGAAGTTGGAGGCGACCTTGATTTCGTCACGCAGATAATCGCGCTCCAGCTCCAGCTGTTCCTTGAGCTGTTTGATCTCCTGGAATGCCGCTTCCCGCTGGCGTTCGATCTCACGGCGTTGGGAGATGTCCCGAAACACAACCACAGCGCCATTCGGTTTACCGTCCTCCCAGATCGGTGTGCTGGTATATTCCACCGGGACAGCGGAGCCGTTGGTATGCCAGAACACCTCGTCATCCACCCGGTGCACCTCACCGTCCCGCAACGCGGCGTAGATTGGGCATTCGGAGCGGGGGTAGGGCGAGCCATCCGAGTGTGAGTGGTGATGCACATCATGCGCCTTTTTACCCATGATGTTGTCCGGATCCCAGCCCAGGATCTCCCTGGTCGCCGTATTACCGAAGGTGGTTCTGCCTTCACAATCCAGTCCATAGATCCCTTCGCCTGCTGCGTTGAGAATCAGTTCATGCCGGGTGCGCATTCGCTGCAGCTCCTGTAGCGCCAGGTTGAGTTCATCGCTGCAGGTCGCGGTCAGGTAGAGCCACAGCCGGCCATCTTCGCCTCGACTGCGCCAGGCGGATAACAAGCCTCTGGTGATACCCGTCTTACCCTGCAACGAGACCGGAACTTCATGAATTTGGGTTTCTTTGCGCAACAGCTCATCCAGCTGCTCAGCTAACTCAGGCTGATCATCGAGTGCAAACATTTCAGCCAGAGGTATCACAACTTCGTCTTGCTGGGTAGTCGCCTGCAGACGCTCCAACCAGGCCTGGCTGGCATGGCGGCAGACCAATTCATCATCCAGTGCTGCAAGCAGAACGGGTGAGTCCTGGAACGGCCATTGCGCAGGTCGGGTCATTGATATCGCATCAAAAAATTGAGGAATTGACCTCAATAATTTGTGAATCACAAGATATTGAGGTTCGGGAAAAACAATAACACATTGATATATTTGATAAAAATAAGTTGGCACGACCCGTGCGATAAAGAAATCGTAGCACAGGAGGAGCCGACATGAACGCCAGACAACGTAGCTTGCTCGTCAATTTGAACCGCATCGTGATCTTCGTCCTAACCCTGGGCGGACTGTTGATGGATGGTTTTCAAGACTCTGATCTGCCCTGCACGGTCGCGCTCTTCCTGTGGTTATGGCTGCCGCTCTGCGCCCGGCTGGAGGCTCATCTCCCGCCATGGGTCGGAAGACAGCACAGGCAGACCGGGTCGGCGCATCTGTCGTCGTCCGTTTAACTAAAGGAGATTGATATGAACCAGCAACTGATTCCTACCTTCAGCGCAGAAACTGCGTTGGCCAAGGTCAAGGCTGCAGAGTCGGCGTGGAACAGCCGAGATCCGGAGATCGTCGCCAAGGGCTACAGCGAGGACTCGCAATGGCGCAACCGCGAAGAGTTTTTCGAGGGACGAGATGCCATCAAGGCCTTTCTCACCCGCAAGTGGGCCAAGGAACTGCACTACCGGCTCACCAAGGAGCTGTGGGCCTATACCGGTAATCGGATTTCGGTGCGCTTCGAGTACGAATGGCAGAACGCCACCTCGGGCCACTGGTACCGCACCCACGGCAATGAGCATTGGGAGTTCGATGACCATGGCCTGATGCGTAGACGCGACATGAGTGCCAATGACATTCCCATTCAAGCCGATGAAAGACGCATCGGTATTTGAACCACAACACAACCAATAATTCTCGAGGAGCAAATCATGCAGACAACTATGAAAACCCTGATCAGCGCTTTGGCCTTGTCCGCCACCCTGGCAACCGGGCATGCCGCACTACCCAATCCTGGCATGCAGATCGAGAAAGGCCGGACCGCACTGGTGGTGACCGATCCGCAGAACGACTTTCTGAGCCCCAAGGGGGTGGCCTGGGGTGTAGTCGGCAAGAGTGTGGAGGCCAACAACACGGTGGAGAACATCGACACTCTGTTTAAGACGGCTAAAGCCAACAATATCCCGGTGTTCGTCTCACCCCATTACTACTATCCCCACGACCACGGCTGGAAGTTTGAGGGGGCGCTGGAAAAACTGATGCATAAGATCGGTATGTTCGATCGCAAGGGCCCCGTAGATATTGATGGATTTGCCGGCTCAGGCGCCGATTGGCTGGAACGCTACAAGCCGTACATCAACGATGGGCAGACCACTGTCACCAGCCCGCACAAGGTCTATGGCCCGGAGACCAATGATTTGGTCCTGCAGCTGCGCAAGCAGGGCATCGACAAGGTCGTGCTGGCCGGCATGTCCGCCAACCTCTGCACCGAATCGCATATGCGGGAGCTGATGGAGCAGGGCTTTGAAGTCGCAGTGGTATCCGATGCCACAGCGGCGGCTCAGGTCGAGGAGGGCGATGGCTACGCTGCCGCCCTGGTGAATTTCCGCTTCATCGCCAACACCGTCTGGACTACCCAGGAGGCGAAACAGGCCATGCAGGCCAAGTAAAGCTCAATCAACACAGACAACGGAGACAGGAACATGAAAAATATCGAAGTTTATTCAAGCCATAACTGCCCCTGGTGCGGACACGCCAAGGCCCTGCTGGAGAGTAAAGGTCTGAATTACGAAGAGATCAATATTTCGACAGATGAACACAAGGCGCTGGAGATGATTGAGCGATCCGGCCGCCGCACGGTGCCGCAGATCTTTATCGACAACGAGCCTATCGGTGGTTTCGATGAACTCTCGGCCATACACCTGGCAGGCAAACTGAACTAATCCATCACAACGAATAATCGATGAGGATAATCGTCATGTTAAAAGCTAAACCCATCAGTAATCTGTTGGCATCGACAGCCATCCTTGCCATGGGTATGTCAGCCAGCCTGGCAGCGGAAACCCCACCAGCGAGTGCTTCTGAGAACAATACCCCCGTTGCATGGGTCAAGAATTCACCACAGACCGTACACAAGAGTACACAGGTCAATGGGGTTGAGGTGTTTTACCGCGAAGCCGGATCAGCCAATGCGCCGACACTACTCCTGTTGCATGGCTTTCCGGCCTCCTCGCACATGTTTCGAAACCTGATTCCTGCATTGGCGGATCGTTTCCATCTGGTGGCGCCGGACTATCCAGGCTTCGGTAACAGTGCGCAGCCCTCCATCAAGGAGTTCAAATACAGTTTCGACAATCTGGCACTGCTCATGGAGGCGTTTGTCGATCAGCTCGGCATCGAGACCTACAGCCTCTATTTGATGGATTATGGTGCGCCGATCGGTTTTCGTCTCGCAGCCAAACATCCGCAACGAGTAGAGTCCTTGATCGTGCAGAACGGCAATGCGTACGCGGAGGGACTGCGGGAGTTTTGGGATCCAATTCGAGTCTACTGGAAAGATCCATCTCAAGATAATGCCAAACCGCTGGCCGGTTTCATCTCACCCGAAGGCGTGAAATGGCAATACACCCATGGGGTGCGAAACAAGGAGACGATCAGCCCGGACAATTGGAATGTGGACTTGCGGCATCTGGGCCGTGAAGGCAACCCTGAGATCCAGCTGGCGCTGTTCTACGATTACCAGAACAATGTCCCGCACTATCCGGCTTGGCAGACCTACTTTCGTAAGCACCAGCCGCCGACCCTGATTGTCTGGGGCAGGAATGACCACATCTTTCCTGCCGAGGGTGCGTATCCTTACAAGCGGGACCTGAAGAATCTCGAGTTCCACCTGCTGGATACCGGGCATTTCGCCCTGGAGGAGGACGGTCAGGTGATAGCTGAGTTGATTCGCCGGTTTCTCAACAAGCAGGTTGCGATGCAAAACCATCCTGGAAATGAAGATTAGTTGAAACTTTCAGGGCAGCTGTGGATGTTCCGCGGTTGTCCTGACCTGTTTCTCAACGAAGGTTGGCTGATTGACTCAATCTGCAAGATTGTAACTATGGATGCGCAAGCCATGAGCCAGAATTTCACTAAATTTGCCTTTACCGACAGTGTCAAACAGGCACAGGAGCACTACGGTACGCGACGTTCCTACGCCTGTATGGAGAAGTCAGGGGATCGCTACCAACTGACTGAGGCAGAATCTGCCTTTATCCAGACCAGGGACAGCTTTTACCTGGCTAGCGTAGGTGAGAACGGCTGGCCCTATGTTCAGTTTCGCGGTGGTCCACAAGGGTTTCTCAAGGTTATCGACGAAACAACCCTGGGCTATGCCGATTTTCGGGGTAATGGTCAATACATCAGTACCGGCAATCTGCAGGCAAGCAACAAGGCGGCACTCATACTCATGGATTATCCCTCGCAGCAAAGACTCAAGATCTGGGCCGAAACAAGCATCATAGAAGCGCAGCAAGATGAAGCATTGGCCCGGCAATTAGCGATGCCTGTCTACCAGGCGCGTATCGAGCGCTTGGTGTTGTTTACAGTACAGGCCTACGACTGGAACTGCCCGCAGCACATCACACCGCGCTACACGCTCGAGGAAATCAAGGAATTCAACGGGAAAGAATCACTGGCCGTGAGATAGCAGGATAAACCGATGCTGCGGCTTTTGCGCTTTTCGATGGAATACGGTGTCGATGCTAGGCGTCAAGCGAATGCTTTCTTCAAGTCTTTGGTCGACCGGGATGCGGTTATCAGCAAAGGTTTATAATTTATTTGACGATCGAGATTCCAGGTTACAGAATTCACAATACTCTAAGAAGCAACCCCATCACTAGACACTGTTCGGATGAAAATCCTGATCATCGGCGCTGGAATCATTGGGCTGACCACGGCTTATCAACTGGTCAAGCGAGGTTTTCATGTGCTTGTTCTGGAGCGGGAGGCAGATCTTGGTCGAGTAAGCAGTTATATGAACGGAGGTCAGTTCAGCTTCAGCTATGCCGAACCCTTGGCGAATCCCGCAATGCCTCGTCAATTACCCGCAATACTTTTCGGCCGTTATGCGGCACTGAAAATCAAACCGGCTGCTTTTCCGAAATTGCTGCCCTGGGGACTGCGCTTTCTGCAAAATTGCAATGCTGAAGATTATACTCAGAACACAAAAAATGTGCTGAGTCTAGCGCAAGTCTCACGGGAGGAGATGGGGCGATATCTCAGTGAGCAAACCGCTGATTTCAATTTCCGCGCAACAGGAAAACTGCACATTTATCGCGATTCAATTGAATTACAGCGCATAACACCGCTGGTTGAATTAAAAAACAGTTTGGGCTTCGCACAGGAGATATGGAATTCTGAGATGTGCCTGCAAAGGGAACCAGCGCTGAAACATTATCAAGGACCTTTTGCCGGTGGTGTTTTTTCTCCTCTTGATCAA
Organism: uncultured Gammaproteobacteria bacterium; assembly: GCA_963797085.1. Lineage (GTDB taxonomy): Bacteria > Pseudomonadota > Gammaproteobacteria > Chromatiales > Chromatiaceae > JASJBU01. The sequence continues at coordinate 259,047 of CAWCOA010000024.1, forward strand.
TCGGGTGATACTTACAAGTTGATTCAGGCATTGAAAAACAGCTGTCTGCAAACCGGTCGTTGTGAGATACGCACCCAGGTTGATGTGCGCGGCTTCAACATAGAGCAGGGCCTGGTCAGCAGTGTTGCATCGGCCAATGAGAAATTTTCAGCCGATGGCTATGTGGTCTGTGCCGGAGTCGCAAGCGCACGCCTGCTGAGGACGGCTGGTATCGGATTGCCGATCATTCCGGTCAAAGGCTACAGTATCACCGTCCCTGCATTCTCCCGGGCGCCTGAAATCAATCTGACCGATACGCAAAAAAAGATTGTCTTTACCAGGCTAGGAACAGAGCTTCGCGTTGCGGGTTTGATGGAGTTTACCGGACAGAACCTGCAAACCCCGAAAAAGACGGTTGCACATTTATTAAGACTGGCCAGTTCCACCCTTCCTCAGGCAGGTGATTACACTCAATTGAATGCCTGCTGGGCTGGTCTACGGCCCATGACACCGGATAATGTACCAGTCATTGGCCCGACCCGATGGCGGAATTTATGGCTAAATGCCGGACATGGTATGCTTGGCAGCACCTTGGCGTTTGGCAGTGCGCGGCTTATTGCCGACCTGCTGTCCGGCACGAAGAATCCGCTGGATGACACAAGTTTTGACCTTGGGCGATTTGAGAAATCATAGAACTCTGGCGCCTCCTGGATAACCGTTGAAGATTTCAATCCGACCACAACGCTATGCCGCACCATGTAACTGTTAATGTCTCTCCCGCTGTTTATGCGGAAAACATCGAATATCTCCGGGAAATGGTCTTGCCCGCTAAAATCTGCGTGGTCATGAAAGCAGATGCCTATGGACACGGTCTTGAAGCCTTGACGCCTGTTGCTGCTGAAGCTGGCGCTGACTACATCGGTATCTGCACCAATCATGAAGCGAGGATTGTTCGCCGGCAACTACCCCATATCCCCATTCTCAGGCTGCGCGGCGCACTCCCTGACGAACTTGAAGAGTCGATTGAGTCGCTGCAGATAGAAGAGCAGGTTGGCTCTCTGATCGTAGCGGAGCATCTCAATCAGCTTGGTCTCCGCCGCAGGAAACCGCTCAGGGTACATCTCAAGATAGATACCGGCATGGGGCGGAGTGGGTTTTTCCCCGATGAGTTGGAAAACATACAGCATGTTTGCCAACTGCAAGGACTACAAATCGTCGGCATCATGACTCACCTGGCAAATGCCGACAGCAGCGATCTAACAGCTACACAACGTCAGCTTGATGATTTCTGGCATTTGCGGCAACTACTCGAAGCGCATTTACCGGATGACATCATGACCCACACCCACAATAGCGCCGCAACCATTCGCTTGAGTGAGCGGCGTGCCGACCTGGTGCGTGTGGGTGCCGCCTGTTTTGGTGTCCGTACCAGCCGAGACTTTGAAAACCCGGCCGGATTGCGGCCTGTGATGTCGATGAAAACCAGTGTCTTGGAGATACGTACCGTTCCTGCGGGGACAACAGTCGGCTATGGAAGCCTCTATCGCACAGCGCGTACAAGCCGGATAGCCACTATACCTGTTGGTTTTGGTGAAGGTTACCCACGATCACTGTTTAATAAGGGCGTAGTGCTCATCAAAGGTCACCGTTGTCCGGTTATCGGTCGAGTATCACTGAATATCACAACGATAGATATTACCGACCTTGCTGAAGAAATAAGCTGGGGTGAGGAGGTTGTGCTGTTCGGCAGGCAGGGTGATGAAGCCATTACCTTCGAAGAATTGGCGGCTAAATTCGATAGTGTTCATACGGAAATAAATCTCATGGCAGGCCACATGAACCAGCGCAGCTACCTGGATTGATCATAAGCCACAGTCCCTGTGTGTGGAGTTCCATTGGAGGGTTGCTGCCATGGCTCACCAGCGCAGTCGCTGTCTTACCGGGTTGGCGTTTAATGAGTTGGAGGCTATGTATTATCCCGTTATCCATTTACATTATTATTTTTCGCTTGGCATCTTTATTAATTCTGAAATCTCAAGTGAGCCGCCAATATCAAGAAAAGGGCAAGCCCTGGCAATCGACAGTGCCGCATCCATAGAATCGGCTTCAATTATTGTGAAGCCAGACATCGATGTTATGCCTCCAACTGTTACAGAACCATCTGAGTTTACTGTGCGCGTATCTTTCAGCGGATTAGCAGGACTTACAGCTGAGTCGCCCATTGAGGATAACCAATCCATATATTTCGCAAAATGTTCCTTACCTTCCTCTGGATTGGAAGGCTTATCGCCGCCTAAATAAGTAATCATGTATTGAGGCATTTGCGCTTCTCCTTGATTGATAACCAAATTGTACTGCGCTTTGTACAATATATAGACGAGAATGAGCTGTTGTTAGAAAACAGTCATGCACTGGCAGACATTTCTGGACAACTACTGGGCTCTTGGCTGGGGACATCGCTGGTGATTAGTGCTTAGGCCGCCAGATTAGAATTTCCATCTTACAAACCTTGCTTTTCTCGATACACCGTTAAGGCATAATTCTCGATACTGATTTTTCCATGAAGTAGCAGCCGCTATCTGACCAGCAAACAACTAGTAGACTTTCATCCATGAACTTCGACAACACATACGCCAGACTGCCCGAGCACTTTTTTGCCAGAGCCCAACCTGCCATTGCACCGGGCCCCAAACTCCTTGCCTGGAACACAGAGCTGGCCAACGAGCTGGGGCTGAACGGGCTGGCGACCAGCGATGAGCGGCTGGCGAATATCTTCAGCGGCAATGAGCTGCCTGACGGCATGGAACCGATCGCCCTGGCTTACGCGGGTCATCAGTTTGGTCATTTTGTCCCGCAATTGGGCGACGGCAGGGCGGTGCTGTTGGGCGAGGTGATCAGCCAAGATGGTCAGCGTTTTGACCTGCAGCTCAAGGGCTCAGGTCAGACACCCTTCTCCAGGCGCGGGGATGGTAAATCATCATTAGGCCCGGTAATCCGCGAATATCTGCTCAGCGAAGCATTGTACCGCATGGGTGTACCGACCACCCGGGCGCTGGCCGCGGTACAAACCGGCGAATCGGTCTACCGCGAAACCATAATGCCCGGCGGCGTATTGACCCGCGTGGCGTCTAGTCACCTGCGTATCGGCACCTTTGAGTATTTTGCCGCCCGTAAGGACCTGAACGCCCTGCAGACACTCGCGGACTATGCCATCGAACGTCACTATCCCGAGGTTAAAGATACGCCACACCCCAGGGTCGCATTCTTTGGCAAAGTGGTGGAGGCGCAAGCCGCTCTCGTGGCCCATTGGATGGACATCGGCTTCATCCACGGAGTGATGAACACCGACAACACTTCGATTTCCGGTGAGACCATCGACTACGGGCCCTGCGCCTTCATGGATGAGTTCAATTTCAACAAGGTGTTTAGTTCGATCGACCAGGATGGGCGCTATGCCTTCGGCCAGCAGGCCTCGATTGCCCAATGGAACCTGGCCCGGTTGGCCGAGTGCCTGCTGCAACTTGGCGATGCGCAGCCACTCATCGAAGCGGAGTTTGCCCGCTATCATGATCTATTCGAGCAGCACTATCTGCAGCGCATGCGCAGGAAACTGGGCCTTACCAACGTGGACCCCGGTGACAGAAATTTGATCAATGAGTGGCTGCAATACCTGCAGGATCACGAGCTGGATTACACACTCAGCTTCCGGCGGCTTGGCTCGTGCATCGATGCGGATGATCCCAAAGCATTCGGTGAGTTTGAAATACGATGGGAGCAGCGTATTGCTAACCAGCCCGAACCCCCTGAAATCATTCGGCAACAAATGGATGCTGTAAACCCGCTGTATATCCCCCGCAACCACCAAGTGGAAAGAGCGATTCAGGCCGCCGTCAATGGCGACCTGTCGGTGTTTCAAGAACTCAACCGGGTACTGCAGAAACCTTTCGAAGAGCAACCGGAATTTTCACGGTATGCAGAACCGCCGCAGCCTTCCGAGCGGGTCACACGGACCTTCTGTGGAACCTGAAACCTTCCTGAGTTCCCAGCAGGACGCTGCCATCGTAAAAAAACGAGCCTGGCTGTTTAAAGATATGCATGATAGCAAGACTTGATCTCATTGCTTTTGGAGAAATGCGTGAATTCAAGACCCCATTTGTGACCTGTGTGATCTGCGCCTCTTAGTTCCCGTCATTAACATCAGTCGTTGGTCTCAATGACAATGTCCACACGATTGGTTTTACGTGGATCTTTACAGCTGCCGTGAATGTAACGACCATTGCCGGAGAATGGCCCGGTGATGCCTATGTTTATGTAGTCACCCACTATGAATTGATCAACCACACCTGTGGTGACTGACACGTCCGTGAGTTGTTTTTGTTTGTAGTTTTTGTAATGTCGATGATTTTCGTCATCGTCTCGATCTGGTCTCTTATTATCGCGATGCCCTGTATTTTCCACCCACCACATTAAATACAATTCGACAGGTGTATCTTCATCCAAAAAGAAGATGTCATTAAAGCTATAGTGCTTCGACAGTTCGCCGGTTTGATCAGCCAGACATTTTTCAAAGTTATCGATGCATTCAGTAACAGAGTCTTGTGCCAATAACCAGCCATTTTGTGCGTAACCTGAAGCATAGCCTTGCCTTGGTTCGTAGACGCTGGGCTTATACTGAGATGGTCTATTCACGCGAATACCATACCCTTGTGGTAAGTTATCAAGGATTTCTGCAGGTAGTTGTCCAGCGGTTTTGAGCGGGGAGAAAAGGGCTTCGCCTGAGCGCGCGTCTTTCAAATGTAGCGGTCCAGCGTAGGCAAAGCTAGCAAATGAGTCAATGGTCTCTTTGCACGCAGGTACTTGTGGTGCGCCAACGATGGGTACTTCAGCATACACGGGATCATAACGATAGACCGCCCAATCCACATCGTTGGGGCCTGTCAGTGTGCTAAACATGACGCCGCTGGTGCGTGGTCTTGGAGAACCCGGCAATAAGGCACAGTGATAGCTCCCATCTGGTTCGGGAGAGGCAGCGGGATCACCTGGTTGGCCAGTGTCCACACATTGTCCCGGCAGGCTTATCACCTCACCCGGTCGGGTAGGGTCGGCGATCTGGCGTGGGCATTGGAATGGGTTCGGGTCATCTGGTGAGCATGGGATATAACCTTCTGCTAAGGGTAGCCCCAATGTGCTTGGGTCTGGTGCAGGGGTACGGGTTGACTCGATAATGTCGGCGGGGAATTCAAAGCTCCAGTCATCTTGTGAGGTAAAGGCACAAAAAAAGTTGGGGGGGACATTTCCTTGGCCCAGGTAAATATTGGCTGATCCCGCATCCAAATCGGTAGGGCCATCGGCATTGATATCGCATTCTCCTCTTACCGGCCAAGCGAATCCTTCCTCGATGAAATGATTGTCATTTCTCACTCGTTCACCTTCGTAAGAGGGCAGGTGTGCATAGCTTGCAAGGCTTACTGCAGCGAAAGTGACTAGGGTAAAACAAAATTGCGTGAATTTGCCAATATGAATGCGCATGAATACCTCTGACAATCTAGCGTGATAGTTGTAATGGCTTGATCTGATGACCTCTCCTTAGGTACATTCTTCAGTTTCTAGCTCAGTATAAGCAGTGGCACGTTTTGAGAAACCAAGGATTTAAAGTGGTATTGCACTGTTAATGTCTGAAGTGTTGTATTGAGAAAATAATAGATTGATTTTGTATCAGGCATGGGTCCTTGAAATCAGTAAATCAATAGTGGACAAGGGGTCATGATAAGAGAGACAAGGGAAGGTCTTGCAATAGCACTAGAAAATAATAATCAACAGACTAGTGATATAGAAGCCAGAGATACATGAATGCAAGACCTGACCACTTGCCCTTTGAATCCAGAAGAGTGACTGGTGCAGATCAGCAGTGACTCCGTCACCAACGGAATGAAAACTGAAGGCGCGTGTTTAGTTTGAACATCGCACTGTACGGCAAAGAGAAAGTGCATGGCTTTGCCATGCAGAAGAAAGAACGTTTTATTGATCGGGATCAGCTAAATGGTGACCCCTTGTTCTGCTTCTTGCTTCTAACGGTTAGCGAACCGGCGTAGGTGCGCCAACGCCGGAGTCCGAGTTACGCTGTTTGTTAGTTTTTTCAGGATAATCTTTTAGTAATAACTGATAACCTCGATTTTTCATAATCAGCTCTTCTGGAACATAATTTCTAACGTAATATGCTGGAGCCTCAAGTGAACCTATATATATGTCAGTAAATCTATTGAAGCGCGACAAAATATAGTTATCATCCAGCAATTTTTTTACTTCCTTCTCTGATTCCAAGTATTCATAATAATTATTCATACTTCTACGTAAGTTGTTTTCCATGAAAGATACAGCCATTTTCTGCTTATTTTCCTTAATTAGGCCCAATGCTATCGAGGAGCTGACAGCTTCTTCATGTTCAATGCTTGCAGCTGATAGCGCAATTGATAAGTATGTACCTTGCTGAAACCCTACTAAGGTTCCTATGTAGTAAGCCATTAACAACAGAAGTATCATTACTACAGGCAATAATAAAGATATGTAAAACTTATTCATTTAAGACTAACGTTGGAAATCACTGGGAAATTTAAGCTGCGTAACGCAGTGGAACAGTATCTGGGATCAGGCCAAACATTTCTGTTTCGATGGCTTAGAGTATTGTTACTTGGAAGCCGTTTTCTCCACCAATTGACCATCTGCGAATTTGTGTAAGACACTGGAAACCAATGTTTGATAAGGTATGCCTTCAGTGCCCTTACTTGCAGTGCACGCAGATCTTTAGAAGACAGGCGGATATTGATACGAGCATCTTTCTTGAAAGTTGCCGCTGCGATTACCTTCTGCTTCTCAATCACACTTACAGCGTTTTTTGACCGCTTAAGCTTGCCTTTTTCATAGGCTTCAAGAATCTCTTTCTCTTCGGTATTGAGTCTACTCATTTGAACGACCTAAATATTGTTTCGTTGCTTTCCGGCTTGGAATGATAGTCTTCAGAAATATTTCATCTTCCGTTTCAACGAATGGTACAAGGTGCGGTCTGAGATTATCTGGTATCAGCGAGTGGCTGGTAATATCTGGCTCAACCCAAATAACATCGCCGCAGTTACCACCACACTGGGTCCCGCCGGTGTATCCCATTGCCATGATCCCGCCAGTCCGCCTACAACTGCAATACCACCAATTACCGCAGCGACTAAAGCCATCTGTTCCGGAGTGCGGCTGAAACGGCGCGCCGCAGCAGCGGGGATAATCATCATCGAGGTGATGAGCAATACGCCGACGATCTTCATGGAGACCGCAATCACCAGGGCGATCAGCAGCATGAAGATCATGCGGGTTCGTTTCACCGGCACACCTTCCACCTGAGCCAGTTCTTCATGAACCGTAATCGACAGTAAATGTTGCCAGATAAAGATCAGGCAGGCGATGACCAGCAGTCCACCACACCAGACCCAAAGCAGATCGGTTGTTGTTACAGACAGAATGTCGCCGAACAGGTAACCCATCAGATCCACACGAACTGATTCCTGAAAAGAGATGACTACCAGGCCGAACGATAGAGCACTGTGCGCGAGTATGCCGAGCAAGGTATCCACCGCCAGCTGTTTTCTGTTCTGCAGCATGAGCAGCAGGATCGCCATGAGGATGGCGATCATGATTACCGTGAGATTGGGGCTGATGCCTAGGATAAAACCCAGGGCGACACCTAGCAGCGCAGAGTGGGCGAGGGTGTCGCCAAAGTAGGCCATACGCCGCCAGACAACGAATACACCCAGCGGGGCGGCGACCATGGCAACACCGACACCCGCGGTGAGGGCGCGCAACAGGAAGTCATCCATGGGCCTGCTCCTTGGCGGGAGGGATGCACATTACCATGAATGTCATGGGTGTGATTGTGGTGGTGGGTATAGATCGCCAGTTTGGCGCTGGCGGGCGTGCCGAACAGTTCCAGATAGGCCGGATGCTGGCTGACGGTGTCGGGATGGCCGGAGCAGCAGACATGATGGTTGAGGCAAAGCACCTGATCGGTTGCCGCCATCACCAGATGCAGATCGTGGGAGATCATCAACACGCCGCAATCGTGGCGGTCGCGGATATGGCCGATCAGTGCATAGAGTTCTGCCTGGCCCGTCACGTCAACTCCCTGGACCGGTTCATCCAGCACCAGCAGATCCGGGTCGCGCAACAGGGCGCGGGCCAGCAACACCCGCTGTGTCTCGCCGCCGGAGAGGGTGCACATCTGGTTATCCAAAAGATGACTGATCTCCAGCTCGGATACTGCCTGTTGCTTTTGTGCGGTATCGCCGGCATGGGCCAGACTCAGAAAACGTGCTACCGTGAGTGGCAGGTTGTCCGACAGGGCAAGGCGCTGCGGCATGTAACCGATGCGCAGGCCCTTGCGCCGTTTGACATTGCCCGAGTCTGGCTGCAGCAGGCCAAGAATCACTCTGACCAGGGTGGTCTTACCGGCCCCGTTGGGCCCGATCAGGGTGACGATCTCATTGGCTCGCACCAGCAGATCAACCCGCTCAAGCACCTGCCGGTCATTCAGACGGATCCCGACGCCCCAGGCTTCGATCAATGGACTCTGTTCCCTGTTCATGATTTGTTTTCCTTTATGCATCGCTTGCACAGTCCGGTAATCTCAATCGTCTGTTGCTGGATGTCGAAACCAAGATGCTTGGCATCCTGCGTCAGTGCCTGTTCAACCTGTGGGTCGATCAATTCCGCGGCTTCACCGCATCGATTGCAGATGAAAAATTGTGCATCGTGATCGTGCCCCGGTTGATTGCAGCCAATGAAGGCATTCAATGAATCGATACGATGGATCAACTTGTTCGCCAATAAAAAATCCAGGGAGCGGTAAACAGTCGGCGGCGCCGCGCGGCGGCCCTTTGGCCTGAGTTGCTCTAACAGATCATAGGCGCCCACCGGGCGATGACTGCGCCAGACGAGTTCCAGAACCCGACGCCGCAACTGTGTCAGACGAACCCCTGTTTTACTGCAGTAGTCTTCAGCCTCGCTGATGGCGGCATGGATGCAGGCAGCATGATTATGCTGCGGTGTGGGAAATGGGCTGAAGCGTTTTTCGCGACTCATGGATTGTCACCCAGGCATTCGACAAGCTGTTGTTGCATGTTGCGCATCAGCAGGAAATAGGCTTCCGGTCCGGCAGTCAGATCAGCACCGATTGGATCGAGGATACCGGTCTTGACCTGGGTATTCTGAGTGAGAGTGTGCAGCAGCTTCGGTTCAAACTGCGGCTCGCTGAAAATGCAACGGGCCTCGAGTCGCTGCAGCTTGCGACGCACTTCAAGGATACGTTTGACTCCCGGTTGCTGTTCCGGACTGATCGTGATTGAGCCGACAGTGTTTAGTGCATATTGGTGCTGGAAATATTGATAGGCGTCGTGAAAGACGATGAACGGAACGCTACGCACACTTGAGAGGGCAGTACGTAACTCCCTGTCCAGATCATCCAGTCGTGCGTCAAGCCGTGCTGCGTTGGATGTATAACTTGCCTTGTTTTGCGGGTCGATTGCTGCCAGTGCATCCCGCGTGATTCTGACAATATCTCGGGCATTGCTGATCGCCAACCAGAGATGCGGATCACGTTCGTGCTGATGGGCGGGATGCCCGGTCTCAGCGTCTGCATGGCTTATGTTTTCCCAGATGCCGCCTTCGCGACCGGGTAACAGCAAGATGTCAGGCTGATCCATCAATTCGATGATTTCGGTCTTGCCTGATAGGGATGTGAGAATACCCGTGAGTGGCGTTTCAAATGCCTCGCCGATCCAGATGAACAAGTTTGCCGATTGCAGTTTCCTGACATCGGATGGCCGCAGGCTGAATGCGTGCGGGGACTGGCTGCCGGGAATCAACAGTTCAGGTTCGCCGATCCCCTGCATAACGCCCGCCACCAATGAATGCAGGGGTTTTATACTGACCACGACTTGTGGCGCATTAACTTGGGCAGCATGGACCAGGCTGTTGCAGAGCAACAACAGAATCAGCTGCGAAATGGATAGTGCATGGATATGACGCATTACAGAATGAAACGTCCTGAGGTCGATTGGGAAAATAGATTGATGTTACATCATAACATTTATTGTCATTGCAGGATGCTTTCAAGTGCTTCTTTTATTAAGTTGTTTTAGTCGGTCTTCTCTGCTTTGCGGCAGTATTGAACGCTGCATATCAACCATTAATAACTTACTGTTAGAAGTTTCAATTCTCCTATTCACAGCAGGTAAATAGCGTTCAATCAACACTTGAAATTCATTTGGCTTGGACTAGTGTTGAATCTATAACAAGGCTTAAATTAATAATAAACCAAGGAGGTAGATCATCTCTGTATATCTGCAAAGATGATCGCAACATCCCACTTATATTCACTAACCACACTGACAAACTGCTCCAGGTATGAAGGCAGCTGTTGCCTGGTCTGATCTAATTGCAACGCAAGGAGAGGAACATGCCAAGTTATCTGCACCCCGGTGTCTATGTGGAGGAAATTCCCAGTGGTTCACGCCCCATCGAGGGGGTTGCGACTTCGGTGGCGGCGTTTGTCGGCGCTGCGAACCGGGGGCCCATTGGAGAGCCGGTACTGATCGGGAACTTCGGAGACTATGTCTCCGAGTTTGGTGAGATCAGCAGCGAACAGGACGACATGGGTCTGGCGGTTCAGGCCTATTATCTGAATGGCGGTGGCGCTGCATTTATCTGTCGACTGGCCTCCGGCGCCACCCATTCATCGAGCGTTACCCTGCAGGATACAATAGGACCGGTTGATGTAATGACCGTTACCGCCACTAGTCCCGGTACCTGGGCTGACAGCCTCTATGTGCGGGCCGCCGATCCAAAACTGCTGTTCGATCTCGAGGTTAGTCTGGGTGGCTCAGTCCAGGAACGCTTCTACGGCCTGTCGCTGGATTCTACTCGGGGGGATTTTGTCTCGACCAAGGTAAACGGCCGCTCGACGCTGGTTCGGGTGGACAATGTGGTGGAGACGCGGCAGCTGGCGGCACAAGCTGCAGCCAATCTGACTGATGAAGATACGGATGCCACTACCGCGGATACCTTGACGGTTCAGGACACAGCTGCCGCCGATGTGATGCTCTTCACCGACATCACCGATGGCAGCTCAGCGGTGGCAGTGGAGATCAGCAACATCTCCTTCGTATTCGATATCCATGTGGGGAATAGAGACAGCGGTGGAACATTTACTGCTCTCGAATCCTTCTCATCCGTCTCCATGCTGTCGAGCAGTGATGATTTTGCCGAGACCATCATCAACGGTGAATCCGCACTGATTACCGTTGAGGTATTGGGCACTGTGACAGCGGCTCAATACCCGGTCACAAATAACGACGGTGATTTAGATGGCGATGATGATGGTGTGCCGCTGGGTTTGGGCGCCGCCGCCAATCCTACCGCGCCGGACTATACCGCACTCTATGAAAATACCCTGCGCAAATTTCGCGATATCAGCATCATCGTGCTACCGGGTGAAAGTTGGGCCGCGGACGGTAGCGGCAACTCGGTGATTGCGGCAACCCTGAGTCACTGCGACAGGATGAAGAACCGCATCCTCATCGTCGATCCGCCTGCCGGTCATGAGATGGATAACTCCAATACCGTGGCGACCATGTCGCTGCCGACCTCCACCTATTCGGTGCTCTACTATCCCTGGGTCGATATGGCCAATCCGCTCTATCACCCCGACAAGGCACCGGACAAGGACAAGACAGTACAGATCCCGCCGTCCGCGATTGCTGCGGGTATGTGGAGCAAGATCGACGCCAAGCGTGGGGTATGGAAGGCCCCGGCCGGGGTCGAGGCCCGCCTGACCGGTGCTGCCGGTCTGGAATTCCAGGTCGAGAATCTGGAGCAGGATCAGCTCAATCCATTGGGCGTCAACTGCATCCGCAAGCTGCCCAACTTCGGTTCGGTGTTCTGGGGCGCACGCACCTTGTCGACCAACGCCGATCCTGAGTGGCGCTATGTGCCGGTGCGGCGCACCGCGATCTATATCGAAGAGAGCATCTATCGCGGCATTCAATGGGCGGTCTTCGAACCCAATGATCATCCCTTGTGGAGTTCCCTGCGGGCCAATATCGGTGCTTTCATGAATGGCCTGTTCCGTTCCGGTGCCTTTCAGGGCCAGACGGCAAAGGATGCCTACTTCGTGCGTTGCGGCCTCGGCGACACCATGACCCAGGGCGATATCGATCGTGGTCAGGTGATTGTCATGGTCGGTTTCGCACCGCTGAAACCGGCGGAATTCGTCATTGTGCGCATCCAGCAGAAGGTGGGCGAGGAGAGCTGATCTCAGTTCGTTCGTAACACAATGATTTGAACCAACACAATTTAGGGAGAATGGAATGGCCGCTCCACAATTTCCGGTGAATGCTCACCGCTACGATCCATACAGAACCTTCAAGTTTCAGGTCATCATCGACGGACAGGTCGTTGCCGGTCTGCAGAAGATGGGCGCCCTGAAAAAAACCGTCAGTGAAGTCAAATGGCGTTCCGCCGGTGATCCGTCCCATCAGCGCGTCATGCCCGGTGGTAGTTCCTACGAGCCGGTCACCCTCGAACAGGGTCTGACCCATGATCCGATCTTCGAGAACTGGGCGAATCTGGTGAACAACATCCAGGGGGATGGGGCCATCTCTCTGGTGAACTACCGCAAGGATATAGTGCTCAATGTGCTGAATCTGCAAGGCGTGGTGGCGATCTCATACAAGCTGTTCAGGGCCTGGGTCTCCGAGTATCAGGCGTTGCCGGAATTCGACGCGAATACCATGAACTCAGTGGGTATCCAGACCCTCACCTTGCAGCACGAGGGCTGGGAGCGCGATACCGCTGTCAGTGAACCCTCGGAAAGCTGATAACCGGCGGATTCACAAATGGAACTCCCAGGCGGTTTGCTGTGTGACGGCAGGTTGCGGCGTGATTACCGTTTCAAACCGGTAACCGGCGCGCTTGAGCGCAGCCTGTCAGAAAGTGGTTTGCACACCGAGACCCTTCCCGAGCAGGTGACCCGGATACTCGTCTGCAGTCTGCAGGAAGTGGCGGGCTGTGCGGTGGATGAAGCCTTGATCCGCTCCTTGAGTGCCGGCGATCGACAGTTTCTGGTCTTGCAGCTCGAAGCGCTGCTCGATGCGACGCCGCGCTGGATTACCGCAGGCTGCGCGGTTTGCCCTGAGCAGATACAGTTTCAGATCGTTCCTGGTACGCTGCCGATGCAGCAGGCTGGAGAGGGTTACCCGGAAAAGCGTCTGCAGCTGAGCATAGGGGAGGTGAATTTAAGAGTGCCTAACGGTGCTGACGAGGAGTTCATCTCGACCCGGGTCGAGGAAGACGCAACGCTGCTGCAAACCCTGCTCTCCCGCTTGCTGAGTTCACAGGGCCGGCCGGTGAATGTGAGTCGACTGACTGACGACGAGCTGGAAACCCTGGATCAGGACTGGACGAGATGTCCCCCCAGGCAGGACTGGCGGCCAGCATTACTTGCCCCCACTGTCATCAGGAACAGCAGGTGGCCATCGACCCCTATGCATGGATCGTCGGTGAGACCGGCTCACTGGAGCTGGATATCCATACCCTGGCCTTTCACTACCACTGGTCCGAGAGCGATATCCTGCAACTGCCCCGGACCCGGCGGGAACGCTATCTGCAACTGATCGATTGGAGCCTTGGCAAATATCAGGCGGATGACCTGATCCATGGCGCCCAGGGAGGCGGCTGGTGAAATTTCTCAAGGCACTGATCAATAACAGCAGGCAACCGGCCAGGCGCAGCGGGATTCCGGCAGCGCCCGGGCAGGTCGAACCGCATCAACCTCTCCAGTCCTATCCAGGAAAGATCGCCAGTGCAGAGCGACGCGCTGCCGGCGCAGGTCCGAGCAGAGACTGCAACAAGACGATGCCTCTACATCCAAGCTCCCGCCCGGAATGCCCCGGGAAGCATCTGAGACCCAACCACCGCTGCTAATGCAACATCCGCTCCTGTCGAAATGACCCACAATGCTACAGATGCGCCTGGGGGGCACGGAGATCAGACTTCTGGGCAATTTTCAGTCGAACCCCCCGGTCTTAATGTAACCTCTACCAGCCAGGGTGCTGGTCGGCCCGAAGCTGCAGGCGTTCCGCATGCGAATGTGGATGTTGCGCCTCTCGAAGGGCAGCCTGCTTCTCCAGACAACCGGACAATTAATGCTCCAGCTCGTGTGATCACTGATCAGTCGGTGGCCGGTCAGCAGGATACCGCTGACCCTGGGCCCAAAGCGATGCCGCGCCAGAGAGTGACGGCGGAAGTCATCGCAGCGCAGCCAGCTGTTGATCCAGGGATGGCCAGACCAGAGGTCCCCGATTTGTTGGCCGATTCGGTTAGCGATCCCACACCCCTCAGGCGATGCCGGATCATTCGCTGGCGGAAAACCAGCTTCATGGACAGGGGGCTGGGGCAGGGCAGGTCAGCAACCCCCAACATCGGCAGCAGGCAGAATATTCCGTACGGCCCCTGCAGGCATCCGTGCAGCAGGAGCCATCCGCGCCACGCAACCCGCTGCCTCGGCAGCCTGTCCGGCAGAATCAGGCCCGGGAGACCCCCCAGGTGCGGATCGGCCAGATCAATGTATTGGTGGAAGACCAGGCGCCTGCCAAGCCGAAGCCGAGCAAGCGCAGCAGCCGGCCCGCGGCTTCCAACCCATTCGGCTTGAGGGGTTTGTGAGATGCCATTACCCACCTCATCGCTGTCCAGAATCTGCAACCAGGTCAGGGAGCACCTGGAGTCCCTCGGCCAGACCCCGACCCCTCCCGACTGGGAGGTGAGCGTCACCATCGGCGCACCGGGGATCAATCTGGCCGCAGTCAACAATAGCAACACCCTGAATCTGTTTTTCTACCGCTTCGAACCCTTCAGCTTCGATACCTCCGCCCGGCCCGGGGATGTGCAGTGGATGAAGGTCTACTGCGTGATCACTGCGGTCGGCATCGACGAGGACGTGGACAGCGACAGCAATGTGGATTTCTCCGCCGGCTTCAATGAGCTGCGCATGCTCTCCCAGGTGATGCGCCTGTTCCAGGAGCAGCCGGTGATGCTGATCGACGGCGACAATCCGGGGGAGGTCTGGCATACCCAGTTCATTCCCCGTCCGCTGGCGGATGAGCAGATCAATCAGATCTGGTCGACCCAGGGTGAGACCATCTACCGGCCATCGTTGGTCTATGAGATCGGCCTGGCGCCGGTGGAGCCGCTGGCGCCCTCCACCCAGGCCGCACGGGTTGCTTCCGTGGGCAGTTTTGCCGACAGCAGCATGAGCAACCCCAATCGCCCCTGGCCGGCAGGCCGCGAGACGCTCTATCCAACGGTGCCTTCGGTCAGTGTCGACAGCTCTAATCCCCAGTGGGCGCCGGCCATGGTCCTGGTCACGGGTCCGGCAGGCAACCGGGAGGCGAATCTTGCCCTCAACCTGGAGGTGCCGGTGGTGGGCGGACTGGCGGATTTCAGCAGCTTTCCTCAACTGGATATCTGGATCGCCGGCGACAGCTCCCTGAGTGGCGATATCACCCTGGTCGGACAGTTGCTGCAGAACCCGGATGCGGATCTCAGCAGCGGACAGTGGCTGGATATCGATTCGGTGATCAACCTGTCAGCGGATGCCGACGCCCTCGATGTGGAGAGCCTGCCGGCACCCGCCGCGACCGGTTTCAGCCTCGACCTGAGCCACTGGACCAACATCGACAACAGCAATAACAGTTGGCAGTTGCAGCTGTTTGCCGAGCGCCACATCCAATACCAGCCGGCCAGCGGTCAGTGGATCGATCTGCCCCATGCGGCCAGCGATGGGCTGCGCATCCGCAGCAATCCGCTGTTGATCACCCTGACCCGGGAGACAGCCTGATGGCCCTGGCAGCGGAAATGATCCGTCCGACCAGTCTCGCAAGCCGAGTGGAAGCGGGTCGAGCTGCTGGCCCAGTGTCTGCACGAATCACGCGCCGGCAGGGAACCCCAGGAAAACCTCCTGGCCCAGCTCAGGGAGAGCCAGCATCAGGTGGAGTTTCTACGCCAGGAGGGCCAGGTGTGGGGGCTGCTGCCGGTGGAGGATCTGCCCGAACTGGCCTTGGATATCCTGGCAGCGACCTATGCACCGGCAATCAACCCGAATGTGGCCTTACTGTTCCAGGATCTGCAGCAGGCCAGCGGCGCACAGCCGAGCATGGCGTTTCTGCATCGTCTGCTGGCGTTCAATGACCAGGAGTATGCCCTGGCCCAACAGCTCGCCCTGGAGCAGGGCGAACTCGCCGGTAGAGGCTTGCTGCTGAGCGAGGGCGAGGGGCCCATGCAGCAGTTGCAGCCGCATCCGGCTGTGCTGCCGGTCTTTAGCGGGCTGCCGCAACGCCGCCTGAGATCCCCGGCGCGGTGCCCATCGATATACTGGCGGGTTGGGATGAACTGATCATTCAGCCCGCGCAGCGCCGGATGCTGCAGGAGTACCTGTTGTGGATCGAGCATGCCGGGCAGGTGGTCAATCAGTGGGGCGGACGTCCGGCAGGGGGGCCTATCGCCCTGTTCAGCGGTCCGTCCGGCACCGGCAAGACCTTCGCCGCCAGCGTCATCGCCAACCAACTGGGCTGGGATCTCTACCGGGTCGATCTCGGGGCGCTGGTGAGCAAGTACATCGGCGAGACCGAGAAGAATCTCAATACCCTGTTCGATGCGGTGCAGGGCCGGCAGATCCTCCTGCAATTCGATGAAGTGGACGCCCTGATGGGCAAGCGCGGCGAGATCAAGGATGCCCGCGACCGCTACGCGAACATGGAGGTCAGTCATCTGCTGTCGCGCATCGAACAGCACCAGGGGCCCTGCATCCTGACCACCAACCTGCGCAAGCAGATCGATCAGGCGTTTCAACGCCGCTTCCATTTCGTGGTCACCTTCCCGCGGCCCGAGGCCGCTGAGCGGCTTGCCCTGTGGCAGCGTCTGCTGCCGGAGAGGGCGCCCAGGGCAACCGATCTGGATCTCGCACTGGTGGCGGACGCGGTGGCTCTGACCGGGGGCGAGATCCGCAATGCAGCGCACCATGCGGCAATCCTGGCTGCTGCGGAATCCTCTGCGATCGGGCTGCAACAGGTCGCGATCGGGGTCTGGCGGGTGCTGCAGAAGACCGATGGCCAGACCCGCATCAGCCAGCTGCGCCAACTGGCCGGATTTCTGCCCAAGGAGATCATTCAAGGAGAAGCGACATGAGCCGGCAAGTGATTATCGACAAGATCAATATCCGCTTGCCCAATGGTTGGCAGGGCGATCCAAACATCCTGGCCAGACGACTGGCGGAACAGATCCAACAACAGGCCGCCGAACTGCAATCAGCCAACAGCTCGATTTCAGCCTGCGGGGACACTTATGCGGAAGCTGGCAAACAGGTGGCCGAGCAGCTTGGCAGTGAACAGCTGACGACCCAGCATCGCACAGATCAGACAAGGAGGAGGAGCAGATGATCAAGACCGCCAAAGGCATGCTGGTGGAATATGCCCTGAGCCTGCCGCCGCTGCTCCTGGAGTTCGAGTTCAATCCGGAGTCCCTGACCCGCAGCCGGAGCGTCAGCTTCGACGGCAGCGCCCTGCCGATCATCGATTTCACCACTCCGGGGGAGGGCAACCGCATCGGCCAGGCGGCTTCGGCCACCGCCGAGACCATCACCTTCGAAATTCTGCTCGACGCCACCGACAAGCTCAGCGACACCAGCCACCCGATGCACGCAGTGGCGACGGTTTCCGGGGTGGAACCGGAGATCGCCACCCTGCGCAGCATGGTGGAGCCGAAGGTCAATGGCCCCGGGCCGTTCCAGATGATGGCCTCCCTGACCGGCGGCGGCGCCCATGCCCACGAGCGGGACGAGCACCTGTCGGTGCTGCTGTTCGTCTGGGGCACGCATATCCTGCCGGTGTTCATCACCAGCCTGAGTATCGACGAGCAGGCCCATCTGCCGCTTGCTCAAACCCTACCGGGCCAAGGCCACGATCACCCTGCAGGTGCTGGAGAGCAACAACCCCTTCTATCAGGTGGAGCAGGTGCAGCGCATGATCATGTCGGCGGCCAATCTGCTCAACCTGCCAATGCCGTTCTAGGAGAAATGGGAGATGCGAAGAAAAGGTTCCAGATACGAAAATACCCGACCCTTCAGTGAGGCGAAGGGCTTTAATGGCTTTCGCGAGCGACCCTGAGTTCGCCACCCGGGGTGGTGGAGCATACGGTTCTGCACACCGACCGTCTCGATCACCTGGCCAACGACTACTACAAGAGCGATCGCCGCTGGTGGCGCGTGATGGATGCCAATGCGGGTTTTCTGTATGGCTTCGAATTGCTGGATGAGCAGATGCATGGCGACGTGGTGGCGATTCCCGCCTCCCGGGAGCCGCGCAAATGAGTCTGGCCAGCTTTCTCGGACTGAATACCCGCGATACCGGCGAGTGCATCGTCCGGATCGGTGGCAGCGAGTTTTCCGAGTACTACCAGAATCTGCAGACCACGGAGATCACCCTGCAGCGCCGCGACAGCTCTCAGGCGATCCTGACCTTCGCCATGCTGCGGGATGCGGACGGCAGCTGGCCCCTGGCGGAGGACGAACGTGTGCAGACCTGGGCCCAGGTGGAAGTGCAGGTGGTGTTCGGCGATGCCGAGGAGCCCTTCTTCAGCGGCTATATCCGGGAGATCAGCACCAATATCCCGGAAAGCGGCAGTGTGGCCACGGTGACCCTCGACTGCCAGGACATCTTCGCCGCCATGGACCGCAACTGCCGACGGGTGACCTGGGACGAGGGACGCGAGAGCCTGGATATCATCCGTGAGATCATCGCTCCGTATGGCCTGACCCTGGACACCGACCTGACATCGACACCGGTGGACAGCCGCCACCAGAACAAGACCGACTACCGCTTCATCCGCGAGCTGGCGGAAGAGAACAGCTACGAGTGGTATCTGCGTGATCGTCAGGCTGGGGTGCGGGAACTCTACTACGGTCCACCCCGGGCCTCGGCCGAGGCCTCCGGCAACAAGCTGATGATCCACGCCGGCCGCGAGACCAACTGCCTGACCTTCAATGTCTCCTACGACGGTTACCAGCCCGATCGCATCCGTTTCAGCACCGCACCCCTTGACCGGCGACGAGATCGAGCAGGCCAGCCAGACACCCGAACTGCAGCTGTTCGGCAGCCGCAGCGCCGACTCCTCGGACCGGGGGTCTGGACGACTTCGAATGGTGTCTGCCCCCTGGGGACGGCAACAATCAGGAGAGCGCGGAGGCCAGCGCCCAGGGTCAGGCGGAGGAGCGTTCCTTCAAGCTCAAGGCCAGCGGCCGGCTGGACGGCACCGCCTATGGCGGCCTGCTGCTGCCGGGCAGCGTGGTCGAAGTGGGCGGGACCGGGCAGAACAACGGCAAGTGGTATGTGGACCGTACCGTGCACACCTTTGACAGTAGCGGTTATCACGTCGATTTCGAGCTGATACGCAATGCGGCTGCCGGGGACGAGACCAGCAGCGAACATATTCTGGCAGGAGTCCTCTGATGGATGAACCGATTCAACAACTGGTGACCCGTTCCCAGGAACAGTATTTCGGTAAATACCGCGGTCTGGTGGTGGACAATCAGGACCCGGAAAACCGCGCCCGGGTGACCCTGCAGGTACCTGGGGTGCTGGGCAGCGAGAGTGGTGACCCACTGGGCCGAGCCCTGCCTGCCCTTCGGCGGTCTGGCGGATCAGGGCCTGTTCCTGGTGCCGGAGGTCGGCGCCCAGGTCTGGGTGGAGTTCGAGGCGGGCAACATCAACAAGCCGATCTGGACCGGCACCCTCTGGCAGCAGAGCGCGGATGTGCCGACCGAGGCCGCCGACCGCTCCCCAAACATGCGTGAATTGAAGACCCCCTCCGGGCACATCCTTTCATTCGATGATACCGAAGGGGAGGAGGAGATCCGTCTCTACCACCCGGCGGACAGTGAGCTGAAAATCGATCCGGAAGGGGTGGTGCAGATCACCGATGCGGCGGGTGCAACCCTGGTGATGAACGCCTCCGGCGCTTCCATCGAGATCACCGACAGCAACGGCAACAGCCTGGTGATGGAAGCCGCCGGCACCACGGTCACCGACAGCAGCGGCAACGAGATCAAAATGGAGGCCGGCGGAGTGACGGTAAAAAGCAGCGCCATGGTGACCATCGAGGGCAGCATGGTGAACGTGGGCGGCTCCGGCGGCGAACCCCTGATCAAAGGCACCAGTTTTCTCAGCCTGTTCGCTACCCACATGCACACCTGTACCGCGCCGGGTTCGCCGACCTCGCCGCCCATTCCTCAGGGTGAGATGAGCACCCTCAGCACCACCAGCATGGTGAAATGAGGTGTCTAAGATGAGCAACCTAACCCGCACCCGCCTCAACAATCGCGACTATATGCGCTTCCCCTTCGCCATTGGCGAACAAGGGGCGGCGATCAGCAGCCGCCATCAGCATGTGCGCGAGCAGATCGAGCAGATTCTCTTCACCAATCCCGGAGAGCGCTGGTACCGGCCGGACTTCGGTATCGGCGCCCGCGCCCTGGTCTTCGAACCCAACAGCTCGCCACTCTGGGAACTGGTCAAGAAGCGCCTGCTGGCGACCCTGGCGGAGGCCTTGAAGGGGGAGGTGCTGCCGGAATCCCTGACGGTCGAAGTTACCGGAGAGAGCGAGAAGCTGATGATCCTGATCAGTTATCAGATGGCGGCGCTGCAGCATTCCGAGAAGCTGCAGTTCGTGCTCAATGGAGATGAGTGATGGCTGATGAACCACAGGTCAAGCTGATCTACACGGAAGGCTGCGGCGACTGCGGCGAGCGCAGGGTCGAGCTGCCTGCGCCCCTGCCGGAGATCGGCGACGATTTCGACTGGGATGTGCGGGACTACGACGGTTTCCGCCTGTTCATGCTCGAGGAGCTGGCGGCGCGCTTTCCGGAACGGCGCAACTGGACCCCGGCGGACATGGAGGTGGTGCTGGTGGAGGCCCTTTCGGTGGTCCTCGATCAGCTCTCGGACATGCAGGACCGCATCCAGGCCGAGGCCTTTCTGGAGACCGCCAGGCGTCCCGATACGGTGCGCCGTCTGCTGGAGATGATCGGTTACCAGCCGCTGCTGCATGCCGGCGGTGATGTCGGCAGCAACCAGGATCTGGAGAAGTTGTGGCGCTACTACCCGCATCTGATGGAGGAGGCGAAGCGCAAGGGTCCGGAGTCGATCCACCAGCAACAGCGCATGGTCACCGAAGAGGATTATCGGAATCAATTATTGCCCCATCCGCTGGTGCTGGATGTGGATGCCTACTCCGACTGGAGCGGTTCCTGGCACAGCCACTTTCTTGTCGTGCGCCTGATAAACAACCTGGATCTCGATGAGGTGCTGACCCAGGCAAAGATTGCCGGGGATGCTGAGGACCCGCTCGATGCCTTCGCCCGCTTCGAGGCCGAGTTGGAGGCCTACTATCAAGATCAGGAGATCCCCTTGGATCTGCTGCCAGCCATCGAGGGAAGCAGCGGCCCGGACCCTATTGAAACAAGTCATCGAGAGGCAACGCATGGTGGGGCAGGAGGTACTGCTGCAGGATGCCACCCTGGTGGGCATAGTCCTCTCCATCTCGGTGCGTATCGCCGGTGACTACTTTCGCTCCGAGATCCAGGATGCGGTGCGCGAGGCCCTGGTGGACCAGTCCGACGGCTTCTTCGCACCGGGTCATCTGCAGTTTGGCGAGGACCTGGTGGCCAGCGACCTGATCGAGGTGTTAATGGCCCTGGACGGGGTGGAGTCGGTCTGCATCAACCGCATGAAGCGTATCGGCTCGATCTACAGCGATCAGTCCGGCAGCGGGCGCATCGTCCTGGAGGGGCATGAGGTGGCGGTGCTGGAGGATGATACGACGCTGCCCGAGCGGGGCTCCCTGCGCATCGTACTGCACGGAGGTAAGCCGGGATGAAGCTTAATGACAAACCCGATCTGACCCGCTGGAACCGCGCCGGTCTCAGTGAGTTCCGTTATATCGACGGCAACGCCATTACCTATCTGGAGACCCTGCGTCAGCAACTCGTCGAAGAGTACGACCTGCAAGGCACACCGAGCTGGCAGGAGTTGGTCAGCCGTTTCCCGGAGCTGCCTGATGAAACCCGCACCCAGCTGCGCAAGCGTCTCAAGGCCCAGTACTACGACGAGCGCCGCGACTACGCCTGGGAGATCCTGCGCAGCTTCGCCCGCAGCGCCCATGTGTTGGGGGAATACACCAACGCCTATGCCAACGAGGCCTACCTGTCCACCGCAGTGGAGTGGGACAACATCCGCAAGCTGGTGGCGATGCTCGGCTACCGGCCCGCACCGCCCGCCTCTGCGGAGACCCATATCGCCCTGCTGTTCAAAGCGGGGGAGAGCGGTGAGGTGGACAAGGGCTTTGCGGTGAAGAACAAACCGGCCGACGGCGAACCGACGGTGATCTTCGAGACCCAGGAGAAGCTGACCGGCAGCGATGCCCTGAATCAGCTCTATTTGAAGGATTGGGACAAGAATTTCACTCAATTCGAGTTGAAATCGCTCTCAAAAGGCAAGCGCGAACTCTCCAGAAGTAAGATTTCAGGCCTTGTGCGGTTCCAATTTCCTCTGTCGGAGATGCCCGAAGATGTGAGTGTCGGGGACCTCGGGGTGTTGGCGACTTCCCGTGATGGCCTGCCGGTGAAGGTCACCAAGCTTGCCGGGGAGGCGGAAACACCCTACCTGGAACTGCAAAGCCTGTCAGCGGAAGGCCTGAACAAGCGCTTTTATTATTACAACACAACGCTGTACCTGCAGCCTGATTTTGTCGAATCACCCCTGGCCAATGGGGACGGCAGCGCCCTGTTGCAGAAGCAGGCCAACCTCGCCAAGGACGAGATCGTCTTTGCCAAGCAAGGCTCGCACTGGGAGGTCAGGCAGGTGGCGGATAACGAGTTCGGACATGTTCAGTTCAGCGAGACCTCTCCGGCCCCGGCAGTGGGTGAGAAGCTGTTCCGAGCACGCAGCCTGAATCAACAGAGTCATGCCAATCTCGAAAGCGGCGCGGGTATCTATGTGCTGCCACATGGCGATGATGGGACCGATGGAATTCTGGTGGATGAAGACTTGGACGAACTCAATGTCACGATCAAGGCCCGAAATATCTCTGATGATACTGGGGTGGTCGATACCACCTACTACATCAAAGGCAATTACGGTGAGCGCATCTATTACCCGGCTGAGGACTCTGAAGGGGTTATCGATAAAGCGGGACTCACTGAGGTCCGTTTTGCCGGCAAGGCCAAGGATCTCGAGACCGGCGGCTGGGCCCTGGTCACCCACAAGGACAACAGCCGGGCCGCTTACTTAATCAACGAGATCAGTCAGGATGAAGAGTGGTTTGAGCTGCAAATGACCGGGGCCAGTGAACCGGTATCACTCTTGCGATCAAGCTTTAAAATATCACTACAAGCATTTGATTATAATGTTAATACACAGCCGGCCTGGAGTTCCGCCAGTACCGATGCGGTAACGGTGGTCGAGCTGGCCGACCCGGCTGTCGCCGACGCGCTGAAACTGGGGCAGAAACTGATCTGTGCCGACGATGATTTTGCAGCTGTGGTGGAGCTGAAGGATATTCTCAGCAGCGCCGGTTCAGCCAAGCTGCATCTGGCCCCGCCGTTTCACCAGGCAGCGGAGGTCGCCGGCCTGAGCCGCCACGACTGCATTCTCTACGCCAACGTGGCACGGGCCACCCATGGCGAGACCCAGCCGGAAAAGATCCTCGGTAACGGTGATGCCGCTCAAACCCATCAGACCTTTGAACTACCCTCCGAGCGGATATCCTGGGTGGCGGATGCCGGTTTTGCTCCCGGGGTGCGTGCTGATCTGACCCTGCGGGTCGGGCAGCGGGTCTGGCAGCAGGTGGAGAATCTCGCCCACTCGGCGGCGGAAGATCATCACTACCAGGTCAAGGTGGATGAGGACGGGGTGTTGTCGGTCTGCTTCGGCGATGGTCGCCATGGCAGGCGCCTGCCCACCGGCATCGACAATGTCCGGGTGCGCTATCGCACCGGCTATGGAGAGGAGGGCAACCTGGAACCCAACGAGCTGGTGAAGATTGCCCGACCGCACCGCCTGCTGGAGGATTTCCTGGCGCCCCTGGCTACCGCCGGCGGGGCCGAAAAGGAGTCATCGGAATCGATGCGTGAAAGTGCCCCGGCCACGGTGCTGGCCCTGTCGAGGGCGGTGTCACTGGACGATTTCACCCATCTGGCAGCCCACCACAGCATGGTCTGGCAGGCCCGGGCCTTCGAGCGAATGCCCGACCGACCGGCACGCCCCCTGATCGAGGTGGTGGTGGTCGCGGCTGGTGGAGCGACCTTCGCCAAGGGTTCCGAGACCGCATTATTGATTCAGAACTACCTGCAGGAGCACTCCGTACCTGGCACCCCGGTGACGGTTATCTCTTATGCTCCGCTGCTGCTGGATCTCAAGGTTTCGATCATGGTGGATACGGCGGCCTTCGATAAAAAACAGGTTGCACTGGCGGTGCGCGAGCAGCTGCAGGCGGGTCTGGCTCTGAAGCAGCGCAAACTTGGTCAGCCTCTGTTCCGCAGTGAGGTGATTGCCCTGCTGGAGCAGGTCGAGGGTGTCGAGAACGGGCATTGCGAGATCCTCGCCACCCCTTATGCGGGGCTGAGCGTTGTCCAGCATCCCAGGCTGCACCAGGCCGATGACGGTGGTATCCGCCGGGTATCGGTGAAGCCCCATCAACTGCTCTATCTGGACCTGGATGTCTATGAGCCGGATATCAGCACTCGCGAATATGAGCGTTAGCCAGGGGATTGATTGATGAGCAAAGTTTACGATCACGCCGAACTGCTCTACCAGATCCTGCCCTCGATTTATCGGGAACGGGATCAGGGCCGGGATCTGCAGAAGTATCTGAACGGCTGCGGGCTGCTGCTGGATCAGCTGCAGCGCACCCTGCTGCAACGCTACGCGGATATCTTTGCCGACTCAGATCCGGACCTCGAGCTGGATTCCCAGACCTGGCTGCTGCCCTATATCGCCGCGCTGCTGGATGTGCGGCTGACTTCCCCCCTGGAGTCGGGCAAACGGGCTGAGATCGCCAACGCCATCTCCTGGCGCAAGGCCAAGGGCACCCTGCGGGTGGTGGACGAGGTGGCGGAAGCAGTCGGTGGTCTCGAGGTCGTGGTGCATGAGGGCTGGAAGCGGGTCGCCACCACTGCGCGGGTCGGCATGCCTCTGCTGGCAGTCGATACTTACGGCTATTCAGGAGCTGCGCCGGCCCCACGGCATGCTTCCATGCGTGCCAGACATCCCGGGCTGCCGGCGGGTACTGTGGATCTGCGTTGCCCCGGCTCTGCGGTGAAGGCGACAGCGGGCAATCCGGCGGCGCAGATCAGCCGGGTGGATGGCAAGACCTACCGTTGGCGGCAGAGCAGCCTGCACGGCGCCCAGAACTGCCATGATGGGCACGGCGTGTTGCCATTCAATTCACTCGAAGCGGACTGGATCCCCGGCTACTTCGATGACCCGTCGGTGCGGACCGTGGATTTCCGCAACCCCAACTGGCGTCAAGGGCACTTTCATCCACGCCGGGTGCTGCTTTTCACGCCGACCCATCACGGCTTCTTTGCAGCCACCGAGTTTCGATTTCAATGGTCGGATGGCCTGGCTCAGGATGAAGACTTTCTGGCAGTGGTCTCGGTCGAGGTAGAGGGAGAGCGGACGGTGTTTCGCAACCGTAGTCTGGACGAGGGGCCTTTCGTGCCGGTGGTGATCCGCATGCGGGTCAAGCTGGAGCAGGTACCGAGCGGTACCGGTCCAGTAGATCCGCCGGTCTGGCGTTTCGAGGGCATAGTTTTCAGCCACACGGTGGAGGCGGATTCCGGACGTCTGGAGTTCTACCGTTGTGCGGTGCTGGCGGCCGAGGTGCACAGCACCGATCTGCAAGGCCCGGTGCTCACCGCGGATGATTGTCTGTTCAAGCGGCTGCAGGCCGCCAAGGGTCTGGTCAGGCTGCAGTACTGCACGGTTTTGACTACTAGCATCGCCGAGAGTCTGCAGGCCAGTGACTGTATCTTCAACGGCCTCATCCACAAGGATCATGATCCGGCCAGTGAGCCGGGTGAGGGGTGCGTGCGTTACTCCAGCCTGTTGCCGGAGCAGGCCGAGGGTGAATTGAGCTTTTTCGATCAGCAAAAATTGCAAGGGGTGTTCTATTCGGTGAGCATTCGGCCAGCCGGGTTGCGGCGTACTGCATCCGGCCACCCCGACCGGAGATAGCCGAGGGCGCCGAGGATGGAGGAGAGATGGGTGCGTATCACCATCTGCATCTGGTGGCCAGCCGTGCGGCGGTCATCACCAAGCTACAGGATTATCTGCCGACCGGGATCAAGCCGGTGATCATTCCTGACCATTCGTTGCATGACCTGCCGGGCGAGTTCAGCGAAGCGGCGGATTCAGAATAAATACAGACAGGACGGACGTTATGAAAACTCAGAAATCGCGTAGCAGCAGACAACCGCTCAAAGACTACTCATCCGTCTGCCATCAGCAGGGGAGGATGCTGACCGATTCGGATCTGACTGAGCAGGCGCTGATCTCCAGGGACCGCCTGAATGAGGCCCTCAAGGATGTCATCGGCAGCGGCACCCCCCGCCATGGCGCCCTGCTGCAGGTCACCGAGTCCGGCGATGAGCAGATCCCCAGCCTGCACTGGGGCCGGGTCTATGTGGATGGCGTGCCGGGTGAGGTCAGAGCGGATGCGGATGCGCCTGATGCGGATCAGTTCGATTACGACCATCAGCTCTACTATCCGCAAGCGCCGGCGCTGCCGGAGGCCGCCCATCGACTCTATGTGGATGTCTGGGAGCGCAGTGTCATCTGGCTGGAGGACGAGATGCTGCGGGACCCGGGCCTGCACGGCGCGGATACCACCACCCGCACTCAGACTACGGTACAGGTGAAGTGGTGTGACCAGGCGCTCGATCCGCTCTGTCCGGATGTCAATCCAACCATCGGCGACGCCCGGCTCAAACTGGTATTGCGGAGTCTGGCAACCAGCGCCGACCCCTGCGACCCCTGTGCCGACGAGCTGGAGCTCAACGACCCGGTGGGCAACACTCTGTTCCGGGTCGAGGTACATGACGTCAGTTACGACAGCAGCGACCAGCCTGAAGCGCTGGTCGTTAAATGGTCATCAGAAAACGGGGCTGAAGCATATAGTACGGCGGATGTGCCACCCGATTTCGCCAACAACCAGTTCGTCTATGAGTTTTTCGACCAGCTCAGTGAAGCACGGCTAGGTGCGCACCTGGCACGGGATGCGGGCGGACAACGCATTATCGATGGTCAGCGCCAAGGTCTGGTTAACGAATTCTCCGACGCATCACCTCTGGCCAAGTCATTCGTGCGTCGCTGGGACGGCTGGTGCCGGATCGAGAAAACCGGCACCGACTGGCAGCTCACCGAGGGTTTCGAAGGCAGCATCGATCTGACCAGCGGCGTCGGCGCAGACAAACCGGGGCATGTCGTCCAGGGCGGCGACAGCCTGGAACTTGAACTGCGGGTGATCAGTCTGAGTGTCGAGCTGGCGGCTCACCCTCTGGTGACCGGCGACTATTGGAGCGTGCCGGTGCGGGAGTCGATCCATCAGCAGGGTGAGGTGCTGTTGCAAGATCCCCTGAGCGGGGAAGGCGTACCGCCGGAAGGCGAGCCTCATCACTATATGCTGTTGGTGGATGTAGCAGCGGATGGGACTTTGACGCTGCCACCCGGCAGTGGCTGCGACGGCTACAACGCCTGCCGGCTGCCCCAGTTTCCCAGTCTCACCGATCTGCGGGCGACAGATGTCTGCTTCGACAACAACACCTGCGTTATGCCGAGGTCAGTACGGTTCAGGAGGCCCTGGACCATCTGTGTCAGGAGCGGGACCTGCGCTGGCACAACAAACACCTGCACGGCTGGGGAGTGGTGTGTGGCCTGGCCTTGGAGTGCGACCCCGAGGATCCCGTCGGAGTGGTGTTGAATACCGGTTATGCCCTGGATTGCGAAGGCAACGATATGGTGGTGGAGGATGATGTCAGCATCAACATCCTGCAGCGACTGGAAGAGGAAGCGATAGATCCCGACAGCCTGGAGGATGATCAGGGTGTTTGTCTGTATCTTGAGTATACGGAAGATCAAGAACTCGATGTCGGCATTGAGCTGTATGAACCCGATAATTCAACCTGGATAGACCGCCTGCGAAATACCCTGCTGTTCGATTTCTACGAAGACTGTATTCTCGATCTGATCAAGATGCTGACCGGCGAACTGCAGGAGACCGATGTCGAGGCCCGCTGCGGAATTACCCGCTGCGGCAAAGAAGAGATCCGTCCGGTGCAGCGGCGCGCCTTGACCCTGACCAATCTCCTGTTTCAGTTCAGCCAGGGCGAATCGGCGACGGTGCTGAATATCTCCCATTGTGAACATACACTGCTCCAGGATCTGTATGTCCGGTTAAGAAACCATTTGCGCAGCAAGACCTTCTGCGCCCAGTTCCAGAACGTGGATTTCCCGATTATCCCTTCGCAAAAGACCAACGCTGCCGCGCTACCTGGTTCACGCCCCAGCCCCTGGACCACATCCGCCTGCATCCCGACGGCAAACTGGCCTTTGGCTGGCGACGCAGCAGTAACCGGGTATTTGTCTTCGAGCTGTTGAAGGATGGCTGTCTGGGGGATCTGGTGGGCTACTTCGATGTCCCAAGCTGGATAACGGCAGCATTACGGATCTGACCATCGATCGGGATAATCTAATTCATCTGGTCGGTATCGTGCATGAGGAGGATAGCCTCTTCGCCAGGGGCAAGCTGCCGGAGATCAACCGGGAAGCGTGTGAAATCAAGGTCGAGTGGCAGACCAGCTTCATGTGCGGGGTGAGGATAGTTCAGCTGAAACAGTCTCCCTGGTCGACCCAGCAACTGTATGCGGTTGCCTTGTGCAGGGGCGCCTACCTGATCATTCCAGAGAAACTGTTCGCCGAAGAGAAGATCGAGCGTGAGCCGGACTGGGCTTTCCCCGCCTCCGGACATATCGATTTCGATGTCAATGGCACCCGGGTGGTTTGCACAGCAGCGGAAAAATCCGGCTGTGAGAAGGGTCAATATGACCGCCTGGTGTTCTTCAATGCGACATTGGATGCGGACCTGACATCCCAACCGCTATTAATGCTCACACCCATGGTCAACCAACGAGCGGTGCAGGGGACTGATGGATTCGTTCTGGCCCAAGCTGCTGGGGGACGCCGGGATGATGTGAATACTGA
Source organism: uncultured Gammaproteobacteria bacterium (assembly GCA_963797085.1). Lineage (GTDB taxonomy): Bacteria > Pseudomonadota > Gammaproteobacteria > Chromatiales > Chromatiaceae > JASJBU01. The sequence goes on from CAWCOA010000024.1 coordinate 288,431, forward strand.
TATTGTTGTTGGCGATCTGAACAAGAATCTGCTGCTGTTTCTGGTTGCGGATATCGGCGACAAGAAGGTGCTGTGCCGGTTCGATATCGCCAACCTGCAGAAAGCTGCTGATCAAGGCCAGGCCTGGCCCGGCCTGTTCTATCATCAGTTTGATGCGGCCAGCCATATCGCTCTGAAATATGTCCGGGGCGGCAAGCTGGATGGGGTGGTGGCGACCCGTTATGCAATGCATGATATGCAATATATTCCGGGGGATTCCCGCCAGTATGAGAAGGAGCTGTTGAACAGTATCCCGGTACAGGCCGGGCCGGTGGATATCACCGTAAATGATGAACTGCAGCAACTGCATGTGCTCAATCACCTGGGGCAATCGATTACCGTACTGAATTACGAGCTACCGGTCTATCAGGAGCAACGGGCGGTCTTGCAGCAGTATCGCGCCGATGTGATCGCCGCTTTCTATCAACTGCTGTCTGGTTTGCTGCAGTATCTGAAGGATTGTTTCTGTAATCACCTGCTGATTCAGTGTCCCGAATGCGATGAGGATGACAAGGTCTATCTGGGATGTCTGAGCATGCGTAACGGGGCAGTCTACAACATCTGCAACTTCACCAAGCGCAAGCATGTCAAGACCTTCATGTCGTTCTCCTATTGGCTGTCGCTCATCCCGATAGGGCCACTGGTTTCCTGGGCGATAGAACGGCTTTGCTGTCTGGTGTTGCCGAATGTTTTCCAGCAACAGGAGAATCGGATGTTTGCCATCAGTCCGCAACAACTGGGCACGGTGAGTGCGGTGATGAATACCGACCACAGCAACATGCTGCAGGCTGTTTCTCTGGCAGGCAAGGATGTCACGCAAAAGGGACTGAGCGAGCTGGTCAGGGCCGGTTACAAGGACAACAGCAGTTATCAGGATCTGGTCGGCACTGAGTATCAGTACAAACCGGGGGTCATCAAGGTGACTCAACCCAAGTTTGCAACCAATCAGGCGATCCTGCAAAAAGTCGACAACATCGAACTGGAACGCGCCAAGACCATCGATGAAGTGCAAGCGCTGCAGAATGAAGTCGTCAGACTGAGGCAGGAGAAGGATGCCGCGGAAACCCGCTTCCAGGCCCTTGAGGCCGATTATAACGATGTACTGGTAAAACGGGTCGATGCCGTCGAGGCAGACAAGCAGCAGGCAGAGCAGGAGGTTACTGCGTTGAAAACTGAGATTGCAGCCATCAAGCAAGAGCGGAGTACCTCGGAGCAACGATTTGCAGCACTGGAAAAAGATATCGTCGAACTCAACAAACTGCGTACCAATGTGGAGCCCATCGTCAGAGCGGCAGAGCCAGTGTCGAGTATCGAAGGAGTTGCTCTGGAGAATGTCAGAATCCTGGAGGCGAATAATATCACCACGGTCAAGCAACTGGCGGAGGCGGATGCCAACGTTTTGAAAGAGCTGGGCATCCGGCACAACACCGCAACCAGTCTGATCAAGAAGGCGAATGACAGGCTGGTGATCAAGGAGTGATAAAAAATGGGCAACTTAGCAATAAAAGTCGGATACCGGGCAGGTCAGGTCGATTTGCTCGATCCGCTGTCAGGAATACTGCGTCTAAGCAGTCTTCAACAGTCAGATCCATTCTGTACCCTGGGACAAAACGGGCGGGTACAGACAAAGCTGCGAATCAATACCCCCGGAGATGCCTTTGAACAGGAGGCAGACCGTGTTGCGGAGCATGTGATGAGCATGCCTGAATCCCCGGCCTTCTTCTGCAGTTGGTGATGCATCGCTGCACTGGCAACACGACCCCTCACGCTGGAACGATACAGCGCTTTGCCTGCTAAATCCTGCTCGGCAGAGGAAGAGCTAATTCAGACAAAAAATACAGGAGCCTCAACACCTGAAGTGACGCCTGCGATAAACACGGTATTCAATCACTAAATGCTGGCGGGCGATCGTTGTCCAGGGCGGAGCGGAGCTATTTCGGGCCCCGCTTGGGAGAGATTTTTCCAATGTTCGAATCCATGATAATACATGCGGGCGGTGAGCTCTGGCTCGGTCAGTGAATGCACGTGCCTTCACTCAGGTCACAATGTTGTAATCGGTGCGGGAGAATATTCGCCAGGCAGTCGATCAGGGCGAAAATGTTGCTCACGAGTTGGCCATGTGGTACAGCGCAGTGCACCTGGCCACGTGTTGTCTATAGATATGCACTTCAGATTGTGGTGACGATGATGCGGCAAAAGTGGACAGGGCGCATCAAAGGGCATGGATATATTGGCAGCCGCAATTGCGCGCTTGACTGCAGACCCGGTAACCACTGAGACTCAGACCTTGTTTGCCTATCACTTCGGGGCCTATGCCAATTGGCGGCGGTCGATTGTTCTCGACCATTTCAGAGCGTTGAAATCTCTCCTGGAAGGTGATTCCGTAACCTATCAATGTGAATCTGAATGTTCTGAAGCACCCTCGACCACTGCCAATACATACTGGGTATTTGGCGACATTCATGTATGTGAACCTTGGTTGCAATCGGAAGATTTAACAGAAACCGGTGAAACCTTTATCCATGAACTTCAACATTTACGTGTCAGTTTTGACCTCGGTTACCACCGAAACAATCAAGATAACGATACTATCTGGTCTGTGGCGGTTAACAACGCCGATGCATTTTCCGAACTAGCACAGGATTTATACGAACAGCCTTGATAAGGAATTATTGAGGCCTTCATTATTTCTCCTGATGTGAGTTGCCTGCGATCAGCCTTGTGCTTAAGTAGTTTCCGTCCAGAAAGAACGGAAACTATTTAACAACCAGTTGACGAATTGTATCAGGATGCAACAGCAGAGTTATTAATATTTCAAGGATTTCGTTTGTACGACCGATTGAAACAAGCCGATACAATTTGTTTGATAAGAGAAATACTGGGGAAATACCGACTGTCTAGAATATTCAGCGTAGGAAATGAAAAGGCTAGATCCTCTCTTAGAAGTTAGAGGGAAGCATCATGACCTGCAAGTGGCCTGTAACTGATCAAATATGACAGTCTTATCAAGACAGATTGTCTAGAAACAGAATACAGGGTTGATAATTCAAGATAGTTAGGAGATCGAAATGAAACTTTATTCAACAGCAGCAGCAATGTTTTTATTGGTAAGTTCATCAGTTGCATTCGCGGCAAACGGTAGCGGTGCTGGTGCTGCAGAAGCTGTTGCGCCTGAAGCTGCTCCTCAGCCAATGGAACAGAATATGTTTGGTGATGGTAATAAACCTGCGATTGCTGGTGATGGCATTCAGAATGCTACTCAGGTTGAAAATCCTACGGATATCGGCAACAAGAGTTCAACTGCACAGGATTCACCTGAGCCAGTTCCAACCGAAGGGGATGTAGGTGTGCAGAACGCCAAATAATTCCAAGCTAACAATTTGTGCCGACAATAAGGGGTGCGTATGGTACCCCATACAATCAAACCATCGCCCAGATACTCACTACAGTGTTTGGGCGATGGCAGGTTAATCAAGATCTTCTCTTTTGTCTGGGAATACCGAACCGTTGTCTTCTTTCCCATAATGCCTTGCGACTGATGCCGAGTTTTTTTGCCATCTCTGTCTCTGTCATCAGTTCTTGATTCTCAATTACAAACTGACGGAAATACTCTTCCAATGAGAGACTGTCTTGCGTGCCGGTCCCTTTGATATGGCTGGTCGCAACCTGGTGATCAATAGCCAGAAGCTCTGGTGTGATGTTGTCATCCTCGCACAGAATGACTGCCCTCTCTATGGTATTCGACAGTTCACGGACGTTGCCTGGCCAACGATAATGCCGGATCGCTTCCATAGCGCTTCTACTGAATTTTAAATGGTGCCTGTTCAGTTGTTTGGATGATTTTTCCAGTAGAAAATGGGCAAGCTCCTGAATATCACTCCCTCGCTCTCTCAAAGGGGGAAGACTCATCTCCACAACTCTCAAGCGAAAGTAGAGGTCACTACGGAAGGTTTGATTCTGTACCAGTTGGCGGATATCCCGATTGGTGGCGGCTATCATCCGGATATTCAGCGGTTGAGTTTTAGATTGTGATGACTCTTCATATTCATCGTGCTGTAAAATTCGCAGCAGACGAGCCTGAGCTGTGAGTGGCAGTTCGCCGATTTCATCCAAGAACAATGTACCGCCTTCGGCCATTTTCAACAGGCCACTTTGGGGTTCACTTTGTCCAAAGAGTTCGATTTCTATTAAATTCTCAGGAACAGCGGCACAATTGAATGCAATGAAGGGGGCCTGATTGCGGTTGCTTTTTTCATGCAGTGCGCGAGCGACAAGTTCCTTGCCTGTACCGGATTCTCCGAGTATCAGGACGGTCGCGTCTGTTGGCGCGACCTTTTCAATACGATCGCAGACTGTGAGCATAGCGGGACAATGCCCGATCATACCGCTTACGGGGTAATTTTTTGCCACATCAGATTTGAGAGCCTCCTGTTGGCGCTGTTGGCGGCTCTGTTTGATGATTCTTTCCACCAGCAAGAGCAGTTCATCATGCTCAAATGGTTTGGAGATATAGTCGAATGCCCCCTTTTTCATGGCATCAACGGCGGATCTGACACTGGCATAACTGGTCATGATCAGCACAGGAACCGGCGCTGCGAGTCGGATTATTTCGGTGCCAGAAACTCCTGGCAGTCTAACATCGGCAATGATCAAGTCAAATTGACCGAGTTCGTCATTTGACAGGGCTTCTTCGACTGAAGCGGCCTCAGCTATACGATAACCATGCCGTTCAAGCAGTCGCTTGACAGCGGCTCGGATAACGCTCTCATCTTCAATGATTAATATCTGGCTCATGATGAATTTGCGACTTTTTAGGGAGTTTCAGAATGATGCGCGTGCCGACCCCGGAGGCCGTGTCGATCTCAATCGTACCTTTGTGTTCGTTGATGATTTTGTAGACCAGCGCCAACCCCAGTCCGGTTCCTTCTCCTACCGGTTTCGTGGTGTAGAAAGGTTCGAAGATATACTCCAGTTGATGATTTTCAATCCCCTTGCCTTGATCAAGGATCTCAATTGTCACAATTTCATCCTGATCGTTAGCCAGTAACTCAACCCGGTCTCCCTCCGCTGATGCATCGCAAGCATTGGTCAAAAGGTTGACCAATGCTTGCGAGAGTGACTGGCGGTCTCCTTCGATTATAAGCTCTTTCGGGCAGAGATTTTCATAACTGATCTGGCTTCCATGGTGCGTTAGTCTGACGAGTCGTATGGCCTCATCAGCTACATCTTTGAGTTGAAAGGTTTGGATATCCGTGCCGATACCACCGGTTCGGCTGAAATTCATCAGGGTTTTAACGATCGTTGTAATGCGGCGGGTCTGGTTGAGTATCTCTTCAATACTTTCATCGATGATTTCTCGGTCGCTTTCCTGCCGGAGGTTTTGCGCCAGTGAGGCGATTCCTGTCACAGGATTGCCGATTTCATGGGCCACTCCCGCGGCCAGTCGTCCGATTGACGCGAGCCGCTCGCTATGTGCAAGTTCGGCCTCCAAAGTCTCGAGGTCCGTGAGATCTTCGAGTATCATGACCTGACCTGAGCGTGCTTGCTTGATCATAGAGGCAGCGGGCATGGGGGGTGGGATTGCGGCTTTATGCAGGTTAAACCAGCGTGGATGGGCGCTATGCTTGATCTCCAGGTGATGGATGTGCTCATCTGTGGCAGAGGCAAAGCCCGCGAACAAGTCGCCCCAAGGCTTGGGCAAACGCTGTACTGAAACGCCGATGGTATCATCGGATCGCAAACCGGTCATTCCTTCCATGGCAAGATTCCAAAGGGTTACCCTGCGCTCTCTGTCGATGGTACAGACACCCAGCGGTAGATCGAGCAATATCTGACGGTGATACCGACGCAAACTATCCAGGTCAGCCGTGAGGCCTCTCAGATGGGATCTTGAATGCTCGAGTTGTTCTTCCATGTAGCGCATTGAGTCGGCTAACGCTGTTTTGGTATTTGCATCGAGTTGCAGCCGGCGGTTTATCATCATATGCGCTAGCTGGGGACCAATCAGGCCGGAAAGATTGCGTTCTATACGTTCTCTGAGCCTTCTGAGTTCAGTGGGGCGGTTTTCGGCAGCATTCAAGCCAAGATCCTTGAGCGCCTGATCCACCTCTTTGGTAGCAATCTGTGGCCCCAAAATTTGTGCAAGTGCCCGGCTGAACTGGTAGGTGGAAACGGCACTCACCATGCCATTCAGCGGGGTAAAAGAATCGCTGCAACAGGCATTCGCAGCCTCTCTTTCTCCCGGGCTTTGCCTGCCTGCCAGGGACCCACCAATAAACAATAGGCTGTTCAAGGTCAACGACCAGAAAGTGGCGAACTCCCATTGATCCAGCCCGGACGCGAGACGCAGCGCGGGAATGTCAAACTCTGTACGGATAAAGCCTGATGTCTCCAGCAATGGCATTAACAGGGTTACGGACCAGACGCCAATACCACCCAGCAAGCCCAGCAGAAATCCCAAACGGTTGGCACGGCGCCAGTAAAGGAGGCCTACGATTCCAGGTAAAAACTGAGCCACTGCTACGAAGGAGATCAGGCCAAGCTGCACCAGCCCCTGATTCTGCTCCAACAGGACATAGAACCCATAACCTGCCATGATGATGCCGGAGATCAACAGGCGCCTGCCCCAAAGCAGCCAGCGATATAAATTGACTTCGGGGTCAGGAAAGGTGGTTGGCAGAAGGATATGATTAAGGGCCATGGACGAGAGCGCCAGTGTGGTGATGATCATCATCGCGCTGGCCGATGATAGGCCACCGATAAAGGCGAATACCGGTAGCCAGTCGATGCCTTGATTGAGGGTAATGCCCAATGCAAAATAATCCGCATTCACCTGTAGATTCAGTGCGGTACCCGCCCATAAAATCAGGGGAATCGGGAGATTCATCAGACATAAAAAAAGCGGGAAGCCCCAACTTGCAGTTCTCAGCGCCTTGGGTTCCAGGTTTTCTGCAAACAGCATATGAAACTGACGGGGAAGAAGAAATGCGGCAGCGAAGGCGAGCAGTAAAAGTGTGCTCCAGGGACCTTCCTGTAGGGGTTGGTAAAGATTTTGAATGGCTTCCGGGTGATCTACTAGCCATTGGCTCAAGCCCTCAGGTCCGGAAAAAATTCCAAACAGGGCAAACAGGCCAATGGCTGCAAGAGCAAGCAGTTTTATCAATGACTCAAAGGCTATGGCTGCCACCAACCCTCGGTGTTTTTCCCTTGGTGAGATATGTCTTGCTCCAAACAGAATTGCGAAAAGAATCAGGGTGATACAAAACCCAAGCGCTATAATTTGAGGTGTGGTTTCCTGACTAAGGACCTGCAGTGATTCAGTAACTGCGCGAATTTGTAAGGCAATATAAGGTAGGGTGCCTACGAGCATGAAAAGGGTGACCAAAATCCCGGCGGATTGACTACGGTAACGGAAGGCAAAAAGATCGGCGAGCGAGGATAATTGGTATTCCCGGGTTAATCTCAGGATGGGCTCAAACAACAAGGGTGTCAGGGCAAACGCGATAGTTACGCCAAGATAGATAGTGAGAAAAAGATAACCCTGACTTTGCGCAAAACCTACACTGCCATAGTAGGTCCAGGAAGTTGCATAGACACCCAGGGACAGGATATAGACAAATGGGTGTTTTAAGATACGTTCCGGTATATATCCATTATCTGCCCCATAGGCAATTAGAAACAGCAGTAACAGATAGGCGAAGCCAAAGCCAAAAAGTATGGCCAATTCATGGTTCATTGTGGATTCGCCCAAGAATCAAGGCAATCAGAAAGATGATGAAAAGCCAGATGAGATATGGGAGGTACCAGGGACTGTCCGGTTCACTCCACCAGGCAAGAATGGGGCTGGAAAACAGCAGTAGGATGAGCAACGCCAATAGCAGGCTGTGTTCAATCAGTTGCTCTCTTTCCCATGGATCACGCATGGGTAAAGCCTATCAGTTGTTACAATAAGTAACAACAATGATGGGTTAGGAAAACGAGCAAGCGGATTGTAGTTAGTCCTTGGTTAAAAACTCTTGCAGTTTTATTGCGAGTTCCACAGGTTCAAACTTGGGCACATAGGCGTCTGCTCCAACACCTTTACCCAGTTCCTGATTGGCATCTGCTGAGAGTGATGAATGCATGATGATTGGAATATTCGCGAATCGGGGATCCTCCTTAATCTTTTTTGTAAGAACATAGCCGTCCATTTCTGGCATTTCTACATCCGTAAGCACAATCTGAACATATTCACTCGTCTTGTGTCCCAGTGATTCTGCCTGATTGGCAATATCCTGCATTTTTTTCCAAGCTTCAGCGCCATTGCTGGTACTGATGTACTTGATTCCCATGTGGTTGAGCGTGCGGATTATCTGGTCTCTTGCAACTGCTGAATCGTCAGCAAAAAGCAGAGTGACTTCCGTTTGGTCGATACGTTGAATGCCTTCGAATAATTCCTCGCTTTCTCCAAATCCTGAAGTCCGAGCCAGTACCATCTCGACGTCCATGATCATTACCAGACGCCCATCTTTCAATTCGGTGACCGCTGTAACTAGGCCCCCATGCTGCTGGGCCATCATCGGGGGTGGAACCTTGACGTCTTCCCATGCGAGTCTTTCGATGGTGTCAACAGCATGTACTAAAAATCCCTGAACATACTTGTTATATTCAGTGATGACAAGAATATCTGGTTTTTCTTCTGTTTGAATGCCGCAAAACTTGGGTAGATTAATCACGGGGATCATATTGCCTCGCAGGCTCACCATACCCTCTACAGATGGTGGCATGTCCGGGGCATGGGTAATATCAGGTACAAGCATGACTTCCCGCACCTTAAATACATTGACACCGTAGGTCTCATTCCGACCGGTACTGATATCTATTCCGAGGCTGAAGAGGAGTACCTCCATGCGGTTTGTACCTGCAAGGCGTGTTCGATCATCAACAGATTTTATGAAATTTGCCATTCCTGAATTACCCATGATGGACTTGGAAGAAAATGCAACTGTTTATTTATCAACCTGAAATCAAGGGCATAAGCATCCCCGCATCACATTCCGTAGCGTTTGTGTCTAAAAAAGCTTTAGTTTTTTTCTTCAGGGGTTAGCAACTTCACTGGAATAGGGCTATTTTTTCAGATATATACATCACCTTACCAGCAATTTTAATGAGGAACGGATATGAATCCGGAGAAGGTTCTATTTGGGTTTTTTATTGTTTTGGCGCTAACCCTTAATTTCGGTTTTTTTCTGGGAGAGATCGACAACCCTGACCACCACCATGTTTATGAGTTGTTTGCCGTGATTGTGGTCAATTTGATCGCGACTGTTCTCAAATTTGGTGATCGTACTCAGATGGGTGCCGTTTTGCTGGCAACCAGTCTGGTGGCGTTGTTGCAGCTTTTTGCGGCAGCCCTTGTCTGGACATTTGCTGAGCATGTGACAGGTGATGGATTAACACCCGCGGCGATGGCGAGTATTGTTTCTCTGTCAGGCGGGGCCATGCTGGCTAATGTCGTTTCGGTGGTATTGCTGACTATAGAAACAGTCATGTTGCGGCGCTGATAAGTGACCAGCGACCTGGATAATAGGGCCACTCTAGTTACTTAATCCTGTTTGTGTTCTTCTTGGATTTTATGCTGAAACTGGTACTAAAAGGTTTCAAGTTAGATTCCAGAAGAAACCCAGAAGGCTTGATCCTTGCCGTTGCGGTATTCATCAATTGTATAACATGGACTAAGTATTACTTGATACAAGATGTTCTTAGATTGTTGAAATATAACAATTAATAATCATTAGATAAGTACAACCCGTCGATACGATGGACAATATTATATTCCTGATCTTTAGGCGCATGCGGACGCCATTGCTGACCCTGATTATCACTTATTCTGTAGCAATTCTTGGATTAGTGCTTATCCCTGGTCAGGATGCAGATGGCAACCCGATGAAGATGGATTTTTTTCATGCCTTCTATTTTGTAAGCTACATGGCTACTACGATTGGTTTTGGAGAAATACCATATGAGTTTACAGACCTTCAGCGTCTCTGGGTTGCATTTTCGATATTTTTCACAGTGGTGGTGTGGTTTTATTCAATTGGTACACTGCTAGCACTATTTCAGGATCATACGTTCCAGAATGCCTTAACGGAAAGGAGGTTCACAAAACGCATCAAGCAAATGACGGAGTCTTTCTATTTGATATGTGGATACGGTGAGACCGGGAGTGCGCTGGTGCAGGCACTGACTGATCGAGATCAGCATGCCGTTGCAATCGATATTCTAGAGGAGAGAGTCAATCTGCTCAAACTGGAAAACCTGAAACAATATGTGCCTGCGCTGAGTGGCGACGCTCGCTTGCCTATGCACTTGCTTGCGGCAGGACTGAAGCATGATCTCTGTTCGGGTGTGGTAGCTCTTACCGATTCAAACGAAACAAACCTCAAGATTGCGATTACCGCAAAACTACTGCACCCGGAAATCACAGTTATATGTCGTGCCGATTCGCATGATATTGAAGCAAATATGGCCTCCTTTGGGACTAATTATATTGTTGATCCCTTTGATACCTTCGCAGTACATCTGGCTACTGCATTGCAGGCGCCATGTCTAAATCTGCTTCAGGAGTGGCTTACTAAAGGTAAGCAGGAATTGCTTAATGAACCCATCAATCCCCCACGAAAGGGACTGTGGATCGTGTGTGGTTTTGGGCGTTTTGGTAAAGCCGTTTATGAGCAACTCATTAAAGAGGGTCTCGAAGTAAAGGTTATTGAGGCTGAACCTGGTAAAACAGGAGCACCAAAGGATGGCTGTATCGTTGGCAGGGGAACCGAAGCCGATACCTTAATTGAAGCGGAGGTTGAACGAGCCGTTGGGCTGGTTGCGGGGACAGATCACGATGCTAACAATCTCTCCATAATAATGACCGCCCAGAGCCTGAATTCAGATTTGTTTGTTATCATGCGGCAAAACAAAAAGGACAATGATCCAATCATAATGGCAGTGGGTGCAGATATGGTAATGCATCCCAGCGCAATCATTGCCAATAGAATACGCGTTCTTCTTGGTACCCCCCTACTATATGAGTTTATACAGTTAGTGCTGTATCAAGATGACCAATGGGCATGTGAGCTTATTAGTCGTCTTAGTGCCTTACTTCAGGAAAAGGCCCCGGAAATCTGGGAAGTCAATTTCGACAAAGAGAGGTCACTCGCTATCTGTAATGCCTTCTCACAAGGAATCAGGGTTAGCTTGCAACATTTATTGTGTGATCCGAGAGATAGGACTCATTCATTAAATATGATCCCACTCATGTTATTGCGCCATAATGAAAGGGTTTTGCTGCCAGATCCATCTACTACCATAGAAAAGGATGACCATGTACTATTTGTAGGTGTCAGATCGGCAAAAAATCGTATGTATTGGACTCTGCAGAATGAACATGCATTAAGCTATATACTTACCGGTGAGACTCGACCACAAGGCTGGGTATGGCGCTGGATTAGGAGAAATGAGGTGAGTCAATGAAAATTTTGGAAAAATTAAAACATGATCATGTCAATCTCCTTAAATTGCTTGATCTTTTAAGCAAAGAGCTGGATTCATTGTGTGCCGGAGAAGAATCCAATTTTGATCTAAAAATAGAGCTTTTGGACTACATTGAGCACTATGCTGAGCAGGTCCACCACCCAACAGAGGATTTACTTTATGAGGCAGTATTGCCACAAATTAAAGATGGAGAAGCGCTGCTTGTTAGGTTAAGTCGTGAACATGGTGAACTCATTGGTATGGCAAGGCGTTTCCGAGAAACCCTGGAAGGAATTGTTCAGGGGGAGGTCCTTACGAGGGAAGAAGTGGACATCCGTGGCCGCGAATTCCTTGCATTACAGAGACAGCATGTGAAATTGGAAGAAGAGGAGGTTTTTCCTCTCTTGGAGAGCTAATATTACGAATGCAAAAATGGGCAGAGCTCGAGTCATTAGCGCCTAAGGACGGAGGATCCGGTATTTGCCGGGCAAAATTATAACCGTTTCAGAAGCCTCATCGACTACCTCCAATCTCAGGAATCAGAACAACAATAAACAATCTGATTAATTGGTAATGAGACCAATTTCACGCCAAGATATCTTCTGCGCCGATGCTGATTGATATATTTATATCTGATTGATAATGATAAGAAATTAATACCATGGTTCTAAATCATGTACATGATAGAGAGACTCGGGTATTCATCCTTAGCAAAAGCACATGAAAGGATTCTGATTCCTCATAAAGAATAGCCTTGTACGGTCGCCATTAAGATTGTCTTAATCGTGTATCACAGGTAAATCATATGACTGGTCACGGCTTCCCGAGGTTATGGGTAGTTTTGATACTCTTAAATATTGGGTTGGCAGATGCATCAATTATCAAGCCGGATATTTACATAGCGGGTGAGCATTATTCTGAATGGTCATTCCAAGGGTCTAAGGCTAAATGCGAGCTCAAGCATGAAATACCCCAATTTGGTGTCAGCAGATTTCTTCGTTTGGCAGGTGAGGAATTAACATTCCAAATAAAAAGTTTCCAGCGAACGCCAAATTCTACTGAGGGGTTGATTAGAGAGATTTCACCTTCATGGGTACATGTAAAGCCAGATCCTCTTACAAGTCAAATTGAACTAAAACAGGGTCTCCTTCCTATTGTACTTAGGAGAAAAAAATCTTCATGGTTACTTGCATCACTGGCAAAAGGTCAGATGCCTAGTTTTGATTTTCTGGATTGGAATGATACAAGAAAAGAGGTGTATGTAAGGCTTTCTCCAGTCAATTATCAAAAACCATATCGTGAATTTAAGCGTTGTCTGAAGGAAATATCAGACAAAGGGTTTAAAGATTATCGTCTGCATGAGGTTCATTTCCCATTGGATGTGCATGTACTGGGTGTGAACGAACAAGATTTATTAAAACAATTAGCTTTTTATTTAATTGCGGATAAGTCAATAAAAACCATAAGGATTGATGGTCATGCGGATGATCAAGGTACGAGGGAATACAATATGAAATTATCTATGCGGCGAGCAAACAATGTTGATCAATTCCTAAGTCTGTTGGAGTGAGATCAGCCAAAATAGAAATAAATACATATGGTGAGGAAAGGCCGAAAATAGTGAGTAAGTCTGAACATGCAAGAGCTGAAAATCGTCGTGTAGAAATACAACTATTCAGATAAATCGATATCTGAACCAATTAAGTATAATGCCAAACTCTATAGCAAAAATAACAGTTAAACCTGCTGATCTACCAGCTCCACCACAAAGTGCAATACGGGTTATAGAAGCCTGTACAGAAAAAAATGTAGATACAACAAATCTTGCTAACATAGTATCTCAAGATCCAATACTTGCTGTTGAGCTACTACGAGTCACAAATTCAGCTTATTTTGGATTTAGTAGCAAAATAACTTCAGTAGGAAGGGCTATCACGATACTTGGTCATCGTGCTTTGAAAAATATGGTTTTGTGTATTTCAATTCGAGATGCATTAAAGCCAAATGATATACCATCATTTCCAATTAAGGAGTTTTGGGAAGCAGCAATAAGAAGAGCTGTTAGTGCTAGAGTCTTGGCATCAGCGCTGAATATAGATGAAGATATTTGTTTTACTGCCGGTCTAATCCAAGACTTTGGTCTGCTTGTATTATTTTATCTTAACCATGATCGCATCAGTGAATGGCCAAACCTATTAGATTTGCAACCAAATGAACGATATGAGTTGGAACGTCAGTTATTTGGCGAGACACATGACAATATCGGTTTTCAACTTGGTAGTGAATGGGGGTTGCCTGAAGAATTAGTCATTGCTATGGGTTTTCACCATGGGAATGCGCCAGTCGATATATCAATGGATATAAAGTCGATTTGTGATGTTATACATTGTGCAGATTGGATGGCATCAATTTATTATGCCACAGATAAAAGAAAATCAATGTTGCAGTGTCATGAGGAATTAAGAAGAAATTTCAATTTCTCAGTAGAGAAAGTTAATGACTTACTGTATCAGGTCGCTGAGCAGGAATCCGAAGTTGCTTCTTCATTTGGTATAGCGATAAATGGGCAACAAAATATAGATCATATAATGCGTGCGGCCAATCTTCAACTTGCTAATGAAAACTTAAGTTATCAGGAATTGACCTGGGAACTCGAACATACTCTTGAAGAGAGAGACCGTGTTGCTTCTGAATTACATCAGGAACTTGAACTAGCACGTGAAGTGCAACGTAGCCTACTTCCAAAGAATCTATCCAAAGAACAAGGAATTGTTGGTGTAAATGTTTCGGCTAGAATGGTTTCAGGTGATTTTTATGATTACTTCAACCTCTATAACGGAGAAATTGCTTTTTGTATAGCCGATGTTTCGGGAAAAGGAATGAATGCTTCTTTATTGATGGCAAAAACAAGTAGTCTTTTTCGATGCCTGGCAAAAAGTATCCATGATCCCTCAAAGTTAATGGGGATGATAAACCGAGAGATATATGAGACGTCTATTCGAGGCATGTATGTAACGATGGTTGCAGGCATTTATAATCCTGTGGCAGGTAAGATAAAAATCGTTAATGCTGGCCACTTGCCGGCATTTGTATTGAATAATAATACATTAGAAAAAGAGTATCCGGCATCAGGACCACCATTAGGTGTTCTTCAGGACATGCAATATTGTACTACTGAGTTTGTGCTGGGAAGACATAGTCTATACCTGTACACAGATGGATTGCTCGAAGTTAGATTATCGAATAAGCAAAGACTTCAAAGAGATGGGCTACTTGCATTGTTAGCAAAGTATCAAAAGATTCTTCCTACAGAAAGGCTGCAGCACATTATTGCAGATGTTCGCGATAGATCACTTGGATTTGATGACGATCTAACTATTTTGCTCATAGAAGCTTGATATGGTGTATGGAAAAAAAAAGAAAATTCTAGAGTGTAAGATATTTGCTGAGGCGAGTAGATTAAGGCAACTTCGTAGCATCGTTAAGGATGCTTTAGAATCGATTAACCTAGATAAGGTGATTTGCGGACAATTGATATTGGCAATAAATGAAGCTTGCATGAATATAATTCAACACGCCTATCAATATCAACCAAATAACGAGATTCAGCTAACGATTTCAATAGATGAAAGAGGTCTTACGTTTATTCTACGAGATGATGCTCCATGTATAGAGCCAGAGAAGATAAAACCGAGAGATATCACGCAGATTAGACCTGGTGGTTTAGGCATTCATTTTATCAATTCAATAATGGATGAAGTTTGGTACGGTGATTGCAAAAAACAAGGTAATACATTAATGCTATTTAAAAAAACTTAATTATGGTTACTCAAATGTCCTATGAAGTTTATCAAAAGTCAGGGTTTACTATTGTCTGTTTGACCGGGGATGTGGATCTTAGCTGTTCACCTGTGGCTCGTAAAACTATCCTCGAAAATCTTCAGAGAAAGGAAAATATGTTGGTCGATCTTTCCACTGTTGAATATATTGATAGTTCTGGAATTGCCAGCCTGGTTGAAGGATATCAAGTGTCAAAAAGTCACGGGCTTGATTTTGCTCTCATTGGTGTTAGCGATACTGCAATGGAGGTATTGAGGTTAGCCAGACTAGATCAAGTCTTTCCGATCTTTGAATCAATTGATGCTAGATTAGCAAAACTTACAAATACTGGACAATGAATCTGAAGGTTGCCATCGAAGGTTTAGGTAAGGGCACTATAAGTGCAATTGAAGAAGTAGGCTATACCTTTTTTTTATTTGTTGAAAGTATGTATTGGTTATTCGTTGGTCCATTTATTAGGCAGCCAGTAGGAGTTACCTTAATAGTATCAGAAATGATGAAAATTGGTGTTCTGGCGATACCGGTAGTCGTACTTTTATCCTTTTCAAACGGTATTATGATGGCGATTCAAGGTATCACCACATTGCAAGAATTTGATGCAGAATCACAGGTCGTGCCAGGTATCGCCTACTCGGTAACTCGCGAATTTGGTGTTCTTATTGCGGCGATTATAGTTGCAGGGCGCTCCGGGTCATCGATATCTGCAAAAATTGGATCAATGCAGATGTCACAAGAAATCGATGCATTGAGGGTGATTGGAATTGATCCTGTACGTCATCTTGTTGCTCCAGTGCTGTTCGCTATGATGATTATGATGCCAGTTCTGACGATTCTGGCGGATTCTGCAGCACTCGTTGGTGGAGGAATTTATACAGCAATCGCACTCAATATATCACTAGAGACGTTTATAAATCGATGCTTCGATGTGCTTTCTGTCTTTGATCTAGCTCAGGGCCTCTATAAAAGCTTGGTGTTTGGAATGCTAATATCTTTAATCGCATGTAGTAATGGTTTTTCAGTCAAAGGTGGCGCTGAGGGATTGGGAACGGCAACTACAAGGTCCGTTGTATATTCAATTGCTGCAATAGTAATTGCAGATATGGTATTTACTTTTTATCTTAATCGCTCTTACTAAAAATCATCTGACAAAAATGTAAATGGAATATCATACAAATAATCCCATTATAGAGATAGAAGATTTGGTGACATATTATGGATCCAGAAAAATTCTTGATAACATCAATCTATCCATCCGATCAGGTGAAATAATGGTCATCATGGGGGGTAGTGGATCTGGAAAGTCTACACTCTTACGTCATTTATTGTCATTGCATCAACCAGAGTCCGGGCTGATAAGATTGTTTGGAAAAAATATACATAGTATGACCTCCACAGAACTTCATGGCATGCGTCAGAAAATAGGCGTTGCCTTTCAGGGGGGGGCACTTTTTAATTCACTTAATATTGAAGAGAATGTTGCTTTTCCACTTCGTGAACATACTCGTCTTGACAATAACACTGTTCACATTATTGCTCGAATGAAACTAGAAGTTGTCAACCTTGCTGGATTTGGACAACTGATGCCATCACAATTATCAGGAGGAATGATAAAACGTGCAGCACTTGCACGAGCAATCGTCATGGATCCTAGCCTGCTTTTTTTCGATGAACCTTCAGCGGGCCTGGACCCAGTTATTTCTGCGGATTTGGATGAATTAATAATACGTCTGCAAAAAGCAATGGGTGTGACCATTGTAGTGGTGACTCATGAGCTAGACAGTGCGTTCAGAATAGCAGATCGGATTACAGTTTTAGATAAAGGTCAAATCATCATTACTGGTGCTGTTGATGAAGTAAAAAATAGCCATAACGAGAGAGTCCAAAACATCCTCAATCGTCGCCCTGACGAGGTGGTTGTTGATCCTGATGAATACATGCGGCGCTTAACAGATAACCTGGCAGGTATATGAAAAGAGAAAATATTAATTATCTGTTTGTGGGGGGCGTAGTTTTAAGTACATTCATTCTTCTTCTCTATGCATTGTTTAGGTTGACAGGAGGTGTAGGAGAACACGATCCATATTATGTCATCTATCCTAATGTAGGTGGTTTGAAGGAAGGAACTCCAGTTACCTATGAGGGCTTTAAGGTAGGCTCGGTAACAACTATAGAGCCCGGTCGATTTGCGGACGGTATGCGATATAAGGTAAATCTACTGATTAGAGATGGATGGAGTATTCCATCGGATAGCTCCGCACGTATCTATTCTGAGGGATTATTATCTGAAACCGTCATTAATATAGAAGAAGGGAATAGTCCAGAGTTTCTGCATATTGGTTCAGAACTCCAAGGGATACAAAATGAAAATCTCTTTTCAACGGTTAATACTGTTGCCAACGATGTCAGTATCCTACTGAAAGATACTGTACGGCCCCTGTTGCATAATCTAAATACAAGTATTTCGACGTTGGGGAATCATGTTGACGAAAGACTTCCGGTAATACTGATCGGGATTCAACAATTAGTACAAACGTTGCAAAGCAGCGCAAATCGATTGCCACATCTATTGGGTGAAGAAAATGCTCAAAAAATCGATATCATTATGTCGAATACTGAAGAATTGTCATCTAATTTACTTGTTTTGTCTAAAGGACTGTTGAAGACAAAGGCAAATGCTGACGCTTTGCTTGCTGAAACGAATGGCACCATCAATGAAAATCGCCAAGACATCCATAAAGCCATACATGCCTTGAAGATATCTCTTGAAGATATTTCTCTCCACACTGATGATATTCTTCAAAATCTTGATGGTACGACACACAATCTAAATGAGTTCAGTCGCAAAATTCGTCAGAACCCTGGTCTTTTGTTGAGTGGCAAACCACCAGTTGAAGTAGGAGTGGTCAATGAATAGGTTACCCTTTCACTTATATGTATCGTTGTTTTTAGTAATATTACTGGAAGGTTGCGCCTCGTCATCTTCAATGCCAGAGGATCATTACTATCGATTATCGCCAGTAGCGGAGGTAGAAAAATTATCTGCACCGATAATCAAGTCAAGATTGGTGGTTGAGCGCATCAAGACTTTTGGAATATATAATGAAAGGGCAATCCTGTATGCCTCAGAAGACAACCCTGAAACACTGAAATACCATCACTATCACCATTGGATTGACAAACCCGCTAACCTGGTTAGAGAACAATTATCGAATTATTTGAGAGATGTAGCGCTTGCTGACAATGTTGTTGATGACAACAGCAGGCAAAATAGGGACATGCTTCTACAGGTCGATATCAAAAAATTTGAACGTGTACTAAGGACCAATGGCGATGTACACGTGAGGATAACCCTCAGGCTTAAAGTCAGCAGTGAAAGGAACGATACTCAGATTCTATTCAAAAGCTATACTGAACTAAACAAAGCTGAAAATGGTTCTATGGCAGCGACTATTCGCGCATTTAATCTAGGCTTAGCTAATATTTACCAACAATTATCGAATGACATCATCGAGTCTGTCGGATTCATTGTCAATTGCTAATAAGACGGAATAATCAGTTGTATCTCTGATCGTGTGTTTAGGTTTCAGGTGTTTCTTTTTTGTATTCAGGTAGAAGTCATTATTTGTGTACTGAACATGGAGTAGGGATTGTTAAAGCATGTTTGAAGATCAGCGAAAGTCACCAAGAATTCCGCTTACTGTCAGGGTGATGGTTAGTCATCCCTCTTTTGGGGAGTTAACCTTAAAGGCTCGAGATATTTCGGACGGAGGCATGTTTATCTTTTGCCAGCAAGTAGAAATGCCTTCGGTGGGTTCCGAGATGCTGGTACAGGCGCTAGATACCCCTGAAGAGGCAAGTCAGCTAAAAGTAAGGATTATGCGCAAATCGGCAAATGGCGTCGGCGTGATGTTCTGTGAATAACATGGATCTATCCTGGTGCTTGCCTGCCGTTCAAATATCTGAAGCCGTATAAATTAGTAAATATTTAGTTGATCAGGCGGAATAATTAGCAGCAAGGATGTAAAGGATAATCATGCCGATAGCAGCTTGGCTATGGGCGTCCTTCCAGAATGACTACCTCGATTCAATAATCAGCTGGCAAGCTTACCTGGTTCCTGATTGAAATTGCTGGAAACAGTTAACGTATTGAAAAGTTTAGGGGAAATGGTGGGCGTAACAGGGATCGAACCTGTGACCTCTGCAATGTGACTGCAGCGCTCTCCCAGCTGAGCTATACGCCCTCTTCAATGAAGACGGGCTATTCTAGTGCCGACACCACATCAGGTCAAACAGACTCTGTCGAATGGCGACAGGTCTGGTAGAATCCCACTTTTTCATGTTCCAGGCCAAACTATTAAGATGACTGTCCGAACACGATTTGCCCCCAGTCCCACAGGCTATCTGCATGTGGGTGGTGCGCGCACTGCGCTCTTTTCCTGGCTCTATGCCCGTAAGCACGGCGGAAAATTTGTCCTGCGGATCGAGGATACAGACCTGGAACGCTCCAGTACCGAATCGGTGAATGCAATTCTGGAAGGCATGACCTGGTTGGGTTTGGAGTACGATGAAGGTCCCTTTTACCAAACGCACAGATTTGAACGCTATAACGAGGTGATTGGAGAATTGATCGATCAAGGCTTGGCTTATCGTTGCAACTGCACACGGGAGCGTCTTGACAATCTGCGGGAAGAGGCGATGAATCACAAGCAGAAACCCCGTTATGATGGTCATTGCAGGAATAAGGTGATTGAACCCGATGAGCCGCATGTGATTCGTTTCCGCAATCCGGATAGTGGCACGGTCGTAGTGGATGACCTGATACGTGGGCGAGTGGCATTCAATAATGAAGAACTTGATGATCTGATCATCCGCCGCACTGACGGCTCTCCAACCTATAACCTGACGGTGGTGGTGGATGATATGGATATGGAAATCACCCATGTCATCAGGGGGGATGATCATCTCAACAATACCCCGAAACAGATCAATATACTGCGTGCCCTGGATAAACAATTACCAAAATACGGTCATGTTCCGATGATCCTGGGTGACGATGGCGCGCGGCTCTCCAAGCGTCACGGTGCAGTGAGCGTTATGCAGTACCGGGAGGATGGGTTCCTGCCGGAGGCACTGCTCAATTATCTGGTGCGCCTTGGCTGGTCCCATGGAGATCAGGAAATCTTCAGTCTGGACGAGATGATCGAACTGTTCGATATCGACGCGGTGAATAAGGCCGCCTCCAGTTTCAACACGGAAAAATTGCTTTGGTTGAATCAACACTATATCAAGGAGGATGATCCAAAGAGGATTGCCCATCTGTTAAGTCCCCATATGGGCAACTTGGAGATCGATCCAGCGCTAGGCCCTGATCTTGTCGAGGTGGCTAAGGCCCAGCAGGAGCGGGCCAAGACCCTGGTGGAGATGGCGGAAATCAGCGCCTTTTGTTACCGGGACTTCGGTGAATTCGAAGCCGCGGCAGCCAAGAAGCACTTGCGGCCTGCCGCACAACAACCGCTGGAAAGGATAAGAGAGGTGCTGGCAGCGCTGGATGAGTGGACGCCTGAAGCGTTGCATGAGCAGGTCCAGCAGGTCTCCGACGAACTGGAGCTGAAGATGGGTAAAGTGGCCCAGCCATTGAGGGTTGCGGTGGTTGGGCGCGCTGCTTCGCCAGGCATCGATATCACCCTCTATCTGGCGGGCAAAGAGGCAACTCTGCGGCGTATTGACATGGCGTTGGAATTTATCCGTCAGCGCGCCGCTCAGGCCTGATTCGAGAGTCATAGAGAGATAGAATAATGAGTCAATCAGAACCAGCCATGCCGACCAACTTCATTCGTCAGATCATCGACCGGGATTTGGCGCAAAACAAGAACGAGGGACGGATACACACTCGTTTCCCTCCTGAGCCTAATGGTTACCTGCATATCGGCCATGCCAAATCGATCGTACTGAACTTTGGTGTTGCTGAGGATTATCCTGGTGGCAAATGTAATCTGCGCTTCGACGATACCAATCCCCACAAGGAAAATATGGAGTTCGTAGAGAGCATCCAGGCGGATGTCCGCTGGCTGGGTTACGATTGGGACGACCGGCTGTTCTATGCTTCCGACTATTTCCAGCAGCTCTTCGAGTTTGCGGCAGAATTGATCCAGGCGGGCAAGGCCTATGTCTGTGATCTGGATGGGGAACAGATGCGCGCCTATCGAGGCACTTTGACCGAGCCAGGCAAGCCAAGCCCTTATCGTTCACGCTCTGTGGAAGAGAATCTGGATCTTTTTCACCGTATGAAAGCCGGCGAGTTCGCCGATGGCGAGCGGGTATTGCGAGCGAAGATCGATATGGCCTCGCCGAATATGAATATGCGCGACCCAACGCTCTACCGCATTCGTCATGGTGTGATCCATCATCAGACAGGTGCGGAATGGGCGATCTACCCGATGTACGATTTTACCCACCCTATCTCTGATGCGCTGGAAGGTATCACTCACTCCCTCTGCACCCTGGAATTCGAGGATCACCGTCCACTCTACGATTGGGTATTGGACAACATTACTATTCCCTGCCATCCACAGCAGATCGAATTCTCCCGCCTCAACCTCGAATACACAGTCATGAGTAAGCGTAAACTCACGCAGTTGGTGGATGATGGATTTGTTGAAGGTTGGGACGATCCGCGCATGCCCACCATCGCAGGTCTGCGGCGCAGAGGATTCACTTCCGATTCTATACGGAATTTCTGCCAACGCATCGGCGTCACCAAATCGGATAACCTGGTGGAGATGGGGGTGCTTGAGAACTGCATTCGTGAAGATTTGGATAAAAACGCCCCGCGACGTATGGCGGTGATGCATCCGTTGAAAATTGTCCTGGAGAACTACCCTGAGGGTCAATCAGAGGAGCTGGTGGCGCCAAATCATCCAAAAGATGAATCCATGGGCAGCCGCAGTATCCCTTTCAGCCGGGAAATCTACATCGACCAGGCTGATTTTCGTGAAACTGCCAATAGAAAATACAAGCGGTTGATCACTGGTGGTGAGGTGCGTCTGCGCAATGCCTATGTAATCAAATGCGAAGAGGTGCTGAAGAACAATCAAGGCGACATTATCGAACTGCGCTGCAGCTATGATCCAGATACGCTGGGCAAGAACCCGGAAGGACGCAAGGTACGCGGTGTCATTCACTGGGTTTCCGCCAGCCACGGAGTCAAGGGAGAGGTCAGGCTCTATGACCGGCTCTTTTCCCGGGCCAATCCCGATCAGGTCGAGGAGGGGGGGAGATTTACCGATAATCTCAACCCCGATTCGTTGCGTACCCTGACAGACTGTTACCTCGAACCTATGCTGGACAAGGCAACCGCGGGGGCGCACTTTCAGTTTGAGCGGGAAGGTTATTTTTGTCTGGACAGTCGGGATAGTTCAGCGGAGAGGCCGGTCTTCAACCGGATTGTGACACTGAGAGATTCCTGGGCTAAGATCGAACAGCAGGGCTAGAGTTTGCCGATTGACTATTGCTCTGCCCAGAGACGAATCTCAGGTCTTAATAGGCGGGGGAAAAAGCGGTGGACAAAAGGCCTCTCATAGCCTAAGATTCTGAACTTTTCGGGGCCATAGCTCAGCTGGGAGAGCGCAACACTGGCAGTGTTGAGGTCGGCGGTTCGATCCCGCCTGGCTCCACCAGATTAATGTCGCCCGGAGCAGAACCGGGCGTTTTTATTTGCCACTTCTGGAATAATCAATCTCAATAAACCCATCACGGTTGTTGCATGCTTTGGGTCGACATACTCATCATAGGGATCATTGCCCTCTCCGCAATCATTAGCCTGGTACGTGGATTCGTGCAGGAAGCCCTCTCGCTGGCGACCTGGATAGCGGCATTTTGGGTGGCCTGGTTCTTCTTCAGGCCCCTTGCTGTTCAGTTTGAACCCTGGATAGATGTCCCTTCGATTCGCCTTGGTGTGGCCTATGGCCTGCTGTTGATTCTGGTATTGCTGCTTGGGGCGATTGTGAATCGTTTCATGGCGGTATTGGTGAACAGTACCGGCTTGAACGGAACAGACAGATTAATCGGGGCTTTTTTTGGCGCAGCCCGTGGGGCAGTCGTGGTGGCGATCCTCATTCTGCTGGCGGGACTCACTCCATTTCCGAGTGATCCCTGGTGGAGGGATTCAGTATTGATTCCTTATTTCCAGGAACTGGCGCTCTGGCTGAAGCAGTTCTTGCCAGCCGACATCGCTGACAACTTTCAATACTTAACTGAACACTGGGTACCTTTTTACAGGAATTCATGTCCCAGGGCATTGCCACTTGATGAGTTTGCCTGATAGCTTTAACAATTCACCCAGACCAACAGCCGGAGAGAGAGGGTATGTGCGGTATTGTGGGGATAGTCGGTAAGTCGGCGGTCAATCAGTCTTTGTATGATGCGCTGCTGGTATTACAGCATCGTGGGCAGGATGCGGCTGGTATTGTGACCTGTGAGGGCGGTAGGCTTCATCTGCGCAAGGCTAATGGTCTCGCGCGGGACGTCTTTCATACCCGGCATATGATCGGTTTACGGGGCAATATGGGTTTAGGTCATGTGCGCTACCCAACTGCCGGTTGTTCATCTTCAGCAGAAGCCCAGCCTTTTTATGTCAATTCACCCTATGGAATCACCCTTGCGCATAACGGCAATTTGACCAATGCCAAGGAATTGACTGAAGATCTTTTCCGGGATGATCTA
Source organism: uncultured Gammaproteobacteria bacterium (assembly GCA_963797085.1). Lineage (GTDB taxonomy): Bacteria > Pseudomonadota > Gammaproteobacteria > Chromatiales > Chromatiaceae > JASJBU01. The sequence continues at coordinate 312,536 of CAWCOA010000024.1, forward strand.
AGGCACATCAATACCTCATCCGATTCTGAAATCCTCCTTAATGTCTTTGCTCATGAGCTGCAGGAGCAGAATAAACTGCGCATTGCCCCAGAAGACATCTTTAAGGCGGTGGCTGGTGTACATCAGCGCTGCCGTGGAGGCTATGCGGCAGTGGCGATGATTCCTGGCGTCGGGGTGCTTGGTTTTCGCGATCCATTTGGTATCCGTCCAATTGTCTTTGGCAAACGGGAGACTGCACAGGGTACCGAGTACATGATAGCCTCGGAGAGTGTTGCTCTGGACACCCTGGGCTTTGAGCGGGTCCGGGATGTCGAGCCGGGTGAGGCGGTCTTCATTAACAAAGAAGGTCAATTACATGCCCAGCAGTGCGCCGCAAATCCGGTGAAATCACCCTGTCTTTTCGAGTTTGTCTACTTTGCCCGGCCGGATTCCATTCTCGATAATGTTTTTGTGCACAAGGCGCGGTCCCGGATGGGGAAGAAGCTGGCGAAAAAGATTCTGCGGGAGTGGCCCGATCACGATATCGATGTGGTCATACCGATCCCCGACACCAGCCGCACGGCAGCCCTGTCGCTGGCCAATGAGATGGGGATTCGATATACGGAAGGCTTTATCAAGAACCGTTATATTGGCCGTACTTTCATCATGCCGGGGCAGACCGTGCGCAAGAAATCGGTGCGCCAGAAACTCAACGCCATCGATCTGGAATTCAAGGGCAAGAATGTCCTGTTGGTGGATGATTCCGTGGTAAGGGGAACCACCTCCAAGCAGATTGTGCAGATGGCGCGGGATTCCGGTGCGAAACAGGTCTATTTTGCCTCTGCAGCGCCTCCCGTCCGCTACCCTAATGTATATGGCATCGATATGCCGTCTGCTGTTGAATTGGTGGCTTATAATCGCTCAGTCGACGAGGTGCGCGCTATTATCGGCGCTGATCGAATGATCTATCAGGATCTGGATGACCTGATCAGTGCGGTGCAGAAAAAAGGTAAGACAGATATTGAGCAATTCGATACCTCGGTATTCAATGGCGACTATGTTACCGGGGATGTGAGCGTGACTTACCTGGAGCAGCTGGAATTGCTGCGTAACGATCAGGCAAAAAACCATAACGACACAGGCGGCAAGACCATACTCGATTTGCACAACGACGCATGACCACAGCCACCCTGCGGGCAGCTTTGGATTCTCAGAACCAGCTCAAGTACCCTGAATGCGATCGAAATAGCGGGCTCGGTAGAGCAGCCGATTATTTTCTAGATCATTGAAACCACGGCGAGTATGAAGCACGTTGTTGCAAATCAGGCCTTGTCCTGCTTCCAGTTTACCTAGAAAGTGCCAGGGCGAGGGTTTCTTGAGGGTCAGCTTTAAAAATTCCACCGCTTCCTTGAGCAAGGGGTCTTGCTGCCATTCGATGCTGCGGCTGCGGTCCGTATAGCGCATATGTAGGTGGCCATCCGGATAGATGGCGAAGACGGGCCCGCTGCGGGCTGGTCTGAGTTCTTTGCCATCTGCAATGTTGGCAGGGATGGTCATTGTTTCAGGGTGCATCAAGGCACGTATATAATCGGGGTTTTCATCCCGGATCAGCATATACACAATTTCATGATCCAGCAGCTCGTTTTCACCGCCTTCATCTGCGGGCTGCACGCAGTGCAGCAATAAGCCGTGTATTTGAAGATTCAGTGGATTGTAATAACCGTCGGTATGCCAGGCAATTGGACGGTTCGAATAGGGAATATAACCCTGATGCAGGGCATCAGGCTGGGCTGTCAGTGATGTAATGGCATCATTGTCAGCACACATATTGTGATCAAGCTGCTGAAGGCCAAAGCTGCGTCCCAGATCGCGGATGATGTTTTTATCCGTATCATGCCCGGTCAGCCCAGACCAGATTGCCATATTCGTCTTGCGGCAAAGCTGTAGAAGCATTTCGTGTTCTGCTTGACTCAATTGATGTGGGTTTGCTATTTCCACCACCAGGTCGTCGATTTTTTCGGGGTAACCGGTGAGCTTGGACTCACGCCAGCGCTGGTAGGCGCTGTCATTCGACAGGTCGAAGGGGGAATCTTGTGTATGTTGCATGACCGGCTTTATTTTCTCGGAACGGTTGGACAATAGATTTATACTGCCTAAGGCCTTTTCAAGGTATACGATTGGCAGTCCGCATAAAGTATTACAGCAGGTGAATGTAGAGATTGGAGCATGTTAAAGCACGTGTTCAGATCCTGTAGCCAAGTCGCCTATTCTACTCTGGTAGTTGTTGAATTACACATGGCTTACCCAAGAGCCGGGAAATAATCTGTACAGATTTTGTATTCGGAGAACTGCTCCAAAATTGTTCTGTACCGACGCGTGGGGTTAGATTGAGGAGTCCTTCTGCTGCAAGTCGGCTTTTCAGCTGTTTTGCTACAGCTTCTCCGGTATCAATGAGTTGCGCTTTTGTTCCTGAAATTTTAACAATATGCTGGCTGAGAAAAGGATAGTGAGTACAACCAAGAACCAAGGTATCAACCCCTTCTTCCAGTAAAGGTTTGATTTGTTCACGGATGATTGACTCAGCATCGGGATTTCCGGGATATTGCCCTTCAACCAATTCCACCCAACCATGACAGGGTTGTATCTTAACGGTTGCAAGGTGACTGAAACGCTGCATGAGTTTCTGGAATTTTGAACTGCCCAAAGTGCCATCAGTCGCTAGAATGGCAATTTTTCCAGTCTTAGTCTGTGCTATACCCGGTTTAATACCAGGTTCCATACCAACGATTGGAATTGTGAACTGAGCGCGGAGTGCTGCGACGGAAGCGGCAGTTGCGGTATTGCAGGCCACAACAACAGCTTTTGCTCCCTGTGCAATCAGAAATTCTGTGATATGCAATGATCTTGTTGTGATAAAGCTTGGGCTTTTTGTTCCATAGGGAAGATGACGCGTATCAGCCACGTAGAGCAAATCTTCGGCAGGCAAGAGTGCTCTGATCTGGGACAAAACAGACAGGCCGCCGATACCGGAGTCAAAAATGCCTATCGGTTTTGCGAATGTCATAATCAGATGTCTGCTGAACTAGTGAGGATCCATTTTAATTTGTATGGCTGCAGATTATTTTGTAATCAGGAGATTTTCTGCTTCAGTTTCAAGTTTTACTAGCATGATTTCAATTTGGTTGATTTGTTGTTTTCTACAGGCAGTTTCAAGCTCTTTTACAGCGGCATTCAGTGCGGGAACGCCACAGATTGAACTGGCTCCATAAAGGCGGTGAACTGTTTCCCATAACGGTTCCAATTGTGAATTATTAAAATGTCTTCTGATGGTCACAAGTTCTTCAGGTAGGTCATGGCAGAATTTTTCAAACATGGTATTGGCTATCAGCCGATCACCACCTGTTGCAACAAGCAATTGCTTGCTGTCTCTAATGGGTAAGCATTGCTTGTTCTCTGCAATTATCTCCTGCTTTATCGAGTCAACCCTGTGCAAATCAGCAGTGTTGTTATCCAGTAAAGGGAGTATGAGATTCCAAAGTTGTGATTTTTCTACCGGTTTTAGCAGATAACCATCCATCCCGGCCTCGATAATTTCATGCCGAGTTTTAGGAACTGCGTCAGCTGTTAACGCCACGATTGGTACATCCTGATTGGAGTTGTTGGTCATGCGAATCTGTCTGCATGCATCTGTTCCTTTGATGATCGGCATGTGTACATCCATCAGGATCAAATCGAATGATTGATCAGTAGCCATGTGTATCGCCTGTAGACCATCACTTGCCTCTGTCACCGAGGCGCCTTTTTCACTGAGTAAAAGATTTACCAGTTTCAAATTGATTTCATTATCATCGACGACCAGGATATTTTTCCCAGTTAGCTGTTTGGTGGTCGCAGCTACTGGGGGCTGTTTTTGTATAATCTCCTGATTGACATTCTCCGTGGATAATATTTTATACAAAACTTCATTTAGCGCGTTGTCACTCAGTGGTTTTGATACAACCCAGGTTTGTTCATTAAAATGGAAATATTCCATGGTGTTTCGATCTGAAGAGCTAAGCAGTATGAGGATAGGGAGTTGGCTGTTTTTCAATTGTTTGAATGGTTTACTATCCAGTAAAGCTGCATCTATTTCGTCTTTAGTGAAGGCAATCGCTATCAAATCATAGTCGCGGGTCTGTGCGCTTGATCGAGCAATATCAATTTCTTTATGCACATGCATTCCGAGCCTTTCAAATTGATGTGAGAGAGATAGTTGGGAGAGTTTGTGCTGTGCGATGAGTAGGCATCGTTTTTCACAGAATGGCGGTTTGCTGGGATTTGTGTAGCGGGTTTTGACTTTTAGCATCTTAATTTTTACCCGGAATACAGAGCCCGTACCCAACCGGCTTTCAAAATTGATCTGTCCATGCATAGACTGGGCAAGTTTTTTACTGATGCTTAGTCCCAGTCCTGTTCCGCCATACATGCGGCTCGTCGAAGAGTCTGCTTGTTTGAAAGAATCGAAAAGGTTCCTTTGTGATTTTTTGTCTATTCCGATTCCGGTATCCGCGACGGAAAATGATAGGATACAGTCTTTTTCTGTTTCCTCCTCGAGCATGACCCTTATTACAACTTCTCCGGAATGAGTAAACTTGATCGCATTGCTTAGAAGATTCATCAGAATCTGCCGTATGCGGGTTTCATCGCCTACCAGTTGATGTGGGACATCGGAGTAGATCATCAGCACCAGCTCCAGACCTTTCTCATGTGCCGACGGGGATAGCAGAACAACTGGCTCTTCAAAGCATTCGTAGATGCTAAACGGAGCTGTTTCAGGCTCCAGTTTCCCATACTCGAGTTTCGAGTAATCGAGTATCTCATTGATGATATCCAAGAGGCTTCTGGCAGATTTTGCAATGGTTGTTACAAGATCTTTTTGTCCGGAGTCGAGATCTGAAGCGAGTAATAGATCTGAAAAACCGATGACTCCATTCATGGGGGTGCGAATTTCATGGCTCATGTTCGCCAGAAATTCAGTTTTAGCATGGCTGGCCTGCAGGGCCCGTTTTTTAGCCAGATCAAGCTCAACGTTATGTATCTCCAGAGCCTCCATGGTCTCTGTCAAGTCAGCTGTCGCTTGATCGATCTGTTGTTGCATTGATTCATGGGATTCTTTCAATTGAACGGACATTTGATTAAATGCTGCTTCGAGGCTTTTTAATTCACCGCTCGACATTTCCGGGACTTCTACAGAAAGGTCGCCATCTTTCATGCGTTTCACTGCTCGAGTAAGAAGCGTGATAGGATTTATCACACTCTCACTTAGCGTCAATGCGAAAACGGCAGTCAAGAGAAGGCCAATAATTAATATAAATAAACTGTTTTCAAGAATCTCCTGTCTTTTTATGTCCAGTCGATTTGTGTTTAAAGTGACAGTTACATTGCCCATCAAACTACTGTCTTGTGAATGAGTATTCTCAGCAAGTTGCTCTGGATAATCGGAGATAATAATGGTATTGGTTCCGTAGGTGACTGGTGCAGAAAATCTTATCAAGTTCTCGCTGATTGACGGCGTGTCATCTTCAGTGGCGTTGTTTCTGAGTTGCGCAAGCAGGATGTGGGAAGTGTTGAAAACCTCTATGCTGTGCACGTCTTGTTGATAGAATACCGGTTTAAGGCTCATATCAAGGGTCGACTGATCCTGAGTAAATAGACCATAGACACTGAAAGCCGCCGCTTCCTTGGCTAAGGACTTCCCGCGTTCAGTAAAATTGTCCGCAAGAATATTGAGTTGAGAATTGACCAGGTAACTGGTTATAGATAAGGCCAGGATAGTTGCCGGTAGCAGACCAAGGATCAGCGCGCGAGTTCGCAAGGTCTTTATTCTTATGAATTTCATTGTTGCTCATCCCGAATATATCTGGCAATTTCATCAGGCTCAGCATCAATCTGGATATTCAGTGAATGTCCCACTTTGCTGTTAATGGAGACGGAGAAAGAATCCGGACTAATATTATTGGTTGATATTTTTCCATGCCTCAGATAGTGGGCGATGGACTCAGTGATATCCTCGGCGACATCGTCAGGTGAGGAATAAACCGCAGCCAACGCGCCAGCCTTTACATAAGCTGCAGAGAATCCGATGACTGGGATTTTCTTGCGATATGATGCTACGAGAATCTTTGCTACCGTGTTTTTGTTGTAAATCTTGATATTGGGTTGTGCTAGCAGAACATCGATGTTGTTAAGTAGTTGAGACAGTTTTCTGCCGATCTCGCTTTCATCCTGAATCACTTCTTGATGGATCATCAGGTCGAAAGCACCAGCTTTCCTGCTGATATCTGCTTGATTGCTCTGTTCCATCGGGCTGAACAGAATGCCGATTCGCCGGGCAGAGGGTAGAATATTTTTAATCAGGAGAAAACTTCTCTCGATAGGTTGATCAAGGATGATCGTTTGTCTTTTACTGTCTGCGTTGGCATTGGCAACATCAATGACCGACTGACTTGGAATCATGGCATTTATCATATGCCGGTGACTTAGATGGCGGAATGCGTAATCTCTGGCCTTCAATCCCAGTGTAATGATCAGCTCATAGTCCTGGTAAAGTGGCTTTGCTTCATTCGAAATCAAGCTTTGTAGAGAAAAAATATTACAATCCTCAACAGGCTTGGTACAGAGGTGACTGAGGTGTCTTCTCAGGTGATCGACGACCTTATCATAAACAGGCGCTGAGCCACTCTTCAGAACGAGGATGTTGGTGACATCTTCAGATGCATCGAGATTCAGAGGATAAAGCAAAAGCGCAATATAGAGAACGCAAAATGCCAGTAACTTAGAAATTACTTGACTGGCTGCCACCCTTCGTATTGACAGGTGTCTTTGCTGCTTGATCAAAACTTAGTTCCTGCTACGCGAACAATCCGGGTCAATGATCTGTCTGTCCTTGAATCTGGAAGCTAAAGGTATGTACGAATCTAACTCAGTGAAATCTGAGTGTGGTCTGGAGGAATGCACGTCTATCCCAGATATTTATTTGCCCTGTATCCTCATCTTCGAAAAAATCAGTATTTTCCTCTCCTATATTTTGTAGCAGTAGTGCGATCTCACCATCCATGCCCTGGCTGTTGAAGTCTTTGGCAAATCTTAGATCCCAGCGGCTGAAGCTGGGGACTTCGTCACCATCACCGGGCCAATCCAGATCATCCATGAAGTAGTAGGCACTGCTAATCTGGATGCCGTTATCGAAACGATGGCTAACCAGCAGGCTGAATGTATGGTCAGGTACTGTGTTTCCTAAATCGTCTGAAGTGAAAGTCTCAGATTCACCACCGATACGACGGATTTCGCTTCCTTCCGCATCGAGATAACTATAGCCGACATAGATGAGATCCGCCGGGGTAGGTTTGTAGTGCAGATTGATCTCCAAGCCTCGGATTAAGGCGTCTGCCGAATTTGCATAACTGAAAGCGCCTCGGTGCATCAGGTTATTGAATGACTCTAGTAACGTAAGCGCGTCAGGGTCCGTCAACCCCCTGTCAGGATTGGAGATATCCAGATTTCTGATGTCATCGATGATATTGGTAAGCTTTTCGCGAAAGAGTCGAACATCCAGGGTCAACCTGTGCTGCGGGAAGCTGCCAAAGTAGCCCAGTTCGTAGCTGTCGATGCGCTGGGGTTCGAGGTTTTCAGTGGCGATTCTATGGTTGTTAAGGTCATCCAATGGGCCGTTGAGAAAGAGTACTTGGTGGACATAGTCCTCAAACAGGGTCGGCATGCGATAGGCTCGGGAGGCGCTGAGACGAAAGGTATTGGCCCTGTCGTAATGGTAATTGAGGGCCAATCGGGGTGAGAAGAAAGGCTTCTTTTTCTCGAAACGCTCCAACATGCCGCCGATGTTGGCAATCCAGTTGGGCTGGATGCGCCATTCGAGATTGCCGAACAGTCGCGATTGATCCCGTGTGATCTTATCGTCGCTGTGGAACAACCAGATGCCTTCGACACTGTCCTGACGCAGGCCAAGGCCCCAGACCAGTCTGAGATTGTCCATGGAGGAGAGGGTTTGTTGCAGCTCCAGATCATACCGGTGTGACTTGAAGCCAAGGATTGACATGGCCAGCGGAGAATCGGTCAGGTTCAGTGCGGAGAGAAAGCTGGTGTAATCCAATGCACCATTGGAGAGTAGTAAAAGCCAGCATATCTGGACGGTCATCCTCTGGGACGTGGAAATCGAAATCATCCCAGCCTTCCCAGTCTTTGATCACTTCGGAGAGTACCGGTGACTGAAAGTCATCATCAATTTCGAAAAAGTTATGATAAAGCTGTAGCTTTATTTCGTTGCTGGGAGCGATTTGATGCTGCCAGTTGATTTGTTGAAAATTGTAGTTGTTCTCGAGATCTCTTACCTGCTGAGCTGTTTCGTTGAAGCCTTCCTCATAGGTTCCCTTGCTGGCGCCGAGCATGACTTTAAAGCTGTTTTTCTGATTCGGGGTGTAATCTGCATGGAAATCCAGCCATTCTGTGTGCTCATCATCGGGAATATTGTCAAAGCCGCCGAATTTCTGGTAATTCGCTGCAATTCGGTAAGCCCATGTTCCGTTCATGTCTGCGTAACGCCCGTAGAGACTACGCTTATCACCTTCACCGACGATGGCCTTAACGATCGTTCCCAACTGATCGGCGGGGTGTTGTGTAATGATATTAATGACTCCGGCGTAGGAGTTGGAGCCGTAAGCCGCTGCATTGGGACCTCTGACCACCTCAATGCGGGCGATCTCATTCACCTCGATGGGCATATCAGGCCAAGAGACGCCTCCATAGCCGGGGTCATAGATGGATCGTCCATCCACCAGTACCTGCATATCCCGGGCATATTCGTCGGCCATGCCGTGATAGGAAGCGGTGGCCCGGGACCCGGAATAGAAGCCCACGACCATGCCGGGGACCAGGCGCAGTAGATCCGGTACATTCATGGCGCCTGAGGCCTCAATCATCTCTCGATCGATAATGGTCATTGCTGCGGGAATTTCTGACAGGGGCTGGGAGAGTCGCGTGGCAGAGAGCACCACGGGAAGCTCCTCAAAAAAGTAATCCGCTGACAGGTCGTTTTCCTGGCTGAAAGATGGGGTATTAAGGAGACTTGAAGCAAACAAGAAAAGCAGGAGGATGATCGCTCGGCGTTCTGCGATGTATGATCTGATTCTGTGCATAATTACAAAAAGTAATGTATTACATTGAGTTAAACTCTCCCTGGTCAGTTTTGTCGAGAGTTGATGAGATTCACTAGACTCACTGTGGTTAACTAAATTAGCAGAATACGCATTGGATATTCCACTCTCTTGGTGGAAACAAAAGTTACTTATAGTCTGCGGTACCAGCCCTGCAGGCAGTCGCTAGCCGACTTGATCCAGCTCGCGGCGACGAAATTTGACGCCATAATCCTGGGCGATTTTTCTACAGGCAGCTATATCCACACCTTCCAGGCCATCGATAGCGGAAACTGTAACCTCTGGTATGTATGCAGGGGCTTGCTTGGTAAATTGCAGCATGGCCGCATAGGAACCCGGGAGGTTGGGTCGGCAATGCAAGTCATAGACTTCCCGGTTCTGGGCGTTGAGCGAAATAGAGATCGCATCCACGCAGCTGCCTAAATCGGGTAGTGTATTGTGTTTATGCACGAGATTGGCTAGCCCGTCTGTATTCACCCTTATCCGGCCGCCCCGGTCTTTGATGTTGCGCGCTGCCTGCAGCAGGACATTCAGGCGCAGTGTAGGTTCGCCAAAGCCACAAAACACCACCTCGTCATACTTTTTGGGATCATCAATCGCATCGATGATCTGCTCCAGGGTGGGTCTCTGCTGGAAAGTCAGGTCATACCCCTTGACGGTCATGATGCCCTGCGTCTTGGGGCAGAAGCTGCATTCGAGTGTGCAGCGATCAGTAATGCTGAGGTAGAGGTTGTTGTCTATCTGATAGCTGATTTGCTGCGGCACAGTCACACTTCGATGCTGATTGGAAACCCTTCATCCTAGCCCAGGCATATGCCATTGCAATGACCTGTATCAATACATGGCGGAGACCATAGTCGCCATCTCAAGCTGTGCAGAGGATAGCTTTTCAGCTGATTCTGCAAGGTCTGCGGCTTCAGCAAGCCCTTTCTGCGGCATGGATTTCTTTGCGCTTAAACGTTAAGTTACAAGGTTGAATCAGCAGGAGAACGACCAGTCAGGCATGATACCTATCATCGACCGCTACTTATTGCAGGAGATATTCAAAGCCTTTTTGGGGATTGTTATTGTGTTATTGCTCATTTTTATGGGCACCACCTTTATCAAGCTGCTCCAGCAGGTATCAGTGGGTGATCTGAACGCCACATTGCTGTTTCAGATGCTGGGGCTTGAGATGTTTCGCTTCCTGGCCCGGTTGGTACCCCCGGCGTTCTTCTTCGCGGTGCTGTATGCGGTCGGCAGGATGTATCGTGACAGTGAAATCACGGCAATGGAAGCCTGTGGTATTGGTGGTGGGCGGCTGTTCCGGGCCATTTTGATCGCCACACTCCCCATTATACTGTTAGTGACCTGGCTCTCAATGGGTGTGGCGCCTTGGTCGGCCCGCATGATCGATAAACTGCTCAGTGATCAACATGGGCAGGCCGCTGAGTTGGCGGGAGTCAGTGCGGGGCGTTTCAATGAGTACAGTCAGGGGGATCTGATTTTTTATGTGGAATCCATCAACCAGGATGAACACCGCATGCAGAATCTGTTCGTGCAGCACCGTCGGGCAGGGGAGATGGGTCTGATCAGCGCCGCAGCGGGGTATCAGAAGATCGACGAGGAGAGTGGTGATCGATTTCTGGTGCTTGAGAATGGCTATAGATATCAGGGCATTCCCGGGGCGGCCAACTACCGGGTCAGTGAATTTGACGTCTATGCCCTGCGCATCCAGGAAGCAACGCCGAGGTTGGTAAAACGACCCTGGAAGGGCCTCCCCAATGGTGTTCTGCTGACCTCGGATAAGATCCGTGACAAGACGGAATTTCAAGTCAGGCTTTCACAGGTTCTGGCCTTGTTCGTGGTTGCCTTATTGGCCTTGCCACTGAGCCGCTCTTCACCCAGGCAGGGTCCATTTGGCAAGCTGGTGCTGGCCTTCATTGTCTATACCCTTTACCTAAGCATGCAGGGAGCCTCTGAAAAATGGATGGCGGTGGGGATCACTCCGGCCTGGTTGGGAATGTGGTGGGTACATCTGGCGATGACTGCGTTAGCGTTGCTGCTGTTTGTGCCGGACACTATCATCTACAAGCAGTGGAGGCGGCGGATGACGAGACTGGCCCGATGATCTCTCTGATCGACCGTTATATCGGAACCTCTGTAGCAGTCGGGGTTTTTTCGGTACTCATGTTACTGTTGGTTTTGATGGGTTTTTTTGAACTGCTGGCCGAATTGGATGATGTGGAAAGGGGCTACACCACGGCCAAAGCCTTTACTTATGTAGCCTTGGTGCTGCCCCGTTATGCCTACGAATTGTTTCCGATTGCCACCTTGCTGGGAAGTCTGATCGGGCTCGGTTCTCTCGCCAGTCACTCGGAATTGACTGCCATGCGCGCGGCTGGGGTTTCTGTTTCGCGTATCCTGCTGGCTGTCTTGAAGGCGGGTTTGCTGCTGTTAATTGCTGTCGTAGTGGTTGGTGAATATCTGGCGCCAGTCACAGAGCAGCAGGCTCAGCGCATGAAGATGGAGTCGTTGTCCGAGCGGGTGACATTGAAGACTCGCTATGGATTCTGGTCGAGAAACGGCGATAGTTACATCAACGTCAGGCAAATCCTGCCTGATGCCAAGCTGGCGGATATCTCAATCTACGATTATGATCAGGCACATCGTTTGCGCAGTGCGATTCATGCGGAGTTTGCAACCTTTCTGGATGATGGCCGCTGGTTGCTCGAGGGGGTCAGGCAGAGTGAGTTCGAGTCCCAGCGCATCCGGGTCAGTGCGCAGGAGAGGCTGCAGTGGAACACCCTGCTGGAGCCCACTGTGCTGGATGTGATCAGAGTAAAGCCGCATATGCTGCCCGCCTGGGACCTCTGGCGGTATATCACCTTCCTGAAGCAGAATGGCCAGGAGTCGGCAACTTATGCGGTGGCATTCTGGAACAAGCTGATGGCCCCTCTGGTGACATTGGTCATGCTGTTTCTCAGTATACCCTTTGTCTTTGGGCCGCTGCGGAGTGTCGGCATCGGCCAGCGCATCTTTACCGGAGCCATCATCGGCATCGTTTTCTACCTGTTGAACAAGACCTTTTCCTACATGGCGGTGGTCTACGGAATTCCTCCGATTGTAGCGACGGCATTTCCCACCCTGTTATTTTTCTCAGCGGGGTTCTGGTTGATGCGGCGTGTGCATTGAACGAGCCCTGGCCGAAAATTGCACTGCTTAGCGAACAGGAATGCAGCTGGTCAGCGGCAGATAGCGCCGGTCAGAGATGATCTTCAGGGGCTTTTTGGATCAGACAGGAATCCATTCAAAAAACCAATGTTGTTTTTAACCATCGCTGGGCCCTTTTCTGTAAACTACGCTGCATTTAAAAACCCGCTGGGTCTACCTGCCTTTCTGCATGCCAAAACCTAAAAAACGACGTTCTCGAAGTAAACCTCAGCAGCCCCATGCCTACTTGTGGAAGCGCTGGCTGTTAGTCGCTGTGAGCGGACTGTTGCTGAGCCTTGCGCTGTATGTGATGTATCTTGATCATATCGTGCAGATTCGCTTCGACGGCCGGCGCTGGGCAATGCCGGCACAGGTCTATGCCAGACCCATGACCCTGGCTGCCGGCGCAGCGGTGAGTCCCGGCCGCCTGACCATTGAACTCGAGGGCTTGGGTTACCGGCGGGTCAAGCATCCGGACCAGCCAGGCAGCTACTCGAGCTACCAGGGCCGCTTTCTGATCCGTACCCGCGAATTTCTGATTCCAGGCCGGGAGCGGCCTTCAGATTATCTGGAAATTCGCATCAAACAGGACGCTATTACAAGTGTCAAACAGGCGGCATCCGGCGCCAGTCTGCGCCAGTATCAGTTGGAGCCGCGGCTGATCGGCAGTCTGCATCCGGCACACAGCGAAGACCGCGTGCTGCTGCGTCGTTCCGAACTCCAGGAGGGGCTGATACAGGCCTTGATTGCAGTCGAGGACCGCAACTTTTTTCAGCACTATGGAGTCGATCCCAGTGCTATTTTGCGCGCGGTCTGGGCCAATCTGCGTGCCGTGGGCCTGGTGCAGGGCGGCAGTACGCTGACCCAGCAATTGGTGAAAAACTTCTTTCTGACCCCTGAACGGAGTCTTTGGCGCAAGCTGAATGAAGCCTTGATGGCGCTCATCCTGGAGGCCCGCTACAGCAAGGATGAAATTCTCGAGGCATACGCCAATGAGATCTATCTCGGGCAGGATGGAGGAAGAGCCATTCACGGTTTTGGTCTGGCCAGCCGATTCTACTTCAATCGCCCATTGCGGGAACTGGATTTGCCGAAGATGGCGCTGCTTGTCACCCTGGTTCGGGGGCCGTCTGCCTATGATCCCCGGCGCCATCCTCAACGGGCGCTGAAGCGGCGCGGGCTGGTGCTGCATATCATGCAGGAACAGGGTTTGATCTCAGCGGAGCTGGCCGAGCAGGCGGCTGCCGCGCCTCTTGGCATTCAGCAGGGCAGCAACCGCTCTTCCGGCATGCCGGCCTTTATGGATCTTGTCCGGCGCCAACTGCGCAGAGACTATCAGGAATCGGATCTTACCAGTGAAGGGCTGCGTATCTTTACCACGCTTGATCCCTGGCTGCAGTCAAAATCGGAACAGGTCCTGGCCTCTCAGCTCAGCAGGCTGGAAAAATCCCGGCAGATTGAGGATCGCAGCCTGCAGGGGGCAGTGGTTGTGGTTGCTGCGGAGACCGGTGAAGTAGTGGCCCTGGTCGGCGACAGAAACCCCCGTTACGCGGGTTTCAATCGTGCCTTGGACGCCTTGCGTCCGGTTGGCTCGCTGCTGAAGCCGGTGGTTTACCTGGCAGCCCTTTCCAGACCCCGGCAATACCATCTGCTCAGTGAATTGGATGATGCACCGATTCGTATCAAGGGTGAGGATGGGCAGATATGGTCGCCGGGGAACTATGACCGGCTCAGTCATGGCAGAGTGCAACTGCAAACTGCACTGGCCAATTCCTATAATCAGGCTACGGTGCGGTTGGGAATGTCGGTTGGCTTGCCGGCAGTGCTGGACAAGCTGGAGGCGGTTGGGATCAAGCGTCCTATCCAGCCTTTTCCGTCGATGTTGCTGGGTGCCGTGTCCCTGTCGCCACTTGAGATGGCCCAGATGTACCAGACCCTGGCAACCGGGGGATTTCGGGCCACCTTGAAGGCGATACACGAGGTGACTGACAGCAGCGGCCGGGTGTTATCCCGCTATCCGACGGCGGTGCAGCAGGCCCTGGACCCAAATGCGGTTTATCTGCTGAACCATGCCTTACAAGAGGTGGTGCGTGCAGGAACCGCCAAGACCCTGCCGGCATTACTTCCCAAGGGTGCCAGTGTGGCCGGCAAGACTGGCACTACCGATGACCTCAGGGACAGTTGGTTTGCCGGGTTTGATCAACGGCATGTGGCGGTAGTCTGGGTTGGGCGTGACGATAATGAACCCATCGGCCTGACAGGCTCCAGTGGCGCAATGCGGGTGTGGGGAAAGTTGCTGCATAGCGTGGGTATCTCTTCGCTGAACCCGCCACTGCCTGCCAATGTGGAAATTGTTGAGATCGACAAGCGATCAGGCCTGCGGGGTTCAGGTTGTAAAGAGACCCAGGCTGTACCCTTCATCAAGGGGTATGCTCCAAGGAGAGATGCCGCCTGCGCGCGCCGTCCGGCACGCGTTATGGATGACGAAATCAATTGGCTGCAATCGCTATTCGATTAGTCCCGTAGCTTTAGCAACTGGTTGTTGTGCTTATCTGAAAGGTTATTTCAAGGCTTCACTGACCCTAATCCCAAGCCAGATATTTTGACGGGATCAGGCGACGGTACTTAACTAGTCACATTCACTGGCGCCCTTCATAGTCTTTCCAAAACCACGCCTGTACTCCAGAGCGAAAGTTCCGATAGGCCGCGGTCTCCTGATTCAATATGTTGCGGTTAAAGGAAGCATTGCTATAGCCGATAATCGTGGGGTAAGCATCTAGAAAAAATCACTCACTCAACAAGCATGGAGATATGGCCGGCCCTCCCAGTCGGTAACTAATCGAGATGGGTCGCCGAAGATATCCAAGGAATGAAATCAATCATTCCGCCAATTTCCTCTTCGAAGAACAGGGCTATTCCGGCTGTCAAATCCGTAATTTTTCCAAAGGTGGTCTATTTATTACCTGGGGCGAATCCGGGTTGTCTACAGTGATGGTGGCCGGTTTCCACGAACCTGAACAGCGTGCGCGGGCTGTGGTCGAAATCAACAGTGGCCAGATAACAACGGCGGTGGAAATTGCCTATGTGAACCAGAGCGGTTGCGGTGTGGCCTTTATCGATGCCAACGAAACGCTTTATGCATATTTGCAGGCTTATGCACAAGATGCGGTGGACGATCCTGTAGCGCAGCAACAGGAATTACCCAATTATCCTGACGCCACCCAATCAATAATCCAGCAGTTGCAGGACAAGGCCCTGGGTTTCCTGAAAAAAGAGATCAACCAATTCTTTATGTCAGCGAAAATGGATTTGATTGCTGCAACAGATCACATGAATAGCAGTGGTGAACAAGGGGACCTGTTCTTTGCGGTAAGAACCCTGGAGACTGAGGAACAGGAGATCAGTAATCACTTTTTCGCCAGTGTTGAGGCAGGATTTAACGCATTGGTGAATGGTGAGCCACAAGCCCGGGAGCAAACCTCGGAAGATGAGCAAGGATCAGAGCTCGAGCTGATAGACAAAGAGGATTTCGATGAATGGATCTTTTTAGAAGGCATTGCCCATAAAGTCGAATCCCAGCTGGCAAAACAGATATATGAGGTGAATTTCGCCCTTTCACACCTGTTTCAACGGCCCGTGAAGCTTGAGTCGAATCCACTCTCCCCGATTGCCCTGCTGCTGCAGATGAAGGACGTCTTGGGGGAATATGCGGTCACGCCGATGGCGAAAAAGATTCTCTATGAGACCTTCAGTCGATGCTATATTCATCAATATCCATAGACTCTATGGGGAGCTGATTGCCTGCCTGAGTGAGGAGGGCATCAAGACTGCAAGCGCAGAAAACACAACAGTAGTATCTCAAGGCAGTAGCAGTCAGCTGCTGGGCAAAGAACAGGAGCAGGCACAGGTTCTGGAACAGGGGAGCCAAGCAACTCTGGAGAATCTTTCGGCTACTCCTGGATACCGCCAATGGTGGACAGGCTGAGCAATCCGTAGAGCAGGCGGCCTATCCAGTGGCATCCCGAGAGCAGGTTTTACAAACCATGGAGTCCATGCCGTTGGGAAGAGGGTTGCTCAGGAAGCTCGAAGACCACCTCAGTCATACAGACACCCAGGGCCTTGCACTCGATCCGCTGACCCGCGCCGCCGTTTGCGCAAGTGAAGAGCTGGTGGAGGCGGTACAGCAGGATGATCTGCTCAATCTGGATGTGCAGCAACTGGTGACTCAGCTGGAAATTCCATTCATCAAAGAGAGTATTCAGGATCCTCGTATCCTGGAGAATGCACAACATCCGGGGCGGCGTTTTCTAGATGCGATAGAGGAATTGGCGCCCTATGTCAATTTCTCAGATGCATTGGACGCGAAAGGCCGAGTCCACAATGTTGGGCTGCGACAAATCATCAATGACATCCAGTCTGGAGCCATCAGCAATATCTCCGATGCCACCCAGCAAATCGAGGTACTGCATGATAAACAAAAGGAGAATTTTCAGAGAAACTGCAAGCTGGCCATCGAGAGTTGCACCCGAAAAGAGCGGCTCAGGCAGGCGCAGGACTATGTAAGAAACAGCCTGGAGAAAAAGCTGCTCGGTAAAGATGTCTCCATCGCGCTGGATAGACTATTTCAATTTGGCTGGTCAAATCTGCTCATCCATACGGTCATGCTGCTGGGTGAGGACAGCGTTGAAGCGAAAGCCTATCTGCGGGTTGTGGACCTGCTGCTAAAACTATTTCGAGTCAATCAACCATTCAAAAGACTTTCTGAAGGTAAAGCATCCGACCTCATGAAGGTCGTCAAGAAGGGTTTGAATGACTATCCCGTCTATCCGGAAGGAGCCCAGCAATTCACCGATGAACTGATGCAGGCGCTGGTGGATGAGGGTGAGTCGGCAGAAAACTTCACCGCCAACCAGATTAGTGTGGATGCAGCGTATCTGAAACGGCTGTTTCAGGGACATGCGATGGAACTCGAGGGTATAGATCGCCAGCCAGTCGCAGAAAATTGGCTGGATCTGGTGAAAAAGTTGGCTGAGGGTGACTGGATTGTAATGCATGACGCCGGCGAGCGCCTAAGACTGGTCAACCTGGTCTGGAAAAGCCCTGACCTGGACAGACTTCTGCTGGTTGATGGCAATGGGATAAAAATTATCTACGGTGATACCCACAAACTGGCTTCGCTGTTCGCCGAGAATCGATTGGCCTTGCTGGAAAATCGCGAAATGCCGGTGGTTGACCGAGCCATCCAGCGCATCCTCAAGGACAGTTATGATGCCGTGCAACAAGAGGTCAGTTACGATGAGCTGACCGGGCTTCTCAACCGGCGTTCATTTGAAAGGCTGCTGACGGAATTGCTCCGGGGAGAAATGAAGGAAGGTGAGCTGTATGCGATCATCTTGCTGGATGTGGATCAGTTTGGCCTGGTGAATGATCTTTGTGGATTTGACGGGGGAGACAAACTGCTGCAATCCATCTCGAATATCCTGCGTACTTATCTGCCGGAGAATGCCCATCTGGCGCGAACCGGTGATGATGAATTTGCCATCCTGCTTGCGCAGAGTTCTCTTGACCGGGGCTATCAGCTTGCGGAAGAGCATCGTCAGGCGATCAATGCCTTCAAGTACACCTGGAATAATCAGCTGATACCCGTCTCCGTCAGTATCGGATTGGTGGCCATCGACAACCGGGAACAGACATCTGCTGCGCTGCTGAAATCGGTTTCATCCGCCTGCAGCATTGCCAAGCAGGCAGGCAGAAACTGCACCCGTATCTATCGTGCAACAGACCGGGAATTTATGGAGCACAGAAAGCTTGTCGATTCAGTGGCAGTCATAGAAGATGCCTTGGAAAACGACAAGATAGTACTCGTAGCCCAGCTAATTTCGCCACTTCAGGAAGGAGTTGGATCTAGTCATTATGAGATACTGCTGCGCGTCGAAGGCGAAAATGGCCAGCTACAGACTCCGGTGCAGTTTATTCTTGCCGCTGAACGCTACAATCTCATGCGTGCCGTGGACCGCTGGGTGGTGGACAATTTCTTTGCGATGACCGACAGGCATATTCAGGAAATCCAGGATATCGGTGGTTTTTCCATCAATCTTTCAAGCCAGTCACTGGCGGATCAGGAATTCAAGGCCTACCTGATCCAGAAAATTGAGAGCGCATTCATTCCCAGGGAAAAACTGGGTTTCGAGATCACAGAAACCGCCATGATCTCGGACTCAGAGGATGCGATTAGTTTCATCAAGGAGATCAAGCAGACCGGCTGCAGCTTTTACCTGGATGATTTCGGCTCGGGCTATGCCTCATTTTCCTATCTGAAGGAGATGCCCGTTGATTATGTCAAGATCGACGGCATCTTCATTCGCGATCTACTGCAGGACCCGGCCAGTTATGAGATGGTAAAGGCCGTCACCG
Organism: uncultured Gammaproteobacteria bacterium; assembly: GCA_963797085.1. Classification (GTDB taxonomy): domain Bacteria; phylum Pseudomonadota; class Gammaproteobacteria; order Chromatiales; family Chromatiaceae; genus JASJBU01. The sequence goes on from CAWCOA010000024.1 coordinate 331,327, forward strand.
GCATTTCGCATTTCATGAATAAACAGGTCGTTGCAGAGTTTGTGGAAGATCAGCAGACAGCAGACGAGCTGCGAAATATCGGTGTCGACTATATCCAGGGCTATCATATCGGACGGCCCGTCCCATTGAGCCAGCTCATTACACCTGTTCAGCAAAAAAACAGCTCCGCCGGTTAGTCGTATATCCGCTTTATAATTCCCACCGATCAATTTAAGCTACAATCCGCCCGAAACACTTCTCAAGAGGATTGTCGTTTGACTGTTTATGCTGCAGACAAATTGATTGCCCAGGCCCGCGTCTTGGCTGCTGAATATCGGCGCACCATGGGTAAACCACTGCCTGGCATCAGCAGCGAGATAGCCGAGCACGATGCAGTCAAACTGCTGAAACTGGAGCCAAATACGCAAGGGGCAGGGGGCTTCAATGCTATCGATCCGGCACGGGGCGGCAAACGTATCCAGATCAAGTCGCGCACCATCTTCGATGAGAGTAAATCGGGCCAGCGTATCGGCCAGATGAAACTCGACAAGCAGTGGGACAGTGTGCTGCTGGTGTTGATGGATGAGGAGTATGAGCCCTACGAGATCTATGAAGCGGAAAAGCAGGACATTCTCGATTTTGTCGATGAATCGAGCAGCAGCCGGGCCAAGCGTGGCGCCATGTCGGTAGCCCGCTTCAAAATCATTGGTCGACTGGCCTGGACCAGAGAGAATGGGTTGGAATCCGAGGTCTGGGAAAATCAGAGCCGTTAGTCCGCTAGGTCTAGAATGACTGACCTCGTCGAGATCTTTGAGCCCACGGGCTGGCTTGCCCGGCATATCGATGGCTATTCCCACCGCTCACAACAACAGGAGATGGCGGAGGCGGTCGAGCGCATTCTGGATCAAGGCGGGGTGATGATCTGTGAAGCCGGCACCGGCACCGGCAAGACCTTTGCCTATCTGGTGCCCGCCCTGATGTCCGGTCTCAAGGTGATTATCTCCACCGGCACCAAGAACCTGCAGGATCAGCTCTATCATCGGGATCTGCCCATGGTGCGTAGAAGTCTCTCCAGCCCGGTCAGTGTCGCCCTGCTCAAGGGACGCGCCAACTATTTATGCATCCATCGGCTCGACTCCACGCTGGTGGAGGGTGTGCGGCTGACTAAGGAACAGAGTCAGCAGCTGCAGCGGATCCGCAGCTGGTCCACAGAAACCCGCTCCGGGGATATCGCAGAGATGTCCGAGATTGCCGAGGATGCGGATATCTGGCCTGTCGTCACCTCCAGTACCGACAACTGTCTCGGTCCGGAGTGCGCGTCATATAGCAAGTGTCACCTGGTGGAGGCCCGGCGCCGCGCCCAGGAGGCGGATCTGGTGGTGGTCAATCACCATCTGCTATGCGCCGATATGGCGTTGAAGGAGGAGGGTTTCGGAGAGCTGCTGCCCAGCGCCGACTGCTTCATCCTCGACGAGGCTCATCAGTTGCCCGAGGTGGCGAGTAATTTTTTTGGTATGACGATCAGCGGGCGGCAACTGTTCGATCTGATCAGAGATACCCTGAATGAGTATCATCGTGAAGCCGGGGATCAGCCCAAGCTGCCGGAACAGCTCGATCTGCTGAAGCAGGCCGTGCGCGAGCTGCGCCTGGCCTTTGGTCTGGAGATGCGGCGCGGCGCCTGGTCGGAAGTCGCCAGTAATCCCGCAGTCGAGTCCCATCTGTCCAGGGTGCGACAGGAACTGTCGCAGTTGCAGGCGATGCTGAAGGCTCTCGAGGGCAGGGGTAAAGGCCTCGACAGCTGCCGGGATCGTTGTGTCGATCTCTCCAGCCGCCTGGATGCGCTCTGCGTACCACAGGACGATGAAAATATCCGCTGGTTCGAAACCCTGCGACAAAGCTTTCGCCTGAACAGTACGCCGCTGGAGATATCGAACATCTTCAGTTCCCGCATGGCGGAGCATCATGCCTCCTGGATCTTTACCTCCGCCACCCTGGCGGTCGGTGGCAGCTTTGAGCACTTCGCCAATCAGCTTGGCCTGGAGCAGGCGGAGACCCACTGCTGGGACAGCCCCTTCGACTATCCGCGTCAAGCGGTCTGGTATGTGCCGAAAGATCTTCCCGAGCCCAACAGTCCGCAATTCAACCGTCGGGTATCCGAGCTCAGCATACCGATCCTCGAGGCCAGTGAAGGCCGCGCCTTTTTGCTCTTCACCAGCCATCGCGCGCTGCAGGAAGCCGCCGAGTATCTGCAGGATCGCATCGATTACCCGATGCTGGTGCAGGGTACGGCCCCCAGGACCGAGCTGGTGGAGCGGTTTCGACAACTGGGGAATGCGGTGCTGCTGGGCACTTCGAGCTTTTGGGAGGGGGTGGATGTGCGCGGCGAGGCGCTCTCCTGTGTGATTATCGACAAACTGCCTTTCGCCTCACCGGGTGATCCGGTGCTGCAGGCCCGCATCGATGCCTTGCGCCGGCAGGGCGGCAACCCGTTTATGACCTTTCAGCTACCCCAGGCAGCCATAGCCCTGAAACAAGGGGCAGGCCGTCTGATTCGGGATGAGAAGGATCGAGGACTATTGGTGATCTGCGATCCACGCCTGCTCAATAAACCCTACGGCAAGGTGTTTATCCGCAGTCTGCCAGCCATGACCAAGACCCAGGATCTGGATGTGGTAAGAAAGTTTTTTTCCCTGATGAAAGCGCCGCCAACACCCGCGGAGTCTGATTGACCTGTCAGTGGGTTCGATGCTGGTCCAACGCCCATCTGACATGTTCCCGCAACAGGGCGGAAGGATGCCCAAGACGCTTTTCCAGGGCCTGGATGACAGCTCTGGAGGAATGCGTGGCATTGCCCAGGGCGACTGCAATATTCCGCAGCCAGCGCTCATGGCCGATGCGGCGGATGGCTGAGCCTTCGGTACGATTTAGAAAGCACTCTTCGTCCCATGCGAAGACCTCGCACAGATCAATGGCATCCAGGCCATGCCGAGGCCGGAAATCGTCGATCGCTGTCAGCTGGGCAAACCGGTTCCAGGGGCAGACCTGCTGACAGTCATCGCAGCCGTAGATGCGGTTGCCAATGGCTTGCCTGAACTCAATGGGGATGCTGCCTGCGAGCTCGATCGTCAGGTAGGAGATGCACCGGCCGGCATCTACTTGATAGGGTTCGACAATGGCTTGGGTGGGGCATATATCCAGACAGGCCCGACAACTCCCGCAGTGATTATCGGCCGGATTATCCAGTATCAGCGGCAGGTCGGTATAGATTTCGCCCAGGAAGAACCAGGAGCCGGCGCTTTTATTGATCAGGTTTGAATGCTTGCCGATCCAACCGAGCCCGGCCTTTTCCGCCAATGGCTTCTCCAGCACCGGCGCTGAATCGACGAACACCCGGTAACCGAACTCACCCACCCTTTGCTCGATACGCCGGGCCAGTTTTTGCAGCCGCTTACGCATGACTTTATGGTAGTCACGGCCCAGCGCGTAACGGGATATGAATGCCAGTGCAGGGTTCTCGAGGACCTTCAAGGCAGCATCCTGCGGTTCTGGCAAATAATCCATGCGCACCGAAATAACCCGTCGGGTGTCGAGTATCAGCGCTGCAGGGCGGCTTCTTTTCCTGCCATGCTTGGCCATGTAAGCCATCTCAGCATGAAAACCCTTCTGCAGCCACTGCTCCAATCGCTGCTCCGCCAGACCGAGATCGATATCACTGATGCCCACCTGATCAAAGCCCAGCTCGATCCCCCAGAATTTGATCAGGGATGTCAATTCGTTCGGATCATTAAGGGTGATTTGTGGCATTGAGGGAGTACTATAGCACTGGTGTTTTCTGCTGACTTTCAAGGTAAGGTTGGCGGCACAAATGTCAGCTGCAAGAGTACCAGATGCGAGTCATGCCCTTTACTGAATCCCTGCCATATGCGCTCTATCGGGCCGCAGCAGGTGCGTGAGTTCGATAGAATCGCCATCCAGGAGTTTGGCATCCCCGGGGCTGAGCTGATGGAACGGGCAGGCAGCCGAGCCTTTCAATTGCTGCAGGAGCTCTGGCCCCAGGCGGCGCGCATCACGGTAGTCTGCGGGGCCGGCAACAATGCAGGTGATGGTTATGTGGTGGCCCGCCTGGCCCGGCAGGCGGGTCTGCAAGTGCAGATTCTGAGTCTCTCTGATCCGCTGAAATTAACCGGGGATGCCCTGGCGATGGCGGATGCCTGGCAGCAACTGGGTGGTGAGATCGAACCCTATGAAGCTCTGCCCAGAGCGACCGAGCTAATCGTCGATGCGCTGCTTGGTACCGGTCTCGAGCGCGATGTTACGGGCTATTGGGCCGAGGCGGTCCAAGCCATCAATGAGCATTCCGCCCCGGTGCTGGCGATTGATATCCCTTCCGGCCTGAACTCAGATAGCGGCAGGTCGATGGGCTGCGCGGTCCAGGCAGACGCCACGCTCAGCTTCATCGGCCTGAAGCAAGGCATGTTCACCGCTGAGGGACCGGATTATTGCGGGCAGGTCCATTTCGATGCCTTAGAAATCCCTGCGAGAATCTATGCCCGGCAGTTGCTGGCGGCCCGGCGTATCGAATGGCTTAAAGTCGCGCAGCAGGTACAGCCGCGCCGCCGGTCTTATCACAAAGGTGATTTGGGCCATGTCCTGGTAGTGGGGGGTAATCGTGGATATTCCGGGGCGGTGCGCCTGGCCGCCGAGGCGGCGGCCCGCTCAGGGGCGGGATTGGTCTCCGTGGCCACTCATCCCGTCCATGCGGCCTGCCTGAATCTGCAACGCCCGGAACTGATGTGTCGAGGTCTGGAAAGCGGTGATGAGCTGCAGACATTGATCGAGCGCGCCAATGTGATTGCCCTGGGTCCGGGATTGGGCAAGGACAGTTGGGCGAGAAGTCTGTTCGACACCGTAGTGAACTCCGGCCTGCCCCTGGTGATGGACGCGGATGCGCTCAATCTTCTGGCGGAAGCTCCGACCAGGCGCGACAACTGGGTGTTGACCCCTCATCCGGGCGAGGCGGCAAGGCTGTTGGGCTCGGACACTCAGGCCGTGCAGGCTGATCGTTTTGCTGCCTTGCAGCAGTTGCAAAGCCGCTTCGGCGGCGTGGTGGTGCTGAAGGGGGCCGGCAGTCTGGTGGGCGGGGGCTCATCCCATCCACCTGCGGTTTGCAGCGCAGGCAACCCGGGCATGGCCTCAGGCGGCAGCGGCGATCTGCTGACTGGCATTATTGCAGCACTGATTGCTCAGGGCTATCAGCAGCTGGAGGCGGCGGAACTGGGGGTTGCCTTGCACGCCGCAGCCGGCGACCGCGCGGCGCGCCAAGGTGAGATCGGCATGCTGGCGAGTGACAGTTTGTCCGAACTTCGCGGGCTGCTCAATGGGGGGCTGGCCGATGTTGAATCTTGAATTAACCGGAGAAGCCTTGCAGGAGTCACTGGGCGGCTTGCTGGCCAAGGTCTGTCCGGTCCCTTGTGTGATCTATCTACAGGGAGATCTTGGCACAGGTAAAACCACCCTGACCCGAGGTTTTCTCCGGGCACTGGGATATCAGGGGAACGTCAAGAGCCCGACCTATACCTTGCTTGAACCCTACGAGCTGCAGGCTGCCAGCTGTTACCATTTCGATCTTTATCGCTTGGCCGATGCGGATGAACTGGAATACTTGGGCGTACAGGATCTGCTGGATGGGCAGGCAATCCTGCTGGTGGAATGGCCGCAGCGGGGCAGAGGTTTTCTGCCGGAAGCGGATTTGCTGATCGATCTACAGCATGCTGGCCAGGCCAGAAAGGTTTCGCTTGAAGGAAAAACCAGAGTCGGCGCCGCCATCATTCAGCGGCTGCGAGGTTTATCCCCTGAGAATCTATCGACTTTTTCTACTGCCTGATTCAGGATAAAGATTAAGAAAACATCCTATCTAACGGTTTAATTTGGAAAAAAAATCAAAGCATGCTATTTTTTAGCTGATAATCTCAGTTTTAATCGGTAACAATAATGAAGAAGATTGTCACATTATTGATTCTTCTACTCGTGTGGTGTCTGCCCCTCCAGGCCAGGCAGTCAGAGGTCGGTAGCCTGCGCATCTGGTCCGCGCCGGATCACGTGCGGCTGGTGTTTGATGCGGATTCTTTGATAGACCACAAAATATTCACCCTTGATGATCCGCACCGGGTAGTGCTCGATCTGAAGAATACCCGGATCCCCAAACATCTGCCTGAACCGCAAGCAGACACCCGATTTATCCGCAAACTGCGTAGAGCGGTGCGCAACAAAAACGATGTGCGAGTCGTGCTTGATCTGAACAGGGCAGTCAAACCCAAGAGTTTCCTGCTGAAACCCAACCGTCAATATGGCCATCGTCTGGTCATTGACTTGTATGAAAAGAAAGGTTCTGCGGCCAAGCGTTCATCCAAGCCCGTCAAATCTGCCGTTGAGGCCGGCCATCGAGATGTGATCGTAGCAATCGATGCGGGACATGGTGGTGAAGACCCTGGCGCCAAAGGCAAGCACGGTACCTACGAAAAAGATGTGGTACTGGCCATTTCCCGCCGACTTGTAAAGATGATTAATCAGAAAAAGGGTATGAAAGGCGTGTTAATCCGTGACGGCGACTATTACCTGGGGTTGCGCAAACGGATCAGCAAGGCGCGCCGGGAAAGGGCGGACCTGTTCGTGTCCATTCATGCCGATGCCTTTCACGACTCGCGGGTCAGGGGATCGTCGGTTTATACCCTGTCGCGCAGTGGGGCCTCCAATGAGGCGGCTCGGTGGTTGGCGGAGAAAGAAAACAGTGCTGACCTGGTCGGCGGTGTCTCCCTCGAAGATAAGGATGGAATGCTTGCCTCCGTGCTTCTGGATCTCTCTCAGATCGGTACCTTGGAGGCTAGTTCCGCCGCGGCTCAGAGGGTTCTCAGGCAATTGAAAAAACTCGGCAAGACGCACAAGCGCAAGGTGCAGCAGGCGGGATTCGTGGTCCTGAAATCACCTGATATACCATCCATGCTGGTGGAGACCGCCTTTATCTCCAATCCCGATGAGGAGCGGCGCTTGAAGTCCCCCACTTATCAGAAAAAGGTGGCCAAGGCCCTGTTGGATGGCATTGTCAGTTATTTTGAGTACCAACCGCCGCAGGGAAGCTGGTTGGCAGCCAGACAGATGCAGCGGATGGCCAAGCGTCATGTGATTTCCAATGGCGATACATTGAGTGAAATCGCCCGGCAATACCAGGTCAGTCTCAACAAGTTGCGTACTGCGAATGCCCTGAAAGGGGATACCATACGCATTGGCCAAGTGTTGCACATTCCAGGGAGTTGATTTCACGCGGTTGCTTTCCTGGCCGATCGTCTGACAGAGTGGCACAATAGCTGACCCTAGTTCTCGGTTACTGACAACCGATCAGTTATTTTGCCAACTCCAGGCCTGTCTTTCATGCCAATCAAAACCCTGCCCCCACAACTGGTCAACCAGATCGCAGCTGGTGAAGTGGTCGAACGCCCTGCATCGGTGGTCAAGGAGTTGCTGGAGAACAGCCTGGATGCCGGGGCCCGGCGGATCGAGGTCGAGATCGAACAGGGTGGGGTGAAGCTGATCCGGGTCAGGGATGACGGCCAGGGGATACCTGAACAGGAGTTGGCGCTGGCTCTGTCCCGCCATGCAACCAGCAAGGTCAGCAGTCTGGATGACCTGGAATCGATCCAGAGCATGGGCTTCAGGGGCGAAGCGTTGCCCAGCATCAGTTCGGTCTCGCGCCTGAGTTTGATCTCCAGGACGGCAGAACAGGATATGGGATTTGAGATCAGTGGTGATGGCGGGGTTGATATAGCACCGCCAAAACCCGCCGCCCATCCTGTCGGCGCTTCAGTAACAGTCAGGGACCTTTTCTACAATACCCCAGCTCGACGTAAGTTTTTGCGCACCGAAAAAACCGAGTTCAAGCATATCGAAATCCTGCTGAACCGCTTGGCGCTGTCCAGATTCGAGGTGGCTTTCAGTCTGCAGCACAATCAGCGGCGGGTCCTCAATCTCGCCGCCTGTCGGCAACAGATCGATCAACAGCGGCGGGTCGGAGAAATATTGGGCGCGGCCTTTATTGAGAATGCGCTGTACATCCAGCATGAGTTGTCTGGATACCGCTTGACGGGTTGGGTTGCGCGGCCGACTTTTTCCCGCTCCCAGGCTGATATGCAGTTCTTCTACGTCAATCAACGCATGGTGCGTGACAAGCTGGTTGCGCATGCCCTGCGCCAGGCCTTTCAGGATGTGCTCTTTCATGGCCGGCATCCTGCCTATGTGCTGTATCTGGAACTCGATCCGAGAATGGTTGACGTGAATGTCCACCCGACGAAACATGAGGTGCGGTTTCGAGACAGTCGTTTGGTCCACGATTTTCTATTTCGCGGCCTGCACAGGGTGTTGGCAGATACCAGGCCACAGACCATGGATGACCCCGCCGCAGCCACTGCGGCTGCTGCGCAGCCGGGACCGGGTCAAGTCCCGGCGCCTCTCACGGGTCTAGAGTCAGGCCAGACAGGCCAGGCTCAGCAGAGGCTCGATTGGCGGGTGGCGGAGCGGCCCTCCGCTTACGCTGCGAGTTACAGGGCTCAGCAACCGACAGCCGATTTTCCAGACGAAGCGCGGGAAGAGCATCCCCTGGGTTACGCGCTGGGCCAGTTGCAAGGTGTCTATATCCTCGCCCAGAATCAGCAGGGGCTGGTCCTCGTGGATATGCATGCCGCTCATGAACGCATCACCTATGAACATTTCAAACGCACCTATCATGGGGCGGGGATAACCCGGCAGCCACTGCTGGTGCCGGTAACCGTGGCAGTCAACAGCCGGGAGGCGGACCTGGCGGAGACTAATCGAGGGCTCCTGGGGGAGATCGGCATCGAGGTGTCGCGTCTTGGACATGATTCCCTGGCGGTCAGAGGCATCCCGGCGCTGCTGCATGGGGCGGACGCTGAGCGGCTGTTACGGGACCTGCTTTCGGATCTGACTGAATATGGCAATACAGAACGCATTCGCGAAGAGATGGACAGGGTACTGGCAACCATGGCCTGTCACGGCTCCGTGCGGGCCAATCGGCGACTCACCCTGGATGAAATGAACGCTTTGCTGAGGGACATGGAGCGCACCGAGCGCTCAGACCAATGCAATCATGGGCGCCCGACCTGGATTCAGCTGAATATGGCAGAGCTTGACAGGCTCTTTCTACGGGGCAGGTAATGAACCTGGAATTATCGCTCCACCCTGGACAACTGAGGATTCCAGATTGAATGCGCCACAGGATCTGCCGCCCGCGCTGTTTCTCATGGGGCCGACTGCCTCGGGCAAGACCGACCTGGCAGTTGAACTGGTGGGACATTTGCCCCTGGAGATCATCAGCGTCGATTCGGCGCTGGTCTATCGCGGTATGAATATCGGCTCCGCCAAACCCGGGCCTGATATCCTGCTAAAGGCGCCACACCGCCTGATCGATATCCGTGATCCTGAGGACGTCTATTCAGTGGCGGAATTCCGGGAAGATGCACTGTCAGCGATGCGGGAGATTACCTCAGCCGGCCGGGTGCCGCTACTGGTGGGTGGCACGATGCTCTATTTTCGGGCTCTGCAGCAAGGATTATCGGATCTTCCCAAGGCAGATCCCGGGTCTGCGTGCCCGACTTGAAACGGAGTTGCAAAATCTCGGTCTGCCCCGGCTGCATGAGCGCCTGCAGGCGTTGGACCCCAAGGCTGCCCAAAGAATCCATCCAAACGATCCGCAGCGAACTTTACGCGCCCTGGAGGTGATCGAACTGACTGGACGACCAATCACGGAGTTGCAGGAGTCAAGTCCTGGCGAGGCGCTACCCTATCGTTTGCTGAAGCTGGTACTTGCGCCTAAAGACCGGGCTGTTTTGCATAATCGCATTGAACAACGCTTCCTCAGGATGCTCGAGCAGGGATTTGAGGCGGAAGTCAGGGCGTTGCTGCAGAAAAGGAATTTAACTCCTGACTTGCCATCCATGCGATCAGTAGGCTATCGTCAGATGCTCAGGTACCTGCTTGGCGAACTAGGGTGGGAAGAAATGGTCGAAAAAGGGATAATTGCGACCCGCCAGCTGGCAAAGAGGCAGTTTACCTGGTTAAGGGCGGATCATGATTGTTACTGGCTGGACGATGAGAGGGGTGATTTGCTGCGGCAGGCGCAAACGATTGCTCAGGTTGCATCTACCTCAAATCGAGCTTGAAAAAAAATAGAAGTTGATCTTTCCTAAAGCTAAGTAAATCAGTACATTGTGCTAAACTCAAGGTGCGAAACGGGTGAGGAGGGAGAACTCTGCAGTTTCGCGAGCATTTCATTAAATATCAGATAGAGATAACGACAACAAGGAGAATTAGAAATGTCTAAGGGGCAAAGTCTACAAGACCCTTTTTTAAATGCGCTGAGGAAGGAACGTGTACCTGTTTCAATCTTCCTTGTGAATGGGATCAAGCTGCAGGGACAGGTTGAATCATTCGATCAGTTTGTTGTGCTGCTGAAAAATAGTGTCAGTCAGATGGTTTACAAACATGCCATATCAACCATCGTTCCTGCGAGAAACGTACGGATTCAACACAGTAACGGGCAGGCGGAAGAATCACCATCACCCCCGGAAATTTCTAGAGCTTGTATCTTCATAGACGGATTGGGCGGGCAAAGCCTGTTCGCCCGACGGTCAAACTCAGGTCTAAAGCCACTCCCTTGATGCTGTTTACCCATGTTTGAACGTCCTAAATCGGGCGAGCGTGCCGTGCTGGTGCATATTGATCTCGGCAGAGGCGCTGATGCAGATGAGCTGGAAGAATTCACCGATCTGGCAGTATCGGCCGGCGCCGACCCTGTAGAATTCGTCAGTGGCAGCCGTCAGTATCCCGATCCCCGGCTGTTCGTGGGGCGTGGCAAAGCGGAAGAGATCAAGGGCATCGTGCTGGGTGAAAAGGCCGAGCTGGTGATCTTCAATCATGCATTGTCACCCAGTCAGGAGCGCAATCTGGAACGAGAATTCGCCTGCAGGGTGGTGGATCGCACCGGTCTGATTCTGGATATTTTCGCCCAGCGCGCGCGTTCATTCGAAGGTAAGCTGCAGGTTGAGCTTGCCCAGTTGCGTCATCTGACGACCCGTCTGGTGCGCGGCTGGACCCATCTGGAACGGCAGAAAGGCGGTATCGGCTTGCGCGGACCGGGTGAGACCCAGTTGGAGACAGACCGGCGGTTGCTGAACGCGCGAATCGATCAGATCAAGAAAAGGCTGACACGGGTCGAGTCTCAGCGAGAGCAGGGGCGGCGCGGTCGTGAGCGGGCAGATATCCCTACAGTTTCTCTGGTTGGATATACCAATGCAGGTAAATCCACTCTGTTCAATACCCTGGTCGGCTCAGGTGTGTATGCCGCTGATAAGCTCTTCGCCACTTTGGATCCTACCCTGCGACGTTTAGACTTGAAGGGCGAGGGTGCGGTTGTGATCGCCGATACTGTGGGCTTCATCAGCAATCTGCCCCATGATCTGGTGGCCGCCTTCAAATCTACGCTGCAGGAAACCGTCGAGGCATCCCTGCTGTTGCATGTGGTTGACGCCGCCAGTCATCAGCGCGCAATGTGTATCACTGAAGTTAATAATGTATTGGAACAGATCGGCGCTGCAGAGGTCCATCAGATCGAGATCTTCAACAAAATCGACCTGCTGGATGACGTACAACCGCATATCGACCGCAACGAAGCCGGACAGCCGGTAAGAGTCTGGCTTTCGGCGCGCAGCGGGGCAGGTATAGACTTGCTGCACCTGGCCCTGCAGGAATTCTTCAGACGCTCGCATGTGCGACAGAGACTGCGCCTGAGTGCCTCGAATGGCCGCTGGCATGCATTGCTGCATCGCCGCGGTGAAGTCTTGCAGGACTCCGGTACCGATGATGGCGGTTGGGAGATGGAGGTCGATATGTCGGAACGGGAGTTCAAGCGGTTGTTGAAGGATGAACCAGAGCTTGAGAATTGCTTTGTCTGATTGCTTTATGGGGCTGTCTGGACTTCATTCATTCCCCTCGCTGCAGCAGACTGTTAGAATCCATCCCGCTAAGAGTTGATTGTTGTTCAACGACCTAACATGTTATGAAAACGCGCGCCTGCCGAAATGCGGACGCACACCCTTTATCAGCTGATAATTTTGGAGTAGTCAATGGCCTGGAATGAACCGGGTGGCGGTAATAAAGATCCCTGGAGTGGCAAAGGTGGTGACCAGGGTCCGCCCGATCTGGATGAAGTGGTAAAGAAACTGCAGGAAAAATTTAGTGGTATCTTTGGCGGTGGCGGTAAGTCGCCGAAAGGCGAGTCAACAGGCAGGCAAGGTCCAAGCTCGACAACCGTTGGGCTGATCTTTGTCGTCATTGCTTTGGTCTGGCTGGGATCCGGGATCTATATCATCGAGCCGGCCGAGCGGGGTGTGATACTGCGTTTTGGCGCCTACTCCGAGACCACTGAACCTGGCCCCCACTGGCATATTCCTTACCCGGTGGAAGAGGTCCTGAAGGTCAACGTGGATCAGATCTCATCTTTCCGCCACAAGGCGACCATGTTGACTCGGGACGAGAACATTGTGGACGTGGAGTTGACGGTACAATCCAGGATTCAGGATGCGGCAGACTATCTGTTCCAGGACCAGGACCCGGAAAAGACCATGCGTGACACGATTGAGACATCAGTCCGCCAGGTCATCGGTAAGAGTGATCTGGACTTTATCCTCACCGAGGGGCGTAGTGCGGTCGCGGATCTCATCATGTCCACCGCTCAGGGTCTGATTGAGGATTACAAGACCGGCCTCGAGATTACCAGTGTGAATACCCAGCCGGCCAAGCCCCCGGAGCAGGTCAAGAGCGCCTTCGACGATGCCATCAAGGCCCGTGAGGACAAGGAGCGGTCTGGAGAACAAGGCGGAAGCCTATGCCAATGAGGTGGTTCCCCAAGCCCGCGGTCAAGCGGCTCGTCAGGTGGCGGACGCGAAGGCCTACCGGGACCGGGTCATTGCTGAGGCGGAAGGTGACAGCAGTCGCTTTCTGGCAGTTCTCAAACAATATCAGCTGGCACCGGAAGTGACTCGAGAGCGTCTTTACCTGGATGCGGTGGAGACCATGTTGGGCCAGACCAGCAAGGTCATGCTGGATACCGCTGGCGGTAACAGCCTGATGTATCTGCCATTGGATAAGTTGATTCAACAGGGCGGTAGCGGCTATACCCCGGGTTCTACGTCGTACCCTGCGGAAACGGGCAATCAGGTTCCGGCGCGTCCGGATCAGCGGGAGACCACTCGTGGCAGGAGCGTTAGATAATGAAGAATATTAAATTGCTGATCCCTGTACTTGCGATTGTCGCGGTTGGCATTTATGCCTCCGCTTTTGTCGTCAACCAGTGGGAGGTAGCCCTGAAGTTGCGTCTCGGTGAGATCGTGCACAGCGATTACGAACCAGGACTGCACTGGATGGTGCCTATCGTCAACGATGTGAAAACATTCGATGCGCGAATCCAGACCTTGGATGCACGTCCCGAGCGCTTCCTGACCATCGAGAAAAAGGACGTCATCGTCGACTCTTTTGCCAAGTGGCGTATCGCTAACGTCGCTCAGTTCTATCGTTCCACCGGTGGCAGCGATACCAAGACCGCGCGCCTGCTGGCGGAGCGGATCAATACCAGCCTGCGCAATGAGTTCGGTAAACGTACTATCGTAGAGGTGGTTTCCGGTGAGCGCGGCGAGATCATGGCCCTGCTGACCAAGGATTCGGATGCCCAGGCGGCGGAACTGGGGGTCGAGATCCTCGATGTCAGGGTCAAACAGATCGATCTACCGCCCGAGGTCAGTGAATCGGTGTATCAGCGAATGCGTGCTGAGCGCGAGCGGGTGGCCCGGGACCTGCGTGCAAAAGGTGGTGAGGCCGGGGAGAGAATTCGTGCTGAAGCAGACCGGGAACGGGTGGTCATCGTTGCTGATGCCTATAAACAGGCAGAGCAATTGCGTGGTGAAGGAGATGGCAAAGCGGCTGAGACCTACGCAAATGCCTATAACCAGGATGCCGAGTTCTATGCCTTTTACCGCAGTCTCAATGCCTACAAAACGAGTTTCAAGGACAGCTCAGATGTCATGGTGCTGCAGCCCGATTCGGATTTTTTCCGTTATCTGAAGAATCAGCGGGGACAATAGACAACGACCCCAGGCTTTGGGAGAATACACGGCGGCTGAAAACCGGATACTTTGTCGATAGGTTTTCTGACAAAGTATCCGCGGCTGTCTTACATGACCGGGATATTCCCGGTTTTTTTATGGGGCGTAGCGATGTGGCATGATCTGGGGGTGGCGTTGGCCTTGTTGCTGGTGCTGGAAGGTATCTTTCCATTCATCAATCCACAAGCCATGCGCAGGATGATGCTTTCAATCGCCCAACAGAACAATCGCGCGCTACGCATCAGCGGGCTGGTCAGTATGCTGTTTGGCGTCGGTTTACTCTACCTGGTTAACTGATAGGATCGATGGAAAACGAAAGCTGGATATTGCCTGATGGCATCGATGAGGTTTTACCCCCCTTGGCGGGGTTGATCGATCTGAAACGCCGTGAGCTGCTCGATCTGTATCACAGCTGGGGTTATGAATTTGTGATTCCGCCCTTTGTCGAGTTTCTCGACGCTTTACTGACCGGCACAGGCAGAGATTTGGATCTCCAGACCTTCAAGCTGACCGACCAGATAAGCGGTCGCATGCTGGGGGTCAGGGCGGATATTACACCACAGGCGGCGCGCATTGACGCGCACCATATCGGCACCGACTCTCCCGTCCGGCTTTGCTACCTTGGAACCGTTCTGCACACCCGTTCAGATGGATTTGCGGGTACTCGCAGTCCCCTGCAGATCGGTGCGGAACTGTATGGCCATGCCGGGGTTGAGAGTGACATCGAGATTTTGCGTCTGATGATGCAGACTCTTGAAGAGACTGGCGTCAAGGATGTCTATCTGGATCTGGGGCATGTGGGCATTTTCAAGGGACTGGCAGACCAGGCGGGTCTGCACAGCGAGCAGGAAATAACCCTGTTCGAAGCCTTGCAACGCAAGGCCATGCCGGAGGTTGCCGAGCTCCTGGAGACCTATCGGATCAAGCCTGAACACGCCTCGATGCTCTACAAGCTGGGTGAATTGAATGGTGAAAGCGCCCTTGATGAAGCCGAGAGGGTCCTCCAAGGAGCTGCAC
This sequence comes from uncultured Gammaproteobacteria bacterium, assembly GCA_963797085.1. Taxonomy (GTDB): domain Bacteria; phylum Pseudomonadota; class Gammaproteobacteria; order Chromatiales; family Chromatiaceae; genus JASJBU01. The sequence goes on from CAWCOA010000024.1 coordinate 346,545, forward strand.
AACCGGTTCATGATGCCTTGCACTACCTGAAGCAAATGGCCGAACAGATCTCCATCTGGCTGCCGGAGGTGCCGGTGCACTTCGATCTGGCGGAGCTCAGGGGCTACCATTTTCATACCGGAGTAGTGTTCGCCGCCTTCGTTCCCAGCAGCGGCAAAGAGATTGCCCGGGGTGGGCGCTATGACGATATTGGCAGAGTTTTCGGCCGGGCGCGTCCCGCAACCGGTTTCAGCACGGATTTGAAGACCTTGATGCTGCTTGCCCAACCCCAGGTTGAGCCGCAAAAAACCACTGTCTTCGCTCCCTCAGGGAACAACCCGGCACTTCAGCAGCGCATCGATGCACTGCGCAAGGCGGGGCGCAGCGTTGTCTGTGGACTCCCCGGGCAACAGGGTGGCGCCAGGGAAATGGGTTGTGCCGAGGAGTTGTCCTTCAATGGGGTCGAATGGGAGCTAACAGCAGTTTAATTCTTCGGGATCTGCTCCCACAGGAGCGGTTTTCCGTCTCTTACAAAGCAGGCCTGGGCCTGAAATAATTAGTTTTTCGAGATATACCATGGGAAAAAATGTCGTAATAATCGGTACTCAGTGGGGTGATGAAGGTAAAGGCAAGGTCGTCGACCTGCTGACTGACAAGGCTTCTGCCGTGGTCAGGTTTCAGGGCGGTCACAATGCAGGCCATACCCTGGTAATCGATGGCGAGCAGACGGTTCTGCACCTGATTCCGTCCGGCATCCTGCGTGACAACGTGCGTTGCCTGATCGGCAATGGCGTGGTGTTGTCCCCGGATGCCTTGCTGGAAGAGATCGACATGCTGGAGCAGGGGGGCGTGCCAGCTGCCAGCCGCATGGGCATCTCCGAGTCCTGCCCGCTGATCCTGCCTTACCATATCGCGCTGGATGCGGCGCGGGAAAAGGCGCGTGGTAAAAAGGCTATCGGTACTACCGGACGCGGTATCGGACCGGCCTACGAAGACAAGGTGTCACGGCGGGGTATCCGGCTGGGAGAGATCTTTGATGCCGACCATATCAGCAGCCGTCTGCACGAAGTGATGGATTACCATAATTTCGCGCTGAAAAATCTGTTTAAGTATGGCGAGGTTGACGTTCAGGAAGTGCTGGACAAGCTGCTGAGCCAGGCCGAACGCCTAAAACCCATGGTGGAGGATGTCACTGGAACCCTGCATCAGCTGCGAAAGGCGGGTAAGAACGTGATGTTCGAAGGTGCGCAGGGTGCTCTGCTGGACATTGATCATGGTACCTATCCCTATGTGACTTCATCCAATACCACTGCGGGGGGAGCCGCTTCCGGCACCGGTGTTGGTCCGCGCTACATTGATTATGTAGTGGGAATAGTCAAGGCTTATACCACACGGGTGGGGGCTGGTCCCTTCCCCACAGAGTTGTTCGATGCTGATGGTGACCACCTGGGCACCAAGGGGCATGAATTCGGCGCCACTACGGGGCGCAAACGTCGTTGCGGCTGGCTGGATATCGTTGCACTCAAACGCTCATTGGATATTAATAGTGTTACCGGCATCTGCATCACCAAGCTTGATGTGCTGGACGGCATGCAGACGATCAAGATCTGTGTCGCCTACAAACTCCGCGGTGCGGAGATCGAAACACCACCGGTGGGCGCTGACCTGTTTGAAGAGTGCGAGCCGGTGTACATCGAGATGCCGGGCTGGCAGGGTTCCACGGTCGGAGCGACCGAGTATGCGCAGCTGCCCCAGGCTGCTCAGGACTATCTCGACAAGATCCAGGAGCTTTGCGAGACCCCTATCGATATTATCTCCACCGGGCCTGACCGTAAAGAGACCATCATCCGGCGTCATCCCTACGATATTTGATCAGAGTTGCTCAACACCCCGGCTCCTCCCTCTGGATGGGGGGAGTCGGCAGCCTGGCGCTCCTTCAAGTTGATATTTCCTCGCAAACAGCATCTACCCTATTTCGCCGATAGCGCGGTGTTGTTTGAATCCATTCGGCATCTACCCTGGCCGGTATTCATGGACAGTGCGCGGCCCATGGTCGAACAGGGCCGCTATGACATCATTTCCGCTGCACCCTATCAAAGACTGATCACCAGAGGTCAGGTGACGGAGATTCAGTTTGCCGGAGCCGTTGTTTGCTCTTCTGCTGATCCGTTCGATTTGCTCAGAAGACAACTTGCTTTGTCGACAGCTGCAACAATCCCGGATCTACCCTTTGCCGGTGGCGCCATCGGTTACTTTTCCTACGATCTGGCCAGGCGCATCGAACATCTGCCTGATCATGAGGAACAGGCTGATGCGCCGCCTGAATTATCGGTGGGTCTCTATGATTGGGCGCTGATCGTCGATCACGCTGAGCGCAGTTCCTGGCTGGTGGGGCAGGGTAGAGACCCTGAGACTGCAAAGAGCTGGGAGAATTTGATCCGTTTGTTCAGTGAGCCCCGGTCAACCGAAGAACAGCCTTTCCATCTGCTTGCACCGATGAATTCCAGCCTGACTGAAGCCGGTTATCAGGCCTGTTTCAGAAAGATCCAAAACTATATTCGCGAGGGTGACTGTTATCAGGTTAATTTTGCCCAGTGTTTTCAGGGACCTGTCGAGGGAGACCCCTGGACCGCTTATAAGCGCCTGCGGAGAATCAATCCCGCCCCATTCAGCGCCTATCTGGAATCACCTGCTGGAAACATACTGAGTTCATCTCCGGAACGCTTCCTCGAGGTCAGGCAGGCCCGAGTGCAGACCTGCCCGATAAAAGGCACGGCGCCGAGACATGGCGATGCCGCGCAGGATCGGCGGGCAGCCGAAAGTTTAGCGGCGAGTCACAAGGACCGGGCTGAAAACTTGATGATTGTCGATCTGATGCGTAATGATCTGGGTAAAGTCTGTAACACCGGCAGCATCGAAGTGACCGCCTTGTTCGAGATTCAGAGCTTTGCCCGGGTGCACCATCTGGTCAGTCGGGTGGAGGGTGTGCTGGCCCCTGGAGAGGATGCCTTGAGCCTGCTGCGGGGCTGTTTTCCCGGAGGATCGATCACCGGTGCGCCTAAATTGCGTGCGATGCAGATCATCGATGAGCTGGAAAGCGCAAGACGCGGGGTCTATTGCGGATCAATCGGTTATATTGGTTTCGATGGCAACATGGATTGCAATATCGCCATACGGACCCTCGTCAAACGAGCTGACAAGATCAGTTTTTGGGCGGGCGGCGGTATTGTGGCCGATTCCATTGCGGCAGCGGAATATCAGGAAACGCTGGATAAATCAGCCGCTATCTTCGAGACTCTGGATAGCTGTTCAATCTGAAAAGCCGGGGTGTGGAAACCGCTCACAACCGTTATTGTTTTATCATTACCAGGCGCGTCTCGGAGAGGTGGTCATGCCAGGCCAGGTTTTTCTTATCGATGAGGATCCAAAGAAAACCCAGACCTAGCAGGAGCCAGGATAGCAGGGCGGCAAAATGCCTCTTTAGCACATCCATCCAGCCGACCGGCTTGCCATCAGCCCGCACCAGCTTGAATTTCCAGGCGCGCATGCCCAGGGTTTGTCCCCCGACGAGCCAGAAACCACAAAAAAACATCAGTGGGATGATCTCGAACAGGAATAGTTGATAGAGGATCAGACTGGTCCCGGCAGGCATCCCGAATGGCAGGGTGATCAAGCTGGTTGCAACCGCCATCAGGGCAAGCAGCAACAACCCATCATACAGCATAGCGGCAAGCCGTCTGAAAAACCCTGGTGTGGGACCCGCAAGGTTGGAATTCTGTTCATTCATCCTAGAATCCTTAGTTGGATGGGGTAGAGGGTGCGTTTGTGGTGGTGAAGGTCAAGGCACAATGACGCGGAATAGTTATTCTATTCCAAGGAGTTGTAACGCAGACATGCGCCGCCACAAGCGTGCAATCTACCCCATAGCATGATTCACTCAGTGGGTGAAGGTGCTTATCGAACAAAACAAACATAATATCAACTTGTTAATAATAGAATGGAGCGATTAACTGAGGAATCTAGGTTCATGATCTGGTCGCCATAGGTACGCTGAGGGGCAGGATAATCCCTAAGTGAATGGGGCAATCATCCGGGTATTAGCAAAAGGCATTATATTAGATACTTTCGCTTCCCTGAATAGATTCAGGTAATAAGACGGGGAGGATGAAGGGAAGCGCATTGCAAGGTCGATTGTGCACTGGATGAGGATGGTGAACAGCAGGATTGATTTTATTCTCGACATTGTAATGTGGACTGTTGTTTGAATCCGTCACAGGCTCCGGATACCCCAGTTTGGAGCGGCAATGTGGTCAGTGGTTCGAGCATTGGTCAAAGAATAAGAATACAGTTTTTCAAGGTAATCTTCGAAACCCCTATCAGGCGCCTTTGGCGCCTTTTTTTTTAAGTGAATGTCATCTTTTAGCGATTTCCCCGCCACCCGCCTGGATTTATCTTGCCAAGAAGGGTAAAAAAGAAAACCGCCCTTAGGGTGCTGCACGCAGACCAATTAGAAATATTTAGCATGACTGATGTATTCTCCCGACAGTAACAGGTATCAAAGTTGGTTAGAGCGAATTCCATTACCCTGGATATCTGTCTTTGTGGGGTTGTTTTGCGGAATCATCGTCTGGCTGATCATCGATCCGTTTCAGACCCACGAGCTGGGTGAGTTTTTTCAGCAGGATCTTGAACATCGCCTGGAGATTCGGGCTGCCGATACCCGACGCCGGTTTGAATATTTCCTGACGGATTTGGACAAGGCGACCGAAAATCTCGCCCAAAACTGGCGTTTGGTAAGACATGTCTATTCAGAGAACTGGGAGCAGAGTCAGGAAAAGACCTTTGTCTACTTCAATCAGCCCAGCGCATGGATGAAGCAGGGGTTGCCATTGGGTGGTTCCGTGGAGCCCAGCCATGTGCTGTTATTGGATCTGCAAGGCAATCCCAGGGAGGTTTATTATCAGCAGGATCAGGCCTTTCCTATCGATCTGGCCCTGGATCTCTTCAACGAGCAGTTGCAGGGTGTCACAACGACCCTCTGGGAAGTGCCTTATTTCATCACCTGGGCCGAGATCGCCTCAGGCGCCAAGGATAAGCGGGCGATACTCATGCTGGTCATGCCGATCAATGAAACGTTTTTGACCGCCTCACAACAGTATGCCGGACTTGAGGGGATCGTTATCGGTGTTTTTGAAGGCGACCAGCAACGATTGTTGGCCAGCAGTGAAAGAAGCCAGGTGACGGCGGCCAGCCAGCTGGAAGATTGGGAGGATCAATATCTGATCACATCCCAGGCCCTGGCGCTCTATCTGGCGCCGGACAATAACGTCCAGTTTTTTACCTTCATCTCACGTTCACGTCTGGCCGAAAAGCTGCAACATATTCTCACTTCTGTCAGGCAAAAACGTTTATTTGAAGCATTTGTCTACATGGCCTTTTTTACCGCCATCTTTTTCATTATTTCATCCCGGCTCAGTCACATACTGCACAGGATTTCCACTTTCGGCCACAATGCCTTGGGTATCGAGCAGAAGACCCCGGAAAAAGGCAATCAACTGCTGCTGCTTGAGCATAGACTCCAGGAGCTTTTTCAGCGGGTGAGCTATGTCAAAGATGAAACCAAGGTTGCCCAGGAACATCGTATTCGTGAATCCGAAGCACTGAAAGGCGCGTTACTGGAAAATTCATTGGACCCGATCATCACCGTCGACAATCAAGGTCTGATCATCGAGGCTAATATTACCGCTGAGGATTCCTTTGGATACACCAGAGAGCAGCTGTTGGGAAATCCCCTCGACCTGTTGGTTATTCATCCTCGGGATCATCTGCAGGTTCGTGAGATGCTGGCGCGTTGTCGCCACAAAGAGACCTCGCAGAAATTATGCCGGGCGCAAAGGATGCTGAGTATCGACGCCTACGGCAGTGAGAAGCCGATTGAATGCTCATTGATGCCGATACAGCTCAAAGACAGGACGGTATTCACCATCTATCTCAGGGATATCAGTGAAAGAGAGGAGGCGGAAAAAAGGATCCAGAGCCTGGCAAAGTTCACCAGTGAAAATCCCAGCCCGGTGTTAAGGGTGAATAACCGGGGCGTGATTATCTACGCCAATACGGCAAGTGCGCCACTACTGGATTATTGGGGGTGTGATCGCGGCCAGACACTACCGCTCTATTGGCGGAATCTGATCTTCGATGCGATGAAGGATGGGTTGAATCAGGAGTATGATATCAATCTGGAAGAACAGATCTTATCGCTCTTGATGGTGCCCGTTCTGGATCTCGAATATGTCAATCTGTACGGACGGGATATCACCCAGGTGCGCATGGCTGAACAGCAGAGCAGGCAGCACCAGTCAGAGCTGGTGCATGTGTGTCGTCTGAGCACCATGGGTGAAATGGCCACCGGCCTCGCTCATGAGTTGAATCAGCCGCTGTCCGCGATTGTAAATTTCGCCAGTGGCTGCGTGCGCAGACTGCAGAACGGGATGGGGGGGGAAGCTGAATTGGTGGACGCCATGGCGCAGATCACCGTGCAGGCTGAACGGGCCAGCGAGATCATCAAGCGCTTGCGCGCCCTGGTCGGGAAACGGCAGCAGGAGCACTCGGTGGTCAATCTGAATCATCTGGTCTTGGAAGTGGCATCTTTTGTTGAATATGTCGCGGAAAAACATCATGTGGATGTCAGCTTGCATTTATCGCAGGGTCCCTTGGCTGCCGAGTTGGACCTGGTCCAGATCGAACAGGTATTGTTGAATTTGGTACGCAATGCGATCGATGCCATGAAGCAGGTCGACATTGATCACCGTAAACTGGAACTGGTTACCCGTAAACTCGATGATGATCAGGTTGAAGTGCTGGTCAAAGATACGGGGCCGGGTATTCCAGCAGATAATATTGAGCATCTGTTTGATGCTTTTTTCTCCACCAAAGAGACTGGGATGGGGATGGGGCTGCCGATCAGTCGCAAGATCGTTGAATCCCATAGCGGAAAGATCTCCGCGACTTCCGAGCTCGGCAAGGGGGCCGAATTCAGGGTGGTGCTTCCATCTGATCCCAATCTGGAACTGCCAGGATTTTAAAACTATGAATAATAAGCCAACCGTATTCGTTGTCGATGATGATCAGGCAATACGCAGCTCGCTCAAATGGCTGATCGAGTCAGTGGCCATGGAGGTGAAGACCTTTGAATCTGCAAACGCCTTCATTGAAAACTACTACCCGGGAAGATCGGGCTGCCTGTTGCTCGATGTCCGCATGCCCGGCATGAGTGGACTGGAGCTTCAGGAGTATTTGACAGAACAGCGGATCACCATTCCGGTGATCATTATCACCGGACATGGCGATGTGCCGATGGCGATTCGTGCGATGAAAGCGGGGGCGGTGGATTTCATCGAGAAGCCCTTTAATGATGAGTTGCTGCTGGAGAGCATCCGCCACGCCTTGTTGTTGGATGAGCAGCAACGCGACAAACAGTCACAAAAGGCGGAAATCGCCACTCGTCTGGCCCGTCTGACACCCCGGGAACACGAGGTCATGGCGATGGTCACCGGCGGCAAGGCGAATAAAGAGATCGCCTCAGCCCTAGGGGTCAGCGCCAAGACGGTCGAGGCGCACCGCGCCCGGGTGATGGAAAAAATGCAGGCCACTTCATTGGCTGATCTGGTGCGGATGGCAATGTTGGCTAACATTGGAACCAATACCAATGTTTAATGCGAGAGTCAGCATTCCTTGCAGCGGTTATGGAATACTGCCTGCAAGATCAAGGTTCGTTGGTTGATGCAGCTGAAACCGCTTTAACACTGTACAGCGCGGATGCAGAGAGCCTGGCAACAGCGCAGTGTCCTGGCCTGGGCCTTCTATGACTGGGCAAATTCGGCCTTTGCCACGACGGTGATGGCCGGATTCTTCCCGGTGTTTTTCAAACAGTTCTGGAGTACCGGCGTAGCGGCCACGGAAAGCACCTGGCGCCTCGGTCTGGCCAATTCCATCGCCAGTATGGTGATCGTTTGTCTGGCCCCGGTGTTGGGGGCGATTGCGGATCAGGCCGGCAAAAAGAAAGGCTTTCTGTTGTTTTTCGCCGCCATGGGCATAGTCATGACCGGCGCCCTCTACCTGGTGGCCATGGGCAGCTGGATGGCAGCGCTGGTGCTGTATGGATTGGCCCTGATTGGATTCTCCGGCAGTAACATCTTCTATGACGCCTTGCTGATTGAGGTGGCCGATGCGCCAGGCTATGACCGGGTTTCCTCCCTGGGTTTTGCCCTGGGCTATCTGGGCGGCGGGTTGTTATTCGCCTTTGCCGTGCTGATGACGCTCTATCCGGCATGGTTTGGACTGCTGGATGCAGGGCAAGCGGTGCGACTTTCTTTCATCCTGGTTGCTGTCTGGTGGGCGCTGTTCTCGATACCGATCTTTATCTTTGTCAATGAAGCGCCGGGCCGACGGTCTGGGGGCGATTGGATAAGCGGCGGTTTTAAACAGTTACGCATGACCTTGGGTAAACTCCGCCAGCTACGCATCACTTTTCTGTTTCTGCTCGCCTATTGGTGCTACATCGACGGTGTGGATACGATTGTGCGCATGGCGGTCGATTATGGCCTGTCGATCGGTTTCGATGCCAACAACCTGATGGCCGCCCTGTTGATCACCCAGTTTATTGGGTTTCCCGCTGCGCTGCTTTTTGGTCGGATTGGTGCCAAGCATGGCCCCAAACAGGGCATCATGCTGGCGATTTTCGTCTATTTCATGATCCTGCTCTGGGCCTATCGGATGGATTCGGTCTGGGAATTCTATCTGTTGGCGGTGGCCATTGGCCTGGTGCAGGGCGGCATTCAGGCCCTGTCCCGCTCGCTCTATGCCCGACTTATTCCGCGTGATCAGGCGGGTGAGTTCTTCGGTTTCTACAATATGCTGGGGAAATTCGCGGTGGTGCTCGGTCCTTTGCTGATGGGCTGGGTTGGGGTCCTCAGCGGTGATTCACGCATAGCGATACTCTCTGTGAGTCTGCTGTTTGTGATCGGTGCGCTGCTCCTGGCCAGAGTAGACGTTGAGGCAGGGCAGCGGGCGGCAAGAGCCCTGGAAAGAGATTGAATGGCCGTTTCAGATGCTTTCGCAGGTACAGTGATAGGGCAGATCTCTGGTGACTCGGAGAATGGCCTGGTGAATCGCTTCTTCATCCCGCTGAAATAACAAGGCATCCGCATGACCTTCGCTGATGGTTTGTTTCACCAGGGCCGCTGTTGCATCCCGATAGGCTTGCGGACTTTTCGACTCGGTCACCCCATGGCATATGGGACACATCACGAACAGGCCGCTCTCCAGGGCAATCCGCGTGGCGGCTTTGTTCTGTTTCTGTCTTTTACTCAGCAGAAAATCTAAAAATCCCATGGGTATGTTTCCAGGTTAAGCTTCAGCGCTATTTTATTCATTGATGACATTCTGCGTAAAATAAGGATTTCCCCAGCCCCAACACCATGGTCGTAAATTCAGAACAGGATAGACTCTACGCCGAAACCCAGTCCGGTATCGCCGATTTTGTGTTCGACGAGCGGGTGGCGGTTGTCTTTCCCGATATGATCCAGCGTTCGGTGCCGGGTTACAACACTATCATCAACATGATCGGCGCCCTGGCCGGACAGCGGGTCACTACCCATAGCCGCTGTTACGACCTGGGGTGTTCGCTGGCTGCGTCCGCCCTGGCCGTTCGTCAGGGCGTCGGCAAGCGGGACTGTCGGATCATTGCAGTGGATAATTCCCCCGCCATGCTGCAGCGGGCGCAGCGTTATATCGACCAGTCACCTGGCAGTGCGACGATCGATCTTGTCTGTGCGGATATTCAGGATGTGCGCGTCCTCGATGCCTCCATGGTCATACTCAACTTTACCCTGCAGTTCATACCGGTGGCGCAGCGACAGGCTTTGCTGCAGTCGATTCATGACGGCATGTTTGAGCAGGGTATCCTGGTGCTGTCGGAAAAAATCACCCTGCCAACCCGGGAAGGCGAAGCACTTTTTGTGGACATGCATCATGCCTTCAAAAAGGCCCAGGGCTACTCGGAACTGGAGATCAGTCAGAAACGGACGGCGCTGGACAATGTGCTGCTGCCTGAAACCTTGGATGCCCACAAACAACGTCTCCGGCAGGTGGGCTTCAATACGGTTGAGGTCTGGTTTCAATGCTTTAATTTTGTCTCTCTGCTGGCAATAAAATGAAGCAGTGCTGGAAATGGATCGTTCCATTGCTGGAGACCCCGCTGGGGCGCTGGCTGGAGCAACTGCCGGAACAGGTCGAGACAGTCTGGCGAATGCGCTCCCATGGGGATTTTGCCAGATGGCAGGCGGCTATCAGCCAGCTCCCCAGGCTGCCAATCTCTCACCTCGAGCTGAATGCTTCCAGGGTCTCCATCGGTAGGGAGGGTGACTGTGATGATGCCACGCGGAAAAGGATTGCAGAGTCCCTGATGGAACTGCACCCCTGGCGCAAGGGGCCTTATCGAATCTGCGGTCTTTCGATCGATACCGAATGGCGCTCTGACTGGAAATGGGATCGCATCCAACCGCATATCCAGCCACTGGCAGGCAGACTGGTGCTGGACGTCGGTTGCGGCAACGGTTACCACGGCTGGCGCATGGTTGGGGAGGGGGCGCGTCAGGTCATCGGTATCGATCCCACCCAGCTTTTCGTGATGCAGTTTCAAGCCATCCGCCATTTCCTGGGCGAACAGCATCCGCTGCAGGTCCTGCCCTTGGGCATTGAAGATTTGCCGGATAATCTACAGGGCTTTGATACAGTCTTCTCCATGGGTGTCTTCTATCATCGTCGCTCCCCTTTCGCGCATCTTTCTGAAATCAAGGGCGCCTTGCGCAAAGGTGGAGAACTGGTGCTGGAAACCCTGGTGATCGAAGGTGGCGAAGGTGAGGTGCTGGTGCCTGAGGGGCGTTACGCAAAGATGCGCAATGTCTGGTTCATTCCGTCCACGGGAACCCTGCAAAGCTGGTTACGCCGTGCAGGCTATCATGACATCCGTCTGATCGACAGTGCGCTGACCACAATCGAGGAGCAACACCCGACTGATTGGATGCGTTTCGAATCTCTGCCAGACTATCTTGATCCAGCGGATCAGACCCGCACTGTAGAGGGTTATCCTGCGCCGAGACGGGCCATTTTTCTGGCCCGGGCCTGAGCGCTGAGAAAAGTTTGCCATGCCGATCATACCGAGTAAATTCCGTCCGGCCTGGTGGCTGCGTGGTCCTCATGCCCAGACCCTCTGGCCGAGTCTGGTTCGACGCCGTGTTCTACCGGATATCAGCTGGGAGCGGGTGGAGCTGGAGGACGGTGATTTTATCGATCTGGCCTGGTCGGGTCCCGAGGATGGCCGGATCGTGCTGTTCATGCATGGACTGGAAGGTAACCTGCAGTCGCATTACGCAGGGGGTATGATGAGCCAGCTGAACGCAAAAGGCTTCCGTGTCTGCCTGATGCATTTCCGGGGTTGTAGTGGAGAACCGAACCGTCTGCCGATCAGTTATCACAGTGGCAAGACCGATGACCCACAACGGATCCTCGAACATATCCAGACGACTCGAAGACAAGCGGTATATGCCGCTGTCGGTATCTCTCTGGGTGGGAATGTGTTGTTGAAATGGCTGGGTGAACAGGGAACGTCTATACCATTGAGCAAGGCTGTGGCGGTATCTGTGCCTTTTCAGCTGGATCAGGCTGCCTGCAGGCTGAGTCTCGGCTTGTCACGTTTCTATCAACATCATCTGTTGACCCGTCTGCGGGATAAATACCGGCTGAAGTTCCAGCGTATCCATTCGCCCTTAGATGTGAATGTCGACGGGTTGAAAACATTTCACCAGTTCGATAACGAGATTACCGCAGCATTGCATGGCTTCGATGACGTGGATGATTATTACCGGCGTTGCAGCAGTCGGCAATATATCCCAAGGATCAAGAAGCCAACCCTGATTTTACATGCCAGGTATGACCCTTTTATGTTTCCCGAAAGCGCACCCGCAGAGGCTGAGCTGCCGGACTGCGTCTGGCTGGAAATGCCTGAGTCCGGTGGTCATGTGGGATTTGTCGCTGGGTCGGTTCCCGGCTGGGCTCATTATTGGGCGGAACAACGTGTAGCAGCCTGGTTGGCAGGATAATGGCCTGTCTGCCTGAGACATGGATCATTGATAGATGTATAGCGCGGTAGGGCAGAATAGCCACTGGGCATTGCGTCCTACCGCGCTGGAAAACTGATGTTCCTTTGCTCTCGTCACGCTATGACCCTAATCACACAACACTAGTTTCTCCAACCTTCGAGGAAATTTCGGGCAGAAATCCTTAACAAGGAAAGCTGCATCTTTAAATGGTGGTGCCAAGATATGCCGTGTTGCCCCATTCAGATCAACGTACACAACACTCGGGGAGTAAAGCATACCCTGGGCCGGGTCCAGTGGTATGATCGGGATAAACTTGCTTTTCGTTGTATAGAAAAGTTGTCAATACGGTTAATCAATATAAAACCACTCAATGGAAACCAGCAAATGCCGATAATACTCAGAACTGCAAAGAAACTGAGTGTTCATAATTAAGAAATTAGATGATATAGTAGTCTTATCGCCTTATTATTAATAATAATTATTTAGAGAAAATATTCTCCAGATCCTGTAATCTTGATTGGTGTTTTTGATTTTTCATAATCTGATTAATCACAGATCTGGGCATAGTAAATACATTGAAAATCAATAAATTCTATTTGTAAGGTTGCTAGATTTACAGGAAGTCCGGTTATGATTCAGAGCCTAAACAAGATACTACTTTCATTGTGGATAGGCAGTTTTTTACTGACATCTGCTGTTTTCGGTGCTGAAAAATTCGATGTCTCATACCTTTGGCATTCCGATGCCGGCGCTGTGCTGGACTATCGCAAGCGCGTCGTAAAAGTTTTAGGACCAGCAGTGCAGAATGATCTCAAGGTCGTGGTCAATAACAGACTGTACGGTCTCATATACAATCGCCAGGGCGACCGTGACGGGGCAGTCAAGGCAGCCCGGTCTCATAGCCGAATCCTGCAGAAAAAAGGTATGGAAAAGGCGGCTCCGGTCATTTCCCAACAATGGGATGTCATTTCTCTCACGTCAGAGCCTAAGGCAAAGACTGTAATCAAAACCAGTCATGAGAATCCAGGCTCAGCAAAAACTACCATTTCAGAAATCACTAAAACTGGCTCTCAGCAGACCCAAAAATTACGCAAGCTCGAGCTGGCAGTGGAAGATTACATCAAACACTTACGTAAAAAGGGCAAGCTCGCCAATGACGAAAGTACCGGATGGTCGGTGTACGATTTCACCACTGGCGAAAAGCTGGTCACCATCAACGAGGATGTGCAGTTCCAGGCCGCCAGCCTGGTGAAGCCATTCGTAGCATTGGCATTTTTTCATCGAGTCAAACTGGGTGAGTTGGTTTACGGCCCGAAAAGTCGACGTCATATGGAAAGAATGATTCATCGTTCGAACAATCCATCGACGAACTGGATCATGCGCCAGGTTGGCGGACCCGCTGCAGTGGAACGTGTCCTGAAACGGCATTATCCCAGTATCTTCAAGGACACTCGTGTCGTTGAATATATCCCAGCCGGTGGACGCACCTACCGGAACAAAGCCTCAGCCCATGACTACAGCCGCTTCTTGCATGCTTTATGGAAAGGCGAAATTCCACACGCAAAAGAGATAAAACGCTTAATGGCTCTGCCGGGCGCAGATCGAATACTGACAGATGTGGAGGCAATTCCACAAGGGACCGAGGTCTTCAACAAGACCGGAAGTACCAGTCGACTCTGTGGTGACATGGGAATCCTGATTGTCGAAAGCCAGGATGGCAAACGCTACCCTTATACCTTGATTGGCATCATCGAAAAAAGAGTAGCGGCTAAAAACTATACTACCTGGATTCGATCCAGAAGTGATGTGATTCGCAATGTTTCAAACATCGTCTATAAAGGGATTGCCCAACAACACGACCTTGAGGAAGTGCTTTAACACTACTCATAAGCTCATAGTTGGAACCTATGGATGTCTACTTCAGGCGTCCTGCTTTCACCTGATACTAGTGCACCACCACACTGTTCCCCTAATGACAGCTTCCTCGGCTTGATGATTGTCTTGAAATATCTGAGGACAATGGCCGCTTTGTCGGCACAGCTGCCTATAAACCGAGTAACCGCGACTGACCGGGTTGAGTTGTGAGTTCAAATGATCCTTACAACTTCAGGCTATAAGAGAATCTATCTAGTTAGAGTCCTGAAACACCCCTCCCTGGGGTGTTTCAGGAACGGGATCGAAAAATGCGATTTTCCGATTCCTTCATTTTCAAAGGCTTATTGCCTTTGAAAATGCTGGCATGTCCCTATGCCAGATTAGTTTCCGTCCTTTCTGACCGGAAACTATCTACTCGTAACTGATTGCGCTCAGGCAGGTATCAAACTACCTGGCGGCAATTTTATTGATTAAGCGGTACCGTTTTTCGGGAACCGGCGCTGAGATCGATCTCACCGCTTTCCCGAAAAGGCAGATTGAAATAGCTGTCAGCAGTGCTGAGGTTGCCGCTGATTTCATATGCGAAGGGTTTGCCCCCCATTTCCTGCATCGACTGGATCTGGCGTATGACACCGAAAAGGGTGCTGCTGACCTTGACCTCGAGCAGGGACTCGTCATAGGCGGCAACAGTCGTTTGCTGGTTGCTGACTCCGGAAGCAAAGGCCTTTCCGTTCAAACTCAGGTCAAAGCTCACACCATCGATAGACAATGGGCTGCGGGAGCGGTTCTGAATCCGTAGCTTGATCAGATATCTTTGCTCCATGAGTGTGGATTCCAGGGGAGCCATGCTGGTCATCGCGACCTTTACCTGTTGCTCTCGCTCACCCAACGTAGCACAAGCTGAAAGGCCACCTAGAAATAGCACGAGAAGCAGGACCCGCAGCCAGTTGAGCCCACTCAAAGGAGAAAATGATTGAGTAACAATCTGGCTGGGGACGCGATCAGTAGTTGTTTGCATTGGATTTGATGGAGATCTCATTGCTGACTCCTTGGCTTATTGGTTTCGTCCTGCAGCAGCGCTTTGGGTTTGCGCAGGCTGGCGAACAAGAGTGTCAGTAGTCCCAGGAGTATTTCATCCACGAATGGGAGCATGTCGGGAACCACAAGATCAATCACGAAGAGCGCCCCGGTCAGCAGGAACAGCTGACGAAATCTCAGCTTGCCGGCAAATTTCAAAATTGATGCTGTGAGGAACGGCGCGGGCATGTCTGATCCAAGCTGGTAAGAGGAACGTTTGGGTTACTCCACAATCTCAATGGTGAAACTGGGTGCGTCCTGCATATGCCGCTTCACCGCGCAAAGCCCCATGGCTCGGATGATTCCATCGCGATATTTTTCCGGGAAATCATCCGGCAGTGCGAGCTGTAGTTTCAAATTGCTGAAAGAGTTTCTTTTTTTCATCTCTCTCGCATGCCATGCTCAGCCCTATACCTTCGGTGGAAAGATTCCTCGACTGGCAGAAATTCCAGGCAAAGATGCCGGCACAGGTGGCAATGGAGGCGAGGAACAGGTCGAAGGGTTCTGGGGCGGATGCATTACCCCCATATTTTTCCGACTGATCTGTGTGGATAGTGAAATTTCCAACCTTGGCATCGATGCGTTTGCCACCGGGAAAGTCGACCTCAACGGTTTTCATCATATTCAGTCCTGGTTGATCGAGTGGAGTTCTTTGATGGGGCCTTGGTTTTTGGCGTCCACCTGGGCGTAAACATTGTTCAGTGCCGCCTGCAACGCCTCTTCGATGACCGGATGATAAAAAGGCATACGAATCAGATCGCCGGCGGTCAGGCCTTGGGTGATGGCCCAGTTCAGCAGATGCGCCAGGTTTTCACCCCGGGTGGTGATCATCTCCGCGCCGAGGATACGGCCGCTGGCCTTGTCTGCATAGACACGGATGACGCCGCGGTTCTGGCCCATGATCATGGCGCGCCCTACCGGCGCCAGCTTGACCTCGCCAATAACTGAGGTTTCCTGGTCCAGCTCCATATAAGTCATGCCTAGCATGCAGATGTTGGGGTCACAGAAATTGATCGCCAGGGGCACCTTGCGTTTGAAAGCAGAGACCTGCTCACTGGCGGCATTCTGCCCGGCAATCTTGCCTTCATCTCCCGCTTCGTGAAGGATGGGGCGTTCCCCATTGACGTCACCAGCCAGGAAGATGTGCGAGTCACCGCACTGCATGGTGTTGCGGTCATATTCCGGAATGCCTCTTTCATTCAGTTCCAGGCCGGCGTTCTCCAGCGCCAGTCCCTCTACGTTTGGCCTGCGTCCGATAGCGCAGAGCACTTTGTCGACAATGACTGAATGCTCACCGGCACTGACTCTGAGCCGGTCACCCTCTTCGGCGATCTCAACCGGCTGACCTAAATAGATATCAAAATCCCTGCGCATGATTTCCAGGGCCATCTTAGTGACCTCCGGGTCGGTGGTGCCGCCGATGGTTTCTGCTGCATCGAAGCCGGTGACCTCGATATCGAGCCGGCTGAGTGACTGGCCCAGTTCGAGTCCGATGACACCCAGGCCGATTACTGCCACCGATTTGGGCAGGTCCTCCTGCTCGAAAAAACTGTCTGTGGTCAAAATCTTGTCGCCAAATCGCTGCCAGTCTTCGGGCACTACAGGCCGAGATCCAGTGGCGATGACGATCTTCTCGGCGATTATACGGTCGCCGTTATCCAGTTCCAGGGTGTGGGGGTCAACGAACTTGGCGTAGGCCTCGATGAATTTCTCCCCCATGTTGTCGGTGCTGTTGGATAGCACCCGGTCGACAAAATTGTCCCGAAGGTCCTGTACGTGTTCCATTGCTTCAGGGATATCGATATTCATTTCCTGATGTCCATCAACACCATAACGACCCAGGTGGGTACGACGATGATAGTCTTCAGCAACCTGTATCAATGCCTTTGAAGGCATACAGCCAACCCTGGCGCAGGTGGTGCCGGGTTCGCCGCCGTTGATCAGGACGAAGCTCTTGCCTGCTGGACCAACCCGGCCGGTTGCATTGAGGCCGGCTGTGCCGGAGCCGAGGATGGCAACGTCGACTGTTTTTTCTGTCACGTGGAAACTCCTGAAGAGATGATTGGTCACAGGGATCTGAATCTGGGCATTTTACCCATTGAGCGAGATATTTTAGCCTGTCCGATACTGCGGTTTCTACTGATATAATGATGAAGCTGGTTTCAGGGTACAGAGTAGGGTAAGGTCTCGGCCACAATAATTGAGGAGTGATAATCATGAAAAAACTATTACCTTTCTTACTCTTGCCTGGCCTTGTTTTGCACAAGCCCCTGAGGGGGAGCACAAGCCCCTGAGGGGGAAGCACCAGCTCCAAAGGGGCAGACACCAGCTCCGCCAAGCTTCGATCAGTTCAAGCAGGCAATGCTGCCCATCATAGATAAGAGCTTGCCGGCAATGAAAGAGACACGGGAGTGTGTCAGCCAGGCGGATTCCAAGGAAGCGGTTGAAAAATGCATGAACGCCATGGCGGAGAAGGCGAAAGAGATCCAGAAACAGTCCGGTGGTCAGGGTAAAGAGGTGACCAGCAAAGTGCCGGAAGATTTCGAATGGACCCCTGAGACCAAGCAAATGATGCTGAGTAACATGGACCGGTCCATCAAGCAAAACACTGCCATGCAGGAGTGCCTGAGCAGCAGCGGAAACCGTGAGGAGATGGCAACTTGTATCCGCGCTAAATTACCGGCACCCAAGAAGCCGCGGCCACCGTTACCTGAAAAATAATCAGCCAGGGCCCGGTATTTCTATGCCGGGTCAGCTATTTTGACCAAGGCCTGGGCATTAGCGGGGCAGGTGATATGGCATCTTTTTTCAGGGTGGGACGGAATCTGAAACCCTGGATGATCTCCGGCTTGTCATCCCGTCCGCTGGATTCAGCGAGCTTTTTTGCAGGCTTGGGAAGATCTCTTGCCGTGATGCCAGGGCGGTAGATCGGAGGCGGATGGTTGATCCGGGCTGGGGGATATCCTATGTAGGGCTGTGATCTTCCCCGATAGTGGTTGTCATTGCCAAACGAGAGACAGAAGAAAGCCCCTGCTTGTGTGGAGCAGGCAAGCAATATGATTGGCATCAAGTTTTTCAACAAAGCATCTCTCTGCGGTAAACATCAGTTGCTCGGCAATCCTTTTTGCATTTTGCTTGGAGATTGAATCTCCCGGTATACTTTTCCTGTATCGCTGAAGTATGGCATGCCATCTGTTCTGGTATGCAGCAAATCAGTTTTGCAGCAGATTGAGTGACCAGTCGTAGTCATGTGCTGAAATCTTTTCCAGCTGGCGGAGTTTGTCGGCAGTCTCTGTTTGCGCATATTGCAACAGGTGCTGAATGATTTTTTCGTCGGTATTGCCAAAGTCTTCTCTAAACCAGACATAGATACTGGATACGCTTAGACCCCCATTGACTGTATTCACCCCACGGGGATGGGCGATGAATTGACGAGCCGCTCGCTCCAATAGATCCTCCAGATTCTCAGCAGTGAAGGGTTCGGGTTGCAGGTCAGGGCAACCCACCGAAGCGCAATTCAGTGCGTAGTGGACCCGTGGGTCGCGCCAGATTGGACGAAGAATGCGGTGTTCTATGTCATCCAGGGAAACTGCCATACCTGCAATATCGAGGATTTTTTTACCCCAGGGACCATTGCTGAACCAGCCTGGCGAGATATCAATATCCAGAATTGAATCCACCGGGTAATGCTCCAGAATGATATTGACTGTCGCGCTGTTGTAGAGGTTGATCCAGTAGGCTTTCTGTTGCTTGCGAGTGAGCCTGGAAACCGTGACTTGCTGGAGTTCGTCGATGTATCTGCTGCAATCTATGCCTTTCTTCCTGAGTGACATTTGCGTAGTCGACGCGCCGTACAGAACGCTTATCAAGCCTCGAACGTTTCTCGAGAAACTGTTCCCAGGGTGAATGATCGAGGGTCACTGTCATCGTCTCTGCGTGCGGCAGCCAGGCAGACCAGAGTTCCGCCTTGGGCGCCGCAAGCATTGCAGAGGAGTACAGCAGGGCGGTAAGTAGTAATCCAGTTTTTAGCATGATGGTATTTCTGTGCTGTGAATGAAGCTACTGACTGTTACTGGGAAAGTGCTCATGTGGATTCAAAAAATTTTGCAGGAACACAGGCAGCATGGCCTTCAGTAAAGTGTGGCATATGACACATAACTGCGCCAAATGACCTAATCAAAGAGGGGGATACGAGTGCTGAAAAAAAGAAATCAGCTTATAAACAATGGATTGCTTTTATGGTATTGAAATTGCTAACAGTAGTTTTGATTGAGTGATCACCGTATCTAAAGAGTCGTGAATTGGCAGGAATCAATGAAATATTTCGTTTCCCGCTTGTTGCACAGATATTCAGTGATTTTTATCCATAACGATTAAAAATGATCTTGAGGTAGGAAGTAATGAAGTTAACAACCTTGACCATCGCCATCAGTACTATTCTGGCGGTACAGCCCCTTTGGGCGGAAGAAGAGACAGAACTATCCGACTATCACCGTTGAGGGTACAAAACTCAGCGATGTGAGTGGTGAAGAAGTGAAATCCGCCGATCTGGCGGAGGCACTGACGAAAAAGGTGCCGAGCATCTCCATCGTGCGCCGCAGCGGCATCGCCAACGATATCATCCTGCGTGGCCAGAAAAAGGACAACATCAATATCCTGATCGACAATGCCAAGATTTATGGCGCCTGTCCGAACCGCATGGATCCGCCGACTTCCCACATCCTGACCAATAACATCGACTCTATAGAGATTACCGAGGGTCCATACGACGTGGAGAATTTCGGTACTCTGAGTGGTGCGGTGAAGATTACCACCAAGAAACCCGCCGAAGGATTCGGCGGGGAATTCAGCTTGAATGTGGGTAGCTGGGGATACAAAAAAGGCGCGCTCACCCTGAATGGTGGAACCGACAAGGTGAGGGCGCTGGTCAGTGTCTCTGCGGAAACCAGCGAGCAGTATGAAGATGGTGACGGCAATACATTCCCGGAACAGATTGAAAATTTCCTCGGTTCCACGACTCCCAGGAACTACAAAGACGAGTACAAGGACATGGATGCCTATGATAAGAAAACCTTCATGGGCAAGCTTTATGTGGACATCACCGAGGATCAGGAACTGGCTCTGAGCTATACCGCCAATCGGAGTGATGACATCCTGTATCCCAACACCCCGATGGATGCCCTGTATGATGATTCTGACATCATTGACATCGATTATTCGATCAAGAATCTGGGTAATTTCTCGAAGGAATTGGAGTATTCAATACTATCTCTCCAAGGTTGAGCATCCCATGTCGACCTTTTACCGAATCGCTTCAGGTCCTGATTCGGTCAATGAAAAGATCAGTTTTCTGACCACCCGCATGGAGGGGTTCAAGGTCAAGAACAGCTTTGACCTGAGTAACAGCGCCGAGCTGATGTATGGTATTGACTACAGCGTGCGTAACTGGGACGGCCACTATGAAGGTGATGGCATGCAACGCCTATCGATGGCTTGGTCAGCATCGATGATGTGGATACGGAAAATAAAGCCGTATTTGTCGAACTCGACAAGGACTATGACAATTTCAACCTGCGAGTGGGTGCTCGTTACGACGATACCAGCTATCGAGCCGGCAGGCACCTTCAACGAACCCTCGAATGATTACACTGCATTTAGCGGCTTTGTCTTTGGTACCTACCTGGTGAACAACAGCACCAAATTGTTTGGTGGTTTGGGCAGGCCACACAGGGTTCCCGATGCAAGAGAACTCTATTTCCACGGTTCAATGATCAGTCCTATGGGGATGGCAATGAGCCCTCAGCTGGGTACACCGACATTGGATCAGACCACCAACACCGAGATCGACTTTGGTGTTGAAAACAATTTCTCGAACTGAATTTGAAGACCAAGGTCTTCTATAGCTGGTTGAAGGATTACATCGTTTACAATTCAGATAACATGTTAAATCGCTTCGAAAATATCGATGCCACTATCTATGGCCTGGATGTCAGTGGTACTTTCTTTGCGACCGATAAGCTTGATATTGATTTTGGACTCGCCTACCAGAGAGGTCAGAAGGATGAACCGCTTGCAGGTCAGACCGATGAGGATCTCGCAGAGATACCACCTCTGAAGGCCAATCTGGCCTTCAACTACGAATACATGCCCAACAGTTCAGCCCGTGCGGAAGTGGTGGCCGCGGATGGCTGGGATGATTTTGATGGGGATAACGGAGAGCAGGAACTGGACAGCTATGCGATCATGAATCTGAAGGTGAAACACGAGCTGAACAAGAGCTTTGAAATCACTGCCGGTGTAGACAATGTGTTTGATGAGACCTATGCGGTCAGTAATACCTATGAGGATCTGACATTGCTGTCATCGACCGATGGAAGCGGCGACATCATGTTGCTGAATGAGCCCGGTCGTTACTACTATCTGAATGGTACCTACAGGTTCTGACTGAACGTCAATCCCGACTCACCACCAATAAAAAACGGGCTCCATATCGCTATGGAGCCCGTTTTTTGAATCGTATAGTGTTGTAAAAGGTTATCTCTTCTTCAACATCTCATCGATGATCTGCTCACACTCGAACCAATCCTGCTCATCGTTTCCGGGGGCGAATTTTCGTTGTTCGGCGCGATAATAGGCCATAGTGGCAATCATCTCATAACGCTCGCGAGGGCTGATGACAGGTTTATTAGCCGGTTTGGCAGCTGCTTTCTTCTTGGCCACGGGTGCTTTCTTTGTCACTGGCGCCTTTTTTACTGCGGGTGCTTTCTTCGCAACGGCAGGTTTACTGGCGGGGGCCGTGGCTGCGACTTGTTTCTTGCTTGCAGCTTTTTTCGTCACCACCTTCTTCTTGGTGGCTGTATTCCGTCCCATTCCGGTTTTTTTGATCACAGGTCTAGCTCCTCTGGATAGTGAAAATAGTATCGTTTGCGGATAGTTTAACTTAATTTTTTAAACAAGCCATTGTTTCAATATGGAATCTTGGGTTTTATCTTGTAGAAGATCCGCGATACCGTTATCCGCTCCGCAAAATTTATCATCAGGT
Source organism: uncultured Gammaproteobacteria bacterium (assembly GCA_963797085.1). Taxonomy (GTDB): domain Bacteria; phylum Pseudomonadota; class Gammaproteobacteria; order Chromatiales; family Chromatiaceae; genus JASJBU01. The sequence continues at coordinate 368,676 of CAWCOA010000024.1, forward strand.
AATTACACTGGGTCGATCGCGACCCGTTCGGGACTCGATTTCAGCCAAATCAATCGCGATATTGACTAGTGGTCCCATAACTTCCGCCGTTTCCTGATTCTGTTTGTCGGCATCGGGCTCGAAGGCCTCCAGGTAGACGCGTAAGGTTGCTCCTTCAGTGCCGGTGCCTGAGAGACGATAGACGATGCGTGATCCATCAGTAAACCCGATGCGGATACCCTGGTTAGCCGATCGGCTGCCATCTACCGGATCCGTATAGGCAAAATTATCTGCGTATTGTACTCGATAGCCATTCAATTCGGTTTCAGGTAGCGCGGCAAGTCGCTCCTGCAGGTTTGCCATCAACCCATCAGCCGCTTCTTTATCGACACCTTCATAGTCGTAACGCGTATAGTAATTACGTCCGAATTTTTCCCAATGCTGTTTGACGATCATTTCTACGGATTCTTGTCGCACCGCCAGTAGATTGAGCCAGAAAAGAACTGCCCAGAGGCCGTCTTTTTCCCGTACATGGTTTGAGCCTGTGCCGAAGCTCTCTTCACCACACAAGGTGATGCGATTGGCGTCCAGCAGATTGCCGAAGAACTTCCAGCCGGTCGGGGTTTCATAGCATTCCAGACCCAGGGAGTCTGCGACCCGGTCTGCTGCCTGGCTGGTGGGCATGGATCGCGCCACCCCACTGATACCCTTCGTATATCCCTTGATGTGATGGGCATTGGCCGTCATGACGGCCAGACTGTCACTGGGAGTGACAAAGAAATTTCGTCCCAGAACCATGTTGCGGTCACCGTCGCCATCAGATGCAGCTGCAAAATCCACACTGTCGAAACCATGGGTCAACTCAACGATTTCGTGGGCATGCACCAGATTGGGGTCAGGGTGACCCTTGCCGAAATCCTCTTTAGGTTCACCGTTGATCACCGTGCCGGGTTCCGCACCCAACATGCCTTCCAGGATGCGCTTGGCGTAAGGGCCGGTGATCGCATGCATAGCGTCAAAGCGCATCTGAAAACCACCGGAATTGAAGAGTTGATGAATGCGCTGGAAGTCGAACAGCTCTTCCATGAGTTCCGCATAGTCCGCAACCGGGTCAATGATTTCCACCTGGGTGTCAGCAATCGTAAGACTGCCGATAGTATCCAGATCAATATCGTCGGTCTGGAGAGTTTTGTACGCATCTATGGTCATGGTGCGCGCAAAGATGGCTTCAGTGACGCCTTCAGGGGCCGGTCCGCCATTCGGAGTGTTGAACTTGATGCCAAAGTCTTCATCCGGGCCACCTGGATTGTGGCTGGCGGAAAGGATGATCCCGCCGTCCGTATTATACTTTCTTATGACGCAGGAAGCGGCGGGCGTCGAGAGCAGTCCCCCTTGTCCCACCAGTACTTTGGCAACCCCATTGGCCGCCGCCATGCGGCAGATGATCTGACTGGCCTGGCGGTTGTAATAGCGGCCATCACCACCAAGCACGAGGATGCCCCCGCGCAGATCAGTCTGGGTATCGAAGATTGATTGCACGAAGTTTTCCAGATAGTGCGGAGTCTGAAAAACTTTGACCTTTTTTCTCAAGCCGGAAGTGCCCGGTCTCTGGTCAGAAAAGGGTTGAGTGGTAACGGTGGAGATTTCCATTGCGATCTTCCATCCTGCGTTGTTGAAGATAGCGCCTATTCAACCATAGCTACACCAGGAATTAGAACCCCCCTTATGGGAAATGACTGAATATAGTAATGACTATTCATCAAGCAGTTTACCCGCTGGTGAGACAACAGGCAGGCCGAACACCCGCCAGAGTTGCATGCCGCCGCGATAGTAGAGGAGTTTCTCGGCCGGATAGCCGATGCTGAGTAATCCGCGGATGGCGGTGGGAGACTGTCCGCACCAAGGGCCATTACACCAAAGCGCGATAAGCTTGGCCTGGCTGAAATCCCAGCCTGGATCTTTCTGAATCACTCCGAGCTTGGCGAGTGAATCTTCCAGGGTTAGATCATCCGCGCCCTGACTGGGGTTGAGTTGGGTAAAGGGTATGTTGACGGAGCCCGGAATCGTGCCCCGCTGGTGCCAGTCTGTTGTACGGGCGTCAATCAACAGCCCCGAGCCATCTTGCAGGTGGGTCCTCATGAATTCAACCAATTCCACCTCGCCAATGGTGGCAACCCCGGGCGCCACCGCCATGGGTTGAGCACAGAAAGGCGGGCAGGGGCGTGAGGTTCTGGCGAAGTCAAATTCCAGTAAGGCATCGGTATCCTGGTTGCGGCGAATAGTGATTTTCTGGTCGGCGTGGAGTACTTGAAATTCTCCGATCTCCTGGGTGATCTTGACCTCCAAAGCCGCTCCTGGGGCGGGTATTAATAAGAGGATAAGCAGCAGAAGAGCAGGGAAGAGTGGCCGGTTATCTTACTGAATATTGATGAGAAATCTAGGTAATGCATTGTTTTTACTCAGGTTGATTGATTGTTTAAACTATTGGGTTCAGATTGTTCAATGTCAGTAATTCCTGATGCTGAATCTGTCGAGACTAAGTTGGCTGTTACCACCGGATCCAGTAGACTGCGCAATTCTAGGCTGATCATTCAATTGTGATACCAAGGCCTGGCATCCACAAGAGATGGGTTACTGAATGGATTTGACAGCTAATTTGTTGCAATGGCAGGTGTGACATTAATCACCGATATTTGGCGTTGGCCGCATATTCATAGACAATGATGTCCGAGAACCATCAAAAAATACAAAATCCAGTTTTATTTTCCGCTGACCACAGACCGTAAAACTTGCCGGTTGTGATCAGATTGAACAACCAGGAACAGGTTAGATGATCAACAAAAAAACCTCAGCTACATGCCAATACATAATTCTTTCAGTATTTTTGCCGCTAAGCGTCATGACGTCTAGCGTCCAGTCTGCTGACTGGACAGTCACTCCTGGTGTCTTGGTCGAACAAGTCTACACGGATAATGCAAATCTCGATAATGATGAACAGAGCGAGTCAATCACCAGCATCAAACCCCGGATCTCGCTCTACCGCAAGGGCGCAAGAGCCAGTGTGGATCTCAGCTATGCGCCACAGTATCGGCACTATTGGGAAGAGACCCAGGATAATGAGGTCGTACACTTTCTGCGGGCCGATGGCGATATCGAATTGGTGCAAGACCATTTCTTTGTCGATGGCTGGGCAACCGCGGATCAACATGCCCTCAGCAGCAGCAGCAGGACTGGCATTGACAGTCTCAGCGGCTCGCAGGATGTAACCCAGGTCTATACCGCGGGTATCAGCCCCTACTTGACCAGTCAACTGGGGGCTTATGCGAGTGTTGAGGCCAGATACGGTCTCAACCGGGTTGATTATGAAGACGACGACCTGGACAGCAGCACCGCGCAACGGGCTGATCTGGTGTTTGGTAGTGGCCGCTCGGTGACAACTCTGCCTTGGGAATTGCGCCTCGAGCAGAGCAAGATCGACTATGACGACCTGGAGGAGGATGACACCATATCCCGCGCCCGTGGCGAACTGGCTTATCAATTCGATCGCCAGTGGGCGCTGACAGGCGCCCTGGGTTACGAGGAGTATGAGCTTGCGGTAAACGATGACACTGACGGTGACATATGGAGTGTCGGGTTTATCTATACCCCAGGTCCCGAACTCGCTTGGCAGCCGGTTATGGGGAGCGTTTCTTTGGCGATAACTATTATCTGGATTTTTCACACCGTACACAGCGTACTGTCTGGTCAGCAAACTACCATCGGGACTTCGTCAGTGCTCGTGATGAAGTGATACAGCCAAGTCTGTTTGAACGCCAGGATGAGTTCGGCAACCTCATCAGAGATCCGGTGCTGACAAATCCGGTATCCGCAACACGAACCGGCCCTACGCTGGATGAAGGCTATTATCTGTTGGATGTTTTCAATGCCAGGGTGGTGATGTCCACGGAGCGAACCAGCCTCTCAGTCTCTGCGTGGTATACGGAACGTGACTATGAGGAATCCCTGACCCTGACGCCTCAGGACTCAACAGATGTCAGGCTGGCGAGCCAGATTACCCGCAAATTACGTCCCCAGCTTAGCGGATTCATTGGTGTTTCCTGGCGCGATCATGAAGAAGAGCTCAGCGATTACGTGCAATGGAGCACCAGTATCGGCGCCAACTATCAGTTAGGCCCGCAAACTTCACTGCGTTTCAACATCGCGCATCTTGAACGTGATGCCTCGGGTGATGATTTGAGTTACACCGAAAACCGGGCGAGCCTGGGTTTTGACAAGCGCTGGTGACCGTTCAAGTCCCGATTCGCCGGGCTGGCCAGGCGTCAATCAACCGGACCACTTGAAATTGGCATGCATTGCCCCAATGTACGCTGCGGATTCCATGGAATCCGCGAATTTTCAATTTTCGATACCGGTGGAGGCCGATTTCACAGATGACCGTAGATGCCCAAAAGGAGACCCTGGAATTCCAGGCTGAAGTCAGCCAGGTACTCAACCTGGTAATCCGTTCCCTGTACAGCAACAAAGAGATTTTCCTGCGCGAACTGATTTCCAATGCCTCGGATGCGGCGGAAAAACTGCGTTTTGAGGCGCTGACTGATGAGGCATTGTTTGAAGAAGATCCGGATCTCAAGATCCGCGTCACGTTCGACAAGGAGGCCGGCACCCTGACGATTTCAGACAACGGTATCGGCATGAACCGTCAGGAGGTGACGGAGACCATCGGCACCATTGCCAGTTCGGGAACGCGCAAGTTTGTTGAGGCCATGTCTGGAGATCAGGCCAAGGACAGCGAATTGATCGGACAATTCGGCGTGGGTTTCTATTCGTCCTATATCGTGGCCGATAAAGTCACCTTGATCACCCGCCGCGCAGGCCTGGGTGAAGAGCACGGCGTACGCTGGGAGTCGGCAGGTGAGGGCGCATATTCCATCGAGAACGTGGATAAGCCCAACCGAGGCACCGATGTCATCCTGCATCTGCGGGAGGACGAAAAGGAGTTCCTGGAAGGCTATCGCCTGCGCAGCATCATCTCCAAATTTTCTGACCATATCACCATGCCGGTGGAGATGGAGAAAGAGTTCTACGGCGAGGATGAGGAGAAACCTGAAGAGCCGGAGTTCGAGCGGGTCAACAAGGGTACTGCCTTGTGGATGCGTTCCAAGTCAGAGATCTCGGATGAGGAATACAACGAATTCTACAAGCATGTCTCCCACGATTTCGAGGACCCCTTGCTGCGCGTCCATAATCGGGTCGAGGGCACCAATGAATACACCGCTCTGCTATTCATCCCCGGTCGTGCGCCATTCGATCTTTGGGATCGGGATCAGAAACACGGGGTGAAGCTCTTCGTGCGTCGGGTCTTCATCATGGATGAGGCGGATAAGTTGATGCCCCGTTACCTGCGGTTTGTGAAGGGTGTGGTGGATTCCGATGATCTGCCTTTGAACGTATCCCGGGAGATCCTGCAGCACAACCGTAAAATCGATACCATCCGCCAGGCCAATGTCAAACGTATCCTCGGAGAGTTGGAAAAGCTGGCTAAAAACGATGCGGAGAAGTACCAGGCCTTCTGGGAACAATTCGGCAAAGTGATCAAAGAGGGGCCGGCAGAAGACTTCGCCAATAAGGAAAAAATCGCCGGCCTGCTGCGTTTTTCATCGACGCACAACGAGGATGACAAGCAGAATGTCTCCCTGGCGGACTATGTATCCCGCATGCAGGAGAAGCAGGAAAAGATCTACTACATCACTGCAGACACCACAGCAGCGGCCCGTTTCAGTCCCCATCTGGAAGTATTCAAGAAAAAAGGACTCGAAGTGCTGCTGCTGGCTGACCGGGTGGATGAGTGGCTGGTCTCCAGTCTCACGGAATTCGATGGCAAGTCACTCCAGTCTGTTGCCAAAGGTGCGCTGGATCTGGGTGAACTGGAAGATACCGAAGAGAAGGAAGCCAAGGAAAAACAGGCAGAAGAACATAAAGGCCTGCTCGAGAAGGTCAAGGATGTGCTTGGTGAAGGGGTGAAGGAGGTGCGTGTCAGCCATCGTTTGACCGATTCCCCAGCCTGCCTGGTGGTTGAAGACTATGACATGAGCGCCAATCTGGCGAGAGTGTTGAAGTCTGTCGGCCAGGATGCGCCGCAATCCAAGCCGATCATGGAGATCAACATGACCCATCCCCTGGTGGAGCGGCTCGAATCTGAGGGGGATGAAGAGCGTTTTGGCGATCTGACCAAAGTCCTGTTCGACCAGGCCCAGCTTGCGGAAGGCGGACAGTTGGACGATCCTGCATCCTTTGTGCGGCGCCTCAACACCCTGATGCTCAATCTTTCAGCCTGATAGAACGTTCAGCTGCCGGGCTGGCGCAAGCTTGTGGCCCGGCAGCTGGCGCTGCTCCATAAGGTCCATATATCCCTCGATTCATAGCCTCGAATAGCTGATCTCTCCCGGCTGTGGCATACTCCGCCGCACCAAACACATTCCAAATGGAGATCCATCATGCGCGTGATTCTGTTCGGCGGCCCCGGCGCCGGTAAAGGTACACAGGCAAACTACATCAAAGAGAAGTATTCCATCCCCCAGATTTCCACCGGGGATATGCTTCGTGCCCACGTCAAGTCTGGCTCCGAGCTGGGTGTGGCGGCCAAGAAGATCATGGACGAGGGTGGTCTGGTGTCCGATGACATCATTATGGGCATGGTGAAGGAGCGCATCACCGAGGCCGATTGCAAGAACGGTTACCTGTTTGACGGTTTCCCGCGCACCATTCCTCAGGCCGAGGCCCTCAAGGAAGCCGGGGTTGCCGGTGGATGCAGTGGTGGAGATCGATGTGCCGGACGAGGAGATCATCAAGCGTATGTCGGGCCGTCGGGTGCATCTGGCCTCCGGCCGTACCTACCATGTCACCTTCAATCCTCCCAAGACGGAGGGTAAGGATGACGTGACCGGCGAGGATCTGATTCAGCGCGATGATGACCAGGAAGAAACCGTCAAGGCCCGCCTCAAGGTCTATCATGACCAGACCGAGCCGCTGATCTATTTCTATACCAAGGAGGCCGAGGCCGGTTCCATGAACTATGTGAAGATTAACGGTGTCGGCAGCGTGGACGGTATCCGGGACCAGATTTTCAACGGGTTGGGCTGACGGTTAAATCCCTAATTTAGTTAGAGTCCAGAAACACTCCTCCCTGGGGTGTTTCTGGAACGGAATCGAAAAATGCGATTTTCCGATTCCCTCATTTTCAAGGGCTTATTGCCTTTGAAAATGCTGGCACGTCCCTGTGCCAGATTAGTTTTCGTCTTTTCTGGACGGAAACTATTTAACAAGGCCGGGTTTTCCCGGCCTTGTTTCGTTTATTAGTAGAGGCATTTATTAGAACATTCTGATAAAATTGACAGAATTTTTTAATCAATCCGAGAGGCTGACAAAGTGGCTGTCGTAGAACTGACTAAAGACAATTTCGAAGATACCATCACTAACAATGCCTTCGTCATCATCGACTTCTGGGCACCCTGGTGTGGCCCCTGCCGCTCTTTTGCTCCCACCTATGAGAAAGTTTCAGAGGATCACCCTGATGTTGTCTTTGCCAAGGTCAATACCGAAGAGGAGCAGGAACTGGCCATGCACTTCCAGGTCCGTTCTATTCCGACTTTGATGATTTTCCGGGACAGTATCATCATATTCTCTCAGCCGGGCGCCCTGCCGGAGTCAGCCTTTCGCGATCTGGTGGGAAAGGCCGGTGAGTTGAACATGGATGAGGTCCGTGCGCAGATCGAAGCAGAGCAGAAAGAGGGCGGCCAGGAGGCCTGATCCCTTCGAAGCAGTAACGATACCCCGCTAGGTTGATAACCTGCCGGGGTTTTTTTATGGAATTTATTCCCGTGATGTTGGTTATCTGTTCAGCTTGCCGGATTGTCAGTGTAAGCTGTGGGTGAACGTAAACACGCAAGCCCTTGCCAGAATCACCAGTATTTGGTTGGCCATATATGAGAGCACCTTACTATCCCTGGAGCCTGAAGAGCCTGTTGACAGGCCGACCCACCGTGGGTGCATTGTTGGACCTGAGTGATGATAACTACCGGTTGCTAATGCGACTGGCGCCGGACCTGCCGAAACTGCAGGGTCGACAGATTTCCGCATTGATGCAGGGACTGGATCTGCATCTGGAGATTCAGGAACAAACGCCATATACGTCACTGATACACCTGACCTATTATTTTCCCCATGAAGCGGGACATGCACCTGATCCTGATGCGCAGTTGAGGGTCTATCATGACTCTCGACAGGTTGATGTGTTGGATCTGAGTCAATCGGCGCTGCCATTGAGGCGTTGGGGAGCCAATCCCACCCTTGAGCAGCGTTGGAAAATTAATCTGTTTCTTTCCAAGTGGCTGGCGTATTGTGTCTTGCAGGGCCACAGTTTTTCTACTGATCAGACCGGTAGTTTTCGTACTGTACCTGTTGAGGCATCTGAAAAAATACCAACTGCTTGATAAGTATATGTTTATATTGGATTAAGCCTATTTCTCAATTTCGGTAAGAACAGGTAGAATCGGAAAATTGCGGCTAGGGGTAGTCACTATATCTTGTCGGTAAAGGGTCTATCTTAACTTTCATCGGGAGGGGGTGCTTGGACAGATGCACAAGGCAGGTTTACAGCTTAAATTCAGGGTGTCCATCAGAACTGATGCTTGCGACTTACCGAACCGTTGAATCCGTTGTTATCCACTTGATAGATTACCAGGTTTAAGGCCCATGGCTGCTGAGAAGAATGTCAAATGTCATCCCAAGCGACCGTACGAGTGGATTGTATGATTCGAGTACTCCTGGTTGATGATCATGAGCTGGTAAGGACTGGTGTCAAAAGCATCCTCGAACGTGCGGCTGATATTGAGGTTGTTGCCGAGGCATCTACCGGGGAAGAGGCCATTTCCCTGGCCAGAGAGAGCACGCCGAACGTAGTGTTGATGGATGTCAGTATGCCCGGTATTGGAGGCATCGAAGCAACCCGCAGAATTTTGCATACAATCCGGGTATGAGCGTTATCGCACTGACAGCGTTGGATGATGATCCATTCCCCTCGCGCCTGAACGATGTGGGCGCCAAGGGATTTTTGACCAAAGGCTGTCCAGCCGAAGAGATGATACACGCGGTGCGTATGGTCTTCAGGGGGCGGCGATTCGTCTCGCCGGAGGTTGCTCAAAAGCACACTCTCACCGAGTGGGAGGGTAAGCGCGAAAACCCGTTTCAGAGCCTTTCATCCCGCGAAACACAGGTGTTGCTGCAGATTCTCGAAGGCCGGCGCAATCAGGAGATCTCGGATACTCTAAATCTGAGTCCTAAAACAGTAAGTACCTATCGGCAGCGTATCCTGGAAAAGCTGGGTATCCGCAATGATGTGGATCTGACACGGCTTGCCTATCGCTACGGGCTGCTTAGTGATAACGAGCAGTCTTGATGCGCTTCGATGGCGATTGCCGTCGCTGTGAACGGTTGGCCGGTTTTCTTGATCAGGTAAAAGTCGCCTATCCAGAATACCACGCCCGACCAGTAGCGCCGTTTGGCGACCCCCGTGCTCGATTACTGATCGTCGGTCTGGCCCCCGGCATGCATGGTGCGAATGCCACCGGGCGCCCCTTCACCGGAGATCATGCAGGCCTTCTGCTCTATGAAACACTCTACCGTTTTGGTTTCAGTAATCAGCCCGAAGCCATTTCCAAGCAGGATGGCTTGCAGCTTGAGGATTGTCGTATCACCAATGCGGTGAAGTGCCTGCCGCCGCAGAACAAGCCGCAGGCCTCGGAAATCAACAACTGTATTGGTTTTCTGCGACAGGAGATAACCGAGATACCTGAGGGCGGCCTGCTGCTGGCCCTCGGTTCAATCGCTCACAATGCCGTTATCAAGGCCCTCGAATTGCGTCAGAAGTCATTTCCCTTTGGGCATGGACGTGAGCATGTCCTGAATCCTCGCTTGAAGCTGCTCGATTCGTATCACTGCAGTCGCTACAACACCCAGACAAAGCGCCTGACGGCTGAGATGTTTCAGGCTGTTTTCGCCCGTGCCCGGACCCTGCTGGAGGGGATATAATCCCCGGCATGTCCTCTGAGTTGCCATTCGATCACAAACCTTTTCTCAAAACCTTGACCTCCCGCCCGGGTGTCTACCGGATGATCGGCAGAGGGGAAAAGGTGCTTTATGTGGGTAAGGCGAAGAACCTGAAACGGCGAGTCAGCAGCTATTTCAGCCGCTCTCTGAATCGCCGCATCCAATTGATGGTGGCCCAGGTCGAAGCCATCGAGGTGGCGGTAACCCATACCGAGGCTGAGGCGTTGATCCTGGAAAACAACCTGATCAAGTCGCTGAAACCGAAATACAATGTGTTGTTGAGGGATGATAAGAGTTATCCCTATATCTATCTCTCTACAGATCAGAGCTTTCCGGCGCTGTCATTCCGGCGCGGGGCGCGCAAGGGCAAGGGCCGTTACTTTGGCCCCTATCCCAGCGCCGGAGCCACCCGGGATACCCTGCAGCTGTTACAGAAGCTGTTTCCGGTCCGCCAGTGTGAAGAGAGTTTTTACCGCAACCGCTCCCGTCCCTGTCTGCAGTATCAGATCAAACGCTGCACCGCACCCTGCGTGGATCTGGTTACACCCGAGATCTATGCTGAGGATGTACAGCATGCGGTGCTTTTTCTGCAGGGCAAAGCCAATCAGGTAGTCGATGATCTGGTGCAGCGCATGGAACAGGCCTCCCAGGCATTAGCGTTTGAAAAGGCGGCGCTGTATCGGGATCAGATTCAGAGTCTGCGCCGTGTGCAGGAACGACAGTACGTCAGTGGAGAAGGAGGTGACCTGGATATTATCGCCCTTGCCACTCAGGGAACAGCGCTTGTGTGCAGGTCTTTTTTATCCGCTCCGGGCGGAATCTCGGCAACAAGGCGTTTTTCCCGGCTGCGCCGGCCGGGGTTGGCGAGAGAGACGTGCTATTGGCTTTCCTCTCCCAGTATTACCTGGAAAAGCCGGTACCCTCCGAGTTGATCCTGAGTCATCCACTGAAGGATGTGCAACTGTTGGAGGAGGTGTTCACCCAGCAGTCGAAGCATCGGGTGCGTATCAGCAGCCGGGTCCGGGGGGAACGGGCTCGCTGGTTGCAGATGGCGGCTGGCAATGCCGAACTGGCACTGCAGGCGAAGCTCGCTTCACGCATGGATATGGAAGGACGCCTGCTGGCGCTGCAGCAGGCCCTGGATCTGCAGGAACTGCCGGAGCGGATGGAGTGTTTCGATATCAGTCATACCCAAGGTGAACTGGCCGTCGCTTCCTGTGTGGTTTTCAATGCACAGGGCGCGCTCAAATCGGACTATCGACGTTTCAATATCGAAGGCATCACCCCCGGCGATGACTATGCCGCCATGCAGCAGGCCCTGCAGCGAAGGTATACGCGCATCAAGAAAGGCCAGGTTGCACTGCCCGATATCCTGTTTATCGATGGCGGCAAGGGGCAGCTCAGCGCTGTCAACGGAGTGTTGCAGGAACTGGGGATATCTGGATTGATACTGGTAGGTGTGGCAAAGGGGCCAGCCAGAAAAGCCGGCATGGAGCAGCTCTTCTTGTTAGGCCGGGGGACGCCGATTATACTGCCTGCTGACTCACCGGCGCTGCATCTTGTGCAGCAGATCCGGGACGAGGCGCACCGCTTTGCTATCATGGCGCATCGAAAACGCCGGGCGCGCAGTCGTCAACGCTCAGTGCTGGAAGAGATTCCGGGTATCGGGCCAAAACGTCGCCAGCTGCTGTTGAAGCAGTTTGGCGGCATGCAGGAACTCTCCCGGGCCGGGGTTGAGGACATCGCCAGGGTTGATGGTGTGAGTATCAAACTGGCTGAACAGATCTATCACGCCTTCCATGATGAGGGTTAAATGTAGGCACTATGTGGAACATCCCGAATATTCTGACCCTGCTACGGATAGTGCTGATCCCGGTCTTTGTGTTGATATTCTATCTGCCTTTCGAATGGGCGCAGGGTGTGGTGCGCGCTGGTGTTTGCACTCGCCGCGATCACTGATTGGCTCGATGGTTTTCTGGCCAGACGCTGGTCACAGACCTCACCCTTCGGCGCCTTTCTCGATCCGGTGGCGGACAAACTGATGGTCGCAGTAGCGTTGCTGTTATTGGTGCAGTCCGAGCCGACACCGGCGCTGGCCATTCCTGCCGCCGTAATCATTGGCCGGGAGATTACTATATCGGCCCTGCGGGAATGGATGGCGGAAGTTGGGGCCAGGTCCCAGGTAGCGGTCTCGATGATGGGCAAGGTCAAGACCACGGTGCAGATGATCGCCATTCTGCTGTTGATCTACGAGCGTCCACTGTTCTGGATGCCGACTTATACGATAGGCTTTCTGTTGCTCTATGCCGCGGCGATACTCACCCTCTGGTCGATGGTGCTCTATCTCCGCGCGGCCTGGCCCAGCTTGAAGGGCGAAGAAAACAGCGAGTGACGGATGCTGTTCTCACGAACAGGGCATCCGTCACTCGATAGGCTTATTCAGAGTGCCCTGATTTTCTCCAACTGAGCCTGCAGGTTCGCCAGCGCCTTTTGCGCATCATCCAGCTTGCCCCGTTCTTTATTGACTACCACTTCAGGTGCTTTGTCCAGGAAGTTGGGGTTGGCCAGTTTTTTTCCGATACGTTCAACTTCGCCTGACAGTTTCCCTATTTCTTTCTCCAGCCGCTGGCCCTCCGCATCCTTGTCGATCAGACCGGCTAATGGGATCAGGATCTTCATCTCGCCTATCAGGGCTGTGGCGGATTCCGGACCCTCCTCACCCTGCCGATAGTACTTCTATGGATTCGGTGCGGGCCAGAAAATCCAGGAAGGGGCGGTGCAGTCTGGCCCAGCTCACGGTCAGTCTCATTGGAATTGGCAAGCATTACCGGTACCGGTTTGCCCGGAGCGATGTTCATCTCGCCCTTGATCTTGCGGATGCCAAGGATGAACTGCATCACCCAGGCCATCTCATGCTCTGCCACCTCGTTGACCAGAGCATCGCGTATGCTGGGGAAGGGCTGAAGCATGATTGTCTCTCCAGCTCACACCGGCGATTGGCGCCACCCGTTGCCAGATCTCCTCGGTGATAAAGGGCATGATCGGGTGGATCAGGCGCAGCAGGTTTTCCAATACCCGGATCAAGGTACGTCGTGTACCGCGTTTTGCCGCCTCACTGGTTGTGTCGCTGTTGAGGATCGGTTTAGAAAGTTCCAGATACCAGTCGCAGTATTCGTTCCAGGTGAACTCATAGATGGCCTGGGCGGCGCGATCGAAGCGATAGTTCTGAATCGCCTCGTTGACGGCCTGCTTGGTCTTCTGCAGGCGTGAGAGTATCCAGCGGTCGGCGAGGGAGCGTTCGATCTCTGCAACGGGCTCCGAATGGCCGGTGCGTGGGGTGCCGATGGCAAGATCTTCGCCCTCCACATTCATCATCACATAGCGGGTGGCATTCCATAACTTATTGCAGAAGTTCCGGTAGCCTTCGATACGCCCCAGGTCGAGTTTGATGTCACGTCCAGTGGCTGCCAGTGCCGCAAAGGTGAAGCGCAGTGCATCAGTGCCATAAGCCGGAATACCGTCTGGGAAATTCTTTCGGGTCTGCTTCTCGATCCTTTCCGCCAGATGGGGTTGCATCATTCCACTGGTACGTTTGGCGACCAGAGTCTCCAGATCGATACCGTCGATCAGATCTATAGGGTCAAGCACATTCCCTTTGGATTTAGACATTTTGTGGCCTTCGCCATCGCTGACCAGTCCGTGTACATAGACCTCTTTGAAGGGGACATCATCCATGAATTTGAGCCCCATCATGATCATCCTTGCGACCCAGAAAAAGATGATGTCGAAGCCGGTGACCAGCACATTGGTCGGGTAGAAGTCTTTCAGCCGCTCAGTCTCTTCCGGCCAGCCAAGAGTGGAGAAGGGCCAGAGGGCGGAACTGAACCAGGTGTCCAGTACATCCTCATCCTGCTTGAGGGGATAGTCGGCAGGCAGATCGTGCTTGCTTCTGACTTCCTCCACTGAGCGACCCACATAGACATTGCCCTCATCGTCATACCAGGCAGGGATGCGATGGCCCCACCAGATCTGTCGACTGATGCACCAGTCCTGGATGTTGTGCATCCACTCGTAATAGGTGTTCTTCCAGTTATCCGGTACGAAGCGGATGTCACCCTTTTCCACCGCTTCGATGGCGGGTTTAGCCAAGGGGCTCGACCTTCACGTACCATTGGTCGGTGAGATAGGGTTCGATGACCGCACCGGAACGATCACCGCGCGGCACCATCAGTTTGTGGTCGACGATCTTATCCAGCAGACCGGCGGCCTCCAAGTCCGCTACGATTCGCTTGCGTGCCTCGTAGCGGTCCAGCCCGATATATTGGGTCGGTATCAGTTCGTCTTCATCGGCCTCGTTGGCCCGAAGGACCGCATCGATGGTGAAGATGTTGATCAGACCGCCATGGATCTGCTCACTGATATTGAGTTCATCCCGGTGACGCTGCCATACCGCATAGTCGTTGAAGTCGTGGGCCGGGGTGATCTTTACACAGCCGGTGCCGAACTCCGGGTCGGCATGTTCGTCGGCGATGATCGGAATGCGGCGGTTGGTCAGGGGCAATTCCACCAGTTCACCGATCATGTGTTTGTAGCGTTCGTCCTCGGGGTTGACCGCCACTGCGCAGTCACCCAGCATAGTCTCTGGACGGGTCGTGGAGACCACCAGCTGACCCTGGCCGTTGGAAAGCGGATAGCGCATGTGCCACATATAACCGCTCTCTTCCTCGTTGAGCACTTCCAGGTCGGAGACTGCGGTATGCAGTTTTGGATCCCAGTTGACCAGGCGCTTGCCACGATAGATCAGCCCTTCTTCGTAGAGACGGACGAAGACCTCTTTTACCGCCTCGGAGAGACCCTCGTCCATGGTGAAACGCTCATGGGCCCAGTCCAGTGAGGAACCGAGACGCCGCAACTGGTTGGTGATGTTACCGCCCGATTCACTGCGCCAGTCCCAGATGCGTTCGATGAACCTTTCCCGGCCTAGATCGTGACGGGTTTTGCCTTCCGCTTCCAACTGGCGTTCCACCACCATCTGAGTGGCGATACCGGCATGATCGCTGCCGGCCTGCCAGAGGGTCTTGTCACCCTTCATGCGGTGAAAGCGAATCAGGGTATCCATGATCGTGTTGTTGAAACCATGTCCCATATGCAGACTGCCGGTGACATTGGGCGGTGGGATCATGATGCAGTAGTTGCCATCACCCTGGTCGGAAGGCGTCAAAGTAACCCTTTTCCTCCCAGGTCTTGTACCAGTGTTGTTCAATAGCGTGAGGGTCGTAGGTTTTTTCCATGGAATCAGTCATTGTTCGGCAACAAAAAATCGCTATTATACGCGCACGAAGTTAATAAGGTGGAGAGAACTCCGCCCCCAAGTGAAGGAAAAAAGGTAGATGACAGAGAAGAGACACGTATATTCATTTCAGGAAGGCGATGGAAAAAATAAAAAACTGTTAGGCGGCAAGGGAGCCAACCTTTGCGAAATGACGCAATTCGGGCTGAATGTCCCCCCCGGATTTGTGATTACCACTGAAGCCTGTCTCGAATATCTTGCAACAGAAGCAAAGACCCTGCCTGAAGGTGTTATGGACGAAGTTCATGCTCAGATGGCAAAGGTTGAAGAGGCTACCGGTAAGGGATTTGGTAATGCTGAAAACCCATTGCTGGTCTCTGTGCGTTCCGGTTCCGCCATGTCCATGCCCGGTATGATGGATACCATCCTCAACCTGGGCTTGAATGCTGATACCCTGAAGGGGGTCATCGAGCAGACTGGTGATGCCCGCTTTGGCTACGATGCCTTTCGCCGCTTCATCCAGCTGTTCGGTAAGGTGGCGCTGAATGTTCCCGATGAACTCTTCGACGCACAATTCGATGAGGTAAAACAGAAGGCCCATGTCACCGCTGATGTGGGCCTGTCCGGAGATGACCTGAAAGAGATCAGCGAGCGTTTCCTCAAGGTTATCGAAGATTATACGGGTCGCCCTTTCCCTGAAGATCCTTACGAACAACTGGAGATATCCATCAAGGCGGTGTTCGGTTCTTGGAGTGGTAAGCGTGCGGTAGATTACCGTCGCGAATTTAAGATCACTCCGGAAATGGCAAACGGTACCGCGGTGAATGTCTGTACCATGGTGTTCGGTAACCGGGGCGACGATTCAGCCACCGGCGTGGCATTTACCCGTAACCCGGGTACTGGTGAGAATAAGCTGTATGGCGAATACCTGGTGAATGCTCAGGGCGAGGATGTGGTGGCGGGTATTCGCACACCTAAGCCCATTGATCGTATGACCGAGGAGATGCCGGAGATGGCGCGGCAACTCGAGGAGCTGAGGCAAAACCTCGAGACTCATTACAAAGAGGTGCAGGATTTCGAGTTCACCATCGAGCGTGGCACCCTCTACTGCCTGCAGACCCGTAACGGTAAGATGAATGCTGTCGCCATGGTTCGTACCTCGGTTGAGATGGTGGAAGAAGAGCTGATCACCAAGGAACAGGCCCTGTTGCGCATTGAACCTGCCTATCTGGAGCAGATGCTCTATCCGCGCATGGATCCCAATTCCAAAGCGAAGTCCATAGCGCAAGGTCTCCCCGCATCTCCCGGAGCGGCCAGCGGTCTGGCGGTGTTCGATGCGGATCGGGCCGAGATCATGGGCAAGGATCAGGGCCAGAAAGTGATCCTGGTGCGCGAGGAGACCAAGCCGGAAGATATACATGGCTTCTTTGCCGCAGAGGGCATACTCACCAGTCGTGGCGGCAAGACCTCCCATGCAGCAGTAGTGGCGCGTGGCATGGGTAAACCCTGCGTGGCGGGTGCTGAAGGTATCCATGTGGATGTGCAGCGCCGTGAGGCTGTGGTGGGCGGCATCGTGATTCGTGAAGGCGATATGATTACCATCGACGGCAGTAGTGGTAACTTTTACTTGGGCGCGGTGCCGATGGTGGAGCCGGACTTCACTGAGGAGTTGAACCGGCTGTTGCGTTGGGCGGACGAAGAGGCCTATCTGCGGGTCATGGCTAATGCGGATACCCCTACTGATGCCCAAGCTGCGCTAAAGTATGGTGCCAGAGGTATTGGACTGTGCCGCACCGAGCGCATGTTCAACGCGGTGGATCGTCTGCCGGTGGTGATCGAGATGATCGTAGCGGAAGACGCAGACCAGCGTCAGGTGGCTTTGGATAAACTGCTGCCGATGCAGCGGGCCGATTTCAAGGGCATCTTCGAAGCGATGGCGCCGCGCCCTGTGACTATTCGCCTGCTCGATCCGCCGATTCATGAGTTTCTGCCCTCTGAACAGCAGTTGGTGAGTGACCTGGAGCAGCTCAACCATCTGCGTGACACGGTGCGTGGCATGTCGGTGCTGGCCAGTAGCATGATGCTGCTGCACGACCCGGAAACCGCCAAGAAAGAGGCCGACACCATGCGCCACATGGTGGAAGAGGAACTGGTGGAGCAGGCCATCGAGAAGAAGGAGACCATGCTGCGTATGGTCCGGGTACTGACTGAAACCAACCCGATGCTGGGACATCGTGGCGTGCGCCTGGGCATTACCTTCCCCGAGATCTACAGTATGCAGATCCGCGCCATTCTGGAAGCCGCTGCGGAGTGTGCGGCGAAGGATATGGAAGTCCATCCGCAGATCATGGTGCCGCAAGTCTGCACTGCCGAGGAGCTGAAGTACGTCTCTAAAATGGTCGACGAGATCCGCCAGAGTGTGGAAGAGGAATCCGGTCAGAAACTCGATTTCCGCTTCGGCACCATGATCGAGGTGGTACGTGCCTGCATGCGCGCGGATTCGCTGGTGGAAGAGGCCGAGTTCTTCTCCTTTGGCACCAATGACCTGACCCAGGCTACCTTCTCATTCTCCCGTGAGGATGCCGAGAACAAATTCCTGCCGTTGTACAACCAGCGCAACATCCTGCAGGACAACCCCTTTGAAGTGCTTGACGAAAAGGGTGTCGGCAAGCTGATGGAACTGGCCGTGAAGTGGGGGCGTGAGAAAAAGCCTGACTTGAGTGTGGGCATTTGCGGTGAGCATGGCGGCCATCCAGCCTCTATTGCCTTTTGTCACAAGGCCGGGCTCAACTATGTCTCCTGTTCAGGTCCGCGTGTACCGGTAGCCCGTCTGGCGGCAGCCCATGCCAGCCTGAATGCCAAACAGTAATCCCGTAAGCAGTTGAGAAACTCCTCAGAGTAATCTCTCGAACAGCTTCAGCGCAGCTCTTTGCTGCGCTGAAGCCTGTTTATCATTGACCCTATCTTTATAGTTCCTGATATCAAGGAACGAACATATCTTTGTCCTCGTATTAATGATGCTGGCAATTCAAGCCGGTAAGTATATTTGTGCTTTTAAAAAACTGGGGTATATGGAATCCGGGGTTGAAAGTGAAAATCCTACTCTCCATCAGGGTTTGGCCTTCAAGACACACAAGTTGACAATAATTCCTAAAGTGTTCGCGATCGATGACGCTAGGTGATCAAGTTCACAAAATATAATGCAGTTTTTACCGCAGTTGTATCGAACAGTACAGATGCTATCTCTGTAACAGGCCTGATGTTTGGTGAGTCCTTTTTCTTGGCTTGCTAACAGGATTTTCCCGATCATCTACCTAACAACAACTAAGGATTTCATGATGAATAGATTGGACGAAAAAGACTGGGAATTGTTAATTAACTTTTACAAATACAAATCATTTGTAACCCCCTCTATCTCACTTTAAAACGGTTTTCTTTGTTGAAATTGAAACTGTCTTTGCTGGCCGGTTAAAGACATTCAAATGGTATTGAATGGAATTAGCCAAGAACCAAGAAAAATGATCTGGCACGGACGCTGAGCTAATAAAGTTAAGGCTTATCACCTATGAAAAACAAGTATCTTGCTCTGCTTTCACTATTGTTCCTGATGAAGTTAACAGGTGTTGCTCAGGCAGTGCCTGTCTGCTCCACCGGTACGAATGGCATAGTAACGATCTCCACGCCTGAGACCCGTGTCAATGTTTACTATGCAGCGCCTGACCCGAGCCTGACTACAGCCGTTGCTGCCGGGGATACCTCGATACCAATCGATACCACACTGGGCCCTCAGGCTACCAATCTGCATACGGCTATCGACACCAGCATTGCAGCAGGTGATGTGTTGTTGGTTGTGCAGATGATGGGAACGGAGATCGACAGCAGCGATAACCACCTGGCTTCTGGAGACTACGGAGACGGGTCTGGAGGATTGAACCAGGCAGGATCCATCGACAGTACGGATTTTACTGTGGGTCAGTATGAGTTTGTCATAGCCACGGGTCCTGTCTCGTCAGGTGCCATACCGATAGAAGGAACAGGCGCTGGTAATGGGTTGATCAATAGCTATACGAACTCCAATCAAACATCGGCGACCATGGGTTTTCGTCGCTATCAGCTAGTCAAGGTACCTCAATTCTCCCAGTTGTCTATTTCAGCAACGGGCTCTGTGGTCTCAGATCGATGGAGTGGTCGTTGGGGGGGTATTAGCGCCGTGAATGTGCGCGATACGCTGACGGTGGATGGCGGCAGCTTCAATGCGGATGGACGAGGCTACCGGGGAGGTCAGTTCTTCCCCCTGAGGTCTGATGATCCGTCTGGCAACTTCGGCTTCAAGGGTGAAGGTACGGCGGGCATGCCGGAGCGTCTCTTCAGCCGCGTACTCCTGGCTGAACAACCGGCTACAGGAGGAGAGGAGGTGGGCCCTGCCGGTTATGCAGGGACCGATGGTGGTGGTCCGGCGGGAACCTCCTGGACCAGGGATAGCGGACTTGGTGCACCAGGTATTGCCGGCTCAGGTGGCGGTGGTGACTTGACCGACGGTAGTGGTGAAGATGCCGGTGGCGGCGGCGGTGGTAATGCCGGCCGTGGCGGTGCGGGAGGCTGGGGTACCGGTGGTTCTGGTTCCCAGGGTATAGGTGGTGCATCCTACCCCGAGCACTTTGCCGCAACGCCTGCCCGTTTTGTGATGGGTGGTGGCGGCGGTTCCAGTAATGGAGATGATATCGGCAGCCTCGATTTGACGGTCAGCAGCGGCCAGGCCGGCGGAGGGATGGTGTTTGTCCGTTCACTGATCATTGCGGCCTCAGCTGGCGGAACCCTCTCAGCGGATGGTGACGCTGGTGGTTCGGCTGCTTCTGAAGGCGGTGGCGGTGGCGGCGCCGGTGGTACTGTGCTGATCCACACTGACAACTCCACGGTAGATGGTGTCGTGTTTACCGCAACCGGCGGCATGGGGGGATCAAGCCTGACAACCCTGGACGGTGGCGGTGGTGGAGGTTCCGGTGGCGTCGTCTGGTTGTCTGACACCAGTGCAGGCACCGCAACTTTCGATGTTACCGCTGGTGCGGGGGGAACAGGTGACTCGGGTGGCAGCTACAACGGAACGGCTGGCGATCCAGGTGCTGTCAACTCGATTACGCCCATCGCCCAATTCGATTGCAATTTCGTCACGCTGGGACTGGCCAGGGAAGTGACCCAGATGGCGCGGGTCGGCACTGCCGGTGTGGTCTTCGACATTAGCTTCTCCATGGTTGTAGAAAACTTCAGCACGACGACGGATGCCATCAATGTGCAGATATCGGACCCACTCGATATTGCCTTCCCGGGCGTCAGTTCAATCACGATTCAAGGAGTCCCCAATCTTGGTGGTTTCAGTGCTCCAGCTACTGCATTCGATGGCGTGGCGCAACCTGACCTGTTGCTGGGTACAGACTCACTACCGGCGGGAACCCAGCGTACCTTAACTTATACAGTGCGTGTTGATTTTGCTGCCGCCAGTGGACCTTTCAATAGCCAGGCCCTGGTGACCAGTTCACAGGTTAGTGGCGGCTACGCTCAGGTAATGGATCGTTCAGATGCAGGTTCCGACCCGGACTCGGACGGTGACGATGATCCCACCGAATCCACTTCGAACGGTGGGGATTCGGATGAAAATGATGCCACGCCGGTGGTCCTGGATCTAACAGCGCCGGCTGCGCCGACGGTCAACAGCCTCACCACTGAGGACACCACTCCGATTATCACCGGCAGCTTTGATTCGAGTGATGCGGCGGGTGGTTTCAGCGTCAACGTCAACGGTGTGACCTATGTCCTGGGCACCGATTCAGAATTGACCAATCTTGGTGACGCCTGGAGTTTGGCGATAGCTGCAGGCAATGCATTGCCTCTTGGCACCTATGAGGTCACTGCAACTGCCATCGATGGGGTCGGCAACAGCAGCACCGATTCGACAAGTAATGAACTTGTGATCAATGACATGACTCCGCCGACCGTACCGACTGTGAACAGCCAAACCACTGAGGACACTACGCCAACCCTCAGCGGCACCTTTGATTCAAGCGATGCGGCAGGTGGATTTACCGTCGTCGTCAACAGCGTCACCTACAGCCTCGGTGACGGCAACCTGAGTAACAGCGGCAACGACTGGAGCCTGACGATCCCGGCGGGTAACGAGCTATCACTGGCGACCTATAACGTGGTGGCTACCGCCACTGATGGAGTAGGGAACTCAGCCTCGGACCTTACTACTGCTGAACTGACAGTGCAGGACGTCACGTCTCCGACCTTGCCGACGGTCAATAACCTGACTACGGAAGACACCACTCCGACCCTGAGCGGTACTTTCGACTCGAGTGATGCGGCA
This sequence comes from uncultured Gammaproteobacteria bacterium, assembly GCA_963797085.1. Classification (GTDB taxonomy): domain Bacteria; phylum Pseudomonadota; class Gammaproteobacteria; order Chromatiales; family Chromatiaceae; genus JASJBU01. The sequence continues at coordinate 390,410 of CAWCOA010000024.1, forward strand.
GGTGGGTTTACCGTCGTCGTCAACAGCGTCACCTACAGCCTGGGTGACGGCAACCTGAGTAACAGCGGCAACGACTGGAGCCTGACGATCCCGGCAGGTAACGAGCTGCCTCTGGCCACCTACGATGTGGTGGCGACTGCCAATGATGGTTCTGGTAATTCTGCTGCGGATGCGACTACGAATGAACTGCTGGTCAATGATACGACGGCGCCTGCCACCCCGACGGTGAATGGTCTGACCACAGGAGACACCACGCCGACCCTCAGCGGCACCTTTGATTCGAGCGATGCAGCAGGCGGTTTTAGCGTTTCGGTGAACAGCGTCGCCTATAGCCTGGGCGACGGAAACCTGAGCAACAGCGGTGACGACTGGAACCTGACCATCCCGGCAGGCAATGAGCTGATACCCGGGACCTATGATGTGACTGCTACAGCCTCTGACGGATCCGGGAATACCTCATCGGATTCCACGACTGACGAGCTGATCATCATCAATCCCAACGATCCCGATGGGGATGGTATCAACAACCCAATCGATCTGGATGACGACAACGACGGCATCCCGGACAGCCTGGAAGGGGACGGCGTAGTTGACACCGATTCTGATGGGGTGCCAGACAGCCTGGACCTGGACAGCGACAACGACGGTCTCTACGACCTGCTTGAATCCGGCGCTGCTGCTGCGGTCCTGGATCTGGACACAGACGGCCGCATCGATGCCGCGAACGGTGTTGGCAGCAACGGTCTGGCGGATCTGCTGGAGACCAGTGCGGACAGCGGCATGATCACCTATGTGCTGCGGGATACGGACAGTGACGGAGTCTACGACTTCCGGGATTTGGACAGTGACAATGACGGCATCCCGGACGTCACCGAAGCGGGCGGCAGCGACCTGGACAGTGATGGCTTGCTTGGTACTGGCACCCCCACGGTGGACGCCAACGGCGTCCCGGCCGGCGGTGGCCTGAGCGCCCCGGACACCGATGGCGATGGGGTCAATGACCCGCTGGACCTGGATAGCGATGGTGATGGCCTGGCCGACCTGCGCGAAGCGGGCGGTACGGACAGCGACGACGACGGCCGGATCGACGGCTTCACCGACCTGAACGGCGACGGGCTGCACGACAATCTGCTGGTCAACCCCTTGCCGATCCCAGACAGCGACAGCGATGGGGTCGTAGACTTCCGAGACCTGGACAGTGACAACGACGGCGTCTACGACGTCATCGAGGCCCAGGGTGACGATGCGGACGGCGACGGCCGGTTGGGCAGCGCCCCGCAGACGGTGGATGCGAATGGAGTCGCCGGTGGCGGCTTGCTGACAGCCGTGGATACCGACGGCGATGGGGTGCAGGACCAACGCGATCTGGACAGCGACAACGACGGTATCCCGGACGTGCTTGAAGCGGGCGGCAGCGATCTGGAAGGGGACGGCATACTCGGTGCCGGTACACCGACGGTAGATGCCGACGGCGTGCCGACCGGCGGTGGCCTGAGCCCGGTGGATACGGACGGCGACGGCGCAGTGGACCCACTGGATCTGGATGCGGATGGCGACGGTGTCTCCGACCTGCTGGAGGCTGGCGGCACGGATAGTGACACCGACGGCTTGGTGGATGGTTTCACCGATGCCGACGGCAATGGCTATGACGACCTGCTGGAGGTCACCCCGCTGCTGCCCCTGCCGGATACGGACGGAGACGGCATCCCAGACTATCGGGACAATGATGATACAGACAATGATGGGGTCACCGATGCTCTGGACCTGGACGATGACAACGATGGCATCCCGGACAGCCTGGAAGGGGATGGCGTAGTTGACACCGATTCTGATGGGGTGCCAGACAGCCTGGACCTGGACAGCGACAACGATGGCCTGTACGACCTGGACGAGTCCGGGGCGGACAGCCTGAGCAGCCTGGCGGCACTGGATGCGGATCACGATGGACAGATCGATGCCACGATCGATGTGGGCAGCAACGGTCTGGCGGATCTGCTGGAGACCAGTGCGGACAGCGGCGTGATCGCCTATGTGCTGCGGGATACGGACAGTGACGGAGTCTACGACTTCCGGGATCTGGATAGTGACAATGACGGCATCCCGGACGTCACCGAGGCCGGCGGAATTGACCCAGATGGTGATGGCATCATCGGCAGCGGTTCGCCTACGGTAGATAGTGAGGGCATTCCAACCGATGGTGGTCTGACGCCTTTGGATACGGATGGTGATGGCACAGCGGACCAGGTTGATCTGGATGCTGATGGTGATGGCATCAATGATCTGGTCGAGGCGGGTGGCAACGACATTGATGACGATGGCCTGGTGGACGGTTTCACGGATACTGATGGCAACGGCCTGGATGATGGTCTGGATAGCAGTGCTGGTGGTACGCCATTGTTGCTTACCGACGACGATGGTGACGGAACACCGGACTATCTGGACAACACCGACAGCGATGCGGATGGCATCGTCGACACTGTGGATCTGGACGATGACAACGACGGCATCCCGGACAGCCTGGAAGGGGACGGCGTAGTTGACACCGATTCTGATGGGGTGCCAGACAGCCTGGACCTGGACAGCGACAACGACGGTCTCTACGACCTGCTTGAATCCGGCGCTGCTGCTGCGGTCCTGGATCTGGACACAGACGGCCGCATCGATGCCGCGAACGGTGTTGGCAGCAACGGTCTGGCGGATCTGCTGGAGACCAGTGCGGACAGCGGCGTGATCGCCTATGTGCTGCGGGATACGGACAGTGACGGAGTCTACGACTTCCGGGATTTGGACAGTGACAATGACGGCATCCCGGACGTCACCGAAGCGGGCGGCAGCGACCTGGACAGTGATGGCTTGCTTGGTACTGGCACCCCCACGGTGGACGCCAACGGCGTCCCGGCCGGCGGTGGCCTGAGCGCCCCGGACACCGATGGCGATGGGGTCAATGACCCGCTGGACCTGGATAGCGATGGTGATGGCCTGGCCGACCTGCGCGAAGCGGGCGGTACGGACAGCGACGACGACGGCCGGATCGACGGCTTCACCGACCTGAACGGCGACGGGCTGCACGACAATCTGCTGGTCAACCCCTTGCCGATCCCAGACAGCGACAGCGATGGGGTCGTAGACTTCCGAGACCTGGACAGTGACAACGACGGCGTCTACGACGTCATCGAGGCCCAGGGTGACGATGCGGACGGCGACGGCCGGTTGGGCAGCGCCCCGCAGACGGTGGATGCGAATGGAGTCGCCGGTGGCGGCTTGCTGACAGCCGTGGATACCGACGGCGATGGGGTGCAGGACCAACGCGATCTGGACAGCGACAACGACGGTATCCCGGACGTGCTTGAAGCGGGCGGCAGCGATCTGGAAGGGGACGGCATACTCGGTGCCGGTACACCGACGGTAGATGCCGACGGCGTGCCGACCGGCGGTGGCCTGAGCCCGGTGGATACGGACGGCGACGGCGCAGTGGACCCACTGGATCTGGATGCGGATGGCGACGGTGTCTCCGACCTGCTGGAGGCTGGCGGCACGGATAGTGACACCGACGGCTTGGTGGATGGTTTCACCGATGCCGACGGCAATGGCTATGACGACCTGCTGGAGGTCACCCCGCTGCTGCCCCTGCCGGATACGGACGGAGACGGCATCCCAGACTATCGGGACAATGATGATACAGACAATGATGGGGTCACCGATGCTCTGGACCTGGACGATGACAACGATGGCATCCCGGACAGCCTGGAAGGGGATGGCGTAGTTGACACCGATTGCTGATGGGGTGCCAGACAGCCTGGACCTGGACAGCGACAACGATGGCCTGTACGACCTGGACGAGTCCGGGGCGGACAGCCTGAGCAGCCTGACTGCGTTGGATGCGGATCACGATGGACAGATCGATGCCACGATCGATGTGGGCAGCAACGGTCTGGCGGATCTGCTGGAGACCAGTGCGGACAGCGGCGTGATCGCCTATGTGCTGCGGGATACGGACAGTGACGGAGTCTACGACTTCCGGGATCTGGATAGTGACAATGACGGCATCCCGGACGTCACCGAGGCCGGCGGCAGCGATCCGGACGGGGATGGGATCCTCGGCAGCGGCCTACCCAGTGTGAATTCCCAGGGTCTGGCGGCAGGCGCTGGACTGACCGCGGGTGATCTCGATAGGGATGGTGTCAGCGATCAGCTGGATCTGGATACCGATAACGATGGCATCCCGGATGTCACCGAAGCCGGCGGCAGCGATCCGGATGGTGATGGCATTACCGGTACCGGTACGCCGACCGTGGATGGTTCAGGAGTGCCGGTTAGTAGCGGATATCTGACACCACCGGATACGGATCGTGACGGCCTGACCGATAATCGCGATCTGGATGCGGACGGCGACAACATCTTTGATCTGCTGGAAGCGGGCGGCACAGATAGTGATGATGATGGTCAGGTGGATGGCTTCACTGACCTCAATGGCAATGGCCTCGATGACGGTCTGGAGGCCAATCCGCTGCCTCTGCCCGATTCGGATGGTAACGGGGTGCCGGACTATCAGGATATGGAGCCGCTGTTGACAGGTCTGGAGGGTGTTGGCGGATGCACGATTGGCCGCTTGACCGCTGTTGATCCTGTGCTGCCGGTGTTGATCCTGATCTCCATCTTCTATCTGGGATTCGCTAGACAGCGTCGTTCAGCCCTTAGTGAGTTTCCGTCCAGAAAGGACGGAAACTAATCTGGCACAGGGACGTGCCAGCATTTTCAAAGGCAATAAGCCTTTGAAAATGAAGGAATCGGAAAAGCGCATTTTTCGATTTCGTTCCATAAACAGCCCAGGGAGGGGTGTATATGGACTCTAACTAGTGAGAATGCATTATGAAAAAATCAGTCAACAGCCTTTATGCAGCCTTGACCACGCTCGCCCTGGTTCATCCCAGCCTGTCAGCAGCAGAAGAGGGGTGGGAGTCCCAATGGTATGGCGGAGTGGGCCTGGGGATCTCCCGTCTGAATCCGGATAGTAACGGTACCATCTACGAGGTTGAGGATGACTCCAGTGGTGGGTACAAACTTACCCTGGGCTATGACTGGTCAGAAAAGATCTCCGTGGAGGGCTACTATGCCGATCTGGGTGAGGCGGAAATGTCTCCCTGGGGTAAAGTGGAATATCAGGACCTGGGTGTTTCCGGTCTCTACCACTTCTACCAGCAAGGGTTGCCTCACCGAGGCCTGGAGGCCTTCGCCAAGGTTGGCTTCGGCTATATGAATAATGAATCGGACCTCAACTACGAGCGGGTCAACGATACTCATCTGATGTTCGGCCTGGGGGCGGGCTATGGCTTAGATAACGGCTTGATGCTGCGCGCCGATCTTGATCTATTCGACAGTGACTCGCAGTTTTTTTCCATCAACCTGCTCAAGCGTTTCGGTGGATCCAAGCCAGCAGTGGAAAAACCGGCTGATGATGTTGAACCCAAGGTGGAGGAACAGCCACCGGTTGAAACCCAGATAGCAGCGATCACTTTTTCAGATAGTGATGCCGATGGCGTGCAGGATGACCAGGATGACTGTCCAGAAACCCTTGCCGGAGCCAAGGTGGAGCAGAACGGCTGCGCTTCGACCCTGATCCTGCAGGACGTCGTTTTTGAACATGACAGTAATCTTCTCACGGCCGATTCCAAGATGATTCTGGATAACCTGGCCAGTCAGTTGATCTCCCAGAAGATGCAACGGCGGATTCAGGTCGTGGGTCATACGGATGCTGCAGGCCCTGCTGCCTATAATCAGAAGCTGTCGAAAAAACGGGCTGAAGCAGTACAAGACTATCTGGTCAGCCAAGGTGTGGGTGGGGCAATACTCTCTGCAGTTGGCAGGGGGGAGTCACAGCCCATTGCTGACAACACAACAGATGCAGGACGGGCTGAAAATCGGCGGGTAGAGCTGCACTGGGAATAATCCATCGCTGATGGTGTCAGTTCCCCTATGAATGCTAAGGATGGCGACTGGCCAACGAAACAACGGACCGATGGAGTTCCGGGACTGCTCCTCAGGCTTCTGCGGGACAGGGTTTTTCTGCTGGCCCTGCTGGCGGGTCCGCTGGTGTGGGTGTCGATCTGGCTGATGGATTGGATGCCGGATCAGCAACAGGCCATAACGCCTGACTTGCAGAAGCTGATCATGCTCGGGCTGGTCTATCCGATTCTGGAAGAAGTGACTTTTCGCGGTGCGCTGCAGTCATGGATGCTGCACTTTACTCAGACCCGTAACAGATATCTTGGCCTGACGCTTGCCAATCTCCTGACCAGCAGCCTGTTCGCTGCGTTCCACCTGCTGTCCCACACTCCGCTCTGGGCCTTGTTGGTGTTTGCACCCTCACTGATCTTTGGCGAGTTGCGTGACCGTTACCATTCCATTCAGCCGTCCATTCTGCTCCACTGCTTCTATAATCTGGGTTTATACCTGCTGATGATTTACGGGTAGGCGGATCATCCGGATCAGCAAAGCCCACATCCTCGTGCGTATCCGCTACTATCGGTTCATTGAATCTGCACAGAGCCGGGCCTCGTAGAGGCAATGAGTTTCAAAAAGCTATCAGAATAAGGATTACACCTCATGAACCAACGTAAATGGTTACTGCTGATTATTCTCGTGTTGTTTGTCGCAGCCTTTTTCTATTTCGACCTGGGCCGCTTTCTGACCTTTGAATATCTCAAGTCGCAGCGTGATCAATTGATTAGCTGGCGGCAGGCGGAGCCGTTACTGGCGACAGTGCTGTTTTTTGTGGTTTATGTACTCGTCACCGCGCTCTCGTTGCCGGGTGCAGCGATCATGACACTGGGGATAGGTGCGGTTTTCGGGTTGGCTTGGGGGCTGGTGCTGGTCTCCTTCGCTTCCACCATCGGCGCCACCCTGGCCTTTATGATCGCCCGCTTCATGCTGCGTGATTTTGTTCAGGACCGCTACGGTGAGCGCCTGAAGTCGATCAATCAGGGAATAGAGAAGGATGGCGCCTTCTATCTCTTTACCCTGCGGCTGGTACCAATTTTTCCTTTCTTTATCATCAATCTGGTGATGGGCCTGACGCCCATTAAAACGTTCACCTTTTACTGGGTGAGCCAGGTCGGCATGCTGGCAGGCACTCTGGTCTATGTGAATGCGGGTACCCAGTTGGCGCAGCTTGACTCCGCTGCCGGCATTCTCTCGCCAGCCCTGCTGGGCTCATTTGTCCTGTTGGGCATATTTCCGCTCATTGCGAAATGGATCGTCGGCATCATCAAGCGCCGCCAGGCCTTGCGGGCCTGGAAACGTCCGGACCAGTTTGACCGTAACCTGATAGTGATCGGTGCCGGTTCAGGCGGTCTGGTGGCATCGTTGATTGCTGCAGCGGTGAAGGCCAAGGTCACCTTGATCGAAAAACACAAGATGGGCGGCGACTGTCTCAATACCGGCTGTGTGCCTTCCAAGGCACTGATTCGTTCATCCCGATTGCTGGCTCAGACTCGCCGAGCGGAGGAGTGGGGCTTCGATAAGATCGACGTGCAATATGATTTTTCTAAGGTCATGGAACGGGTGCAACGAGTCATCAAAGAAGTAGAGCCGCACGACTCGGTGGAGCGCTATACGGGACTGGGGGTTGAGGTGATTGAAGCCGAGGCGCGCATTACTTCGCCCTACACGGTGAAGGTCGATGGCCGAGAGCTGACCACACGAGGCATCGTTGTCGCCACCGGTGCTCAACCTTCTGCACCGCCCATTCCCGGTCTCGACAAGATCGACTATCTGACCTCTGACACGATCTGGCAAATCCGCGAGTTACCACCGCGTTTGCTGGTCTTGGGCGGTGGCCCGATTGGTTGTGAGCTGTCTCAGGCTTTTGCGCGATTTGGCAGTCAGGTCACGATCGTCGTCAGAGGCCCGAGGCTGATGAGGCGGGAGGATGAGGATGTCTCCAGTCTGGTCATGGAGCGTTTCAGGGAGGAGGGCATCGACCTGCTACTGAGTCATCGTGCCATGGAGTTCAGCGAAGAACATGGAGAAAAGCGCCTGATCTGTGACAAGGACGGCGAGCAGGTAGTGGTGCCTTTTGATCAAGTGCTGGTTGCCGTCGGGCGTCGCGCCAACACCCAGGGTTTTGGCTTGGAGGAGTTGGATGTGTCGCTGAATGCCAATGGTACCATCCAGACCAATGAGTATCTGCAGACCAGTATCCCGACCATCTTTGCCTGTGGCGATGTGGCCGGACCCTATCAGTTTACCCATGTCGCTGGTCATCAGGCCTGGTATGCGGCGGTGAATTCACTGTTTGGCAGCTTTAGAAAATTCAAGGTGGATTATTCTGTCATCCCTTTTGCGACCTTTACCGATCCGGAGGTGGCCAGGGTTGGACTGAGCGAACAGGAGGCTGCGCAGCAGGGCATTGCCTATGAGGTGACAAAGTTTGATCTTGCCGAACTCGACCGGGCGATTGCGGAAGGCGAGGCGCATGGCATGGTGAAGGTGCTGACGGTTCCCGGCAGGGATAAGGTTATCGGTGCCACCATCGTCGGCGAGAATGCCGGCGAGCTGATAGGTGAGTTCACCGCCGCCATGAAACACGGATTCGGCCTCAATAAGATCCTCGGCACCATTCATATCTACCCAACCCTGTTCGAGGCGAATAAATATGCCGCCGGGTGTCTGGAAAAGGGCCCATGCGCCGCAGCAGCTGTTGCACTGGGTGGAGCGTTTACACACCTGGTTACGCGGGTAACCAATTGACACTTTCCCCTCCGGCGATATGTGATATTCTGACGAAAAGGAATCAGTAGTACTAATCGTTGATAGAGGTAATTCCATGTTGTTTTATCGGGCGCTTCTTGTCTTGTTGTTACTCATTGCAATCCCTTGCCAGGCCGAGGAAATGGCGTGGCAGGGGGCACTCCAGGACGGTAGCCAGATCGCCATCGACCCCATCACCAACAAGGTGACGCGAGGTTGGCAGGGGGAAACGAGTCAGCTTTGGGATGGCGTGCATCAGCTGGATAATGGTGCGGTGATCATCGTCCGCAACGGCATCGTGGTCAAGGATCAGGCGATCCTCAACATCCAGCAGGAGCAGGAGACGAAACAGCTAGAGGAAGCCTGTGTGTTGCTGGTGCGCAAGGTTTGTGGGCCGCGTGATGAGTGTACTGGCCACCCGGCATGCGATCCCGCCAGGCAACTGCTTACCCTGGAGCAGGAGGAGGTTCGCGACAGCTGGTCAAATGTTACGCCGGAAAGCTCCAAACAATGTATGGAAGCGATGCATGACGAGACCTTTTTCAAGGTCTGCAGGAAACGCAATGCAGGCGAGCCGCTTTCATCCTGTGAAAATCTGCAGCGCCGGGTCTGTGGCGAAACCAACCAGTGCGTCAGTTCGGACGCCTGCAATGTGGCCGGGCAACTACTCAAGATGGAGGTGGAAGACCGCTATGCCGCACCAGGAGATTTCGCCTACGCCAGTAAGCAGTGCAGTGATGTGCTGAACGATACCGGCTTCTTCCGGCCCTGCAAGTAGTTTTATCAGAGGTTTAAGCGGCACTTGGTCAATGTCGAGTCTACATTCTGGGCGATTTCAATAAAACGTTATTACTTGAAAGAACCCACAGATAAAGACAGGACCTTATTCATTGTGACTAAGTGACGGTTATCTGCTGAAAGTCGTTACTCCAGGGAGTGTGAGTGGCGGCATTCCCCCTTTGTTCTTATCAATCATTACATTCCTCAGAAATGGGATGTCTTGACTCATTGTTAGTATCTACAGTCATGATCAGAATAGACTGCAGTCGGCCAGGAGCGGACGATTACGGGAAAGGACAACATCGACTGGTTAACGCACATTGCTGTCATTCAAGGAACCGATTCAATAGGCAGGGTCTACCCTAGAGCGGAACTTGCTCGCGATCTCTGGAACTTGAAAAATGAGGAATTTGTTCATTCGATATTTAGGACCGCATAGCGCACATACCGGACATCGATGTAGTTTACTTGGTAGACGGAAATCAAACCCATTGTGGTCATTCGATCACTGACGCCTTGAACGACAGCTATCCGAGGTGGAGCCGCCGTAAGAACGCTGCTGTATTCACCAGGATGTGGATTCTATAGAGACGCCAGAAAATGGCCGATGGGATCGCCATCTTGGTGTGCAGATGCTCCTGGTCTTGGGTGGGTTGGTTCTCCTCGTGCTCGGTGCCAATTGGCTAGTGGAGGCCGCGGTGAATTTTGCTAAATACTTGGGCATAAGCGAGCTGCTGATTGGCCTAACCATAGTCGCAGCGGGTACGTCGTTGCCGGAGCTGGCCACATCGCTTCTGGCGGCGATCCGTGGTAATCGCGACATTGCCGTAGGTAACGTGGTCGGTAGCAACATGTTCAACATCCTCGGGGTGCTGGGTATCTCTGCAGCGATTGCATCAGCCGAGCTGACGGTCGCTCCCCAATTGCTGGCTGTAGACATGCCTTTCATGGCTGCAGTCGCCTTCGCATGTTTGCCGATCTTCTTTACCGACAACATGATCGTCCGGTGGGTAGGTGGTCTGTTCCTCGCCTATTAATTGCTCTATACGGCTTATCTCATTCTACTGGCCAGTCAGCATGCAGCCCTGAGCAATTACTACACTGTCTTGGGACTCTTCGTCATACCGCTCACAATGCTCACCATGATCATCTTGGCAGTGCGGCATTGGCGTGCAATGTTGAACCGCAGGTGATAGCGCTTTTATTAGTGAATCGATATTCGTTCTGGTGCTCGCATATCGTTAACGAACGACCAAATTATTTGCCATCGACACTGAGCCATCTTTCCGATCGCATTTGCCGGACGGCAATTCGTATTCAAATTTGAGTTCACCAGACGGGGGAATCGGGAATTGCACGTGATTTCACGACCCAGGTTCAATTACTGTAAGCTGCTTACGAATAAATTCCGTATTTTTTGAGGAGTCGACCCGTGAGTTCTACGAAATTCAGTGCCGTCACTAGCATTCTGCTTGGCGTAGCAGCGATCATTCTCCCTTACTTTTTCGGAACCTTTGCGGTGATGATGCTCGGTGGCGTGATGCTGGCCAGCGGCATCGTGGCACTGCTCTACGTCAATGCCGCACGTAAGGAGGGAATCCCCGTCAGCGTTTTCGCCCCCTGGGTACAGGTGATCGCCGGTGTAGTTATTCTGATCTGGCCGGGACTGGCCTTATGGATAGTGGCTGTCATTCTTGGAGGTGGTCTTATCCTCAGCGGCATCACCGGCCTGGCGGCTCTGCGCGAATCGGGGTTAGTCAACCCACCCGTGCTTCGCAAAATTGAGCTATGGTCAAGCATCAGTACTTGGCGCGCTGCTAATCGTTTTGGGAGGCGCAGGCTCCGCCATTCTGCTCGGGGTAGTCCTCGGAGTCGCCTTGATCAGTACCGGCCTTCAACAGTGGCGTTTGGCTAGTTGAAATCTCCGAAGGTATATCCAAATTTTCAATCAAGCTGAATGTCTTCCTTTGACAAACGCATTGCAAAGGATTCTATCAGCTCCCAATCGCAGCTTGAATAAGAATTCACCAGGGTCAGGTCGGTGATAAATGCGATCTTACGATGCTAAAGCAGTGGACAGGTCGTAGTAAAAGAACATGGTCACTATGCCTACGATGCTGATCACCAGGAAGGATGCCAACAACTGCTTGAATAGCTCCCGGTGGCCGAGTCCGAACACCAGGAACAGTTTCATGAAGGTGTTGGAAATGGCGCCTAGCACCAGATTGAAGCTGGCCCAGTCGATGTGCACCAACCCGGCCCGTTGCAGGCTGCTGAGGGAGAAGGCGATGGCATCGGCATCGGTCAGGCCGCTGACGATGGCTACCGCGGGCAGCCAGGCGTTGCCCAGGTAGGTGGTGGCAACGCGGGTTAGCATCAGGATGGTGGCGAACACCAGTCCGAAGGTCAGTGCCGACTTCAGGCTGAAAGGGTTGTCGAAGGTGACTGCGGGGGCATCCGCCTGCGTACGGCGTGAACGCCAATAGAGAATACCGCCAAGGAAGAACCCGGTGAAGCCCATAACAGCGAGCGGCAGGGCAATGTTTTCCATCAACTCCTGGTTGACTACCGCAATTTCCAGAATGAGCCGGGGGAACATGATCGAGCTGGCTATGACGATGGCCATGGCAAACAGCCGGTTGGCACTCGGGGTTTCGACACTGCGCCGGGCGAAGCTCAGGGTGGTCACGGTACTCGACACCAACCCGCCGATCAAACCGGTGAGGCCGATTCCCGCGCCACTGCCGATGACCTTGATCAGCCCGTAACCAACGAAGCTGATCAAAGAAACCAGAACCACTATCAGCCATATCTTGTGGGGCACCAGCGCGGAGAGCATTACATCGATGAAGGGGACGCCCATACTGGCGCGCAGTTGATCACCCGCCTCTATCTCTGTGATTTCACTGCCCTTGTAAATACCCCGGGCCTGCTCCCGATAAGCCTTCTGCACCATTACTCTGCCGTTCAGTTCCCAACCCTGGTCGAACAGGTAGAGCTCACTGCCGGCCTTCACCTTCTGCCCGGGTAGCAGCTGGATTTCAATCCCCTGGTTCTTTTGATCGACGGACTTCACGGATCCCACCGCTGTTGTCAGATAGACATCCAGGGACTGCCTGGGCAGTACCGGCAGGATGATGAAGGTGATGGTGAGGAACAGCAGTACCGCCTGCATCTCATGGGCTTGTATGCGGGAGCGGAAGCGCTTGATCGCAGCCTTGGGAAAGAGAACTCCCAGTGCCAGGATCGTCAGTGCGATGGCGAGTTCGGTGGCCCCGCGCATGATGACGATGCCAATGAAGAAGGTGAGTACCGCGGACATTTCGGTGGTGATGCCGGGGCCATGGTCGCGCTGCGCCCAGTAGCTCGAGATCAGCAGTCCCATAAATCCCAGAAAACCGATCAAGATCAACCAGGAGTTGTCGTATTGAACGGCTGTGTAGCCGCTCACCGCCCCCAACACCGCGAAAAGCACGAAGTCGCGTATGCCCAGGGTAACAGTCGCCTGGGCTCGCATCTCCCGCTCCAGGCCGATCAGAAATCCGAGCAGGGCAGCCAGGCCAAACTGTGTAAACAGCTGGATGAGATTATCAGTCGCCATATTTTTATCTCTTCCTGGACAGTAGTGAGTGTAGGTGCGATATATCGGCTCTAAGAGTAGGGCAGATAAGTATTCCTGACAAGATTACACAGGTTCTGGTTTATTGAGCGATCCATGAAGGGGTCGCTAGGATTGTGGCTTCCCTGAACTCACGACCCGACGCTACCACAGTTCATTAAAGAGATTGCGTTCGGTCTCATCAGCTGTACCGCTGATGCAGCGCACCATCAGACCGGGTAGCTCCGGATCGGACGACACCCCGGATTCTATCCGCTCCCGCATCGATTGCGGCGCCGGTGTCGAGCCGGGTGAAGCGTAACTGCAGCGGCAGTTCGTGCCCGAAGCGCTGCAGATCGCGGCGCATGAAGCGCCCGCGGAGACCTTTGAAGCCGCCATCGAAAGCTACCCCGGTCAACAGCGTCAGGACCGCCGCAATGACACCGGTTACATCGGCGTTCAGATCCTCGGTGAACTCCAAGCGCACCGGCAGACCGGTCTGCTGTTGCATCACCGTTGCTTGGATAGAACTCGTGACCGGCATGGGTATATCTGAGATTAGCTACAAGCGATATTCAAGCCGGATCAGCCTCACGGGCCACTTTCGGGTCAGTAAGCAGACATCATGGCGTCGGTTTTATGAGTTATCTGGCAATGGCAACGCCGTTTCTGCTGCGATTGCGATATAATATAATTGAGTTTTACAGGGTGATTTTAAGGCTGGCCAGACACATCCAATCAGGTACCACACCCGCATGGCGGGGGGTATGAAGTAGCCCCCAGGGGGCCGATTAGCGGTGCAGGCCCACAGGGGCCGTTTGAACCCGCCTCGGTATACGTTAGTCGTCTAAATCAAACTCTTCTTGTCGACGCTCCGTCTCTTCCTGATGCCGGATATACTGCCTTACCTTGGCTTCATCTAACCCGACCGTGCTCACGCAATAACTTCGCGCAGCGAGACGGCGAGTTACATCTATGACACCTTTGGCGGCGTCACCGCCCACCAAGGCGTGAGCTACGCTTACGATTTGGCCGGTTGGCTGAGTGCAGTTACCTATCCAGATACTTCGAAGGTTATCTACAGTTAAAATACCGCCGGACAGGTCACGCGAGTCGAGCACATACACAATGGCACGACCACAGTCTTGCTCAGCAATGTGATCTGTCATCCCTTCGGTCCCGTGTCTTCCGGGTTGTTCGGCAATGGCAATAGCCAATCGATAGCGGTCGATGAAGCTTACCGCAGCGGCGCGCGCAGCTCGGGACCGTATTCTGAAACTATCAATACCACGACCGACTACGATGCCAACGGTAACCTGCTGGCCTATACTGGCACCGATAGCCCAACGTTCAGCTACGACGCCCTCAATCGTCTGGACACTGCCAGTGCCGCCAGCTTCGGTAGCCGTGATTATGATTATGATAAGAACGGCAACCTCACCCAGCTCACTGCTGGCAGCAGCGTCGCAAGCTACACCTTAGTATTGGTCCGATCCAACTGGTGAGTGTGCGGGAATATGTACAGGTCTTGGACTTGCTCTAGGAATAGGTGACCGTGCATTAGTTTCATATATATCTAGAAGCGCAGCCCTTGGAACTGCTGCATGAGGAATGTCCAATTCCAGCACTGATGATGGCAATGCTATTCCGTCAGATGAAGCTCTTCCGCATTTTTCCGGTCTAGATCCAAAAGAATGTACTCTTGGTAGGAGAGTTTTTCTTCCTATACCTCAAAGCGCTACAAAACAGAAAAAGTATAAAGGCGGTACCAATATTGAGCAAGAGTATATTTGCAGCTGTGATAAGGTTTTCACAAGACATACGATTATCAGCAAGAGCGGAAAAGTTGTCCATGATCATTTCCGTCCAGGTCCTCCAAAAGGCACATTAGGTGGTTACGATGGCAATAGATCGAGAGGATTTTATTCGCGAGAGCATTCTGGAATCTTTGATGTTAGATCATGAGAATTATGATCTTCTTTTTGAAGAGGTTAGAGATATATGTGGCCAGAACTCCATGATAATTAACGAGATGGATTTCAAGGGGCAACTCTATTCTCTCATCAACGAAGAGAAGGTCAGGTCATGTTTATACAATGAAGAGGCACATGATCTTGTGCCTCAGGGATTTGATGAAAGTAGATTGAAAGAGTATTGGTTCTGTAAATCATTAGACTGATAAAATAGTGTTGTCGCGATCTGATCGTACACATAACATCGGTTCTGTCGGCCCTGGCAGACTTTTCTGGTCAGTGGATTTCTGTTCATCCTGGGTTGCCCTCAGTTGCACTACCATTGTAGGGTAATGCTATGAAGACGGAGAGTCATGAAGCAATGTTGAGCAAAATGCAGCTAGTTACAGCCTCTGACCGATTCGAGTGGGGACAGTCACTTCGTGAAATCTTTCCTCTGCAGGGCCATGCTGAGCTCGGCGAGACAGCAAATCGCGACCCCATTAGGCTAATTACAGCACAGGAGGACACGCGGCTCCCTTACCTGCTACCGGTGCGCCACCAACGCATGGGAGAGTCAGTGTTCGCCTTCTACCGGGGCTCGGCCGTTGTGCAGGCCGCCGACCTTGCCGCCATCTCCGATACCGGGATTGTGGTACAGCTTTGTGGCGACGGCCACCTCTCCAACTTTGGACTGTACGGTACACCAGAGCGAAACCTGATCTTCGATATCAACGACTTCGACGAGACGCTACCCGGTCCCTTCGAATGGGATGTAAAGCGACTTGCGGCAAGCTTCGTTCTGGCTGGCAGGGACCTGGGTTTCAAAGAACGGGACAACAAGAAGGCGGCGATGGCTGCGGCTGCGGCCTACCGGAAGACGGTCACTCGGTTCTCCCGCTCCCGGTATATCGAAGCATGGTACGCCAAGGTTAGCGCCGCTGCGGTGCAAGAACAGCTAGGGGCAGATCTCAAGGATTCGAAAAGCACGAAGCGATCGGGAAAGTTGCTGGACGAGGCCCGGAGCAAGAACTGCCTGCAAGCGCTGCGAAAACTGGCTATCGAGGTGGACGGTAGCTATCGCATCAAGTCGGAGCCTCCAAATATCATACCCTTCAGAGAACTGGCCCATGAAGTAGCATCCCGATGATCTGCATCAGACCTTCATCGATCTCTTGCACTGCTATCAGGAGTCGCTACCGGATGACCGGATGGCACTTATCCGTCGCTATCGCGTCGTCGATTTCGCGCTCAAGGTCGTCGGAGTCGGGAGTGTCGGGACCCGGTGCTATATAGTGCTGCTTGAGGGACGCGGCAAGGAAGATCCCTTGTTTCTCCAGATCAAGGAAGCATCCTCATCTGTTCTGGAGACTCACCTCTCACCGAGTCGCTATAGCCACTCCGGACAACGCGTGGTAGAGGGCCAGAGACTAATGCAGGCAGCGAGCGATATCCTTCTTGGCTGGACCCGTGAAGAAAAGGCTGGACGCGATTACTACGTCCGGCAGATGTGGGATATGAAGGGTTCTGCAGATATCCGATCTTTGACGCCAAAGCAACTCCGGAAGTATGCAGTCAGCTGTGGTTGGACGCTGGCTCATGGCCACTGCCGAACGGGTAGTGCGTCAGCTATTGCCGGCTACTTGGGAGAGGATGATGTGTTCGATCGGGCAATCGCCAGATTCTCTGTAGCGTACGCCGATCTGGCCACCGCGGACTACGCGGATTTCAAGAGCATGCATGGTTGAGCCGGAAGCATGGTAGTTGTAATACCTGAGTGCTCTGACGACCACTGGCACCAGCAACATCGCATATCATCCATAGGTGCCTTCTGGTTTTACTATCCTCGATTTATTAGTCTATTGTTTAACGCTGTTGTTTGGTCACTAAACAATTCGATTGAATTCATGTTTTCCTAGATCTCAGCTTTGGGTCGGGGCCGGTCGCAGGGAAAACCAGAAAGCTGCCATTGATTTCAAACAATTAACATCTCTCCTTAAACCGAGAAAGCGGTCATTGATGGGGCAGGTAGGAGGAGCTTGTGTTCATCTGGCTATCAGGTGACTGCAGTACGCACCAAGGAGTCATTCGCCGTTTAATCAGGGGGGAGGGCACACAGAGATGCTTAAAATGACTTATGTGCCGACAGAGCGGCCATTGATCCCAAACAATCCACACCTATCATTAATTCAAGAAAGCTGTCATTAAGTGGCAGGGTGCCCAAAATTGTGTTTCCTTTGATAATGCTTCTTCAAGAGCTGCCTAAGCAAAACCTCTGTATCGATGAACTCGAACGGAAGTTGTTCTTCACGCTGTCCGAACAGTCGACCCCCACCACCGAGCAATAGCGGTATCTCAGTGATAATGAGTTCGTCTATCAGGTCCTCTGCCATCGATGTACAGATTCTCGAAGCCTTGATCTTTCGCAAGCTGCACGATCTCACGTGGTGAGCCACTGGCGAATTGAACATGTTTTACGAAGTCATTGGGAATCGAGTTCATTGTCGAGCTGAGCACAATACTCGGAATCGGGTAACGCCATCCAGATCCAAAACCAAGGACAGTTTCAGATGAGATGCGCCCCATGACGACGGCATCCACTCTCTCCATGAAATCAGAGAACCCAAGGTCATCATCTTCAGGATTTGGAATGGAACTCAACTACTCCAAACTGCCATCTGGCGCAGAAATGTAGCCGTCCAGACTTGTCGCGATATAGACGATGTTGTTCATTAGATCCTTATATCACCAAAACGACGGGACGGCCAAAGGACGCGGGGTCTGCCTTAGGCCGATTGCACTTATTTCAAGCTAGTAGTTGTAAGAATTCTAGCATCCTGTGACCGTAATATGCTGTAGCGCCGACATAGCGGTCATTCGATATTAAACTGATGGGTGTAAGAAAGATCTTTGTTCTGTGCTGATAATTTTCCATCCAGTGACAGAAATGTGGCTTAAGTGGCTCATGTTATAAATACATTCGAACCAGGCCCCTTTGATTCTAAGTTATTGAATACTGATGTTGTGAAGTTCAAATGATTATTTGGTGCTTGATATATCAGACGTGTCTATATATGCCCCTTTTAGTCCTGGCTATTTTTTTAGCTGATACACCATTATTTCATATCATCTCCCACTTTTTCGGCATATCTACCGGAAAAAATGAAAAAATCACCGTTTTCTTTTATATCAATTAGACCAACTTCTGCTGCCACGGCTTCGCGAAAACTGGCCATGATATTACTAACTATTTGTTTTTATTATGAATATAATTTTATTTCGACGCTGTATTGATTACTTCAAAATCTGTTGGCATGGCCATTGCGATATCTAAGGCAAGATTGATTTTTTAAACGGGTTAAGTAACAACAGCCCTTGATCTTCGGACCAACGATAATTGTGGTCTGTCCCTGGGGAGGTACTGTTACTGATAAGTGACACCTTCTGTTTGGCATTGCATGAGTTTGTCGTTATTGGGTAAGAAATAGGCACAAAATGCGACAACACACAATGGTATTTTAGTTTTGTATCAATGCAGAGATTAGAAAAGACCCTGTGATACATTATTTTTTAAAGAACTACTAAAGGAGATCTATTGTGGACGATTTTCCTATCAAGCGTAATGTAATTAACAAGATTGTTTTTTTCAGTTGTCTTTTGTGCAGTCTTTCTGTTTCCGCTGTACAACAAGGGTACATTGAGGCAATCCAGGCGGATGTCGATGAGTTTTCCAGTGGGTCTTTTCAACATCCTGAGGATTCTAGCTGGTTAGGTGCAGATGCAGTAGAAAGTGGAGGCAGTTTAAATAGAACTGTAAGTCTCGAGACATTTTCGGACTATAGA
>CAWCOA010000025.1:0-149875 GCA_963797085.1 uncultured Gammaproteobacteria bacterium
ATTCGTGAGGGAAAGGGACAGCCTTCGCCCTGGGCTTTGTTGCGAAACCAAGTCTATCTTGGAAGCGATAAGTTTATCGAACGAGTTCAGATTTACATGGATGGTGACAAAGAACTCAGTGAAATTCCATCATCTCAAAGACGTCCTGCCCCCAAAGCGCTGGATTATTACCAGCGTATCAGTCAAGACCGGAATGCGGCAATCAAGCAGGCCTATCAAAGTGGAGGATATACCTTGAAAGCGATTGGTGATCACTTCGGGTTACATTATTCAACGGTGAGTGGAATAGTGAATGATCATAAATCAAAGACCTGAAGGAAGTGTTATATGGCCGGATTAATATATGCAATCTAGCGGTTTATTTGCCTACTCAGTAGCCGCTTAAATGACTGATACCACATGCTTGCATGGTCATAATTCATAAGCGCAAAGGCTCAATAAGCGTAAAGGGTCAGGTTCCGTTTTGTAGCATTACTAATCTGTGGTAGTCGAAATCTAATCGGACAATTTCCGATTTTGATTGGGTCGAGTATAAGTCACAAACTTCTTTTCAAAAATACCTTTCCATCTTCCAACAGGTGGTCGAATTATGGGGACTGATGCTGAGCCAGTCAGGAAAAGCAAGCTGCTTACATTGCTTGCTACGTTGGAACCTCTTGACGAGACCTTTCCTGTTGTGGATGAGACTGGAGCATGAAGAGAATAATAGGCGGTTAACTCCAGCAGATCTTTCAGAAGGGCTGGGTGGAGAACCCGTTCTTGAGAAAAGCTGGCTCAGTATCGGTATTCAGGTGATAATTTATACTACGCCATTCACAGGGAGAAGCGGCATGATTATCAAACGATTTATGATTCTATATATTCCAGTGATACTTGTTTTGAGCATGGCAGGTATGGGATTTGCGCAGGATTCTGCCGATCAGTTGCTTGAGAAGGCACGCGCCAGGGCCAGCGAGATAGAGAAGCTAAAAAAAATCATTAATGAGGAACCAGACCAGAATGTACGTCTCGCAGCCTTTGATCTAATGATCAGTAGTGACGATAGTGTCATGCATGAAATTGCCGTGGAAGCGGGATTGGCAAGTGCCGATAATTTATTGCAGGCAGCAGCCTTCAAGGCGGCAATCATGGACCTCGAGCGTCTGCACCTGACGCTGGTTGTAGACAAGGATGCTTCCGAGGGAATTCGGAAAGCAACCCAAGCGCACCTGGACATGAAAGGGGATCAGCATATACTTTCATTCGACAAGAAAGACGTGAAGGCAGGAACGGTCAAAGCAAAGTATTTTTCAGGCGAGGTGATTGGGACCCATCTGACTTATACGACTCGATATGGCAATGGAACACTGCAACTCAAGGATGACAATGCCGTGAGTGGTAATTTCATGAGTCGATCGGGCAAGAAGATACTCAAGTTTTTTACAACGGGGAAGATCCGCTGATCAGGGATGACGGATATGTATCCGACGCAGGCTGGTGGTATTGGGCGCACCGCGACTACTGCCGATTGAGATTTTTACCTGGCGTGCCCAGGTTGGGGCTAGCGGAAAGATGGCGATGCCTTTTGAATCAAACTCAGCTATACGACTCAGCAAAGATCGCCAGCGTCGTTCGCTGCTGCTGACATTGACGAATATTGTAACACGTCCAGGCAGTTCATCGGCGGTTGGAATATCCCTTCCATCCAGTTCGATCCGTGAAATAATTACTTTGTCGCCGGCCAAATCCAATTCGATTTCTACCGGCCAGTGATCGACGTTTGCGCGCCAAGGGGGTGCCGACTCATTGGCGATCAGGTTTGCAGGCCGGTGATCCGCATCCATGGGCAGGGAATTCCAGCCGATGACACTGCCGCCTTGGGATGCAGCCGCCAGATCCAGGCTGGCCTTTTTTGTAGTGGATTTATCGGCTCCGTTCGACCCTGCCTGAACACGGTTGGCCATGTGGTTTTCGACGTGCGCCAGTAGTTTGTCGAATCGCAGCACCTTGCCGACACCGTGACGTGCATTCACCGAAAGCAGCATGCCTACCGGTCTGCCTGCCAATATGAGTAGGCTGCCACTGTGCCCCTTGCGGATCTGAATTTTGTCGTTGGTTGGGCGTACACGAA
The DNA here is from genome assembly GCA_963797085.1 of uncultured Gammaproteobacteria bacterium. Taxonomy (GTDB): domain Bacteria; phylum Pseudomonadota; class Gammaproteobacteria; order Chromatiales; family Chromatiaceae; genus JASJBU01. The sequence goes on from CAWCOA010000025.1 coordinate 2,111, forward strand.
GGTACTTTTCACCATCATTATCAACAACTGTTACCGACATATTAGCGAGAGTGCCATCACTGTTAACCGAGCGTAAGCTTGCCAAGCCTTGGCTACGCAACAGCGCATCAATGGCGCGACTGATGGTCGACATGCTGATTCCACAGTCTCTGGTGATGTTCCCCGTGACTTGCGCAACAGCAATATCGTTGCCGATGTCGCTGACTTGTTCCGCATCTCCTAGCTGCGCGTTCCCTTCAGAGAGGAATGCAGGGATCTTTGATTCAGCGGCTACATGCCAAGGTAATAGGGCGATGCAGTCATCACCATAGCGGGTCAGATATGCCTGACCAATAGACAACGATGGATTCTCATAGGAACGTACTAAGGCCTGTTGAGCGATTGACAGGCCTGGTTTCCCAGTAATCGTAGATATCAGCAATATGAGAAGAGCAAGCCTTATTCTGTTGCTCATGAGCCTCTCCTTTTACCCCATACTCCGGCAATGCCGGTAATCAGGCTGACCAAGACGACAAATACCGATGTAGCCAGGATCAGACCTTGGTCGTTTATCAACATTAAAAACAGGCCGGGCCTGATGTCATAGCCATTATCGCCAAAACGCTCGATAAGCACATGGTCGGCAGCACCAAACGCAATTACGTCGAAATAGTCTTTTCCTGGTTCAAGCCTGATAAAACCCTTGGGATAGACAATCCTGTTATCTTGGCGCAGAGGATGCAAGCGGAGTTGGTCACCTAATAATAATTTTGCCTCATCCACGAGTTTTCGCTTGTCGGGCGAGTTGTCTGCCGTGTACACACCGATATCACCTGCGGTGAGTAAACTGCTTCCGGTCCAGTTCACATCACGGCCAATCGTGGTTTCAGCTGTGAAGGGAAATATACGTTCAGAGATAGCTCCGCTGTTTGCTACCGGGAAAACGATGTTGACACGCAGTTTGCCATCCTTGTCGAGGTGAATATCCTGGCTTCCATCGGTAAATGACAGTTTTACACCAGGCGTTAATCGATTCTCCTCACTCACTCCTGTTGCAGCCGCTCTATTATCGTCGCTTGGTCGGTGCATGCGTAGCGCGATATATAGTGACTTGTTTCCTCGCAGTTCCAGAACTGCATTGATGTTACCCATCAAGACCAGTGTCTGTTCTGGGTCTAGTATGTGATAACCGGACCATCGCCTACCACCACAATGGGAATGGCCAGGTTTTATCGGGGTGAATTTTTCAATGGGCAATTTCAGGTTGGTTCGTAGGCAGAGAATGGCGTTATTTATGCGCCACTTAGTTTCCTTGTTTTTTGGTGTGGCCAGTTCAATAATTCTGGATTGTGCCTCTATGCTGAATATCCACTGGTGGGGTTTGATTGCAGTATAGAGAACGATCGATACCATGCTACAAGTGGCGGTGAACAGAATTATGCCTATTGTCCTTTGGCATAATAACCAGTCCGGAAAAAATGCGGATAGAAATCGAGCAGCTTGATTATTTGCTGATTCCGGCTGCTTATGATCAGCCCCCTCGGTTGATTTGGTTACATTGTCATTTCCCACGTAGTAATGCTTCCCTGAAGAACCTCAGCGTGTGGATAGTAGCCGAATCGTGACCGGTTTTAGTTCACGACCATAGACCTCGCGTAAGATTTGTATATCACGTAGCGATGATTCAGCTAGAAGTTCACCTGCTATCTCACAGCTGAAATTGTAGGCAGTATGGCGGCCTTCCTCGATGTAGTGACAATCGTATGTAATATCCGGGTCAGTTCCGGCAATGTGATAGAAAACGTCAGTGGCATCAAAGCCGTTAATGTAGATAGACAGGTTGTCAGTTTTGAGTGTGGCGTTTTTCTGATCAAGTTTTGCCGGCAGATAAAAATCTGCTGTCGCGGAGTGGTCACAATCTCCGTTTGTAGCAGAAACTGCAATGGCTCCAGGAGTCTCAGCATAACTGTTGACTATATCCCTCATGTTTGACTCATAGGGCAGATAGATAATAGTTGGTGCCGTCACATCGACTGAGTACTCATTCTGTGACATGTAGGTGCCATCACGTGATGTGACTTTCAGACATATCTTTTTATTACCAGTTATTGATGATTGGATTCCAATCGTATTTTCGGTTAGCGCACCAAACATCGAGGTAGACATCACGCCCACGATCACGTTACCACTGACATTTACCTCTGGCTCGTGCATTTCATGGAACTTATTATCCTTGTTCACCAATTCGGCTTTAAGAATCTCACCACTAACGGCGTGCTGTGTGAACAGGAAGACTGATAGGGCTGATAGGTTACCCAGAAAGTGGAATACAAACTTAAAGATCGATCCAAAACCTATGATTCTTATTGATATAGCCATCACAATTCACTTTGTCCGTAAAATGGCAGGTATTTTGAGTTTCTGACATGCCTATTCTAAGAAAAATCGTACGTTTAATAAAATTTAAAGGCTATTGGTTTTCTTAGATGTACAAGGCAATCTGGCTGTGCTCCATGTTGGTGTGCAAGACGAAAAGTAGCAAGTCTTTTTCCACCAACTGATTCCGATACCTTCAGCACTGCTTCGTCTTCATAAAAGCTTGTTCTCATACTCGGCCTTGGTGAAGTAGCGGCGATTGTGCTGGCTGAGGAAGTGGACTGCTGGTTTCTATTCATTGATCGAGTGGAAAGGTCGAGCAGTGCGAAACGTAGAGATTTACCCGTTGGTGACATGGTGGTTGTTCTGTTGGAGGCGCAGAGGCATGGTTTTGTTGATGAGGTTCTTCCCATCATAAAAACAGGCAGGGATCGGGTATCAAAGGTCTGCAAATTTAATAAGTGAAATTGCCAGGCTTGCGGGAGAGGTTGGAAGTTAAAGTAGCAGGTTCAATACGACCAGAGACGCCCCAGGTGCACTGACGGTATAGTGCAAAGCACCTCCAAAGTTCAATTTTATTCTATAATAAATTCCTAACTTACTGTTTAATATGGTTTCTATCCGCGACAGCTAATCAGCTACCTGAAGGCGGGATCTTCTAAATGAGACCCTACATTCTTAGCCGCCTTCCTGATGTTTATCTCCTTTGTTTAAAAAAATGGTTCAAAAGCGCCCCTCTGGAGGTGCGCTATCGGAGTTATTTATTTCCCCTGAGATCGCTAACATGGAAATGAAAGAAGGACACCCAGGAGAACAGCTCGTGAGCGATATCAACACGGCAATACATCCGTATCTTCTCGCATTACAGTTCACTTAATATATCATTTCTATCTATATGTTATTTAGATATTAATTAATTATATATGTGTGCTTCAAATGCATTGAATAACACTGCGGAATATATGCACCTATGAAATCAGCAAAATCAATAAATTCCCTCCGCTGTTGTGCAAACAAAGCTCAATATTTTGCACATAAACGGGTAGCCAACTCGCAGTACACCAAAACGCCTACTCAAAGAAAACCAGATGGGTTTCGTTGAGAAAAGCTTTTCCCGTGTCATCCCAAGGCTTATCCGGCTGCGGGATGCTCCATTCTATCTCGGGATGGACAGAAATCGCTTCAACTCCGAAGTCCGCCCTTATCTGGTCGAAATTCGCATTGGACAACAGGGAGTTGCTTTCGATCGGCTTGATTTGGATGCCTGGGTGGATCAATATAAAACCCGCAACGGGGCGTCCCGCCTCCAACTTAAGAGGAAAAGCATCATGGGACGCAAAAGAAGTCCGGGGCTTAGGAATCGCGGTGGGGTCTGGCACATCGAAAAGCAGATCCTCGGCCACAAGATTCACGAAAGCACTGGATCAAGCAGCCTCGAAGAAGCGGAACTGATCCTGGCCCGCAGAATCGAGGAGATAAGGCAGGCAAAGATATTCGGTATCCGGCCAAAATGGACCTTCCGGGAAGCAGCGACCAAGTTCCTAGAGGAGAATCTGCATCTGGCCAGCATTGGTGATTATGCCATGCACCTGAAGCAACTGGATCCCTATATCGGTGGCCTACCATTGGGCAATGTGCACCTGGGAACCCTTCAACCCTTTATCGAGGTGCGAAGAAAACAGGGCATCAAAAGTAAGAGCATCAACTATGCCCTTGCCGTCGTGCGACGTATTTTGAATCTCGCGGCAAGGCTTTGGCGTGACGACAACGGCTTGACCTGGCTGGACACACCACCATTGATACAGATGCTGCCGACTACAGATGCCCGTAAACCCTACCCACTATCATGGGAGGAACAGCGAAAATTGTTCCAAGGATTACCAGGGCATTTGGCCCGTATGTGCCTGTTCAAGGTCAACACGGGTTGTCGGGAACAAGAGGTCTGTCAACTCCGTTGGGACTGGGAGGTTCAAATACCGGAACTGAACACTTCGGTGTTCATTGTTCCGGGAGAGTTAGTAAAAAACCGGGAGGATCGCTTGGTGGTGCTGAACCGGGTGGCCAGATCCGTAGTGGAAGAGGTACGGGGCATCCACCCTGATCATGTCTTCACCTACAAAGGCCATCCAGTCCAGAGTATCAACAACAGCGCATGGAAACGGGTTCGGAGGGAAATGGGTCTGCCTCAAGTCAGGGTTCATGATCTGAAACATACCTTCGGGCGAAGACTGCGGGCTGCGGGTGTACCATTGGAAACTCGGAAGGCGCTATTGGGTCATCGTAACGGTGACATCACAACTCACTACTCAGCCCCGGAATTGGAGGAACTTTTAGAGGCGGCAAACAGGGTCTGTGAAGAGCAGTCCGGCAAAAGTCCGGCACTGGTTGTGCTGAAACAGAAAATGGTTACAGGATAACCCTGTAACATATTGTTTTATATAGGTAAAATGGTGGGTCGTGCAGGGATCGAACCTGCGACCACCTGATTAAAAGTCAGATGCTCTACCAACTGAGCTAACGACCCAGAGAAGTCGGTGCTCAGTAGACCTGAATATTCCAGATTAATGAGCTATCGGCTTTTTTGGAACGCGGATAATACATTAGTTTTAAGTTGGAGTGAAGCTTTGAGGCTTTACTCGACAAACTTGTTGCAAGAGGGAATGAATAGCTATTTTTACAAAAATCCACAGGAAATAGTGCTGGGCGCTATATTACAGACTCAGTGTTAATCCAATTTGCTTCTCAAGCATGGTAATGCGTATGGCGGGAAGACTTTTTTGACCCCTGCTCGCTGCCATCACTGAATTTTCGCAGGTGGCTTCTAAAGCCATGCATTGGAGTGGTATAGCTACCTCCTTCGTATATATGACTTGTGACTTCTCTAAGCACTACGAGGAGAACGACAGCGATGGAAATCCCAATCACAAAGGAAATCAAAAAGGCAATCAAAAAACCGTTAAGCATGTTAATTATTAATCTGTGAGTAATTTGACCGGAAACCGGTCAGGCCATAGGAGAAAAAATCTAGCTGAAAACAAATATACTTAAGTCGCCTGGTTTAAAATTCGAAGGAATGTCATCGGAAAACTACGGTTCTTGACGCACTTCATAGTATCCAGAGCACTTCTTCCTGATCCATCCACCCATCCATTATCGGCGGGTTCCGTAAAAACTATACAGTATCATAACCTTATGAGGTAGTGGTGTTTTTCCCATTGCCCAATACAAAATCAAAATAAGTCTATACTGAATATTAAAGCAATCAGCTGCGCAGAATTTTCACTTAGAAACATCATTATTTTAAGGATTCGATAGTGGTGAATTACGGAAACGCGCTCATTTAGACTACAAAGTTGTGAACTACATTAATTTTATTGTGCCTTATTGCGGGCATTATGGTCGTTAATACGCAATCTTGTGGAACTTAAACTATTTGAATACGAATGTGGGAAGTCGGGGGGTATTTATTGATTATATCTTCCATAACTTCTCATCGAGGCAGATTGATGCAGCCAAGAAAATATACTCGTTACCCTACTGATATTCCGATCAAGTTTTCATCCGCAAACATGATAGGTGAACATCAAGTCTGTCTGCAAAACGCAGCTAGAGGCGGCCTTTGTTTGCGGGGGGCAGGGTGGATAGAGCCAGGCACCATGATAAATATCTGCATCCCATTTACTGACGAGCCCTGTAAAACCAGTGGAAAAATAGCCTGGTGCTATCCAGGGGATAAAGGAACTTATATGTTCGGTATTGAGTTCAAGGATGTGGTCAAACAATCGGCAATAGAAGAGATAATGCTTATCGAGCGCTTCAAGGATAAGCAGTGTGAGGAGAGAGGGATCAGAATAACCAGTGAGGAAGCGGCTAAAGCATTGGGCATGTATTCATGATTGATGAAATCCAGGTTGGCTAGTTCAGAAATCGAGGCTGTAGCCTGCCCTGTTAGTGTGGCTGCCCATTCCCGAGCATTTGCTAATGCCCTTCATAGAGAGAATTCACCCTATCTCCGTAATGCTCGAGAATGCGGGTTCGTCTGATTTTCAAGGTTGGTGTGATTAAACCGTTTTCAACTGTCCAGGGTTCATTGATTACTGCAACCCTGCGGATTTTCGCATAGCCAGGGAAACTGTCGAGCTGTTGTGAGATTCGTTTTATCAATCTATTTTCCAAGTTCTGATCAGTATCATAGGGATCAATGGACAATTCCTCGCAGATTTTTGAATTGAGAATCACTAGCGCAGAAAGATAGGGGCGTCCTTCCCCGATGACGATCACCTGTTCAAATAAATTGTCCAGAGAAACACACATCTCCATATCGGCTGGTGGGACCTTTTCACCATTTGCCAACACAATGATCTCTTTTTTCCGGCCTGTTATGAATACGTGATCGTCAGCAATTTTGACTTTATCACCTGTGTGCAGCCAGCCTTCCTTGTCGATGATCTCTGCAGTTGCACTGGGGTTGTTCCAGTAACCCAGCATTACACTGGGGCTGCGGCATAGCAACTCGTCATCGGCAGAAACCTTAATCTCAATTCCCGGCAGAGTGAGTCCTACACTCGCGGGCAGATTGTTTTTAATCGGGTTTGCCGTAATGATCGGGCTGCTCTCGGTCAGACCGTAACCTTGCACTATGGGTACGCCAAGCCCAATAAATATTTTTGCGATATCCGGTGTGAGGGGCGCGCCACCCGAAACTGCAAAGCGCAGTTGGCCACCGAGTTTTTCCTGGATCTTTTTTGCCACAATTCTGCTCAAGAGGGGCCAGGCGAGTTGTTTTAGCGATCCTGTATCGCGTCCCTGCTGATGTTCAAAGCGCTGCCAGCCGACATTAACTGCTGCATTGAAGATTGCTCTGGCAATGGCCGAATCATGCTGCAGTTTGTCCTGAATTTTGGCGTAAACCCTTTCAAAGATGCGTGGAACTGCAATCAGGATAGTGGGTTTGATGGTCAGTAGATCTTCACCCAGTTGTTGCACGGATCGGGCATAAGCGACCGTTGCGCCAACCACGATCGGCATGTAATACCCGACAGTACGTTCGAGGGTGTGTGAAAGTGGCAGGAAGGAGAGCAGTTTGTCATCAGGATAGATGGTGAGTAGGTTCAGTCCAGATGCAATATTCCATAAAATATTGTAGTGACTCAGCATGACACCCTTGGAACGCCCCGTAGTGCCGGATGTGTAGACGATTGAGGCAAGCGACTTTGGATCGACATCAAGTACCTGAGGTTCACGATCGTAACGATCAGGCAGCCAGTCATCAATCGAGACCAGGCGAGGTTGCAGCCCCATGGGGTCAACCGACTCAAGGGTGATGATACGGGTCAAGCCAGCCAGTTGATGGCGTATCTGCTGTAGGGCTGCCCATTGTTGTTTGCTTTCCAGCAGCAGCAAACGCACCCCGGCATCCTGCAGTATGTAACCGATATTCTCAGGCCGGTCGTTGGTATAGATTGGCACCGTGACCAATCCAAGACCTTGCGCAGCCAGATCAAATATCGCCCATTCTCGACAATTCCTCAGCATGATGGCAACTCTGTCGCCAGGGTTTAATTTTTCCTGGCGGAAAGCGTCTTGCCAGCGCGCAACATGCGCTGACATCTGCATCCAACTGGTCTTCTTCCATTGCTGAGTGGCGGGGTCATAGTCGATATAAGCCGTTTTGTCAGGACTGCGATTGACCCGCTCCTGGAAGACTGCCGCTAGGGTATTGGCGACAGCAAGTGGGATGGTGTCTGTTTTTTTTTCTTTCATGACTGCATCATCAAAGCTGGGATGGATTTCATTATCGTTTAAAAATAACATTTCACACCCCACTCAAGCTACTCCATCCGGCGTCCGGATGGAACTGTGAGCCATGGCGTTGTTCCAGTTCGTCAAGCTGTCGTCGTGTCGTATCCAGACCTCCACGACCAATGTAGTGCATCGGTCCACCCCGGAATGGAGCAAAGCCTGTACCGAAGATGACACCCGCATCCAGCAGGTCCGGGTCTTCTACGACTCCCTCACGGAGGCAGGCAACCGCTTCGTTCAAAAGGCGGAAGATCATCCGCTCAGTGAGATCATTCGGCAGATGGTACTGAGCTGATCGGCGCTCGATTACTTTTTTACCTTTTTGGTAGCGATAGAAACCCTCTCCAGTTTTACAACCAAGGTGATTTCTTTTCACCTGCGTCTGCAGGTTGTGTGGAATATCGAGATGGTAGACAGGCGCCAGTTTTTCTGCCACTGCCAGACAGATATCGAGGCCGACTCTGTCGGCAAGCTCCACCGGACCCATGGGCATGCCGAACTCAATGGCGGCGGTATCGATGAGGCTGGCGGGGATTCCTTCTTCGAGCAGTTCAACCGCTTCGAGCAGATAGGGCATAAGGATGCGATTCACCAGAAAGCCAGGACTGCTTTTGACCGGCAGCGGCAATCTATCGATACTGCGGGCGAATCCGGCTGCCTGGCTTACCAGCTCTGACTGACTGTCACCACAATGGACAATTTCCAGCAATTGCATCTTTGCCACCGGATTAAAGAAGTGCAAACCTATCAGACGCTCCGGGTGTTCAAGGGATTCACTAATAATATCCAACGGGATACTCGAGGTATTGGTTGCCAGCAGCGCTTCCGGACGGGCCTGCTGTTCGATTTCTCTAAACAGCTCCTGTTTGGCGGTCGCGTCCTCGTAAATGGCTTCAATGACCACATCCGCCTTTGTAACAGCATAACCCTTGGGGTCAGGCATCAACCGGTCCATGGCTGACTGTACCTGTCGTTTCGCTTTTAGTTTGCCAGAGAACAGCTGGTGCGCCCGGTTTACCGCATTGCTGAGGTATTGCGCCTTGCGATCCTGCAGACTGACCCGCAATCCCTTGAGGGCGCACCAGGCAGCGATATCACCTCCCATGATGCCGCCACCCACGACATGCACATGCCTGGGAGTGAATCTGCTGTTGCTCGCGAGGGACTTCAACCGCTCCTGCAGGAAGAACACACGGATCAGATTCTGTGCCGTCTCGCCGGTCAACAGACGGCTTACCTGCTGTGCCTCGCTGGCAAACATTTCAGCGCGCTCTCCTGCATGGTTTTTCCAGTGGTCGATCAGCGCAAATGGGGCAGGGTAGTGATCAGGATTGACCAGTTTGGCTGTCTTTTTACTGAGCAGCGGAGCCAGGGCATGGCGCGCCGGCGCCCAGTTCAGCAGGCGCTGCAGTAGACGAGCCTGTTGCGGTGCTGGACGGCGTTCGAGTAAATCCTTGGCAGCAGCCTTCATCTGACGGTCAGCCGCGATTTGGTCCACCAGGCCCATTTTCTTCGCCCTGGCTGAGTCAATGCTGCGTCCTGCCAACATGAATCTCATTGCAGCCATGGGGCCTATTCGTTCGATGCTGCGTACACTTCCTCCGTAACCGGGAAAGAGTCCCAGACGGACTTCAGGAAAGGCAAAGCGGGTTTTTTCACTGTTCTCGGCGACCCGATAAGTACAGGCGAGCGCCAGTTCCAAACCGCCTCCGAGGCAGAAGCCATGGATCAGGGCGAGTGTGGGGAAGGGTAGGTCTTCGAGCCGCTGGAAGAGTTTGTGAACACTCAGAATGTGCGCCTCGGCATCTTCTTGTCGGGTTTCATCCCGGAAATCCTTCACATCAGCGCCGGCGATGAAACCACTCTTTTTGTCTGAAAGGATCACCAGCCCGTTGAGCGTAATCTTTTCGCATTTGTCCAGGATCGTGGAGAACTCTTCAAGTGCCTCGTGGGAGAGGATATTGACTGGTGAGTCAGCATGATTGAAGTGCAGCCATGCAATTCCGTCCGGGTCCGTTTCGAATCGCCAGTGTCTGTTCATCTTGCTGCCTCCATGATCATCGCACCACCCTGACCGCCGCCGATACAGAGGCTTGCCATGCCTCGTTGGGCGCCTGTGCGCTGCAATGTCTTAAGTAAGTGCAGGACCAGGCGTGCGCCGCTGGCGCCGACCGGATGGCCGATGCTTATGGCGCCGCCATTTACATTCAGACGGTCCTCGGGAATCGATCCGAGCGGGTCCGTGATTCCCAACTCCTTGTGCAGGTAATCGCTGTCATTCCAGGCCTTCAAGCAGGCCAGTACCTGGGCGGCAAAGGCCTCGTTGATCTCCCAATAATCGATAGCGTCACTGTTCAGCTGATTGCGCTGCAGCAGATGCGCCATGGCATGTACCGGGCCCAGCCCCATCTGTGATGGGTCGAGGGCGGACCACTGAGTATCGACAATTTGTCCCAACACGGGCAGCGCATATTTGTTGACAGCTGATTTAGACGCCAACAAGAGCATTGCGGCACCATCTGTCACCTGTGCGCTGTTTCCAGCAGTCACCATGCCCACCGGGCGGTCAAAGACGGGTTTGAGACTGGCCAGTTTTTGCAGATTACTGTCTGCACGTAAGCCCTCATCAACCTCGTAGAGTTGACCGGTAGATGCATATATAGGCTCTATTTCGTCCAGATGATTTTCAGCCAGGCCTTGGGCAAGGCGTTGGTGACTGAGTAGGGCGAAATTGTCCATGGCCTCGCGGGAGATCTTGAAACGCCAGGCGAGGTTTTCCGCAGTCTGCCCCATAGACAGGCCAACCACCGGATCGGTGAGTCCATGCAGCAAGGCGATGATCAGCTGGAAGTGGGCTGGCCTTAGCCGCGCGAGATGCCTGCCTCGTGCTGTGAATCCGCTGGCCCTGCTCCAATCCGCAAGCCATGCCAGCATTCTTGGGTTTAACATTACAGGATGATGGCTCATCGCCTCGGTACCGCCGGCCAAGATCAGGTCCGCACGTCCGTTGGCGATATCCTGAGCGGCGCTGTCCAACGCCTGCAGACCAGATGCGCAATTGCGTTGTACTGTCCAGGCCGGGACCCGCTCACCGCAACCCAGACGTAATGCAACCAAACGGGCAATGTTGGCTTCATCGGGACCGGAAGAGACACAACCCAGGATGACTTCATCCAAATGCTCAGGCAATAAGGGCTGGCGTGCAAGCAATGGCCGGCCAGCAGCGACTGCCAGATCAGATGCGCGAAAGGGTCCGGGTCTGCCCCGCACCTTGAGAAAAGGTGTGCGGGAGCCATCGATCACATAGACAGGCCTGGTGTAAGTCGCATTCATTGTCACTCCTCCTGATCCAACTGGAGATCCCCCCAGTTATCCGGTTTATCTGTAACAGCAACGATAAGTGATGCCTGATCGCTGTATACAAACTTTCTCAATACTGCTCCATAGACAAGGTTTCTGGCATAGTGGCTCCAGTTTAAATCAAGCAGCTCCTATTCGACTCAACAGGAAATTTGTTTGCGGATCGTCTTCAGTAGTCATCTTCGTTGTAGAGAATAAACTGTCGAAGGCGTCAACCTGGATGATCTGCTCCCTGAGTTGTTCGGCTTTATCGAGAATCTGTACATCGTCCTGAGTGATAATGCCGATCTGCAGCGCTTCCCGGCATTGGGCTGCAAGATCCTGCGCTTGCAGTTGCCCGCATTTTTTTGCCAATTTCAGCGTTTTTTCAAGCGGTGCAGCAGCAGTAACGGCGCTCAATGCCTGCTCCAGGGTCCCCATCCTTTCAGACGAATCTTCGCTGATATAGATATGTTCAGTCAGGCGGTCGCGCGCCACTCCCGGTTTCAACAACAATGCTGCAACTGCATGGTCGAGACGGTCTGCAGGTTTGTGGAACGGCAGCCCAGTGGGAAACACTGCCAATCTAAGCAACCAGGCCAGGGGTCGGAAGGGTATATTTCGGAACAGGCCGACCTGTGCCTGCTGCATACGGTGCAATGAATCCTGTATGGCCCAGTGCAACATCGGCCGATCAACTTCCGGCTCTCCATCGTCGATGAAGCGCTTCAGGATTGCGCTGGCAATATACAGTTCACTGAGCAAATCACCTAGTCTGGCGGAAAGGCGCTCCTTGCGTTTGAGTGCGCCACCCAGGGTCATCAGCGAGAGATCCGCTGTCAGCGCGAAGGATGCACTCATCCAGTTGAGTGCCTGGAAATATCCCTTTGTGATTCCCGCTTTCGGTGATGTGGAGAGACGCCCATGACTGATGCCGAGCCAGGCGCTTCTCGCCAGGTTCGTCAGCAGATAACTAATATGTCTGAAAAGGCTGGTATCGAAATCATTGAGTCCTCGTTCCCGATCAGAATTACTGGCCGCCTCGAACTCGCGTAAGATGTAGGGGTGACAGCGAATAGAACCCTGACCGAAGATAATCATACTGCGGGTGAGGATGTTCGCCCCTTCCACCGTTATTGCAATGGGTATCGATTGGTATGCGCGTCCAATCAGGTTGTTTGGACCCAGACAGATTCCGCTGCCAGCTTGTATGTCCATCGCATGATTGATGACCTGCCGAAAGCGCTCGGTCAGGTGATATTTGACGATCGCAGAGACCACCGAAGGTCTTTGCCCGGCGTCCAGGGCGCTGAGGGTCAGCGTTCGGGCGGCATCCATCTGATAGGTGAGACCGGCGATCGCTGCCAGGGCCTCTTCGACGCCTTCGAACTGGCCGATCGGCAGACCAAACTGACGTCGGACACTGGCATACGCGCCGGTGTAACGGCTGGCCAATTTCCCGGCTCCGGTCGCCAATGCTGGCAGAGAAATTCCCCGGCCTTCAGCAAGGCACTCGACCAGCATGCGCCAGCCCTGGCCGATACCTGCCTTGCCGCCGATAACCCAGTTGAATGGGATGAATACATTCCGGCCATGAATCGGGCCATTCTGAAAAGGTATGTTGAGGGGCATATGGCGTTGCCCGATGCTCACCCCCTGGGTGTTGCGCGGAATCAATGCAACGGTGACGCCCAGTGACTGCTGTTTACCCAGCAGTTGCTCCGGATCAAACAGCTTGAAAGCAAGCCCGATCAATGTCGCCACCGGCGCCAGTGTAATGTAGCGTTTGTTCCAGTTCAGGCGTATTCCAAGCGTTGGCTTGCCATCGTGTATCTCATAACAGACATCACCTCTATCCGGCATTGCGCCCGCATCGCTCCCAGCCTGCGGGCTGGTAAGCGCAAAGCAGGGTATCTCGCGACCCTGGGCCAAGCTGCGCAGATATTGTTGTTTCTGTTTGTCAGTCCCGTAGTGCAGGAGCAATTTTGCCGGCCCCAGGGAATTTGGCACCATAACGGTTACCGCTGCCGTTATGCTGCGGCTGGCTATTTTCATTACAACATTCGAATGAGCCGCTGCAGAAAATCCCAGGCCGCCCCAGGACTCGGGAATGATCATGCCGAACATCCCCGCCTGCTTGATAAAGCGCCATATATGCTCGGGTAAATCTTGATCCTGATGACTGATTTGCCAGTCATCCAACTGTTTGCAGAGTTCCTCGACCGGACCGGCTAGATAGGCACGCTCCCGGTCCGTCATGTCAGCAGAGGAATGCGCAAGTAGTTGATTCCAGTTCGGCTGGCCGGAAAAAAGCTCGCCATCCCACCAGACATTGCCTGCTTGCAGGGCCTCGCGCTCCGTCTGAGACATTGCGGGCATCACACGACGAAATTGCCTGAACAGAGGCAGGGTCATCCATTTCTTGCGCAGGCTGGGCGTCAGATAAAAAAACAGGCCAAGAAAATAGCATAGCCAGAGAGGCGCCGATGTAATGGGCGAAAATCCAGCGAGATGTAAGGATGCTAAGATGATCGGCAACAGCACCAACCAGACAACTGCATTAACTGCAAAATACGCCAGAATCCAGATCGCAGTGAGTAATAGGACCATACCGATGAGTGTCATTGATCAATCTCCCGCGCAATGCCTCGCATGAATGCCAAACTTGTGTCTTGATCTGAGTTTAAATACGACTCGACATCAGGCTCTGGTTTCAAATGCTGTTTTGATTGCAGGTTGCAGGGTTCGCAGTAGTCACGGGTCTGTGCGGCAAATTCCCGCTCATCATCGTTGTACATCATGGCATCATCACACCATGGCAGACGACGATAGACACCCAGATCATCAAGCCCGAGAAATGGGTATTTGATAATGTTGAAATAGGGGGAGTAGTCGAAATCCTTTGGGGTGAAAAGACGAGGATTGCGCTTGAAAAAACGCACACTGCCATCCTCGCTACGGTCGATGAACGGGAGGATCGGGAAATTCACGGTACCGAAGGCTGTGGCCAGTAGTGAGGAGCAGACCGTGCGTGTCGGTCCGCCCGCATTGTGCTCAAATAGACTGGAACGCCAGCGTCTGGGGAGTAATCCCCAGGGAAAGAAAAAACGTGCCAGGTCAAGCAGATGTCGAATGTCGTAATCACTGCCCACATGGCGGATGGCATAATCAATGACATGTTTTGCATCTGCCGGTTCAAGCCCCGTGGGGCGGCAGATGCGTAGATGGTCTCTGTGGTACTTGGTGATGGGTGAAATAATCGTGCCTTCACCCAGTAACGCCTCAACGACCAACTGCTCACCAGGATCTCCCTCGTAGCTGGCCCGGATTCTCGCCTGCAGCAGCTTGTCGTCGATATCGAACAGGCGGCCCACATACAACGCAGAATGAGTCCAGGTACTCTGAGTGATCAGCTTGATCACCTCACTGACTCGACTGCGACCCTCAACAAGTAGCACGTCACCAGGTCTCAGCTCATAACTAAGCCTGGAGAAATCACACAGTGGGGAGTTGGGCGGATCCCCCTCCTTGACCAGCCACTGGGAAATGGCCTGCATGAATTTTTGCGCTAAATACCCCATGAATAATTTCCGAGTAAATTACTAAGGTACACATTAAGTATAGACACTTGATCATGAGCGGGGGTTTCAAAGGCGTTGATCTCAGGGCAAAAAATATGCCAGTATAATTATAATAAACAGTGTATTACGTTGTTTTTATAAACAATAATGATAGGTTGCGTGGAGAGTGTTCTTGGCATTTCTGGATACTTTTACCGATAAAAATTAGGTAAAGTTCTGTAGTTGGATTTGATATGGATTACCAGGGTTAAGAACTGTGTTCCCTTAATCCGTTGCTCCACCAGATACGGCAGGCACCTTCATCCGAGACCATACAGGGACCGATCGGATTGCGCGGTGTGCAGGCTTCAGCAAAAAGTCGACATTGGTTGGGATATATTTTACCCAGCACGACCTGAGCACAGTCGCAGCCAGGGGGCATTTCGCCGGCACGACGGCGTTGCGTATCTGCATAGTCGGGAAAGCGCCGATGAGCATCCCAGTGAGAGAATTCAGCATTGAGTTGATAGCCGGAACTGGGGATGGTGCCTATGCCCCGCCAGTTGGCATCAACCACATCCAGCGCCGTTTGGAGTTGCTTTTTAGCCCCCGGATTACCTCCCGGCCTGACAAGTTCAGGATAGCAATTATCCAAAAACAGCCGCTCATCAAGCAACTGCCTGAGTACGGAATAGGTTGCAGCCAAAAGACTTTCCGGGGTGAAGCCAGCCACGGCTGTGGGAATGTGATGTTGTTCGATGACGAATTCCCACTCTTCCGGCCCCATGATCGTTGCTACATGCCCAGGTGCAACCAGGGCGTCGAAACCGGGAGTACCAGAATCAAGCAACATAGAGACAGCCGGCCAGGTACGGCGTCCGGAAAGCAAAATCGAAAGATTATCCGGAATGCCCTGCACCAGGAAGGCCGCCACTGGGGCTGTGGTAGTCTCAAAGCCGGCCGCGAAGAAAACCACTTGACGGTCGGGATGAGACTTTGCGATTTGCAGTGCTTCGAGAGGTGATGCGATCGGCCTTATGTCAGCACCCGCAGCATGCGCCTGATCGAGAGAGCGAGGCTCACTCTTTGGAACATTGACCGGCACACGCAGCATGTCCCCAAAGGCAACCAGCACGATATCTTCGTTGAGTGCCAACTGCATGGCCTGATTGACATCCTCTTCGGGACAAACACATACCGGACACCCGGGACCGGGAATAAGCTCGATGTTTTTAGGTAGTGCACCACGCAGTCCGGCCTGACTGATGGAACGCTCATGCCCGCCACAAACGTTCATGATGCGAACCCGTTTGGGTATGGGCAGTTCAGCGATTCGCGCCAACCATGCTTTTGCTGACTGCGGCATCTAGGGCCTGTTAACACTATGAGGATGCCCAGCGTTGTCTCTCCAATGAGACCAGTCAAGGCGCGTCAAGCGAAGTTTGGTCGATTCAAATGAGCGCCGCGCAACACCGAATGGTCTCATTGGAGAGACAACCCGAAGGGACGGGGCCATTTTTCCCCAGGGCGGCGTTACACTTTCGTTCATGTACGGCAAGTACACTACGCTCAGTGTGCCTTGCCCTGAGAAAAAATGGCCGCCGTCGATGGATATCCGCATAGTGTTAACAGGCCCTGGGCTAGCTCGTCATCTGTAGTCTGGATCAACCATGGGCGTGCAGATGCCTTCCATCAGGCTGAATCCTCGGTGAAGATGTGTCACCTGACCTACGGCGGTCCGCCTGTTGCTGGCAGGCTTCGACAAGCCAGCTATGCCAGTCTTCCATGCCCTCGTTATTTTTCGCAGATAAGGTGATGCTGGGCTCGGTGATCGCCAGGTCTTTGATATATTGCTCAGCCCTGTGGACCTTGAAATCATCAAGGTAGGGTAGAAGATCTGACTTGGTAATCAGAACTTTGTTCGCCGCTCGGAAAATAACCGGATATTTGGCTGGCTTATCGTCACCTTCAGTGACTGACAGAAGGGTAACATTCAGATGTTGCCCAAGGTCGAAGCTGGCGGGGCAGACCAGATTGCCCACATTCTCGATAAACAGGATATCCAACTTGTCGAGGTCGATATGATGCAGTGCCTGATGCACCATGTGTGCATCGAGGTGGCAAGCGGTGCCGGTGGTGATCTGGATAGCTGGGACGCCTTTATTGCGGATGCGCTGTGCATCATTCTCGGTTTCCAGATCACCTTCGATGACGCCGATGCGGAAATTTTCCTGCAATGCATCGATCGTGGCTTCGAGCAGGCTGGTTTTCCCGCTGCCTGGAGATGACATTAAATTGATGGCCAGAACAGCGTGCTGATCAAAATGTTGCCGGTTGTGCGCCGCCTGATGATCATTCTCGCTGAGGAGGTTTTCAAGTACCTCGATTGCCACTTTTCCATCTTGCGTATGGGCATGCTTGCCACCTTTTTCCACAAGATGCCTGTTTCCGCTGGTGACATTACAGCCGCAGGTATCGCACATATTGAATGATCTCCGGGTGCTCGTAGGGTGATTGCAAGGAGTCTAGCTCAAACTAGGCAGCTCTTCGCGGTTCAGTTCAACACTGGCAAGCAACAGTTCATCACCTGCGATGAGTTGCGTACGGTAATCACCGCAGCTTGCACAAATCAGATGACTGGGTCTGGCCTCAGTAGTGGCTCCACATTGCTTACAGCGAACCTTGACTGGTTGCGGTTCTGTGACCAAATCTGCGTTCGCAGCGATAGTTCCGGCACGGGCAATGGTGAACGCCTGGCCAAGCAGTTCGGCAACGATACCGGATAGCGGTCCGATCCGCAGTATAATCCGTGTGACCTCCGTGGCATTTTCGCGTGCGGCGATCTCTTCAACCTGAGTTAATAATGCCTGACAAACGGCCAGTTCATGCATCTGCCGGATTATCCTCTGAAGCCAGCATCTGATCGTAGATCTCCCAGGCGGATTGGGCCTCCTGCTGAGTGACTTTCTGAATCGCATAACCCACATGTACCACAACAAAATCTTCTGCTTTCAATGCCTCGTGTTGCAGCATAAAGAGACTGACGTCGCGCTCGATGCCTTTGGCTTCACAACGTGCAGTGAAGCCATCGATTTGCTTAATTTGCATAGGGATTCCAAGACACATGTTGTAACCTGTAAATGGCTGATAGCTACAGTTCATTCTCGCAGGGAGTAGAAAATTGTCAATTGACAAGGTTTTAATATTAGGCATAGGCAATACGCTGCTGGGTGATGAGGGCGTTGGCGTCCATGTGATCCAGCGTATGCAGGCTGACTATGCGGAGGTTGAGTCGATAGAGTACCTTGACGGGGGCACACTGAGCTTCACCCTTGCTGAACCGATCGCCAGAGCAGATGGATTGATCGTGGTGGATGCGGCAAGATTAAACAGTCCGCCTGGTACCGTAAAGGTATTTAAGGATGAAGAGATGGACATCTACTTGCAAGGGAATCGCCAAAGTGTCCATGAGGTCAGCCTGTCAGACTTGCTGGATATTGCTCGACTCACAGAGATGATGCCGGAAAGGCGCTGTTTAGTCGGTATAGAGCCTTTTTTACTGGATTGGAGTGAATCCTTGAGCGCAGAGGTTCAGCCTTCAGTAATTAAAGCAATAAGTGAAATACTGTCTATACTGAGCGAATGGAAAATAGCCAGTGAAGAAATGCGGAACTAAAGCTCATTAATAAGAAAATAAGAGAACTTTAACATAGTTCTTGATCCAGGTCAGTTCTCCAGTTCGCCAAGGGTTATAAGCTTATCACCAACTTTGGTTAGCACAGTGTTCATGATGCAAAAACTGCAGGACATTGAAGTGCGTACGGAAACACTCCCTGACAAACCTTCCCAATACGGGAACGCTCTCCCTATCCTCCATGAAATTCTGCATGCCTTGCAGAGCCTCCACACTGAAGATACGTCGACAGTCATTGATCTTCGCGCTATCCCTTTTGGCCCTGGGGATGAAGAGCTGCTGCTCGATAGCCTGGGGCGCGGTGAAATCCAAGTCAAACTTGAATCCCTCGGCACCAGTGAAATCTGGGAGAGTAGATATCATGGGGTTTGGGTTGTCGATCACAAGAACACCGAGGATGAGAGAATTGCACTGCAGATTGAAGTGACTCATGTACCAGATATTCTGTACTCGCAACAGGCTGATATTTCTCGATCCATTTCCGAGCTTTTTGATGAATTAAATGCTGCATCATCCACTGCCGAACAAGTTGATGAAAGCAGTATTAGGAGACGTGATGGCTGATACAACAGGTTTCAATAAGACACTAGGTGAATATTTAAGGGAGAGAGGTGTATCGCGACGCGGCTTCCTTAAATTTTGTACGGCAACTGCGTCTATGATGGCGCTTCCTCCCAGTATGGTGCCCGCAGTTGCTGAGGGTTTGGAAAAAGCCAAACGACCGTCGGTTATCTGGTTGTCTTTTCAGGAATGCACAGGTTGTACCGAATCACTGACCCGCAGTCATGCCCCGACTGTGGAAAATCTCATCTTTGATCATATCTCACTAGACTATCACCACACACTGCAGGCAGCTGCGGGCGATGCTGCTGAAGCAGCCCGTGAAGCGGCCATGCATGAAAACCATGGTAACTATCTGGTGGTGGTAGACGGATCGATTCCCTTGAAGGATCCGGGATTTTCCACCATCGCAGGCATCAGTAACCTGGATATGCTGGAGGAAACAGTGGCAGGCGCCGCTGCCGTAATCGCGGTAGGCAGCTGTGCGGCTTTTGGAGGTCTACCTCATGCCAAACCAAACCCGACTGGTGCAGTATCTGTTTCGGACATTGTGCATGACAAACCGGTGGTCAACGTATCAGGCTGTCCACCCATTCCTACCGTTATCACTGGCGTTCTGGCGCACTTCCTGACATTTGGAGCTCTGCCGGAACTGGATAACCTCAAGCGCCCTATGGTTTTCTTTGGCAAGAGCATACATGACCGTTGTTACCGTCGGCCATTTTACGACAAGGGCCTGTTTGCCGAGACCTTTGATGACGAGGGTGCACGAAAAGGTTGGTGTCTCTACCGTCTTGGTTGTAAAGGCCCGATGGCTTACAACGCTTGCGCTACCGCAAAGTGGAATCAGGGAACCAGTTGGCCGGTAGAATCGGGACATGGTTGTCTGGGATGTTCAGAACCTGATTTTTGGGATGCCGGTGGATTTTATAATGCCTTGTCGATTCCGGACAGTGATGTATCGAAGAATGTGGGATACGGGCTGGCCGCTGGTGTGCTCGCAGGTGCGGCCACGGGCATGTTGAATCGCAGGAAAAAGCAAGCAGCTGCCAGCAAGCATGAAACTGTCACCATAAACGATCTGGATAAATCTGAATGAATACATCTGTCGAGTTTTTAGCCTGGGTGAGAGGCCCCGCCTTCGATGTGGCATTGGCGATTCTCATCCTCGGTATCATGATACGCCTGTTTGAAATCTTGATGTTGGGGCGCAAGCACGATCTATCGGAAGCCAGGGGTGAAACACTCCTGCCAGGTTTGAGGACCGTACTGTCTCGTACCTTGCCCGAAGCAGGTAGTCTTAAACGATCACCGTTCACGGTAATCGGTGGTTACATCTGGCACATTGGCTTCTTGATCTGCCTGTTTTTATTTATCCCGCATATTGAGATGCTGAATGCGACCCTAGGCATTAATTGGCCAGGACTGCCGAATCATATCGTGGACGCAGTTAGTGCAGTGACAATTGTGACGCTTGTGGCAATGCTGGTGGATCGCCTGATACATCCGGTTAAAAGATTTTTAAGTGGCGGCGAAGATTACCTGGTCTGGGTCGCTACCTTCTTACCCTTGCTGACCGGCTATCTGGCGTATCATCGGATGATCAATCCTTATCCACTGGTCCTTGGCCTGCATATTCTTAGCGTCGAATTCCTGATGATTATTTTTCCTTTCACAAAACTGATGCATGCGATTACTTTCTTGATTGCCCGCTGGTACAACGGAGCCATCGCTGGTCGCAGGGGAGTACAATCATGAGTGAGGCAACACTTGAAAGAGGTCTAAACACCTTTCGTGAGCAAATTGATGCACCCATCGCGTCTTTTTTTTCCAGCTGCGTCAACTGTGGCCTGTGTGCTGAAGCCTGTCTGTTCTATACAGAAACCGGCGATCCAAAATATACACCTATCAACAAACTGGAGCCTTTGCGCCGGGTATGGGAGCAGGAATACACCCTATGGGGGAAATTGAAAGCGGCGGTTGGTCTGGCAAAGCCTGTTACGAATGAGCTATTGGAGGAGTGGGAAAAACTAATCTACGATGCCTGCACTCTCTGTGGCAGATGTTCGATGGTTTGTCCTGTGGGTAATGATATCAGTTATATGATTCGCAAGGCTCGAGAGGGTTTTGTCGCTGCTGGCTATGCGCCGGAAGGAATGAAGGCAGCAAGCAGAAGAGCGATCACAATTGGCAGCCCAATGGGCGTTAAGTATGCAGCCTTGGCGGCGCAGATCAAGCATATCGAAGCGGATACCGGATTGACCATTCCAGTAGATGTAGCAGGCGCCGACTACATGGCGCTACTGTCATCGATGGAGATCATGAATTTCCCTGAATACATAGAAGCCCTCGCGCGCATATTCAAGCAGGCGGATATCTCCTGGACCATCTCTTCTGAGGCCTTTGAAGCAACCAACTCCGGCATCCAGATAGGCTCCAGCGACATAGCGAGAGAACTGGTGAGCCGGGTGGTTACCGCAGCCGAGAAACTGAAAGTAAAGAACATCATCAGTCCTGAATGCGGCCACGCATATTATGCCATTCGCTGGGAAGGCCCGAATCTGATTGGCCGGCCTTACCCGTTCAAGGTTGTGCACATCCTCGAACTGCTTGAGGAGCTGAGAATCAGTGGTCGCTTGAAAACAGAGGGTACTGAAGACGCCAGACTTACTTTTCATGACCCTTGTCAGATTGTTCGCAAGGGCGGTGTGCTGGAACCTCCCCGTAATCTACTGAAACAGGTTTCGAGTAATTTTGTCGATATGGCCGATGCCCGTGAAATGAACTGGTGCTGTGGAGGTGGTGGCGGGGTGAGCGCGAATGAACGTGCCGATGAACTGCGCATCAAAGTCTTTGCTCGCAAGAAAAGTCAGCTGGACGAACTCAATGTGGATACCTTGGTGACGGCCTGCGCAAACTGCCGGTTGATTCTGGAGGAGGGGCTTGAAGAATACCATATGGAGTTGCCAGTTATTGGCTTGACTGAAATGCTGGCTGAGTATTTGGTTGAAGATAAGTGATTTTCTCTTTTTTACAGTGTGTGTGAGACCCTCACAACTGCTGGAGACAAATAAATGAGTGAACGTGTTGTTGTTGATCCTATCACCAGAATAGAAGGGCATTTGCGTATAGAAGCCCAGATGGAAGGGGACCAAATAGCCAGTGCCTACTCATCAGGTACTATGGTACGGGGTATTGAGATTATCCTGAAGGGCCGCGATCCTCGGGATGCCTGGGCCTATGCACAACGTATCTGCGGAGTATGTACATTGGTACACGGCATAGCCTCTGTCCGCTCAGTGGAAGATGCACTGAATTATCGGATACCTCAAAATGCGGAATTGATCCGTAATTTAATGATCGGTGCACAGTATATTCACGACCACGTAATGCATTTTTACCATCTGCACGCGCTGGACTGGGTGGATGTCGTATCGGCGTTATCAGCAGATCCGGTAAAAACATCCACATTGGCTCAGTCTCTGAGTAACTGGCCTAAAGCATCGCCAGGCTATTTCTCGGACATGAAGAAAAAACTGAAAGGTTTCGTCGAAGCGGGCCAGCTCGGTATTTTTGCCAAGGCCTATTGGGGGCATTCAGTCTACAAACTTCCACCGGAAGCTAATCTGATGGCGGTGTCGCACTATCTGGAGGCACTGTCCTGGCAAAGAGATGTTGTGCAGCTGCATGCGATCTTTGGTGGTAAAAACCCACATCCAAATTTCGTTGTTGGCGGTGTTGCGTCACCAATAGACCTGAACTCCGACTCTGCAATCAATACGAAAAAATTGTCCCAGGTACAAAATGTCATCAACAAGATGAGAGAGTTTACCGATCAGGTCTATGTGCCGGATACATTGGCAATAGCGGGTTTCTACAAAGACTGGGGTGAGCGAGGAGAGGGTTTGGGTAATTTCATGTGTTATGGGGATCTACCCAGTACCGGGATGCATGACCCGGATAGTTTTTTCCTTCCTGCAGGGGTCATCCTCGATCGTGACCTCAGCACCGTACACCCGCTGGATCTAGACAATCCAGATGAGATACAGGAGTCCATTTCTCACTCTTGGTATGACTACAGCGAAGGGAAGGATGTCCCTCTGCATCCATATGATGGCGAAACAAATCTGAATTATACAGGTCCTAAACCACCCTACAAGCAGCTCAATGTTGAAGAGTCATACTCCTGGATGAAATCACCCAGATGGAAAGGCAAGCCGATGGAAGTGGGTCCCCTGGCTCGAGTTTTACTCATGTATGCGAACGGCCATGAACAGACCAAAGAACTAGTCAACATGACTTTGTCGAAACTGGAGCTACCCACCAGTGCGCTTTTCTCAACCCTGGGACGGACAGCTGCTCGCACTCTAGAGACTAAAATCATCGCTGACGCAATGCAGGGTTGGTATGACCAATTGATTGCCAATATCAAAGCGGGTGATACCAGAACATTTAATGAAGTCATGTGGGAGCCATCCAGCTGGCCAAAGCACTGCCAGGGTGTTGGTTATATGGAGGCGCCACGCGGGGCACTAGGTCATTGGATTGTCATCGAGGATGGTAAGATAGCCAATTATCAGGCAGTGGTGCCCAGCACATGGAATGCCGGCCCGCGGGATAAACAGGGCCAGCCCGGTGCATATGAAGCGGCTCTCCAGGATAATCACCAGCTGGCAGATGTCAAACAGCCGGTAGAGATCCTTCGGACCATCCACAGTTTCGACCCATGTATTGCCTGCGCGGTACACCTGTCTGATGAAGATGGCAAGGAGATGTTGCAGGTAAAAGTCACCTAATCGGAACGCAGGGCACTAGCAGGTAAGATGGTGCCCTGTTGTTCAATAAGGCCGGCTGAAGAAATTCCTCAATCTTTAGATGCAGTAATAACCAGGCCCATTACGGGAGCTCCTCCTTCATTTCTTAGAGTATCTGTCGTGATGCTCTCGACACGCAAACCCGCATCCGTTAACGCATTATTCACGTAATCTTGTGTGTGGCTATACCGCCCATGAGGATTCAGGCGGTAAGTCTCTTCAGGTGTGGCATTAATTATTTCTTCCAAGGTAAAAATGAAGAAGCCTTTTTTACTTAAGGCTTCAGCTACCGCATGAAAAACCTTTGATAGGTCACCAAAATAACAAAGCGTATCAGCAGATGCGATCAAGTCAAAAGCGCCTGATTTCTGGAGCATAAACTCAGTCAATTCTGCAATCTCAAGTTCATGGTAGATGCTGCGCCCCTTGGCCTTATCGATCATACCCTTTGATAGGTCTACGCCAACTAAATGTCGGGCATAATCCCGAATCAAAATGCCCAATAGACCAGTCCCACATCCCGCATCCAGAATAGTCAGTTGATTATTTGGTTCATTCAAAAGTGACTTGACTGCAGAAAGTATCAGTTCAGGTGCACGGTATTCGAGACGTTTCAGGACCTCATCAAAACTGCCTGCAAAGATGTCGAATGTCTCCGCTACGAAGGCATCGGATGCCCGATCAGGGATATCCTCTCCAGAGCAGGCGGCAAGTAGATGCTGAGCTGTGGAATTATCTGGATCAATTGAGAGTAATTTTCTATAGATAGCTGCAGCTTCATCGAATCTACGATCACGATATAGCATGCGGCCCAGGCTTTTATAGGCAGTGGCAATATAGGCAGCAGATTCTTCGGGTTTGATCAGTTCGACTGATTCACGGTATGCAGCAATAGCTTCATCATATCTTTCTAGCTTTTTATATACATTGCCAAGGTTGTGGTAGGCCTGTGAGTGTTTAGGAGCAAGTTCAATAGCGCGTTCCAAAGAGGTTAATGCTTCCTTGTAGCGTTTTTCGTCCTTTAATACCGCTCCCAAATTACATAACGCGTTTGCATTGTCGGGGTCGATTTCAATGCATGCCTGGTAGGCCACAGCCGCTTCTGCTGATTTGCCGGTTTCTTTTAGGATATTTCCAAGATTATTGTGGAAATCGGGATGCTTTGGATTTACTGAAATTGCATTTCTTATCAAATAAATGGCTTTATCACTCATTCCTTGCTGGTGGGAGAGTACACCAAGAAAGTGTAATGCATCAGGATGTTGGGGATTGGTCTCCAATACCTTGTCATAAATCGTATTCGCCTCTTCAAAGTGCCCATCCTGATGTAACCTTATAGCGATTGAAACGGCTTCATCAATCGATACAAGTTTTTCAGTAGATCTATTTTGTTTAGCTGCTGCTCTTCGCTGTTTTCTATTCATATTCTAATAATGCTGAGTCATATCTTTCATCAAACCTTTCGCCCAGCGCGATATCCAGATTTGTAACCTTTTTGAAAGGCTTCATTTAGGAGGGAGGCATAGTGGGAAGCACTGTTTTCATCCCTGAAACTGAGAGCAGTTCTCCCTGAAGAAGTAGTAATTTTATACTTACCCATTTGCTCCTCAACTTTGTATTCTAAATAAGGCTCCTCTTGATCGGTAGACATACAGTAACTTTAAATAACCATGCAAGTTTGTTTAACTTTATTTAACCATGTTATAGGCCCTTTCGGCCATTGTCTGCACTGAGTTGAACAGCAAATCAAATACCCATTTATCGAAGTGGAATTTCCCTTCACTATCGGTAGTAATGGTTTCAGACTTTTTCTTATCCAATTCAGAATATGACCTAGTAACTGCTACTCCTTGCATGGGTTTGCCATGCAGCAAGACCACGCCATTGACTTCAGAAAATAATATTTATTGAAAAATGACATAGCGGAACCTGAAAATGGCAGTAGGAATAAAAAAATAATGACTAATAAAGCGTTCTGTCTATGCAATTTATACACTCCATAAATATGAGGATTCATGAAACAGCTAATGTTTATTCATAACTGTAATCAAATTCACCTTCATTGACTGCTACATGGACACGTTCGACGGGATTGCCTTCCATCATCCGTTTAAGTAATTCTCCACTGATGCTTGGCAGTACTGTATTAGTCAGAATTGCATCAATCATGCGACCGCCGCTTTCCAGTTCCGTACAACGGTCTGTAATCAGTTTGATTACATCATTATCGTAGCTGAATGGAATTTTGTGGTTTTCAAGAATACGTTTTTCGATGCGACCCAGTTGCAGTTTAGCGATGATGCCGACTACTTCATCAGTGAGAGGATAAAAGGGAATGGTGACAAGGCGTCCCAGTAGGGCTGGCGGAAAAACCTTGAGCAGGGGTTCCCGCAGGGCTTTTGCAATACCCTCTGGTTCCGGCATCAGTTCAGGATCCTTACATAGACTCATAATTAGGTCTGTGCCCGCATTAGTGGTGAGCAGTATCAGGGTGTTTTTAAAATCGATGACCCGGCCTTCGCCATCTTCCATCCAACCTTTGTCAAAGACCTGAAAAAAGATCTCATGTACATCGGGGTGTGCTTTTTCAACTTCGTCGAGGAGTATCACGCTATAGGGTTTGCGTCGCACAGCCTCGGTAAGTACACCACCTTCGCCATACCCCACATAACCTGGAGGTGCTCCTTTCAGCGTTGAAACAGTATGCGCCTCCTGGTATTCGCTCATGTTGATGGTGATGATATTCTGTTCTCCACCATACAGCGCTTCTGCCAATGCAAGAGCAGTCTCGGTTTTGCCCACCCCGGATGTTCCCGCCAGCATGAAGACCCCGATGGGTTTGTTTGGATTATCCAGGCTGGCGCGCGAGGTTTGAATGCGCTTTGCAATCATCTCAAGAGCGTGATCCTGTCCGATTATGCGGCGTTTTATGATCTCTGGTAAATTGAGAACAGTTTCAATCTCATTCTTGACCATGCGTCCTACAGGTATACCTGTCCAGTCTTGAACCACGGACGCCACTGCCTGTGCATCGACGGATGGCAGAATCATCGGCGTCTCGCCCTGCAACTGATGGAGTTCTGCTTGCAACTCTCTGAGTCTCGTCAATAATTCTTCACGTCGATCTTCCGAAGAAACAGTAGGCTCACTCTCTTCCTTTGTATTCGTTGTTTCGTTCTGGTTATCTTCAACCACTTCATCGACTGCTTTTTCTAATTCGCTTCCTGTACCCTCGACCTTCTCGGTCTGACCACGGAGTTGGCTGCGAATTTCCAGAATGCTCTCAACCAACTTTTTCTCATTATCCCAGCGCTCTTCCAGCCTACCGAGACTTTCCCTTGCTGCAGTCAGACTTTCCAATGCCGACTCTTCGCGAACAGTAGTGTCTACCCCAACATCCTTTTCGCGGCTGATAATTGCCAGCTCAGTGTCCAGCGCCTGAATGCGTTTCCGGGTATCGTCCACTTCAGCAGGTACGGCATATTGACTGATAGCGACTCGGGCAGATGCAGTATCAAGCAGGCTGACTGATTTATCCGGTAATTGACGGGCTGGAATATAACGATGAGAGAGTTTGACGGAGGCCTCAAGGGCTTCATCAAGTATTTGCACCTTGTGATGCTTCTCCATTGTCGAAGCCACGCCTCGCATCATCAGGATAGCCTTCTGCTCTGAGGGCTCAGGCACCTGAACAACTTGAAAACGTCTCGTCAGGGCAGGGTCTTTTTCAATGTGCTTCTTGTATTCAGCCCAGGTCGTCGCTGCAACAGTACGAAGTGTGCCACGGGCCAGTGCAGGTTTTAACAGATTCGCTGCGTCCCCAGTACCTGCCGCACCCCCGGCGCCTACCAAAGTATGTGCCTCATCGATGAACATGATGATCGGTTTTTCAGAGGACTGTACCTCTTGAATAACCTGCTTCAGGCGGTTTTCAAATTCACCTTTCATACTGGCGCCGGCTTGTAATAATCCAACATCCAGAGATCGCAAAGATACATCCTGCAGGGGAGGGGGCACGTCTCCAGCCGCAATACGTTGCGCAAACCCCTCAACAACAGCTGTTTTTCCAACGCCGGCCTCACCTGTCAGGATCGGATTGTTCTGCCGCCTGCGCATCAGAATATCAACGATCTGACGGATCTCTTCATCCCTGCCAACAATGGGATCCATCTTGCCTGATCTCGCCTCTTCAGTGAGATCCACAGTAAACTGCCGCAAAGCTTCCTGCTTGCCCATTTGGGCAGGCGCCATGGCGCCACTGGCCTCGCCCGGCGCAGCACCTCCGCCGACCTGAAAACCATCCGTTGCGTGTAATGACTCTTCAGGCGAGCCTGCAACTATTTCGTCGAAGCGATCGGTGAGGGAGTCCAGTTTGATTTTCTCGAATTCCTTGGAAATACCGATCAAGGCATGGTTGAGGCTTCTGGTTTTGAGAATACCGACCATTAGATGTCCAGTTCGAATCTGGGATTCGCCAAACATCAAGGTTCCATAGACCCAGCCTCTTTCGACGGCTTCCTCAATATGTGAGGAGAGGTCGGAGATAGAGGTTGAACCTCTGGGTAGACTGTCCAGGGTTTCAGTAATGTCCCGCGCCAGGTGGGAGGGCTCAACATTGAACTGTTTTATGATGTGGTGAAGGTCTGAATCCTGCAACTGAAGGATTTGATGAATCCAGTGTACGAGTTCCACATAAGAGTTCCCCCGCATCTTACAGAAGACTGTGGCGCTTTCGATGGCTTTGTAACCTACACTGTTGAGCTTGCCGAACAGGGCAACGCGACTGATGTCAGACATCACAATATCCCCTTTGTTTTGTTATCTATGTAGTGGAGATCGCATCAGTCCGGCTGCTACTAGAATGGGCTTAGTAAAACAGGCTGTAACTCTGCAAATCTCCTAATACGATCGGTTGGTTTGGATTTTTAGTACTTTGATTTTTGTATTAAGTATAGAATCTCAGCGCATTATTTGAGCTTAAATTGTGGATTCAGCATCAACTCATCCATATCCTTTTCAGTCGCTCCATTGACCAATTTTGTGGTCCAACCGAGTTGCCTTTCTGTGCCTAATCTGAGCTCTGGCACTTCAGCTTTTTTGAGTATCAGATTTAAATCCCAGCTAAGTTCATCACTGATATAATTCCTGACGATAGCTTTCAGATGTTCAAGGCCGGTTCCACCGGGTAAAAAACGCAGATAGTCAACCAAATCCAAGGGTCCCAGGATAATCTGAAATTTACTCTGGCAATCCCATACTGCCTCACCAAGAATTGTCGTCACACCCAATGCTCCAGTTTCTGCTGATTCACCCAATTTGAATCGAGCATCTTCAGGCAGTGTCAGCCAATGACCGACAAATTCCTTTATCGAGACTGATAATTTGAAAAAGTCAGCCAATATGGACCTCAGACCCTCTGCATTTCTAGTCTGCGAAGACATCCAGCCCGCATAGTGGAATTTTGCAATATCCGGCATGCCATCACGCGCACAGAGTGATGGCATGCCATAGCCACATGTAGCGCCTATGTATGCCGCAAAACGGTCATTTTCCGGACGATCAAAGTTGACTGCCGGTCTAGCGTTGGCCCAACTTCTGTAAAATAGTGATAGCAGGCGATGATGAAAAATATCTGCAAATCTTGCGAAGGTAGAATCATCGGAATTTCGTAAACGATCCCGAGCATAATCTGTCAGATGGAGTGGTAATGGGCCATTGGGCCCAAACAATCCAAAAAACAAGACTTCCATGCGAGACGGCTGGCCGTCAGTTCCTATCTCAAACCCGGAAAGCGTCGATGGGGCAAAGGCCAATGAGGGTTGCTGCGAAAAACGTAATGGCTCATCAGCCGGGCGCAGGGATTCTCCAATTTTCGGGTTATCAGGATGCACACATTCCAGCAGACGAACAGCCCAAAAAAAGTCAAAGTTATAGGGCTCTTCATGCAGCTTCCGCTGTAGCTCTAGAGCACGTGTTGCTGTCCGGTGCGTAATGGCCATCGCATAATCTCACCCCGTTCCACGGTTTTAATCACGGTCTGGGTAAAGGAATTCATCGTTACATACCTGGCGAAGAATCGCTCCAATACGGCTCCTAACAGAAAGACTCCGGTTCCCTGAAAGGCGCTTTCGTCGAGTATCAGGCTAATCTCAAGCCCCCGCCCCAAGGCCAAAGGACCCGAGACCGGCAGGCGTCGCACTACAGATTCTGAGGTGATATTTCTCACCCCATCGATTTGATTGCGGATAGGTGCTTCAGCGGTATCACCGTACAGAGCCAGCATTTCGCGTAATGCTGAGGCTCCCTGTTCATCATCACTGTCGGTCAAAGACAGATAATTGAGCGATAAATGGCTTACCAATCGCCAAGTGACATCACCCTCCGCCCAGGAGGGTTTCGGACGACTTGGACCCGCGATACAACGCACACTGTCTACGGGGGCTCCCGACTCCAGCGTAAAATCGGTCTTGCCCTTACCGATTGGCATCTGCAAGGGAAGGTCGCGATTGGTGCAGAGTGTATTGACGCTCAGTTGCCGCAGATCAGATCGAAAAGGCGCCTCGTTGGCATCGACCAAAGTGATGAATACTTCACTGCCAATATAGCTGGAGCGTGGTCCGCTCCGGCGTTGATGTGATGACAGAATGCGTGGCTCCCGGCGGGATGTGTAAAAGGCCTTTTCAGGTTGCTGGGCAGCCAGGCTGCTGGAGGCATAAAATGGCAGGAAATGCTGTTCACGTTCCATCCCGGTACCGTAACCGTTGACAGCAGAAATTGAATGCACCTCGAAATCCATGGGCCGCGTCCTGTCTGGAACCACATGAAATTCATGGTCTTTCTGGGTCAGATGGATGCGATCGCACTGCTTGGGAAAAAGGTTGCTCACAGGTACTGAAAATAACGAGAAATTCGTGGCGTTAACGACCTTTTCCAGTGCGGAATGACTTCGGTTGAGAAGGAAGATGATCTCAAGCTCGTCATGCGCACAGCGATTTACGGCCTTTCCGAGCCCGTGAAGTTCCACAAACATGAAACGGGCTGGAAATGCGAAATATTCATGGATCAGACGGTAGCCCTGAAACGAACGGCGTCCAACAGGTAACAATGCCTGGTCGTTGTCAAAGCCAAGCGGCATTATCGATGATTTTTCGATAATTTCCTGCCAAGGGGCTGGCTTGCTCATAGGCCTTACCACGACTGCCAGAGTATTACCCAACAACTGCTCGTAGAGATGCATGGGCAGTTCATCCACGCCCTGCAGATAGAAGGGTAACTTATCAAGCGCCAGTTTGTTGAATTTCAATCCTGCTGTACAGCGCAATCGTAAACGGATTGCTGCCTTGGCCCCCGGAATATTTGGCAGTTCTGTGCCGGCAAAGGTTGTCAGGTATTCCGCCTGATCCAGTTCCAGTGGCCATAGCGTGGTGTCTTGAGCGGTCCGGTATTCACATGAGGTTTGCTCGCCTTTACCCAGCAGACTACGTATCGCTGTATTTCGTGGCACGATGAAGCCTTCAGCCAGCCCCCCTTCGGTCAGGTCGGGTTGCAGTTTTACCACCGCCATGGAGGGCGTTGGTGATAAATAATGTGGATAGACGGCTTCCAGCAGGTGTTGGGTAAAACGTGGGAATTCTGCATCCAGCTTGAGTTGAACACGTCCTGCCAGAAATGCAAAGCCTTCCAGGAGCCGTTCAACATAGGGGTCGGCACATTCAAATCCTTCCAGGCCGAGTCGGCCGGCAATCTTGGGGTACTCTTTGGCGAACTCACCACCCATCTCCCTGATGTATTGGAGTTCTCTGTTGTAATATTTCAACAGCCGGGGATCCATCAGCTACCGCTCCGGCCTGAATACTCGGTAACATTGACGTCACCGATTTCGAGATCAATCTCGGTCTTCATGTACATGTGCAACGGTACCGGGTCGGCCCACAGGTCTGCCTCGATATCAAAGGTCATGGCATTGTGATTCATCCGGCTTTCCGCCAGCTTTAATTTAACCCGGATACTTTTTCTTATCAGGCGAGGTTCGTAATCGAGAATAGCCTGTTTCAACAAGCGTTCCAGGGAGTGTATTTCAACACTTGAGGCAGTATGCCCGGCGAGGTCCGGCATTCCATAATTGATAACTGAGTGTTCAAGTTCCGGGTAGTGGCTTAAATCCTGGATAGCGCTGAGATTTACTGTATTGAACAGCCAGCTTAGATCCCGTAACACACATTCTCTCAGTTTTTGAATTGAGAGCACCCGTTGGTCACGGGATTCCTGTTTGCGTTCTGGATGTTCATCGGTCAACCGATCAAGGAGTGACGGTTGCAACCGCTCTTTTTGGGTGAGACCGACCAACTGCTGCTATTCCTTAGCTGCAATTTGATCAGGAACAGTGTCTCCCTCATCATTGACGGTATCGAGGTTTATCTCCCGTACATCCATGAGTGAATAATCGGCAGCATCGGTGGTCAGCATGCGCTGTCCCAGTCCCAAATAGAGGTCTGAGCCTTTATCGATCCACTCTGTTTTTCGGCTCATCAGCAGTAAGGGATCCTCACTGGCCTGGGTTTCTGGATAACGGGTGGGAATCAGGCCGACAGTTTCGCCCCCATTGCTCCAGGTGAAATAGGCCGGCATCCAGACGATATCACGCAGGTCGGCAGGCGCTTCGATATTGATGGTCCGAATCTGATGCAGCGGTACCCAGTAGTACT
Organism: uncultured Gammaproteobacteria bacterium; assembly: GCA_963797085.1. Lineage (GTDB taxonomy): Bacteria > Pseudomonadota > Gammaproteobacteria > Chromatiales > Chromatiaceae > JASJBU01. Next base: position 34,941 of record CAWCOA010000025.1, read on the forward strand.
GACCATTGATCACCGCTTCAAGGATCGGGCCCAATCGACCATCCGCATCAGCTATCCAAGAGAATGGCGCGCCGTCGATGCTGCCACTGGTCGTTGGAGCTGCCTCGAATGCCTTGCTGCGAATCTCCTGTGATTCAGCAATCTTGCCTTCCGCAGTGAGGCGCAGGGCTTCGGCCAGCAACGCAACCCACTCCTCGGGTTGACCAAAGAGCAGAGGGGTCCGGGTGCCGTTGAATATCTCTGTTCTTAGCGCTTCACAACGCAAGGCCTCACGATAGGTCTGAACCATCGCCAGGGTGCCATCATCAAGCTCAGCTACCACATTAAGCTGGTTCATGGCTCTGTCCCATTGACCTAATACAGAGAGTAGCTGAAAGAGAAAGGTGCGGTACTCAGGATTCGAGGGGGTCTTTCTTACCTGCTCCTGTAGTTTGAGCAGGGCCTCCTTAGGATTGCCTTCCCGCAGTATCTCATCGGCGAGCATATTATGTTATTCCAAATAACCGAAGGTGGTGAGCTGTTCCTCAGCACCAAAAAAAAGAAAATAGAGTCCCTCCGGGAGGAGGGACAATTAATTGTGATGACTCTTATCAGAGTTTAGCGTTGGCAGCAATATCCCAACCATATTTGACTGCGCCCCCATCCTTCGAACCATCCGGTTTCTGGGGTTGGTACTCGGTCTTAACTGAACCGAAATTCAGCGTAACATTCTCAGTCAGACGGTCTTCACCACCGCTACCACCGGTTGAGATCGATGTAACGATGACATCGGTCATGGTTATGATGAGATACTCCAATGGAGTGCCACCTGCTTTACGAACGGTCATTTTGGCTTCTTTGTACTGTTTGCCGCTACTGCAATACTCCATGAGTACCGAACTGGATTTGTCGATGTATTTGGTGAAGGAAAGATCCTGAACGGAGACCTTGCCGCCACCGCCACCGCCACCCATGTGCATGGTGCCGGATTGTGACATACCCCAACTCCAGGCCAGTACGTCAATCTCATCCTTATGGGTCTTATCCTGGGACTCACCCTTAACGTCATCTATTTTAATGAACATATCAACAGCCATGACTTATCTCCTATTCAGTGGTAAAGGTTTGGTTTTTATTTCAGCCAAAATTATCAGTAAGTTTACTATCTGGCTGGGTCGACTCACATTGTCGCTTTGTTATGTTTAAGTTATCCGGCCTTGGCCGAGGGCAGCTTAGACACAAGCCGCAAAGAAACTGTCAGGCCCTCCAGTTGATAGTGTGGACGCAGGAAGAATTTCGAAGTGTAGTAGCCTGGGTTGCCTTCAACTTCCTCCACCACGACTTCCGCAGCGGCCAATGGGTGTTCCGCTTTGGTGGTCTCGGAGGAATGCTCCGGGTCACCATCCACGTACTGCAAAATCCAGTCTTGCAACCAACGCTGCATGTCTTCCCGTTCTTTAAAGGAACCGACCTTGTCCCGGACGATGCATTTCAAATAGTGCGCGAAACGGCAGGTAGCAAAAAGGTAGGGGAGACGGGCGGCAAGATTGGCATTCGCCGTCGCATCAGGATCCTCGTATTCAGCCGGTTTCTGCAGTGACTGGGCACCGATGAACGCGGCGAAATCAGTGTTTTTCTTATGTATCAGCGGCATGAAACCATTCTTTGCGAGTTCGGCTTCACGTCGGTCACTGATAGCGATCTCGGTGGGACATTTCATGTCTACACCGCCATCATCTGTTGGGAATGAGTGTGCTGGCAGACCCTCTACAGAGCCACCAGATTCAATACCACGGATGCGCGAACACCAACCGTACATCTTGAAGGAACGATTGATATTGACCGCCATCGCGTAGGCTGAATTGGCCCAGGTGTACTTATTGTGATCTGCGTTGCCGGTTTCTTCCTCGAAGTCGAACTCATCAACCGGATCGGTTTTCGCTCCATAAGGAAGCCGAGAAAGGAAACGCGGTGCAGTCAGACCGAGATATCTTGCATCATCGGACTCTCGGAGCGAGTTCCATGCCGCGTATTCCGGTGTCTGAAAGATCTTTGTCAGGTCTCGCGGATTACTCAGTTCCTGCCAGGAGTCCATCTGCAATACATTGGGGCTGGCGCCGGTAATAAAGGGTGCATGAATAGCTGCTGATATCTTGGCCATCTCACCCAGCAGTTCAACATCCGGCGCACTTTGATCGAAGTGATAGTCTCCGACCAGGCAACCATAAGGTTCGCCGCCGAACTGACCGTATTCCTCTTCGTAGAGCTTTTTAAAGATGGGGCTTTGATCCCAGGCTGTGCCTTTATATTTCTTCAGGGTCTTGTGCAGATCCTTCTTTGAAATATTCATGACCCTGATCTTGAGCATCTCATCGGTTTCTGTATTGTTGATGAGGTGATGCAGACCGCGCCAGGCGCCTTCCAGTTTCTGTAAGTCTTCATGATGCAGTATCTGGTTGACCTGCTCTGTCAGGCGTTTGTCTATTTCTGCTATCATTTCGCGGATCGTAATCGTCACATCCGCCGAGACCGTCACTGACGATGCAAGAGCCTGCTCCGCGAGGGTTTGCACGGCCTGTTCCACTTCTTCTTTGGCCTGGTCAGATTTCGGGCGTATCTCTTTATTCAACAAGGAAGCGAAATCGCCAGCTTCCAGGGCTTCGCCGGCTTCTTGTGCTTGTACTTCAGTATCCATTTCTCCCATTTGGTTAACCCTCCTCAGAACCGGAATCGTCAGGCTTTGGCGCAGAGGCCAAAGATTGCAGCAGGGTAGGGTCATTTAATGCCTTGGCGATCAGGTCCTCCGCACCCGCCTTGCCATCCATGTAGGTCATTAGGTTAGAGAGCTGTGTACGCGCTTGAAGCAGTTGATTCAGTGCGCCCACTTTTCTTGCTATCGCCGCCGGTGAAAAATCGTCAAGACTTTCGAAAGTCAGGTCCACGCTCAGATTGCCTTCGCCGGTGAGGGTATTGGGCACCTGAAATGCTGCCCTTGGTTTCATGGACTTGAGACGATCATCGAAATTATCCACGTCGATTTCTAGCATTTTACGCTCTGCGACTGGGGGTAGGGCCTCTTCCGGTTTTCCTGAAAGATCCGCCATGACACCCATGACGAAGGGAAGCTGTACTTTTTTCTCCGCGCCATAGACCTCTACGTCGTATTCGATCTGGACGCGTGGCGCCCTGTTTCTGGCGATAAATTTCTGACTGCTCTGGGCCACTGGCCACCTCCTGATGATTATAAAAAACGAATGATCTTAGTAGTCATCTTGACTGATTTCTGGTCCCCGTATCGCCTCTACTTGAGATATACCATCCGGTGCTATATTTTGGATGATCTGTATGAAACTCATGGACACCAAATGTTTCGCGCGCTCCATCAGCATGGGTACAGGGCTTGTGGGTTCATGTCGAGAATAGTAATCCTGGATCTTCTCTAATGCGCGAATGACGTCTTCACGGTTATTGATTTCACCACTCAGGGATGCACCAGGCTTAGCTGCTGCACCAGCATTGCCAGTCTCATCGACGACTTGTTCAGAGCCGCTGGTATTATCAGTGACGCCACGCCGTGAAAGATGCTCTTGGAGTATCTGTAAGGCCTCTTTCAATAACTGGCCCAGCTCACTAAAACTGGCCGCGTTGGAAGCGCCTACCTGATCAGTGACATAACTCTCTATTGTAGACAAATAATCGATGGATGCGCTGACGGCATCTGTGGTTGCCTGTAACTGTTCCAGGTCGGCATCTAGAAACGCCGCGTCAATCGTCGCCATCTCTGGTTTTGGCGTGTCTCCAGCCGGCTGCACTTCTCCTCTTGCAATTGCCATGTCACGCAGACTAAATTCACCCATCATGCGGGAACTCACCAGTGGGGTCTTGCGCAGCGGGTTCAACAACATCTGATCATCACAGAGTGAGACCAGGGCATTGATACGCATGGTAGGATCATCGTTGTCCTCAGCGTCCAGCTCAGGATAGAGGCAATCCCAGTATTGCTGGAGCATTTCCTTTAACAGTAAGAGACCATCACATAATCCAGTGCATCCATGGGTGTGCAGCGCCGCACGTACCAGATAGATAAGAATGCGTAAATCCTTGGTGCGGGAGAAAAGGTTGGTGGCAAGTTTTTCAACTTCCCGCCAATCAGGTTCTTCGGCTTCTACGATGGTGTCGCCAATCTGCTGCTCCGCCTTGCCTTGGGCTGAGCGCTCCAACTCTCCAAATGCGGGGTCATATTCCAGATCCTCACCACAAGGGCTACTTGCAGATACCGCCTGCAGTAACATTTCTACATCGATTGAACTCATTTATTTGCTGTCCTATCGGCCCATCACTGGTTTTCTTCTAGACTATCCTTGGCCGGTCAATTTTTATTAGGTTGATTTTTTAGAATACAATACTTATGTAGCACACTCTTGGTGGCCTAGCAATGTACTCCCCCCGCATTGAATATAGTTGATATTCCAAGAGAGCAACCAGAATGATTATTCTTGGTAGCTGATTGATTCCAGATGGCTACTTTTGAGCAATCAGGTGCACGGTGGAGATGGAATGATAGATCTACAATTGCGATTGTTGGAATTTCCAGGAGAGTTGAATGCCCGGTAGAATCGATTTCAATATGACTTTCAGCGACCACAGGACAGGTCACGGAAAAAAGCGAGGGGAACCTATGCGAATTTTGCTGCTGGGGAATTTCAGTGGCAGTGATAGGCAACGCCTACCGGCCTTGTCTGGGCGGAGGATATACCCAATCGATGTGGATAATTTCGATGAGTTGATGACGAGGTTATCCCCACAGCTCAGATATCAGACAGCGGATCAGACAGGCTCGCAAATAGACCTGAAGTTCAGAACTCTCGATGATTTTCATCCTGATGCCCTGTTCAAGCGCTTGAAGCTATTTCAGTCGCTTCGGGGAATGCGCAGTAACCTGCTGAATAAAAATACATTTCATCAGGTAGTTGAAGACTTAAAGGGGGCTTCGACTGCTCCAACACTAAGCAAAGAAACCGCACAACATAGCCCACAAGAGGAGGATCTGTTTGGGCAATTGCTGGGTAAGAAACCGGACAAGCAGCAGCTGGACCCAGCTGTCGGCAAGGCTCAAGCAGATCAATTCATTCGCGCATTGGTACATCCACATATCGTCCCAGCCCCCGATCCGCAGCTACAGAATTATCTGGACGCGGTGGATGATGCAGTCAGCTCAGAGATGCGGCGTTTGTTGCATAATCAGGAATTTCAAGCCCTGGAGTCGCTCTGGCGTTCGCTCTATCACATGGTCACCCGTCTGGAAACCGGGGATACCTTGGAGCTCTATCTGCTGGATGTCAGTTTGCAGGAATTGATGGTTGACCTTGTAGAATCAAAGCATAGTCTCCAGAAATCAGCGCTATACACACTATTGATAAAGCAGGGTATTGAGACCCCGGGTGGAAAACCTTGGTCAGCCATTGTGGGTGATTATTGTTTTGGTTTGAGGGAGGAAGAGCTTGGGCTTTTAAATACTCTCGGAGCTATCTCGGCCCGTGCTGGGGGTCCCTTCCTTGCTTCAGCCGCTAGCGATCTTATCGGATGCTCATCCTTAGCGAAAACGCCCAGACCTGGCGAGTGGCAACCCTTGGAGAATGAGCTCGAGAATCAATGGCAGTCCCTCAGAGCGAGCAGTTATGCCTCGTGGATAGGGCTGGTTTTACCCCGAATTCTGCTTCGCATGCCCTATGGCCCGAAAACGGATGAAATCGACAGTTTTGAATTCGAGGAAATACCCTTTCCCCCCGGCAGTCACGAACATTACCTCTGGGGTAGTTCCGCATATGCCTGTGCCATGTTATTGGCCGCAGGCTATTTGAAAAACGGTGACTCGATGCAGCCGGGCGATAGCCTGGATCTCGAAGATCTTCCTGCGTTCGTCTTTGAAATCGACAAGGAGCGGCAGTTGAAGCCTTGTGCTGAAACCTACCTGACGGAGGCGGCAGGTGAGGCAATATTGGAAAGAGGAATAATGCCATTTCTCAGTTATAAAAACCGCAATACCGCTAGGCTGTTGCAGTTTTGCTCAATTGCCTCTCCTCCATCTGTTTTGAATGGTTTCTGGTCATAGAGACCGGATCAATCCTTCGCTTCGCACTCCATGGCGCACAGCAGACCTATACACCAGAACAATTATCGATGAAAAAAGGGTGGTCTCCGCTTTGTTCGTCTTTAGACCACCAGCGATCGCGCCGGCTGCACGTCTGATTTCCTGCTAGTTATCAACAGCAAACCATTTTTCATATGATTCACTTGATACTGTTTTTCAAACATTTTTTTCGTCAGATTCTGATTGGAAACTGCAGTATTCTGTGTTGAAAGCTTCAGTCAATTGTTACTAATTGAATCTACAGGGCGAAATGTAACAAAGCACCTTATACTGACATCGTCTTAGTCGGTCTAGCCAGGTATAGTAATTCAGATCGATAATCATTAATCTGCTTCGTGACTCAAATAATTCTCATTTGAAGACTTGAATAAATACTTGAATCTTGAGTCGGAAAAAAACCCTTAATAAATGGCAGGTTCGTTTAATCATTCGTTCAGGATAATATGATTATTCACCGCCAATACCGTTCAATCCCAGCGAAGAGGAGCAACAATAAATGGCTGAAATCACCCTTGAGGGCAATCCTATCCATACCAATGGCGACCTGCCAGCAGTGGGTTCAAAGGCACCTGATTTTAACTTGGTCGCTGCTGACCTTTCTGACGTTACTTTAGATAATTATTCTGGAAAGAAAAAACTACTGAACATCGTTCCCAGCCTAGATACTGGTGTCTGTGCAACTTCAACGACTAAATTTAATGAGGCAATTGAGTCCAAGGAAAACGCGGTTGCCCTTGTGATCTCGGCAGATTTACCCTTTGCCCAGGGCCGTTTCTGCAGTACCGAGGGCCTGAAGAACGTGGTGTCTCTGTCTATGATGAGAAACCGTAACTTCGCGAAAGACTATGGTGTTTTGATCACAGACGGCCCGTTAGCAGGGATCTGTGGTCGAGCCGTTGTGGTACTAGACGAAAATAACCAGGTCGTCTATACACAGTTAGTACCTGAAATCGCCCAGGAACCTGACTACGATGCGGCATTGGATGCCCTCAGTTAACTGAGTCTTTCTACATCTGAAGCAATGTGAGATATAACTTTCCGAGTGGGAAGTTATTGGTATGGATATAGTGATATCCATGAATATAACCAACGGCTCAAGATTCTTGGGCCGTTTTTGTTAGACAAATACCTTTACCACCCCGCAGTATTCAGCAGAGGCAAGGTGCAGGGTGTAGAAGTCGAGGTGATAAGGAGAAAGCTCGGTCGTATAATTTTGTCGCAGAATTTTCGTGGGGGTTCAATGTTGTGTGATAACGACCAGTGATATGATTCGTCGATCAAGAGGTCTTACAGATCATATCCTGCCCACAATATTGGGGGGATTTGATTTTTCCGTGGCCATTGGGGCATTCAGAGATTTGTACCTCAGATCCGTCTTCCAGCTTCAAGCTGCCGTTCTCCAGGGGAGCATCACACTTGCTGCAGGTAGCGATGACTTATGGTCAAATGAAAAGCGTCGACGAAATGCTGTAGCCCGAAGGCAAAGCTTCTCTTGAAATCACTCAAAGTTGAGTAAAACGAAGATCGAATAACCCCGCTCTCAATCGAGGTCAGCGGAAGACACTCGAATAATGAATGGTTTCAGATGCTGCCACCTTTCAGATTTGGCTCATTTATAGTAAGCATTCTCCCGCAGCAATGTGCGGGAGGACATGACATCCGTTATTTCACTTCCAAGGTTCCGCCTGTTCCCAATCCACCTTCGACTTCCTGTGCCTTATAGTTTCTCACAGCTATCACCATATTGTTGTAGGCGTCGACAAACGCGGCGACCGTCGCTTTTCCTTCTGGTGTGTTTGAGTAACCACTCAGGACACCGGCTGTTCCTCCGCCAAATGCGCCAAGAGCGGCACCGTAGTTGGTCGCAGAGGAACTGCCCTGGGCGGCTGCAAGCTGTATTCCAGAGCGGATATCCATCAAGCTCAGTGTCACAACAGAAGATTTGGATTCCAAACTTCCCGCGAGCCCGCCTATTGTACTGCCGAACAGGCCACCAATCGCGCCGCCCACCTTACCCATTGAGGAATCATCAATGATGATACTGGGTTCCAGAAAATAGTCTGCTGCAACCCGCTGACCCTTTTGCTGATTGGAACCGGCGCGGTATTCCCCTGAATTACGTTGAATTTCGGTGATTCTGGACAGCCGGCTGTCTGTGCGGGAGTTGCCGATAGAGGTGATCACGAAACAGTTGGACTGCTGCACCGCAAGACGCAGCAGAGGTTCAATGGTAGTGATCTTGGTGGCTCTATTAAATCTGTAGTACCAGTCTTTACCGCGGCCATCATCCACCGCCAGCGTTCCTAGTGTTTTGTCGCAGCGCTGAAGGTTTGAGTCGGCATCCACACTTGTGCCACCCGCTGCGGAACCGGAAAGCGCAGTCCCTGGGTCTCCGCTCTTGACATTACCGCCCATGCAACCTGTAAGCAGTGCCATGACGTACACCGAAAAGCCAAGCGCAATTTTCGTGCTAGTTATTTGCATTATTTAAGTACTCCCTGATGTTATGAAATGCTGTTACCTTGATCTCTGTAGCTGCCGATGTCGGCTCGTTAATACACCCAGTAGCCGCGTCGCCAATAATAACGATAGGGATAGTCATGGTACCAGTAGCGATAGAATACCGGCCGCCAGTGTCTACGCCATTGATACCAGGCTTGTCTTGATTTTTTGGCCGCTGTGGCTTCTTTCAAAAGCTTTTCCGACTCCTTGTCCCCACGGCCTGCGGCAATCATCAGCCATTTTTCGGCCTCCTGTGGATCGGCACCCATTTCTTCTAGGCCGGTAAGGTAAAATCGGCCCAGTGCCTTTTGTGCTTCAAGATCACCGCGTTCGCCGGCATCCCGCATCCACTGCAAAGCCTGGTAGCTGTTCTGTCGCACACCGTCACCTCGGAAATACCGAAGACCCAGATCGTAGGCGGCACGCGGGTCTGTCTTGGCTTTTGCCTCAAGCGCGGCAAGGCGTTTTGCCTCCTCTATCTCTTCCGGGGTTTTTGGTTTTTCCGGGGCAGCATAATCGGCACTACGCTCCGCACAGCCATCATCATCGCATATAACGACCGATTCTTTTTCTGTACTGCCGCTTGTTGCCGTGGTGGCACAACCTTGTATGAGAGCCAGACCGGTTGCGAGTATAAAGAGGTAGATTGGCGGACATTTCTGCCCTAATATCGTAATGCACCGTACAATAGACATGCCGAAGTAGATTCCCTATATGGCTAAGGTTCGCGGAGTCAGTTACCAAGTCCCCATTATTATTATAAGACCCGCTGGACATGTGGCGGCATCTAAGTGTGAGGAGTATATAAAGTCCTGTACCTGATGGTCAACGACGGCGATTACCCGAAAATATCCTTGAAGAGTTGTCTGCTGACCTGTCGACCCAGTTCTCCAATTGCGGTGGTGAGTGGAATTTGCTTGGGGCAGACGCGCACGCAGTTCTGGGCATTGCCGCAGTCACTCAAACCCCCATCGCCCATGATCGCATGCAATCTTTCCGCCCGATTGTAACGCCCGGTAGGATGGTTATTCATGAGTCGAACCTGGCCAAAGATGGCCGGCCCGAGAAAATTCTCTTTCGGTCCGTACTGAGGACAGGCCTCCATGCAGCACCCGCAGCTCATACAACGGCTGAACAGGTAATTGTCGCTCCACTCCTGAGGTGAGATGCGGGGTGCGCGCTCATGCACATCCCAGGCCCCATCGATCTCGATCCAGGCCTTGGTGCGCTTCAGTCCATCAAATAGTTTTGATCGATCAACCATAAGATCCCTGACCACAGGAAATTTACTCAACGGTTCCAGGACGACAGGTTGTTCAAGATCATCAATCAAGGTAGAGCACGCCTGGCGAGGTCGCCCGTTGATGATCATGGAGCATGCACCACAGACCTCTTCCATGCAGTTGTACTCCCAGACTATCGGGTCGACCCTCTCTCCTCTGAGATTGACTGGATTGTCCCGAATCACCATCAGATGCTGAGACAATGTTATATCCGGGTTTATGGGGTATGCGAAATTCCTGCCAATAGGGCTGGGCATCAGGGCGATTCTGTCTGAGAATGCGGAAAAGGAGGGTATCTGTCATCAGCGGTAGTCTCTTGGCTGTTCTGGAGGCACGACCGATGTATCGACCGGTTCATGGGAGATTGCAGGTCCCTGTTTGGTATGTTCAGCAATAGTGGTTTTCAACCATTGTTCATTTTTCGATCTTCCATTTCTGTAGATAATCCTCGAACTCCGGATCGCCGGAAAACTTTCCTTCTGGAATGGCTAAGTCATATTCGGGTTTGTAATGGGCGCCACGACACTCATTTCTGGAGCGTGCGCTCTGGGTAATAACCGCACCCAGGCGGATCATCTCCTGAACTTGGCGGGAATAGGCAAGGGCTTGATTGCTCCAGCGAGCTGCTGTCTCCCAGCCCCATTCGATTTGCACGCTCTTCCAACTCCTGTAGCTTCTGATAGGCGCTATCCAATGCGTTATTATCCCTTACCACACCCACTTTAGTAGTCATCAAGTCACCCAGTTCTTCATGCAGAGAATATGGGTTTTCATTGCCGACTGACCTGAGTAATACGTCATTCTTTTCACGCTCGCGTGACGCCTCCTGTTCATAGAGTGCCGGCGATAACTCCTCACAGCACGACTCAAGCCCCTGCAGATAAGCGACAACAGACTCACCCGCAACCCTGCCGCTGAAAGATGCTGAAAGCAGTGAGTTGGCGCCGAGCCGATTGGCGCCATGATAGGCATAGTCGGCTTCACCACAGGCATAAAGACCCAGAATATTCGTCGCATGATTCCTCGGGCTGCCGTACTTAAGGCCACCAGTCGTTGGGTCTTTCTCATAATCAATCCATAAACCACCCATGGCGTAGTGGGCGGAGGGGAATATCTCCATAGGATGCACCAGCGGATCAGCCCCGTGAAATTTTCGGTAGATGTCCAGAATCGCTCCCAGACGGGTGGTTACGAACTTTTTATCCAGCTGAGTCAGATCGAGGTAGACCTTATCCTTGCCGCCGATTCCCAGTCCTAACTCTCTGACGACTTTCCAAATTGCCCGCGAGGCCACATCACGCGGCACGGTATTGCCATAGCTTGGATACCATTCCTCCAGAAAATAAAACCGCTCATCTTCGGCAATGGTTAGTGGATTTCGGGTGTCCCCCGGTGTCTTTGGCACCCAGATGCGCCCACCTTCCCCCCTGGCCGCCTCACTCATCAGGCGGGTCTTGTCGTCCCCCAGCATGGCGGTTGGATGGAACTGAAAGAATTCGGTGTTTGCGAACTTTGCACCTTGTCGATAACAACGCAGTGCAGCAGCACCGGTAGAACTGGTTGAGTTTGTGGTCCGATGTCCATACACCTGGCCCATACCGCCAGTGGCAACTACCACTGCATCTGCACGGAAGCCACTGACTTCAAGACTCCGAAGATCGAATGCGACGATACCTCGGCATCTTCTGTCCGCATCGAATACGAGTGACAGGAATTCCCACCATTCATGTTTTTTGACTTTACCCAGTGTCTCGTAGCGTCGGACCTGCTCATCCACGCCATACATCAGTTGCTGGCCGGTGCTTGCACCGGCAAAACAGGCGCGCTTGTTCTTCACTCCGCCAAACAAGCGCAGTTCCATCAAACCTTCCGGGGTACGGGAAAAGGTCACTCCCATACGTTCAAAGGTGCGAATCAGGCCTGGGGCTTCTTCACACATTGACTGAATTGGCGGCTGATTAGCCAGGTAGGAGCCACCCTTTACCGTGTCGATGATATGCTGCCTGATCGAATCACGTTGGCCTTTGGTATCGAGCACCGCATTGATACCACCCTGGGCACAGACTGAATGGGAGCGCTTAACTTCGAACAAGGAAAAGAGCTCTACATTATAACCAGCCTCTACAATCCGCAGCGTGGTCCACAGACCCCCTAAGCCACCACCGATTACGATAACGCGTGGTATCTTTTTCAAGACACAAACCCCCAGAGGCCCTGTATGCCCATAACCGATAACAGTAGTGAAAAACTCATCCAGAGCAGAAAGCTGAGTCGCTGAGAGCTTGCTGAAACGGTAACGCCCCAAGTGATGCCCATGGTCCAGAGGCCATTACATAAATGAAAAATTGAAATCAGTAATCCAAATAGATAGAGAAAAAAGAATATCGGATTGCTGAGGTAATGCTGCAAATGGGTAAATAAATCCAAACTTACACTGGGTTCCATGAGACCCCATATTCGGGTCATGCTCACATGTAGTACCAGAAACAATAATATGCCGATACCGGATGTTCTCTGCAGCCAATAGAAATAGTTATGCAGCCATGGATAACGTTTTACTTCAACTGATCCCGATCGCAGGATCAGCAGACCATATCCGGCGTGAAATAGAATGGGTAGCGCAATGACGAAGATCTCCAGAACCAACAGGTAGTTCATTCCTTGCAGTTCGGCTACCACATGTTCATTGTAGTAGTCCTTGCCAAAACGGGATTGGGAGTTTTCCCATAGATGAAAAATCAGAAAACCGCCTATCGGGAAGAGCCCCAATAAGGAGTGCAGGCGACGGAGTAGAAAATGTAGGTTTGGTCTGTAACTATTCACACTGCGTTTATAAATCAACAGAACAGAGACGATAAGTTACCTTCTCTGCAGGTGGCTTGTACTGATCTAACTCATGAAAAAGTATGAATATTTCAGCAATGCCCTACTTACCAAGTATATAACCTATGCGAAATTATCTTACTTGATCAGGTATCGTTAATTGGGTGAATTCAATCACTATTACGCCTTTTTAACCAGATACCACTCAGCAGCCACGAGTAGGCCCAGGTTCCAAATATGATGAGTATGAAAACAATCACGATATCTCTGGTACTCCCATTCAATGAGAACTCAGGCACATAGCCAAACAGGAAAGGGCCTAGATACAGAAATTTGGCGAATTTGAAGGATGTGAATGCGGTTTTCCACATGTTAGCCTTGGCGATGGTTGCCCCGGCAAATGCGGCGATACAGACTGGTGGAGTGATATTCGAGTCCTGGGACAGCCAGTATACGATCATATGCGCTGCAATTTCATTGACGCCCAGATGAGTCAGTGCCGGTACAGCAACCACAGCCGTAATCAGATAGGCAGCGGTTACTGGTACACCCATGCCCAATACCAGGGAGGCCAGGGCGATCAGCAGGATGGTGAGAAACAGCCGCCCACCCGCCAGTTCAATTACGATATCCGCAAAAGTCAGTACCAGACCGCTGTAAGTGAGCACACCGATTATGATACCGATGACACCAACCGTGGCACCGATCTTAAGGCTGCTCTCCGCACCAGCGCGAGATGCGTCAATAAATTCTTTAACTCCGATACGGGTATCTTTTCTAAACCAGCTGACGACAATGCAGGCAACGACCCCCATGATGGCCGAATAACCGGGAGAATATCCCATTAGCATGAGGATGGTGATGACTACCAGAGGCAGAACGTAAAACCACTCCTTTTTCAGAATGTCCTTGGCGCTTACAGCGGACTTCTCACCTACAATATTGTATTTTTTTGCTTCGTAGTGAACCATCACGTAAACACTGAAAAAGTACATCATTGCCGGAAACAGGGCCACCAGCATGATTTGTGAATAGGGTACGCCGGTCAGCTCAGCCATGATGAACCCGCCAGCCCCCATGATGGGAGGCATGAACATGCCGCCAATCGAGGCTGCAGGCTCAATACCACCCGCCACATGCGGTCTGAAACCAGCTTTCTTCATCATTGGGATGGTAAATGCCCCGGTTGAGACGGTATTGGCGATTGCGCTGCCGGAAATGGAGCCGAACAGGCCGCTCGCAATGACGGACACCTTGCCCGGTCCACCAATTTTGTGGCCCACGGCAGCAAGTGGAAAGTCGATAAAAAAACGCTGTGCTCCACTCTTTTCCAAAAAGGCGCCGAATATTACGAACAAAAGAATGTATGTGGCGAGCACATTGGCCATGATGCCAAATACTCCATCACTCTTGTAGAAAATACTGGTACATAATTCTGGGAATGTATCTCCTGCATGAGATATTAATTCCGGTGCATAATCACCATAGACCCCATACAACAGCATTATGGTGCCGATGATTACAAAGACGCTACCAACCACGCGTCTTGCCAGTTCAACTCCGATCAGTACGCCTATCATGGCAACGGCCTGATCAAGTTGCGTTTCCGCGCCTGCCCGATAGTTGATGGCTTCGAAGTTATAGATCCAATAGCTGATTGAAATGATCGAAAGGCTTAAAAGCACATAGTCAATGACTCGGCCCCAAATGGTTTTAGAGCGGTAAACAAGAAATACCAGAATGTATGTAATGAGGATGTAGATACCACGGTGATATTCTGTCGCTGCCGGTTCCAGCACAGCAGAATACGAATAAAAAATAACCAGAGTAAGGGCAAGAAGGTCGAACAGAACTTTTTCTATTTTATGTAGTTTTTCGTAGTACATCACTGCGACCCGTCAGAATCCGGCGAAATACAAAAAGCTGGGAAAGGGCGCATTCCAGCGCCCTTTATCCAGCCGGATAAAAATCAAAGAAGGCCTTTTTCCTTCCAGAATTTGATTGCGCCGGGATGCATCGGAGTGACGATACCTTTAGTGCCGGTATCTATAGCCATCTCTTTGAAGGTCTTCTTCTGAGAGCGCATGTGAGCAAGGCCTTCATCTGTATAGAGCAAAGACAACATCTCATAGACAGCATCATCTGAGACCTTAGAATTGGCCACCCATAATGCGGAATCTTGGAAAGAAGGGCTCTCAGTATCTACGCCTTTATAGGTACCAGCAGGGACCGCTAGCTTAGAGAAATAGGGGTACTTTTCAAAGAAGCCGCTGTCTTCTGCATCCTTACCCACATTCACGAGTTCGATATCATTGGTTTGAGCCGCCATGATGACTGCTCCACTGGGAAATGCAGTGAAAAGCCAGAATGCATCCAATTGATTGTTGCCGAAGGCTGCAGCAGCATCGTTATAACCCATGGCATTTCGCTCGATCTTGTCCCAAACGCCCATGTGCGAAAAAAACAATTCACAATTGGCAAATGCACCAGAACCAGCATTTCCAACACCAACCTTCTTACCCACAAGATCTTTTACACTTTTGATACCTGAACCTTTATGAGTGACGAGTTGGGCCGGTGCTCCATATAGATAAGAAACTGCCAGCACATCCTCATACTTATTGGTATCATTTTTCAGCTGTCCATTTCTTCCGAGATAGACATGGCCGGAGTAAACTACGCCAAAATGGGCACGCCCCTTGTTGACTTTTCGCAGGTTCTCTACGGATCCAGCAGATGATTGCGCCTTGACCTTGTATTTTTTGGACTTCTTCACAGGGCCGTAGACCTGCACTGCATTAGCTACGACCTGGAAGGTGCCACCGGCAGGTCCACCGCTGAATACCAGTCGTTTTGCGGCTAGGGAATGGGTCGTCATCAACATGGATACGACCAGAATTGCCAAGCCACTCACGAGTAAGGATCTGAAATTTCTGAACATAAAGTTATCTCCGGTGCTGTAAATCAGTATTATATTTATTTGTCGTGCCTAATAAACATAGACTAAATAGCAACGTGCAACAAGCAGAATAGGTTGAATGAAAACACTTGTTATCAATGTGTTATGGCTGCATTAGGAATAGATAGAGTAATGCGCTCTTAACTCTCACGGCTAATTTATGGAATCAAATTCTAAAATTCAAAAGCGATTGTGGATACTTCTCGGTCTGATATCGGTTTTTCTTGGTTGGAAGTTCCTGCAGGCACGATTTAGCACAGAGGATCGCCTGCTTCGTGAATCAGTGCGTGAGTCGATATTGCGGCAATTTCCTCAACAAGCTCACGTGGCCGCAGAAAAATATGGGCTTCAGCTAAATCGATCGACCAAGGGAATTAACCCAAGAACACCACATGTTATTCTCGTACACGGTCTAGATGATCCCGGCCATGTCTGGACAAACCTCATGCCGATTCTTGATTCAAACGGATATGCCGTGTGGCAATTTGTTTATCCTGATGACCAGCCCATCGCTGAGTCAGCAAGGTTTTTCTATCTTGAAATGCTCAAACTTAAAAAACGAAGCATCCAGAAGGTTGATATTGTGGCACACAGCATGGGTGGGTTGGTTAGCAGGGAAATGCTCACTGGAATAGCAGCCAACGAAGAAAACTTCGGGCCAAGGGTCGAAAGACTCATCATGGTTGGAACCCCAAATCATGGATCTGAGCTGGCAAGGTTTCGAATGCTGGCTGAAATCCGTGATCAAACCGTAGAATTTTTCTCTGGTGAAGCTGATTGGTTGAGTTGGATTATCGATGGAGCCGGTGAGGCTGGAATAGACCTCTTGCCAAACAGTACTTTCCTCAACCAGTTGAATCTGAGGCCGGAGCCAACAGATACGAAAATGACAGTCATCGCTGGCATCTTAAGCGATATTGAAAAGCTGAGAATTGATCATCTCCTATCCGCTAATACGCAGAACATAGCGGATGGCTTGAAAGAGATCGTCCACCGGGTAGGAGACGGTCTGGTAACTGTGGAATCGGCAAAATTGGCGGGGGCGGAACTGTTTCTTGTAGAAGGCAACCATCTCACAATAATAAGGAATATCACTAAATCAAGTGAAAGAATTCCTCCTGCAATACCGATCATACTGAACCTGCTGAGTGCCGAAAAACAACTGCACCAAGACTAAAATAACCACATGATAATCATTTCAAATACTGGCTAGTGTCAACAAGGATATTATATCGAGTACTCACATGATCAGGTGATGAAGCTGAACTGCCGACATTGTCGGTATTTTTAACAATAAACCCCAACGTCATCACCAGGTAATCTCATAACTAATTGATATATTAGAATAAAGTAAATATGGCCTAGTGCTTGCGTATTAGTATTTGCATTTAAAGACGAGGGCATAATCATGTTGATACTCGACCTTACCACTGGGCAGTTTATTGGGCCGGACAGTGATCAGTCAGACAATTATCCTGACCAGGTTCTAGATTCAGAATGGAATCCAGTGCTTACTCAAATTCAATCGATACAAACTAATAATCAAGAGCCTTCAAAGCCGCCGACACAAATCATCGAATCAGCATTAGCAACTTATTTCAATGATGATAAATAGGGTCCTGCATAATTATTTTAAGGTTTGATGGCTTCAATTGCGGCAGTTCGTAGTAGCTGTTGGTCGGTCTCAGCCGCAACGACTGGTAAGCTATTTACTGCTTTCTCTGAATGGACCTGTGTTTGCAACTGGCCATTGCATTCAGGGACTGATGCTTCTGTGATTATTCCTGTCTCGTCTGAAACTCGGTCGGGGCCTTGATAGATCCAGCGTAATAGAGCGTCCTGAACCTGTTTGCCTTGCCAGGCCTGTAGTCCAGGGTGATTGATAATCAATGTGACTACCCATCGCTGATTGTGCCGGTCTTGCACATAGCCAGCCATTGAGCTGACATCATTCAGCGATCCGGTTTTGATGTGCGCCCGACCAGCAAGGCCGGTCTTGCGCAACCGCTGACGCATAGTCCCATCGATGCCGACGATTGGCAGCGAGGACATGAACTCGGGCATTAAAGGGCCTTCAAAGGCCATCTGCAGCAAGTGTCCGATGGTCTGCGCCGATATCTGTGCGTTACGCGAAAGTCCAGCGCCATTACTGACCCGGACCATCGCAGACGGAAACTTTAAGCTGCCAAGCCAATCGGCGATCAGACTCTGGCCATGCTCGATCCTTGCAGGCGCCCCCCGGGTTTCGGCACTCATGGTGAGCAACAGCATGCGGCTCATGAGGTTGTTGCTAAACTTGTTCATGCCACGAATCACCTCAGCCAGCGGACGCGACTCTATGCTGTGGAAGAGTTTCGCCTTGCGCGGCATGATGCCCGGTTTGACGATACCTTTGAGCTGGCCACCCATCTCGTTCCAAATTGCGTTAAAGGCGCCGGCAATATGGTCGTCCGGGTCCATGACCAGGTAGGGATTACTCCATTCCGGACAGTTTTTCGAATAGCTGCCCTGGATTTTCAATCTCGCACCCATCTTGTGTTCGGCTAAATGGACCTTCGGGCGGAGGTGTTGCTTCTGGCAGGGACCGGATACCCATTTCATCTGATTGTGGATTTCCAGGTTGGCCAGGGGCGGGTAGGTAAAGGCGTGGACAGTTTCCTCGGTCTGATCCGACACTAAGTGCACTTCTGTGGCCTGGAAGTTCAGGCTGAGAGGATGGGGCAAGGCGTTATAGGCACGCCGAGGCCTGCCGTCGAAGTCACCTCGCCGCTCAGTCGTAGCGACGAAATAGCTGTTATCTATAATTAAATCGCCTTGGATTAGTCGTATCCCGCGCTCGCGCAAACCATGGAGGAGCTGCCAGAATCGTTCAGGGGTCAGATATGGGTCCCCATAACCTTTCAGAATGAGATCGCCGGCGAGTATTCCATCCGTCAGGTTGCCTTTGATATACGCTTCTGTCCGCCATTGGTAGTCCGGCCCCAGGGTATCCAATGCCACCAGACTGGTCAGCAGTTTCATGACAGACGCAGGGTTACGAGGCACTGATTCGTTCAGCGCCAGGGCTGGCGAGGCTGCAGAAACTCGGCTGATATACAGGCTGACATCATTAGTCGGGATACCATGGGTGCGTAACACTTTCGTGATGCTGGCAGGTAACTCGTTTGATGCTTGGGCGAGCAGTGGAATCCATAACAGACCTATGGCCAGTCTCATGGCAAGGGTCAAGAGAAATCGATGTGTCCAGCCTGTTGTTGGTTTGAGATTCAATTTACAGCGCTTCCCTTAGTGTTCCAGCTATTACAAAAAAATATTGGCTGTTGTCGAGGCGTAATACCTGCCCCACACCTGCCTATCCCGATAACTCGACTTCTTATTTTTCCTTAAGTGATGGGTAAGGGCAATGAGTGAATTCCCGTGCTCAGCCTCAAACAACCAAACCAGTTTGACAGATATCGACCAAGTAGCCGCTGAGTTTAGGGCCATGGAAATGTTAATTGCCGAAAACAACGTGAGCCCTCGTTCATATCTATCAAAGATGATGCAAATCACCTGCGGTTGTTAGTGTGTCAGTCGACAAGTCCAGAGGATAATTGCGGCTGGTTGATTGCGCTGTATCTCTGATATCCCTTACGCATGAAGATACAGGATGTTAAAGTCAAGCGCTTAACTTGGAATGAACACTAGTGATTAATATCTGTGTTTGGCATGATACGCAACGAAAAAATAAGAAACTGATAACGCAATTGAGGAACTTTGAATGATACAAAAGAAGCGCGTGACAAAAAAAGTCGGCAAGAAGGCCGCAAAAAAAGCTGTGGCTAGAAATACAAAGAAAAAGACATCAAAAAAGTCAACGGCCAGAACCGCAAAGAAGACCATCAGAAAAACGCCCGTCAAGCGTTCTCCGATTGTTGAATATGAACTGATTATCAGCAAGGCAAGCGATCAGCTGCGCAAGGCCCATGCGAATGAAGTCACCAAGTGTGAAAAAACTGTCACCAAACTGCAGGCTCAGACTAATAGGGCCATGGCAAAACAGAAATTGCAGCGTGAGAAAAAGGCTGCGGCAGCTGAGCGGATGGCGGAGAAGGGCACACAAGCGGCAAAAAACCAGGTTGTGCGAAGTCGTGAAGCCCTGCGCCTGGCCAATGAAACCAGCAAGAAAAACCGGGCTGAGTTGAAAATTGCAAAGCAGGCACTCACAATAGCGACAACGGCACAGAAGAAATTTTTGGCCATGGAAAAACAGCTAGCACGATTTGAAAGGGATTGGGATAAATCGGCTAAGCCTAAACGCACAACTCGAAAAAAAACGCGTAGAGTGAATGTCACAGAAGTTGTGCAATCCACAACTGACGAACCAAAGGTTGAGTCACCCGATAGCGAACAACCGGAACAGACTATTTCTTAAGCGATAAGTGCCACGACATCGTGGACTCTATTCATTAACGATATGGTAATTACTTCAGCCGGTAATATGAAACTCTCATACTTTGTATTACCGGCTATGAAGTAAAAACCAGTAGTGCCGCGATAGCGTCATCCAAAGAATCACTTGAGGGCAATTAATTCCAGCATCTAAGTAGTTTATCCACTGAAAACAGTTCCTTGATAGTCGCTAAGGAGTTGGGAATAAATCAGTCTCAACCTGCTCGGCATGACCACAAAGCGTTTGCTACTTTGGATCCCGGCGCTCACGGCCTGGGCGACCTGCTCCTCTGACAAAGTGACCATGTCTTTCGCAATGGCCGCGCCAATACCCCTTGCTGCCCCAGTGATCAGGACGGTCTTATTTTTGATTTGCATGCCACCATTCCCTCATTTACGCATGAACTGGCTGGGCACTAATGCTTTTCACACGGATCAATTTCCAGATCGACACCAAGTGGAACCAGAACCAAAGGGGGGCTGGAAGAAACACGGCATACATCATGGCGTGATGGGGGCCGATCTGAGGCAGCAAGACGAGCGCCAAGGTACTGGCCACTACCAGGATATCCACCAGCCCGAAGAGATTGGCGAACCAGGCTCTTCGCGTGCCTTGAACACCTGCAGCAATAGAGAATGCGGCGATCAGCCCAAAGAAGCCTACACCAATGTGGGTATACCCATCGAGAATACCGAACGCTTGAGGCAGAACACCTAAACTCGCCTGCATCAGGAAGGTTGCACCGAAAAAGACGCGGATACCCTGGAGGAGTAATAGTTGACGCTGATCGAGGGCCAAGCGCAAACGTCTCACTGGCGGGATAAGCAGCAGTACTCCGCCCACAATAGCAACAGCAATGAAAATGACCATGAGAAAGGTGATGCCGGAGATATTTTGGGAAAGATGCTCTGACTGGACAGACCTAAATGCAGCACGGTTAGCCAGACGAGCATCGAGACCCCGATGACAATGCGTTTCCAGCCCACTGGTTTGAAGTGGGAGAGGACCCATAAGGTGTAAATCACCATCAGGATATCGAGACCGATCATAGTCACAGTAGGTGAAATATTCTGCATGGTAAAAAATCTCCTTCGATAGTATGTTTGATGAAGACAGATTACGTTCAGGAGTCAGTGGTAACTATGCTAAATACAACTAATCAATTTGCAGATACGACTGATATTGATGGTTTATCCAGTGTTATCGACGATACCCTGCGTTCATTGCGAATCAGCGGTAGTCTTTTGCTGCGTGAGACTTACGCCTCACCCTGGTCCATTGCGGTCCCGGATGCCGTAAGACTGGCGGCACACATGGGTGAGAATACCGCCGCTCGTGTAGTCGCTTTTCATCTGGTCGAATTCGGCCACTGCACCATTAAGTCGGAAGGTCGGGAAGGCATCCTGCTCAAAGCGGGTGAGATGGTCATCTCCTTTGGTGGTGAGGCACACTTGATATCCCAAGGTGTTACATCGAAGGTGCAGTCCATCGAAACCCTGCTGGCCGGTGGTCCGAATATTCAAAGATCAAGCGCGATAGGCAGATCCGGAGATGCAGCCTTGTTGTGTGGCGTTTTCCTATTTCACCACACGGCCTTAAATCCGCTCTTCTCTGCGCTTCCGCCATGGCTGCACACTCCGTTATCCCACTCCGGCGAACTGCATAACTTGTCCGGTGTAGCTCGTTTGATGGCCGCCGAGGTGGATCGTCAGTCACTGGGTAGGGGATATGTCGTTGAGCGTCTGCTCGAAGTGCTGTGTGCCGAGGCCATCCGTACTCATATCGAAGCGGTACCTCGAGAGGAGACAAGCTGGCTGCGTGGGATCAAAGACCCGGTTGTTGGCCGTGCCATCGCTGCCGTTCATTCGCACCCAAACGAGGCTTGGTCGGTGCAGCGGCTGGCTGATGATGTAGCGATGTCGCCTTCTCGCTTCGCAGCACGTTTTTCCGCATCAGTGGGCGACAGCCCTATGGCTTACATCTCAAAATGGCGGATGAATCTTGCTAGCCGCACTCTCGTCAACTCGCGGCAAAGCATCGACCAAATTGCTGCAAATGCCGGCTACGAAAGTTTGGCTGCATTCAGTCGTGCTTTTAAGAAACATATGGGCCTATCGCCGGCTGCTTGGCGGGCACAAGAACGGTAATAAGTGAATGGGTATAAGAGGATGGGTCTGGTCAGGCCGTCTAAGCCTCTAATCCATCAAACCTGATTATTTGGCCTGGATGCCAGAAGGGTTGCCTTCAGTATCGAACGGACGTTCCCTGTGTTTTGGGATCAGCTTATTGCGATTTGGACCCTCGATAGATTGAATATTCAATTGATAACGGTCTTTGAATCGGGCGGCACCTGATCAGTTTTTGGTCGTAGCCAGCCGACCGATGGCTCGCTGCTGGAAATGCGCCAATCAGAAATTCGCTGACCCTGTTACATTCTGTTACAAACCTTAACACACCTGAGATCCAGTAACAGGCTGCAGGGCGCATACTTTTTTCCGTGTTCACAAGAAAATGGAGAAAACACAATGTTGAAGACTGTATTGATTACTCTGGGCGTTCTAGGCGTCATCGCTGTAGCCGGCATGGCCTGGGCGAAGCACAACGGATACTGTACTGCGGAAAGCCGCATGCAACACATTACCCAGCGGGTTGGGCATAAGCTCGATCTGAAGGACGATCAGCTGGAGCGACTGGAGGTATTTGCCGAGACCCTGCGGGGCTTGCGCAATGAGAGCCAGGAGCAGCGGGCCACAATGCAAGACCATGTCGCCGAACTCTTGTCTGCGCCAGCGCTGGATCGCGACCGTGCGGTGGGACTGATCGATGAGCGCTACCAGCCCATGGGCGACAGCAAGCGTGCACTGGTTGACGCATTTGCCGACTTCAGCGACAGTCTGACGCCCGAGCAACGGTCACGGCTGGCCGGGTTGATAGGTGACCGCCTGATCCATCGCTGGGGTCACCCCCGCTGGGCGCATTGATTGGGTGATCGCATTCAATCCCAGCGCCACTCTGTCCGGGTTCACCGGGCAGGGTGGCTCGGTGCATAATAGCAACCATGCCCAATATATTGCTCATCGACGACGACCCCGGACTGGCCGGGCCTTTGCGCGAGTATTTCGCCCGTTTCAATCTCGATCTGCACGCCGAGCAACACCCGCAGGAAGGGTTGCGCCGCCTGCATAAGAAAGGCGCCGATCTCGTCATACTGGACGTGATGTTACCTGACATGGATGGCTTCGAGGTCTGCCGCAGCATTCGTCGCGAAAGTGAGGTACCGATTATCATGCTGACTGCACGCGGCGACGTGACTGACCGGGTGGTGGGCCTGGAACTGGGCGCCGATGATTATCTGCCCAAACCTTTCGAACCACGCGAACTGGTGGCACGAATCCAGCGTATGCTGAAACGCACCGAGTCACGGGTTATTCGCGATGACCTTATATGGACATTCCCGGATCTGCTGATCGATCGTGAACGACAGCTTGTCGAGGTGCAGGGGGAGGCGGTCCCATTGAGTCATATGGAGTATCAGCTGATTGAAATGCTGGCCAACAGACCGGGACATCCGTTCAGCCGCAATGAAATCCTCAATACCCTGCGCGGGATCGATGCCGAACTGTATACCCGCGCGGTTGACGTGTTGGTGAGCAGGGTGCGGCAAAAGCTGAAGCCGACCGACTATATAAAGACCGTGCGGGGCGCCGGATACAGCTTCGTGGGACGGCGAGATTGAGGAAGCGTCGACACAGTCTGTCAGGTCGTCTCCTGTTGCTGTTTATGGTGACTGCCGTCCTGTTGGCGCTCATCGTACGCACGGGATTTCGCGTGGTACTCGATCAGAACATGGAGGACTTGGCAGCGCCACATCTCGCCGAGTATGTGCAGCACCTGTTGGATGAGCTTGGTAATCCGCCAACCACTGCTAACGCGGCTGCGCTGGCTGAGCGATTGCCGCTACGGATCTACCTGTCGGGTGAGCAGGTCGGGTCCACGGATGGCGCGATGCCGTTGCCCAAGCCACGTCACAGCGTTTCGCGTGCGTTACCTGACGGTGGGGTGTTTCAGGTTGGTCGTGGTCACGAGGGGTTTATGGTCCGCACGCAGCGGGGAGGTGTCACGATCGTGCTTGCCCCAGCAGGGTTCGAGTTGGCTGAGTACGCGCGATTGACGGTGATTCTGACTATCGTTGCATTGTTGACCCTGCTCGTACTTGCCTACCATGCCATCCGTCGCCTGTTCCGACCGATTGAGGCTATTCAGTCGGGTGTTGCTCGCATCGGGTCAGGTGATCTCGAACATCGCCTGAACATTCAGCGACGCGACGAATTGGGTGAACTGGCCGCTAGTGTCAACGCGATGGCCGACGACGTCCAGCAGATGCTGGAGGCCAAACGAGAGTTGCTATTGGCCATCAGCCACGAGTTACGTTCGCCCCTGACACGTGCCCGGGTCAATGCCGAACTGCTCGACGACAATGTGCCACGCCGGGCACTGTTGTCCGACCTGGCAGAACTGGAGTCGCTGCTTGGTGAGTTGCTGGAATCCGAGCGACTCAGCGGACGACACGTTGCACTGAATCGGCAGGCTGTGGATCCCAGCGCATTGCTGCGGGAGTTGGTAGCGGAATCATTCAATGACGCATTGTTGGAACTGGACCTTGATCCGGAGGGAACTTGGATTTCACTGGACCCCGTGCGGATTCGCCTGCTGATGCGGAATCTGTTGAAGAACGCGATCAACCATACCCCGCCCGGTCAGGCGCCGCCGCTGCTGGCCAGCCACGTTGGTGACAGTCTCTGGTGCTTGTCGGTCACGGACCATGGGCCAGGCGTCGCAGCCGAACATCTGGAACGTCTGACAGAACCCTTCTATCGCGCCGACCCTTCAAGGCAGCGCGCCAGCGGTGGTGTCGGGCTCGGCCTTTATCTGAGTCGCGTTATTGCCGAAGCGCATGGCGGCAAACTCGAGGTGACCAGTAGCTTGGGAGAAGGAATGCAGGTGCGGCTTGAGTTGCCGATTCCGGCTGAAGACTGACCCAGGCAATAGCAGCTAGTTGGGTTTAGACCACGAATCAGCTGTCGGCTCAATAGCCACCAATTAATGCGTGATCTCGTCTTTTCACAATCCGGTCCGGTCTCTACAGAAGCACTTATTGCGAATACCTTATTGCAGGATTTCAGTATCGTGATGGAATTATTGACTGGATGGCTGGCAGAGCAGTCAGTCAGAATCAATTATTCGTGTGGCATCTGAGTTACAAATATCACAAGAAAGTATGTATTCAATGAATTCGTGGTCTTGCATAAGGCAGTCTCAGTACGAGACGAACCTCTCAAGTAACACGCTGTGTGGAAAAAACATATCCACTGATTTTATATGGATGGCTTGTATGACGGGAATAAAACGACTATAGGATATGTATTGATTCAACCTGAGACAGCCGTGTGGTTCCTGCATTAAGACGCAGATATCTAACGCGCAAATAGGTGAACTTAAACACTAGTAGACCTGAATCCTAAGGGATTTGTGGATCAGCTTGGTTTCCACTTCATTTCATCCAATCTATCCATCTGTAGGTAAGTGACGGTGGGATAGATGCGATCAGAAAGAGGCATTCGACTGGTTTTGGGAGAGAAGAACGAAGGCGATTTAACAGTGTAGTTTCCGGTGCACTAACGAGAGGAGAGAGTGATGATAAGAAAGCTCATTGTGATATCGTGCTGCAGTTTAATGTTCAGCCTCGCATGGTCTGAAGGTTACTCCGAGGATGTGGTGATCACGCCGCTGGGCGCCAGCGACGGAGAGTTTTGCACACTCGACAGGGCGATGCTCCTTGAAGATCCGTCGGGGGTAAAGATACTTATACAGCCTGGACGCACTGTCAGCGGCTCCGATGATCCGAGGCTCGACGATGTCCATGTGGTCCTTCTCGATCACGTACACGGGGACCACATCGGTGACCGAATCGACATCGCATGCGACGGTTCAGGGGGTACCTCACTTGCCGACAGTGGCATCCCAAACATCGCAGAAATAGCCGCAGGAAAGAACTCCGCGGTTCTTGTTGGTGGTGAGATGGTCCCGTGGCTGCGGGACCGGATCGGTGACGCCGAAGGCGCTGGGATTGGTGGCTGTGGCGCCAGCGGCTTAACAAACCTCACCGAGGTCAGTAGAACATCACCATGTGTTGACACGCTGCGTCCAGGCGCCAGTCGAGAGCTGCAGTTAGACGGTGTGCCGACCGGGGTAAGAGTATCGACGATTGCCGTACCGCATAGCAACGGTATCCCGTCTTCATTCGTTGACGGAGAACTGCCCAACGGTTTGACGGGTTACGCGGGAACCGAGACCGGTTATGTGATCCGCTTCTCCAACGGTCTGTCGATCTACTGGTCGGGTGACTCTGGCTTTTTCGGTGATATGGCCTTGTTCAGTCGGTACTACAAGGTGAATCTCGCTATCGTGCATATCGGCGACATCTTTACCATGGGACCGGATGAAGCGGCATTCGCGGTCAACAGACTGATCAAGCCGCGAAGCGTCATACCGACGCACGCCAACGAGGTCGCAACAACGGACGGGATGGTAAATACTGGAACCCGCACAGAGCGTTTTATCGAAAAGTCGCGAAAACCGGTCATTGTGCCGCTCAGTGGTGTGCCCATCTACTGCGATGGTCGAGGCCGATGCGAGTATTAAACTAGAGTACAAAGTCTGGACGGTATCGCACAGAACAATCAGCTACCCCCCACTATGGGGGGTAGCTGATTGAACCTGATGTGCTGATGATTCCCATTGAGGGGCTAGCAATTCATAACACTATGGATGTCCCAGAAGCCTTACAGGATGAGTGGAGTGAAGCAATGCCTTTATGGATGAGGATTGTGGCAATGCTCATGCACTTACCTTGCTTTGTGCTTCTCGGCTTGATAATGCGGGAGAACACTTATCTATCACAAGAAGTCAAGATAGATCAGGAACGAGGACATAAAGTGATTACGAGTGGACCTTATGCAATTGACAGCAGTGGTTTTGAGAAGGTGTATCAAGACTTGGATCACGCAACCGGGGCAGTTGAGAACATCGGCTCCATCAGCCCGCGGATCGAAGAGCCTTTGTGATACCGCTATTTCCCAGGTAATGGCGGTCGTCCCTGGTATGACGACGCAGCCTGTGTAGCGACCAGGTATCGGTACTTCCTCTACCGCACATGCCATAGCGGAAAGGAGGTGTCAGTCCAGGCAGGACATAACGCAGATCTGTATACCAGAAACAGTTCTCTTGCTCGATTTGATCGATACGATACAACACGGGAAATTTTGCGAACTGGCGGAATTTGCTGAAGGACTCCAAAAACCATACCTCTTTGGCAAGTTCACTCTGATCTCGTCTGTCACCATACAGGTGATGAATTTCCCAGACATCGCTATACGGTGGGCGGTAGGCGGACCAGAGATGCCCCAACCAACCCAGATGCTTAGCCAACTCCAGGCTGGCTTCTATATATGCCAGATTGACCTGCGCCACATGATGTTGATCCCCTTCAGTGACGATAATCAGCCAGTTGAAAGGTGACAAGGGTTGCGGTAATACGTAGATGGTTGATTGTTCCAGATCATTGGCCTGTACAAAATCCGCTCCGATTGACCTGGCCTGATGCTGGAATGCCACCTGAAAACTCAGGTAACCACCCAATACCAGTAATCCGGCCCAGGCACTGGCCTTGGGATGGGACAGCATCAAGGAGGCTGCCAATCCTGCGCTAACGATGGCACTGAAAAACGGGTCGATGAAGAATGTGGTTGATAACGCCAAGCGATAATCAGAAACCGGCCACCAGATCTGAGTGCCAAACGCCGTGATGATGTCGGATGCGATATGAGAGAACAACGCCAGCAGAGTGATTCCGTACAGGCACCGCCAGCCTGCCGTTAGGCGGAACAGACGGGCAAACAGAATGCTCAGCATTAGGGCCCAGACCGGTGCCATCAGTAAAGAGTGAGTGGGTCCTCTGTGCCAATCGGCCAAAAATAGGAGGGGGTCGATCCAGAAACTCAGATAATCAATATCAGGAAAGGCCGCAGCAAGACCCGCCACAAGCGTTGCAGTTCTGCTGTCGACGCCAGACCAGCCTTTTAGCGGTGTGATTGACCTTACTACCAGACCACCCAACAGCGCGTGAGTTAGAGTATCCATAGCTGTTTGTCACACCGGCCTGAAAGAAATCTGTCTAGGTTACTGGATCATATGTGCTATCGCTGGAGGATCGATCAGCCTGAGGGTTATCTTGCGACCTTGTTTGATCGGCAGTGCAACTCAACAGGAATCCGGTACGTTCCAGTTGCTTCTGGAGAAACCCTGCCGTCCGCTCTGCATGCCTCGAGTCGTCAAACATCCAATAGGAAAAGGTTGCAAGGTAGATACTGGTATGAATCGTTTCCTCCACTGCCCGTCTCGGAAAACCTGCATCATAACCAGCCGCTTCACGCATCCACTGTACCGTCCGACTGATCCTCATCAATCCCGGAAACTGCAGATGAACATGTCCCGGCTCCAACTTGCCCAGGATCATCTGACGTGTCACCTTCCGATTACTCGACAATGCGCTGAGCCAGGTCATGATCGCCCTGTGCATGCGCTGCTGGCAGCTAATCTGGGATGGCATACCTCCAGCAGCATCCTGTAGCATGGCCCTGTCGGCCCTGTCGAACCAGGCATCCACCAATTGATCTTTTTCGCTGAATTCCGCACGTATATCTTCGAGAGAAATGGACAGGCTTTTTGCTACTTCGTGCAGGCGTACCGCCTCCCAACCCTTGGACTCTGCAATTGAAATGGCGGCATCAACAATACGTTGTCTGTTGGTCGTCTTGTTCATCACAAATTCCCTTATCATTCCCAGAACCAGGCAGGATCTAAATATCCCTGTTGTGAACAAAAGTATAGCTCACCACTATCATTAAGAATTCCGTATGAAACATAGGGGCAAAGCGGATAAATGGATATCCGCAATGAGTCATGAGCTCTCATTCCTCTCGACTGCACACATACCGTTCAGCGCTGCGTAGCCATAAAAAGGCAAATCGGAGTGAAAGAGTAAAATCTATGACTTTTTACCGATTGATTATTACTGTTTAGGGTTCGCTTTGAATGACTCGATCAGTCAGGTGAGATACCAACCCTTACAATTCATCGAGATGAGACTCAGCCTGAGGATGGTTTAGCTTGTCGTTTCCTGTCGACCATAGAGTGAGGAGTAGAGTCCATTCTGCGCCAGCAGTTCATCATGTCGCCCATCTTCGACAATCTGGCCATTTTCAAATACCAATACCCGGTCGGCCTGCTTCACTGCACTCAAACGGTGGGCAATGATGATCGTGGTGCGATTTTTGAGGAAATTCTGCAATGCGCTATGCAGTTCCCCTTCGGTGGTGGTATCGAGGGCGGATGTTGCCTCGTCGAGAATCACAACCTTGGGATTGGTCAGCACCATTCTGGCAATGGCAAGCCGTTGTCTTTGTCCGCCGGAGAGGCGAACGCCTGAGTGCCCGATGAGGGTCTCAAGCCTGTCAGGGAGGGCCTCGACGGTGGATTTCAGTTGAGCAATTTCCAGCGCCTGCCATAATTTTTCATCAGCTACCTCGCGCCCCAGGGTGAGATTGATCCTAATGCTGTCATTCAACAGGGCGGGATGCTGCAGGACCGTGGCGACGTTGTCTCTGACCACATCCATGCCGATCTTTTCGACGGATACATCATCAAACGACACCTGCCCGGATTTGGCAGGATAGAGTCCGAGCAGTACCTGAACCAGGGTCGTCTTACCGCCGCCGCTGGCCCCTACGAAAGCTACCTTTTCTCCGGCCGGAATATGCAGTGAGATTTGGTTCAGGACCTGTGGTCCGTCACCATAGGCGAAACTCAGCTGTTCAAGCCTGACGGAAACCGTCATTTTTTCGGTGAATGGATTAATCTCGTGTGGATAGCTGGGTTCCAGATCGACCTGCAGCATCTCGTTGATTCTGCCGAGAGCCGCCTGCGCACTCTGGTAGGCGTATTGAATGCCAAGGACCTCCTGCACCGGTCCCATCATGAACCAGAGATAGGCGAAGACGCCAAGCATTTCTCCGATAGACAGGTCTGACCAGAGCACCATGAACATACTGACGGCACGGAAGACGTCAAAACCAAACAGAAAAATTACAAATGATAACTTATTTGCCGCATCGCTCTTCCAGGTGAATGCCGCAGAGTGGTGGCGAATATGGTCGGCTTTGTCAATGATTCGGTTGATGTAGTGCCGTTCACGATTACTGGCGCGGATCTGTTGTATGGCATCCAGGGTCTCTTGCAAGGTCTCCTGAAATGCCTGAAAGGCCGAATTCTCCCGCTTCTTCAGTTGCTTTACCTTGCGAGCGAAAACCATCGTGAAGTAAATGACGACAGGATTGAGAAACAGAATAAACAGCGCCAGCGGCCAGTTAATCCACAGCAGCACGATGGCAGTACCCAATATGCTGAGTACAGCCACAAGAAATTTACTGGTGGTGACGCTGACAAAGTTATCCACGGCATCCAGATCTGTGACCAGATGCGAGGCGACGGTGCCGCTGCCAAGGGTTTCATAAGCGGACATGGAGATCTGCTCGAGCCTGTGCAGCAGATCGCGCCGGATCTGGAAAATGACATTTTTAGCAACGCAGGTGAATTGCCATGTCTGCCAGACACTCAACAACAGGGCTATCAATCTGAGAGTTACCGTCAACAGCAGCACTGCCAGAATGTACAGCACAGGGCCATGCCAGTTCTCCGGGAACAGAGAATTTATGAAGGCAACCGCGCCGGCGGGTTGCTGTAGCAGGACTTCGTCAACCAATAATGGGATCAGCAGCGGTACAGGAACGGCTGCAATGGCGCCAAAGATGGCGATAATGTTGGCCGCTATCAGCTGGCTACGATGATCCAGCACCATTTGTGTCAGTTCGCTCCAGGTATAATCCTGGTTGCGAATCTGTAAGCGGCTTGCTGGCTGTTGCACGGACATTAACAGGTTATTGCTCGTAGCAGCGGCGGTAAGCCTTCAGGCGGCGCAGTACTTCAATGCGCTGGCGGGCGTTGAGCATCCGTTTCTCATCGTAGTATTCAGCGACCCCTGAATAGGCCAGATAACCCCAGGCCGGTGGAACCAGCATACCGGTCCAGATAGCGGCTCCATGTGCAGGATCGTAGTAAAAGCCTGGTTTATAGGAATAGGTCAGGGGTTCCAGGGCAGCAAGCTCTGTCTCCAGTTGCTCACAGGAAAGATCGCGATCGCCTTCCTGATAAACCGGGCTCGGAGGGTGCGGGTAAAAGACCCTGTCGGCCGCACTGCTGATATTTATAGAGGCTGCATAATAAGCGAGTATACAGATGAAAATGCTTGCAGGTTTATTCACTGTGCGGCTCCTGACTGAGGTTTCACAAATGAATCGACTGATGGGGTGATCTCGCGTCAGATCAGCACAGACTCATGAAAGTCATAGATCAAATTGTTTTCAGGACGTTGCACAAAAAAGCCCTGCACATAATCCGTGCCGCTGCTCCACAGCAGCGCTATGCTTTTCGGGTCTTCGACCTGAGGCGCTATGACCTTTATTTTTAAGGAGTGCGCCAGGGAGATCAGCTCCTTCAAGCCTTGCTCCGGTTGTTCCAGTAACCTGGTGTCCAGCTTGATGTATTTGATTTTTAGATGGTTCAACACCCGTTTAGATTCAACTGAGTTGGTCACTCCCTTGAGGAGGGTATTGATACCGGTGTTGGCCAGCATGTCAAAACACAACTTGGCGGAATTTAGATTTTTCGCGATCTCTGCAAGTGAGAATTCGAAAGTTAAGCTGTTTGCGTGAACAACACCGGTACGATGCCTCTCGCGCAGCCAGGTGAGACGTTCCATATTCTCGAGCAGGTCAACCGACTGTGACACGAACAGATGCAGCTTGTTACCCTGACTATGCTGCTCATTGATGATCGCCAGAGCTGAGCGGGTCGACCACTGATCGATTTTACTGATCACACCCATCTGCTCAGCGGCGGGAATGAATTCACCCGCCATGAGAAGTTTTCCATTTGGCACCTGCAGCCTGATCAGTGTCTGGTACAGGGCCTCATCCGAAGTATTGCCCTTGAGAGCGACGATCGGCTGGAAGAAGATTTCGAAATAGCCATTTTCGATAGCTTTGATAATAAGTTTGCTATAGGCCTCTTCCTTGTTGGTGCTAAGCAAGTCCTCTTCCGGCTGCTGTATGTAAATCTTATTGCCGCCAGAATCGCGTGCCAGATTACTCGCCAGTTTTGCCTGAGAGAACAATGATCGGGAATCCTTCCGCGTATCTTCGATGGGGTAGACGCCGATACTCAGGGTGACTCCGAGGGTATGGTTCTCGACTTCGAGAGTCTGTTTAGCTACATCTGCGCAGAGCTTTCGGCCGAATGCTTCCAGCGCCTGTGGAGAGTCTTGAATGGTAAGCAGACCGATGCTGCTGTCACCGAAGCGACTCAGCACATCGTTCGGTTGCAGGGTTTGGCTGAGATGAGTGCCGATTTCAGCCAACACCACATCCATACCTCCAATACCAACCAGGTTAAGGACTTCATCGGCATTATCGATATCCAGATAGAGCACAGCAGCAACTTTTTTATCGAATGTGCCGCTGCTCAACAGCGTATCGACTCTTTCCAACAGATATTTCCGGGTAAATAGCCCTGATTCATCCTCGTTAGTGGCAAATTCTCCAAGACGGTGGGTCAGTTGCAGGGCGCGCTGAATTCGATTGGTAACCGTTGAAATGAGGTGTTTCGGGGCAATGGGCTTGGATAAAAAATCCTCTCCGCCGAAGCTGAGCGCCTTGAGTTGTTTGTCCCGATCCTGCTCCCCGGAAAGAAACACGATGGGCGTGTCGACAAATTCACTCTGTTCTCTAATCACAGTGGTGAGTTCGGTGCCGCTGGCCCCGGGCATGTAGAGATCCATGAGAATCAGGTCCGGCCTGAAATCGTACAAAGCCTCCATGACGCTGAGAGGGTCAGTGACATTCCGGCACTCGAAACTGGCTTTTTTTAGAACGGCGGAGGCAAAGTCGGCTTGAGAAGGGTCATCTTCGACGATCAACACCCGATAGGCCGCATGGCTGTTTGGCGAAGTAAGCTCCTGCATCCGTGTTGCCACGACAAAGGGGTCCACCGGCATTGTCCAGTAGGCTTTGGACTCAGTGCGCATGGCAGCCAAACGCAGCTGCAGGTCGTTTGAGTCTGTGATGAAAGCCACCGGGAGCCCGGGTAGACCGCCGCTCTTATGCCAGAGCCCCTGGTGTTTTTGCTCAGGATATATTGCTTCCAGCTGGTCGATATGACTGATCAGCGCAGAGGAAGGCTGGATTCCCGATGCCAGTATTGTATAGAGCGCCTTGCTGTCAGGCACTGATTCCACCACGAAATGCTGTGATTGCAGGGTGTTGGTCAATGCGGCAGTGGTTGCTTCATCAAGTCCAAGCAGGAAGATTTTTCTCGACCCTGTGTCTGTGGAGAACTGTTGTGCGCTGGCTGCAGCTTCATCCTGGCGCTTCTGTTGATCACAGGCCTGTAAGGCGGCATCCTTGAACGCATGAATCAATCCATCCAATGTGACAACATCGTCATGGGCTGGTTTATGTGTTGAATCATTGAACTTGGCCAGGTGTGACAACAGGGATTGTCCGCTGAGTTTGATTTGGTTTACACCAAACTTGGCACCCGCTTCCGTCAGGGTGTTCAGTCGCTCCTGCAGGCTGGTGAGGAGCTGACCATCCCAATCACCCTGGACCAGTTTATGCCAGTTTTCCAATATTGCAGAGACACGTCCAGGTACCTGGTTGAGAAATGCCCTTAGCAGCTCAGCCTTGCGGGCGTTAATGTTTGATGCATTACCAGTCATGTTTTATTTGGATGTCTCAGGTCTGCAAAGCCAACGTTGGTCGTTATTAATGTTAAGCCGGAAAGGCTGTTCTCGGCCAGCATGATAACGGTTTGAGCGATCATTCGGAAGTGATTGTAACAGCAAAGATTTCTTACCATGTGAGTGAGCTTGCAAAAGCCTGCAAAATGCGCTCAACCGAGGGCAATGGGGAGCGGCTCAAGGCGGCACTGATGATGTACAGGTAACAGCCAATCGCTAGCGGACCCGCCCAAATGCGAACCTGCCGGCTGCGGCCCCGCTTCAGGGCGATACTGCCGAATATAATATAGCTCAGCAGGGCAAAGAATTTTGCGCTCAACCAGTCGTCCAGCAATGGGTATTGCTGAATCACGCTAGCCATGCTCAAACCGCTGACCAACAGGATAGTATCGTTGATGTGCGGGACGGTCCTTGTCCAGCGCGCTTTCTCCTGCAGACTGCCCTGCAGCATCCACCGATAACGCAGCATGAACAGCCCCCCACTGATCACTACCGTCGCAACATGCAGCTGTTTCAACAGCGGATAGTGCATGGCCAGTTCACTCATGAGGGATGCTTCCAGAGTCCTCATTGGCCTGATGGATTTCTATGCGGCTTACTAGAATATTGTCATTTTCATTGCGCCATCTGATATTGAAGTCATACAGGCGCATGCCGAATGACTGACGTGACGCATCTCCCTGCAGATAGGCCGGACGTGGATCGTTCTCCAGGATCTGCCGGAGCAGGCTGCGCAAATGATCGGCGAAACTGCTATCCAGTTCAGCCAGAAAGGCCTCTGCATCGGCTGCATAGTTGATTTGGACAGAATGGGTGACGGGTCCTGGGGCAAAACCAGCGCGGGCATCGATGATGACGTCGGAATAGGGCACATAGGGTTTGATATCCAACACCGGAGTCTGGTCAAGCAGATCGATGCCTCCCAGCTCGAGAATCACCTGGTTCGCTGTGTAATCTATCGTATTCAGTCTGACTACTGAAAGCCCGAGCGGGTTGGGCCTGAACGGGCTGCGTGACGCGAAGACACCGACCCGCTGGTTACCCCCAAGACGGGGTGGCCGCACACTGGGGCTCCACTGTTCGCGGATCGCCGCATGAAAGACAAAGCTCAGCCAAATGTGCGAGAAGCCCTCGATCGCCCTGAAGGCCTCCGGTCTGTTGTAAGGTGGCAGTATTTCCAACCTGCCGGTCGCTTCGGGTATCAAGCCGGATTGTCTAGGGATGCCGAATTTTTCCTTGAAACAAGAGTGGATAATCCCGATGGGCTCGAACTCGTAGCTCATGTCGGCCTGAACTGAATGACCTTTTTCAGCGGATTCAGGTTGATCTCATCGAATACCGTACCGGGATGGGCCTTGAGAACCATGACCACTGCTTGTGCAATGTCATCAGCGCGCAGGTGATTGCTGGCGTCCGGGCCGGGGCTGAAGTTGAGGTCGTCAAAAAACTCCGTGGAAACCATGCCCGGATTGATCAGACTGACCCTGACTCCATGGGTACTGCATTCATCCCGCAGGGACTGGGCCAGGCCGCGCAAGCCGAACTTGCAGGCTGAATAGACGGCGCCGCGCTTACCGCCTGAGAGGGCCGCTTCCGAGCCGATGATGATCAGGTCCCCGCTGTTGAGCTTTTTGATGCGGGGTAGAAAAGTGCGGGCAATGAACAGATGCTGGACCAGATTGGTATCCACCATTTCACGAATTTGCTGATAGGAGAACTCCTCGAGGGAGCCAAAGCGGCCGTAGCCCGCATTCAGCACCAGACCATCCAGCTCAGGGTGGGCTCTGGCAATCTCGCCCAGTCTGTGGGGCAGCTTGTCCAGATCCGAGAGATCCAGTTCTACCGCCTCGAGGCCTTTCGGCAGGCTGCTCCAGGCTGAAAAATCCCGACCTATGCCGACGATCTCAATACCTTCATCGATGAGTCGCTGGGAGATCGCAGCACCTATACCTCGGCTGGCGCCAGTCACGAGTATCTTGCGTGGGTGATGGTTAGACATCTTCTCTGAGTATCCTCTGCACCAGTTGTCTGATCAGCGCGGACTGTGCCTGTATCAATCTGCTGACCATTTTAGCGTTTATTTCACGGCTTGGGTTGTCGGGATTGTCAGA
The DNA here is from genome assembly GCA_963797085.1 of uncultured Gammaproteobacteria bacterium. Classification (GTDB taxonomy): domain Bacteria; phylum Pseudomonadota; class Gammaproteobacteria; order Chromatiales; family Chromatiaceae; genus JASJBU01. The sequence continues at coordinate 71,153 of CAWCOA010000025.1, forward strand.
AACAATCTTCAGGACATGGATTTTTTCCATGGGAGATAACGCTGCAGCGGTGGCAACGAATCCAGCGGCCTCCATGTCATAGGCAACCTTATCAGGATAATCAAAAACGGGGCGAGCCACCGTCTGTACGCTGAATGCCGGGCAGTTCAGATTAGATGGAATGGTCATGTCCCAGGTTTTTTTATCATCAGGCGCTATGACCGATGAGGCAAGCAGGGCCTCACCCAGCGACAGGTCGGCATGACCGGCGATGCCGATGTTCAGCCAGCTGGCGTTGGCGTTGCTGTTGTGACGCTGCAACAGGCTGACTCCTGCGACGGCTGCCTGCATGCCATGCCCCGCAAGGACCAGTAAGCAATCCGCTCCCAGGTAGAGCGGCAGCTCGCGATCGGGCTGCAAGCGTTGCAGCCCAAGCAGCTGGTTAATAGGTTTGGCCTCGCAGGGCAGCGCCACCAGGATATTGAGTCTGGCAGTCAGCATGAGCTGACCGATAACAGCGGCCGATAGCGTTCCTGCAGTAGCCGGTAGTGTTCTGCACGCTGGGTATTTCCCCGCTTCTCTGCCCCTTGAGCCATAATTGCGGCCTTTTTCAGCAGTACCTTGATGGCAGCAGTCAGATCGGACTCACCCAATCTGCCGGAATCGATGATCTTCTCCAGTGCCTGAATCCGGAAACGATCCATCCCCCAGTGTTTTTGTGACAGCTGGTCGGAGTGGCCGCCATGTTTAATGATCAATGGTTGCTCGATGAATAACACGGGTTCGGTGGCGCAGATCCTCAGCCAGAGATCATAATCTTCACAGGCGGGAAGCGCGGCATCGAAGAGACCGATCTCATCGAAGAGCGTGCGATGCAGCACCACGGATGATGGTGAGATGACACACAAGGGCAGACAATGTTGAAAGATCCGTCCACCTCGCTTTTGGTGCTTTTTCATGGCGTTAACCCTGACCCCGTTGCGTATCCAAATCTCCTCCGAGTGACACAAGCGTTGCCCCTGGCTGGCCTGCAGCGCGTGAAATTGCTGCGCCAGTTTATCCGGCAGCCAGGCATCATCCGAGTCGAGCAGGGCAATCCATTCACCCCGCGCCTCCTGGATGCCCAGATTACGCGCACTGCTGACACCTTGATTGGCCTGATACAGGTAACGGCACTGCGGATAGCCCTGCTCAACCAGCTTTCGGGTCTGGTCATCGGAGCCATCGTCGATGATCAGGATCTCATCGGCCTGTCGGTTTTGGGCGAGGACGGAATCCACAGCCCTGGGCAGTGTATGCGCCCGGTTAAAAGTCGGTATGATGACGCTCAGTTTCATCAGGCTAGGATACCCGATCCCTGCTGAGTTCAGATACGCTTTCACAATCAAAAACACAACAAATCCATGAATATTCACACCCTGCAGATCATCCTGTCGCTGCTGGCCATCGCGGTGGTAGCGGTCACCTTGTTCAGGCGCTTTCATCTGCCGCCGATACTGGGTTATCTGTTGGTCGGCGTGCTGGTGGGGCCGTTTGGCGGCGGCCTGGTGGCTTCCAATGAAGAGACCCGGTTTCTGGCGGAATTCGGCGTGGTGTTCCTGCTGTTTATGATCGGCCTGGAGTTTTCCCTGCCGCAGATGATCGCCATGAAGGGCTCAGTATTCGGCCTGGGCGGCAGTCAGGTCCTGATCACGGGTGGTCTGGGCGCGCTGTTGGCCTGGAGTCTTGGCCTGGATCTGAAAGTGGCGATCATCACCGGCGGTGTGATTGCACTGTCCTCCACAGCGATTGTCATCAAACAGTTGGCGGAGCAGGCCGAACTGAATTCAGAACATGGCAGGCTGGCGGTCAGTATCCTGCTGTTTCAGGATCTGGCAGTGATACCGCTGCTGGTGGTGATTCCAATCCTGGCGGGTTCCGCAGAGCAGGGCATGGCCTCGCTGCTGCTTTGGGCCCTACTCAAGGCGGCCCTGGTCTTCGCCCTGATCATGGCGATCGGCCATTGGCTGTTGCGCCCACTGTTTCATGAGATCGCATCAGCCCGCTCCGCGGAGCTGTTTACCCTCACGGTGTTACTGGTCACCCTGGCTGCCGCCTGGCTGACCCACGAAGCAGGCCTGTCCCTGGCGCTTGGTGCTTTCCTGGCCGGGATGATGCTGGGCGAGACCGAGTACCGGCATCAGATCGAAGCCGATATCCGGCCTTTTCAAGATGTCCTGCTGGGGCTGTTCTTCATCACGGTGGGCATGCGCGTGGATCTGCTCTCCCTGGCGCCTATTCTGCACTGGGTGGTCATGCTGGCCGCAGGGTTGATTCTGGTGAAAGCGGCTATCATTCTGCTGCTGGTTCAGATCATCCGCGGCTCCATGTCCACCGCCTTCCGCACTGGCCTGCTGCTGGCGCAGGGAGGTGAGTTCGGTTTTGTCCTGCTCGACCTCTCGCTGGAATCTTCCTTGCTGCCTGGGCAACTGGGGCAACTCCTGTTTGCCGCAATTATTCTGAGTATGATCATCACCCCCTTCCTGATTCGCTACAACGGCCGTTTGGCCAATAGCTTTTGCGCCCTGCGCAACTTCAATGACGAGGTGCAGATCATCGATGATCTAGCACACGAAGCTGAACAGCTGGAGCAGCACGTCATTATCTGCGGCTATGGTCGCATCGGGCAGAACCTCGGGCGCATGCTGGTGCATGAAGGCTTTCCTTACGTGGCATTGGATCTGGACCCTTCAGTAGTCCGGGAGGCCCATGAGGCCGGTGATCCGGTGCATTTTGGCGATGCTGCGCGGCGCGAGATTCTGGATGCCGCCGGACTCAGCCGGGCCAGTGTGGTGGTGCTCAGCTTCGAAGATCACCATAGGGCGATGAAGATCCTGCATCACCTGCGGGAGTCGAGACCCGATCTGCCAGTGCTGGTGCGAACCCGGGACGACAGCCATCTGGAAGAGTTGGAAGCTGCCGGAGCGACCCAGGTCATGCCTGAAGCAGTGGAAGGGAGCCTGATGATGGGCGGTCAGCTGTTACTGCTGCTCAAGGTGCCGGGTTCGCGGATCTTCAAGATCATGCGTGAGATCAGGGAAGGGCACTACAAATTGTTGCGTGACTTCTTCCATGGTGAGGAGTCGATGGATCTGGAACGCGATGAAGCCTTTCAGGAGCGTCTGCATACCGTGACCTTGCCGGACAAGGCGTTTGCCGTCGGGCATACCATCGAAGATCTGCATCTGTGGGACTGGCAGGTCAGCGTCACCGCAGTGCGGCGTGGTGGGATTCGCGGCGAAGCGCCAGAGCCCGAGACCCGTTTACAGGCCGGTGACGTGTTGGTGCTGGCAGGAATACCCCGGCACCTGGAGCACGCCGAGGGGCTGGTGCTGTATGGTCATTAACTTATTTAGCCATAGAGACACAGTAGCGTAGCCCGGGTGCAACCCGGGGAACTTGTGCACCAATTCTCCGATACCAAGAAAACTAATCAATTGTGGTAATAAACAAGCCCAACACAATCCGAACAGCGGTGGTTTTTTTCCCGGGTTGCACCCAGGCTACACAGGGATACAACTGATGAGCCGGAAAAGGGTTTCCGACCTACCTACGACATAGCTATATCTCCGGCCGCATGTGTGGAAACAACAGTACATCGCGGATCGAGGGGGAGTCGGTCAGCAGCATCACCAGGCGGTCGATGCCGATGCCTTCACCGGCGGTGGGCGGCATGCCGTGCTCCAGGGCGCGAACATAATCTTCGTCGTAGTGCATGGCCTCCAGATCACCCGCATCCTTCTCCGCTACCTGCTGGCGGAAGCGCTCGGCCTGGTCTTCCGCATCGTTCAGCTCGGAGAAGCCGTTGGCGATCTCACGCCCGCCGACGAAGAATTCGAAGCGGTCGGTGACGAAGGGATTGTCGTCGTTGCGTCTGGCTAGCGGTGACACTTCGGTGGGATAGGCGGTGATGAATGTCGGGTCCATCAGTCGGTGTTCCACGGTTTTCTCGAAGATCTCGATCTGCACCTTGCCCAACCCGTAGCTGTCCTTGAGGGGAATCTCGAGACCCTGGGCAATTGCCTTGGCCTTTTCCAGGTCGTCCAGATCCGTTTCGATGAGTTCTGGACTGAAGTGCAGGATCGATTCCTTCACGGTCAAACGCCGAAACGGCTTGCCAAAATCATAGCTTTCGCCCTGATAGGTGATCACGGTGCTGCCCAACACCTCTTGGCAGAGGTTGCGCAGCATATCCTCGGTGAGATCCATCAGGTCGTGATAATCTGCATAGGCCTCATAGAATTCCAGCATGGTGAATTCGGGGTTGTGGCGGGTGGAGAGCCCTTCATTGCGGAAATTACGGTTGATCTCGTAGACCCGTTCGAAACCACCTACCACCAGGCGCTTAAGATAGAGTTCCGGGGCAATGCGCAGGAACAGGTCCATATCCAGGGCATTGTGCTTGGTGGTGAAGGGACGGGCAGCCGCGCCACCGGGAATTACCTGCATCATGGGGGTCTCCACCTCCATGAACTGCTTTTCATTGAGGTAGTTGCGGATGAACTGTACGACCCGGGTACGGGTACGGAAGGTCTCCCGGGTGGTCTCGTTCATGATCAGGTCCACATACCGCTGGCGATAGCGTTGTTCCTGATCGGAAAGACCATGAAACTTCTCCGGCAGCGGGCGCAGGGCCTTGGTCAACAGACGCAGTTTGTCGACCTTGATGGACAGTTCGCCGGTCTTGGTTTTGAACAGCTGGCCCTCGGCGCCGATGATGTCGCCGATATCCCACTTCTTGAACTGGGTGTTGTAAACCCCCTCATCCAGGGAGTCACGTTGCACAAACAGCTGCATGCGTCCTGACATATCCTGCAGGTGGGCGAAGCTGGCCTTGCCCATCACCCGGCGGCTCATCATGCGTCCGGCGACGCTGATCCGCAGGTTCAGTTCCGCAAGCTCCTCGTCGGTTTTCTCACCATATTCCGCATGCAGTTCGCCCGCCATGCAGTTGCGCCGGAAATCATTCGGGAAGGCATTGCCGTTTTCGCGTAATAGCTCAAGCTTTTCACGTCGCTGGGCAATCAGCTTATTTTCATCCTGTACCTGATCGTTCATCTTTTCTAATCTATTTCCGGGAGAATAATTATTTCATTGGTTATGCAGCACTCTTGTGCCCCTGCGCTACAGGCCACTCTTTAAACTGGCTTCTATAAATTGGTCGAGAGCACCGTCCAGTACTGCCTGGGTGTTGCCGGTCTCTACGTTGGTGCGCAGATCCTTGATCCGTGACGCGTCCAGCACATAGGAGCGAATCTGGCTGCCCCAGCCGATGTCGGACTTGGTCTCTTCCAGTTCCTGCTGGCTGGCATTGCGCTTCTGCACCTCCAACTCGTAGAGTTTGGCCTTCAGCTGCTTCATGGCAGTGGCCTTGTTCTTGTGCTGCGAGCGATCATTCTGGCACTGCACGACCACACCGGTCGGATTATGCGTGATGCGCACCGCCGACTCGGTCCGGTTGACGTGCTGACCACCGGCACCACTGGCTCGATAAACATCGATTCGTAGGTCGGCCGGATTGATATCGACCTCAATGGAGTCATCGATCTCGGGGGAAACGAACACTGCCGCGAAGGAGGTGTGGCGCCGGTTACCGGAATCGAAAGGGGATTTTCGCACCAACCGGTGAACGCCGATCTCGGTGCGCAGCCAGCCGAATACATAGCTGCCCTCGATACGCACGGTCGAGCTCTTGATGCCGGCGACTTCGCCCGCCGATGCCTCGATGATCTCCGTCTTGAATCCATGCTGTTCAGCCCAACGAAGGTACATGCGCAGCAGCATCTCCGCCCAGTCCTGGGCTTCGGTGCCGCCGGAACCCGCCTGGATATCCAAAAAGGCATTGCAATGATCGGTTTCACCGGAAAACATGCGCCGAAACTCAAGTTCGGCCACCTGCTTTTCAAAGGCTTCGAGGTCACTTTCGATAGCGGTAACCGCTACTTCGTCATCCTCATCCACCGCCATCTCCAGCAGATCAGCCGCATCGTCCAGGCCATTGAAGAGTTCGCCCAGGGTCAGCACAACAGCTTCCAGGGTGGCCCGTTCACGCCCCAGGGTCTGGGCCTTTTCCTGGTCGTTCCAGATGTTCGGGTCTTCGAGCTCCCTAAGTACCTCTGTCAGCCGCTCCTGCTTCTCCTCTAAGTTAAAGATACCCCCTAAGGGATTGCGCGCGTCCCTTCAGATCACTGATTTTGTTTAAGATTGGATTGAGTTCTTGCATCTATCTTGCCTCGTGGCAAAAGCAGAGGATTCTACACCAGCAGAGAACAGCGATGAAGCGGTAAGCTGAGTTAACCCGCATATCTCACCAGACGAACCCTGTTTACGGGAAATGCGCCATTTAAATGGAAGGTTATATTAACAATAAGCCTAGCGGCATCATTACACTCCATTCTCGGCAACTGCTCCATGCGTTGCTCTACCTCCTGTGTCCCTACAGTCGTATCCGGTTTTTGGAACAATCTGGCTGCGTAGCTTGGCCGATCCCCCTTGAACCATAGCTACAGCTATGCCTCTGCGGCTGATCAACCCATCTACTTTGCCAGCATGCCCCAAAATTCCGTATCCTGGTGAGACATGCGTGTTAGACCTATGAAGATTTAGCCGTGGAGCGTCAGATTCTGTATCTGACGCCTCATCTGTAAGCTGTAATCTGAGCCTTCAGGCTTCCTTGTCAAGCCTGGATGTTCAGCTTCAAGTGGTTGATTGATGGGTGTTATGCAGCTTTGCGGAAAGATCGGATCGCAGCTGAGTCATGGTGTCTTTGAGAAAAGCCTTCACGGACGTGACTCTGTCTAGCGACTCAGACCGTACATCCGATTTCAGCAGCGCTTCAGGCACGCCGCTTTTCAACCAAACGGGATAGCCCAGTAGGACTTCCTGGTCCCAGGTTGTCGGGGGCCGTAACGAGCGGGTTTCTCGGTACAGAGATTCCAGAGAAATATGCTTCTTAAAACCGGCGTTCTCAAGTCCTTCCAGCAGCTTGCGTTCCGCCTCCTCAAGATAAACTTTGCTGGCGCTTGTCTCTTCATGGAAGACCGTTGCTATTGCCTTCAGGCTGAGACCAATCTCATAGCGGAAAAGAAATCGCTTGCGCAGCCCTTCAGGGAGTCTTCTGACCATTTCAACCAACAGCATCGACCAACCGCCTTCTTCTTCAAGCTCCCTCGGCATCAGGGTAAAGGTAATCACCATGCTGGTGTTGACAGGTGGTTTGAATTTCGGGCGTTGCAGACTTTTCAGGAAAGCTATTTTTAGGGATTTGCTGTCTTTAGAATTGAGTCGTGCGTCAATCAGATTGGCCCATATGGTGCGGTAAACGGCTTGCCCCTCTTCACCATTGCCACACTGCCTGACAATAAACCGATAGACCCGACCACGGTATCTTTCATAAAAGGCCTTGAATGCGTTTTCCTTGTGTTCCAGCAACTGCTCCAATAGGGCGTCTGTATCGAATCGTCTAGCAGCCACTTTGGTTATCTCCGCGGAGTCGGGTAGGTTTAAAGATTGATTGATTTTCTCCTTATGTTTATCGTTATTATAGGTTCTATCTTTACCACAATTCTCCTACCAAAGCATTAGTTCATGTAAACAAATATTAATTCTTAAGAATTTGCGCCTTGCCTTCCAGAATTCAATTATTTCATCCATAAAATAATCTACAGCCCAATGACCAATCGATATCCGAGACAAGCCCCCACACCTGATTCCGCAATCGTCTGGGAGGACGATTCTCTCTACCTGTTGAATCAACGCAAGCTGCCGGCGCAGGCCCAATATCTGCAACTGCGCAGTGCAGCTGCAACGGCAAACGCGATCAGGGATATGGTGGTAAGGGGGGCTCCAGCGATCGGAATAACTGCAGCCTATGGCGTAGTGCTGGCGGCAAGAGAAGCCTTTACGGAGAACCCAGAAGCCTGGAAGGCCGGCACCGCTTCCCGGATAGACAGCCTGAGAAATTCCCGCCCGACGGCAAGCAATCTGTTCTGGGCCTTGGCCAGGATGCAGCAGCTGATTGATCAGTTGGCTGATCAGCAGGATCCGCAAGCTGAGCTGCTCGCTGAAGCCAAGAAGATTCATGCGGCGGACATTTCCGACAACCGGCGCATGGGCAGGCTAGGTGCGAAATTGATCAAGGGACCGACCTCAGTCATCACCCACTGCAACGCCGGGGCCCTGGCAACCGGCGGTTATGGAACAGCCCTTGGCGTCATCCGCAGCGCCCATGAACAGGGAAGTATCAGCCAGGTATACGCGGATGAAACGCGGCCCTGGTTACAGGGCGCGCGGCTGACGGCCTGGGAGTTGCTGCAGGACGACATCCCGGTAACCCTGCTTGCCGATGGAGCGGCTGCGAGCCTCATGGCTCAAGGTGGCATAGGCTGGATGATTGTCGGATCCGACAGGATTGCCGCGAATGGGGATGTCGCCAATAAGATCGGAACCTATAGCCTGGCTGTTGCGGCGAAGCATCACGGGGTAAAGGTGATGGTGGTTGCGCCTACCTCGACTGTTGACATGCAGATTGCCACTGGCCGGGAGATTCCCATTGAAATCAGAGATGCTGATGAGGTCCTCTGCTGCGGCGACAGACGCATTGGGGCCGATGGGGCAGCGGTGTGGAATCCGGTGTTCGATGTGACCCCTGCCGCCTTGGTGGATGTAATCGTCACAGAGTTGGGGATTATTCATTCGCCGAGTAGGGAAAAGATGGAAAAATTAATGGCGAATTAAGCTGAGACCGCCTGAAATCGATTATCAGGCGTTATTTATACAGCAAAGGGGGTATTGGCTATGTTACAATTACCGTTTTTCTAACGCCCCCAAAACTCGTCACGGGGCGGCAACGGAAGATTTAAACGCCTATGAGCGAATTCGCCAAAGAAGTCCTCCCCGTCAATCTCGAAGACGAGATGCGTCAATCCTATCTCGATTACGCCATGAGCGTGATCGTCGGGCGGGCATTGCCCGATGTTCGGGATGGTCTGAAGCCGGTCCATCGTCGTGCTCTGTTTGCCATGAGCGTACTTGGCAACGACTGGAACAAACCCTATAAAAAATCCGCGCGCATTGTGGGTGATGTGATTGGTAAGTATCACCCGCATGGTGATACGGCTGTCTACGACACCATTGTGCGCATGGCCCAACCCTTTTCCATGCGCTACATGCTGGTGGACGGGCAGGGTAACTTCGGTTCTGTCGACGGTGACTCTCCCGCCGCTATGCGTTACACGGAAATACGCATGGCCAAGATCGCCCATACCATGCTGGACGATCTGGATAAGGAGACAGTTGATTTCGTTCCAAACTACGATGATTCAGAGCATGAGCCGGCGGTCCTGCCCGCCCGTGCGCCCAACCTGCTGATCAACGGATCTGCCGGTATTGCGGTGGGTATGGCGACTAATGTACCACCGCATAACCTGAATGAAGTGATCGATGCCTGCATAGCGGTGATCGACGATGAAACAATCAGCATCAATGACCTGATGCAACATGTGCCGGGCCCGGACTTTCCTACTGCAGGCCTGATCAATGGCGCCAAGGGGATCAAAGAGGCTTATCACACCGGGCGTGGCATCATTTATATGCGCGCACGTACTGAGATAGAGACAAATCCCGCCACCGGCAAACAGACTATTTTGGTTCATGAACTGCCTTACCAGGTGAATAAGGCGCGCATGATCGAAAAGATCGCGGAGCTGGTGAAGGATAAACGCCTCGAAGGTATCACTGAGTTACGGGATGAGTCTGATAAGGACGGCATGCGCGTGGTCATTGAACTGCGCCGGGGCGAGGTGGCGGAAGTAGTCTTGAATAACCTCTTCCAGCAGACCGCCATGCAGAGCGTCTTTGGTATCAACATGGTGGCGCTGGTGGATGGCCGGCCGCGGCTGCTCAATCTCAAGCAAATGCTGGAATACTTTATCCGGCACCGTCGGGAAGTGGTGACCCGGCGTACCCTGTATGAACTGCGCAAGGCGCGCGACAGGGCCCATGTCCTCGAAGGTCTGGCTGTTGCCCTGGCCAACATTGATGAAGTGATCCAACTCATCAAACAAGCGGCGAGCCCGGCGGATGCCAAAAAAGCGCTGCTGGAGAAACGCTGGAAATCCGGCACCCTCGAGAAAATGCTCGAACGGACCGGCGCCAGCAGTACCCGACCGGAAGATCTGGCCCCTGAATTTGGCTTGACGGAGCAAGGATACCGGCTGACGGAGATTCAGGCCCAGGCTATCCTGGATCTTCGCCTGCACCGCCTGACAGGGCTCGAGCAGGATAAAATAATAAAGGAATACGAAGAGTTACTGGAAAAAATTGCTGATTTACTTGATATATTGAGCAATCCGGATCGCCTCATGCGGGTGATACGGGACGAACTCCTGGAGATCAAGCAGCAGTATGGAGACGAGCGCCGCACTGAAATCATCCAGACGCGTCTGGACCTGACCCTGGAGGATCTGATCACTGAAGAGGACGTGGTGGTCACACTTTCCCATGGAGGTTATGCCAAGGCGCAACCGATCAGCAGCTACCAGGCGCAACGGCGGGGCGGCAAAGGCAAGATGGCGACAGCTACCAAGGATGAGGATTTTGTCGATCAGCTCTTTGTGGCAAGTACCCACGACACCATTCTCTGCTTCTCAAATCTCGGTAAGGTCTATTGGCTGAAGGTCTACGAACTGCCCCAGGCGGGCCGCAATGCACGCGGCAAACCCATCGTAAACCTACTGCCCCTGGAGAAGGAGGAGCGGATCAATGCCATCCTCCCGGTGCGCGACTACACCGCTGACCGTTATGTATTTATGGCGACCAGCGCGGGAACCGTTAAAAAGACGCCTTTGGAAGCCTTTTCCAGGCCCCGTGCTGGAGGCATTATTGCCGTTGATCTGCGTGATGGCGACAAACTGATCGGGGTGAATATCACCGATGGCCAACAGAACATTTTGCTGTTCAGCAGTTCCGGTAAGGCGGTTTGCTTCAATGAATCCAACGTACGCGCCATGGGCAGAACCGCCTGCGGCGTGAGAGGAATCCGCATGGGCAAGGGCCAGGTTCTGGTATCACTGATCGTGGCAAAGGAAGGTGATGTGCTTACGGTGACAGAAAACGGTTATGGCAAGCGCACGCCTGTGGCTGAATACCCGATACATAGCCGCGGTGGTCAGGGCGTTATTTCGATCCAGACTTCTGAGCGTAACGGTGCCGTGGTAGGTGCTGTGCAGGTGGTCGACGAGGACGAGGTGATGATGATCTCGGATGGCGGAACCCTGGTGCGCAATCGAGTTGCCGAAGTCTCACGCATGAGCCGAAACACTCAGGGTGTCATCATGATTCGCCTGCAAAAGAAGGAGAAGCTGATCGGTATTGAGCGTGTAGAGAACCTCAATTCCGATGAGGAAAGCGAGGCTGATGACGCTGATGCTGAGACTGAGTAAGAGACCAATATCAGGTCTTTTATTAACTCGAAATAAAATATATTAAACAATAAGTTGAGAGGATAAGATGTCACGAGTCTTTAACTTTAGCGCAGGCCCGGCAGCCCTGCCGGAAGCGGTGCTGAAACAGGCCCAGGAAGAAATGCTAGACTGGCACGGCGCCGGTATGTCAGTGATGGAAATGAGCCATCGCGGCAAGGAGTTTATGTCGATTGCCGAGCGGGCGGAGGCTGATCTGCGGGATCTGCTGGCGGTACCGGATAATTACAAGGTGCTGTTTCTGCAGGGTGGCGCATCCAGCCAGTTTGGCATGGTGCCGATGAATCTGACCCGTGATAAACGCAAGGTCGATTATATCAATACCGGTTCTTGGTCGAAAAAGGCCATCGCCGAGGCGAAGCGCTATTGTGATGTCAATCTGGCTGCGGATACTGGAGCTTCGAATTTTACCAAGACTCCCGAACAGGCCGACCTCAACCTGAGTGGAGATGCAGCCTATGTCCACTACACTCCGAATGAGACCATCCAGGGTGTAGAGTTTCCCTACGTACCGGATACCGGTGATGTCCCATTGGTGGCTGACTTCTCATCCACCATCCTTTCACGGCCCATCGATGTCTCGAATTACGGCATTATCTACGCAGGCGCCCAGAAGAATATCGGGCCTGCCGGCCTTACTCTGGTGATTGTCCGGGAAGATCTGATTGGCAATGCCATTGACGGCACTCCGGCGATGTTTCAATACAGCACTCATGCGGATGCCGGCTCCATGTACAACACGCCACCTACCTATGGCTGGTATCTTGCAGGCCTGGTTTTCCAATGGCTGAAAGAGAAGGGTGGTCTTGCAGCGATGGCAGAAATTAATCAGCGCAAGGCAATGGCTTTGTATGACGCTATCGATCAATCAGGTTTCTACGCCAACCCGGTCGAGTTGAAAAGCCGCTCCTGGATGAATGTGCCGTTTATTCTGGCCGATGCCAAACTGGATGCAAAATTTCTCGAAGAGGCAAGCAGCGCTGGTTTGAAAACCCTTAAAGGACACCGTTCAGTGGGCGGCATGCGGGCGAGCATCTATAACGCCATGCCCGAAGAAGGGGTCAAGGCGCTGATCGATTTCATGGCCGAATTTGAGCGAAAATACGCTTGAATGAGCGCTTTCGAGGACTTTGAGTGATTTAGTTATTTAAAGCATTATATTAAGTTATATATGTAACAATTTGATATTGTTATTAACTAAATGCTAACTCTCAGTCTCTCAACGACGAATACAACAAAGAGTGGGTTCATGTACAAAATTCTTACCTTAAACAATATCTCGGTGGCCGGGCTGAATAGGCTGCCTCGAGACAGTTATGAAGTGGCATCTGAGATGACACACCCGGATGCCATCATGCTGCGCTCGTATAAAATGCATGATATGGAGATACCTGCCACCGTCAAGGCAATTGGACGCGCAGGAGCGGGGGTCAACAACATCCCGGTGGAAAAGATGACTGCCAAAGGTATTCCTGTATTCAACGCACCGGGCGCCAATGCCAATGCGGTCAAGGAACTGGTCATCGCCGGTATGTTGATAGCGGTGCGTAACATTCTCCCATCCTGGAGGTTCGCTGCCGGACTGAATGGCAGCGATGAGGATGTCAGCAAGGCGGTGGAGGCGGGTAAGAAGCAATTTCGTGGTTTCGAATTGCCTGGGCGCACCCTGGGCGTGATCGGGCTCGGAGCAATTGGTGTCAAGGTTGCCAACACCGCCCGCGCCTTGGGCATGGATGTGCTGGGCTATGATCCCACCATCACGGTTAAAAGCGCTTGGCAACTAGATTCGGACATCAAACAGGCCGTGTCACCGGACGATCTGGTTGCCAGATCCGACTTCATTACCCTGCATGTCCCGCTCATAGAAGCGACGCGTAATCAGATCAGCGCCGAACGAATCAAGATGATGAAACGTGGTGCGGTGATCCTCAACTTTGCCCGCAATGGTCTGGTGGATGACGAAGCCGTGGTCAAGGCCTTGGATGAAGGACAGCTTTACGCCTATGTCTGCGATTTCCCGAGTAATCTATTGAAAGATCATCCCAGAGTGGTGACTTTGCCCCATCTGGGGGCCTCCACTATCGAGGCAGAGGAAAATTGCGCCATCATGGTGGCTGATGAAGTGCGGGATTGGCTGGAGAATGGCAATATCTCCAATGCGGTCAATTTTCCGGATATCAATCTGCCCCGTAACGGGGGGTACCGGCTCGCGGTTGTGAATAGTAATGTTCCCAATATGGTGGGGCAGATCTCCACCGATCTGGGCAAAGATGGCTTGAATATCCTGGACATGCTGAATCGATCCCGGGAGAACATTGCAGTCACTTTGCTGGACGTGGATAAAGAACCTTCTCAGCACTTACAGGATGAGCTGAAGAAAATCGAAGGGGTACTCTCGGTGCGGTGCCTGGGTTGCACGAAAGAACAATAATAAATGAGGTGTTTGCACAGCTTCGGTTTGCACTTTTACATCGCCGTCAGGGAGTGCGAAGAACAGTTTGGCCAGCACCTCTCATGATCAATTTAAGTTGCAGCATATGAGTGATGACCAGAAACTAAACGCTATCCGCGAACGCATAGACACATTGGACCAGGAGATCCAAGATCTACTCAATGAACGGGCTCAGGCCGCCCAGGAAGTAGCGCGTATCAAATTGGCTACCAACCCAAATGCGGAATTTTATCGGCCTGAACGCGAAGCGGATGTACTGCGCAAGGTCAAGGAGCGTAATACCGGACCGCTGGACGGGGAAGAGATGGCCCGACTGTTTCGTGAGATCATGTCGGCCTGCCTGGCGCTCGAGCAACCCCTCAAGGTGGCATTTCTTGGTCCTGCAGGCACCTTCACCCAGGCAGCGGCATTAAAACACTTTGGTCACTCGGTACAGACCATTTCATTGGGTTCAATTCCCGATGTCTTCAGGGAAGTGGAATCCAGCACCTGTCACTATGGAATCGTACCGGTCGAGAACTCTACGGAAGGTGTTGTCAGTCATACCCTGGATACCTTTTTGAACTCACCTTTGCACATTTGCGGCGAAGTGAGCTTACGCATTCATCACCATTTGATGAGCAAGGCGGCGGCACTTGAGAGTGTGAAATTGATCTATTCACACCAGCAGTCGCTGGCCCAATGCCGTGGCTGGCTCGATCGACATCTACCCCATGCAGAGCGAATTTCCGTAGGCAGCAACGCCGAGGCCGCGTCCCTGGCCATGGATAGCATCAGCACGGCCGCGATAGCCGGGGAGGCAGCAGCGGAAATCTATCAGGTTCCGATACTTGAGAAAAACATCGAAGACGAACCCGGGAATACAACCCGATTCCTGGTGATAGGTAAAAAGGATGCCTTACCAAGCGGCGATGATAAAACCAGTCTGATGTTCTCCATGCACAATAAGGCGGGTGGGCTTCACTCGATACTTGCCCCCTTGGCGGAGCATGGCATCAGCATGACACGGATAGAATCGCGTCCTTCTCGCCGTGGCCGGTGGGATTATGTCTTCTTCGTGGATATTGAAGGTCATAGAAAGGATGAGAAGGTAGCGATCGCTCTGCAGGTGCTGGAACGGGCAGCAACCTTGTTCAGGATTCTGGGTTCATACCCAAAAGCCGTTTTGTAGATGCAGATGCCGGTAATAGCCCGAACCAACGGCGATATGCAGTGTAGATCGACGATAAACGGAAAACCAACAATGAACCGCTTTAGTGCACTCGCAACACCAGGAATAAACGGACTGCATCCCTATGTGCCCGGTAAGCCCATCTCGGAACTCGAACGGGAACTCGGCATCACCGATTCCATCAAGCTGGCCTCCAATGAGAATCCGCTGGGACCAAGCCCACTGGGTATGGCAGCCGCCGCTGATGCGGTGAGCGATGTCAATATCTATCCGGACGATTCGGCTTTTCGCTTGCGCAACACCCTCGCAAAAAAATTCGCCGTGGAGGCGGGTTTGATCGTCGTCGGCAGCGGTTCAAGCGACGTGATCGATATGGTGGCGCGGACATTTCTAGGGCCTGGAAAAAATGCTGTTTTCTCCGAACATGCCTTTGCCATGTATCCAATCTATACACAAGCGGTGGGGGCAGAGGGGAAAGTCGCGCGTCCACTACCGCCGGATCACCCCAGCATGCCTTACGGTCACGACTTGTCAGCCATGGCAGCACTGGTGGATGATGAGACCCGGGTGGTGTTTATCGCCAATCCGAACAATCCCACCGGCACCTGGCTGAATAAAACCGAGCTGAGCGCATTTCTGGACGGCCTGCCGGAACATCTGGTGGTAGTGCTGGACGAAGCCTACACAGAGTATGTGAGCGAAGCTGCCTTTCCCAACGGACTGGAGCTGTTGTCTGCCCATCCGAACCTGATCGTTACCCGCACCTTCTCCAAGATCTATGGACTTGCGGGTTTGCGGGTCGGTTACGGGATAGCCAATGCCGAGCTGGCGGAATTAATCGGCCGCGTGCGCCATCCTTTCAATGTCAATAGCCCCGCACTTGCCGCCGCCGAGGCTGCCCTCGAAGATGCTGAATTTATCGATCGGAGTATCGAGGTCAATCGGCAGGGACTGACACAGCTGAGAGAGGGATTTGCCGCATTGGGGCTCGATGCCATCCCTTCGGTAGCCAACTTCATGACAGTGGATCTGCAGCGCAGCGGGGCTGAGATTAACGATGCGCTACTCCGGGAGGGGGTGGTTGTGCGTCCGGTTGCTAATTACAAACTGCCTAACCATCTTCGGGTGAGCGTCGGAACAGCTGCGGAAAATAATCGATTTCTCTCTGCCCTGAAAAAGGTGCTCGGCAAATGATAAGGAAATTGGCGATCATTGGAGTCGGCCTGATTGGTGGGTCCATGGCCAGGGCACTGCGCGATGAGGGTCTGGTGCAGGAGATCGTTGGCTGCGGGCGGGGTAGGGCCAACCTGGAAAAGGCCGTGGAACTCGGGGTAATCGACCATTTCACCCATGATGTCTCTACTGCGGTGCAGGGCTCAGACTTCGTTGTACTGGCCGTCCCACTGGGCGCCATGCGCAAAACATTTGAAATGATGAAAGACCACCTGGCGGATGATGTGGTAGTGACAGATGTGGGCAGCGTCAAGGGCAGCGTGATTGAGGATGCGAGGCTTGTATTCGGAGATGTACCGGATTTTTTCGTGCCGGGCCACCCTATAGCGGGAACCGAACGCAGTGGGGTCGAGGCCGCCTTTCCCGAACTGTTTCGCAACCGCAGGGTGATCCTGACCCCGGTGAAAAATACCGCCCAAGCTGCATTACAGCGTGTGGAACGGGTATGGCAACAATGCGGTGCGGAAACCACCTGCATGGAGATCAGGCATCATGATGAAGTACTTGCCGCCACCAGCCATCTACCACATATGCTGGCCTACGCCTTGGTAGACAGTCTGGCCAGGATGGAGCAAAACGATGAGATTTTCCGCTATGCAGCGGGTGGTTTTCGGGATTTTACCCGTATTGCCTCAAGCAATCCGACCATGTGGCGGGATATCTGTCTCGCGAACCGGGAAGCGCTGGGCGTAATGTTGAAACGCTTTGCGGGCGAACTGCAGGATCTGGCGCATACCCTTGATGCAGAGGATGCGGACGGCCTGTTAGCTATCTTCGAAGGCGCAAAGGCCGCCCGGGACCGTTACATTGACGGGGTAAAGCCATAAATAAAAAGTACCGCTATTTACTGTAAAGATAGCGATCTTGAATACCATTGCGAGCTACCGATAAAAAAACACGAGATGGCAAAACAAGTCAACGCGTAAACCTCAGCTATGGACCAAGACTGACTTTGAGGTAAAAGAATCAGCAATCAAGGGTATTGGGAAAGGATTATTCGCGCTCGAACCATACTCCGGGGTGATACCATTGGGCCCTACACAGGGATCCTATTGAACGACGAACAGTGCTATACCGAACCCTATGCCAGTTCTCACTATACCCTTTGGTTGTGCAAAGACACCAACATTGTGGCCGAGGGCAAGCAGGCAAGTTATACGCGCTACATCAATCACAGCGATAAACCTAACGTGCGGTTTGTTGTGTCGACCCGCTGGAAGAAAGCACGCGTTGAGGCGACAAAACGAATCCGCCCAGGAGAGGAACTGTTCCTCGACTACGGCCCCTATTTTTGGGAAGCGGTCGGTATCGAGAAAAAGAGCCGAAAATAGGCAGGGTAGGTAACGCGTGCTTCAATGCATAGCGCGGCAAGGAAGGAGATCATGCCAGACTCCATGCACCAGCAGGGTAATGAGAGAATAATCAGGCCGAGATTACCCATCCGCCGACTCGGCAGAGAGAACGGTAAATATAAAAGTTCAAATCACCTTGCCATGCTCAAAGTTTGCTTTCCGCATGGCCCCATCAACAACCTGTTCAGAGTCAGTCGCCTTTGTGAAAGCAGCGATGATCATCAATAACCTCCTGCCTGGCAGGCGCTATCCGTCACGTCCGCTGCAAAAACGGGATGATCTGCATGAGCACGATGATCCAAAGGCCATGGACCGGCTGGGTGTCACGTCAGATGATCTGCATAGCGCGTTGTTGGAGTACGGCGCTTTTCTGGACGTCAGCGAAGAGGATCTAAGCCAGGTTTACAAAATGGCGGGAATGCATTCCTACCGGCGTAAAATGGGTGAGATCAGCTGTGCCGACATCATGTCCCGTGATCTGATAACCATGGAGTTTGGCACCGAGTTGGAAGAGGCATGGGCCCAGCTGCGTCTGCACAAGATCAAGGCGCTGCCTGTGATAGATCGGGCGCGCAGGGTGATCGGGATTGTCACCCTGGTGGATTTCCTGAAGCGCGCCAATCTCAAAACTTACGAAACCTTCGAGGATAAGCTGATTAAGTTTATCAAGCGCACCCCGACCGTGACCGCGGATAAACCTGAGGTCGTCGGCCAGATCATGGTATCTCCGGTGTATACCGCACAAGAAGAGATGCATATTGTGAATCTGGTGCCGTTGTTATCTGAAAAAGGGCTGCACCACATCCCGATTGTCGATGCAGAAAAGCGCCTGGTCGGTATGGTGACGCAGTCTGATCTGATCGCAGCGCTCTATGCAGGCGCGGTGGCTAAGCCTGAATAGAGGTGAAAACCATACTATAGCGGCCCACTGGGGGGATCTGCTTTCTTAAACAGATCTTGGACCTAAAATGTAATTGA
The DNA here is from genome assembly GCA_963797085.1 of uncultured Gammaproteobacteria bacterium. Lineage (GTDB taxonomy): Bacteria > Pseudomonadota > Gammaproteobacteria > Chromatiales > Chromatiaceae > JASJBU01. The sequence continues at coordinate 89,837 of CAWCOA010000025.1, forward strand.
GCCCGTAAATATTCTCGATATCCTGTTCCAGGATTTTCTGATTAAATATTTCACCTGGTCGAACGGTGATGAATGAATCAATCACCTTATCTGATAGTGGTGATGACAATTGGTCGCGCTTGCTTAATTCACCGCTCAAGTCGACAACAATCAATATGTCGGCGCCCAATTCTCGCCCAAGCTGTCCTGGCACATTGTTTGAAAAACCACCATCAACTAACAGTTTTCCACTCATTTCAATGGGTGTGAACACACCAGGGATTGACATGCTGGCACGCATGGCGATGACGATATCACCTTGAATCAATACTACCGCGTCACCTGTTTCGATATCAGAGGCGACAGCCCTAAAACGCGATCTGAACGAACAGTCTGATGACAGGGTGGGCTAGGTCGGCAATCTAGACTACTATTTCCTCAGCTACTCCCAAGTTGCAAAGCGTCCTTCCTCGGCCAGTTCGTGCATGACTCTATCAAGTTGCTGCATATATTCTGTTTTGTCGCCTTTCCAGGCGAGCTTCTCTCCGACAAATACATCGCAGAAGAATGGTACTAATAACGCTTCTCCCCTAGGCAGCGCCTTTCCAAGTCCATGTAGATAGATTGGGATCACTGGGATCTCTTGATGACGCTCGACCAAACGCGCAATGCCTTTCTTAAATCCAGCAAGGTGTTCAGGCTCACCACGGGTTCCCTCAGGAAAGAAGATCAGGAGCTTTCCCTGCTGCAGTGCTTGATCCACTGGGACAAGGGGGTCTTCACCTTTTACTCTGGTTTGTCGTTTCAAAGGAAGGATGCCAATAATGTTGAGTGCAAACCAGGCTAACAGGCTGTTACGCAGAAAATAGTCCATCGCCGCAACTGGCTGTACTTGAGGCAGCAACTTCACTGGCAACAAGGTCATGAGTACCAGCGTATCCAGATGACTGTTATGGTTAGCCACCAGGATTGCCGGCCCTTTTTTGGCAGCCTCTCTCGATGACGGACATTAAGCCCCAACATCACCATCACCACAAACCGGACAAAAATATTAAAAAAAAGGAAGCGTAGAATTCTGTTCACGGTTAGTAAAAATAACGTACGAAGTGAAAGAACAGGGGTGCGGTAAAAGTAAGGCTGTCTATTCGATCAAGAATCCCACCATGACCAGGTAATAGGTTACTGCTGTCCTTGACACCGATATCCCGTTTCAAAGCCGAGATGGTCACATCCCCGACAAAGCCACCAGTACCAATCATAAGACCGGCAATCAACGCCATCTGCCAGTCAAGGGGAGTCAGCAGTGGGGCGACCACTAGAGCCATAACCGTGGTTGTCAACACGCCACCGATAAAACCTTCCCATGTCTTATTAGGACTGACCTTGGGTATCACCTTATGTCGACCCAGCAATTTACCCCACAGATATTGTGCGACATCGTTGAACTGGGTGAGAAAAACCAGGTAAAGCAGTAATCCTGCACCGACTGCCAGCATGTTCTCCGTATCCGGCAAGACCAGTAGATAGGCTACGTGACTGATACTGAAGACCATGGTCATCAGTCCCCAATGCAGGGTACCGGCAGCCTGTAGGAAAGCTCTCGTTTCACCGATAATGACCATGCGCATAGGCAGAAACAGGAACATGAAAACCGGGATAAAGATGATAAACATGCCATACCAGCCGATTGCCACCCAGTAGTACTGCAGTGGAATCGCCAGATAGGCCCAAAACAGTACGCGCCTGTCAGCCCTTCGGGTGGGAATGATGGAAAAATATTCCTTCAGTGCCAAAAAGCTGATGAAGCCAAAAAAGATCAATGAGATTGTACGTGATAAGAGTAATGCGGCAGTGAATATACTGATCATCAGCCACCAGGAACGGATGCGCAGACCAAGTTCTGTGTATTCACCTGAGCTTTTTGTTTTAAGGATGAACAGTATCAGACTGGCCAACAGCAGAATCCCGTAGAGCCCCGCCAGTGACCAGAGAACGTTCGGATCCACCTGTGAGAGGATCATGAGAGCTCCTTCAGGGCAAGACGCGCCCGATTGAAGATAGTGAGCATGGACATCAGCAGTACGATGCTCAGTAATCCGTTCACCCAGGGGAGGGGCTCCACACCGATCCCCAATATCAAAGCGATGAAACCGAAGACAAATGCCCTATCACTCTTACCCATGGGCCCGTCATAGCGACGACTGGCCCCGATTTGTACGGACACCACACCGGCCATCTCGCCGATTATGGCAAACAATACAATCAGCACAACCAGGATGGGCGAGATGCCTGTTACCCAGCAAAATGGAAGATAGAGTGCCGCATCAGAAACCACATCGCCCAGTTCATTCAGCATGGCGCCAAGTGACGATTGCATCGCATGTTCCCTGGCTAACATGCCATCAATGGCATTCAGCGCCATACGCAGAAACAGCACAAGTGGAATCAATAACAGCGGCCATTTCTGCTCAGGGTAACTAATCAGCATGGCGCCGCAGAGAACAGAAAGCACCAAGGCTGAAAGAGTCACTTGATTGGCGCTGATTCCGGCAGCCGCCAGGCGCCTGGTACTGGGTCTAAGCAGACCTTGGAATTTTGGTTTCAGATCATAAACAGATGGCATACCGCATCCTTATTGCTGATATTGATCAGGTTTCCTTATCGACATGTAGCCTAAATATAGATCTATTGGATCAATAACCCTATGTACTCAGAGCAAATGAGCAGTAAAAGTGTGCACCTAGCGCACACTTTGACGTCGATTCATCCAAGCGAGCCTCAGAAACGATACATCAGACCGAGATATCCCCCGCCGACGTTAGGTTCATCGACAATCGGGCTGTCGGAAAAGCCCTGGTCGCATACCTTGAAGAGGGTCGGCCGAAAGGAAGTACCAGTCGCCAGGTCTTCTTACGATGCCAACCGCCGTTTTCGCCATTAACTACCAGCAACGCTGTCGTAAGGGTGGTACGGCAAGCGCTGCAGCGGGCGGGTGTGGCCAAACAACCCCATGTCGAAGGTCTCATCGCCTTCCAAGGTCAGTTACAGCAGCAGTACATCCCGGTTAGGTTCGGGTACCAGACGCTGGGTCAGGGTAAAACGGGGGTGCCGATGGACGACCTGAGCGGCGGGAATCCCCGGAGCCGGGGTCTCTACACTGCAATCCTCGAGAGTCTTGACCTCCTCCCAGAAGCCGGCGTTATCGGCCACGATGAACCCCAGGTCGCGCAGCTGCGGGATGTCGACACGTGGGTAGTAGACCTCGTTGAGGATGCCTCGGCCCAGCGTGAACCAGACTCGCGCCGGTTCCAGACTGGTGCCCACCAGTTGCTTGGCGCCTTCACACCAGTTCGGTGGAGAACCGGGTGCGCCCGGGGCCTGATCCGCAGTGAAGGAATCTACGCTCATGAGCCTTGCGGGGACTTTGCGGGATCGGTAGTGGCGCGCGGATGTGAAAGGGTTGGGGAGAGCCAGGTATGGCCATAACGGGCCACAAGGCGTTCGGCCGCCTCCGGCCCCCAGCCCCCGGCCTGATAGTTGGGAAAATCAGAGGCCGGGTTGGCCTCCCAGACCTCCAGCACTGGTTGCAGCAATTGCCAGGCGGCCCGCACCTGGTCGGCGCGCATGAACAGAGTAGAGTCACCTTCCAGCAGGTCCTGCAGCAGGGTCTCGTAGGCGCCTGGGGATGCCTTGCCGAACGCATCCTGATAGGCAAAGCGCATATCCACTGGACGCAGGCGCAGCGGCGAACCCGGCTCCTTGGCCATGAATTTGAGGATGATGCCTTCCTGCGGCTGGAGCTGTAAGACCAGCCGGACCGGTTGGGCATTCAGCCCGGTGGCGGCGGGGAATGCATTGTGCGGCACGTCACGGAAGCGGATGGAAACCTCCGAAACAGTCTCGGCCAGGCGTTTGCCGGTGCGCAGGTAGAACGGCACATCCTGCCAACGCCAGTTATCGATCAGCAGGCGTCAGCGCCGCATAGGTTTCGCGGTTGGAGTCCGGCGCGATACCCGGTTCATCGCGGTAGCCGCTTGCGCGTTCGCCCTGGTTCCAGCCCGCCGCATACTGACCGCGAACTGCGAACTGGGCGACGGCGTCTGGCGGTATGCGTCCGACAGGCGCGCAGCACATCGACCTTCTTGTTGCGGATGTCCTCGGCGTCATAGACCACCGGTGGCTCCATGGCGATCAGGCACATGATCTGCAGCAGGTGGTTCTGCACCATGTCGCGCAATGCACCTGCCTGTTCATAGTAGCCTGCGCGGTGTCCGACGCCCAGGGTCTCTGCCACGGTGATGGTACATGATCGATATAGCGGCGGTTCCAGATGGGCTCGAAGATCGCGTTGGCGAAGCGCATCGCCAGAATATTCTGCACCGTCTCCTTGCCGAGGAAATGGTCGATACGATAGATCTGGCTTTCGCGAAAATGCGCCGCCAGGGTTTCATTGATCCGCTCAAAAGATTCCAGGTCACGCCCCAGAGGCTTCTCCACCACGATGCGCGCCCGCTGTCTGTCTCTGGCAAGTCCGGCGGCGGCCAGGCCACCCGCCACGGCGCCAAACAGGCTCGGTGGGATCGCCAGGTAGAAAACGATGGCTTCATCGTGATCGCCACGGGGTGCCGCAAGCAGTGCTTTCAGTCCCTGGTAGCCTTGCACATCGTTCAGATCCATGGCATGGGTGTGAATAGCGGCGGCAAAGTCATCCCACTCCTCCGGGTTCGGCGCGCCGCGTCGGGAAAAGTGCTCGATGCCGTCACGCAGCCGCGCCGCCAGTGTTGTGTCATCCAGTTCACGATCGACCCCGATGAGCCGGAAATCGTCGGGCAGCTGCTGGTCAAGGTAGAGATTGAACAGGGCTGGGACAACCAACCGCCAGGCCAGATCACCGGCGGCGCCGAACAGCACAAAGGTTGCCTTATCCGGGAAGGGTAAAATCGGCTTAACGCTCATGGCATCGCACCTTGTAATGCTAATGTGCCGAGTGTAGTGAGCAGCTTTCGGTAGGGTGAGACGAACTTCTCGATACCTTCCTCCTCCAACTGGTCGTCAATCTGCTGCAGCTCGATACTGAGGTCGGCCAGACCTTGCATGATGCGGGGCGCATCGGCGATGGCCTGATCGATGCGCAGCTGCGGTTCGCCCTGTTCCCGGTATGCCGCCAAGGTCTCTGGCGGTAGTGTATTGACGGTCTGCGGGGCGATCAGGGGCTCCACATATTTCACCGCACTATAACTTGGGTCTTTGACGCCGGTACTGGCCCACAGCAAGCGCTGGACCTGCGCACCGGCTTGCGCCAGCGCCTGCCAACGGGAACCCGCAGTGATTTCACGGAAGTGCCGGTAGGCCTCGGCGGCGCTGGCGATGGCCGCCTGGCCGTGCAATGCATGGCAGGCCGCTGCCTGTGGCGGCTGACTCTCGGCTATCTGATCGAGCTGAGCATCCACCACGACATCGATGCGACTCAGGAAAAAGCTCGCCACAGAGGCAACCCCCATCAGCGGCAATCCCTTGGCCCGGCGGGCCTCCAGCCCATCCATGTATGCATCGAGCACCTGCTGGTAACGCGTCACCGAGAACAGCAGGGTCACATTGACGTTGATTCCCTCGGCGAGCAGGGTGCGTACCGCCGGCAGGCCTTCAAGGGTGCCCGGAACCTTGATCATGATGTTGGGTCGCGCCAGCTTGTTCCATAACACCCGCGCCTCGGCCACCGTGGCCTCGGTGTCGCGGGCCAGCAGCGGCGAAACCTCGATACTCACATAGCCGTCGGCGCCGTTGCTGGCATCATACAGGTCGCGAAACAGGTCGGCCGCCGCCCCGATATCCTCCAGTATCAAGTGTTCGTAGAGCTGTTCCCGGGTCGTTCCCTGCTGTTTCAGCAGCTGAATCTCTTCGTGTATAGGCAGCGCCCTTGGCGATGGCCTTTTCGAATATCGCGGGGTTGGAGGTCAGGCCTGCGAGACCATCCTCGCTGATCAAGCGTTGCAAAGCACCATCCTGGAACATGGCCCGCTCGATATAGTCCAGCCATACACTTTGTCCAAGGGATGGAGTTGTAAGACGATTGTGTGCATATGACCCGGTATGTGAGATTCATGCACATTACTACCGTCCATGATGAAGGGGTCAGTCCGTTTCATAACCATTTGTTGCGTTTAAACAAGTAGAGCATAAGACCTGAAATCGCAACCATCACCAACCAGATAGCCGGATAACCATAGTCCCAGCGCAGCTCCGGCATGGCCCACCAGCTCTGGGTATTGTTGCCGAAATTCATGCCGTACACACCGACGATGAAGGTCAAGGGGATAAACAGTGTGGCGATGATGGTGAGCAGGCGCATCGACTCGTTGAGCCGGTTGCTGACACTTGAAAGATAGACCTCCAGCATACTGGCCGCCATTTCGCGATAGCTCTCCATCAAATCCATGATCTGCACGGTATGGTCATAACAGTCGCGCAGGTACATGCGCGTGTCCTGTTCGATACAGGGACACTCCTCGCGGTACAGCCTGACCAGCATCTCCCGCTGCGGCCAGAGCATGCGCCGTATCAGCAACAGGTCGCGGCGCACCTGATGTATCTCGGCCAGGGTATCCTGGCCTGGACTGTCCAGCAGTTGCTCCTCCAATGCCTCGATCTGCTCACCGTATCGCTCCAGCAGAGGGAAAGCCATGATCGACGATATTGTCCAGCAGCGCATACAGGAGGTAGTCACTCTGTCGTGAGCGGATCTTTCCACTGTGCGCCCGCAGGCGCATGCGCACCGGCTCGAACGGATCGTCCGGCGCATCATGAAAACTCACCAGGAACCCATTCCCCATAAACAGGCTGATTTGTTCAGTCCTGGTTCTGCCGTCATCATCTTCTACCGGCAGGTGAACAATGGCAAAGAGCTGATCGTCATATTCTTCCAACTTGGAGCGCTGCCCGGTGTTGGCAACGTCTTCCAGTGCGAGTGGGTGCAGATGTAGCAGGCGTCCAAGTTCGTGCAGGGTCTCGGCCGAGGTGCCGCCGCGAATATGCACCCAGGTGGTCGAATCCGCATTCTCCAGATATGGTTCGATCTCTGTTGCAGAGGCCAATTCCTGTTCAAAAAACTCCACACCAGAGTAGTCGATGAGGTGGATCGTAAACGGCACACCTGAGACGAGGGGTTCCAAGGTGCCAGGCGCGGTGCCGGGCGGGTGATAGCTCTTGCCGAAAACCTTCACTGCTCTGTTCGCCTCCTGATGGGGTGCATGTTGTGACCCGGATCTACGGGTCTCTTTTAAGTTAGTTTATCATGCCGGGTGATGCGGGCATCCAACTTACTTAGGCAACTTTAAACGTCAACAATGGTGCTTTCCAGATCAAATATCAGTTCATGGTTGCTGCATATCGCAGGTTAATTTATCGGGCTCATCTTGATGCTTGCGTCTTGTTTTCTTGCCGTGGAACTGAGATACAAAAGTTAATCATCGTGGCTCGGGTCGATCGCGTCCGATGCCCACGCGTTGCCTAAAGATCGTCTGATAGTTGGGATGTTACTATTACTCCTTCAAGGTATATCCGCCCCCTGTGTTCCGTCCGGTTGCCAGCCAATATCCACTGCGCTACGGCGTACGTGGATGTCCCGCTGCGGGAACGGTATCTCGATACCAGCCCGACGCAACTCTTTCTCAATTGCATAGTTGAGATCGCTCAAGGTAACCAGTCGCTTTTCAATTTCACTGATGAAGCAGCGCAATTCGAAGTTCAGTGAACTCTCTCCAAAGCCTGTAAACAACATCTTCGGAGGACTGACTTTCTTACCATCCAACATAACCAGTGGATGTACCCTCGCCACACTCATCAGCACTTCAGTGACCTTGTCAACATCCGAGCCGTAAGCCACACCCACCGCTATCACCATGGTAACTGCACCCCAGGCAGACCAACTTAATGTATGAATGAGTGATGTAGGTATCGAGATACTCGGCGAGGTTATGGCGCCACTCCAGCGGGGCCACCAGCACTTGACCCAACGCGATCCAGATGGGCTGACTTCGCGCGAACAGGTAGTCTTTGAGCTGATCAGTCTGGAGGTCTTTAATCTGCTTGAGCAGTGTTGTGGTTTCCAAGAGAAGCGCCTGACAAGATGCCAGTCGCGCACCTGTCTCGTCGATGTTATGCGTCAGGTCCTTTTTGGCCTGCGTTACATTGCTGTCGGTGGATTCGTCGCCAGCACCCAAGGTTTTGATATTGTCCTGAAGGTTCTGTAAAGCGCTACTTGCTTCCTCTACACACTGCTGCGCCTGGTTATGAATCCCCGCCAGTGAATCGTCCGTTTTCGCAGGCAGGCTATACGACTTGTCGCGACCCATCGCAGCCTGGCAAGATCTTCTGCAATGCGCTTGATAGCCGTATGCGCGTCCGATAACCAATCGGTTTGGGGCTCGGCCGCGAATGTTGCCAGACTGCTCACGAGGATGCAGGCAGTGATAAATGCAGCAATTAAACGTTTCATACTGAAATACTCCTGACCCTGCAGGAAGCTATGGATAAGACTGGCGTTGCTGCTGCGGCTTCTGCTGCTAATGTTGTGATTAATAGCCTATCTGGCCATGATGGGTTTCAGACGCAATAACCTGGACAGACGCCGTCAGTTCCACAGTCAAGGTCCAGGAGCATTTTCGCAGCATGACGATCGAGCCAAGGCCAGCCTACGTTCAGCTTGTCTTGGCGGCAAGTCCCAACATCAATAGTGACAGGCCATCAACAATAAGACTGACGCCAATCAGTAGTCCGACTAACCAGGCGGAGGTAGATGGCCCGCCAACAATAAACGCAAATGCAAGCAACAGCGATAATACCCCGTTAAACATTAACCACCCCCAACCACGTCTAGGCCGCATTTCCCTGGCGGCGGCAACACCGGCAAAGCCATCCAGCAGGAAATAGATAGCCAACATCAAGCCGAGCGCCATCGTACCTGCGATGGGGTGCAAGATAATGAGCAGACCCACTGCAATCAGTATAAAAGGCTTGAGCCAGACAACCCATTGATCGCGGAAACCATGCCAAGTGATATACACAGCAATACCACCAGCGATTATCATCAGCCAACCAGCAAACAATGCGACTGCCATCGACATAAACTGCGGCAATGCGATACCTGCAATACCCGCCAGCAACAAGACAATACTGGTAATGATTACGATCTTACGTGATTGACTGTCCATGATTACTTCCAGTGACTTATGCATAGCTGAAACCTTCATTATTAGTGGGATACTTTTGTACCCGTTATGTCCTAAGCGTATCATCTCGCGGTAGGCATTCACAACATCACCTGCGGCTGCATAATAGGCATTCTCACCGATCAGCTCGGTGAGCCCGGAACGATCCAGTTCGGCCCTGACCTCGTCCGAGACCACGGCGATGACCAGGCGGACACCCTGTCTCCTTCAGCAATCCGCTGATTAAAAGCAAAGTCTCGGCGGCCGAAAAATCCACATCGTCGATGGCGGATGCGTCAATGCAGAACCAGTTCAGCGACGGTTGCGCATCTTCGGCCAGTTTGAGCACCTGATCCAAGAGCAATTCGGCATTCGCATAATACATGCTGTGGGTAAATCGGTAGATCATCAGGCCTGGGGCCAGCTGGGCCGGACTGCTGACCGGTAGTGCGCGCCAGTGCCCGTCATCGGTGGTCACCACCACGACGTTTTTCGGCCGATATCCGTGACGCGTATGCGCTACCAGTGAGAGGACGATGGCGAGGATGATGCCCTGCTCGACCCCCCAGAAAACCACCACCACCGTCGTTATCAACGCCACCCAGAATTCCCAGGGACGCTCAGCATAGATCTTGCGCATGCCTTTGACGTTGATCAGTTCCACACCGATTATGAACACGACAGTCGAGAGCACGGCCTCCGGCAGTACGCCAGTGGCGCGGTAAAAAACAGCAGTACCATGAGCACAATCAGCGTCGTGAACAAGCTGTGCCAGCTGGCTATGCCCGCCGGCGCTGTCGACCATCTGGGTTTTGGTCGGGCTGCCATTGACCACAAAGGTTCCGGATAGTGCTGCGCCGACGTTTGCCACACCCAGGCCGATCAGATCCAGATTTTCGTTGAAACGCTCGTTATAGCGGGTGGCGTAGGCGCGCGAGGTCGCGGCGGTCTGCGCGAGGATAACGATGAACATCGCAAAAGCGGGAGGGATCAATTTCTGAAACAGTGGCCAGTTCCAGTCGACCTCAGGAAACCCAGGAGTCGGCAATCCACTTGGAATCATCCCCAGTACATGGACGCCCTGGGATTGCAGATCCAGCGCCCAGCTGGCAGTGATAGCCCCAACTACCGCTATCAATGCCCCAGGGATTTTCTTCGAGACAAGCTTCGCCCCGATGATGATCGCGAGCACTGCTGCCGATAGGCCCAACACATAGGGATTGAGCTGTTCGAGCTGCCGCCAGTCATGCAGCATCTGGTGAAACGGGCCGTGCCCTCGCACCGGCGACGCCCAGCATTCCCGTGAACTGGCCGAGGGCGACTTGGATACCGACCCCAGTCAGGAATCCGACGAGTACCGTACGCGACAGAAAATCCGCCAAGAATCCAAGGTGCATGATGCGCGCGATAATCAGAAAGCCCGCAGCCATGAGGGCGAGTATACTCGCCATCGCCACATATTCGGCGGTGCCGGAGGCTGCCACGCCAGCAAGGCCGATAGCGAGCATTGCAGCAGTCGCCGAGTCGGCGCCCACCACCAGGTGCCGGGATGAGCCAAAGATCGCGAACAAGGCCATCGGAATAAGGATGGTATAGAGACCGGTAACCACAGGCATGCCGGCGATCTTCGTGTAGCCCATCACTTCGGGAATGGCGAGGGCTGCCAAAGTAAGGCCCGCAATAATCTCCCCCGGAATCTGCGAGGAGTTAACGGGCAGGATGCCCTGCAGGATGGGCCAGTGGAAATCCTTGGTATTATCCTTCACCGTCATCATCTGATCCTCCCCGGTTACGAATCGACATGCATCTGATGCTGCAGATCCGTTGTATCTTTATTAGTGTTTCCGCTTATCCGGTAATTCCCCTGAATCCGGGAAGACCGCGCGCCCCCGGGCTGGTCGCCAGAAACATGGCTTCGTCAATAATATCCTTTCCTTCTTCAGTGAGTAGCAACTCTCCGTCCTTGTTCAGGGTATAAAGGTAATCATCGATATCGTATTCACCATCGAGGATGTGTGGATCGAGGAGGATGCACATGCGGAAGTAGTTGGCCCACATGAACTCCGCGAAGTCTGCATCGGTCTTGAGATATCCATAACGATCGCGCACCAGCCATGCCAGGCTGCGGTAGGGATCGAACTTGAGATCTTTGATGTGCGAGGGCAGCTTGTCGGGTGGTTGGGGGCCACCACCTTCGTGGTCAAAGAGGTATACCCAGTTGTTAGCGTACATCTGCTTCCAGAAGTAGAGGTGGCTAAGGCTGCTTGTATTCGCCAGCACCTCCACGTAAACGCAGATCTCATCGCCAAGCGTTTTGTGCAATGCTTCATGCAGTGCACGGACCAGATGGTGATGATCCACGAGGTAGAATTTGTTCCCTCTTATTACCACCGGAACCGGCCTGACACGAAGATAATCGTGCAGTCTACCGGGATCCTTCTGGTATTTTTTCCGTAGGCCAACCGCACGAATCTCCACCTCGGCCCTGCCCACAGCGAACTGGGTGGGCGAGAGATTGTACAAGCAGAGTTTATACAGCTCACCCTTCTTGCCTTTCTCGGTGCACCAGGGAAACTCCTCGTCACAAAGTTGTTTGCTCATGAGAACTCAACCCATCTATTCCAGTTACGAACTCAATACTTTACATGAAGACTGCGAAGATGCCAGGTGAATCGAACCATCGGTTGTTAAACCGATCAGCTATCACCGTAGCGTAGAAAATGGTTATGCGGAAATGTCTCTCGGGTCCTGGGCGGCTAAGCGGGGTATGAATTGCCTTGGTCGCTATTGCTGATGACGACCAAGGCACGTGGAGGATAACAGAAAACGTTAGTTACCCGGCCAGCGATTCTAGTCGTCTTCCATTTTGTCCAGATCAGCGGGTTTCGTATGTGTCTTGAAATAGTGTTTTACTTTATCCAAGACTGACGACTGCTTTTCCTTGTGGCACTCGGTGAGGACATAGGCCACTGGAGTCACATACTCATCCACATCAATCGCTTCAACCTCGCCCGACTTGCCATGCAGCCAATACACCACAACAGGTTGCACTTCCTCATCGAGCGCGATGAATTCCTCGCAGGTCATTTTTTCGGGCTTGACCTGTTTACCGGCAATGGCGGGAGCGCCGGCAATGGATAACGCCAGGATACTAACAACTAACGGCAAGACTTTTATACTTGTTTTCATCAGAATTATCTCCTCATTATCAAAGGTGACAACGACGGCTGTCGTCATCCACATGAAAGCTCGCACATGACATGCTTTTATTTGAACTTAATATTGCGATGACAGAGTCCATATCACTTAACCACTATGGGGCGTCGCCCGGCACCCCGTAGCGCCATCAACCCCGCCTTATTCATGATCGCGGTTGCGCTTCTTTACTTCACCACCCGAATTGCGCTGCATCATGCGCTCGAGCCTCTGCTGTTCCGCAGCGTGCGCTTGAGCCTGTGCACGTTGTTCCGCCGCCTGCTGATTGCTTAGCCTATCGTTATCCTGGGCTTTGGTCTGTTGTGTGGCGCGGATACTCTGCAGGGCTTTCCGCTCGGCAGCTTGCTGCTCGTCAAGACGGTCGCGGGGCCCTTGGCTCACTGTCTTGGCGGTCTCTTCTCCGGTCCGTGGACGAGACACTTGAACCTCTTTTGGCTGCACGCCTATCTGCATTGCCGCAGGGCTTTCGACAGCCCGAATCCGGGTGCACTCGAGCTTTCGCCCTGTTGCTTTCTCGATTCGCTCGGCGGCCACTCCGCGATTGATCATACGTCCTTTATCCCACGACAATGTTACGACACGAGGGGTCTCTCGTAGGAGCGACTCGTTACGCGCGGATATGACCACGACATCCGACAGGCGGGGAGCAAGAAATTGTCGCTGTGGCACAAACACCCAACTAGGAGGTGCGAGTGCAACCTCTGCATCAAAGGCCATCTCCGGCCCCAGTGGAGCCCAGCCAATGAATTCGTCGCCGTAACGCCATTCGACCCAGGCCGGCGCCCATATGTCATCGGGCGACCAGTGCCATCCTTCCAGATCATCGAAGACCCAGCGACCATAGTGAAACGGCGCCCAGCCCCATTCGAAGTCCGAGTTCCAATACCACCCGTCATCCTCGGTCATCACCCAATGACCTTGGGTAAGGCCGCCAGCCTAGGCTAACAGCCGTTGGCGTCCAGACCTCGCCATACTGCGGATGGCGGGTCCAATTCCCATAGGGAGCAAGCCGTTCTCGATAGGCTTCCGCCTTGGCTTCACGTTCGGTAGCCGCCACCGACTGCATGCTAATAAGTATTGTGGTCACTGCGATCAACATTAAGGCTATGTTTCGAATCGTCAGCATGTGTCTCTCCTCGCATTGGTATTTCAGTATGTGATTTTTATTTGCAACTCCATCTGGTTGGGCAGCGGGCAAGTTCTAGTAGTTCTTTGGTCTTTCTCATTCACATTTGTGCTCTGTATATTCTGCGACAGACTGTAATCACGGATCGTGCATGGCGTATTGCCTATGCAGCAGGGTACGCACAGATCATGCAATTGTGGCTGGATGGCGACGGGACAGAAAACTCCCAGTCTTCTCTGAACCTACAGGAGTCAACCAGGCATTGCTATACGCGTTACTCCGTATACAATCTGCTGAATCCTTATTCGAGGTTGTATTGCGAGTACAATGCCTCTGCTGTGCTGCGAAATCAGGAAACCTATCGGTGTGCTAAAAAGAAACTTATTGACGCCGACCGCGTTCGAGCATGTTCCATTGCACCAGCATGCCGACAGCAGCCAGAACCAGAAAGCTCACGACTGCAACGCCTGATTGTAAAGCAAACACAGAGACGATCGCAGCCGCCCCGGCGAGAGCAGACAACACAATAATCGTCCAGTCTGTCAGCAGCACCGCAAGCAAAGCGCCGAGAATTCCGGCGACATAGGGTGTAACTGCCGGCATATTGGCGAAGCCCAGTTTGTCCGCATAGACTATTACCAGAAACACCGCTGCATAAAAACCGGCCAGCGCAAATGCAACACGCTCGTAAACAATCGCCAATACCGCACCAATCAGGCCCATACCGATACCGGCAACAAGCGCCAACCACATGGGCTGATCAGCCAGCAAACTTTGGGCAAGCTCGGTGCCAAACAAAAAACCGATGACTGCGATAAACAGCCAGAAGATATTTCTCCCGGCCAGAAGCACCGTAAAGCCAAGTAATACTCGAACTGCGTCGTTAATAGATATTGATTCCATATCACAGTCCTCTGTCTACACCTGATGCAAATAGTACAGTAAGCTAGTGACTTTACAACCAGGGCTCCGGGACAATCTCAGTGCATCCGGCGTGCAGTCACCTGGAAATTCTCAACAGCAAGTTCCACACGGGAGAAAAATCAATGAATCGAAAATCCATTCGCACCGTAAACGCCTGTTTTGGGCATGCGTGCCTTTACTGGTACTGTCGATCAACACACCAACGACCGCTGCCACTGATGCCGGCGACTCTCCAAAACCCGGGAGCTATTGCCCGGCTACGGATGTCCTGCTAATTGTGGCGGAAGACATCTCTGCCAGCCTGGATCTGGCCATGCGCTCCAAGGCAGCGCTGGTGAATAACGATAGTTCGATAGCAATCAGTGAGCTGACCTCCGCCGGAACCACCTTGCGACTTGCCGCCAGTCGTGGCGCGGCGGCACGCACTAATCCTGTTGCTAGATGCCATCATACAGGCTAAGGCGGGGGAGAATTATGCACAGATGCTTACATGGTTCCCGCTGTTGCATAGCTCCCTGCGAACCTTATCAGACGATGCGGTGGAAAGCGCCGCGGATGAATTAATTGGCCGCGCCGAGGAGATCATGCAGGGTGGCAAAGAAGGAAACCCAATAGAGCTTCTCAAACAGGCGCGCCACATACTGGCCTGTGACGGCCTGGACTGAGGTGGTCTAATAGATTTGTACAACCCAGTTAAGCATAATCAACTTAACTGAGGTAATTGAAAATGACAGTAAGAAAACAGTATTCAAAAGAATTCAAATTAGATGCAATCAGCCTGGTCCTTGAGCAAGGTTATACCCGTCTGAGGCAGCCAGAAGCCTTGATATTAGACCTGACCTGATGGGACGTTGGGTAAGAGAGCATCAGGCAGATGATGGTCAAGCCTTCCGTGGAAATGGAAAATTGACACCTGAGCAGGAGGAAATCAGAAAGCTCAAGGCCCAGGTAAAGCGACTGCAGATGGAGAAAGAAATCTTAAAAAAAGCCACGGTATTCTTTGCAGCAGAAACGAAGTGAAATACTCGTTCATCACCCAACATAAGAATACCTATCCCATCAGCCTGCAGTGTCAGGTATTGGGTGTGAAGCGTAGTGGTTATTACCATTACCAATCCAGTCAGGCCAGTAAGCCAGATGACTCAAAGCACCAGGAGATGCTGGAATGGGTCAAGGATATTGCCGAAAGCTCTGACTATAGCTATGGCAGCCGCCGTATGAAGAGAGCATTGAATGCCTTGAGCTTTCCTGTGAGCCGCAACAAGGCGAGGAAACTGATGCGAGAGGCTGGCGTACAGGCCAAGCAGCGCAAGAAATACAAGGTAACCACTAACAGCAATCACAAACAGCCTGTTTATGAAAACCTCGTGAAACGACAGTTTGATGTGCCCCAGCCAGATCAGGTCTATGCCGCAGATATCACCTATGTCTGGACACAGGAAGGCTGGCTGTATCTGGCGGTTGTGATTGATCTGTGTTCCCGGAAAGTTGTGGGTTGGAGCATGAGTTCACGGATGAAAACCCAATTGGTGTGTGATGCCTTGAAAATGGCCATCTGGCAGCGCCGACCGAAAGCGGGATTGATCCATCATTCAGATCGGGGATCGCAGTATGCCAGCAGAGATTTCCGTCGATTGCTCAAAGCTCATGGTATTAAAGGCAGTATGAGCCGGAAAGGAGATTGTTGGGACAATGCGGTAGTTGAGAGCTTCTTCGGTAGCCTGAAACAAGAAAGGGTGCAATGGAGAAGCTACCAGACACGCTATGAAGCACAACAGGATATATTGAACTACATATCCATGTTTTATAACAGCCAGAGATTGCACTCATACTTGGATTACACCAGCCCCAATGACTATGAAAAACAATTAATGGAAATGAAAAAAGTGGCTTAACTGGGTTGTATCAAAAAGCTTGACCACGTCACCCTGTCGCTGGTGGACTCAAACGTTTATCGAATATCCGCAAACGCTACGATATACCATTCCTTACTTGTCCTTCATTATTTCCGGATCAGCGGATTTCTTATCTTTCTTGAAATAGTGTTTTATTTTGTCCCAGACGGTCGCTTCCTTTTCCTTTTGACACTCGGTAACGGCATAGGCCACAGGAGTCTGGTACTCGTCGATTTCAATCACCTCGATCTCACCCGATTTGCCATGCAGCCAATACACCACAACGGGCTGCACTTCCTCATCGAGCGCGATGAATTCCTCACAGGTCATTTTTCCGGCTTGACCTGTTTCCCGGCAATCGCGGGAACGGTGGCCATGGATAAGGCGAGCGTTGCGGTAAATAACAGCAAGGCGGAGTAACGTATAGTCATTCGGATCATCTCCATATTGTTCGAGTTAGATGTGACTGAGAACGGTTGTCGCCAGTACACAGGGTTTGAAATGACCTTCTGAATAAAGTTCAAGAAAGGGAGAATACTCAGATCATACAATCAGACTGTTCAAGGATTGCCATAAAACATATAGTTAAGTGCGTTGGGTATCGTTCTCTTCTGTATATATATCCACTGACTGGACATTGCGACCAGGTTACGTTGCTCGTTCAGTGTTGTGAGTTTCAACAAACAAACCAACTGCGCATGAAGTGATACTCAATCTGAGCTGTCATCGGCATTGCGTTTTTACATGGAGCGCGAACCACCACGCGGCATCCGAAAAGGCCGAATCGCAGTGGTTGTCTCACTGACTTCCGTGTTGATGCTCACCATCCAGTCCGCATACTCGGGGTCGAGGATTTTTAGGGTTTCTACCATTTCCTGCTTGTAGGCACTCTCAATAGGCCCGCTACGACCAGGCCAGATCCGGAACTTGACGCGCACAAAGACGCGTCCAACCGGTGTCGAACTACTTGGCCCTGTTTCCGGTACATCACGCAGAATACCGGGGAATTGTTCCACGAACCCCTGGGTTATGGCCTTGACTTTAGCCAACATCAGCTTCGTTTTATCTTCCTGAGAAGAAAGCGTGATATTGGCAAAACAGCGTACATAGCCACGCGGATAGACAATGTCCGGTTGGGGATGAATACCTGCGCGCCAAGCGGACTGAGCAGAACCGTAAAACGCATGCCGATACTCTGTACAGTACCCGTCTGGGTGGATATCTCCACCAGATCATCCACTTCAAACAGATCGGAAAAAATCACCGTCAAGCCGGTAACCACATCCTGTACCAATCCCTGTGAGCCGAAACCAATCGCCAGGCCAAGTATTGAAGCACTGGCGAGATAGGCGGTCAGGGATACACCGAACTCCTGCAACACCAGGCCCAGCGCACCGAAATAGAGCGAAAACACCAATATGCTAGCCATCAAGCCGGCCAGGGTGCGCAGTTTTGCCCAGCGTTGAATCACGTCGGTCGACGCTAACCGTTGTGTAAGATGTCGAATAGCACGCACACACAGATGCGCAGCGGCGACAATCAACAGAACAAGCAGGATGCGCTCGGTAGTGCTCAGTCCGCTGATGGAAAAGGTTTCTAGTGTCATGCTGCCATTTGAGTAGCCACTCAGGGGTAAAGCCTCATCGACTCAATTTAATGTTTAAAATTGCTTGATTATAAACTGTCGGAATTGATACGTCAGAGATAAGGTGAAAACAGCCACGCGAAGGCGTCGCGTACGCGGACCGGTAATCTGCGGCCATCGACCCCCGCCAGTGTTTCTTCGCTGGATATCGCTCTTATCTGTTCGAAGTGCTCACTCAAAACCGTAATCAACGATTGATCGAAAACCTCGACGACCAGCTCAAAGTTCAAGCGCAAACTGCGTGGATCCAGATTGGCCGAGCCGATATGGGCGTACTCATCATCGATCAGCAGAAATTTACTGTGGGCGAAGGGTGGTGGTTGATAGTAGATTCTGACGCCAAACTGCAGAAGTTCCCATAAGATGTTGCGTGTGGCCCAATGGGCCAGTAATTGGTTGGTGTTTCCGGGTAAAATCACCGCAACGTCCACCCCGCGCAGTGCAGCCGACTGCAGGGCATTGACCAGCGTGGCCGGGGGTAAAAAGTAAGGTGTCATGATCGCAACGCGGCGGCATGCCAGCGCCACGGCGCCGGTCAATATCATGGTAAGTTTGCCAAGATCTTCGTTCGGCCCATCGGTAATAGTGCGGCAAACAACATTACCGCTGCCAGGAGTATTCGCGTTTCGGGGCTGGATTCGCTCTCCTGTAGCAAACGCCCAATCCTCATCGAACACCTGTTGCATCTGATCAATGACAGGCCCTTGTATGCGAAAATGAATGTCGCTGATGCCCGGCAGTCCATTGGGTCGGGTTCGAAGATGTCGGTCGCCGATGTTCATCCCGCCGGTAAAACCAATCACGTTATCCACCACCAGCAGTTTGCGGTGATTGCGGAGATTGAGATGGACTGCCGGCGGCAGTATGCGGGGCGGGATAAAGCGCGCGACTCTGACGCCCTGCCGCTTTAACAGCCTGCCTGCCCCTGGAAAGCTGTATAGTTCGCCAATACCATCGAGCAGCACCCGAACTTCGACACCACGGGTGCGGGCGGCATCAAGTACATCGATGAAGGCATGTCCGGTAAGATTGGTCTCGAATATATAAGAGGCGAGGCACACTGAATACCGGGCTTGAGCGATGGCATCGAGCATCGAAGCATAGGCGCTGTCACCATCAAAAAAAAGTTGCAGTGAATTATTACCTACCAGTGAGCGCTGCGTAATAGCAGCGGAAGAACGCGCCAGCGCAGCAATTAATGGTTGTGCTGACAGTACCGGAGGCAGTGTTTCCATGCTAGTCGTGTTGACATCATCTGGATTTTCGTAGCCGATTTTCAGGCGCTTCGATGGCGCACCTTTGAGATGATGCGCGCGCGTACGCAGCCGGTTTATGCCGAACAGGTAATACAGTAGCGGACCGACAATGGGATAGGCAAGGCATACCGCGATCCATCCCAAGGCCGCTCTTGGATCACGCTTGTACAGTAATGCATGTCCGGCACTCACTACGGCAAGTACGGTATGTGTAATAAGCAGGATCCAGGCGTTGTTCAGATCGATTTACTCTCTATCAGATTCAACAGGACCAGCACTCATGACATGGAAGGTCATTATGAGTAGAAGGGGGAGATTGTGCTGGAAATCTTTTCGCAGTGTCAATCAAGACGTCAAAATCTGTGCGTCGTTGATAGGGTTATGCGGTAGCTTTTATTCAAGATGCGCTAAGCATTAAATCGCAGCAGGAGCCAGACAGCTTCAAAGCCAGGTACAATACTATCTGTTTCTGATGGAAAAAAGTTTACGGGGTAAATAAACTGTCACTGCCAGCTTCCAGATGTGACGCTATATCAGTTACCATGTGCCACCCATTCTGACTACCCGAGTGAATCTGCAATGACAGCATCTTCGATTGAAAACTCCCGGCATTCGTTCCCTACACGCCTGTTTCACATGATGCTGGCCATGGCGATTCTGCTTCAGGTGATCACGAGTCTAGTGATGACCGCACCGCTGGAAGGCAGGCATGAGGACTGGCTGTTCGTGGTGCACGAGTATTCCGGGATCACCTCGCTGCTGCTGGCGTTAGGGTTCTGGCTGGTTGTGGCGCTGCGACGCCGCGGCACACAAGTCGCACTTTTGTATCCGTGGTTCTCATTCATGAGGCGTGAAGCGGTATGGAAGGATCTCAGCGGTATCTGGAGACAGATCAAACAACTCAAAGCACCGGAGTATCATGTCGAGAACCCACTCGCTTCGGCCGTACATGGACTCGGCCTGCTCCTGATGACCACAATGGCTGTCAGCGGGGCCCTGTTTTTTTTCGCGATGCGCTTCGACGCCACAGGAAGCACCTGGGCGAGCATTGACATCGAAATCCACGGGATACTCGCAAGCCTTGTCTGGGCTTATTTGATTGGCCATGCAGGCCTTGCTGCGATTCATCACTTTTCGAGGCAGATGAACCTGAGAGAAATGTGGTCTGTGCGGAAATAACACTGATCTCCCATTGTCTGGGGATTGTCATTATCCATCCTACGGTTTTTCGTGCGTCACTACGATAGAAAAAAAGATTGGTAATTCAGTCATCGACAATCCGGTACTGGGCACCTTCATTTCGCGTCTTGGTTGTTTTTAGTTTGACTTTACTGACGCTGTCAGCCTGCAGTAAAAAGGAATCACTCAGTGCTATGGGCTTACTGGAGTGGGATCGGGTGGAACTGATAGCCGAGAACAATGAACCGATTCTGGAAATTCTGACGCAAGGCGAGACCCTTAAAGAACTCGCCGTTATTCTGCAACAGGATTCACGGCGTGTTCAGGCGCAGCTGGATGAGGCGGAAGCAGCAAAAATGCAGGCGCAGTCCCGTCTGTCTGAATTGAAGCCTGGCCCACGTGAAGAACGCATTGATGAAGCCAAAGCCAAACTGCAATGAGCGCTGAGTGAAGAAGAAAATAGCAGGAAAGAGTTGGCGCGCATGCAATCCCTGTTAGGAAAATAGCTGGTCAGTGCCGAAACTGCCGATGCGGCACGCACCCGGCAGAAAAAAGCCACCGCCGATAAAAATGCCGCGCGTGCCGCATTGGAAGAGCTATTGCACGGCGCTACAGCGGAAGAATTACAACAGGCGGAGGCTGCCGTCGTGCAAGCTGAGGCGCGCGCATTGCACATCACCCTGGAAAATCTGACCTTGCGCGCACCGAGGGAAGGGGTGCTTGACAGTCTGTCCTATAAGTCTGGTGAGCGCCCGCCAACAGTAGCGGTTATTGCGGTTATGTTGATTGACAGTAAACCCTATGCAAGAAGTTTATGTGCCGGAACCCATGCGCGCTAAGGTCCATCAAGGGTCGCAAGCGTTGGTATCAATCGATGGAATCGCCACACCTTTTACCGGCCAAGTGCGCATGATCAGCAGTGAAGCCGTTTTTACGCACTACTATTCGTTGACAGAACGCGATCGATCAAGGCTGAGTTATCTGGCCGAAGTGGAATTGACTGATACCGAAACACAGGGATTACCTTAGGGGATTCCGGTCCGTGTGGATTTCCAAGCGATAGCGCAATAATCACTATTGTGATAAATCAATGAATCCAGAAAACGCTGTCGAATCCAATAATCTCACCCGGCGCTTTGGCGCATTAACATATACCCCGCAGACGCATTTTTGGATTTCTGGGGCCAAACGGGTCTGGCAAATCAACCACGATCCGCATGCTGTGTGGTTTGTTAACACCAACCGAGGGAACAGTGGTCGTATTGAATCACCGCTTACCTGAAGAGGCGGAAGTTCTCAAACAAAAAATCGGTTATATGACCCAGCGTTTCTCCCTGTATGAAGACCTCACCATCCACGAGAACCTGAAATTTATTGCGCGGATCTACTGTTTGCCCCGTTTGCTTCGGCAACAGCGTATTCAAGAGGCCATGAAAACCTAGCGTCTAACCGAGCTTGCTCAACAGTTCGCCGGCACCTTAAGTGGCGGGCAACGGCAACGATTGTCCCTGGCCTGCGCTACGCTGCATCACCCGGAACTGTTGCTTTTGGATGAACCAACCAGCGCGGTTGATCCACAAACCCGTCGCGATGACAAGTTGCGCAGACCATCAAAGGCGCCGACAACATTGTCAGCGTCACTCAATTGGGTGTCCGCTAACGTGTCTTGGTAAACAAACAACAGCACAATCCCCAGAATTATGTACAACAACTGTTAAATACTGCATAACTGCAGGCGGTTTGTCAGGTGACGCATCCCAGCCTGGAAGATGTCTTTGTCAGCGTCACCAATAAACAACATAGAGCGGGTGTGTTGTGAGTTCATGTCTGCCCCGTCTGTTTGCGATCCTTGGCAAGGAAGTGCAACAGCTGCGCAGGGATCGGCTGACGTTTGGCATGATGTTCGGCATTCCTATGCTGCAGATTCTGTTATTTGGATACGCAATCAACACCGATGTATGGCACTCTTGGATGCCGCCGTGGCAGATCAGGCAGGCACGCAGTTATCACGTCAGTTAGTTGCAGACATGCAGGCGACACAGGTGCTTGACGTTATACATCATGTCAACACCGGTGAGGAGTTGAAAACTCTTCTGGATGGAGGTGAGATCAATATTGGTATCCTGATACCAGCTGATTTTGAAAGGCGCTTGCATCAAAAGGAGCGTCGGGCTGCGCAATTGCTGGTCGATGGCAGTGATCCGATTATTCTGTCGGCCACACAGTCTTTGACAAACATGGGCTTTCAGGTGCGCAGCAGGATAAAACCAGCACAGCAACAAGTGCTGTTTGAGGTGCGAAATTATTATAATCCAGAGCGGTGCTCCTCGGTGTTCGTAGTGCCTGGACTGATCGGCGTCATCCTGACCATGACCATGGTGTTGTTTACTGCGGTCGCAATTGTCAGAGAGCGTGAACGCGGCAACCTGGAGTTACTGATCAACACACCGGTTAAAACAGCAGAACTGATGATTGGAAAAATCATTCCTTATGTTGTGATTGGACTGATTCAGGTGACGGTCATCATGCTGCTGGGAATGTTTCTGTTCCATGTCCCTGTGGTTGGTCAGGTGCTTGATGTCTACCTGGTGGCGTTAATTTTCATTGCTGCCAATCTGAGTCTGGGGCTGGTGATCTCCACCCTTGTTCGCAATCAGTTTCAGGCCATGCAAATGACGTTCTTCTTTTTTCTACCCTCAATCCTGTTGTCGGGCTTCATCTTTCCCTTTGAAGGCATGCCGAAGCTGGCGCAGACTATTGCGGAGATCCTGCCGTTGACACAACTTGTCCGTTTGATACGCGGCATCATGTTGCGGGGTGCCGAGCTATCGCAGATGACTACGGATATTTATGTGCTACTCGTTTTTACCCTGCTGAGCATGAGTTTTGCCATTCTGCGTTTCAAAAAACGCCTGGATTAATAACGACTCTCTGCAATGGTGAAAAAATGTTGAGATCTCGCAACTAAACGCCACGGTCGAGCCAATGCAAAACGGCCACCAGCACCAGCGTGCCCGCAAGCAACCAGAGTGGACCGAACAGCCACAGGGTCAACGGTATAGACAGGTAATAGCCACGCATACCCAGTGTATAGTGGATGCCCCCACGATCGAGAATCTCAGCGACGTCCTTGACCGTAATGCCGGTATTGGCGTTAACCGGAAGGTTGATCATAAACCCGGTATGATTAAAGTAACGCACGGCAAGCGTGAAGTTGAAAAATGCAAACAGGAAATCCACCCCCAGCAGGATCAACTTGCCCAGCCAAAGCCCCGGGTGGTCACTGCTGAAATGACTGATTAACAACGAAAGCTCTCCCTGTTTATCTGCGGTTACTGCGAGATTGAAAATACCCAGGCCGATGAGAATTGCAGTGGAAGCCAGAAAGGTTGCCGCCATAGTCCAGTTGCGCAGGGTCTGGACCGCGAGGATGTCTTTCCCGCCCGTGATGATGGCCTGCACCCACAGGCCACGTGTGCGGTGCGCCAGCCCCAGGGAAGTGCTCAAAGGGTCGCTGCGTATTTTTCGGTAGAGGTAGACATGATACAAAACCAGCAAAAGCAGTGCCGCCGGACTCAGGCCAAACTCAAAATGGCGCAAGATTTCCATGTAACTTTTTCCTGCCTAGCCGGATCTGAAGTACATCCGCCGGTAGCTGCCAGTATCTGATCCTGCTATGTCTATACGTAATTAGCGGTGTGATGTGTGATGATAGGGTTGCGAGGCACACTGACAACGCAAATTTTTGGTCGCTAAGTTTGGCACGCTTGACTCTGTGCCGCAATGATCCACTGCTTCCCGCCAGGGTAATCAGCACCATGGTTTCGCCCAATCTGAACCAGGTGATGAGTCCCGCCAGACAGAGCAGGTTGCACGCACTAAGCAGCGGATAACCGTCACAGATTCATGCAATGAGCCAGCGCAGGTGGAATTTAAACAACTCACTTGTCACGGGAGTCTGTCTGCATCAGCTGTTCGCGAATCGACAGCAACTCCTGCCGGCGCTTCTCATCCGTTTCCGGGTAGCGCATTTTGAGCGCCTTGAACGTATCGAGAATAATCCTTGAAATAATCAGCCGGGCGTTCTTTTTGTCATCCGCAGGAACCACATACCAGGGTGCATTTTTTGTACTCGTTGCTCTCAGGCACGACGCATAGGCGTGCATGTACTGTTTCCAGAATTTGCGTTCTTCAATGTCGGCCAGACTGAATTTCCAGTTTTTATCCGGCTCATCAATACGGTCAAGAAAACGCTTGCGTTGTTCTTCTTTCGAAAGGTGCAGAAAGAACTTAATGATACGCGTGCCGTTGCGATAGAGATGTTTCTCCAGGTCAATGATCGAGCGATATCGGTCCTGCCAGATCGTTTTCTCATCGACCAAACCCTCCGGCAATCCCTGACTGTAGAGAATTTCCGGATGCACGCGAACGATCAGCACCTCCTCATAGTAGGAGCGGTTGAAGATGCCGATGCGCCCGCGTTCGGGAAGACACTGGGACGTACGCCACAGAAAATCGTGTTCCAGTTCGGTCGCGCTTGGATGCTTGAAACTAAACACCTGGCAACCCTGGGGATTGACGCCTGACATCACGTGTCGAATGGCCCCGTCTTTCCCGGCCGCATCCATAGCCTGAAAGATCAGCAACACCGCATGGCGATTGGACGCGTAGTGCAGGTGCTGCAACTCGCTTAGCTCTTTAACCTGCACTTCGAGCATTTTATGATAGTGCGATTTCGACTTGTATACAGGATCGACCCGAGTCGGCCATTTTTTGAGATCAACCTTTTCGCCTTCCGGTACGCGAAAATCCTTCGATTTTTTTGTCATCTATATCTCTCCAATATCACGCACTGTGTATGTTGTTTTTTCCGGTTCTCACGTTCCGCCTGGAGCCAATCCTGCTCCGCATTGGCCGCCAATGCCAGTATCACCTGGGGCGCATCCTTGGTCACCTTAAACACCTTGATATCCTCGACCTTGACGGCGGCCTCGGTGCGTAAGTTGACCGGATCGACCGGCTGGAAATACACTATTTGGTAGTCTCTCAAGGCCTGATCATCTTTCAGGCCGCGCAGTACGGCCAGGTTAGAGAAGCGACCAGGGCCACCAGCAGGCAGCTTGATATACCGGTAATTAACATAGCTCAAGACCGCCGCAAGCGAAATCAGGATGCTGACCAGAGGGAAAAGTTCAAGACGCCGCCGGGTATTTCCCGCGATCCTGTCCACCAAGGTTCCCGAGAAATTCGCAAACTTTCGCACAACCCTTCATTTGCAATAATCCCTCAATCAGTCACCGCGCCATCGTCCCGTCATCCTTGCCATTTCCAGTCGCGGATTTCCGGCATATCTTCGCCGTGTTTATCGATATAGGCCTTGTGATCGAGCAGTTTGTCGCGCAGATACTGTTTGGCATAGGCAGCACGTGATCCCAAACTCGGCACACGGTCGATCACATCACCGGCCAGGTGGAAGCGGTCGAGATCATTCAATACCGCCATATCGAAGGGGGTGGTAGTGGTGCCGTTTTCCTTGTAACCGCGCACATGCAGATTTCTATGATTGGTGCGGCGGTAGGCCAGACGATGGATCAACCAGGGATAACCATGATAGGCAAAGATGATCGGCTTATCTTTGGTAAACAACACATCAAAGTCTTTGTCGGTAATGCCGTGCGGGTGCTCGCTCTGCGGCTGCAGGGTCATCAAGTCCACGACATTGATGACGCGGATCTTCAAATCCGGGAACTGCTGGCGCAGCAGCTTCACTGCCGCCAGCGTCTCCAGTGTCGGCACATCGCCGCAGCAGGCCATGACCACATCGGGATCACCTCCCTCGTCGTTGCTGGCCCATTTCCAGATACCCAGCCCGGCGGTGCAGTGTTTGATTGCCGCCTCCATGTCCAGCCATTGCAGTTCAGGCTGCTTACCCGCCACGATGACATTGATGTCATTGTGGCTGCGCAGGCAATGGTCGGTTACCGATAGCAGGGTATTTGCATCAGGCGGCAAATAGACGCGTATGATTTCCGCCTTCTTGTTCACCACCAGGTCGATGAAACCGGGGTCCTGATGACTGAAGCCGTTGTGGTCCTGACGCCAGACGTGAGATGACAACAAATAATTCAACGAGGCAATGGGCCGACGCCATTCAATGTCCCGTGTCACATCCAGCCACTTGGCGTGCTGGTTGAACATCGAATCAACAATGTGGATAAAGGCTTCATAGCAGGAGAAAAAGCCATGGCGTCCGGTCAGCAGATAACCTTCGAGCCAGCCCTGACACTGGTGCTCACTCAACATCTCCATTACCCGGCCATCGGGCGCTACATGCTCGTCGCCGGGAAGTATTTCTGCCGTCGAGCATCGGTTGGTCACGTCGAACAGCGCACCCCAGCGGTTCGAAGCGGTTTCGTCCGGACTGAAAATGCGGAAGTTGCGCGCCTTGGCATTGAGCTTCATCACATCGCGTATGAATTCACCCTGCGCACGCGTCGCTTCGGCATCAACCTCGCCAGGGTTTGGCACCTTGACCGCATAATCGCGAAAGTCCGGCATGCGCAAATCACGCAACAACTTGCCGCCATTGGCATGCGGATTGGCGCCCATGCGCCGCTCACCTACTGGCGCCAGTTCGGCCAGTTCTGCTATCAGTCTGCCGGCATCATCAAATAATTCTTCGGGGCGGTAAGACTTCATCCATTGTTCAAGGATTTTTAAATGCTTTGGCTGTTTAATAAAATTGGTGACCGGCACCTGGTGTGCGCGAAAGGTATCTTCGATCGCTTTGCCATCGACAGATTCCGGGCCAGTCCAGCCCTTCGGTGAACGCAGGATAATCATCGGCCAGCGCGGACGTTCAGTGAAACCCTTACTGCGTGCATCGCGCTGGATACGTTGGATCGCGGCGACCACCGTATCGAGTGTCTCTGCCATGCGCTGATGCATGGTATCTGGGTCATCGCCCTCGACGAAATACGGCGTGTAACCGTAGCCGCGGAACAGCGCTTCCAGTTCATCATGAGGTATGCGCGCCAGCACCGTAGGGCCGGCGATTTTATAGCCGTTCAAATGCAGAATCGGCAACACGGCGCCATCATGCACCGGGTTGAGGAATTTATTCGAATGCCAGCTGGTGGCCATAGGGCCGGTTTCGGCCTCACCATCACCCACCACGCAGGCCACTAGCAAATCAGGATTATCGAACGCGGCGCCATAAGCGTGCGACAGGGCATAGCCCAGTTCACCGCCTTCGTTGATGGAGCCCGGTGTTTCCGGTGCGACGTGGCTGGGGATACCGCCGGGAAAAGAAAACTGGGTAAATAGCTTTTTCATCCCCGCCTCGTCCTGGGAAATATTCGGATATACCTCGCTGTACGTGCCCTCCAGATAGGTGTTGGCCACCAGACCCGGTCCGCCATGGCCGGGACCGGTGACATTCACAATACTCAGGTCATATTGCCGGATGATCCGGTTAAGGTGGACATAAATAAAATTCAAGCCTGGCGTGGTCCCCCAGTGCCCCAGTAAACGCGGCTTGATATGTTCAAGCTTCAAGGTTTTTTTGAGCAGTGGATTGTCATACAGATAAATCTGCCCCACCGACAGATAGTTGGCGGCCCGCCAGTAGGCGTCCATCTTGCGCAGCAACTCCGGCGACAGTGGTGTGTCTTTGAGCTTAGGTGTTTTTTTCTTACTGACCATGTGCTTATACCTTTTCCATTGGAATATTTAAAATGCGGCAGACCGATTTCGCGATCATCACTTCCTCATCTGTATGCATGACGCGGACAGCGACTCGAATGGCCTCTTTGGAAATCATACCCTCATTCGCTGTGTTTCGATTTTCATCGAGCTCGATTCCAAGAAATCCCAGCCCATTGCATATCCGGGCGCGGACCATGGGGGCGTTTTCTCCGATTCCGCCCGTGAACACCAGCGTGTCCAATCCACCCAATGCCGCCGCGTATGCGCCGATCCATTTCTTGACCTGATAGCAAAACAGCGCTACCGCTTCCGCCGCCCGCACGTCCTGCGATTCTCGGTCGAGCAGGTCGCGCATGTCGGAACTGGTTTCCGACATACCGAGCAGCCCGGACTGGGAATTGACCATCTCGTTGAATTGCTTCGCGCTCAGATTTTCCATGCGCGCCAGATACCAAACCAGCCCGGGATCGAGATCACCGGAGCGGGTGCTCATGGGCACGCCCGCGGCCGGGGTAAAACCCATGCTGGTGTCCACGGGTCTGCCCTGATGCACCGCCGCCAGACTTGCGCCATTGCCCAGGTGGGCGAGGATGATCCGGCCCTGCGCCGCTTCCGCTCCGCCAGACGGGCCAGTTCATCCATCAGAAACGCATACGACAGGCCATGAAACCCATAGCGCCGCACCCCTTGCGCCTCGTAACGGCGCGGGATTGGCAACATCCGCGCCACGCGCGGCAGGTCGTGATGAAAAGCCGTGTCGAAACAGGCTACCTGGGGCAGCTCCGGATAGCGCTTTTGCAATGTCTCAATCAAGCGGATTTCCTCCGGCAGGTGCTCGGGATCGAACGGGCTGAGTCGGCGCAGTTCCTCGACCATTTCCGCCGTGATGTGCTCCGGCTCAGAGTAATTCGGCCCACCGTGCACCACGCGATGCCCCACTGCGGTCAATGCATCACCTCCGAGGCGTTGCTCGATCCAATCCAGCAGAACGCCTACCGCCAGCGCTGTGATCCGGCGCTGTCACCGGCCGCGAAAAGCTCTCCGCCGGTTTCAACTCTTTCACCCGCATTATGGCCTCCGGCAGCCCAATCCGTTCAATCCCGCCCTGCAGAATCCGTCGCAGAGAGTCACCCGCTTCGAACATCGCGAACTTGATGCTCGACGAGCCGCCGTTGATGGTCAGGATGCGTGGCTTAAGGTTCATGGATGATGCCTGCCATTTCGCTCATCGCAGCAGCAGGATGGCGCTTGAGCGGGGAGCGAGACGGTAGTTATGCTGATCTTCGCAAAGCGGCTCTTCGCCCGGCTCATACAAATCCCCTGGCGCTTCGCGCGAGGTATCCACAGCCAGGTGCCAACTGCCCCGCGGCGCGGTGGGCAAACTGAAATCCACCGTATCGACACCGGCATTGAACATCAGGAAAAGTGCGCCCCCTTCATCCTCGTGAATCAGGCAGGCCAACTGTCTTGCTTGCGGGTCTGTCCAGTTGGGCAAACCACCCTGCGGGCCAAACCAATGGATCTCGGCGTCCGTATAAAACTGCTCCTTGCTCAGGATCGGATGGGTGCGACGCAAGGCGATCATGCCGCGGGTGAAACGGAAAATTTCCCGATGCTGCTCCAGCAAGCGCCAGTCATACCAGCTCGTTTCATTGTCCTGGCAGTAGGCGTTGTTGTTACCGGCTTGGGTGCGGCGAAATTCATCTCCGCCGAGCAACATCGGCACCCCGCGCGAAATCAACAGCGTCAGCAGGAAGTTCTTGATCTGACATCTCCTCACTGCCTCGATACCGGCATCCGTCGTCGCGCCTTCGACACCGTAGTTGTCGCTGTAGTTGGCGTCGGTTCCGTCGTGATTGTTTTCACCGTTGGCTTGATTGTGCTTGCACCGATAGCTCACCAGATCGTTCAGCGTGAAGCCATCGTGGCAGGTAATGAAATTGATGCTGCCATCGGGGCCTTTGCCCGATGTGGTGTAAATGTCGGCACTGCCGCAGATGCGGTTGGCGAACAAACCGAGCATGCCCTCATCGCCGCGCCAGAAACGCCGGACATCATCCCGGTAGCGACCGTTCCATTCCGCCCAGCGCCGCTCTGAAAAGCTGCCCACCTGGTAGGCGCCGGCGGCATCCCACGCCTCCGCGATAATCTTCACGTCTCTCAGTATCGGATCCTCGGCGATCCGTTCGAGCAACGGGGCATCAGCCAGCAGCTGGCCGCTTTCATCCCGGCCGAGAATCGTCGCCAGGTCGAAACGGAAACCATCCACATGCATCTCCACCACCCAGTGACGCAACGCATCCAGAATGAAATCCCGCACCACCGGATGGTCGGCATTAATGGTATTGCCGGTGCCCGCATAGTCCCGGTAATAGCGTTTGTCCGGCTCCAGCAGGTAGAAAATCGCGTTATCAATTCCGCGGAGAGACAAGGTGGGTCCCCGTTCGTTTCCCTCTGCCGTGTGATTGAACACCACATCCAGGATCACTTCGATACCGGCATGATGGAGCGCCCGCACCATCTCTTTGAACTCCAGCTTCTGCTGCCCCCGACCGCCCGCACTGCTGTAGGAGGCTTTCGGCGCAAAGAAGGAGACGGGATCGTAGCCCCAGAAATTTGTCAACGGCTTTCCGGATTGCGGATTGATAACCGGCGCCTGGCATTCGTTGAACTCGTATACAGGCATCAATTCCACCGCCGTCACCCCCAGTTCCTGCAAATAGGGGATCTTTTCCATCAGGCCGCGGTAGGTCCCGGGATGCGTCACGCCGGCGTTGGGATGAACAGTGAAACCACGGATATGGAGTTCGTAAATGACCGTCTTCGACCAGGGATGTCTGAGCGGCAGGTCGTCCTGCCAATGGAAATATTCATGGGTGAAGACACATTTCGGCATGTCGTCGGCATCGTCCAGCGTGGAAGGAACCAGATCTTGTTCCGCCGCCGGATCGTATCCGCAGGCCGGCCCGAAATCCCAGTGGGGTATCCGTGAGATCGCCGTCGCAAAGGGATCCAGCAGCAGCTTGTGGAAATTGAAACGATGGCCGTCCCGGGGTTGATAGGGGCCGTCCACGCGATACGCATACAACTGGCCAGAGCGTATCCCCTCGATCCAAACATGCCACACGTCCCCTGTGCGGTTGCGCAGCGGATCCAAATCAACAACCCTCGCCGGCGTCAGGTCCAGCGGTTGATCAAACAACTCCAACCGAACCCGGCTGGCGTGACGACTGAACAAGGCAAAGTTGACTCC
Organism: uncultured Gammaproteobacteria bacterium; assembly: GCA_963797085.1. GTDB lineage: Bacteria > Pseudomonadota > Gammaproteobacteria > Chromatiales > Chromatiaceae > JASJBU01. The sequence goes on from CAWCOA010000025.1 coordinate 121,223, forward strand.
CTTGCCATATTCATGGGTTCCCAACGGCAAAGGAAAACCCCGCCGCTCGTCAGTGTGTTCGGAGACTGCGGCGACATAGTCATGCAACGGGCGTGCAGGGGTATTCATGTTTCTATTGCATTACCGTTGCCACAGGATATGCGCTTCTTCCAAAGGAACCGCCACACCTGAACGGTTTGGAATGAGCCGCACCGTGTAGTCCGCCGCCGGACGGGTCTGCAGACACCGATGTGCGGTAGGCGTAGCCATTTGCCGCCCCGACCAGTTGCCGTATACGCTGCATCTCCACCCGCTCCGCTGCGCCACCGCCGGCGCCATCGGCATAAAGTTCAACCCGCACTGCCTCCGGATCGAGATCGTCGAGATAGATTTGAACCTCAAACAGGTGCTGATCGCCCTCGGTTTCGACTTTCATTTCACCGAGATGCAACTTGGCCCATTTTTGTTGCAGCTCGCGCCGCCAATTCACCAGCTCCACACTGCCTGCGCCATTATCGGCAGCCCGCTCACGGTAGGCAGCGGCCGCCGGGAGGTAATGTTGCTCAGTGTATTCGCGCACCGCCCGGTTGGTGGAAAAGCGCGGCGTCAGCCGGGCCATGCTTTCCCGCATCCGCAAGACCCAGGCGGTCGGGATACCTTGTTCATCACGGGTATAGAACTCGGGGATTACCTCGTACTCGAGCAGGTCGTAGAGCGCTTCGGCTTCGCTAGCGTCCCAGGTGGGATCGTTGTCGTGTTCCTGGCCATCTCCCAACGCCCAGCCCACTTCCGGGGTATAGGCTTCGGCCCACCAGCCGTCCAATTCGGACAGGTTGATGCCGCCATTGACCAGCACCTTCATACCGCTCGTTCCACAAGCTTCCCAAGGGCGTCGCGGTGTGTTGAGCCAGACATCCACGCCCTGCACCAATTGCTCGGTCAGATGCATGTCGTAGTCGCTGAGGAAGATGATATGGGGGCGCACCTCCGGCCGCCGGATGAACTGGGTCCATTGCTGGATCAAGGCTTGACCGGCCTGGTCCGCCGGATGCGCCTTGCCGGCCATGATGAGCTGTACCGGGCGTTGCGGATGGGTCAGCAGGCGCAGCAACCGCTCCGGGTCGTGCAGCAGCAGGTTCGGCCTCTTGTAGCTGGCAAAACGGCGGGCGAAACCGACTGTCAAGGTATTGCAGTCAAACAGATGTTTCGCCGCCTCGACCGCCTCGGGTGGCGATCCGGACGCGGCCAGTTGCCGGGACAAGCGTTCGCGGGCGTATTCGACAAGAGACTTGCTGGCGTCGGTGCGAAATTCCCACAGCCTGGCGACGGAGACCTGACGAATGTCCTGCTCCATTGTCTCCACTGTCCCCTGCCAGCGGTCCTTGCCACAGGCTTCCGTCCAGAGATCATCGGCTGGGGCCGAATCCCAGGTGGGTATATGCACGCCGTTGGTCACATGTCCGACCGGAATTTCGTCCGCCGGCCAGTGCGGAAACAGCGGCTCAAAGAGGCGCCGGCTCACTTCCCCATGCAAGCGGCTCACGCCATTAACCGCCCCACTGCCACGGATCGCCAGATAGGCCATATTGAAGGGTTCTGCCGTATCGTTCGGATTCTCGCGGCCCAGAGCCAGCAGATCTTGGCGGGATATGCCAAGCTGCTGCTCGGCGTATCCGCCAAGGTATTGTTCGATCAGCGCCGGAGCGAAACGGTCAAACCCGGCGGCTACCGCCGTGTGGGTGGTGAAGAGGTTGCCCGCCCGGGTGACGGCCAGAGCGACCTCGAAGGTCTGCCCGCTCTCCTGCATGAAACTTCGGGCGCGTTCCAGCACGGCAAAGGCCGCATGCCCTTCATTTAGATGACAGACCTCCGGCTGGATGCCGAGTTCGCTCAGCAGTCGCCAGCCGCCAATCCCAAGCAGCAGCTCCTGTTTAAGGCGCAGCTCCGGCCCGCCGCCGTAGAGCTCACTGGTAATGCCTCGATGTACGGGGTAATTGGCTGCGTCATTGCTGTCCAGCAGGTAGAGCTTCACGCACCCGACCTGGACCTGCCAGGCCCGCAGCCAGACCGAGTAGCCGGGTAAAGCAATCTCCAAGCGCAACCACTCGCCGTCTGCCTGGCGCAAAGGCGTGATCGGCAGCTGGCCGGGATCGTTGTAGGGAAAGAGGGCCTGCTGCGCACCGTTCTTGTCGATCACCTGGCGGAAATAGCCTTGCTGATAGAGCAGTCCCACGCCGATCACCGGCACCCCCAGATCACTGGCGGACTTGAGTTGATCCCCGGCCACGTTGCCGAGTCCGCCCGAGTAGATGGGCAGGGCCTCGCTCAGCATGAACTCCATGCTGAAATAGGCCACACAATTCAGGGGCGATTGCGGGTAGGCTTTGCTGAAACCAGGCCGGCGCTTCCGTGTCCTCCCGCCTGGCCTGCACCAGTTCGTCAAGCTGCTTGCGAAAAACCGGCTCAGCCAATTCCTTCTGGAGTTTTTCCCGTGAGACCGTCTGCAGTATGCCCCAGGGATTATGCGTAAGTGCCCACAGCACGGGATCCAGCCGCCGCCACACATGGTCGGTGGCATGATTCCACGACGAGTGCATGTCCAGGGCCAGTTCGGCCAGGGCATCGAACCCCTCAAGGTCCGTAGGGAGCATACCGTAGAGTGGATGGTGAACAGGTGTTGCGCTCATGACTCCTCCTGAAGTTTTTATCCTGGTTGCCGTCTCAGGCCGATGCGCACATCCTCATCCAGCGCCTGGGTGTAGTCTTTGAATCCTGGTGACATCAATTAGTTCATATATCAGGCTATGCCAAACCATCGAACCGACACCAGACCGTGTCAGCCCGCCAGCAGCGCCTTGGCCCGTGCGCAGACATGGTCGACGGTAAATCCGTATTCGCGCAGCAATTCCGTGGCCGGTGCAGAAGCACCGAAGCGTTCCACACCGAGCATCTCGCCCCGCGCACCGAGGTAACGCTCCCAACCCTGAGCCACCCCCAGTTCGACCGCGAGCCGGGCGTCGACCGAGGGCGGCAGCACCGCATCGCGCTCGGCCTGTGGCAAGGCATCGAACAACTCCCAGCTCGGCATGGAGACGCAACGCACCGCGATGCCCTGCTGTTGCAGACGCTCAGCCGCCGCCAGGATCAGGCTGACCTCGGAACCGCTGGCGAGCAGGATCAGTTCAGGCTTGCCGTTCGGCGCATCGCTCAACACATAGGCGCCGCGGCGCAAGCCGTCCGCCGCAGCATAGCGGTTGCGATCGAGGGTGGGGAGAGCCTGCCGGCTCAAGACCAGCAGCACCGGACGGTCGCGGGTTTCCAGCGCGACGCGCCAGGCGATCGCGGTTTCGTTGGCATCACTCGGGCGGATCACAACCAGGTTGGGAATCGCCCGCAGGCTCGCCAGTTGCTCCACCGGTTGATGGGTCGGGCCGTCTTCGCCGACGGCGATACTGTCGTGGGTAAACACATGCACAACATGCAGCCCCATCAATGCCGCCAGCCGCAGCGACGGACGCAGATAGTCGGAGAAGATCAGAAAGGTGGCGCCATAGGGAATGAAGCCGCCGTGCGCGGCGAGACCGTTGACGATGGCGCCCATCGCATGTTCGCGCACACCGAAATGCAGGTTACGTCCGGCATAGCTCCAGCCGGCGCTGTCAGAGCCTTGCTGGTCGGTGTTTAGCGACGGCGGCGGATTGAAATCGCCCAGGCCCAGCATGGCGGTTTTGGTCGACGGGATCGAGGTCGGCCGAACCGCCGCTCAGCGCCGGCAGCCTAGGTGCGATGGCGTTGAGCACCTTGCCGGAGGCCTCGCGCGTCGCCAGACCCTTGTCATCAGCGTCGAATACTGGGATATCCGCATCCCAGCCCGACGGCAGTTCGCCGCGCAGGCGACCCTGCAGCTCTTCGGCCAGCTCCGGAAAGCTTCTGGCGTAGGCGCTCAGCGACTCGTCCCACGCGGCCTCGGCCTGGGCTCCGCGTGTTACCGCTGAACGGAAATGCGCCAGCGCCGTCTCCGGAATCAGAAACGCCGGCTCGCTCGGCCAGCCTAGTGTCTGCTTGGTCTTGCGCACGTTATCCGGGCCGAGGGGGGAGCCATGCGCCTTGAAGCTGTCCTGTTCCGGCGAGCCATAGCCGATATGGGTACGCACCAGAATCAGCGACGGCCGCGCGGTTTGCGCGCGAGCGGCGGCCAGCGCGGCGTCGAGTGCGGCGAGGTCGTTGCCGTCCGCCACCGACAGGGTGTGCCAGCCATAGGCCTCGAAGCGTTGGGCGCGATGCTCGGAGAAGGTGATATCGGTGCCGGCGGCCAGGGTCACGGCGTTGTCGTCGTAGAGGCAGATGAGCTTCCCGAGCTGGAGATGACCGGCCAACGAGGCCGCCTCGGCGGCCACGCCTTCCATCAGGTCACCATCGCCGACCATGACATAGGTATGGTGATCGATCAGCGGGAGATCGGGACGATTGTAACGGGCCGCCAGTTGCGCCTCCGCGATCGCCATGCCGACCGCGTTGCCCAGAGCCCTGCCCCAGGGGCCCGGTGGTGGTTTCCACCCCGGGGGTGTGGCCGCGCTCGGGATGCCCCGGGGTCTTGCTGCCCCATTGGCGGAACTGTCGGAGGTCGTCCAGCGAGAGGTCGTAACCGGTCAGGTGGAGCAGACTGTAGAGCAGCGCCGAGCCGTGTCCGGCCGAGAGCACGAAGCGGTCGCGGTTGAACCAATGGGGGTTGCGCGGGTTGTACTTGAGCCAACGCGTCCACAGCACATAGGCCATCGGCGCGGCACCAAGGGGCAGGCCCGGATGGCCGCTGTTGGCCTGCTGCACCATATCCACTGACAGGAAGCGCAGGGTGTTGATGCACTGCTGATCGAGTTGTGTTGTGTTTGTCATGGCGTCACTCCTCTTGCCGCCTTCATAAGATGGGGTTATTCCAGTGCCAGTGCGCTCTAATCAACCTCAGCCGAGACTGTGCGATGATCCGAATAGCCCATTTCAGCGTCCCTGTTTCTTCTCGTTATGTCCACCAAATTGCTTTCTCATCGCTGACAGGAGCCGATTGGCGTAGTCAGCGTCGCCGCGCGAAGCAAAGCGCTCCAACAGCGCCGCACTGATCACCGGCGCAGGCACCCCCTCATCGATGGCGGCCATCACTGTCCAGCGCCCCTCACCCGAATCAGACACACGACCCGAGAATCCGGCAAGACCAGCATCCTCAGCCAGCGCCTCGGCAGTCAGATCGAGCAGCCAAGACGACACTACACTGCCACGTCGCCAGACTTCCGCGATCTCGGGTAGATCCAGATCATACTGATAATACTCTGGATCACGCATCGGTGTGGTCTCGGCATCGCTCTCCTGTGCGAGCTTGCCGACGTTGGCATTGCGCAGGATATTAAAACCCTCGGCATAAGCCGCCATCAGTCCGTACTCGATACCGTTGTGGACCATCTTGACGAAATGCCCGGCACCTGCCGGACCGCAGTGCAAGTAGCCCTGGTCGGCGCTGGCGTCGGGCTTATCCCGTCCGGGGGTGCGCGGCACCGTACCCACGCCGGGGGCAAGCGTGGCAAACACCGGATCAAGCTGTTGGACGACAGCCCTATCACCGCCGATCATCAGGCAGTAACCCCGTTCCAACCCCGCAATCCCACCGCTGGTGCCTACATCCACATAATGCACTCCATGCTGGCGTGCTTCAGCCGCGCGCCGGATATCATCGCGGTAATAGGAGTTACCGCCATCAATGATGATGTCGCCCGCTTCAAGAACGTGTAACAGTTGCGTCATCACCTCATCCACAACCGTCGCAGGCAGCATCAGCCAGACCGCGCGAGGCTTGGTCAACCGTTCGATGAAATCCTCAAGTGAGTCGGCGCCGACGGCGCCTTGGCTGAGGAGTGCCTTGACGGCATCAGCATGTCGATCGTACACCACACACTTGTGCCCTTTCCGCATCAAGCGTTGCACCATATTGCTGCCCATGCGTCCCAGTCCTATCATGCCGATCTGCATCTTCAATCTCCTTCTACTATGGGGCGATCCAAATGTCGTTCGGTCAAGGATATCCTAATTCAAGCACCTGCAGTGTCATTCAAGCCATCATGGTGATGATGTCCAAAGTGACGCGGGCGGTACCGGACGGATGGTGGCTCTTGCCAAAAACCTTCACTATGCTGTTCACCTATTGATGGGAATGTATATAGTAATCCAGAAGATACGGAGCCTTTACAAAATAGCTTATCATGCCAGTCAGTGTGCTCATCAGGACCAAACGGGGGGAGATCCATGACTCGGGCTAAACATCTGCTCCGACGCTTGTACGAGGCACGCAATCTGTTTGCCCTGGGACTGGGGTTGGTGCTGTTTCTCGCGGCGTTGTGGACACTGCATCATGAATTGGCATCGGTGCATGTTGCCCATGTAATGTCCCGTCTGCGTGAAGTACCTCTCATATCAATTGGGCTCGCCATGCTGTTCACGACGGCGAGCTATCTGGCGCTCACTGGCTATGATGCATCGGCGCTGCAAAGCATAGGTCGGCGCCTGCCGTTTGCACGAGTGGCCACGACCGCTTTCACAGCAACCGCGATTGGTCACAATCTTGGCCTGGCCATGATCTCGGGCGGTGCAGTGCGCCTGCGCATGTATTCCGTTATGGGCCTTTCGGCAACGGAGGTCGCCACCCTGGTAGGTATGGTGGGCTTCACCTTTGCCATCGGCGTGTGTTTCGTACTTGCCCTGGTATTCATCATCGCGCCGGCGGAAGCGGCCCTATTGCTGCATATCCCCGCAGGGATGGCGCAACTCATTGGCATTGGCGCACTCGGTCTGCTGGGAGCCTATCTGATATGGGGTAAGATGCGGCAGACTCCGTTGCAGCTCGGCGTCTGGCAGGTTCGGGTGCCGGGTCTCGCCACCAGTCTGAAGCAGATCGGGCTGGCGACGGCGGACCTCACCTGCGCCGCCGCGGTGCTTTTCGTGCTGTTGCCAACGGAGTTGTCCATCAGCTACCCACTGTTCCTCAGTGTCTATGTTCTGGCGATCGTGGCAGGCATCATCAGCCACGTCCCGGGCGGGATTGGGGTATTCGAGACCGTACTGTTGCTTGCTCTCCCGGATGCACCTCGGGATGGCTTACTGGCGGCGGTGCTGATGTATCGTCTGATCTACTATCTGCTGCCCCTGGGGCTGGCCGTGACGTTTGCCGCATTGCATGAGTTACGCGCAGCCCGGGGGGTCCTGACGCGCAACCTGGGGCTGACCCAGGATGCATTGGAAGCGGTGGCTCCCCAGATCATGGCGGTGATGGTGTTTATTGCCGGCGCGATCTTGTTGTTCTCGGGGGCCACCCCGGCGCTGGATGAGCGCCTTGCCTTGCTGAAGCAGTTTCTGCCGCTGCCGTTGCTGGAACTTTCCCACCTGACAGCCAGTTTGATGGGGCTCGGACTCACTATCCTGTCCGGTGCCCTCTACCGGCGCATCAATGCCGCTTACCATCTCGCGTTCTGGCTCTTGATCACCGGGGGGCTGGCTTCACTGGGCAAGGGCCTGGACTGGGAAGAGGCCCTCTTGAGCGGGTTTGCTCTAAGTGTCTTGTGGGCGAGCCGAGCGGCGTTCAACCGTCCGGCTTCACTGCTGGAGCAACGCCTGTCGGCCGGCTGGATAGCCGCCATCTGCATCGCTCTGATCAGCAGTCTATGGCTCGGACTGTTCGTTTTCAAGCGGGTGGAATATGCCCATGAACTCTGGTGGCAGTTCGCCTTCGATGGCGAGGCCCCACGCTTTCTGCGTGCGACGCTGATGCTCGTCCTCTCAGCGGCCGCGCTGGCTCTGCTGCGCCTGCTGCGGCCGGCTCCACCACTTCCCGGACAGGCGAGTCAGGAGGAACTGGCGCGGGCGGCGAAGATCGTGGCGCGCTCACCGGCCTCGGATGCCGCCCTGGTATTGCTGGGTGACAAGCGGTTGTTGTTCGATCCGGATGACCGGGGTTTTCTGATGTTTCAGATCCGCGGACGCAGCTGGATCGTGATGGGGGATCCGGTGGGGCCGACAGCTGTTGCGGAATCCCTGGCCTGGCGGTTTCGGGAGCTGTGCGATCGGCATGCCGGGCGTCCGGTTTTCTACCAGGTGGATGCCGAACGCCTGCCGCTGTACCTCGACCTGGGATTGGCGCCGCTCAAGATCGGTGAGGAGGCGACAGTGGATCTGACCGGTTTCTCCCTAGCCGGTAGCGACCGGGCTGAGCTGCGTCAGGTGCAACGCAAGCTCAGCAAGGCTGGCGTGCGCTTTGAGGTGGCGCCTGCACAAGCGCTGGACGACGCCTTGATGTCAGAATTGAAAACGCTTTCCGATACCTGGCTCGCAGAGAAGCACACGCGTGAGAAAGGTTTTGCCCTGGGTCGCTTCGATCCCACCTACTTACGCAATTTCCCCATGGCCCTGGTGCACCAGGACGGACATGTTGTCGCCTTCGCCAATCTCTGGACAGGCAGCGAACATGCGGAGTTTTCCATCGACCTGATGCGCAGCCATACCGATGCACCGAAAGGTGTGATGGATTATCTGTTCACAGAACTGATGCTGTGGGGCGCCGCTCAGGGTTTCGGACGCATAAATCTGGGCATGGCGCCCTTGTCGGGCCTGGAGGATCACCCGCTGGCCCCGCTCTGGCATCGCATCGGCACCCTGATGTTCCGGCATGGTGAACATTTCTACAACTTCGAGGGGCTGCGCGCCTATAAGGAAAAGTTCCATCCTCAGTGGACGCCCAAGTATCTGGCGATCCCCAGAGGCTTACACCTGCCGGCAGTATTGCTGGACGTTGCAGCATTAATCGGCGGCGGACTCAAGGGAGTACTGACAAAGTGACTATCCCACTTCAGCCCCGACAATGTATGGAACATATCAGATTCTGTCGCAATCAGCACCGATCCTGCTTCGACGGTACTATGAAAGCCACTTTATCAAACGACTCAGTCACAACATGATCAGTTTCAAAGGACGACACTTTCAACAGGAGATGATACTCCAGAGTATTCGTTGGTACCTGGCGTATTCTCTGAGCTATCGTGATATTTAAGAGATCATGATGGAGCGCGGCTTTAACGTTGATCACAGGACGATTCAACGCTGGGTTTTTCATTATTCACCGGAACTCGAGAAGGCTTTCCACAAGAAAAAGAAACGACCCGGTGACCGATGGCGACTCGATGAGACTTACATCAAGGTTAAGGGACAATGGAAGTACTTCTACCGCGCCGTGGATAAGCAGGGAAACACCATCGACTTCTTACTCACGGCCAAGCGTGATAAGAAGGCCGCATTGCGATTTCTGACCAAAGCGATTGAACGGAACGGAAAACCGGGCCTCATCAATATCGATAAGAGCGGTGCGAACACGGCGCCGATCAAAGCCTACAATGATGACCACAATAAGCGTATCAAGATCCGGCAATGCAAATACCTCAGCAACATCATTGAACAGGATCATCGGAGCATCAAACGCCAATGTCGTCCGATGTTGGGATTCAAGAGTTTTAATTCCGCACAGATCACACTGGCCGGGATTGAGTTGATCAACATGCTCAAGAAAGGGCTAATGCGGGTTACACGTGGACACCGTCTATCGCCTGTAGAAAAGTTCTATGGTTTGGCTGCTTAACTGGCACGAGTGGCCGTGATAAATTTGGGTCCTTGCGGAGTTTGCGACAGAACCGATCGAAGACTCACTTGTATCGCGCCTTACTTGTACTTCAAGCGCAAGAGATGGTTTTGATAGGGCGATGGCGTGTTATGCTGAGAGACTGCTGGCACTATAAACCCTATGATTGTAAAAACCCTTCCATGTAGAAGGGTGGGCATCGCCCACCATTAAAAGATCGAGAGTAATGGGTGGGCGGTGATCACCCTACACGATTTTCCTGGAATCTGCCCATGGTGAGTTCCGGAAACAATAGATGAACTTTGTCAGGAGTGGCGGAGATGCAGAAGAAAAAAATCATCATTGCGATCGTGCTGCTGGTGCTGGTGGTCAGCATGGCCCTGTTCTGGTGGCGAGATGCCCATGAGAAGCCTAATGGTGCGACACTGCAACTCTACGGCAATGTGGATATTCGTGAGGCGCAGTTGGCCTTCAACAACAGCGAACATATCGCAGAAATCCAGGTGCAGGAAGGGGACCGCGTCACCAAGGGGCAGCTGCTGGCCCGCCTGCACACCGAGTTACTCGAAGCACAACTTGCCGAAGCGGAAGCGACGCTGCTCGCCCAGCAACAGATTCTAGCCAAACTGGTAGCGGGCAGCCGCCCGGAGGAGATCCGCAGAGGGAAGGCTGAACTGGAGGCCGCCCGCGCCAAGGCAAAGTCGACCCGTGACAGCTACAAACGCATGGCGCGGCTGCTGGAGAAAAAGCTGGCCTCGGCCGAAGACGTGGAGAATGCGCAATCGCTGGCCGACACTGCCAAGGCACAGATGGAGGTGGCGAAACAGGCGCTGGCATTGTTGCAGGCCGGCCCCCGCAAAGAAGACATCGCCGAGGCCCGTGCCCAGCTCGCCGCGCGCGAGGCGGGGCTGGTACTGGCCCGGCAGCGGTTGAAAAATGCCAATCTCTATGCGCCAGCGGATGGCATTATTCGCAATCGCATTCATGGAACCCGGTGACATGGTCTCCCCGCAGACACCGGTGCTGACCCTGGCCTTCATCGATCCGGTTTGGGTGCGGGCCTATCTGCCAGAACCCGCGCTGGGGCAGGTGGCGCTGGGCGCAAAGGCGTTCATCCACACCGACAGCTATCCGGACAAGGCCTACGAGGGCTGGGTCGGCTACATCTCTCCCAGCGCCGAATTCACGCCAAAGAGTGTGCAGACCCCGGAGCTGCGCACCCGGTTGGTCTACTCCGTGAGAATTTATGCCTGCAACCCGCAGGGGGAGTTGCGTCTGGGGATGCCGGTCACCGTCACCATTGCACTCGATCAGACGCTGCCGGAGTCCACCGCCAACCACTGCGGACCCTAGCGTGGACACCACCGCTGCTCACATTTTCGGCTGTCAGCAAGACCTTCCAAGCTGGCGGAGGGCAGGCGCAGGCGCTGGAAGGGGTAGGTTTCAGTATCCAGCCCGGCCGGGTGACGGGGCTGATCGGCCCGGATGGGGCGGGTAAGACCACCTTGATGCGTCTCGCCGCCGGTTTGCTGTTGCCGGATGCGGGCGAGATCCGGGTGCTGGATATCGACGCCCTCGCCGAACCGTTGGCGGTGCAGTCCAGCGTTGGCTATATGCCACAGCGTTTTGGTCTCTATGAAGATCTCAGCGTGCAGGAAAATCTTGATCTCTACGCCGATCTGCAAGGCATGCCCATGGCGCAGCGGCCGGCCCGTTATGCGGAACTGATGCGGATGACCGGCCTGGGTCCGTTTACCCGACGGTTGGCAGGGCGTCTTTCTGGTGGCATGAAACAGAAGTTGGGCCTGGCCTGCACCCTGGTGCGTTCACCACGACTGTTGTTGTTGGATGAACCCACTGTCGGGGTCGACCCGGTTTCACGCCGTGAGCTTGTGGCAGATCGTCTATCGTCAGGTACAGGAGGCGGGCATGAGTGTGCTGCTCAGCACCGCCTATCTGGATGAGGCGGAACGCTGTGACGAGGTGATGCTGGTTCACCAGGGCAAACTGCTGGGTCAGGGTGAACCGGCAGAGTTCAGTCGCGCAGTGGCGGGGCGGACATTTCTGGTGAGCGCCAAGGGGATGAGTCATCGCCGCTTGCAGGAACAACTGAACCGTGCCCCCGGCGTGCTGGATGCTCTGATAGAAGGTGAGGCGGTGCGCCTGGTCATGGAAACGCCTCAGGCGCCCACACCCGAACTACTGCTGCCGGGGCAGGCCGATGTTCATATCGCGCCGGTGGCGCCGCGTTTCGAAGACGCCTTTGTCGCGCGCCTGAAAACCCGTCGGCCTGAGCCCGAGGCAGCGCTTTCACTGCAGCTGAAAATAAACGCGGCTGAGGGCGACGAGGTGATCCGGGTAGACAAGCTGCAACGACGTTTCGGTGATTTCATCGCGGTGAACAATGTCAGCTTCAGCGTGCGCCGGGGTGAGATCTTCGGTCTGCTGGGGGCCAATGGCGCCGGCAAATCCACCACCTTTCGTATGCTCTGCGGGCTGTTGCCTGCCAGCGGCGGCGAGCTGGCGGTAGCCGGACATGATCTGCGCCGCGCCGCCGCTTCCGCACGCGGGCGCATTGGCTACATGGCGCAGAAGTTTTCGCTCTACACCAATCTGTCGGTGACCCAGAACCTGCGTTTTTTCTCCAGCGCCTATGGCCTGCGCGGAAAATACCAAACTGAACGTCTCGACTGGGCGTTGACCACCTTCGAACTGGCTTCGTTTCGGGATGCCAATGCCGGTGATTTACCCTTGGGCTACAAACAGCGCCTGTCCTTTGCCGCGGCACTGATGCACCAGCCGGAGATCCTGTTTCTCGACGAGCCCACCTCCGGCGTCGATCCCCTGGCACGGCGGGAATTCTGGGCGCGTACCAATGCCCTGGCCGAGGCCGGGGTTACGGTGCTGGTCACCACCCATTTCATGGAGGAAGCCAATTACTGTGACCGGCTGGTGATCATGGCTGACGGCGAAGTACTGGCCGAAGGCACACCGTTGGCAATGAAGACCCGTGCGCGCACAGTGGACAACCCCGACCCGACCATGGAGGATGCCTTCATTCAGCTGATCGAACAGCGCCAGGAAAAATCGGGGGCCGCAGCATGACCCCGTTGGCCCGTATGCGTTTGTGGGGCATGATCCGCAAGGAGAGCCTGCAGATCCTGCGTGATCCATCGAGCATCTCCATCGCCTTCGTGATGCCGGTGGTGTTGCTGTTTCTGTTCGGCTACGGTGTCTCGCTGGATGCGAAACATATTCCGGTGGGCATCGTCATCGAACAGCCGGACACCGCGACCCAGTCACTTGCGGGTTCCTTTGAACGCTCCGAGTTTTTTCGTCCGCTGCACTTCGATGCCATTCAAGCGGCGCAGCAGGCGCTGGATGAACGAAAGATCGACGGTATCATCTGGCTGCGCAACAATTTTTCCGCCAGGCTGTTGTCCGGTCACGAGGCACCCATCGGCGTCATCATCAATGGCGTGGACTCCAATCAGGCCAATATCACCCAGGGGTATATTCAGGGCGCCTGGCAGGCGTGGCTCGGCCTTTATGCCGAGAGTCGTGGCCAGCCGCTGCCCATGCCGGTGAGTCTGGAACAACGGGTGTGGTTCAATGCCGCGCTTGTCCAGCCGTCTGTTTCTGGTGCCGGGGTTGATCGCCATCATTATGACCCTGATTGGTTCACTGCTCACCGCCATGGTGGTGGCGCGCGAATGGGAGCGCGGCACCATGGAGGCGCTGATGGTGACGCCACTACACAGGGGCGAGATACTGGCGGGCAAGCTGGTTCCTTATTTTGTGCTGGGCATGGGTGGCATGTTATTCAGTGTGGCCCTGGCAGTGTGGCAGTTTGAGGTGCCGCTGCGCGGTTCCTTCTGGTTGCTGATGCTCAGCTCGGCGCTGTTCATGTCTGGTGGCGCTGGCTATCGGGTTGTTGATTTCCATCGTCTCGAAAAATCAGTTTGTGGCGGGGCAGTTGGCCATCATCGTTACCTTTTTACCTGCCTTTATCCTGTCCGGGTTTCTGTTTGATATTCATTCCATGCCCGCCTGGATACAGCTCATCACCCATTTGGTGCCGGCACGCTATTTCGTGGCCATCCTGCAAACCCTGTTTCTCGCGGGTGATGTCTGGCCGGTGGTGCTGGCCAACATGAGCGCGCTGTTGATAATGTTGTTGCTCTTTTTCACCCTGGTGTGGCGCAAGTTCCACAAGCGGCTGGAGTAGCTTATGTATTTCAGGCTTATTCTTGCCCTGGCCATCAAAGAGTTTCTGGCCCTGTTGCGAGACAAGCGCAGCCGCTTCGTCATCATCGGCCCGCCCATCGTGCAACTGCTGGTATTCGGGTTTGCCGCTACTTATGACCTCAACGATGTGCCGGTGGCGATCTATAACGAGGATCACGGCGGCGCGGCGCGGGAACTGGTCAGCCGCATCGAGGGCTCACCCAATTTTCAGGTCATTGCCTACATTGACCGTGACAGCGAAGTCGCACCAATGATCGACAACCGGGACGTACTGCTGGTGCTGCACATCGGTCAGCGTTTCAGTGCCGAGCTGATGCAGGGCAGGAGTGCACCGTTGCAGGCGATACTGGATGGCCGCAACTCCAACACGGCGATGACCGCCATGAATTACCTGCGTAGCATACTGCTGGATTACAACCGCAACTGGCTGGCATCACAGGGTAAAACGGGTCCGCAGGTCAGCTTGCAGTCGCGTGCCTGGTATAACGAGAATTTACAGTCGCGCTGGTTTATCGTGCCCGGTATCGTTGGCCTGCTGACCCTGGTGGTGACCCTGCTGGTGACGGCACTCTCGGTGGCGCGGGAGCGCGAGGCGGGCACCTTCGACCAATTGCTGGTGACCCCCATGCGGCCGCTGGAGATCCTCATCGGCAAGGCCATTCCCGGCATCGTCATCGGCTTGCTGGAGGCCACGCTGATTATTCTGCTGATGGTGATCTTTTTCGATATTCCCCTGCGCGGCAGCCTCGGTGCGCTGTATCTGGGCATCGCGCTGTTTCTGCTCTCCGCCGTGGGTGTCGGTCTGATGATCTCTGCCATTGCGGTGACCCAGCAGCAGGCGGTGCTGGGGGCCTTTTTGTTTCTGGTGCCGGCGGTTATTCTCTCCGGTTTCTCCACTCCCATCGCCAACATGCCGCAGGCGGTGCAGTGGCTGACCTATCTCGATCCGCTACGGTATTTCCTCGTGGTGGTGCGTAGCGTAACCCTGGAAGGCAATAGCTATGCGCTGCTGATCAATCAATATTGGCCGATGGCCGTCATTGGTGTGGTGACTCTGGCCCTGGCCGGCTGGCTGTTCCGGCATCGCATGTATTAACCTGGGTTTCTCAATTCACCATGGTCCTTGCTTTAGTTCTTTGATTCAACAGGAGCTATTGGTTAAATTTCACTGCTGTCCCGTTAACTTTCATATTGGGGAACACTAGCATTCCATCCGTTTTTTGACGGTACGATCTCCTATCATACTGATATTACAAGAGAAATAATCTTCGGCCTGACCAAAAATTAGACAGTTGAAAAAATTCTATAGAATCAAATGGTTAAGCTAGAAATCGCCGAGTTTTGTACGAAATGCTAGTGTTCCCCAATACTGATCAGCCTGCGCTTCGCCCCATCGCTTATAGGTGTAAAGCCAGATTTTTTTCAGGTCCTGTTTGGCGCGTGCCTGTTGATGAAGCTTATACATCCCTCGGCGCTAATCCGGCTTACTGCCTGGCTTCTTCCCTAATGGCGGCCATATCGAGCGGCCCAGCATCTCCGCTTTCTTCACCTTCAATTAAGGCTTGGCGCAGGGCATGGACCTTTTGTTCATGTTCTTCGAGCAGGCGCAAAGAAGCCCTAATCACTTCACTGGCCGAACCATAGCGGCCCTGCCTCACTTGGTCCGCAATAAAGCCTTCAAAATGCTCGCCTAACGTAATACTGGTGTGTTTGGACATCGTCTTGACTCCTTACCTCGATACCAATAACTACCGTTATTTTGGTATTTATGGCAAGAAAAAACAAGGATTGTCGAAGTTGTGGTATTTCTGAAAACTGAACAGATGTCTAAGGAACTGTTCACTTTTACAGGAACCCCGGCCAAGATTCATGTTTATGCCGAGCTCGGCATAAACACGATAATCCCGAGTTCCGGATTATGTCGAGTAGGCGGTTTTTATCCGCCTAATCATAGAGAATTCCTACGTTTTCCGTTTAAACTGCTCGACATAACCCAACGATAGGGCTTTTCTTCTTCTGTGGCCATTTAGGCCCAGGAAGGAGAAAATCATGATCGATTCCATCTTTGTTCGGGCATCAGTGCTCGCGCGATTACACCAAAACCCTCTTGTAGCTCATCTAGAGTGTCTCGCTACCACCTTGCACCAGCAAGGCTACGCACGGCGTAGTATTCAGGACTGTGTACTTGCCGGCGAAAAGTTTGGCTGCTGGCTACATCGGCAAGGCTGCGTATGCACTGCGATCGATGAAGCGCTTTTGGGGCGCTATGTCGCTGGACTGAAACGTTACCGTTCCGGTAAGCGTTGCAAAGGCGCAGCGGGCTTGAACCATCTATTCAGAATACTGCGCCAACAAGGGGTCGTGGTCGAACGGCAAGCAGCGACGCTTATAGCGCCCGTTGATCAATGGCTCGCTCGATACGAGCAATACCTGGAGCAAGTCGTGGGTGCCGTCGTTAGCACCCGTCAGCGCTATCGTCCGATTGTTCGACAGTTCATTAGAAAATGCTGTATCTCGGGAGAAGTCAATTGGCCCTCATTGAGCGCGCAGACAATCACTGAGTTTGTTTGCAAGCAAGCAGCCGCCCGGCAGGGTCATGGACGTAAGCTGCCGAGCGTGGCGGTGCGCTCGTTTTTGCGCTTTCTGGTCTTTCAAGGTGAGATCAACACCGGCTTAGAGGCCGCGGCACCCCCACCACCACAGTGGACGCACGCGGCGCTGCCGGTCCGCCTGACACCCGAGCAGGTTGAGCGTGTGGTGGCCGTTTACAAAGAGAAAACAGCCAGCAGTCTGCGCAACCGCGCCATACTCTTGTTACTGGCGCGCCTTGGCCTACGCGCCGGGGAGGTTCTCACACTGGGCTTGGACGACATCGATTGGTACCAGGGTCGGCTTATTATCCGCCCTGGTAAGACCCACCAGGCACGCACGTTGCCATTACCCCAGGACGTGGGCAACGCCCTGGTCGCATACCTTGAAGACGGTCGGCCCACAGGCAGTACCAGTCGACAGATCTTCTTGCAGTGCCATCCGCCGTTTCAACCGTTAGCCACCAGCAACGCCGTCGTGAAGGTCGTACGACGGGCGTTGCAGCGGGCGGGTGTGGCCAAACAACCCCGCGTCGTGAGTCATATTTTTCGCCACACGGCCGCCTCTCAGATGCTCAATCAAGGTGCCAGCTTCAAAGAGGTGGCCGACATCTTAGGGCACCGTTCACTACAAACCACAGGCATCTACGCGAAACTGGATTTGAAGGCGTTGGTTTCGGTAGCACTGCCGTGGTTGGGAGGTGCCCAATGAACATCAATACCGATTTTCTAGATACCCAGTTAACGGCGTATCTGAGCCTGCGCGAAGCCCTCGGTTTTCAGCTGTGCGCCGAGAAGTTTCTTTTGCCAGAATTTGTCGCCTTTGTTCAAACACAGAACATAACCGGCCCGATTCGCGCCCACCTGGCCTTGGATTGGGCCTGTTCCGCCTCCACTCAGCGAGGCGCTAGCGGTGCGGCCAGGCGCTTGAGCATCGCACGCAGGTTTCTGACTTTCGTCCAGGCCTCAGCGCCGGATACCGAGGTGCCACCCCAAAATCTGTTGCCCAGCGCCAGGCGAACGAAACCGTACATTTTTACACCGACTCAGCTGACGCTGTTATTCGAAGCGGCCCGAGCGAGTCGGCCCCAGGCGTCGCTACGCCCCGCCATGTTATCGACCTTGATTGGTCTGTTGGCGAGTACGGGTCTGCGCGTCGGCGAAGCTATCCGGCTACAGCTGGCAGACGTGAAGTTAGACTTCGATCCCGCTCAACTTTACATCCTGGAGACAAAGTTCCACAAATCACGGATCGTACCGTTACATCCCAGCACGGTGGAGCCACTGCGCCATTACGCCGAACAGCGTGCACGCTTAGGCTACGATGGCCTATCGGATTCTTTCTTCTTATCAGAACAGGGACGAGCATTGAGTTATCCCGTCCTGCATCGCTGGTTTACCCGGCTGTGTCGGCGACTGGCCATTCAACCTACGGATGACAGTCGGGGTCCTTGCCTGACGTCGTTTCGGCATACCTTTGCCGTGACCTGTATGCGCCGCTGGTATCAGCAGGGGCTGGATGTGCAAGTCTGGTTACCACACCTGTCGGTCTACCTGGGTCACGTACGACCACAAGACAGTTACTGGTACTTAACCGCCGTGCCCGAACTGCTGAACGCCGCAGCGGAGCGGTTCCGCACTTATGCGACCACGGGAGGTGATCATGATAAATAGCGGCTTGATTGCACCTTATCTGCAAGCGTTCTTCGCCGACTACTTGTGCCAGCAAAAACGCATGAGTCCTCAAACGATTATCAGCTATCGTGATACCTTCCGGTTATTGTTGACGTTTGTTAAAAATACAACAGGCATCGAGCCCTGCGCATTGCGGGTGGTCGACTTGGATGCACCCGCCGTACTCAGCTTTCTAGATCACCTTGAGCAGCAGCGCGGCAACTCGGTTAGCTCACGCAACGTCCGGTTGTCCGCTATCAGATCGTTCTTCCGTTTGATTGCCTTGCGCGATCCCGACAGCGTTGGCCTTGCCACGCGCGTGCTCGCAATCCCCGTCAAGCGGGAAGACAAAAAGCTGATCGGGTATCTGACACGAACAGAGATTCAAGCGCTGCTCGCCGCGCCAGACCGTTCGCAGTGGGCAGGCCAGCGTGATCACGCATTGTTTCTAACGCTGTACAATAGCGGTGCTCGGGTCTCCGAAATCATCGCCCTGAAGCGCGATCACATCTGTTTTGGCGCTACCAGCTTCTTGCAGCTGACGGGCAAGGGCCGAAAAGAACGTACGATACCGCTATGGAGCGAAACCAGTAAGGTCCTGAAAGCCTGGTTTCGTAAGCTCGATAATAACGCAGATAGCATCGTTTTCCCCAATGCCAGGGGCAAACACCTGTCGCGCGACGGTGTTGATTACCTGTTAAAACGGTCTGTCCGCAAAGCAACCATCGACTGCCCCGGCCTTGCGACCAAGACGATAACTCCTCACATCGTTCGCCACGCGACTGCCATGCATTTGCTACAGGCTGGCGTGGATATCGCAACGATCGCGCTCTGGCTCGGTCATGAAAGTATCGAGACCACTCACGTTTATCTCGAAGCTGATCTCGCCCTCAAAGAAAAGGCACTGGCAAAACTTGACCCTGTAGAGGATGGGCGCATGTTGCGGTTTAAGGCAGATGACCCACTGCTGGCGTTTCTCGCTTCGCTCTGATTATGCCGAGTAAGATCTCATGAAATCGCTACCTCGTATACGCTCACCTACGTTACTCGACATAATCCGGAACTCGGGATTATCGTGTTTATGCCGAGCTCGGCATAAACATGAATCTTGTCCGGAGGCCGTACACACGCAATGATTTCTTGACGTTCAATACTATTGTGTCGCGACAACAAGAACAGAACGAGACTGTATTAGCCTTACAATATTTTCCCCGCTACATCGGCATAAATATCCTTCACCGGTATCGACAGACCGATGGATGAAAATTCAACTGTATCGCCATCTCCGTATTGCGTCAGTATGGTTTGGCCCTCAGCCATTGTGTAGCGTCCAATTTCAACTCGATCCTGAGCAATAGTGAAGTATTCAAGCAACGAGGAAATACTGCTGTAGGCGGCGAGCTTTTCCAGCTTGTCTCGCGTTTCGGTAGAAGGAGAAAGCACCTCGACAATCAACACGGGCTTCTCTTCATAGTATTCGCTCGGTGGTTGATCATCACAGGAAACCATGACATCAGGGTAATAAAATAAGTCATTCCCTTTGGTTTGAATGCGCACTTTCATGTCCGACATATAGGAACGACAGGGCTTGCCTTTTAGATGCTGTTTCATCTCAGAGGCCACCGTTAATGCGATGAGGTTATGCGCTCGACTAGCGCCGACCATGGCAAAAACATAGCCGTTATCATACTCATGCTTTACATCAGAAGAATGTTCACCTTGCAAATATTCTTCTGGCAACACGGTGACTGTAGTGGGTGCTAATGCCATAACAAATGTTTCTTAATATCAATAAGAGTCTCTGACTCAGGGTATTTTTGCATAACATCCAAAAAAGTCCATTTTCGGGTGGTGACAAGATTCGAACTTGAAACGGTGAAAAAGCATGATCTCAAGATATATCAATAGGTTGCGAAAACGAAAACATGTGCCCTATTGATTTACAGTGCATTCCTTAGCGGCAGTTTTGACTTAAATTGTCCGGTAACCCCAGTTTCGCCGATTTAGCCTGAAGTTGACAGTACCCACCCATTGCATGCACCACAATGCCTTTGTGTCGTGCTTACTGAGAAGACTCTACTTACCCTGCTGTAAAGCGTCAGGTTGATCCCCTTTTAGGCATCGGCCTCATTTTCTTCGGAGAATAAGTAACGAAGAAACCGCTCTGGGCCATTGAGAAAGTTTTTTGTCACCAAATAATGCTCTGTTTCTTGATAGCCTATTTCGCGGATTCCCCCTTCCTCAAACTGGTACAGGGTTGCGCCCGGATAGGCTAGAAGTATTGGTGAATGGGAGGCAATCAGAAACTGCGCATGTCGGGGCACCTCCAGATCATGGATGATCTTCAGGAAGGCGAGTTGACGTTGGGGTGATAGTGCAGCCTCCGGCTCGTCGAGAATGTACAGCCCGTGTTCAAACCTATTTTGGAAAAGCGCAAGGAAGGACTCACCGTGGGATTGATGGTGCAATGACCGGCCTCCATAGGCTCTAAAGTCGGACACGCCGTCAAGGTAGCTTGCAAAATTATAGAAGCTCTCGGCACGCATAAAAAATCCCTCGGTCATCTTTGGCATCCATGAAAGCCTTAACGCCTGGGCGAGATCGGAACGGTCCTCACGAGCTTCCCTGTAGTGATCTCGGTTTCCACCCTCTGGGTTAAAGCCACAAATCTCGGCCAGCGCCTCCAGAAGCGTAGATTTACCACTTCCGTTTTCTCCGACGAAGAACGTAACTGGCGTAGCCAACTCGAGATTTATTCCGTGCTCAAACGCTGAAATGCTAAACGGGAAATCCGAATGGGACATCCGCTCCGGGATGCTGCTGATACGCCGTAGGTAAGGCGCGCCCAAATTTCCCGAGGTTTTTTTAGAGGTTCTTCGAACGGTCATAATCGATTTCCGATGCCTACAGTAGATTATATAGCCGTGTCCTCCGCAATTATTATCGCGCCAGCTCTCGACCCTACCGGGCTTGAGTATCTGCGATATGCGTTATTGGGAAGAACTGTCTACGCCCAAAGACTTCCCAACGAAAAACTAATCGCCTCGAACGGCGGTTGCCTGATGGAATCTTCTTCCTTGAGCGTTTCGAGCAGCAACCAGTGACCGTCATCCTGTAAATGGTACACCTCCAGGGTGCGTGCGTCCGGGTCTATCAGCCAGAGATGGGGCACGCCTTCCCGGGCATAAATCGGCATCTTCAGGGCACGGTCAGTACGGGCCGTGGAGGGGGAGAGGATCTCACAGGCCCAATCAGGCGGGAGTTCGAACCAGGCGGTTTCGGGCAGTTCCGGCATGGGTTCCCGCCGCCAGCCGGCGAGGTCAGGAACGATGACGTCCTGGCCCAGGTGAAGCTCCGGCCCGTCAAGAATCCACCAGCCGCCTGGACCACCGACACCCGCGCTGAAGGGGCCGCCAAGGGAGAACCCCAGCGCGGAATAAGCGAGCGCATGTTTCGGTGCAAGGCATGAGTGGGTGTGCAGATGACCGTAGAGGATCTCTCCTACCTGGTTTTCCGGGAGGGCGATGATATCCTCGTAGGTAGCGTTACGCTTGGCCAGTTCGGTCATGGATTATTTCCGGGTTCTGTCTAAAAGGATTCTAGCCTTGTATCCGGGTTGAAATCAGACATTTGCGATTCGTATTATGGATAAAAATTAGAGTGTCCATTATATCTCCCCGTGCGTTCAAATAACTAATCCGCAATTGTATATCAACAGCTTAGCACCCATTGCATGTGCCACAATGCCTTTGTGTCTTGCCTGAGTTGAGGCTTACAATCGAATGATTACTGGTCAGTCATTTTCCCGCTGATCCGTCCTCGCCACCGCCTCATGCAGGGCCCCGTCCTCATGGGACACATACAGCATCGTGGTGTTGATGTCCTTATGCCGGGCAAATCGCTGGGTCAGTCTGACATCGGCATGGCGTCCCACATTGGTAATGGCGGTATGGCGGGTGAGATGGGGCACCGCCTGGGCCAACTTGGCGGCCCGGGCTGGGTTCGACGCTTTCAGCTGTTCTGACGCCGCTTTAAACACGGCCTTCACCAACTCATAGATCCGATAGGGCTTAATGGGCCGCTTGCCTTTGATGCTCGCCACCAGCGGAAAGGCCTCATCCTGGGGATCGCCCCGCATCGGATAGGGCGCCAGCCCGAGGTGCAGGCGATAGCGTTTGAGGTCCTCGAGCAGTTGACGGGGTGACCGGCACCCAGTCCTGCCGCCCGCCTTTACCTTTGATATGAGCCGCCAGACGACCCGCCCGTCCGGCAGTTCGTGTTCCCGCAAACTGCCCATGGTATGACTGGCCACCTCAAACAACCGCATCCCGGTAACCAGCAACAGCCGTAACAACCAGCGCTTGCGCTCATAGTCATCGATCTGGCGCGGCGTCTTTCGCGGCAGGTCTTCGATGGCCTGCCAGAGCGCCGCCTGTTCCTCGGCAAAAAAGGCCTCGCGATGGTGGCTGATCTGTGGCCGTCGAAATGCCTTCGATCAGGGGATTCACCGAGAGATAGCCCCGCTCAGTCAGGAAACTCAGCAAGGCGTTGATCACCACCAGGCTCTGATGCACACTCGACTCCGAGCGGGCCGAGGTAAAAGGTCGCCATTGGCCTGAGCGACGACTGTATTTATGATTCGCCGGCATGCACCAGCTCGCCGGCGGATCCAGCAGGAACTGCTGATAGGCGAGATAATCCGGCGTCAGCAACGAGCTCAGGGGCTTGTGTCGCACACTCCAACACCAGCGCAGCAGCCGATCCGCTTCTCGGGCATAGCGCCGGCGCGTGGTGGCGGTGTTGCAGCTGGCCAGCCACAGCCCCACCGCTGCCGCATCGGTATCCACCTGCAGCAGGTTGGGCCGCAGGCGATCCCGCAACACACCGGCATGCCCGTCCAACGCGGCGACATCGATGCCCTCCTCCAAGGGATTGAGCTGGGCATGTGGGAGATAGCCATCTCTGAGTTTGTCATCGGTTGTCTCAATCTGACCGAGTCATGAGCATTCCGGTTTCGGCTGGCAAAGCACGCGTCGTGTCATATAATAGAGGGTCAGATTCACGCCAGATACCCGTCACCTGCATCAGCAGCCAACGGTTGTGTGACCGATTGTCGCGTGGCAACCCAACCAAAGTCAGTTTTTCCCGGCGCAAGCGCCCGCGAGCGGCCTGTCTCACCCTCCCCCGCCTCTCAGTCATTCAGTTTCGATAAATATAGCATAATTATACGTGATAATTAGAGTTATCACGTTTATTAAATATAAATAATGTTGTTTATCATCAAACATGTACTACTATTATAGTGTTATATAATTCATCAACTGCTATTTTCTTTGCAGACGCGCTGAAGCGGCCCGGCTCACGCCACGCAGGCCGGATCGAGCCGACATCTCCGGTCTTGTCACACCGCAGGATGACCCCGCTGGGTGTAAGTATACGGCCGCGCATGACCGATGAGGGACGGATGTGATAACACACCCATACAGAGGGAAACGGACAGAGGAAGCGGGCGGGAGCTAGTGTAGAAACCCCTACCCTGCCCGCTACTTGGCGTAAGAAATCGATATGAACGAGGTATCACCATGAGCACGCACCAACGGGTCTTCGAACTGGCGGATGAACTGCTGATGGAAGGCATCCGCCCTTCCCAGTCCAAGATCCGCGAGATGATCGAGGGCCAGCCGAGCAACACCACCATCGGCGATGCCCTCCGGGACTATTGGATCGACCTGGGAGGCCGCATCCTGACGCTGCGCTCGCGCCCGGATATCCCCCAGCCTTTGTTCGAGGCGATCAAGGGGGTGTGGGATGCGGCATTGGCGCACGCCGAAGCCACCTATCAGGAGAAACAGCGCCAACTGGCCCAAAAAGAGAGCGATGCCAATGCCCGGGTGGAAAAGGCGCAACTGGACCGCCAGGCGGCCCTGGAGCGGATGGAGACACTCCACAACGACATCGAGGCTGCGGCGAAGCAGGCTCACTACCTGGAAGGTCTGCTGCAGAGTGAACGAGAACGGCGCGCCGATGGGGAGCAGCAGCGTAAACGGCTTGAAGAAAAACTCCAACACCAGGCGAGCGAATTCGAACGCTTACAGGCCGTCACGGAGGAGAAGATCAAGGCGGCCGAGTCTCAGGTGGACCAGGAGCGTGCTCGCTCCGAACAGACTGAGAATCGGTTACACCAGGAGATCGATCGGCTCCGACAGACACAGCAAGAGTTGCAACAGGCCCATGCCAAGGAACTGTCAGTGGCCCATGAAAAGCAACAAACACTAGGAGACCGCCCTGCTCCAGTCACGGGATGCGGTCGCCGCATTGAATAGCAAACGATCCGCCCTGGAAGGTCAGGTTCAGGTGCTGGAAGAGCGGATTGAGCGACTGGATGACCAGCGGCAAGCCGTCGAGTTACGCGTGGAAAACCTGCAACTCAAGGTCGAGGCGGAAAACCGCGAGAAAGTGGCTGCACAACAGGCCTTGGGATTAGCCGAGTCGCGTGAAGCCGCACTCCATGAACGGCTCCGGCAACAGGAAAAGCAGTGTGAAGCACAAGAGAAAAAACAGGCTGACCAAGAGGAGGCATTGCGGTCGAAAGTGCGGGAGTTGGAGCACGCCTTACAGACGCCACGGAAAGCGGTGACGAAGAAAACACGCCCTGATTAGTCGCCCTGCACGCTGTGATGAGGGTCGTTAATGCCCCGAGTGGTACTGTCAAGTTGATCTCGGATACAAAGTGCTGAATAGTATAATCACCCGATGAAAATGACGCCAAATCCTTATTCAGGTTATCGATACCTCGCTGAAATCATTAGCCATTCGGTGTGGTTATACTTCCGCTTTGCGCTGAGCTTTCGTGGTGTCGAAGAAATCCTTGCCGCTAGGGGTATTGTTGTCACCTATAAGGCTATTCGCCAATGGTGTCTGAAATTCGGTCAGGGATACGCCAATAAAATACGGCATCAACAGGGAACACTCGGTGATACGTGGTTCCTTGATGAGGTGTTTATCAAAATTCAGGGCGAACTGCATTATCTTTGGCGTGCAGTCGATCAGGATGGTGATGTACTGGATATCCTTGTACAGAAGCATCGCGATAAGTGTGCAGCCAAACGCTTCTTTTGTAAGCTATTGAAAGGCATGCGCTACTCGCCAAGGATGGTCGTGACGGATAAATTGAGGAGTTATGGAGCGGCAAAGAAAGAGATCATACCTGACGTCGAGCACAAGCAGGGCAAATGGGAGAATAATCGGGCCGAGATTTCCCATCAGCCGACTAGGCAGAGGGAACGGCAAATGCGAAAATTTAAATCAGCCTGTCATGCGCAGCGATTTCTTTCCGCCCATGGACCCATCAACAACCTGTTCTGAGTTGGCCGCCATCTTTTGAAAGCTAGACATTATCGGTTGTTCCGCGATAGGGCGTTTGATGTCTGGAATGAGATGACGTGTGTCCAAGAAACAGCCTGAAAGCAAACGTCTGTCTATGCAGATTAGATCGTAGACCTTGGAATCAATAACTTGACAGTACCATCGTCTCTGATGTACGCAGACTTTCTGATGTGGCTTCTGACCTGACCTTTGCTCTCAGCCAACGCGACGGGTTTTTCCAAGCGTCAATAGCTGCGTACCAGAGGTGATGCACCAGTCTCCTAGTTTGCCGAGCACTAGTAACAACAGAACCACTGAGAACCATGACAGCAGATGTGCAAGTCCCTCGCCGCTGTTCGACAACTCGGCTGTGACCTTGGCCGTCTCTAGAAAATATTTCGCGAAGTAGCTGATGCTGTCGGGATCTTTGAATAACCCCCATGTGACGTATATGGCACCTGCCAGCGCCCAGATGCCGAAACCGATCAGAACCAGGCCGAGTGCAGCCGAGACCAGTGTGAGTACGTGCTGTAATGGGTCACGCGAAGCGTCGATATCGTCAATATCCATGGTGCTACTCTGTCACTGAAACTGATCTATTACAAGTAACTAGGCCGGATAGTCATGATTACAGGTGGTGCCTCTAAGCCGACGTTTGTTGATGACTGTCAGTATGCCAGAATAGACCATTTCCTGACCACAGACGCACCACATTTGGTACAATATTTCACTCCTTCCCTCAAAACTAAACTGCATGTCCTGCAACGATTACCGATACTCACTGCCGCTCGCAGACGTTCAAGCAGCAGATTGTCCACAACATCTCCGATGCGCACACGTAACGAATCCAGAGTTGTGCGGTCGGGGAATAATTGCGGACCACAGCTTCGACGTTTCATGCAAAACAGAGGCGCGTAGCTTGGATAAATGCCGCTTCTCCGCTGCCGCAGCAAGAACAACCGCAGGCGAAGTCTAGAATCGGAATCTCAACCAACGTCTATAATTCGCCCTCGTGTCCACCTCGAGGGTGTACCCACAAGTCGGTGCGGTATCCTATTCGGTACCTCGCCGGTAAAAAATGTGCTTTAAAGTATACGCTATCTCCCGATCCAGTGCCGGTTGAAGTAATCTATGGCATGTTGGAAGCCAACCGCGGCAAGAGAGTCCCCGTGACAAAACTAGTAAGAACACTTCTGCGGCAGTAAACCATCGCCAGCGTTAACCAGTGCCAAGAATCTCCTGCACCTGGACTCCTATGCTTGCAAGTACGCAAGAAACGCATGCCCGAGGGATCACTATGAACATCCAGTTTGCAGTAGCCGCCGCCTGCATGATTCTGTGTCTTTTCCCCGACCGTGTTCTTGCACGGCAGGAGCAAAGCCGGGTCGACTGCGGAACGCCGGATCATTGCGTCCGGAGCCTGTATGAGTACGTCAAGGCGAACGAGCCGATATCCGGTCTGCCGTCGCCCGTGGAGCGGATAATCCATAAGCTCGCGGACTATGGGGATGCGGTCGTACCGTCACTGGTCGATTTGCTCGCCGATCCGGACGTCGAAGTCACGAATATGGCCGGCGCGGCACTGCGTGAGATCGAATCCATCGAACCTCGCCACCTGCCGCAAATCATCGAGGGACTCGACCGCGGTGTCCATTGGCTTCCGGCCGCGCTCGGGCGCATCGATAGCCCGGAAGCTGCCAAGGAGGCGGTATACCGCTACCTTGTCTCGAGGAGCAAGCCCTATAACCAGGAAGCCTATGCGGTCAAGCTGTCCGGGGAGCGCGCTATTCCCTATGTTCTTGAAGTGGCAGGTGTGAGAGCAATGCGAAGCCGAAAATCACCAGTCCCTCGCCCTCCTGATCCGCGACTTCTCGGAAGAAAAAGCCATGTATACGGATGGGCTGTCGGCCATCGCAACGGACGAATCCACGCCAGAGGAAACTGCTCGCGGTGTGCTGCATATGATCGCCGCCCTTGGTCCACACGGTACGACAGCCGAAGCTGACCTGCTTGAGCTTCGCGCCACCAGGCCGGAGCTGAGCGACGCGGTCGACCGGGCATTGGTCGGCATTGCCGCAAAGACCTCCACGGAAGTGCTGACGCGTTGGCTGAGCGAGGCTTCAGGCGCCTTTAAAAAGACTTCCATTCTAAAAAAGATTGCGACCTTAGGGCCGGTCGCTGCCGACGCCGGTCCCGCCGTTCTCGCGGCCATGGAAGATCATAACCCGGCAGTTCGCAATGCCGCTGGCCGGGCACTCGGCTACATCCAGTATTGCGATTCGGCCGATGAGATGATCGCCTTACTGCAGGCCGATGAGATGGACGTTCGCTTGACCTGGGTGCTGACGGAATCCCTCGGACGGATGCATGTTCGCGAAGCCAGGCCGGCTCTGGCCTGGCTCGCGGAACACCACTGGTATCCCCGGGTGCGAAGCGCCGCCACCACCGCGCTCGAAAAAATCGACACCGGTGAGAACTATGATAGCAAGTACCCGCAGCGGTACTTCGGAAGGGAGTTCTTTGACTACGAAGTTCTGTGGTTGGACAGCAACCGCAGATGTTACATCGAGCCCCCGAAAGCACCTCCAAAGAGTTCGCCAGACATTCTCGGACAGCCTATTGTACAGTCACAGCTGGCGGACGTTCGCTACGCACCAGAGGGGTCGCACTCGGGGTCCGCGAATGAGCAGGAAGGCCCCAATCTGCCAGGCAAGAACCCAGAAAAGCGAGGAGAAATCGTCCTTCGCACTCCGAAGCCGGCATTCGTGTGGAAGGCGGCTGGCTTGTCGGTTCCAATCGCGGAGAATGGGGAGGCGAGTTGGCCTTCATCAAGGAAGACGGCAGTTCTGAGATTGTTCGCCATGGCAATGTCAATGCGATCCACAAACTCGGAGAACGCTATATCGCCGTGATGGGCCTATCTCATTTAGGCATAAGTTGGGGCAAAATCTTCGACCTATCCCGGCAGAACGATGGCAGTTGGCAGGCAAAGACCTGGAAGATCCTGCCCGCAGCGCCAGAGTCGTCTCATCGGATCAGCGAGGATGAGGTGCTCGTAATAGTGGAGGCCTCCGGGGGGGATCTTGCTGAGGGAGGATGGAGGGATGAAGACTGCGGACTGTGGTGACGCCGAGA
>CAWCOA010000026.1:0-319562 GCA_963797085.1 uncultured Gammaproteobacteria bacterium
GGAATCGAAATTGATGATCAACGGGGCCGCACCACTTGTGATGTCACTGTTCAAGACCGCGACAGGCAGCTGATTAAGCATATCGCCTACACTGATACTGGAGATCAATCCAACATTGCCACTCGGGTCAAATGAATAGCCATTCTTTGTGACATCGATCACTTCTAGCGAGTAAACACCTGGAGCACCGCCCGTACCCAAATTGAAGTCAGCACGCAATCGTGTACCGATACGGGCATATTGCATAAAGCTCGAACCATCAGGTCGTGTCCACAGCCCGTGAACTACAGCACTGCGCGCTCCACCGGCAGACCCGGCCTCATCACTGAGTTTAACTGTGCCACGAATGGCATTACCTCGGTCTATCATGTTAAAACTGTAAACACTAAGACAGCTGGTCACACAATTCTGTGCATTGGCTTGTGTGAAAAAGCCAAAAGTTACCAGAACCAATGTGATATAAGAAAAATATTTTCTACATTGAGCATAAGTATTCATCATCTACCTCTCATAAAAGTTCATCCGACCGGAATTCGACAATTAAATGAAAAACACCTTTGTTGGATTTGGCTTTACGCATTCATAGTGATAGACGCTTATATTGACTATGAATAAACAAGGAAAAAGGAAAGACACTTAATCATCTCCTCTTAATCAGAGACTCGATGCAATGTTATCGAAAGGCTCGCCAACCAGGATGCTCCATGAACTGGACTATAGGAATCGATTCTTAACGAATTCTTAATTTTTTAGCGTTGGGCAAGTAGGAAATAGAAACTGAGACTCTAGTCTTGGCAAGATGGGAACTGGAACACAGAATATCTTCCATACCCATTTTTGAAGGCGCTTAAAGTAATTTTAGTGAACACTATCTGAGTGGCCATCCAGCGCATCCTGGCTAAAGTGTACTAAAGTGCAGGATGCACTGGGGGATTTACTCATGGAATACTGCCAAGTTTCCCTCAACCAGCAGAAGACGCAAAAGCAACCACTGCCTGCCCAAGTGAAATCCCACCATCATTGGCCGGTGTTGCTGTCGGCGAAATCACGTTTAAACCTTGATCACGCAACAAATGGCTGGTCTGTTCCAACAATAAACAGTTCTGAAAAACACCACCACTCAATACTACGGTCTGTGGCCCATATTGATCGCACAACCGGCTCACTATAGTGGAAACTGCAGTTGCGATGGCATGATGGAAACGGGCGGCAATAATGCCCGGCGATACACCTTCCGCAAGATCTTGTAACAAGGCCAACCACAGAGGCGTCCAATTCAGGCAATTATCACAAAATTTAAATCCATAGGCCGATCCGGCCTGCTGACTGAAATGCACATGTAGCCAGCGCTTCCAGCTCGATCGCAGCCTGACCTTCGAAACCGACCGACTCCCGACAGACACCGACTGCAGCAGCCACCGCATCGAACAGTCGTCCTGCGGATGAAGTCAGAGGACTATTGATTCCTTTATCGAGCATGGTTCGGAATACATGCAGTGGCTTGCCATTCAGAAAATGCACCAGCTCCAGATTCGCGTACGTTTCAGTAATCAAACTCCAATCCAACGTAACCATTAAATGCGCTAAGGTGTTTCGCCAAGGTTCATGAATGGCCTGCACGCCCCCCAACATGGGTAGGGGTTGAAACTTTGCGATGCGCTCAAAACCTTGATAGTCCACAAGAAGGAATTCACCGCCCCAGAGGGTGCCGTCCATACCATAGCCCAACCCGTCCAGCGCGACCCCCAACACCTTTTCGCTCTTCAACGGCAGGCCATGTTCCGCCATACAGCCCACAATATGGGCATGATGGTGTTGAACCTCGATAAGTCTTGCACCCTCCTCGACGGCAATTGCCCTACCCAACTGGGTCGATAAGTAGCCGGAGTGTTTATCTACGACAACCATCGCCGGCTGGAAATCGAAGAGTTGTCGATAGAGCCGCAAATTCTGATGGTAGTCCTGGTGGGTTGCCACGTCTTCCAGATCGCCCATGTGCTGTGACAGGAGTGCCTTACCGTCTTTGAGTAGGCAGAACGTATTCTTCAGTTCACCGCCCATTGCCAGGATAGAATCCGCCTTGGAAAAATCGTCGTGCAACAAGATCGGTTGAGGCGCATAGCCGCGCGCACGGCGCAGGAATCGTGGTTTTTCATCGACAACACGCAGCACTGAATCGTCCAGACGATTAACGATATCGCGATCATGCAGCAAGTAGCAGTCGGCGATCTGCTCAAGGCGTTGATGGGCATCCCGATTGCTGATGGTTTGCGGTTCGTCACTGCGGTTTCCGGAGGTCAAAACCACCGGCTCTTCCATACCCTGCATTAACAGGTGATGTAATGGGGTGTATGGCAACATGAAACCCAAGGTGTTCTGCCCTGGCGCAACACCGGAGGCTAGTTCCTCACCCTTTTTTTTCAAGACAACGATGGGCGCGGCATTATCTCGTAGCAATCCTTCCTCTGCCGGATTGACTTCTGAAAAACGCGATACCATGCCGATATCCCGGGCCATCAGGGCAAGCGCCTTGTGGTACCGATGCTTGCGTTTACGCAATTTATTGACTGCAACTTCATTGCTCGCATCACAGGCCAGATGTATCCCTCCGATACCCTTGACCGCAACGATTTGCCCCTGACGAATCAGTCTTGCCGCAGTCTCAATCGCATCAGTCCCTGCATGCGGAGAAAGCCGGTTTCCATCACCGTCCTCGAGCCACACTACCGGACCACAGTCGGCACAGGCATTGGGTTGGGCATGAAAACGACGATTGGCAGGATCTTCGTATTCTGCCCGGCACTGCGCGCACATCGGAAAGGACGCCATGCTGGTATTTGCGCGGTCATAGGGTATGGCCTTGACGATAGAGAGTCGGGGACCGCAATGGGTGCAGTTGGTAAATGGGTAGCGATAGCGACGATTGGCCGGATCTAAAACCTCAGCCAGGCACTCGGGACAGGTCGCGGCATCCGCTGCAACATTTGTGTGAACGCGGCCCTTTTGGCTGAGAACGATCTGAAAGTCATTCGGGGCATTTTCAGCATCCCCCAAAGCGCTACGCGCGATTGCTTCGATGCGCGATAATGGCGGCTGTTCATTTTGCAGGCGCCTTGCGAAAACATCCAGTGTACCCTGGCTTGCCCACGCATGAATCAGCACCCCATCAGTGTCGTTCAACACCTGCCCGACTATCCCGCACTCATTGGCCAGCCGCCACACGGTTGGCCTGAATCCCACCCCTTGCACGATACCGGTGACTCGAATACTCTCACCTTTCATTGGTAGATCCGGGGAGTCCAATAGATTTTATAAGATTGTATAGCAACCAGGAAGAAACAGAATCACCCTGGACTGTTTGAACCATCTGGGATAATAAGCATGAAATCCTCGCTCCAAATAGCTTCGACAGCGAACTCTGTCGGCTGAAGAGGCTATACGGCAACTGCATTATCCCCGACATCACGGATAGCTAGCGTACCAATTCCGAATGAAGCCATACATCCTAAATTCACCAGATATCCGCTGGATTACCGCATATAACATCTTCGTCACCCACTCAATCGACCGGTCTCACGCCCTAACCTTCATGATCAGAAAATATTAGATCATCTCGTGGTTGACAATGATACCTATCCTGAATCAAACAGTTGCAGGCAGGCCATTGCCGGCTATGTTATCGTACACTACTGGCTTCTCTTTAAGACGGATCCCATAAATTTGGACCTTCCTGAGACACCGAGATAATCCACCACTTTGCATTGCTGTAGGAGCGAGGCACCAAGGAGGAATAGCATTTAGCCTTTCATTGCGCCAGACGCAGCCACTTGACCTGCCTGCAGCGCCACCAGATAACCCTCCAACTAATGGTGAATTATTCGCATGTATCTAGTCACCCATAGTGTGAAGTACAGAGAGCTATAGAACCCATCTCTGGCTTTCTGGGTTAATCCCGCATGACATAGTGGGTAGCCAGTTGTATGATTCGAGAAGTATCGAAAAGGTTTCAAGGATTATCTTAACAACAAGGCCGACGATGAGTGAAACTGGGGAAATAGTTACTTCTTATCTTTCTGCAATTGCTGATCGGGATTTCGACCTGGCGCGTAACTTCCTTGCAGACAGAGGATTCAGTTACACAAGCCCCATTGGCGTTTACGAAGACGCAGACCGTTTTATCAAGAATATTTCCCTGGTGGGTCCAATTCTCGAGCGGCTCGATATTCGAAAATGTCTGGTTAACGGTAATGAAGCCATCACTATCCTGGATACCGCAATCAGCCTGGACGGCTATTCTCCTCACACTGTTGCCATGTTGTTCGTCGTCGCAGGCGGAACCATTAAGTCAATAGAAGCAATATTTGATGCTTCGGACTACTATAAAATGTTTTCGGGCGATGGTTGAACAGCCAATCCCGTTGATCTCAGCTGAAGAGCCAGAGGCTAATTATCGACTTTAGGAAAACTATCCTAGTCGGTCAACGACAGCAGATTACTCCCTTGCAATGCCCATCTAAAACCCGCCTATCAAGATATTAGTTCCTGCAACAACCTTAAAATATCAGCCAGAAAATGTTTTTCAAGACCCCTTTTTATCACTAGAATAGCTTCCTCCCCCGATCACGCAGACGGTGCTGCCAAACTGACTGGAGACCCGTCCTTGTACAAAACCAATATGAATGAGCGCGTTTTATGAATTCGGATGCCGTATCGATGCAAAATCAAATGCCAAAAGGCGTAATGTTTAACGCATACCCCGACAGTATAGGTCGTAACCTGTCAGATATTGTTCAGATGCTCAAAAGACCTGAGTTCAAAGATGTCTTTTCTTTGTTCTATATACTGCCGACTGTTTTTAATAGCGATTTGGATCGAGGATTTTCGATTATCGATTACGATCTGAATGATGAGCTGGTTTCTCGGGAAGATCTCGAGCAACTCCATGAGCTCAATGTCATGTTTAAATTCGATCTGGTCCTGAATCACCTCTCCGTCGGCTCGCCCCAGTTTCAGGATCTATTGAGGAATGGGGATAAATCAAAGTACAAGAATTTCTTTATTGATTGGAATGAATTTTGGGATTCTCACGGCGAGTTGAGCCCTGACGGTCATGTCATGCCCCATGAACATCACCTCGAAAAGCTCTTCATGCGTAAGCCCGATCTTCCCATACTGAAGGTACGCTTCCCGGACGGTACCGACAGACCCTATTGGAACACCTTCTATCAGGAAGTGGCTTACCAGGAGGTCGCCTCTCATGACCTGTTACATGCCTTAGGTATCGAAGAACTGACCCATGATGATGCTGAACAAATCGCTGTCATTGTCAATGACATGCTGAATGCCAAGCGCGATCTCAGTGAAGTTGATCTAGGCGAATTCAGCCATCACAAAGATGATATTGTCACATTAGTTGAGCAGAATCGAAAATATTTAGGGCAAATGGACTTGAATGCCCAGTCAGAAGAAGTCTGGGAATTTTACGACGAAACCCTCAAGAAGTTGCACGAACATGGCGGAAGGCTTGTCAGGCTGGATGCATTTGCATATTTGCACAAGGAACCGGGTGAGATAAATTTCTTCAACAGACCCGGTACCTGGGAGTATCTAGGCAGGCTGAAGCAAATAGCGGATAAATATGACTTGATTCTGCTCCCTGAGATACACACCGAATATGGAACCGGCCTACATGAAGAGGTCGCATCAAAAGGTTTCCCAATCTACGACTTTTTCTTTCCCGGCCTGGTCATTGATGCACTGGACCGCGGCATAAACAGGCATCTATTAGATTGGATTCGAGAGATACAGGAAAACAACATCGAAACGATCAACATGCTTGGCTGTCATGACGGCATTCCAGTTTTAGACCTGAGAGGCAAGGAAAAAGACGGTGTCGAAAACGAAGGTTTGTTAAGCGATCAACAGATCGACTTGGTCATCGATACAATCATGGACAGAGGCGGGAGAGTAAAGAACCTGTATGGTCCAGATGGCAAAAAGATTTCATACTATCAGATTAACGCAACTTTCTTCAGCGCACTAGGAGAAGATGAACGAAAGTTGCGGCTAGCCAGGGCCATTCAAATGTTCATGCCGGGTGTACCGCAAGTATGGTATCTGGATCTGTTTGCTGGTAGAAACGATTATGCAGCCGCTGATAAAGGCGGCGCTGGCGGCCATAAAGAGATCAACCGCACCACCCTCGATAACAGCGACATTGAGCAGGGGCTTTCACGCATAGTGGTACGGGACCAATTGGAACTGATGCGGCTACGGAATAAATCACCTGCGTTTGACGGTGAACTCGAGATACACGATTCTGATCAAAACCGCTTGCATCTGACCTGGAAAAATCATGATTGTACCGCGACACTCAACGCCGACTTATCCAGTTTCGCTTTTAGTGTCACACATACAGGCGGGAACTGTGAAGACTATATAACCTCGTATCGATAGTGTACCCGAAC
Source organism: uncultured Gammaproteobacteria bacterium (assembly GCA_963797085.1). Lineage (GTDB taxonomy): Bacteria > Pseudomonadota > Gammaproteobacteria > Chromatiales > Chromatiaceae > JASJBU01. The sequence continues at coordinate 6,468 of CAWCOA010000026.1, forward strand.
CGACTTTACCCGAGAGAAGACCATGAAAATACTGGCTACCGACCTTGACAGAACACTGCTCCCAAATGGCAGATGGCAGAGCGACAGTGACGCCATAAAACTGTTTAATGAACTGACAAAGAAACAGGATATCCTTGTGGTTTACGTCACAGGAAGAAATCTGAATCTTACCGAAAATGCGATACAACAGTTTGGGGTCAGGTATCCAGATATTCTATGTGGTGATGTCGGCACATCGATACGCAAGTATGAGAATGGCGAGTGGAAATTTGATGACGGTTGGGTCGCGCATGTAAAAAGGTCGAGTCCGAGATGGAGCGCCACCGCCATAAAAAATGCAGTCGCCGGAATCCAAGGCATGCAAGAACAGGAAAGCGAACATCTGAACCAGTTCAAACAGAGCTATTATGTCGAGCATGATAACAATGACGAGATTTTAAGACAGGTCGACAAATTGGTTAAAGGCATGTTCGATGAAGTCATCGTTTACAGTTTCGATTCACAGGACGGGAAGGGACTGCTCGATTTTCTACCGGCAAGTGCAACAAAACAAACAGCCCTGGAATATGTCGCTGAGAAGTTTGGTACCGCGAAAAGCGACGTCGTATTTTGCGGCGATAGCGGCAACGATATTTTCCCACTAACGGCGGGTTTTCGCGGCGTACTCGTCAAAAACGCTGATGAACAATTGGTGGATAATGTCAAAAAGGCGATGCGAGAGAACCCTGACTTGACAGCTTATTTCGCTAAAGGGGATTTCAAGGGTCTGAATGGTTACTACACAAGCGGCGTGATAGAGGGGGCATACCACTATGGAATTTTTGATGAGAGTACTTAGATACCCCAGCTTCAGCTATAGTGGCATGAAGAAACACCTGTGAATGCATGTCCCACAACGCAAATTCATATCTGCTAAAGAACTCCTAAAAAAAGAAAAGAGGAAAGGGTCGCATCCCCTTTCCTCGCTATATCAACCTTAGATCCTTTTTACAGGCCCGATTGGGTGGATATGACATGATCCTGTTACTCTGATATGTCATCGGACTCAATTAATATACCAACCTATCGACCAGACAGTTTTACCAGATAGGTGATACGCTGCCATCGGCACTGAGCTCTTCCTGCTCCATAAAATCCACGTAGTCGAAATGTTCGTGTTCTTGCACAGCCAGCTCATAATGATCTACATAAGGCGTGACTGGCTCTCCACAAGTACCTTCGACCCATTCACTTTCCATTGCATTGGATGGACCAGTAAAACTGATTGCAAACAAGCAACAGGGAACAACCGTTGTAAATAACTTTTTCATCTTGCATTCCTCCGAATTCCATTTAGATATGGGATTGGTCAACGCGCGATAATCCTTACGCGTAGGATCAATAATGACGAAATTAATTCTTACTGACAGTGAGGAATTACCAGGAATACTGTGAAATATTCACATCTATGAATGCGCGGAGCTGTCCTAGCGCTTGAGCGCTTATAGTTCGAAGATATCACCAGGTCCAGGGACTGAGGCGTGCAAATTCAGTTCCGATTCCAGTTTGTTACGAAAATCATGTTTTGACTCGGTCTCACCATGAACCACATGCACCTGGGGATTGGATTTGAAATTTCGGGTCCAGCGCATCAAATCATCGACATCTGCATGCGCCGAAAGACCGCCAACCGTGTGAATACTTGCCTTCACCCGGTATTCATCGCCATGAATTCTGACCCTGGGTTTGCCGTCAACGAGGGCTCGACCCAAGGTACCATTGGCCTGGTAACCGACAATCATAATATGCGCGCCACTACGCGAAATATTATGTTTGAGATGGTGAATGATGCGGCCGCCGGTACACATTCCACTGGCGGAAATAATGATGGCGCCGCTCTTGATCCGGTTGATGGCCATGGACTCCTGGGGTGACTGGGTGAGCTGAAGGTTTCTCAGATGCGGCATCTCATTGACCTGCTTGCGCAACTTTGTTGCCTCTTCATCATACAGATGCGGGTACTCCCAATAGACCTTGCTTGCCCGGATCGCCATGGGACTGTCGAGAAAAACCTGCCAGCGGTCCAGCCCCCATGCATCGTAATATTGACCAAAGTAGTAGAGGATTTCCTGTGTGCGACCGATCGAAAAGGCAGGAATGAGCAGATTGCCTTTTTGATGGGCCGCGTCACGAATAATCTGGCCAATCTCATCGATAGTGCTCTGTCGGTCCCGATGGCGGCGATTACCGTAGGTACTCTCGATGATCAGGTGATCCGCCTGCTCGATGACTGCCGGATCGTTCAATATGGGCGTGTCATACTGACCCAGGTCCCCGCTGAAAACGATTTTTCGCTCTTTGCCGTTCTCGTTCAGCCAGATCTCGACATTACACGACCCAAGGATATGTCCCGCGTCCTGATATCGGAGATGTATCCCCGGCAGGATCTCTCTCTTTTCCCTGTAACGCAGGCCGATCACATTACTTAAGGCCGTACGCGCGTCATCAACCGTGTAAAGCGGATCGATTAAAGGTTTATTTTTTCGCTTACGCCATTTGTTCTCGTACTGGGCATCCTTCTCTTGCAGAAAGGCGGAATCCTGAAGCAGGATATCGCATAGATCCGCAGTTGCATTCTGCGCATAGATCGGCCCTTGATAGCCCTGTTTGACCAACAGAGGAATACGACCGGAATGGTCGATATGACCATGGCTCAGAACGACCGCACTGATTTCATCCGGTGAAAAGGGGAAGGGTTTGCGATTTTTTTCCATCTCTTCGCGACGCCCCTGGATCAGCCCGCAATCCAGTAGCAGGGTCTTCCCATTGGCGCGGAGGATATGACATGAACCGGTAATTCCGCTGGTCGCACCGTAGAATTCAATATGCATAAAGATTGTCCTTATGTGGATCGAACGTATATATAGATAAGTAATACTGTATCAAGAATGGGGCCGCAACCATTGAGCTTAACACGACCCGTTGATTTACTAAGCGCCAGGTGACGATAATCTACAATTTCCAACATTCCAACAGCCCTCAATCACTTTTATGCAGAACTTCTGTTCGGTTGTTCTAAATTTGTAGACTTTTGAAAACAGCCTGACTATTTTGCCCTATCTCCGAGGCAATCTGCATAGGCCAATGTATAATGGCATACCATATTCTTACCCCAGCGGTTTTTACAGTTAGAGTATAAAAAGGTGTCTCCGGTTAACCATCTAGCTTCTTGGATTCCAGTATGACAGCAGAAACACAACAAATAGCGCCTGCTCCACGCAAGGGCGGTTTACGCGGCATCCATATCCTATGGATTGTACTAGCCACTATTTTACTGACTGCAGCGGCAACTTACTGGGTTGTGCGCACCTATATTTATGCAAAGGATTTCAAGCCGGTAGAACTCAGCGTCAAGGAACAGCAAACACTCAACACCAAATTGAAGGCACTGGGATATGATCCAGGGCCAGAGCCACATCGGGATGCCGGCAAGGTACCGCAGGAAACTGATGAACAATGGCTGAGGGCAGAGCGTTACAATGAGATAGGCGCTAAACGTGAAGTCAGCCTCAGCGAACGTGAGCTGAATGCCATGCTGGCAAATAATCGCGATCTGGCAAAAAAGCTCGCCGTAGACCTGAGTGACGACCTGGTCAGCGCCAGACTGTTGGTACCGATCGACCAGGACTTCCCGATCCTCGGCGGAAAGACACTGCGTGTATCGGCAGGTGTAGAGATGGCCTTTCGCGACACAAAACCCCTGGTGATCCTAAAAGGCGTCAGCATCATGGGCGTCCCTATACCCAATGCCTGGCTTGGCGGATTAAAAAACATCGATCTGGTCAAAGAGTTCGGTGATGAGAGGGGTTTTTGGGCAAGCTTCGCCAAGGGTGTGGAAAATATCCGCGTCGAAGAAGGACAGCTGAAGATCAAGCTCAAGGAATAGTCGATATGCATGCGCACCGCCACTGTGCAACCAGAAATGAATCCGCTTCTCACTGATTCTGGGGCTGGTCTATTTTCCCCATGCGGGCAAGTCTCCTCATCGATAAACAAACAAATCCGAAAATGATGCCTGCCAATACTGGTAAGGTTGATATCATTGCTATCCTCTCTTTGAAATTGACATCATTGGATTTGAGAAGCCCGTGCGACATAAAAAAATGCACCACTCCATTACATCACCAGGCCATAAATTGTCTATGCCGTCCTAGAAGAGCAGATCAAACCATTGCTCGAATCGATCTGGATCGAACCGCTAGTGAATATCGAGGACCCGGTGCGGGATATTCCGAAGCTGCTGGAGGAACTGGGATCGCGAATTCCCGATGCCATGCTTGAACACGGCTGCCCACTGAATAACCTGATGCAGGAGATGTCAACCCTGGACGAGGGATTCCGCGATCGGATTGACCGAATATTTGCTAGCTGGATAGAAGCATTCGCCGCCTTTTTCGAGCATGCCAAGCAAGGGGGATACATCAGGAACGATGTCGACAGCAATGCGGTTTCGCGTTTTTTTATAGCGGCACTCGAAGGCTGCATCGGGATCTTTAAGGTGAAAAAAAACCCCGAACAATGGACCGCTTGCCAATCGCAGATTGAGGTTTATCTCAGCGTTCTACGACCAGTTGTTTAGTATCCGCTAGTATGACCTCGCTCGCCTTTCGGAACTTAAGATGTAGAGGTTGTTTTGACGGGTCCAGTCAAAAATAATTTTTTAGTCTGAGCTCAAAAACTGCGCCCGTTGAAAAATAATGCACCCCGACATCCAGATGTAATTCAACAGCAATTTTTTTCAGGGCCATACCTTGGCCACCAGTATAAGCAATGCTGTGGTTGATATTTTTTTGATCTTTTTCAAATTTGCTGAACATCCACTCGGTAATTCTTGAGATAAAATCGTCGCCATACTCTTCACCCAGATATGACTTCTTGGGTTTTTCTACCCGTTTTCCAAATCCGTTATCTACGACGGCTACAATTGGAGTCTGCCGAACTTGATCGATGAAAAATAATAATTTTGAAGCCGGGAAAACGGCTTATGTATTTTTGTTGGACAAAGGCCGCATGTGAAAAGCTGTCTATCGCATTCTGGTAGGCATCCTTGACTACGGAACTCACGATCTGTGCGTCGCCCGCTAGAGCACCAATTTTTCCAATCAGCTCATTATATACATCAGGCAAGATAACGATCTTTGAGAGTGCATTGCTCTGTTCGCCCTTACTTAAGCCATGCCATTCGGAAAACCTGTTGTCGTTGAAGATAACGGAGAACTCACCCAATATGGATATATCTTTGAGGCGGATATTATTCTTTGCCAGATACAGCTTGAGAATATGATTAAGCTCTGCCAGGGTCAGATCTTTCTTGAGTCGATCCTCATCGAGCAGAGAATCTTCCGCCTGGTAAATAACCGGCCCCTCTTTGAGGGATAAACCTGCTGTAGATTTATCGTCCGCGCTACTCATGTAGCATCCTAGGGCAGATCCCTGCTGTCTTTAACGATATTCATGCTTGATCATCGAACGTTTTTTATAATTGACCACAGCGGCTCACTGTGATAGAGCAACGGTATCATAGGGCTGTTGATACGCATAAACAAAGCAATCCATGGGTTATTGCTACTAAAAGCCATATCGTGATGCTTGATACCAGCTAGATTCAGCCAAAGAGTATCATAAAGTGACCAACTTCCCCCGAACAAATGGTTAAGACGATAAATTATCTTAAAGCGGTGAGACATGGCAATTAAGACAAGGGCCAGATGTAGCTAAATAGAAAACTTCAATCGCTAAGCAGTGGCATTGGTCACAGAAAAGCACGATATGATAACGAATGCAGCCAGAAGCCTGGAGAATAGGATCTCTATGGTGAAGCATGCACCTGCGTGACAGAACGCTTGCCAATGACAAATCACTACCTATCTCAACGCCCGGTAAGCCACAAGCTAAATAGGCTCTTCATCTCACTTGCCTATGAATGGAAGAGAAGAATCTGCTTTGGATATATGCGCTATCCCGTCTCCGGATATCTTTAGACCGGCTTTTTTAATACAGTTTCCTTGCTTCCCCCATCCGGCCAGTCCCCCATGGGAAACGGGTGCTCTTCACTGTTGAAGGTCAAGAACATCATGATCTGATACTGGTAGATACTTAAACTTTTGCCGAAGCCAAGCAGTTTTATATTCTTTTCCGAGGTGAACAGTACGGTTAAAAACTGGAACAGGATCACCACAAAGGCAACCAGCTTGACCAGTCCCATGATGAACAGGAAGATCAGCATGTACAAGCCGCGCAGCCAAACACTCCGGTCTTTGTATGAAGCGATTTTTTCATCTTCTTGCATAATTAATTTACCCAGTGACTCAATCATTAAAACTACTGGCAGTATATGTCACCCAGGCCGTTGTAATAAGACCCGTATTTAGTCTAATCATTTGGCCAGCAGGCCAAACAAGAGAAGTTAATCGAGCTGGTTGGACTCCACCGTGGCATGGATCTGCTGCACCAATCCGGCTTCCAGCCTAAGGGAGCGCGCAAGCGTGTCAAGATAGATCTTTTCGGGTGCGGAGGGCGGTTCGACCATCAGTACCGAGGCGGCGTATACCTCGGCAGCATGCTCAGGAGAATCGACGTCCCGCGCGAGCCCGTCTATGTCGAGTGGACGTGCGTATTCCTCGAATAGAAAGGCCTTATCCTCAGCGGGCAACTGCAGGCCGTTGATCTGGTTAAGTATGACCTGACTCTCCTGCGTGTCTATCTGACCATCCGCCTTCGCCGCCGAGATCATTGAGCGAGCCAGCAAAATGCTCAAGTCGTGGACAGCCGTAGTATCGTTTTCTCCCGGCATGAAAGCCCCACCAGCCGGTGGCGGTTCCAAGTTACTTGCCGGTTGGGTCGACGATTGAGCGGCGCCCTGCTGGTAATTCTGCCAAGCCTTGTAGGCCAAACCGCCGACTAATGCCATTCCACCCAGCTTCACAGCCGATCCCGCCAGCTTTCGGCCCTTTTTCCCGGCCAGTGCATTGGCCAGCACACCCCCGGCCAGTCCGCCGGCAAAGCCACCGGCGGCGCCACTGCCCACCAACTGATCGAGCAACCGTTTCGCGTCAAACATCATTTCATCTCCAAAATTACTTCTCAAATGACCACTGGCTGGACACATGGTTCCCATCAGCTGATCAAGCAGATGTCGGCTGCTGTGATTCGCGCGCACTGGCGGCCGCGAGTGACTGACGCAACTGCCGCTCCAGCGCAACGAGCTCGGCATTTGCCTTGGTTCTCGCGGCTCGACCTTCTTCGGCAATGCGCAGGCTGTCTTCTATCGTGTCGATCAGGGTTTTGTTGGCTGCGCTGACCGCCTCGATGTCGAACACACCGCGCTCGACCTGGCGACGGGTCTCCGCATTGGCCTGGCGTAGATTGTCCGCATTGGCGCGCAGCAGGTCGTTGGTCAGATCTGATGCATTGGCCACTGCCCCCGCCGCCTCACGCGAGCGATGGATGGTCAAGGCCTGGGCAAGTTGCTGACGCCATAGTGGCACTGTATTCACCAGCGTGGAGTTGATTTTGCCGACCAGCGCCTTATCGTTCTCCTGCACCAGACGGATACTCGGCAGGCTCTGCATGGTGACCTGCCGGGTCAGGCGCAGGTCGTGCACCCGCCGCTCCAGGTCGTCACGAACCGCACGCATATCACGCAGGCGCTGAGCGGCCAGTGTATCGTTACTCTCCTCCACAGCAGCGGCCTGCTGGGGGATGACCTGCTCATCCAGCTCCAGAAGTTTCTGCTCACCTGCCGTGATGTAGAGTTCCAGGTTATGAAAATAATCGAGGTTAGCCGCATAGAGCCGGTCGAGGGACTCGATGTCGATCAGCAAAACGGTCTTATGTTGTTCCAGCCGCGTGGTGATGTCCTCGATCTGGTCGCGCACCTGCTCGTAGCGCTGTAAGACCTTGGCTGCGTCGCGCCCCTTGCCGAGCATGCGGTCAAGCAAGCCCGGTTTGCGATTCGGGTCGAGGCCGCTGAGATCGAAGCCGCGCAGGGTCAGCACCATGTCGTTGAGGGCCTCGCCGGCGGGTCCCGCATCCTTGACCCGCACCCGCTCGAGCATGCTGTCCGAAACGGTGGTCAGCTGCTCTTGTGCCTGACTACCGAAGAACAGCACCGAATGGCTGTCCTTGAGATCCAATTCCGCCAGCAACTCGGCAATCTTGGCCGGTTCAATAGTCTGCGCTGTCCCAGCACTTGCTGTCGGATCTACAGGCTGAGTTTGCGGCTCGGCAGGCTCGGAGGCGCCGTTCTTAGATTCACTGGGTGATTGCATGGCTAAGTATCTCCGTAGCGTAGTGTGCAAGAGTTTATCTAGTTATCCCTTCGCGTTTGAGTTGCTTGCGCAAGACATCGATCTGCACATCCAGATCAAAAACGTCATGCTCGGCCAATTGCTTGAGCTGCCGCTCGAAGACTCTCTCTATCTCAACCAGTACATTGCGAAAATTCTGTTCGAGTTCCCCGCCTCGTGCCAAGCGGTGAGTTTTACTGTACCGGCTCGCCACCCGCTCAGCTCCCTCGAGATACACATTGAGAAATTTACGGGCACGGAACCGCTCGTCTGGGCGCGCCACGATCTGCTCGAGGATCTCCCTTCCCTGGCCGGCAATCATTTGCAGGCGCTTTTCAAGCTCCCGGTTGCCGAGACGCAGCGCTGCCTTATCAATAGCCAGGATGCGCAGTTCGGCCTCAACCAATGCCTTATGCAAGGGCTTGTCACTGACGAACTGATGCGAACTGCCTAATACTGCCTGCAGTCGTGGCAGCCGATAGGCCATGTGCAACCCCAGCACAGCGAGCAAGCCAAAAGTAACGCTGACCCATGCATCCTGACCGACAGCAGCATAGGCCGCAAGCATAGTGCCCGCGGCCACTGACAACGCAGCAAGATACTTGTGCGGCAATCGCCATGAGCGCGTAAAGCGGCGTTCCGGGGCGACCAATTCCTCGAGTATGCCCCGGCGATTCAGTGACGCACCTGCTGCGATCAACCCGAACGCCGCCCCGGCTGCAAATGCCGCATAAAAATCACCTTTGGCCAGCGAAACTATCGCGGCGAAGACCAGCGGGGTTGCAAGGACATACAGTAACGCCCCACGCAGGCCCAACCTGGAGCGCCGCCAGGCCAAAAAATCATCACGCGCGTCGCGTGCAGCCTTGAGCAACGCGTCGACACGCAGCTCAGCGTTGTGGCTGTGCGGTCTAGAGGGCATTAATGAACGCCTGGCATGACACCAGACCCACACTGGCCAGCAAAACAAGTGACCCGAGAATTCTTATCAACATGGCCCTACGACTTGTTGAGCGGGTATATAGTTCATCATTATGGGCATCTCTATATTTGTCCCTGGGTCTGATATGCGGGTTGCGAGGCAGATTTTCAAGGACACACGATGTTCAGTCTACAGCGTTTCCCAGCCAATAATCGTCACTATCGATAAACAGGCTCAGACAGTTTCAATGCATACAGGACTGCATTTCGAGTATTTTCGCGCTGGAAACATCCTATTTAGCACATATTTATTTCACTGCCTTGAAGCAAGCGTAATTATGGGCAGGCGTCGGTGACTGGATCTCTTCTTCAAACAGCGCTAAACACTCAGCCTCACCAAAGCCTGCAAGGCGTAACATGTCCAAATGCCTGGCTATGTGAAAACGCCCCGCTTCGAAATCATGAATTGTTCCATCCGGTTTGATGAAGTCACCGTTTAGCAAGATACCCTGGCTGGCCAGGGCCTTTGCGGATTTCGCATAAACTGACATTACATTCTGCTGGCTCCCCAGGTCATGCAATGCCCAAGTGGAGATGACTGCATCAACCGGTCTGGCGATCATGTCTTCCCAGGCATCTTGCTGCAAGTCTGCCTGGGTGTAAGTCACTCTTGACGAATGTTGCCCCAGCCTGTTGCTGGCAATTTCAAGCATTGGCATAGAATAATCTATTCCACAGTACTCTATGGCAGGCATGGCTGCCAAGAGATGGCTCGCCATGTAGCCAGGTCCAATACCAAGCTCAACGACACGGCCATTTTCGGGAATCATTCCCTGCAGTTCAGAGAGAATAATATTGAACAGCGCAAGACGCTCCGGACTGGGTACGAATCTATCTGCCCAGCCAAGTGCAAATGCCTTGTCATGGAATTCATGATCCGCACCAATGACACCTTTTTTCACTGAGGGTCACCTTGAAATGTATTATTCAGTTCAGCCGCGTGGTTTGCGGTACGAATTGCAGCGCTTAGCCGAGGCTCTCTTTAAGCGCGTGTTTTCTCTCTATGCCAATATCATTCCAGTGCTTATCATCTAGTGCTCCCTGAAACGAATATAGATAGTAGCATACAGGGAGCGTTTCCTCGGGATATGCTTTTACGATCATTCTGTGAGCTTCGACTGCGCCAACTTCGCGCAATTCGTCTTCAGTGAATATGCCCACTGCATTTAGCCGTCCGGCTATTTTCTTGCCGATATTTCGCAAATCAGTGAGTTTTCTATGTTTCTCCATAGCCCTGTTGATATTCGTCTGTTGGCTCAATTACCTGAACTATATCCAAATAAATATTATTCGGATCTTTTATACTGAAATGGCGCTGCCCCCAGTCCTCTGAGCGGAGTTCCAGAACAATATTGAATGATTTATCTTTGGCTTCTGCATACGCCGAATCCACATCATCTACTTCAATGCTGAAAATGACTCCATTTCCGCTGAATGATGGATGAAATACTTCCGGCTGTGTTGGTTGATTGGGTAACAAGAAACCGACCTGAATGCCTGATTCAGATACAAGATGCAGATACCATTCATTTTCAAATGCAACGCTGAAGTTAAAATGGTTTGAATAAAATGCTTTTGCCTTATCAAGATCCTCAACCGTGAATACGGTAAATGCACTATTTGGCTTTATCACTTCGGCCTCCTTGTTCGGCTGAAAGTTTCGCTAAGCTGCTCCGAATAGTCTAATGTGGTCTGCAATAATGTCGAGTGTTTGGTTATGTATTTAAATTTTATTATTTCATGATAATCTGAAATAATTATGAGACTTTAGGACAAACTCAAATCGTTTGATCGCCGTGCTCTTCAAAAACTTCAACGGATAATTGTTCCGCTACTGAGTGTATGGCTTTCATTTCTGTTCGAGTTGAATCTTCCCAGAACTGCTGCCAGCCTGCATAGTTATGCCAACGTGCAACAGTAATGAATAGGTCAGGTTCTTCCCGACCACCACCTGTCCGACTTGATCGACCTTTGCCTTGGACGATGAGCCGACTCCATACCTATTGAAAAGAAATACGCTATGGCATGGCTAATGGCTAATATAGGATAAACCATATTCCAGCTTTCATGTTTCATTCTAAAGCCATTTAAGAAGACGGTTTTTTCTACATCACTTCCTGTACTTTTACATTCTAAATAGTTGGAATCAATGACTGGCATTGTTTATTCCTAAGCTTGCAGATATATTCTATTTTAGAAGTAGTTGCTCAACTGACCATCCTAGATAGGAGCGTCCTTATAGACTATGAAGTTCGCCCCATAAACAGTCTCTGCCCGAGTAGACGAATGGCTATTCCTACAGATCCAAGAGTAATTTTTTTAGTCTAATAATGATACTACTGCATATAAACAGACAAGACACACACAAATTATTTCTCTATATGCGCTTGGACCGATGTTATCCAAAGACATTTCCTATACTTAGGATAGCTTTTCTTGATAGGGTATTTAAATGACAAAAATAATATCCATATTACCCGATATCATTTATGAACAATTTCTCGAATATTACGGTGAATTCATAAATATCGCCGAACGTGCACCTATGCTGTTTGTAGCAGGGGAATTGGACAAACGCCTGAAAGATGACTTATTGAGAGTCCAGCTCTATCGTTCGGCAATAGATAAAAGTGTTGCCACAGCACAAGCGATCCTGGTAAAGAATGTTTATGATCGCTGTAAATGGAAACGGATGCGCAAACGATTTAGAAAACAATATGGAAATGAACTAGCGACCACCTATTTTACATCTGTCATGCGAAAAGTTTTTTCTCCGAAAGGTGTATCCATTGAATTCAAGAATGATGGTATAGGTCATAATAGAATCGATCCGGACAAACTAACGAGTCATTATTCATTTAAAAAGCATACTCATATTAAAAAGATAATATTAACTGCCTTCAATGATTCGGTATTTTCAGGTTCACTTTCAGATAAGCTTTCTAAAGATACAGATGTTATCGTTGATATCATTCATGAACAATTAAAGAATATAATTGACTTTGCTTCATTGGAGGTTTTAAGAACTGCATTATTTCGGGGTAAGGGGGCCTACATAGTCGGACAGCTCAAGACAAAGAACGTACTCATTCCTATTATTTTTTGCATTGTTTATCGCCCTGAAGGAGTAACAATTGATGCTGTACTGGTTGGATATAAAGCAACAAGGAGCTTCCTGTTTTCATCAACACGATCTGCATTTACCGTTTCAACAAGATATTATCGAGAACTCCATAGTTTTATTCAGCGATTATTTCCTCAGGAAAATCCTGCCTACATATTCGACCTTATAGGTTTTACCCATCCAGCGAAAGTTGCGCTTCTGCAGCAGCTTAGAAAAACAACAAAAAAAGGAGCAAAGTTTCAGCATGTCGGCACTGGTCCGGTTGACCTGGTTTTTGGGCTCAAAGGATTTCCGTTGATTTTTAAGGTGCTACGAGGAGGACTACCTGACAGAAAAAGCATCATCACAAACTTTTTAAAAGTACATGAGACGGATAGACTGGGACAGGTGTTGGATTCACTTGATTATCGTAACTTGAAATTCAAACGCAAGGATTTTACTGATGAATTGATCAAGAAACTGGGAGATGAACAGTCGGAAGATGTTGTTATCACTTCCGAGTTTATTTTCTTTAAACGAGTTTATGCATCACGCCGCATTGTTCAAGTTCCTGAATACATTCGTACGGCTGGCAAGAAAGAAGTTCAACAGGTCTTGTTAGGCGTCGGTTGGAACATTAAGCATCTAGCCGCCATGGGGTTTTTACCGAGTTCATTAGGTTTAGAGCATTTTGGATTCACCAGATGGGGCCGCGTTGTTTATTTAAACAATGCATCTCTGATTAATATCCAGTTATTTCTGTTTCGTTACCAGGGTGATATGAAACTGGGGATAGAACGCTACAGCGCAAACCCGTCTACCTTTGAGCGGGAGTTGAATATCCCACAGGAGCATAGGGATATGTTTCGCACTGTACACGGGGACCTTTACTTTCCACAGTTTTGGGAAGATATAAAAGTTAAAGTATTCAATGGTCAATATCCCGATATCTTTCCATACCCCTCACGATTTCGAGTAGGCTCGAGAAGATTTCGTAATTCTCTTGTAGAAGAATTAAATCGCCTAAGTGACACAGCAGCACCTAAGCAGATACGCATTGTTTTGGAAAACTTAGCCGTCATCCATGTAGAGCTTGCGGGATTAAGCTTTTTACGATTGGAGGTCCCTCATCCAAATGCGCGAGTTCTGGTCGTTGAGCCCATTGGACCAGAAATCATCGCTCAGCTTCACCGACAATTCCAGGATGTGACTTTTGACATTCTACAATCAGAATCCGAAGTCGTAGAAAGTGCAGGGCAATGGACTCCAGGTATTCATGGCAAGTTGAAGGCTTTGGTTCAGGTTAGAAGATATGATTATGTTATTGGTTATGTTAATGAAACCTTTGATCATGATTTTTTTAGATTAGCAAGATTAAAGGGATTTCTACTGCTATCGACGGGTACTCATAACATTGATATTAAAGCGGCCACAGGATTTCATACAGTGGTCACCAATGCCCCTGGTCCGACTACAACAACAGTTGCAGAACAAAATATTGGTTTAATCTTGGATGCCATATATTCGCAAGACGTCCACTATGGAAACAGACCTGATGGGTTTGTCAAATTAGAAAGCGAAACAGATCAACAACTAAACCCATTAATCGTGGCCCACATCATGTGGCTATGCCTACTGCAAAGGACATTAAAACTCAATGAAATGTTTGCGTTCGGATCTAGCCAGCGATATGTCCGCACTGGCGTGGGTAAGCATGCTACCGTTTATCATGACCAGATAGGCCAAAACAAAGAAGCCGGCATTATCCGGAGCATTGGTGTCGTTGGTTTAAAGCTAACAGGCCTGCATCTCATTGAATTTGCCATTACACATGAAATTTCTACTATTTATGTTCTTGAGCGTGAATTTTGGGGTTTGCCTTCGGAAGACAGGGAAAGACTAGAAGAGTTGATCGCCATAATCAAAGAAACATCCCAAACAGAACATCTATCTATTCAGATAATACCCATTAATAAATCTGCATTGCTCGCTCACGCGACATTACACTTTCAATACGGAAGCAAACGGTTTAAGCAATCTTATGAAAGAAAAACGTCGAGAGCGTATACATATTGATGCTCAGGATATCTTTCTTCGTAATCTTTCAGTCCCCTTCACCTCACTGACAAAACTCTTGACTCTTGGCATACAAGGATTAGGACGTATTGGTGAGGCTGTTGCACAACGCGCAATCACTTTAGGGATAAACATTCTTATTTACCAACGAGACCCGGAACGATTTAAATATCAGTCGAAACTTAAGAAGCTCACTAAACTGATTGATTACCAGACCCGTTGGCTAGCTAAATCACTGACAATCGATTTTGCCAAAGACAAAGATGCTTTTTTTAGGAGATCCAATCTTATCACGACATTAGCAGCAACGACTGATAGGACAAGAGGATGGGTTGACCAAAAAGGATTGGAAAATTTCGCAACTCAGACTTTAAGCCCGGTCCGAGTAATTGTCAGTACCGGCAAAGGACTTGTGGATGAAGATGCATTAATTCGTTTTTTACAAAGTAACCCTGATGTTGAGGCAAGATTAGATGTCCTAATCGGTGAGCACGAAGGGGGGGCGTATCTCAAACTAGTCGATGATGAAGGCATTCCCCTGACTAACCTGAAGGTTACGGGACACACTGCTGCCGCCGTTCGAGAAGTCAGGCAATTAAAAATATTCAAGGCCCTTGCGAACTTGAGAAGGTTAATTGATGGCAGAATCCCCCCTAACATCGTCAATTATTCTATCACTAAAGGAAAAACCGAAGGCATACAAAGTATTATTGATATTGAGGGACTCACGTTTTTTCCGTATGAAAGTACCCTCTACAAAGGCATGGGTTCTTGTCATTGAGCCCTTGGCCCCCGAGATAATCCTCCATCTTCAACAACAATTTGGCGATGTTTCCTTTGATATCCTTCTATCTGAGTCAGAATTGGTCAAAGTAGACGGCAAATGGTCCCCAGGGATCAACGCCAGGTTGAATGATATCGTACGAAGAAGAAAATATGATTATTGCCTGGGATATTGCAATGCGAATTTCGACGCGATGTTCTTTGAACAATCTCAACTAAAAGGTCTCATTCTTTTTGCATCGGCAATCCATCATATTGATTTCGATATGGCAACACAAACAGGGACAATTGTTACCAATGCTCCTGGCTTCACAACGGTCGCTGTTACGGAACAAAATATTTGCATGGCACTGGATGCTCTCTACGGAAAATATGTTCAAGATCATGATTCTGTTGGAGCAATAGCACTGACCCAACTGACTATTGATGGGAAAAGACAGGCAAGAACAGTTGCACAGATCATCTGGTTCACATTACTTAAACGTGCGTTGAAATTAGAGGAAATGTTTAACTTCGGGTCAGGAGATAAATATGTACGTACCGGCATTCGACAGGACGCAACCGTTTATCATGACCAGTTAGGGCAATGTGACCAAGCGGGAATTAATAACAGTATTGGAATAGTTGGACTGGACGAAGTCGGGTTAAATCTCATTGAACTGGCAATGGCGCATGAATTGTCAACAATTTACGTCTTAGAAGAAGAGTATGCACGCCTTTCTCACAAAAAGAAGTCAAGATTAGTAGAAATATCGGAAACCATCAAAGAGGTCTCCCAAACGAAACCCTTTTCTGTTCAGATAATTCCCGTCGACAAAGATGCTTTAATCCGCAATGCAACTTATACGATTAAAACGCCTGTTGCTTTCAAAAAACAACTACTCAAAGATCTAAAAACCAAGGGCGCAGTGGATGTTCTTGCTGATAAGGTTTATATCAATGACCTTAGTGTATTTTCACGTTCACTCATTGGCTTAACCTTTGGTGTGCAGGGATTAGGACGTATCGGAGAGGCAGTCGTACAGCGAGCACTGGTTTTAGGGGCAAATGTCATTGTCTGCCAAAGAAGCCCTGAGCGGCCTAAATATCAACAGAAACAAGAACGACTGCAACGCTTAGCGGATAAACCGCGCCAGAATTTATCGTCAGAAAATAGATGTGGAGTATGTCAATAAAGAGCAACTTTTTAAACTGAGCAACATTGTAACAACATTGGCAGCGACAACATCAACAACCCGCTATTGGGTTGACCGTCAAGCCTTGGACATGCTGGGCACTGAGGCACAAGGCTCCGTCAGAATTCTTGTCAATGCGGGAAAAGGACTGTTAAACGAAGCCGAACTGACACCTTTTTTGAGAGAACGTCCAGACGTTGAAGTCCGGCTGGATGTTCTTTCCGATGAGCAAAAAGGCAAAGCCGGGCAGCGTTTTTTAGATACCAACGGTCGACTATTGGCGAATCTCAAGATCGCCGGGCATACCGCAGCGGCTGTCCCAGAGCTGCGCCGGCTCAAAATTTTTCATGCATTAAATAATTTACGGCTGCACATCGATGGACAAACACCCAGCAACCTTTTAAATGAAGAAGTACTTATTAAGCGGAATTCCTGATCAACGCGCAAGCAATTCAATCATCTGTATCCAATACTCCCGCAGAGACAGCTATCAAATCAGTATGTGTGAAATGAGGGCGGGTGGGTTAGCCACACCGCCCTGCTGTTGTAACTTTGCCGGTCAAGATCGACAGGCATGATTTGCCGTCAACCGTTTGCAACTTCCTTATCATAAAACTGCTCTTCCTCTGTTGAGCCGGTCAGCGCGGTGACTGAGGAAAGACCGCCCTGGATCGTGGTTGTGACATCATCAAAATACCCTGCACCGACTTCCTGCTGGTGCGACACGAAAGTGTAACCCTTGTCACGGGCCGCGAACTCGGGTTTCTGCACCTTCTCCACGTAGTGCTGCATACCATTTCCGCGGGCGTAATCGTAGGCCAGGTCGAACATGTTGAACCACATGTTGTGAATACCGGCGAGCGTAATGAACTGATATTTGTAGCCCATATCCGCGAGATCATCCTGAAAGCTGGCAATCGTTGCTGCATCCAGATGTTTCTGCCAGTTGAATGAAGGCGAACAATTATAGGCCAGCAACTTGTTCGGATTCTCCGCCAGGATCGCCTCGGCGAATTCCCGGGCGAAACCTATGTCAGGTTTTCCGGTCTCACACCACACCAGATCGGCGTACGGTGCATAAGCCACTCCACGCGATATGGCCTGCTCCAGACCATTACGCACCTGGAAGAAGCCTTCAGCCGTCCGTTCGCCGGTAACGAAGGGCCTGTCGTTGTCATCAATGTCCGAGGTCAAAAGATTTGCCGCCTCGGCGTCGGTACGCGCCAGAACCACAGTCGGCACCCCGCAGACATCCGCGGCCAGTCTTGCGGAAATCAGCTTCTGCACCGCTTCCTGAGTTGGGACCAGTACCTTGCCACCCATGTGACCACACTTCTTCACTGCAGCCAGCTGATCCTCATAGTGCACTCCTGCGGCGCCGGCAACGATCATGTTCTTCATCAGTTCAAAGGCATTCAACACCCCACCGAAACCTGCTTCAGCATCGGCCACAATGGGGAGAAAATGGTCGATATAACCTTCATCACCGGGGTTGATATCTCGTGACCACTGGATCTCATCGGCGCGTTTGAAGGTGTTGTTGATACGACGCACCATGGTGGGTACGGAATCATAGGCATACAGCGACTGATCCGGATACATGGTCTCCGAGGTATTGCCATCAGCGGCAACCTGCCAGCCAGACAGGTAGATCGCCTCGATACCGGCCTTGGCCTGTTGCAGGGCCTGACCGCCGGTAATGGCGCCCATGCAATTGACATAACCCTTACTGGCATCGCCATGCACCAGTTGCCAGAGTTTCTCGGCACCGCGCTTGGCGTAAGTGTGTTCCGGTTGCACACTACCCCGCAAACGCACCACATCGGCCGCGCTATAGCCGCGCTGCACATCAGTCCAACGAGGATTACTGGCCCAGTCCTGCTCCAGTTCCTGAATCTGCTCTTTACGTGACTTCATCTCTCATTCTCCAATTGGTATTTAATAATTCCCATTCTTATGTAGGGATTAGTAATACTAATAGACCAAGGAAAACCATAAGGTAATATAATTATCTCAATGAAGAATATTGCTTTTTCCAATAAAGCCCGCAAATCGCCCTCAGACGATCGAATCGTGAACCCACAAAGTCTGTATGGGAAGGCCAGGAGGGACTGAATGACAGACTCCGCCACATCAGTGCGGCCCTAGTCAGTCAATCATGCCGGTTGAGCGGTGACCAGGATGCCGTCCTCGTCTACGTAGACGAACTCACCGGGTATAAAGGTGATATCGGAAAAACGCACGGCAATATCACGCTCGCCAACACCTCGCTTGACTGTTTTCCGTGGGTGGGTATCCAGTGCCCTGACGCCGATATCGATACCGGCGATCACTGCCGAGTCACGGATGCATCCATTGACGATGATTCCTGACCAGCCATTGGATGCCGCCATTGCGGCGAGCATGTCGCCCAGCAGGGCACAATTCATCGAGGCGCCGCCGTCGACGACCAGCACACGCCCTTCGGCTTGTTCCTCCAGTGCCGTGCGTACCAGGGAGTTATCCTCAAAGCATTTGACGGTTGAAATACTGCCTGAAAACCGGCTTCGGCCACCAAACCGGCGAAAACCCGGTTTGGCAATGCGGGCCCTGTCATCCAGTTCGTCGCTGAGATCTGCGGTGCTGAAAGTCATAATCCTAGAATCCTCAGTTGAACACAGATGCACGATACCTGGGTGCGGCCACTAACGATGCCTACCCCTATCCTTCACCTCTCGGCGACGCTGGTAGAGCAACGGTTCGGTATAGCCACTGGGCTGTTCACAACCCTTGAAGATGAGGTCACAGGCGGCCTGGAAGGCCAGGCTATTGTTAAAATCCGCCGCCATATTGCGGTAGTTCGGATCACCGCCATTTTGTTGATCCACGGTCACCGCCATGCGTTCCAGAGTACTGAGCACCTGTTCTTTGCTGCACACCCCATGTCGCAGCCAGTTGGCGATATGCTGGCTGGAGATACGCAGGGTCGCACGGTCTTCCATCAGGCCGATATCCCTGATATCCGGCACCTTGGAGCAGCCCACGCCCTGATCGACCCAGCGCACCACATAGCCAAGGATTCCCTGAGCGTTATTGTCCAGTTCCTGCTGAATCTCATCTGCCGACAGCGCGACATCACCGAGCAACGGAATCACCAGCATGTCATCGAGATTGGCCGGAGTGCGCGATTTCAACTCCTCCTGCACGGCGTTTACATCCACCTTGTGATAATGCATGGCGTGCAACACGGCAGCGGTAGGTGACGGCACCCAGGCAGTATTCGCCCCGGCCAATGGATGACCGACCTTGAGTTTCCATCATCTGGCCCATCTCGTCCGGCATGGCCCACATGCCCTTGCCGATCTGCGCCCTCCCCTGCAGGCCGCAGGCCAGTCCGATATCGACATTGGAATCCTCATAGGCCTGAATCCAGGACGAGTCCTTCATGGCCGCCTTACGCACCATGGGGCCGGCTTCCATGCTGGTATGGATCTCGTCACCCGTGCGATCGAGAAAGCCGGTATTGATAAAGACGACACGCTCCCTGGCAGCACGGATACACTCCTTCAGATTCAGCGATGTGCGGCGTTCCTCGTCCATAATGCCCATCTTCAGGGTAAATCGCTCCAGACCCAGTGCATCCTCGATGAAATTAAACAGATCGTTGGCGAAGGCTACTTCTGCAGGTCCGTGCATTTTCGGCTTGACGATATACACGCTTTTTGCCCGCGAGTTGCAAATACCTGTTTTGGCCATTCAGGTCGTGTAATGCAATCAGGCTGGTGATCATGCCATCCAGCATGCCTTCAGGAATTTCATTGCCGTTCTCATCGAGAACAGCATCGGTGTACATCAGGTGACCGACGTTGCGTACCAGTAGAAGACTGCGTCCCGGCAAGGTGAAAGGACTTCTCGTCCGGAGATGTGTAGTCACGGTCTGCATTTAATCTACGGGTGATCGTCTGCCCTGCCTTATCGATATCCTCAGACAGGTCGCCTTTCATCAGCCCAAGCCAATTGCGATAGACTTGTACCTTGTCCCCGGCATCGACGGTGGCAACAGAATCTTCACAGTCCTGGATAGTGGTTAAAGCCGCCTCCATCTGGACATCGCTGATACCTGCTGGATGAAACTTGCTGAGATAGTGGTCCGGGTCGATGCGCAGTTCAATGTGCAGGCCATGATTGCGCAACAACACGACAGACGGCTGCTCGGCATTGCCGCTATACCCGGCGAACTGCTCGGGCTTTGACAGGCCGCTCTCTTCACCGCCGGGCTGTGTGGAAATCAGTTGCCCCTTGTCTATCCGGTATCCCGTCACGTCTGCATGAGAGGCGTCCCGTAGCGGTGCCACCTCATCGAGAAATATCATCGCGTAAGTGATTGCCCGTTGGGCACGGGTCGGATTAAACGCCTTAGTCAGTTCAGCACCATCATCCTCTGGGATAACATCGGTGCCATAAAGTGAATCGTACAGACTGCCCCAGCGCGCATTGGCGGCATTGAGTGCGTAGCGCGCATTCATGACCGGTACCACCAGTTGCGGCCCGGCAATCATACTGATTTCAGGATCCGTGTTATCGGTGGTAATCGAGAAGTCATCACCTGACGGCAACAGATAACCGATCTCCTGAAGAAACGCCTTGTAGGTCCCGAAATCGTGGTCCTGCCCCGCTCGTTCTTGGTGCCAGTTGTCGATCTTCGCCTGCAGCAATTCGCGCTGCTCTATCAACGCCCGATTGACCGGCCCCAGTTTGGTAATACAGTCTGCCAACCCGGTCCAGAATCTACCCGGCTCTATCCCGGTACCGGGAATAATTTCATGGTTGACCAGTTCATAGAGAACCCGGTCTATTTGAAGACCAGCGGTGTGAACACGTTGTGCCATAGACTCTGTCCTCCAGAACTGTTATTGATGGATGAATACAGCTATCCATTCAAAGCAAACGAGCAGTTGAAGTCGTCACTCACAACATCAGACAACAGGTTAGGTGTAATTTGCTGATTTTTTCTTAAGTTTTCTAGTTTGCTTTCAGTTGACGCAGCGCCTTGCGTCATCAGTTCTTGATCTTAACCCTGTTCAAGCATCTGGTACCAATCGCGACTGGCTGACCCCTCGCAAAATCAACGGCATGTAATAAACTTTGCTCATCGGTCTCCGGACTACGTTTGACAACTGATGAAGCCAGTTCTTTTGACTTTCAGCAAACGTAATATTCCAATACAATCAGCGCGGACTTTCCCTGGACCTGACTAAATAAATAACGGGGCTATTAAGGATAACGGAGCTCCGCTTTATAAAATTTAATAACAAATAGATCCTGCGATGTAGCAGAATCGGCTTCAAGTATACCCCAGCGTTGTGCAAAAAATCTGACCAGAAACAGACTATGCTACCCTCTCGATTACATCTAAGTAATGCAATATCTCGTTTTGCGCTCATAGTAAAGCGTCAACCTGCCTTGAGGACGGATCAATCGGCCGGCTCGTTGAATAATCCGCCGTCGATACGTATTTAATCGTACAAAATCTCCTAGTGCAGGGCGTTCTTCCTGTGTTAAACGGGCAAGTGCCCGCATGTCCATTTGCAGTTCCCATGAAAGATTATGTGCCAGCACAGCGGACAGCAGACAGATCTGATTACAACACCAGGTTGGTGTGGGCACATTGCCCAGCGCATTCCAAGATTTTAGTTGTTGGTTTACTGTACATTCATACTCTCTAACCTATAATCCAGTCTAGTGTGAAATAGATAGGCCGTTTTTTTTACAATTAGTGAAGGAACACCAACATGGACAAAGAACTTAACCACCTGAGACGAGTACCCGCGCTACTTGGAATCATCCTATTACTTGCCGTGTTTTTCCCCGCACTGGGTCTTGCCGCCCACGACAGCCAGGGTGATGACAGCGTTATCGACATCGCCGATGCCAGGCAACTGCCTCTAGGGACCGAAGTCATCATTGAAGGCTCCGTGAGCGTACCCTCCGGCGCCTATACCTCTTCCACCTTCGACCAGGGTTTCGGTATCCAGGACACCACTGCCGGCATCTATGTCAGCATCCAGACCAACTTGGGCCTAAACTTCCACAGGCGGGTACGGGTCCACGGCACGTTAGACGATGACGGCTTCGGCGTTTTAGTACTGCGTCCAACCGCCCCCGATGATGTGGAGTTGCTTTCTGGGGCCGAACCTGTCTTCCCCACGCCCGTGTTGACTGGCGATGTGAATGAGGCCACGGAAGGTCTGCTGGTTGAGGTCGATGGTGTCATCAGTCGCCCCCTGGTCGACGACACCCCCTACGGCTACAGTGTGTTCATCGACGATGGCAGCGGCGAAACACAGGTCTTCATCCCCGTCAGCACCGGTGTTAATCCCTTCCACCTGGGCTACATGGAACCGGGTCAGCGGATTCGTGCCGCAGGACAGAGCAGCCAGTTCAACGACCAATACGAAGTGTTGCCCCGCTTCCATGGTGATCTGCGGCCAGCCCCGAAATCCTTCGGGCGCTACCGAAAAGGAAGGCCTGATAACACATGTCGTGACCGGTGAGGTGGTCGACACCGAGACGGGTTGCTCCATCGCGCAGTTCTCCCGGTGCGGGGTTTTCGAGGAACCACCCAGTCGCGGAAGAACCGCGGCCAGTGTGTCTCCTGCGTGATCAAGAAACAACTGACTTTCGCAAGCAGGGTGATAACAAACGAGGAGTGAAACGACATCGTCTCCACCGTCACACAGTCGAGCTGCAGCAAGTAGCGTAGGAAAGTCCTCGAGAGGCCGGAGCTACCCGCTCAGGGCCTCTCTTTTTCAAGTAAGCGAGTCTTCGATCTCGTGATGCAAAACGGGATATCCGAGTCAACCCATCCGGACTCGACCATTGACAGCTCAAAGATCAGGTTCTAAGAGCCGCTAGTCTCATGCACTGTCACACTGTAACTTGCTGGAATCGCTACCGTCATCGTAACCAGGCAATCCCCGGCAGCCAAATTAAAGCACCACCAGTGTGGCTAAGGTCACGCCGGTGAAGTAGATCATGGGGAATGCGGTACGGGCGATGCGATCGAGGCGGTGGGCGGTTTCAGGGCGGCTTTGGGCGGTCAATCGCTCCACAATGGTATTTTCTATGACAACGAGCAGGAGGAATCCGAAGGAAAAACCAATGAGTGACTCGATATAGGTGATCTCAGGGACATTGGGCAGCTTCCGTGTGACGATAAAATTGAAGGCAACAACAGTCAGGATCGTGGTAAACGTAACCCCAAACCGACCGGTTGATGTGGACCTCAACCAGAAGACCGACCAGGAGATAATAACGATCATGCACAACGGAATGATCAGCCGGTAGATATAGGGGAGCGCAATTCGTTCCGCCTCAATGGTCAGGACCAGCTCGAAAAATTCATCGCAGTCGCGGATTTACTTTACATTCCTGACTTCGGACTGATAACCCGTCAAGCGACAGGATGGGATGTTGAAGTTTTCAGCGAAACCTATTTTATGTTCTTCCCTATGCAGGACCAGATCGCTGGACGACCAGGCGAAGGATTCAACCCGGCCACCAGATTCCATTAAGTTTATTGTGTGCCACATCTTCAAGGAAAATCATGCGGCTTTCGCCAAAAGCGTCCGCGTCATAGGCAAGGCGCGGATCACACCAGACCAGATCGACAAAGGCCTCAATCTTGAACGAGAAGTCAGCTTCGCTGATGGAATCCAGTTATTCAACATAGAGACCCACATCAACATCAACGGGTTTGTTATTAATGCGCGGTACTGCTAGCGGGTTGTGGTTGGCTGCCCGATCCAGTGCGTCGACCTGATCGCGCTCCGAATGACAGGCAGAGATCGACTCGACATCATCCCGGCTTCGGGCATTGCCATAGGACAAGGAAACGATCATGAGTATCATCAGCAAGATTGCTATAGCAAAGCGCCTGCCTGATCTAGATATGGTGGAAAAAAAAGATTGGTTTCCTTTAGTATACAAAATTCCGCATCCTTTCGTTTTACCCGTTTACACTTTTATAGAGTGTAGATGACAAGTTATCGAATACAGAGGGGATCTGGGTAGAGTAGAGAGCAGGCTCCTGCTCTCTACTCTACCCAGATCTTTTGCTTTTTTCAGTAATTGCTGCCAACCGTAGCGCTTAATGAAACCAAATACCTACCCATTGCATACGGATCATATTAGCGATGAGGGCATCTTCCAGTAGGTCGACCTTCGTCTGGCTTGCTGTAGTCGCAGACCCCGCTCGGAAAGATCGTATCAAGAACACCACGTTGTGTTTCGTCGAAGGCGACATTGCCGTAAAGCCCCTTGCGGATCGCCTTCTCGGTTGATATCAGACTGCATTTGAACATATCTCCTGCATAGCTATCACCGGCGACCATTCTCGAGGAAGCAAAGATAGGATATTGCTGGGTACACACACCTTGTGCATTCTTATCCAAGATGCCATCCCAAACATCTGCGCCAGCACCGATCAGTATCCCATTTGCGTCCCAGCAGGCATCGATAAAGCCAGCCGGTTTGACCCCGCTGCTCAGATAGTTCTGCAAAGTGGCAAGCGCCTCGAGGGTACGCACTGGAAGGTCATCTTCAGCGCCCGTAAACCAGATGACCATATCTTCGGAGTTACCGATCCCATTGAGCAACCGCTGACGTATTGAAAACGACTGGCGGCTGTTGTGCATGTCGAGCTCTTCCTCGAGATAGGGCCGCAGGTCGATGATCGGGATATCCAGTTTTTTACCGGTAAAGACATGACCGGAGAGGTATGCAGCCTCCATGGCCCAGGCGTCGGCTTCACGTCGCGGTGCAGGAATGCCTGCGCGACAGGCAAAGGGGTCGCGGTTCATGTTCTCGTGATCGAAAACATTGTCCTCGCTTAGTGTGAAGGGGACGAATTCGGCTTGCTCCTTCCAACTCCCGACACAACTGTTTATCTCCAGGAACTCATTGGTTGTGATATTGCCATCGAGTAAGGCCTGTAGGCCATATTGCACCCCCACATTGTCGAGAGGAATCGGGGCAAAGCCCATATCGTCCGTACCATAGATGTTCTCCAGGTCATTCCAATGGGTCCAACGGATGGAATCGATCACGTCCTGCGGATAGAGATAGAACGCGAGGGCGGCAAAATATTCCGGCGCGGTGAAGTAAGGGTTGAGCACCTGGGGTGTATTCAGGTGCCATCCCTCGATGCATTCGCTACTGCCGGGCAGTCCGGTGAGGCTGTTGATTACGGTGTCCGAGGCATTGAGCCCTTCGATCCACTGGCGATTGCTCCATGTCGCCCACTTGCTTGCTGAACCATATAGCAGTACGTCCTCTAAGAAGTATTGCTCGAGCAGGTTGCAGTCCGAAATATGGATTGCCTGGGTGATCATATCAGGATAGGAAATGAGCGGAATACCGGCATCGAGCAGTCCGGGCATGTTCTGGGCCAACGAATAGATCTGGACAGCACCACCAGAGCCCCCGATACCGATGGTGTGGAGCGGCTCACCATAGATTGCGGCAAAGTGTTGCTTGACCATGAAGGCGGTCTCGGCGGCCAGGTTCAAATTGTAATGCACTCGACTCTCATTGCCTGATGACATTGCAATCGCATAGCCGCTTGCCAGGATCTGCGGAAAGATCGACCGCTCTCCTCCCGAGATGTAGCCATGCCAACCTGCCGTGCCTTGCCAATGGCCGATTCCGACGGCGCCGCGGAAATAGTAGACCAAGTCGCCATTCCAAGCGCGGTTGTCCAGGTCGTCGGGATCATCCAGCTCTTCTGGGAAGGGGGCAAGCATGGCGATGGTGTAGATGAAGCGGTCGAGGGTGCCGGCCTCGACCCTGACGATGAAGTCGACGAGCTGACCTTCAAACAGCAGTTGGTAGATATCCGTCGGTGGATTCGATGCGTTATAGGGGTAGAAGCGTCCATCCGTTGCCAGGTAGAAATAGTCTACCCGGGTTTGCATGCTACAGTCGGCGCTGTAGCCCAGGATCTCACTGCTGTTGTCGCCTTCGACTGCGAAGACAGGA
Organism: uncultured Gammaproteobacteria bacterium; assembly: GCA_963797085.1. Classification (GTDB taxonomy): domain Bacteria; phylum Pseudomonadota; class Gammaproteobacteria; order Chromatiales; family Chromatiaceae; genus JASJBU01. The sequence continues at coordinate 32,930 of CAWCOA010000026.1, forward strand.
TTACCGATGCCATCGTTATTGTCGATAAGCGGCTGGCCGAGCCCCGATTCGCTGGTCCAACAGATAAAGGGGTACTGTTGAGGCCCGGTAAAGATCGGCTCACTGCGCCCCACCTCGCCGATCCAGAAATCATAGTCATCACTGCAATGATGACACTTCCCAGAGGGACCGTCTCCATGGTGATGACGATCAGGATGGAACACTTCGTCTCTTCCGTCCATCATCTCAGGTGTCTGAGGGTCAACCCCAATCGCCTCCGATATACCAATGGAAGAGCTGCTGAAGACCAGTAACAATGCCAGTACATTCCATAAACGCTTCACACTACACCTCCTCCCTTGTCTCCTGCATACTTAAATTATAGTACTTAACTTCCTCATATGGATTTATCAGATATAGAATATTGCGATTATTTTAGTTGATCTTGGTTGCTGTGTTTTTGCTGTCTAAGCAATGAAGATGAGGGTATCGGCTTGTCAGTCCTGGCTACAGGGGGCGGTGGGCAAGGTGGGCCAGCTATAGCGCCTATCTGATTTCCTCCAACCTATAACGGGTTGATAATAAATGATCAACAAAGCCAGCTAAGCAGGAAACACGGCCGACCATCCAAGTTCAACGCGCTAAGTTGTGGGTTCCAAACCCGCCCGGTATCAGAGTGATTCGCAAGCCTGAACTTGGCTGGTACGGTTACCAGCAGTACTTCGATCGCTTGGACTATCTATATGTATACCCAGGCGAAGTCGATGAAGAGGACCAGGTTTACGTACAGCAAGCAATTACCCTGGCAAAAGATTGATCTCATGCAGCATGGCGGTGTTCCCATGTTAGAAGCCGGCGGGCAGGAAAAGGTTCGGCGAAGACCGCTCCACTGCCGGAATTCTCCACGATACTCAGTGAGTTAAACGATTGGATATCTTGACCGATGCCACTCTTAGCGACAGTTGCTTGATAACAATATCGATACAGTTCCAGTAGTGACCTTCAGGTCAACTCGCACAAGATGACGATGTTGAAAACCAATCTGTTTCTTATTGCTCACTGCTATCACGCAATTACATCGCCTGCTTCCGAAAAGAAGTGTAGCTGTTCAGGGTCGAAGCCGAGCCGGATACTTTCCCCCGCTCTATAAACTGCTGGACCTGGCAAGCGGGCGATCAGTGTCTTCTGGTCCCTACCTGGAGCTACGCATAGCGGTGTGAAATACACCAGACATTCATGCCCTAATGACTCGACAGTTTCTACGGTCACCTCGGCACCCGAAGTCGAAGTTGAAAACATTTCCGGGCGCAGGCCCGCGAGCAAAGGTCGATCCATGTGTTCCACCAGTGAGGGTTTACCTGCCAACAGCGGCTCAAATGGGATCTGCCAAGCCCCTGCGGCGAGTTGCAGCGACGCTGTTTGCTCGGTCCAGCGTCGCATCAAAGATGTTCATGCCTGGATTACCCAGGAAGGTCGCGATAAAAGTGTTGGCTGGGTGGTCGTAGAGTTCCTGCGGCGTTCCCACCTGTTGCAGTTTGCCCAGGTTCAGTACCGCGATGCGGTCACCCAGTGTCATGGCTTCCACCTGATCGTGGGTGACGTAGAGGGTGGTGATCCCCGAGCTTTTCTGCAGACTGGTGATCTCGGCGCGAATCTGCGTGCGTAGCTTGGCATCCAGGTTGGACAGCGGCTCATCCATGAGGAACACCTGGGGCTGACGCACCATGGCGCGTCCCATAGCAACCCGTTGGCGCTGACCACCTGAAAGCTGTCGGGGCCGCTTATCCAACAGCTCCGTGAGGCTCAGCAATCGTGCTGTATCCTCAACCCGCTTTGTCATCTCCTTCCTGGGCAGTTTCATCATCCGCAGTGGGAACTCCAGATTAAGTCGAACTGTCTTGTGCGGGTAGAGGGCATAGTTCTGGAACACCATGGCGATGTCGCGGTGTTGGGGCGAGCGCTCATTAACGCGTTTTCCCCCGATCAACAGTTCACCACGGCTTGCCGCATCAAGTCCGGCCAGCAGGCGCAAAGCTGTCGATTTACCACAACCCGAAGGACCCACCAGAACCATCATCTCCCCGTCCTCCACCTTGAGGTTCAGGTCCTCAAGGGCCTGGGAGCCGTCCGGGTAGAACTTGTCGACATGTCAATATTCGACGCTTGCCATACGTCATCTAACCCTTTATGCCTGTGGCGGCGACACCGCGAACGAACCAACGCTGAAACAGCAGGAACACCACCAGAATCGGTAGTACCATCATCACCCCGAAAGCAAAGATATCCCCCCATTGCAGGGGCGGCAGGCTATGGAAAGTGGCAATAGCCAACGGTAGTGGTCGCACGGTTTCGCTACTGGTCACCATCAGCGGCCAGAGAAAGACACCCCACTGAGAGAGGAAGGTCAGTATGGCGACAGTAGCGAACACCGGCTTGGCATTGGGCACAATGATGCTGAAAAAGGTGCGTAGCACACCAGCGCCATCGATTCGCGCCGCTTCCTCCAGTTCTCGCGGTAGTCCAATGAAATAGGTGTAGAACAGATAGACAGAGAAGGCATTGGCGACGAACGGCAGGATCTGCACTAAATAGGTATCGCGCCAACCGGCCAGCGACACCATGTAGAACAGGGGTACGGCAATGGCTTCTAGGGGAATAATCATAACTGCCAGCACCAGACCGAATACTAGATCACGTCCTCGCCATAGCAGGCGGGCAAAGGCGTAACCTGCCAGGGAATTCACCAGCAGACCAGCTCCCACGATCATCCCGTTGATGAACAGGGAATTGAGCATGTAGCGGACGAAGTCCACACGGGCAAACACATCCCGATAGTTGTCCAGTGTCAGCCCTGAGGGCCAGAAGGCGCGCCAATCCCCCGCCTCCACTAAAACCCGGGCATCCGGTTTCAGGCTGCCGGCCAACATAGAAGCCAATTGGGCTGATGAACAGCAGCCCAAGAAGCAACAGGCACAGATAAATCGTTGGGATAACCCAGACGGCGCGTCATGTCACCTCCCGTTCCTGGCGAGCGACGCGGCGCTGCAGCCAGGAGATCAACAACACGGCCAGAAACAAAACCACAGTCATGGCCGCACCGCGCGCCACCTGCTGGCGCACAAAGGCGGCCTCTACCGCTTCGAACATCATGGTGGTAGGTAGGCATCATGTGGACCACCTTGGGTCATGATCTGCACCTGATCGAACAATCGAAAGGCAAGGATGGTGGTTACCAGTACCACGAAGATCAAAGTATTGCGAAGCTGAGGCAGCGTGACATGCCAGAACTGTTGCCAACGACCGGCGCCATCAATAGCGGCTGCCTCGTAGAGATTGGCTGGAATGGCTTGCAGGCCGGCAAGCAGGATGACCATCTGGAAGCCAGTACCCTGCCAGATCGAGGTCAACATGATGGCCGGCAAAGCAAAGTATGGATCGTGAAGGAAATCACGTGGGGTCCAGGCACCCAGGCTCACTAAATCAAGAAAGGCATTCATCATTCCATTGGGCCCCGGTGCAAAGATCAATACCCAGACGACGGCCACCAAAGAAAGCGGAAACACCACCGGCGCGAAGAACAAAGTACGGAACCATTGAGTGCCGTAGAGCCGTCGGTTTAGCAGTAAGGCTAGAACAAGCGCCAAGATGGTCTGCAACGGCACCACCACGACCGCGAACAACAGATTATTCAACAGGGCGCGACCGAAAGACGGATCAGTAAAGATGCGACGATACTGTTCAAACCCCACCCATTCGAGGGGCAGCGGCGAACCGAGTCGGAGATTGGTAAAGCCGAGCGCCACAGCGAGCAAAAACGGCGCCGCGACAAACAGCAGCAAGCCGACCAGTGCCGGGGAGCTCATCAAGACGGCGGTCAGGTTCCGACTATGCAGTAGCGGTGGTCTCATGATCTGGATGATGATCTCCGTTCAATTCATCGGAGGATAACCTTTGTTATCGCGAATGTCCTGATCGATAGCGGCCGCCGCCTTGTCCATTACGATCTGTATGTCACCACCGTTTCGCATATCGACGAAAGCCTGTTGAAAAGCCGACGTGATCACTGGATAAGCCGGCGTTTGTGGACGCGGTACGGAGAAACCCCCTTGCAACTGCCGGGTAAACAGTTGCAGTGGCCCTTTGTCGCCATACAATGGCGAGCGAGCGATGGCCGTGCGAGTGGCTGGCACTGCGCCGTTGGCTGCAGCCATGGCGAGGACCTCGTTGGCTTGAGCAGAAACTCGAGAAATCGTACGACTGCCTGCGGGTCTTTGCTGCGCTTTGTGATACCCCACACCCAAGAGCCCTGACCAGTGCGTGAGCCCTGGCTTAGACCAGGAAGCGGCAACAGTATCAAATCCTCACCCAACGCCTCGGCATAGCGAGAATACTCCCAGTGACCTGCCCAGGAAAGCGCAACCCGGCCACCGACAAAGGCATCATCATCCACGTTGGGATCCACGTAATTCTGGGTGAACCAGCTCTGCAATGCCTGCATCGCAGCTACCGACCGCGGCCCATTGAGCACTCCCTCGGCAGATTGATAGTCACTGCGATCAATGAGATCACCTCCCGCCGATTGTAATAGCGGTGAGAACGCATAGGTAAACCATTCGCCCGAATAGTTCAGCTTCAGATCCAGTACCATTCCGTCCGGATCGCGGGCTGCGAGTAACTCCAACACCTCAGCGAATTCACTACCCGACCAGGCATCGTCAGGGCCTGCCGGAATACGAACACCAATAACCTCAAGTGCGCTGCTCCGCGCATACAGGCCCAGACCAGAATCGAAGGTGCCCACACCGTAAAACCGGTCGAGATAGCGGCCCTGTTTGACAATCGATGGCAGCAGTTCGTCCTGAGTTTCCTCACTCAGCAAGCCGCCCAGGGGAATCAGATGACCTTGCCAGACATAATTGAATAGAAAGGGACCGTCGAATTCCAGCACATCAGGCAGATCACCTGCAGCAGCCGCTGCCTGCACTTGGGCATTGTAAGATCGTTCAGGAATAAACGTGAGCTGAACCTGGATATCCGTCTGCGAAGCATTGAAACGCATCACCTGTTGTTCCATTACCTGCCTTTCAGAAGCTTGTCCAGCATGCGCCCAAACCTTGAGCGTGGGCGATACGGATGCGTGATCACCCCCTTGTTCGCTACAGGCTGCGAGAATGATCGACAAGCTGATTGAAAGAAATTTCCACATAGCCTCTTCCCGCTCCCGCCCTTATCACCGCACCTTGTTTCTTAAGGGTACCAGACAGAGGTGCTGGTTACAGGTATATACATAATCGACATAGCTGATACATCAAACCATAAGAATCATGAGATGGAGAACTCAGTATCAGCAAGTATTCCGGAGTATATGGCGCTCTGTTGACTGCTAACCATAGATTACAGGGCTATTTGGACAGCATCTTTCTGGATGAAATCACCAACCCTGATCTATCCATCTGGAATTAGCATGAGCCTATTCTATCCAGTTGGTTTAAGGGGATAATTCCCAGATGCACAAATCAAACTCGTTGATAAGAGATAGAATGGTTGTAGAATGCTGGTCATTGCACCAAAAGATTATCCAAAATCTTGCCTGATGACAATATCATACAGATCGATTGAATTTTGCACCCTACGTGATTCGCGGAGCTGGATCACCGGCTCGCCTTTGTAACTCCGTAAACGGCTATCAACTATCAGCAAGGGAGACTGCTTTTTGGTAAGATCTTTTTTCGGTCAGTCTTAGTCGTCTCCTGTAACCTCCAGTGCCTGCTCAGCTTGTGGCCAGTCGCCATCGTCGGGTAAGTCGACTTCCGGTAATTGTTCGATTGTGCCGGCATCCATAGCCGCGAACAAGCGCTCCCAAAACTGCTTGTTAGATGCCTGCTCCATTGCTGGCAAGGCTTGATTCAGTTCATCTTGCATCTCTTGGTCCAGCAAACCCGTCGCTTCTGCGCGATCGAGGATCTCGAGACTGTAATCTAAATTGTCGTTGTTTGTTTGTGTCTCTGCGTCGAAGCCATAACGTTCAATTGGAGCCTGCCCTGGGTTCGAGGTAAAGGCACTAAACTGACTCTCCAATCGGTCAATACGTGCGACGAGCCTGTTATGTGCGGCAATTCCATTATTTTGTACCACCTTAGGTTGATCTCGCAAGGTAACAGGTATTGGTTCAGGAGTCGCATTTGCAGCCAAAGATTCCACGCGATCCTCCAGAGCTACAATGCGATCGTGTAGATCTGTAGAATCATCGATTGCAACCGGCGTGCGATCACTCAGAACAAACACGACGGAAATCAAGATTGCACCGAGAGACAAAAGAAAGCTCGTTTTCATGATAATTCTCGCAAAGAAGATGCTGACCCTCGCGATCGCGAGGGCCATTTCTTTCTACAACTCAATAGGTGACAGTGATCTGCTGATGCGTGCCACCGTAAGTGGCATCTTTAAATGCGGAGAATCCTGGCGATGTCGCGCTGACGCCGCCAACTTGCTGGCCGTCTCCGAAATAATGTGTACCCTGAAGAGTGAAATTGTGATCACCCCAATTCCAAATGATGGTGGTTTCTACAGCCGCCTTGTTTACAGACGATGGCACACCAAAACTGACACGCTTTTTGCTGATAAAGTGCCCGACCTCGAAATTACCAATATAGACCTTGCCGCCGGAGAATTGCCAACGACCTTCAGTATCATCGACGTTCGTCAGTGTGCTTGTTCTGACCAAGTTGTAGGTTACGGTTGCTGCCATGCTCGGAACGGAAGCTAAGGTAAACAGAGATGCGACTGCCCATGTCGCCAAATTTTTTTTAAGCATTATTGCTCTCCTTTCGTATTGCTGGAAGTGTGGTATCAGTTCGCCCCACGACTTTCAGCTTAACCACCATTGGAGAGTTCAGTGAGTTAACTATTTCGCTTCGTCAAGGGTAATAGTCCCATTGACATTGGGAGGACACCTGCTTGTGAGTTCATCAGCACAGTTGTTGTGAGATCAAAATGCTCATACAGGATTATTCAGGGGATTCAATACTTGAATCTAGCGGATCTTCCCATGATCTCTACCCAGATCTCCTGTACTCATTGTTCTTCTCGCTTTATTAAATCAGTTCCGGATCAGCGATGATTTCAACCAGTGCTGGGCCCTCGTAAGTAATGGCTTTGCGCAGGGCATCTTCCAATTGTTCCGGTGTTTCAACCCGTATTCCAAGGCCACCGCATAGTTAGCGAAATCAGCAAAAATCAGGATTGTGCAGCGATGTTTGCCAGACCTTCCAATTTCCCGCCCTCTGCTCCTTTGAGATCTTTCCCAGTTCACTGTTGTTCAGCAGTATGTGGGTAATGTTCATCCCATATTTAACAGCGGTGGTAAATTCAGCGAGATACTGACCAAAACCGCCATCGCCACTGATGGAGATCACCGGTCGATTGCGTGCTCTTCGAATGCCTGAGTGGCGGCCCAGGCCCCCATGGCTGCCGGAAAGCCAAAACCGATGGAGCCAAGATAGCCTGACATCAAAATCGATTGATTGGCGCACTCGAAGTATCGGCCGAACGAGTAGGTATTATTGCCAACATCTACTGCGATCACGGCATTATCCGGGCATTCCTCGGCTGAGTGCACCGAAATATCGTGGCGGAGTTGATCCCTTTGCTGCTTTCACGCATTGCGCGGCGGTGTTTCTCTTCACGCCACAGCTTCCAGCGATGTTGCAGATCAGCACGTTGATCAACACATGACAAGATCAGATGGAATGCCACTCAATAGCCTGCGGGCTGTGACACCCACCTCGCCCCAGACGGGTACATCGACTGCATGGAATTTGCCCAAGGCCATACGATCGAAGTCCACCTGGATGATGGTTTTCTTCGAGGTGATGCCGGTGTGATTGGAAAAAGAGGCACCGAACACGATCAGCAGGTCGGCCTCATTCATACACCAACTGGCAATGGGTGTACCGCTGCGTCCCAACACGCCCGCAGCCAGGGGATGGCTATCCGGCGATTTGGCCTTTGGCTTTGAAGGTTGTCAAAACGGAGGCATTGAGTCGCTCCGCCAACGCCATGCACTTCATTCATGGAATCCCGTGCACCATAACCGACGATGATGGCCGGGCGTCTCGAAGCTGCTATTCTTTGCAACCGCGTTTTTAATCGCGGATTCGGAAGGCGAGATATCAGAAGCCGCCAGACGGCCATCAGGTGATGAGGTCTGCGCATTCTCATCCGCCGGTATCACCTGTACTTCGTCAGGAAATATCAAATGGGCAACGTCCCGCTCGACGACGGCATGCTTGAGTGCCAGGGTCATGAGTTCCGCATGGCGACTGCCCGGCAGGACGGTTTGACTGAAGCGGCTTACCGCCTGAAAAGCGGACGCCAGATCAATCTCCTGAAAAGCGCCAGGGCCGAACACTTGGGTATTGACCTGGCCGGTAAGCGCAAGCACTGGTGCCCGATCAACCTTGGCATCCCACAAACCGGTAAGCAGATTGGTCGCGCCAGGACCCGCAATGGTCAGGCAGGCCGCAGGCTTTCCGGACAGTTTCGCAAAACCGGAACAGGCAAATGCGGCAGCACCTTCATGCCGTATTCCAATAAAGGTGATGCGTCCCGCCTCCTCCTGTTCACGCATGGCGTCCGCCAGGCCGAGATTGGAATGCCCCACCATGCCGAAGACGTGGGTCACACCCCAGTTCACCATGGTTTCCACCATCAGGTCGGAAACCGTGCGGGTGCGTTCGCGGCGTTCCTTGACCTGTACATAGATCCCGTCATCGCGTACTTCCACGGGGTAGGTGTCCACGCCATCATCAAACCCACCGGGTGATTTCCCGCTCAGCGGATGAAAATCCCAGCCATGCCAGGGACAGCGTAACCAGCATTCATCACCCTCACATTCGATGGAGCCTTCGCTCAACGGACCACCCTGGTGCGGACAGGCATTGTCCAGCGCCCCGTATTCACCGTTGAAATAAGTGAGCGCGATGGTTTTTGAGCCGGCCTGTACCGAACGAACCTCCCCTGCCTGCAGCTCATTGGGTTCTGCCACCTTGTACCAGACACGACTCAAGACCCTGTTCAGCATCCAGCTCCTCTTGGGTGATGGCCTTGTGGCTGCCATCACAGAAAGGCGGATTGGAGGAGCGTTTGCATTGGCAAAGGAAAGCCTTGCCGTCCTTCTCGGCGGTGAACGCCAGGGGTTGGAATTCCGTGCCCTTATGAGAGCCATCGCAAAAGGGTTGATTTTGCGAGCGGCCACAGGAGCACCAGTAGTACTCTTTACCCTTCTCGAGCGTTACAGCGATGGGTCTGTTATCTGCGATTTTTGGCTTTACCATTTGATCGACTCCGATTCTTCATAGTTAATTTCTTTACCAAACAAAACGAACCACTCAAGGTTTCCGTGCCAAGGCTTGCACAACAGCACCTTCACCATTATGAAACTCACCTTCATGTACTTCACGTACGCACTCTTGCAGATGCAGGAACTCAAGACCTGCAAGTTCGACTCTGACTAACTCTGCGTCCATCAGCATATCGGCCATGGTCGGGCCACCAGTTTTGTACTCCAGCTGTTGTGGTGTGTAGGCCTCGAGCAGCATTATCCCGTCCGGCTGCAGGCCCTCGACACAGTGGCGGTGCATACGGCGTCTCAGCGCGGGAGGAAGGTGACAAAAGATCGACACGATGGCATCCCAGCACTGTGGCTCGATCTCAAAATCTTCAATGTCAGAATGCACCATTGTGATAGTAACGCCACGAGCCTCGGCGAGTCGTCGGGCTTTCTCCAATCCAACTTCGGAGGCATCCACCGCAGTTACATCGCGCCCCTGCTGTGCCAGCCATACCGCGTTTCGCCCCTCGCCCTCGGCAAGACACAACACCTTGCCCGCAGGCACCTTCTCGAACATATCGACCAGAAAATCGTTGGGCTCAGTGCCATAGGCATAGGCTTCACTGCTGTATCGTTGGTCCCACATTAGATGCTCCTTGAAGGGTTGGTATTGGTGACGCTTATCTATTTCGCGTCTCCTTGTAGAAGAGCCTTTCTCACCACCCCATATGGTAATAAGCCCATATGCGCTCCACATTCATGGGGAGCCATTCCTTGTAGTAGCGCCAATTCTCATACTTGGGAAGCTTGACGGTTTTTTTCAGTGCATCAGGACTATGCGTTCCTGCATCCATGGCCTTTTTCACGGCTGCCATCAAGTCTTCCAAGTAGATGCGTTGTTCTGCTACGACCGAGGCCGGGTCAATGGCCGGTTGATTTTCCGGTCCATGGGCAGAAATGACATAGTCAAACTCCATTTGTTCTATCTCTTTCAGGGACCTGATCCATTCATCGGGCCAGAAATCGGGCATAATTCTAAATGCTACCCTGCGCGGCGTGACAATATCTACGATAAACAATATCTTCTCTTTGGGCAGACGCATGACCACCAGACTGTCGCCATGGTTTGGACCAAAGTATTCCAACTCTAATGTTCTATCCCCCAACTCCACTGTATAAGATTTCTCGAACGTAATATCTGGTAAAGGTGTTACAGGACTTGGGTGATCACCTAATTCTTTTAGAACATTCTTGTGGGCTATAAATGTCGCACCTTCCTCTTTGAATAGTTTACCGCCCGAAATATGGTCATGATGGTTGTGGCTGTATACGACATACTTAATGGGTTTGTCCGTAATCTTGCGGATTTCGCTATGTAATAGCTTGGCCGCTTTAGGATTCATTGGATCAGTAACAATGACGCCCTGATCAGTGACAAGAAAAATATTGCGGTATACCCACCAGCGAAATACATACAGCCCATCGCCAATATTTTTTACACTGTGACCGAATGGTTTTCCTCCCATGGGTTCTTGTGTAGGGAAACTTGGTGCAGCAATTGCCATCGTTGAAAACAACAAACCAATTATTATGATTGACTTTAAAAATATACGTGTCATTTTTTATTCCTCCGAATTGATCCATTAATGTACACAGGCATTTCTCTAATCATTTCTTTACTTTCTAATTTTCTACTTGTCATATTGATGTTGTAGATAGCAGTTTACGCCTTCACCCAAATGCCCATCTGTTTCAGCACATCGTCCTTCCTGATGAAGTGATGATGTAGAGCCGCTCCGGCATGGCCGATCACTGCCAGGACGAGCAGAACCCATACCGTACCGTGGGCGCTAAGAAAAAACTGGGCTTGTGAAGGGTCTTTATCGAGCAGGACTGGCAATTCAAACATGCCAAAGAAGCTGACGGGGTATCCGGCTGACTGTGACATCAGGATGCCAGACAGAGGTTGAGCAAACATCAGTGCATAAAGCACCCAGTGCATGGCATGGGCCATGAGACTCTGCATCGCGGGTGTTCCCTCCTGGTCCTCAGGCGTCACGTTGATCAGGCGCCAGCCAAGACGCAAGATCACTAACCCTAATATGACCAAGCCAAATGACTTATGCATTCCGGCTGCCTGTAGTTTCTCTGCCCCTTTGGGCATTGAGGCGAGAAAGTTTCCCGCTACGATCGAGAAGGTCAGCATAAGAAACAGTAACCAGTGAAAGCCCTTGGCGATAATTCCATAGCTGTTTTCAGTATTTTTCATATTACTCATCTCCTGTAGTGGTATTCATGTCATTGCAACCGGGTCGGGTCTCGGGTGCTGTTGGAGATAAGCTTATATTCTTTTATTATCGAGATAATCGGGCTATAAGGAAACTTATTGTTTCTGTTTCTTTATTAATATGAGCGTTCTTCCCTATCTCGAAACCTTTGCTGCAGTTGTGGAAAAGGGTAGTTTCACTGCGGCAGCTGAAGCACTGAATATCTCCAAACCCGTTGTCAGCAAACAGGTTTCTCAGTTGGAACAATATCTGGGAGTGCAACTCCTGCAGCGCACTACCCGTCGCCTGCACCTAACAGAAGCAGGCGAGGTATTCGCCCGTTACTCCGAACAGATCGTCGCACAAGCACAGGAGGCCGAGCAGTCCGTCCTGCCTTTGCAAAGTGAGCCACAAGGGACCTTACGCATATCGGCACCCGAGAGTCTTGCCATGTCCCTCCTGCCACAAGCCCTGCTGGATTTCCAACGGCGTTTTCCCAAGGTGGAACTGGATATCCGAATCTCCGGACGTTTTATCGACCTGGTGGAGGAAGGGATCGACGTTGCACTACGGGTAGGTGAACTGGAGGATTCCAGCCTGATCGCGCGGCACCTGATGGAGTGCCGCTTTCTGGTTTGTGCTGCGCCCGATTATTGGATGCGATATGGCAAACCCCAGCATCCCAACGACCTGCAGGACCACAACTGTCTCATCTATTCCCAAAGCCCGAAAGCCAATACCTGGATATTCAAAGACAAGAATGGAGAGGGATTCAGCATCAAGGTCAAGGGGAATCTCCGTTCGGATGCTGGCAGCCCCCTCTTGGGCGCCACACTTGACGGTCAGGGTGTAATGATCGGGCCCAACTACATGTTCACCGGCGCCGTCGAGGAAGGCGCTTTGGAAACGGCGCTGGAAGACTTTTCCCATTCTTCAACAGGCTTGTTTGCGGTTTATCCGCACAGCAAGCTCGTATCCTCAAAGGTCCGTGCATTCGTTGACTATCTTGCAGAAACGTGGAGAGATGAAATTCAGCGTATATAAAGTTGTAGTTGAACTCATCCCCTGATGTGGTTATTTAATATTGCGAAATAATATCAGTAACAGCATCTGATCGATGACACCCGCGATCGGTCAAATCACAACAGTACTTATGTGAATATCGATGCGACTCGCAATTGCACAACACTAGAATCCGACGTGATGATATCATTGGGCTTATCCACTTAGCCAATTCATAACTGACTGAAATATCGAATAAAGAGATTGTCATGAATAGTAATTGGCAACCGACAGGTTACTCCTGTTGAAGTTCATCCAGCAGTTTCTGCTGCACAAGCTCCGCGGTATTCGTTCCCAGGCTCTTGAGAAGATGGTTCATGGTGGCCACCTCAACCAGGGTGCCCACGTTGCGCCCGGGCCGCAATGGAATGGTCACAAGAGGGATATTCACATCAAGGATATTCAGTGTCTCACACTCTAGCCCGGTACGATCGTAGCTGATCTTTGGATCCCAATCGACCAAAGAGATGGCCAAATCGATATGCTTGGATTGGCGTATGGCGGTCACCCCATATAGACGACGGATGTCGATGATGCCAAGCCCGCGCGCCTCCATGTGATAAGGCAACATGTCGGTAACCCGGCCGACCAGCTCGGAATCACCCAAGCACTTGACCCGTACCATGTCATCCGCCACTAGCCGGAACCCTCGGCGTATCAGCTCCAAGGCGCACTCACTCTTGCCTACAGCACTGTCACCCAGCAGCAACACCCCCGTGTCGTGAATATCGAGCAATACCCCATGTACGGTCGTTTCAGGAGCGAATTCCACATCCAGGTGTTCCCACAGGCGCTTGTACAGCCTGGTGGTACTGTGGGGACATACCAACAGTGGTATATCGGCCTCTTCCGCTTGACGCAGCAGACATCGGGGAGGGGGACAGCCGTTGCTAACGATCACACAGGGCACGGGATTATCCACGACTCTAGCTAGACTCTCCAGCATGATCGGTCGTCCCTGGTGTTTCTCCATGTACGTAATTTCACCATCACCGAAGATCTGTACGCGTTCAGCCTGAAAGGCATCGAAAAACCCTGTCAGTTCCAGGGCCGGCCGATTGAGCTCGGCGGTACTCAAAAGCCGCTGAAGCCCGCCACCACCGGCCGCGAGGCTCAGTGACAGATCGGACAATCGCAATAGATCGGCAACCGTGGTCATGGTACTGCTCAAGCTCCTCGCATATCACTCTCGACGCCAGTCTGGCAGGATATTACCTGTAGCGCTCTAAGGTGTCGAATGATGACTTCATTCCGATGGCCAGTCACTCGAGGGTTACGTTGGAGAGTCGCCGCAAGGCAGTGGAAGGTGAATACGTATTTACTGGTCGGTTTGGTGGGCACAAGAAACAATTCAGGTGACAATACTTAATTCATATCAGCCAGCTTCTTGGGTCCCGGCTTCTTCCTTTGTAAATCCCTATTCAACAGTCGCTCTGCTTTTCCAATAAACTTCTCATCGCCCAGCGGCCTTCCTGTCCGCTCATGACGCTCGAATTCATTGTCTTGGTTTGCCTGGGCAGCCTTCAAATAGGCTTTCCAATCTCCTGTCAACGAAAGTAGTTTCTCAGGTCGAATAATTCCGTCTGGGTCTACACCTGACAAATGGGCATGTACACTGCTCCATCGATAGTCCCAGGCATTCTTGACCATTCCAGCTTTAACCGGATTCAGTTCAACATAGGCCGCAGCCCGCAATACCCAGCTTTTATCCATTGGGTAAGAAGCAAATCTTCCCTGCCAAAGATAGCCTTTCCAATTCTCCCTGAAATTGACCATTCGTGTGTAACGACGATGTACTTCACCTATCGCTTTTCCAAGGTTCGATCTCTTTCCTGGCTTTACGATGAGATGGACATGATTCGTCATTAAGCAATAGGCCCAGATCTCGATCTTCTCAGAAGCACACCACTCTGATACAAGCTCAAGGTAATAATTATAATCTCCCTCTTTAAAGAATACGTCCTGACGACGGTTACCACGCTGGGTAATATGATGGGGATAACCGGGTAATACGACTCTCGCTAATCTTGCCATGAATAAAGCATAGCATAATTAAGTATTGTGTCCCCTGATCTCTGCTTCCTCGATCTCGATCCTGGCTTTACGATGAGATGGACATGATTCGTCATTAAGCAATAGGCCCAGATCTCGATTCTCAGAAGCACACCACTCTGATACAAGCTCAAGGTAATAATTATAATCTCCCTCTGTAAAGAATACGTCCTGACGACGGTTACCACGCTGGGTAATATGATGGGGATAACCGGGTAATACGACTCTCGCTAATCTTGCCATGAATAAAGCATAGCATAATTAAGTATTGTGTCCCCTGATCTCTCTGACCTATTAAGCTCTATTGTGTCCCCTGATCTCCCTGATCTCGCATGCGCTGATCCCTCTGGGCATTGCCCAACCCAACTGCGCTGGTCCATCTTCACTCTTGCTAGAACAAGCTCATCCATGCGCTAATGATATGAAGTTGAGCTCAGCTTAGAACTCATCCCCTGATGTGGTTATTTAATATTGCGAAATAATATCAGTAACATCATCTGATCGATGACACCCGCGATCGGTCAAATCACAACAGTACTTATGCGAATATCGATGCGAGTTGCAATTGTACAACACTAGAATCCAACGTAATGATATCATTGGGCTTATCCACTTAGCCAATTCATAACTGACTGAAATATCTGAAAAAAGAGATGGGTAACCCCTTGAATCACCGTGCCAGGAAAAGGTTCGGCCAAAATTTCCTGCATGACCCTGGAGTCATACAGAGGATCATCGATGCGATACATCCTCAAACTGGAGATAATCTGGTTGAGATCGGTCCGGGCCAGGGTGCGATCACGCTGCCATTGCTGACAGCGCTTAAGCAGATGCAGGTGGTGGAGCTGGACCGGGATCTGATCCAGCCGCTGGCGGCGCAGTGCGCGCCCGTGGGTGAGGTGATTATCCACAATGCCGATGCGCTGAAGTTTGATTTCTCAACCATCGCCGATCGCGGATCGGCCGCTCCGGGTTGTTGGCAACCTGCCTTACAATATCTCCACGCCGATTCTGTTTCACCTGCTCGATTACGCAGTATTGATCAAAGATATGCATTTCATGCTGCAGAAAGAGGTGGTGGAGCGCATGGCGGCAGGCCCCGGCTCCAAGACCTATGGGCGACTCTCCGTGATGCTCCAGGCCAGATGCCGGGTGGAAGCACTGTTCGTCATCGGACCGGGGGCGTTCACGCCGCCCCCCAAGGTCGAATCCGCCTTCGTCCGCCTGCTTCCTCACTCGGCGCCTCCCTGCGAGATCGATGACTGGACAGTATTCAGCCAGCTGGTCAACCAAGCCTTTTCGCAGCGTCGCAAAACCCTGCGCAACAGCCTGAGAAAAATGCTGGATGCCGATCAGATCATGGCTGCCGGCGTCGATCCCGCAGAGCGGCCCGAGCAGTTGAGCCTGGAGGCATTTGCTGCATTGGCGAATTCAGCAACCGGCCTGCAACCTTGTAAAAAACCATGATCGGCCATACATACCATCAATCAACTAAAAAATAAGTGGGCGCGATGACAGACGAAACAACCATCAATCAGGAACCCGTGGAAATCATCAGTGACAACTCCCTGGCCCGACCCGGCGATGTGATGCCGGGGGTGATTCACCTGCTGCCGGTAGCCGCCAGACCTTTTTTTCCTGGACAGGCCGTACCGCTGCTGATGGAGATCGAGCACTGGTCGAGCACCATGGAGGCAGCAACCAGCAGCAACCAGAAACTGATTGGTATCATCCTCACAACTGCTGAAACCGCAGAAACCACAGGGTCGGCAGATTTCGAAAACATCGGCACCGTTGCCCGTATCCATCGCGTGCAACAATCTGAAGGCCGGCTGCAAGTACTGGTTGAGTGCGTGCAGCGTTTTCGCATCGAGAAGATCATTGGAAAACAACCACCCTACACGGCTCAGGTACAGTACCTGCCTGAACCGGCGCAGAACGAAGCCAAGGAAATCAAGCCTTATGCCATGGCCATCATCAACACCATCAAGGAGCTGCTGCCGCTGAACCCGCTCTATGCGGAAGAGCTGCGCATGTTCCTCGACCGCTTCGGGCCTGACGACCCTTCGCACCTGACCGATTTTGCCGCCAGCCTGACCTCCTCGGATAAACACCAGTTGCAGGCGGTGCTGGAAACCGTGGATCTGCTGCCGCGCATGGAGCGAGTGCTTGACCTGCTGCACAAGGAGCTGGAGCTGGCCAAGGCCCAGCACTCGATCCGCAAGACGGTGGAAGAGCGTATGGAGACTCAGCAGCGTGAGTTCTTTCTGCGTGAGCAGCTCAAGGCGATCCAAAAGGAACTGGGCATAGAGAAAGATGACCGCACCGCCGAGATCGATCGCTTCAAGGAACGCCTGGAAAAACTGACCCTCACCGAACAGGCCCAGACCCGGGTCGACGAGGAGATGAACAAACTGGCGATTCTGGAGACCGGCTCGCCGGAATATTCAGTAACTCGCAACTATCTGGACTGGATCACCCTGCTGCCCTGGGGCATAGACTCCGATGACAAGCTCGACCTGCAGGACGCCCGCAAGGTGCTCGATAAGGATCACTACGGTCTGCAGGACGTCAAGGAACGTATCCTGGAATTTCTTGCCCTGGGCATCATGAAGGGGCAGATCGCCGGATCGATCATCCTGCTGGTGGGACCTCCCGGCGTGGGTAAGACCTCCATCGGCCATTCCATCGCCGAGGCTCTGGGACGCAAGTTCTTCCGTTTTTCCGTGGGGGGCATTCGCGACGAGGCGGAGATCAAGGGGCATAGACGCACCTATATCGGCGCCATGCCAGGTAAATTCATCCAGGCGATGAGGGATGCCGGTACCGAGAACCCAGTGATCATGCTCGACGAGATCGACAAGATCGGCGCCAGCTACCAGGGTGACCCGGCCTCCGCCCTGCTCGAAGTGCTGGACCCGGAACAGAACAGCGACTTTCTCGATCACTATCTGGACCTGCGCTTCGATCTCTCCAAGGTGCTGTTTATCTGTACTGCCAATCAGCTCGACACCATCCCCCGGCCGCTGCTCGACCGCATGGAGATGATCTCGCTCTCCGGCTACATCGCCAGCGAGAAGCTGCAGATCGCGCGTAAATATCTGCTGCCAAGGCAGCTTGACAGGGCGGGGCTGAAGCGCCGTGACATCAAACTCAACAGCGCGGTACTGAAGGCGATCATTGATGGCTATGCCCGGGATGCCGGGGTCAGGCGACTGGAAAAACAGATCGGCAAGATTGTGCGCAAAGCCGTGGTGAAGATCCTCGAGGGGCAGAAGAAGCCTATAGAAATCGGTGTCGACGAACTCAAGGATTATCTGGGTGGGCCGGTATTTCGCGATGAACGCAGTCTCAGCGGGGCAGGTGTGGTCACCGGTCTGGCCTGGACCGCCATGGGTGGCGCCACTCTCAGCATCGAGGCGGTGAAGACCCATGAATTCAACCGTGGCTTCAAGCTCACCGGCCAACTCGGCGACGTGATGCGGGAATCAGCAGAAATAGCCTATGGCTACATCCTCAGCCATGCCAAGGAGTTCGGCGCCGACCCCGAGTTTTTCCAGAAATCGTTCATCCACTTGCACGTGCCGGCTGGCGCTACTCCGAAGGATGGCCCTTCCGCCGGCATCACCATGGCCTCAGCCCTGCTTTCCCTGGCGCTCGGTAAATCGGTGCGCAAGCTGGCCATGACCGGTGAACTGACCCTGACGGGGCAGGTCTTCCCGGTGGGCGGCATCCGTGAAAAGGTCATCGCCGCACGGCGCGCCGGGCTCCGCGAACTGATCCTGCCGGATGACAATCGTAACGACTACGAGGAGGTGCCGGAACATATACGCAAGGGCATCAAGGTCCATTTTGCATCGACCTTCGAGGATGTCGTCCCTTTGTTGTTTCGAAGAGTCAAGTGATTCTTCATGTGCAAGCCTACGACAACCCGTAGGCTTGACTCATATCAAGGTCTGTATGCCTGAAGCTCATTAGTCTCCGGACTTTATCCAACTCATTGGTTGCGTGACTCATGGCTGTAATACCACTGGGAGAAAAACCAACTCGTCCACAACCGGCCAAAGGATTGACCCCGTTTGCACTGGGTTTCCGGCCTTTTTTCGCTGTGGCGGCGCTCTCTGGAGTACTCTTGCTGGGTATCTGGGTATTGATCTGGTCTGGTCTTATGCCCCCCCCAGCCTATTACGGGATGCTCGGCTGGCACAGCCATGAGATGCTGTTTGGATACACCAGCGCTGTGATTGCCGGATTTATTCTTACTGCGGTAAGAAACTGGACAGGCATAGACACGCTTAAAGGCACGCCTCTTGCGCTGCTTGTGCTGATCTGGCTGCTGGGTCGGATCATACCCTTCATATATAGTGTGCCTGCACCACTGATTGCCCTGATCGATATCAGCTTTCTACCTCTGCTCACCCTGGCGCTGTATCGGCCGCTGATGAAAGGCCAGAACAAGGCCAACCGACTCTTCCTGCCATTGATTGGCAGTATGGCGGCAGCCAACCTGCTGGTGCATCTCGACGCACTGGGAATCGCAGCACTCGCTGCAAAGGGTACCGACCTGATGCTGAACCTGGTCCTGATTCTATTGACCCTGGTGAGTGGCCGGGTACTGCCCTTCTTTACCGAAAAGGCCGTTTCAGCTGCACAACCTGTGCACAACAAATTACGGGATCAACTATTGATCGGCCTGATCCTCAGCTGGACCCTGCTGCATCTCTTCCTCCCACAACCCTGGCTGTTGGGACCGCTGGCCCTGGCGATTGCCGCAGGACAGGCTTGGCGTTTCCTGGACTGGCACCATCCAAAGATCTGGAGCATTCCCGTCCTCTGGGTGCTGTTTACCGGACTGGGCTGGCTGAGCATTGGATTTCTGTTAAAAGGTCTTGCCCTGTTCGGCCTCTATCCGGACAGCCTGGCAACCCACGCCCTGACCAGCGGCGCTGTGGGTGTTATGACTCTGGGCATGATGGCGCGGGTAACACTCGGTCATACCGGGCGTGAACTGCGACCCGTACGCCTGGTTGAGGTCAGTTTCATTATCCTCAATCTGGCGATCATTTTACGGGTTTTTGCTCCCGCATTGGCGCCAGACCACTACAGCCTTTGGGTTCACACATCAGGGACATTGTGGGTACTCTGCTTCGCCCTGTTTTCTTTCTATTATCTACCGATGCTGCTAAAACCCAGGATCGATGGTCGCTCTGGATAAAAATTTTATTTCAATTCCGCGACAAACAAGATAATGTCGATGCTGCTTATTCAAGCAAATGGAAAAAGATCTAGATTCTTATTGACTAATTAAGAATATTCTTATATTCTTTATACCCATGAGTGGCGCAGTACCCCACTTTAGAACAAGGTTTCTACTATTTAATTTGAGGATACACAATGTCTAAGATTGTTAAAATCGCAGCTGCTGCTGCTCTGATCGCCGCTTCTGCTTCTGCTTCTGCCTGGTGGGGCGGCTGGTCCTTGGGGCAACAATGGCTACGGAACAACATGGGTGACTGGATGGGTGACGGCTGGGGCGACGGCAACTTCGACATGAACATGAGTGGTCGTGGTTCTGGTAGCGGTTATGGCCGCGGCTACAACCGTTACAACAGTGGCTATGGTTATGGTCCTTATGGCGGTGGTTATGGCGCTCCTTATGGCGGTGGTTATGGCGCTCCTTATGGCGGTGGCTATGGTGCTCCCTATCGGCGCTCCTTACGGTGCCCCGGTAGCCCCTCAGGCTCCTGCTGCTCCAGCTCAATAATCACCCCTGGTGATGAACAGCTGAACTGGCAGAGTTACTCTGTATCAGTTAAACAGGCGGGCTTTATGCCCGCCTGTTTGCGTTGGATCAAAAATAAACTCGAATAAAAACCAACAAGGCTCTGCAAACTCTAATACCGTTCAATCAACCATCAGGTGCACATTGAAAACTCCGGCCTTGTGGATCATCAATTTCCTGTTGTTCTTTTACTCTTACCTGCTAACCCGGAAATTTCACCCGTGAACGTGATGATCGTGCCGAGATCGTCGTTCAGAGGTGGATTTCCGATTGAATCAATAGCCTAAGCTATTGATGATTGAGAAAATACCAGCTCTGGGCGGTGAGATCGGTACGAGGGCGCGTTCAGCATGGTGTGGTTACACTTTGCACTTCGCTAATATCCAAATTATTTTTGTTAAATACAAATAGATAAGAAAAATAACTCGGCGATCGGGTGAATTTTCCGGGCTAATCCCGCTGAGACCCAGGCTTGATGGGGCAGACCAGTCTGAGTGACCGCTAATATGTAGTAGCTCAGTAATGGGCCTCAGGCAGGGGATATACTGGTAGTAAGAAAAAAGATTCAAATGGTGTTTGACTATTTAAGAATATACTAATATACTTTCTTCCCATGAGTGGCGCAGTACTCCACTTAACAAACGGTTTCTACTAAACATATTTGAGGATATACAAAATGTCTAACATCATTAAAATCGCAGCTGCTGCTGCTCTGATCGCCGCTTCTGCTTCTGCTTCTGCCTGGTGGGGCGGTCCTTGGGGCAACAATGGCTATGGCAACAACAACTGGATGAATGACTGGATGGGTGATGGCTTTGGTGACGGCAACTTCGACATGAACATGAGTGCTCGTGGTTCTGGTAGTGGTTATGGCCGCGGCTACAACCGTTACAACAGTGGCTATGGTTATGGTCCTTATGGCGGTGGTTATGGCGCTCCTTATGGTTACGGCGCTCCTTATGGTGCTCCTTACGGCGCTCCGGTTGCCCCTCAGGCTCCTGCTGCACCGGCCAAGTAATCACCTTCCGGTGATTGTATAAGCTGAGACAGTAACTTCTGTCTCAGCTGAACAGGCGGGCCTCTGGCCCGCCTGTTTGCGTTTAGGGCTCCGTCAGCGAATTCTTACCAATAAATTTGCTTAAGATCGACAACTCTTCATCATCTCCCACCCTCCGCCAACCAGACATTTGTGATTGATAACTCTCATTGCATGAGTGTTACAAGTAAGAAATACTCAAACGGATAGCGGGGCTCTGAAGTTAGGCAGCATGCTGATCTGCCTGATTCTCAAAACCGTCAAGCGGAATAGCCTTATAAGATTCCCCCGGTCAGTCCCGCCACTTTATATTGGTTGTCAGTTGCCCAGAATAGCGTGGGAACTCGTATCACCACCTGTCTGAGTGAACCTTTAAGACAACCCGGCAGCTCTGGGGACTTGCATTATTCTGGGGCAGAATCAGTTCCATGCTGACATTTCGCATGAGACTCAGCAAGAGGTAACAGGCATCGACTGATGAAGTTACATGACAAGATTCTGTTTGGTCTAGGCTTAGTGCCGAATACCACCTTTTCGCGGGTAGAGATCATCGGTTTCAGCAGCATGACACTGCATGAGAGGGTGGGACCGATCCATGTGGAGCAAAAAAACCACTTGCGGCCGGTCATTGAAAAGATCTTTGTACCCTTTGAGCGGTTGGAATCAAGATTACAGATCCAGGCTGGCAGCAGCGTGTTGGGTCTCTATCTCATCAAAAAGATTACCACAGAACTGTATGGAGTTTCCATTTCAGTCGCCATTGCTATGGCGAAAGGCAGCCATTTTAGTTTACGGATTCCACAAGTCTTCGGTACAGAGCAGGGTTTGAATAATCTACCGGCAGGGTCGTGATACTGCATGCATAAAGAGCAACACCAGAGTTCTGTTTTCATGATCAGCATGTTTGTAATGATTGGCTGTATCATCGTCGCGTTGCTCGGCACGACTCTTTTCTACGGCAATCGCATGACTGCCGGTTATGCGCCACTGGTGGATGCAGCGATGAGAATCAAACTGGAAGCCACTACTGCCCATCTCTGGTTTGAGGAGATCCTCAGCGGCGACAGTTATGAATCCATGGATGATGTCTGGCTGCATATCGATGCAGCTGACTGGTATGCCAATGCCATGCTGGATGGTGGACGTAACCCGGAGGCTAACTATCATCCTTTGACCGACGAACACATGCGTCGGGAGATCAAACAGGTAAAGAGAAAGTTGACACGTTTCAGGCAAGTCACCGAGCAACGATATAACAAACCGGAAAGTTCCATTGCCGGCACCGAAATCGATCAGGTTTATGACAAGGTTTTCAGTGAATTTCTCGCTCAGGCGGATTCGGTAAAAACCCAGTTGCAACTGTTGATGAACAAAGAGCTGAGATTTTTCACCCAAATGATATGGACGCTGATTTTACTGGTTATCATCAGTGTAATCTTGGCAAGCTTGTTGTTCTACAAATATCACCGTAGGCAGAAAAACCATGCAGAGGAATTGCAAACCGCCAATCACAGGATGAATCTGGTGCTCGACAATCTTGAGGAAAAGGTTGCCGAGCGCACGCATGAACTATCCCTGGCGAATGCAAAACTACAGCAGTTGGACCGCCTGAAATCCATGTTCATCGCCTCCATGTCCCATGAATTGCGCACCCCTCTCAACTCAATCATTGGCTTTTCAGGCATGATCCTGCAAGATCTCGCCGGCGAGGTAAATCAGGAGCAGCGTGATTATCTGCAACGCATCGAGAAATCTGGAATACATCTCCTCTCGCTGGTAAACGACGTCATCGATATATCCAGGATAGAGGCCGGTAAAATGGAAGCGGCGCCAAGTTCCTTCAAGTTGCATGAACTGCTCAACGAGGTAATCGACGATATCCATGTAGAATTGGAGCGGAAGGGCCTGGCTCTGCACCCTGCACTCCCTGACGATATCGTAATGCATACAGACCGGTTGCGGCTCTATCAGTGCTTAATCAATCTCTTGAGTAATGCAATAAAATATAGCGAAACAGGGGAAGTACGGGTAGCCACCCGGATTGATGGACCCAGCATCGAAATCGCCGTGGAAGATGATGGCATTGGCATAGACAGGCAGGACCTGCCGCGACTGTTTCAGCCATTTGAACGTATGCACCAGACCCGGAGAAAGTCGATAAACGGCACCGGGCTGGGCCTCTATCTCACCAAAAAAATCACTTCAGAGATTCTCCAGGGCAATATTTCTGCAGAGAGTCAGACAGGAGTCGGCAGCAGGTTTACACTAAGGGTACCGATTCAGTTGGAGACCCATGGATGAAAAACGCGCTGATTATTGAAGACGATGAGAACAACACGGTCTTAATCTCGGCATTGCTGCAAAAGTCAGGCTACCAGACCATGCATAGCTGGAATGGTGAAGAGGGACTACGCAGGGCGGCAGAAGAAAAACCGGACTTCATCATTCTCGATATCCAGCTGCCCGGCATCGATGGTTATGAAGTACTGCGCCGCTTACGCGTTTCGCAGGAGAACAGCACCACCCAAGTCATAGCCATGACGTCCTATGCGATGTCCGGAGACCGCGAAAGGCTGCTGAAGGCGGGTTGCAACGGTTACATCGAGAAACCTATCGATCCAGCACGGGTCATCGCGCAGATTCATGAGGTTACTGGGGAGAACCCATGAAAATCCTCATTGCAGAAGATCAGCCGGACTCCCGACTGTTGCTGCAGACTCTTCTGGAGAAAAACGGCTATGAAGTCGATGCCGCAGAAAATGGACTTGAGGCCCTCGATTGCGCCCGCCACACTGCACCTGATTTGATCATATCCGACCTTCTGATGCCCTGCATGGATGGTTTTACCCTCTGTCGCTGCATCAAAGGCATCGCTCATCTCAGCGCGGTGCCGTTTATTGTCTATACAGGGACGTACACAGAGTCCCGGGACATTAATTTAGCCCAGAGCCTGGGCGCCGCGCGTTTTGTCGTCAAACCCAAGTCGCCTAATGAATTGTTGAAGATCGTTGAGGACACTCTCGCCGCATCAACGTACCAGCAAAATGACGTCGGTATCTCCATTAAAACCGCATCCCCGGTCCTTGAGCAGATGTACCAGGAGGCCCTGACCCAGAAACTGGACAAGAAGCTGGCTGAACTGGAACAGGAAAAAACCGCCCTGGAAGAGAGTGAGCGAAAATTCAGAACCATCACCGAATCGGCACAGGATGCCATCCTGCTCATGGACAGTGCGGGAAAGATTACCCATTGGAACCCCGCCGCAGAGAGAATATTCGGCTACAGCATTGAACAGGCCATGGGGCAGAACCTGCATGAACTTCTCGTCCCCGAACATTATCAACTGGAGTTTCGAAAACATTTCGAGGAATTCAGACAAACTGGCGAGGGCGCACTGATCGGCCAGGTTAGTGAGTTCAACGCATTGCACCGTGGCGGATCAGAGTTTCCCATTGAACTCTCTCTCTCCAGACTTTCCCTCGGCGGTGAATGGCATGCCTTGGGATTGATACGTGATATCACCGAGCGCAAGCAGGCTCAGACTCTGATTGACAAGGAACGGCAATTTTTACAGATGGTCATCGACTGTGTGGGTGATCCCATACTGGTGATCCGCAATGACTATAAGGTCATCCTGGCCAACAGGCAGGCTAAAGAATTCAGCCTTGAACTGGACGCTTCCATAGAATCGCTCACCTGTCATCAACTCTCACACAAACGCGCCACTCCATGCAACGGCGAAGATTACGCCTGCCCGCTCAAACAGGTTGTAGCGACACATAAACCGGTGAAGCTGATACATCAGCACATCAACGCCAAACTCCAGACCAGGACACTTGAACTCCTGGCTGCCCCATTTTGGGACCAGAATGGGGAGGTATCCGGCATCATCGAATCTGTGCGTGACATTACCGATCGCGTGACCATCCAGAATGAGCTGATCCAGAAACAAAAATCCCTGGACCACCTGGCACATCATGACCCATTGACCGACCTGCCAAATAGACTACTTTTTTTCGACCGCTTGAAACAGGCCCTGCACATCGCTCATCGAAGCGACAGCAAAATCGCCCTGCTCTTCATAGATATCGATCACTTCAAGGAGATCAACGACAGTCTTGGCCATACGCTTGGGGATCAGCTTCTCAAAGCCATATCCCGCCGCCTGGAAGGCAACATTCGTGAAAATGATACGGTCGCCCGCCTGGGCGGGGATGAATTTACCGTCATCATGGGTCAACTGCTCGACAACCGTTTTGCGGGTAAATTCGCCCAGAAATTGATCGAGTGTCTACGCGATCCGATCAACATCGACGGCCATGACTTCTCCATCACCACGAGTATCGGCATCAGCCTCTACCCGGAAGATGGCAGCGACTCCGAGAGCCTCTTGAAAAATGCTGATGCCGCCATGTACAGGGCCAAATCAGTAGGACGTAATACCTTCCAGTACTACACCGAGGACATGACGACGAGGGCCTATGAGCGGGTGCGCATGGAATCGGAGCTGCGCAACGCGCTTATCAAAGAGCAGTTGATTATCCACTACCAACCACAAATCGACCTGCGCAGCGGCAAGGTGATCGGCGCCGAAGCCTTGATCCGCTGGCAACACCCTGACAAGGGAATCCTCCCTCCCGGCTATTTCATCCCCATGGCAGAGGAATCGGGGCAGATATTCGAAATCGGTAATTGGGTGCTGGAGACTGTGTGCAATAATATTTCCGCCTGGCAAAAAAGCGGGCATCCGCTGATTCCCATTTCCGTTAACATCTCCGGCAGACAGTTGATTCATGGTTCTATCTTTGATGCCGTACAGCAGATCCTGCAAAACTCGTCTTGCGCGACGCAACAGATCGAATTGGAAATCACCGAAGGTTTCCTGATGCAAAATCCACGTCGATCCATCAACGAATTACAGCAACTGCGGGATCTGGGCATCAATATAGCGATCGACGATTTCGGCACCGGTTACTCGTCCCTGAGTCATTTGAAACAGTTTCCTTTGACCAAACTGAAGATAGACCAATCATTTGTCCGAGACGTTTCTATCGACCCGGACGATCAGGCGATTATCCGCGCCATCATCGCCTTAGGCAAAAATCTGGGGCTATCGACGGTGGCCGAGGGCGTTGAATATGCAGAGCAAGAAAAATTTCTCACCGCGGAAGGTTGCGATGCAGCCCAGGGCTTCTACTACAGCCCGCCCCTGAGGGAAAAGGAATTCCTGGAATTATTGAAAGGCGGTACGGACATCATTAACATCGATTAACCCAAGCCTATTTAGTTTCCGCCCAGAAAGAATGGAAACTAATCTGGCACAGGGACGTGCCAGCATTTTCAAAGGCAATAAGCCTTTGAAAATGATGGAATCGGAAGAATCGCATTTTTCGATTCCGTTCCATAAACACCCGGAGGGGTGTTTATGGACTCTAACTATTTAGATACTTCCTGCCAAGGCTCGATTCGCAAAGTCTGATTCCCAAACTCCGATCTAAGTGCCACCGCATCAACAGTGGTATACTCCAGCCTCTTTTCACACAACTATAAAAGGAGAGGCAAATGAAACGAGCCCTCATAATCGCTAGCCTTTTTCTCAGTCTCTGCGCTTTGCCACTGTTTGCTGATGATGCCGTCAGCACCAGTATCGGGGATCTGTACAAAGAGAAGGCTGCGCTCAATGGCAAGCTGGTAAAATTACAAGGAAAAGTCGTTAAAGTTAACAATCAAATCATGCAGAGAAACTTCCTTCATCTGCAGGATGGCTCCGGCAGTCCTGAAGACGGCTCCAATGACATCACGGTTACCAGCCAGGAAACCGCCAATGTGGGCGATCAGGTGACTGTTACCGGCACCTTGGTCATCGACCACGATTTCGGCTCCGGATACAAGTATCCGCTGCTGGTGGAAAAGGCCACCATCACCCCCTGAGCATCCAGCTTACGAAAAGCAGCCAGCCCCGCTGGCGATAGATCCAGGGACGGAATCCAGTCAGCTTAATTCAGCCCGCACCATAAACCTAGAAACCGCAATTGACCACTCCATTCTGAAAGTAACAGGTTGATTGAATGTGTAATTACTGTGATAGGGCTACTCACCTGCGGATTCCAGGTTAAACCTGCGTTACCCTTGGCTGTCCAGGTGAGTATCTTCACCACATCAGATCATCAGGCACCTTGAAGTCTGCATAAGGATCATCTGCATCATCCCCAGTGTCAGGTTCATTGCGAACAATCACGTAGGCGGGGTCCCTCAGGCTGATCTTCTCGGCAACGCCCGCAGGGACAACTTCATAGCGCTCATCCAGTTTGACAATCGCCAGATGACCCCGGCTTAGCTGCCCCAGCAGCTTTTCCGTCACAAAAATTCGTTGCACTTTACTGGTGTCAGTGAAATTGTAGGCAATCTCGCCATCTTCCAGTGACAGCCGGTTCATCTCAACCAGCTGTCTGATTTGCGCAGTGATTGCTCTGCGCTGTGCCTCTGCATGCTTTTTCTGGTTCAGTTCCCGATCCCGCTGCGCATCCCTGGCCTTCGCCTGTTTCGCCAGGCGTGTGGCTTCATCTTCCTGTTTCTGTTTGTTATGGCGCTGCTCTTTCTCTTTCCGCTGCTTGGCTTTTTTCGCTTTATTGACCTTTTTCTCGTCAACTAAACCGGCTTTCAATAGTTGTTCATGTAATGAGTTAGCCACTGGACACCCTCTATTCCCATTCAGTAGTAATGTTTTTTTAACACACCGACTATACCGGTGTTAAAACCCCTGCTCCATCCTTAAGGATACCTGATTCCCCTCAATACTCAGCATTGTCCTGAACAACGCAGTAATGCAACTGCTTGAAAAATCATATAACCACAGAGTTCTCAGAGTGCACTGAGAATTCAAAAACGCATTTGAGACATCATTTCAGCACTTACTGTTCTTCTGTGTCCTCTGTGTTCTCTGTGGTGAATAGTTTATGACGGCCAGCAGGCTGCTGAATGATCGCTGAACCGCAACAGTTATTAGATAAGGATATGGAATGCGCGCTAATCCAGCCTAGCAAAGAATACCACGGCGATTTTCAGCCCCTGGACAGTCCTCTGTTTCAACTAATGCCGCGTAAAAAAAGATAACCAGAATCACCATCATTATGTGAATAGCTAAAATACAGTTGCGTATTTAATTATATTCTTATATACTTATTTCCAAGTTGAGGCATAAACCACCTCTGAATTTTTAAACCTAATTTTTTTATAACTTTTTTTGAGGAATACACAATGAACAAGCTTGTTAAGATTACCGCCGCCGCTGCCCTGATTGCTGCTTCCGCTTCTGCTTCTGCCTGGTGGGGCAACAACGGCTCCTTTATGGACGATTTCATGGGTGACGGCACTGGCGATGGTGCTTTCGATTTCAGCATGAGTGCCAATGCCAGCGGACGTGGCAATGGCCGTGGATACAACTCCTACCGTAACTACTATGGCCCTTACGCCTATGCTCCTGCTCCAGCTCCTTACGGTTATGCTCCTTATGGCGCAGCTGTAGCTCCGGTTGCCCCTCAGGCTCCTGCAGCACCTGCCCAATAATCACCATTTGGTGATCACTGACTGATCTGGCGCAGTGCACCGCGCCAGACAAACAGGCGGGCCATGGCCCGCCTGTTTGTTTTCTATATTCTAAAAGTATCTAGAAAGGAATGTCGTCGTCGAAATCATTATCCGGCATGGAAGCGGCCGGTGCTGACTGGGGCTTTGCGGCCGGGCGTTGAGCCGGGGGAGCGGAATCAAATGCAGCACTACCGCCCTTGCTGTCCAGCATCTGCATCTCGCTGCCCACAATTTCCGTCGTGTATCGGTCCTGGCCGTCCTGACCCTGCCATTTACGGGTTCGCAGGCTGCCCTCCACATAGATCTTAGAGCCCTTTTTCAGGTATTCGCCGGCAATCTCACCCAACCTGTTGAAAAACACCACCCGATGCCATTCGGTACGCTCCTGCTGCTCACCAGTGTTTTTGTCCTTCCAGGATTCGGAGGTCGCCAGCGTCACATTGGTGACCGCACCGCCGCTCGGCATATAGCGGGTTTCCGGATCCTTGCCCAGATTGCCGATCAGAATAACCTTGTTGATACCACGCGCCATAGATTGCATCCCCTTCAACGTCTCGATCTATACGGGCCAGAAAAAAATCCTTTCTGCGCCGCCTGCCGAGCGAATGATTAAAACTTCAGTTCCGTAGGGTGCGTCGTGCGCACCGTATAACCGCCACAATGGTGCGCACGGCGCACCCTACATTGGATAATATGAAAGCAGAAGTTAATTAGATAAAAACAGGAAGTCTACCCCTGGTTCACACAATATGCATCCAATGCGTTCTCATCGAAGCTGGTAAGGTCCACCTTCAGGTAGGCCAGTCCATCCTCGGCGATCACCACCGCATGGGCGACACCATCCACCTCCAGGAGTTTTTTGGCCAGCAAAGCTGCGTCATCCGCCTCCATGTCCCCCACCGGTAACAGGTAATTACTGAGATAATTCGGATCAGCCATACCCCAAGCCACCAATAGCCAGATCAGCGCCACAGCTCCACAAAACAGGAAAACCCCCTCAAGCCCATAATGAGTCTGCATCCAGCCACCCAGCAAGCCGCCGATAAAAGCGCCGATGAACTGGGAACTCGAATAGACGCCCATTGCCGTGCCCTTGCGCTCTCCTGGGGCCATCTTCGCCACCAGGGAAGGCAGCGTCGCCTCCAGCAGATTGAAGGCGGTGAAGAAGACAAACAGCGTCACCACCAGACCGCCCATCGAAGTGTTAAAGAGATAGAGCCCCACGCCGGCCACTGCCAGACCTGCCACTCCGGTGATAAAGATCGATTTCATGCGGCGCTTGCTCTCGGCAATGATCACCATCGGCACCATCGCCGCCATCGCCAGCAACATCACCGGCAGATAAACATACCAATGGTGGTCGCTGGCCAGCCCCAGATCCCGGAGCGCGAGAGGATAGGCCAGGAACAACGCGGTCAACATCATGTGCAGGGCAAAGATTCCAAAGTCGATGCGTAACAGCTCCGGATCCGCCAGCACCTTGCCGAACTGTTCCGGCTCGGCCTCCGCATCCCGGTGAAAGTGGCTTTCTTTCGGTGTCGGCACCACAAAAATCACAATCAGCACTCCGCCCAGGGCCAGCAGGGCGGTCAACCAGAAGATACCCGGCACGCCGATCCAGCTGTTGAGCACCGGGCCCAGCACCAGGGCGACTGCGAAGGCGGCGCCTATGCTCATGCCGATGATCGCCATCATGCGCAGACGCCGCTGCTCACGGCTCAAATCGGCGGCCAGCGCCATGATCACCGCTGCGATGGCGCCGCTGCCTTGCAGGGCGCGGCCAATGATTATCCCATAGATATCATCGGCCATAGCGGCCACCACACTGCCCAGAGCGAAGATAATCAGGCCGCCGATAATCACCGGCTTGCGGCCAATCCGGTCGGAGAGCATGCCAAAGGGAATCTGCAACAGGGCCTGGCTCAGGCCATAGATACCGATGGCCAGCCCCACCATCATCGGCGTCACACCGGCCAGCCCCTCTGCATAGAGGGCAAAGACCGGCAGAATCAGAAACAGGCCGAGCATGCGCAGCGCAAAGATTCCCGCCAGGGAGAACGCGCCCCGCCGCTCGATCTCATTCATTCCAGACGCTTTGCCCGTGCCTTTCGCCATCTCTGATTCACTTTGCCAGCCGATAAAAAGAGCGCGTATAGTAGCAGGTTCGCCCGATCCCTTGCACGCAACCAGCGCGCAGTTTTTGGCCTGAACAACCAATCCCTGAAGCACATATGGACACTATCAAAATCCGCGGCGCGCGCACCCACAATCTGCAGGACATCGACCTCGAACTCCCGCGAGACAAACTCATCGTGATCACTGGCCTGTCCGGCTCCGGCAAGTCATCCCTGGCCTTCGACACCATCTATGCCGAAGGCCAGCGGCGCTATGTGGAATCCCTTTCCGCCTATGCCCGACAGTTCCTCTCACTGATGGAAAAACCGGATGTGGACCATATCGAAGGCTTGTCGCCGGCCATCTCCATCGAGCAGAAGACCACCTCCCACAATCCCCGTTCCACAGTCGGCACCATCACCGAGATCTACGACTACCTGCGCCTGCTGTTCGCCCGCGCCGGCACCCCGCGCTGCCCCGAGCACGACACCCCGCTGGAGGCCCAGACCGTCAGCCAGATGGTCGACCAGGTGCTGGCCCTGCCGGAAGGCAGCCGCATGCTGCTACTCGCGCCGGTAGTGTCGGAACGCAAGGGCGAGCACCACAAACTGCTCACCGAGCTGCTCGCCCAGGGCTTTATCCGCGCCCGCATCGATGGCGAAATCTTCGAACTCGATGATGCGCCGACACTGGAGCTGCACAAAAAACACAACATCGAGGTGGTGGTGGACCGTTTCAAGGTACGCGCCGCACAGGGAAGCGCCAGTGCCGCGGGAAGCGGGAATCCGGGAGCGGCCTCCGATCTCGCCATGCGCCTGGCGGAGTCCTTCGAGACCGCCCTCAATCTGGCGGAAGGGCTGGTGCGGGTGGCCTGGATGGACGACAGCGGTGAGGAACTGGTGTTCTCCTCCCGCTTCGCCTGCCCGCATTGTGGCTACAGCCTCTCGGAGCTGGAACCCCGCCTGTTCTCTTTTAATAACCCGGTGGGCGCCTGCCCGACCTGCGACGGGCTTGGGGTGGAACAGTTCTTCGATCCGGAAAAGGTGGTGGCCCATCCGGAGCTCTCCCTGGCCGGCGGCGCCGTACGGGGTTGGGACCGACGCAACGCCTACTATTTTCAGATGATCGGCTCCCTGGGCCGTCACTATGGTTTCGACCCTGAATCCCCCTGGCAGGAACTGCCGAAAAAGATCCAGAAGATCATCCTCTACGGCAGCGGTTTTGAGCAGATCGAGTTCAGCTACTTCAATGAGCGGGGCCGCTCCACGAAAAAGAGCCATCCCTTCGAGGGTGTGATCCACAACATGCAGCGCCGTTACCGGGAGACCGAATCCAATTCGGTGCGGGAGGAACTGGCGCGCTACGTCTCCAGCCAGCCCTGCCCGGAATGCAAGGGCACCCGTCTGAACGAGGCGGCGCGGCATGTCTTCGTCGCTGAGCACACCCTGCCCGTCATCTCTGCCATGCCCATCGGAAAGGCCAAGGCCTTCTTTGTCGCGCTCGATCTACCCGGCAAACAGGGCAAGATCGCCGACAAGATCGTCAAGGAGATCGACCAGCGGCTGCACTTTCTGGTCAATGTGGGGCTCGACTATCTGACCCTGGACCGCAGCGCCGAAACCCTTTCCGGCGGAGAGGCCCAGCGCATCCGCCTGGCCAGTCAGATCGGCGCCGGCCTGGTGGGAGTGATGTATGTGCTCGACGAGCCCTCCATCGGCCTGCATCAGCGAGACAATGAGCGCCTGCTGCAAACCCTCAACTACCTGCGCGACCTGGGTAATACAGTGATCGTAGTGGAACACGACGAGGAGGCGATCCGCGCCGCCGACCATGTGGTGGACATCGGCCCCGGCGCCGGGGTGCATGGCGGACGCATCATCGCCGAGGGTACCGCCGACGAGATCGCGGCCAACGAGGAGTCTTTGACCGGCCAATACCTGTCGGGCAAACAAAGCATCCAGATCCCCGCCAGCCTGACCGCAGTGGACCCCGAACGCAGCCTGGAAGTGATCGGCGCCACCGGCAACAATCTCAAGGCTGTCGATCTGAGCATCCCGGTCGGCACCTTCTGCTGCATCACCGGGGTCTCGGGCTCCGGCAAATCGACCCTGATCAACGACACCCTCTACCCGGTCTGCGCCGCAACCCTCAACAAGGCCAACACCTCGCCGGCGCCCCACACCGAGATTCGCGGCCTGGAGCACTTCGACAAGGTAGTGGATATCGACCAGAGCCCCATCGGCCGCACCCCGAGATCCAACCCCGCCACCTACACCGGGCTGTTCACACCGATCCGCGAACTGTTCGCCGGCACCCCGGAGGCCCGCGCCCGTGGCTACAACCCGGGGCGTTTCAGCTTCAATGTCAAGGGCGGACGTTGCGAGGCCTGCCGGGGCGACGGGGTGATCAAGGTGGAGATGCACTTCCTGCCCGACATCTATGTGCAGTGCGACGTCTGCAAGGGCAAGCGCTACAACCGGGAGACCCTGGAGGTCAAATACAAGGTCAAAACCATCGACCAGGTCCTGGGCATGACCGTGGAGGAGGCGCTGGTTTTTTTCGATGCGGTGCCGACATTGAAACGCAAGCTGCAGACCCTGATGGACGTCGGGCTCTCCTACATCTCCCTGGGCCAGAACGCCACCACCCTCTCCGGCGGCGAAGCGCAGCGGGTCAAGCTTTCCCGAGAACTGTCGAAACGCGATACCGGCAAGACCCTGTATATCCTCGACGAGCCCACCACCGGCCTGCACTTCCACGACACCAAGCACCTGCTGGAGGTACTGCACCGGCTGCGCGACCACGGCAATACCGTGGTGGTCATCGAGCACAACCTGGATGTGATCAAGACCGCCGACTGGGTCATAGATCTGGGCCCCGAAGGGGGCGACAAGGGGGGGCAGATCATCGCGGCTGGAACCCCGCAGGAAATTGCTGATCAACCCGGCTCACACACCGGGCGCTTTCTCAAGCCACTGTTTTCAGGCTAAGATTCAGTCGCTGAGAACGCGGCCGCTGAATCGTTAACTTTTGCGAACTCACACCCGCAACAGCTGCCAATGATTTAGAATCCATTCCAAGCAACACCAAATCAGGAGAACACCATGAATGTCATACTAAAAAAGAGCGATGCAGCAGAACCATTCACTTTCTCTTTTCAGGACAACGGTAAGTCCGTCCTGCGCAGCGAGAACTACAAGGCCAAGAGCAGTGCCGTGAACGGCATCGAGTCAGTAAAGAAAAACTGTGTCAACGATGCCCGCTACGAAATGAAGGAGTCTTCTAACGGCAAGTTTTATTTCAATCTAAAGTCCAGCAATGGCCAGATCGTCGCCACCAGCGCTATGTTCGCCAGCGCTGCGGACCGCGATACAGTGATTGCCACACTCAAGAGCCAGGCCCCTGATGCCAGCGTGGATAATCAGACCTGAACCGGGTTACGCAGCTTGAAAATCACGCCAACGCACCTATTTATAAAGCATCATGCCAGTAACCGCTTAGTTTCACGGTTACCGGCGATCCATCTTCCTTGGTTGGATCCTCTCCTGTCCTGAACAGCAACTATTTACAGGACTAACCCGGTCAACTGACCGGGTTTTTTTATGCCATCTGGGTCAGTCGTCTGATGCACATGCGAATCGCTTGCCGGCAAAGAAGCCTGGATTTCATGCAGCCCTCCCGTCCCCCGGCAAGCCCTATGCTTTCCGATAACTAGTGTTGGGTGCGCACAAACTAAAGATTAAAGCCGTCATGACGCTACTCCAGAACAGGTAGAGAGTCAGCCCCGAGGCCAAGCACTATCTCTGCAGCGGGGCAAGCTGAAGGATCAGATGATAATAAAAACAAGCATCCTTAATCCCTCGGCGCAGACACATCAGCACCTTTGTCCAATTACGATGGAGTCGGTCACAATGAACAAGCACCTGCGTATCATCAGCCTATTTTTTATTCTATTGATCATGGCACTCGGCCAGACGCTGTCTGCCGGTGACTACAAGCTCGGCGTACTCGCCAAGCGGGGACCGGCGAAGGCCACGAAGAAATGGGGCGCCACGACAGAATACCTCACACAAACTCTTGCGGATGATACATTCACCCTGGTGCCACTCGATTTTGAGGACGTGTTTCCCGCTATCGCCAACCAGGAGGTAGATTTCTTTCTGGTCAATTCATCCATGTTCGTCACGGCCCAAGTGAACTACCAGGCCGAGGCGATTGCCACCATGATCAACTCCCGTCAGGGTCAAGCACTGAAATCCTTTGGCGGAGTTATTTTTACCTATATCGACAGGGATGACATCAACAGCCTGGCGGACATCCGAGGGAAGAATTTTATGGCGGTCAAGGAGAGTTCGTTCGGCGGCTGGCAGATGGCCTACAAGGAATTTCTTGAGCAGGATATCGATCCGACAAGCGATTTTGCAAGCCTCGTTTTCGGCGGCAAACACGACAACGTGGTTTACGCCGTACAGAATGGTGAAGTCGATGCTGGCACCGTGCGCACCGACACCCTGGAACGCATGGCTGCAAGCGGCGACATCGATCTAGCTGAATTCAAGATACTGGCGGCAAAAAGCCATGTCGGCTTCCCTTTTGTCGTGAGCAGCGCACTCTACCCTGAGTGGCCGCTGGCCAAGCTCGCCAGCACCGCGGATGCTGTCGCGCAAAGAGTGGCTACTGCTCTGAATAGATTGCAGCGAACAGATCCGCCGGCAAGGCGGCAAAGATTGTCGGCAGGTTCACCTTTGGATTAAGGATGTAGAGGACTTGCAGGAACACTTGAAAGTGGGCGCCTATAAATAACTAGTGATCGCTGAAATACTTATTCACAAGATAGCAGAGTTGCATAATCCAGGTACGGGACGTGTGAGATGAACAGACGAGTTTGATCGCTATAGTGAGGGGCGATTGGTCCAGTTAATGATTCTGGCGATATCCTGCGGCGTATTACTGCTCTCCGTAGCCTCGCTCTGGCTGACCTTCAGTGGCTTCAAAACGCTGCAGGCAGATGTCACAGGTGATCTTGAGGCGGGGCAGGTTAAGATCGAGAAAACCCTCAGCGATAATCTTGATCAGGTCTCGGTCTCGGTGAAAAACGCCGAGCAAAATACCGCCTCCACGTTGTCCGAATATCTCGTCAAGAGCATGGCGCAGGAACTCTCAATCACCGAAGAGGCTTTACATGAGTCCTGATGGAGACGGCCGACTCCCTGGCCGACATGTTGGCGGAGGTTGCAAAGAGGCAATCCAGGGCAAGAAATGCACCGGTCGCTACACCAAGGTCGCCAACGGAAACAACAAGTGGCTACGCCGACTAAGAACGCCCAAACGGCGTCCACACCAGAATACAACCACAGCAACCCAAGGACACTGAGCTACTGGCAAAAGGTGAAGAAAAAAACCCGCTGGACAAATAACACAGCAGCAACGGCTGCGACACAACAAGCAGAACAGCGACGGAAACGCTCAGAAGACAAGGACAACGGCAGCAACAGAACAGGAAAAGAAACACCGAAAAGAACGCCCAGCTGGCCGCCAAGCGCACTCGACACGACACGCTGGTCGACAACAGCAGCAGTAAAACCAAGGCGCACCCTACGGGGCGGATGAGTCGGGGAACTCAGAAAGAAGGCATCGATCAGCATAATGGCGACTCCAACGAAAATCGCCGAGTCAGCCACATTGAAGGCCGGCCAGTGGCATTCATTTGCCAGGCGGGCGAAACCCGGCAGGCAGCTCTCAGCAGTGTAGTACATATCGACAAAATCGATCACCTGGCCAAACAGGATGCGGTCGATGACATTGCCGATAGCGCCACCGATGATCAGCGACAGTGAGATGGCAACCCACTTTTCCTGCGCTTTAAGACGGCGCAGCCAGCCGATCAGCACCGCCGTAACGAGCAACGCTATCATCACAAAGAACCAGCGCTGCCAACCACCCTGATCGCTGAGAAAACTGAACGCCGCCCCCTTGTTGTACATCAGGGTCAGATCGAAAAAAGGCAGCACTGTGACCGCTTGATAAGGGATCAGCATGGCCTCGGCAAATTGTTTCGTCGCCTGATCCGTCAGGATCACTATCAGGGAGAGAAAAAGCCAGCGACTCATCAGGCAAATCGCCGAATTTCACCGGCGCCCAGCACATTTTCCACACAGCGGCCGCACAGCTCAGGGTGTTCCTGATGCTCGCCAACATCCTCTCGATGGTGCCAACAGCGGGCACATTTGGCATGACTGGAGGCGCGCACCTCTACACGCAAACCCGCCAGTTCAGTCTCTGCCAATCCGGCGGGTTTGTCGGCGTCCGGCAAGACCCTGACATCCGAGGTGATAAGCACGAAACGCAGCTCTTCCGCCAGCCCATCCAGCAGAGAGCGCAGTTCATCACTGCAGTAGAGATCCAGCTCTGCATCCAGCGACGAATTGCCGGCGGCACGGAATGATTCCAGCGCCTTGCCTACTGCATTGCGCACTTCGATGACCCGCGCCCAATGGGCCCGGTCGAAGCTGTCACCCTCGTCCAGGGCAAACAGTCCGCTATACCAGCTTTCGAGAAATACGCTCTCGCCCCGCTCACCTGGGATCTCGCGCCACACCTCCTCGGCGGTAAAGCTGAGGATCGGCGCCAGCCAGCGGCTCATGGCCTCCACGATATGATACATCGCGGTCTGACAGGAGCGCCGTGGCAGGCTGTCTTCCTGGGTGGTGTACTGGCGATCCTTGATGATATCGAGATAAAAGCCGCCCATCTCCGTGGTACAGAAATTTTGGATCTTCTGGTAGATGAGGTGGAACTGGTAGTCCCGATAGGCGGCGACGATCTCCTCCTGCAACTGCAGAGCGCGGTCCACTGCCCAGCGATCCAGCTCGATCATCTCGGCGGGCTGCAGCATGTTTTTCGCCGGATCGAAACCGTGCAGATTGCTGAGCAGAAAGCGCGCGGTGTTGCGGATACGCCGGTAAGCGTCAGCGGTGCGCTTGAGGATCTCGTCGGAGACGCTCATCTCATTGCGGTAATCGGTGGCCGCCACCCAGAGGCGAATGATGTCAGCACCGAGGGTCTTCAGCACCTTTTGCGGCGCTACCACGTTACCCTTCGACTTGGACATTTTTTCGCCCTTCTCGTCCACGGTGAAGCCGTGGGTGAGCACCTGCCGGTAGGGGGCCGTGTCGTTCATCGCCACCGAAGTCATCAGCGATGACTGAAACCAGCCGCGATGCTGGTCGGAACCCTCCAGGTAGAGGTCGGCGGGAAACTGCAGGCCCGCACGGGCTTGGAGCACACACTGGTGGGTGACACCGGAGTCGAACCAGACATCCAGGGAGTCGGTCACCTTATCGTAGTTGCCGGCCTCGTCACCCAGCAGCTCGGCGGAATCCAGATTAAACCAGGCCTCGAAGCCCTGCTCCTCGACCCGTTTCGCAACCTCTTCGATCAACTGCGGTGTCTCGGGATGAAGATCACTGTTCTCTTTATGCACGAACAGGGTGATGGGCACACCCCAGGTACGCTGGCGGGAGATACACCAGTCGGGACGGTTCTCCACCATGCCCTGGATGCGTGCCTGGCCCCAGTCGGGCATCCATCTGACCTGTTCGATCTCACGCAGCGCCGCCTGGCGCAGGCCATTCAGCTCCATACTGATAAACCACTGCGGAGTAGCGCGGAAGATGATCGGGGTCTTGTGCCGCCAGCAATGGGGATAGCTGTGACTGAGGCGCTCTTCATGCACCAGCGCGCCCCGAGTCTTGAGCACCTCGATGACCTTCTCGTTGGCGGAAAAGACATGCTCGCCGGCAAACAGTTCAGTGCCTTCCAGGAAGCGGCCATCGCCACCCACCGGGTTGTCCACCGGCAGCTTATAACGGGCACCCACCACATAGTCGTCCAACCCATGACCGGGGGCGGTATGCACGGCACCGGTACCCGCCTCCAGCGTGACATGCTCGCCGAGGATCACCGGCACTTCGCGATTGTAGAAGGGGTGCTGCAATTTCAACCCTTCGAAGGCCTCACCCTTGGCATAGCCGATGACGTGATAGTGTTCGATGCCATAGCGGTGCATGACATCCTTGAGCATGGCATCGGCGATCACCATGCGCTCCTTGCCCAGAGGTCCGTCGCACTGCACCACGGCATATTCCAGGGATGGATTGAGGGCCACCGCCTGGTTGGCAGGCAGAGTCCAGGGGGTGGTGGTCCAGATTACCATGTGGATCGGGCCTTCCCCCAAGCCATCCGGCACATGGTGGCAGCGGGACATCAGGGCGGCCTCGTCGAGCACCGGAAAACGCACATCGATGGCGAAGGAGGCCTTGTCCTGATATTCCACCTCCGCCTCCGCCAGGGCGGATCTGCAATCGGTACACCAGTGCACCGGCTTGTAGCCCTTCTGCACATGGCCATTCTGAACGATACGGCCGAGGGAACGCACGATGTCCGCTTCGAAATGGTGATCCATGGTCAGATAAGGATGCTCCCAGTCACCCAGAACCCCCAGGCGCTTGAAGTCCTGACGCTGTCCATCCACCTGCTTGGCCGCATAGTCACGACAGGCCTTGCGGAACTGGCCGGTTGTGACCTTCTTGCCGGGCTTGCCGACCTTCTTCTCCACCTGCAGCTCGATGGGCAGGCCATGGCAGTCCCAACCCGGCACATAGGGGGCATCGTAACCGTCCAGGGTGTGGCTCTTGACAATGATGTCCTTGAGGATCTTGTTCACCGCATGGCCGATATGGATATCCCCGTTGGCATAGGGTGGTCCATCATGCAGGATAAACTTGGGGCGTCCGGCACTGGCCTTGCGAATCTGCTGATAGAGCTGTTTCTCCTCCCATTGCTTGAGCATCTGCGGCTCACGTTGCGCCAGATTGCCGCGCATCGGAAAGTTGGTTTTGGGAAGGTTGAGGGTGTGCTTGTAGTCGCTCACGGACGGCTGCCTGTATAAAAGATCCACAAAAGAGATCTATTGAACCGCAAACCGGCCCGTTGCGCAAAGATGAATCATAGATGGTGCGCACGGCGCACCCTACCCCGGCCTTCAACCCACCACTACAGATTTTCCTAGTAATAATGTAGGTGCGCCGTGCGCACCGAGACTACCCCGGCCTGCAACCCACCACTACAGATTTTCTTGGTAATAAAGTAGGGTGCGCCGTGCGCACCGAGACTACCCCGGCTTGGGACGCACCAATATTACATATTTGGTTAGTGATAACCTAGAGTGTGCATGGCGCTAATAAAATCTTTAGGTATAACGTAGGGTGCGCCGTGCGCACCGATACTAATGGCATCTTACATAACTTGGCATCACCGCAGGCCAAGGGTTGTTCTGGCGGCTGCCGCATCATCCAGGATCTGCTGACGCAAGGCGTCGAAGGAGTCGAATTTCTGCTCGTCCCGCAGCTTGCGCACGAACTCCACCTCGACATGCGCGCCATACACTGACCGGTCGAAATCAAACAGATGGACCTCCAGCAGATAGCGCGGATCGCCCTCCACCGTGGGCCGGTTGCCGATATTCGCCACTCCTGGGAGTGCATCACCGTTCAAGCCAATGACCCTGACCGCATAGACCCCGCGCAACGGACTGACGATGCGGTGCAGATTTACATTCATGGTCGGGAAGCCGATGGTACGACCCCGCTTGTCCCCATGGCCAACCCGGCCACAGATTCTGTAGGGCCGCCCCAGGCACTGCTCAGCGGCCTGCAGCTCACCCTGAGTCAGTAGCTGGCGAATACGGGTACTGCTGACCCGATCCGCATCCAGCTTAAAGGTGTTCATGTTTTCGACTTCGAAACCATGCTCCGCGCCCATGCGCAGCAGGAGCTGGAAATCCCCGGCCCGTTGTTGACCGAAACGAAAATCATCACCCACGGAGAGAAATCGCACCCCCAGGCCCTTGACCAGTAACTCCTGGACAAACTGTTCGGCAGGCATAGCGGCCAGGCGCTGATTGAATTCCAGAATCACCACCCGCTGTATGCCCACATCCTGTATGGAGCGCAGCTTTTCCCGCAATCGGGTCAGCCTGGCCGGGGCAGCCTGCGACTGAAAAAACTCCCGTGGCTGCGGTTCGAACGTGACCACGGTTGCCGGGTGCGAGAACTCCTTGCCCTTCTCCAGCAAGTGCCGCAGCACGGACTGATGGCCGAGATGTACACCATCGAAATTACCAATGGTCGCCACACAACCCCGGTGTTCTTTTCGTAAATTGTGCAGACCACGGATGACTTGCATATCGATTGCAACCCTTCTGATAGAGACAGCTCATTATAGGCAAAGCCGGGAATTTGACCATCCTCCAGGTATCGACAGCTGCTTAAAGAATTCATAACCACGGGCCTGCTGCGAAAATAGTCATTTCCGCCATCGGCAGCATAGGAAGAAACAGACTGAAACGGGTTGTACTGATTTAGAAATACCCAAGAAACAGCTAGCCATTAATCTTTACCTTGCAATAAAGACAAACAGCAGCCGGAGGTCGCCATGTACTGCAAACTCAGCACAATCCCCATTCCAATGCTTCTGCTGCTGTCCCTGGCAGTGAGTAACCTGAGTGCTGAGGCCCCCGACTTAACGGCATCCGGCGTCACTGCGGATCAGCTGCCGGCGGAAGTGGTGCGGGACGACGCTCAGTTCAAAAACATCGACGACGATAGCCAGCTGCGTCATCGCGTTATCGAGCAGGACCCGGAAGCAACCAACAAGGCACGGCACGAGCATCAACCTGAAGAAGCGTCTGATGATGAACAGGTGAATCAACTAATGAATGGTGATGGTGGTGCAGGTCGTTAATACAACCCGACAACAACCTTACAGAATAAGGATCGACATGGAACCTTGTGTCCCGCTATTGATTACCTTTCTGTTACTCTCCCTGGCGTTTGGAACTGCCTGGGCCCAGGAGGAACAGGTAGCCAGTGAACGTCCAGAAGGGTCGGACCAGCCTTCAAATATCGAAAGCTGGGGAGAGGAAGAGCCGCCGGCGCCCACCTGGTTCGGTATGGGATTCGAATCCAGAGAGTCCGATTCGATCAAACCCGGGCAGCAGAATTCTGATCGAGTGGTGAATAACTGGTAATAGTTAGTTTCCGTCCAGAAAGGACGGAAACTAATCTGGCACAGGGATGTACCAGCATTTTCAAAGGCAATAAGCCTTTGAAAATGAAGGTATCGGAAAATCGCATTTTTCAATTCCGTTCCAGAAACTCCCCAGGTAGGGGGTTTCTGGACTCTAACTAGTTGAGCTCGGGATGACCCCAGACGATCAAGCGGGTGTGGATAATTCACGAGTGCTCATCGCAAGTTAAGGTGAGTTGCGCGGTTGTGCCGCCATATTCAGACTCTTTCAATTCAACCAGCCAGTCATTGGCGGTGCAGAGCTGTTCGACGATCGCCAGACCCAGACCACTCCCCCCCGAGGAGCGATTACGGGATACCTCGAGCCTTTTGAAGGGCTGAAAGACCTCTTGACGTAATCCTTCCGGAATACCCGGCCCCCGATCGATCACTTGCACAATCACCTGCTCTGCACAACCCGCGATCTTGATGTCCACCGGCTTGTCGTCACTGTAGCGGATGGCGTTTTCGAGCAGGTTGTGGATTACCCGCTTGAAGGCACTGACCGAGACCTCACAAATACAGAGCTCTTCGCTTAGCAGACTGACCCGGGAACCTCTGAGTTGGAAATCCTCGGCGATCTCCTGCAGCAGATCCTCAATATCGACCCGCTCTGGTACCTGGTCACCCAATCCTCGGGAGAACTGCAGCGTACTACTGATCAGCTCGTTCATCTCCTGCAGATTCTCCTTGAGACCTGCGATCAACTCCTGATCCGCATCATCATCCAACAGTTCCAGTTCCAGCTGCATGCGGGCAATCGGGGTGCGCAGATCGTGGGAGATGCCGGCCAGCAGGGTGGTCCGGTTCTCCATCAAAATTTTCAACTGCCGCTCCATGTGGTTGAAATTGCGCGCCAGTTCCAACAGCTCTGTAGCACCGGTCTCCTCCAGGGGTTCTCCGCTTTTGCCCTGACCGATACGGGTCGTGGCATCGGCCAGAAACGACAGCGGCCGGGTGATCCGGCGCACCATAAAGAGTGAAGTCATTACCGCGATCAGGGTGCCCATCAGCACCATCATGATCAGGGTCTGGGGGATCTGGGTGATCAGCCTGTCCTCGGTAAAACCGACCCGCATGGTACGTCCCCCCATGACGATATCCACCCACCCCCACTCCGGCATCTTGTCATCCATCAATACTGACAGCATCTGACCCGTGCGATCCAGCAGGGCATCTTCGAGATAGCGTACGTAAATATGGCTCGTGTCATGGGTCGTCAGACCATCCCCGGCGGTGCCGATAAACAGATTGTGTCTGGCCATCATCTCCCGTTCGAAATCGGGCCGGGTTCCCGGCGGCAGCTCGACCCAGATCTGGGTTCCCAGGACAATCAGCGCAGAGAGATCATCTGCGGCGCGCTTGGTCAGCGGCATCGCCACAAAGTAGTACACAACACTCAGGGAGAAGAAGGAAAAGACCAGAAAAGCAAAGGCAAATGCCAGGGCGGTACGCCCAAACAGGGTCTTAGGCTTGAGGGGAAGCTTCACTATTACTCCATCAATATGACCTTGATGGAGTACTAGTCGTCA
The DNA here is from genome assembly GCA_963797085.1 of uncultured Gammaproteobacteria bacterium. Classification (GTDB taxonomy): domain Bacteria; phylum Pseudomonadota; class Gammaproteobacteria; order Chromatiales; family Chromatiaceae; genus JASJBU01. Next base: position 76,800 of record CAWCOA010000026.1, read on the forward strand.
CGGTCGCCGCGGGGGGTGAAGATATAACCCTTACCCCAAACCGTGCGAATAAACTGCGGCTGTTCCGGATTGGTTTCCAGTTTCTTGCGCAAACGTGTCACGCGCACATCCACACTCCGGTCATAGGGCGATCGCTCATAGCCCTTGATCAATTCGATCAGGTGATCCCGGCTCAACACCCGGTTCGGGTTCTTGACGAAGGCCTCCAGCAGCGAGAACTCACCGGAAGTCAGATTGACCGGCTCGCCATCCTGGGTGATCGAGTTGGTTGTCAGGTTCAGCAGGTAGCCGCCGAATTTATAGGTCTCGACGGTTGGATCGTCGAACGCCTGGTGTTCACTGACCTCATTGGTGCGGCGCAGGATCGCCTTGATCCTGGCGGACAGCTCACGGGGATTGAAGGGTTTCGCCAGATAATCATCAGCGCCGACTTCCAGGCCGATGATCCGGTCGATGTCCTCACCCCGCGCCGACAACATGAGGATCGGCACCGCACTGGAGGTACGCAAGCGCCGGGCAATCGAAAGGCCATCCTCACCGGGCATCATCAAGTCGAGGACAAACAGATCGACCTCATGCGTGGTCAGGTATTTGTCCATCTCCTGGCCATTCAGAACCCCATCGACATGGAAGCCCTCCTTGCTCAGATATTTGATCACCAGATCAAGCAGTTTTACGTCATCATCGACGACCAGTATCTTTTTTTTCTCGAGATCCATAATATGTTCGATCCTAGCGGGAATGGGCACTATAACCCTGTTTTTATTAAGGTATTTTCTCCGGCAGAGAAACATACTGTAACAGTTTATCCGCTTTCAGAAATACTGAAGTAACAGGTTCAATCTAATCTTATCGTTACAGACCACATAGATTAACTCATTATGGAGATGATGATGAAACATTCCCCCAAAGCAGTGACCTTCCCTATCGTTTTAGCGCTGGCACTTGCCGGTGGCAATGTATTTGCAGAAGCGCCTGATGCCAAGGGTGTATCAGCTGAGCAGATCAAAGCCGGACTGCCTGCAGAAATCGCCCAGGACGGCCAGAAATTCGCTAATGAAGCAAAGGAAACTGAGCTGCGCCATCGGGTCAATGAAGACAACGCCCAGGGTGAAGCCGTGAGAGAGCGCAAGGAACTCAAAGAACAGCAGGACAAACAGGCGCAGCACAAACACCAAAAGAAAATCGGTGAGCCACAGCAGATGGAGAAAAGCGGCTCCTTCGGCGCATTCAGCGGAAAAGGCCCAGGTGGCGGCAACGGCGGTGGTGGCGGTCGTCGTTAAGTATTATATACTGAATTAACTTTAGAAACGGATCGAACATGCGTTCAGAACTACTACTGTTGACACTCTTACTGTTCCTGGCCCTGGCTGCGGGCAGTGCCTGGGCCGATGAGGCGCCCGTCGACTCCTCCGAAGAGACTTCCCAACCCTCCAATATCGAGGGTTGGGATGTAGACCCGAAGGTAGAAGAGGATAAAGACTGGATTCTTCGGTATGGGCTTCGAATCCCGCCAAGCGATCAGCGGGCGAGAACGCTGCCGGCGCCGCGGCTTCTGTCCTGAGCGGGACCAAAAAAGGGGGCGCTAGGCGCGGTAAGTAATTGATAACCTGCGGCAGAGTGGTCCACCAGCCGTATCGTGGCGCAGTCGCTCTGCCGAGGGGTTCCTCGGCTAGGCAAGCCCCCAGTCCCTCTCCTGCAAGATATCGCTTGCTCGATAGCCTCGACTCTCCATCTCCTCTACTCAGATAAGATCTCTCAATTGTAATCTCTTAATCAGCTAGTGATCCTCTCCTTGTATCCTGGTTAGCACCTAGTTTATCTCCTCTGACCCAGACCGACAGTTCAATTCAATACCGCTGTTTGACTCAACGGTGAAGATCCTACATTTCTTCAATCCGGGTTGCTCTGTGGCGTTAAGATGAATGGGATTACCCGCCTTGACTTCATGACATTGAATCTGCAACAGGTTCGCCAGCGATGTCAGGTGCTCCTCACCGACAAAGAAGATGCTGGAACGATCCTGGAGGGCGAGCTTGCGGGAGAAAAACACATCCCGTTTCTTCATGCCACGGAGAACATCCAAATACCCATACAGATAGGTGAGCAGCGCCCCTCTTACTTTTGGCACGAGATCCGGATATGCATTGACTAAGCGGGACCTGATAAACTGGTGATCATAGACCAGGATATTCGCGATATCATCATAGGCCTTGTTCATCTCATTGACCACGAAGGCCATGGCCTTTTGGATACGTGGCTCATCCACTTCCTGTTGCTTCGCGATCTTGGCAAGTTGTTTCTTGCCGACACTCATTTTCTTTTTTCCCTGTTTCTGCAGCTTGATGCCTTCTGCCGTGCCTTCCATACCCACCAGTTCGTATTTGTCCTTCAATTCAGTGTCATAGAGATAGGAGTAGAGCGCCCCTCCCATGGTAATCAACTCCGCATCCCGCATCAGCGCATATTATCCAAGTCTCTCCTCCAATGCGCTTTCCACAGCGCCGTGCTGACCTCTATCGCGCTTTGCGCATGTCCCGCCACATCATCATCCTGAGATTCGACAGCTACAAAGATGGGCTGCCGGGCAGTCCATAGGCTGGCCCGCAGGAATCCCAGGTCCTGCTTGGCATGCGTCATTGTCTTCTCATTCTTTGTGACGAATTTCTGCGAACGCACCAGCCATTCATCATTGCTCAACTCATCATCAGGATTTTTTGCCCAATGGCTGAATCGTTTCAAGACTGCTCCTATCGCCATGCATGATGTCCTACCAGGGTCACACTGCGATCGTCGGGAAAATGCACGATTCTGGCGCGCTCCTTAATGACCGGATGCTCCAGCTCCACTGGCGAGCAGAGATCGGCGGCCTGCAGAGGCTGGCCGGCAAGAATCCCAAGGGTAATAAATAGATTGATTAACTTCATAAATCGATCACTCATGCTAATTGTACTTGTCATTCAAATGTTGCCGGGCATTTTTCTAGCACCCGGTGCGAATCAGCGCAACAGGCTTGACTCGCAATTCCGTCACAAAAAAACGGCGGGTGTCCTTTCGAACAACCCGCCGCTCAGTTTATGCGCCCGAAGGCGCGTTTGTTGTTATTGTCGAGCTTCTTATTGAGTGGCATCGCCTTGGCCGACCACTGTCTACAGATCATAGGCATCTGAGAGGAGGTAGTCATCCAGCCACCAGACCCGACGGAACTGAGCGTTACCGTCGATCTCTTCCAGCTCGGTGGTGAGGTTGATCTGACCCCAAACAGCGTACATGAAGTCACCTGCAGCATTGGCAGTAGACACTGGCCTCTTCAGACAACGCGGTCCGTGAACCCTCGAGGGTATCGAACTCGTTGCAGAAGCCGGAGCCCACGACGAACTCGGTGTCAACCAAGGTCACCATGCGGATCACTTGGATAGCAGAGGGTGTCAGCATCGTCAACGGTAACATCACCGTCGATGATCTCGTCATACCAGATCTGGAAGTGATCACCGAAGTGGAAGCCACGACCATAGTTGAGGTTGAGAGGCTCGCCCTCGCCCATTGCCACGGTGGTGTTGTCGCCAGTCTCATACACGATATGGAAGCGATCAGGTCTGACGATCATCGGTCTCAGCGAAACGTCGTCACCAGCATCTGTCACATAAGTGAAGATTGAACCGTACTCAGCCAGACTCGTCAGAGATGCGTCTGGCCATCTCGGTGCATATTCGGCGCATAACGCGGATCCAGGATGGTGAAGCGCCATGGACTTCAGCTGTGACATGTTGCGGGACTGCTCGGGATCACCTGCGCCGTAGTCGGTGCAGTTGTGACGCTTCTTCAGAAGAGGTCAGGTCTGCGCCAGTACGCATGGTTTCACAGGTAGTGGTACCTAGACCGGAGTAGGTCACGCCATCACTAGCAACGAAGCCTGCAGGTGTGGTGGTCCAGTCTACGCCACCGGTGAAGGAACGACGCAGATACAGCTCGTAGCGATCGTTACCCACGGTGTTGAGCTTCCAGTTCGGAGACTTGGCATACAGCATCATGACGAAGTCGCCATCCAGGAAGCCGCGATGGGCCTTGGAGACGTCAAGCGGCATGTACCAAGCCTGGTCGTCCTGATTGCTGCCCAGCAGCTGACTGACTCGGCTCTACGTCACAGGCACCTGGGTGATGGTACTGGTGTCGTTGGCGCCGGGGCACTCATACCAGGTCAGCAGTTTCGGGAACAGCTGCTGGTCTTCCGGATCCATGGTGGCGCTACACAGTTGACCGAAGGTCTGCATCATCCACGCACACCATATCGTCCGTAGTTCCGGGGCAGTCTGCAGTCACTCAGATCACCACTGGCTTCACACTCAAAAGGTGTCAGGCCGGAGAGGTTGATGCTGGACAGCATGCACAGTCCATAGGGATAGTAAGGATTGGTGCCATCAGCAAAGTACAGATCAGCAGTGCCGATACCAGCCGGGTCTTCACAGGTCAGGTTACGCGGTGAGTAAGGGTTCAGCGAATCGCTTTGATCCCAAGACCACACGACGTGCCTGGATGTCTGCAGGACCACCCTGGTTCATGATGCCTTCCTTGAACAGCGGCATGGCCAGCAGACCGCTATTGACTGGCTTCAGCCTTGGCGATGGACTGTGACATCAGCGCGGTACGGCGGGCGATCTGGGTGTTGAAGATCAGGAAGTTGTAGTCGGCACCAGGTGCATCGCCAACGAAATCCCACATATCAACGGTATCCATTGGCGGATACATGGTACCGGTGATCCAGTTGACCTCAGGCCGGTTGATCTGTGCGCCCTGGTGACACAACATTGTCCAGCAGACCGATCTCTTCTTCACTGTCGCTGGAGCTGGCATCGCCCATGGCAAAGCTCAGGTAGAAGGTGTCTTTACCCACGTCAGCCTTGACACAGTTGTCTGTCAGGTCCGCATCAGGATCATCAGAACAGAAGGTAGCGGTGCTTTCCAGGTTACCATCCCACACTTCGTCATTCAGGAAACCGAAACGGCCCAGGCCCTTGTCTTCTTCAGATACCATAACAATCCAGGCGTCATCGGCTATGCCATCGTCATCAGTATCACGCGGACTGACATTCAGGCGAGGACGACTGGCTGCGGTGTTGGCCACATTCGGAGCAGACCATCTTCAGTTCACGCAGATAGCTGTCAGGTGCCCTGGGGACCCAGAGGAATATCCACGGTATCGGCGCAGTAGTCTTTAAGACCATAGGTCGCTGCAACATCGTAGTTACAGTAGGTGACTTCAGTATCACGATCTACCGGGATCTGGCACTTGTCGTTGTTGGTCAGACGTACCGGTACCGCGAAGGGTACATAACCCAGAGGCTTGGTCTCGAGGTCAGCACACTCCTGCATCGGAGTTGGAGTGCCGGCACAATCAACGGTGTCGAATTCATCCCAAGGAATGTAGCTGTACCAGATATCGGTCTTGCTGTTGGTGGTAGCGCCAGCCCAACCGGTTCCGGGACCTTCACCTTCACCAGGACGCAGGCCGACAGGATCTTCCTGCCAGGTAATGGCGCAACCGCCGCCTACCGCACATTGGGTCTCGATACGGGTCAGGTCGCGGCGACCGGAGGTCAGACGCTCGGACTTGAACCAGACCACTTCAGTGGTGCCGAGGTTGTCTGGATCTTCACGCAGCACACCACGTGCGGTCCACAGACAGTTGAAAGGCATTTCACCGACCTGCGGGAAACCTTCATCTGCATAGTCGATGTAGTTCTGTGACCTTCGACACCGAACAGGTCGGTCAGATACAGATCCTCTGTGTTGTCTATGCCCAGATATTCGGCAATGGCATCCACGTCACGGGTAGAGGCAGGTGAACCGGTTGACAGAAACGGCTCTGCCATGCGACCAGGATCTTGTTGCCTGCCACGGCATGGTAGACGTTGTTGTTGTCGCCAGGATAGACAGTCGATGGTAGCGATATCATCTTCAACCGGGCCTACGCAGTATTCAGGGGCGTCTTCAACTTCAACCACTTCACTGCTCACACCGTCAACTACGGCAGCGACAGTACAAGGGGCCTGGTCCACGGGTACATTGCGGTCCCGCTCGAACTCACCATCACGGTCGGCACGAACACGGAACAGCAGATCGCCGGTCACGCCATTGACGATTGAACGAGATCACGGGAATCAGCTTCACCTTCAACTTCCAATTCACCGAAGGTGGCGTTCTCATCGTCCCAGGATGCCTCTGTGATAACGGGTACGCCATCAGTTGCATCGTCGCCATCGTCATCATCATCGTCGTCATCGTCGCTGTCAGCCGCAGCAGCGCAGCCACATTCAGACTGGCCAGCAGTGCATTGGTATCGACTTCGCCAACGCCAGCTGTGGTGTTCCAATCGAGCGGAATCTCCTGACACTCTGCACTGTCGTGGTTTTCGGCAGCGGTAATATCAGGCAGGGTCGGGTGAGAAAATCGAATGAACTGCTACCGGTGGACTCTGACAGGTTGGTGGTTTTCCAGACTGGTGCCGTCGTCCAGGCTGATAGAGGCATAGACATCACGCTTGCCATGGCCCTGGAAGCCGTCCGCACCTTCGACGCCCAGCACGGGACCGAAGACGTAGACACTGACGAGAGGCTTGGCAGTTGTCTGAATGTAAGTAGTCTGCTCATCAATTGTCACATATTCGATTGCATCGAGCAGTTCACCAGAGGCCGCTTGCGCGGGCACACGGAAATTCATCGCTCTGATGAACGCATGTTCGCCATGAGACGGACAATTATATAGGTCCTGCTCTTGTTGCGACATGTCGCGTTGTATAATTACGCCGTCATCTGCAAACAACGGTGCACTCACTAGAGTGAGCGCAGCCATTTGCACGGCTAGTGTTTTGAGTTTCATGGTTAAGATCTCTCCTTGGGTTAGATCCTGGGAGTTATAGGTTTTTGGTTCAAGGAGTAAGTGCTGTGACAGTGATTTGACCTTCCTCCGGCCTGAACTGTTGCGCACCTACGCTCAGTCTCTTTTTGGTGTTCACCTCCTTTGCAGTCATTGTTTTTATCAATCCCTCCTCAGGAAAGCGTCAAAAAAGACGTGTCTGTTTAATAAAAATTGTAACCCTTTGTTCTTCGGCTGTTTTTATTATCTAAAACCCTATTAACTGGGAATTTCTGACCAATCGAGGGCAAATATACACCAAAGCCAAATCGAATATAGCTAGGTAAAACCCTATGAACCCTTCATTTTTTTGATGCAGGTCATTTTCCAACCCTGGTAATTCGGCCTGGAAGTGCTAGCAAAACGCACAGGGATGTTCAATTCCAGCCAAGCTCCGGCAGCGAATGACAGATGAATATAGTTGCGGGTGAGAACAGGAGGGATTTCAGGTAAATCAAGGCCTTGCTGTCAGCTCACTTGACACCGGTTTGACCTGCCGCCGGCAATGGCGGCAGGTCGTTCAACCTAGATTCCTCAGTTGACCGCTCCATTCTAAGGCTAAGGTCTTATTTTGAGGGGTTTATTTACCTATAAGCCCATTCACTCACCGAGTGAATCACGCTACGCCGCGAATTGCACGTTTACGACAGCGCATGACTGCGTTGCAACTCATTGGAATAGAATGACTATTCCGCATCGTTGCGCCTTGCCCTGCGCCGCCGTACACGCACACTTTACTCCGTCCAACTGAGGATTCTAGGTTAAAGCGCTGTCAGAGTACCAGCTTGGCTTTGAAGGAGATCAGGAAAAGATTTCTCTCGTATTCATTCTCATTCAGGTTTTCATTCGAGTCGTTACTGATATGACTGTAACCGGCGGAGAAAAGTATTTTCGGGCTCATGTAGTAGTTGAGCCCGATACCATATGAATTGATCGAATCTTCCCGTGTAGCATCCTGGTAGTCCGCCTCGCCATGGCTATAGCTGATATAACCGACATAATCGGTAAACATCCGTTTATCCAACTGGAGTTTGAGGTTGGTATAGAGATAGCCCGAAGCATCTTCCTGGGTGGTCTCGCTCAAGGTACGGCTCAGATTACCCGTCAATTTGTAGGACTCCGCCGGATACCAGCGCAGATTGACGCCCACATTGGGTTCAGTCACCGTGTCGAACCCGGAATAATCGTAATCCTGCGAGAGCAGCCCGGCGTAGGCCTCGATGCGGTCTTTCTTGCCGAATTCCTTGATGATGCCCGCCGCCACCGAGTATCCGCTGGAGTCCCGGCTGAATCCATTCTGCTCCAGGTCGTAATCACGCTCGTTGAGCAGCCCCTGAACAAACAGCTTGGTCTGTTTGTCGTAGTCTTTAGTCACTCGCAGGCCCAGTCCGGTGTGAACCCTGTCCCGGTCATCATTGAACAGACCGCCGACATTATCGAAATCCAGGTTTTCATAGGTCAGGCCCAACCTGATCACATAATCCGCCAGCATGTGTCTGCCGCCGAGCTGCAAGCTCTGCACATTGTAAGTGGTGGGTTCATCTGTGCTCTGCGCACTCTCCTTGGAATCCCGGCTTTCATGCTTTTTGTTGTAGCCGGCCCCGCCGAACAGGCTGGTGGCCGCGCTAACCTCATATCTGCCACTGGCCTCAAGCCAGTAGTCTTTGTAATTTTCATCGGTGTTGTCGGTGTAGTAGCCCAGGTTCGCCCCGCCATCGAGCTTCAAGCTATGCCTGTCCCACCTGGAGTTGATCTTGAGTGTCGGCGAGACAATCGTGACGACATCGGACTCCTTTGCCGTCTTGGTGGCATAGATGTTGTCATCATGATAAGCCGTGATCTGTATTTCAGGCACTATATAAAAGGAGTCTGTGTAATAACCAGGCTTGCTGGTCGCGTCCGACTCACTGGCTGCGTCTTCAGCTGCCCAAACAGCCGAAAAAGCAACACCCGCCGTAAAGCAGAGCAAAGTAGAGAAAATTATTCTAAGTGCTTTGATCCTGTCGATTTTATTCATTTTCGATAACCTGACGTCTTCCCAATAGAGTTATGACTTTTATTCTGAGCCCGGCAGACTCAGCCTGTGACTATACACCCCAGAGCGAAATCTCCCTATATTCAAGATGTAATAGCATTTCCGTAACAACTTGAAACAATTGGACTACAAATTGATAACACCAGGGAAATCCCGAAGAAATAAGTAATGACTAAAGTAGCTGACAGATGAAGGCGAAACGTAAACAAGGAAAGACGATTTCCTCATCAAATTGTTAATTACAAAGAGGAATATCCCATGAAAAAGACCATCCTGAAAACTACCGTACTTGCCGCTATCGCGTCCCTGGCCATGAGTGGCTACACCTGGGCCCATCATCCGTCAGAAGAGATGAACCCGAATTTTGACACGATTGATGAAAATATCAGTGACATCCACAACACGGTTATGGATGCCATGTTAGAAGATGCGGAAGACGATTCCTTGATGGCCAGCACATCACAAGGCATGGACGGCGGGGCACCTACTGTAGCGGAAGGGGATGGCGCCAACGCCAGTCAGAGTTCTGCACAAGCTGCAGCTCAAACTGATTCTCAAGTAGTCAGCGCACCAGGACCTGGAAGCAGTAGCGCCACTCGAGGAAGCGCCGGCGGCCGTTAAGCGGTTAGCTTTCCGAGGGTAAAACAGGGCGCCACGGGCGCCCTGTTTCTTTTACCCTAGAATCCGCAGTTGGACGGGTTGAAGGGTGCGTCCACTGGGGTGCAGAGCAAGGCGCAAGGACGAGGAATAGTTATTCTATTCCAAGGAGTTGCAACGCAGCACTGCGCCGCTGTGGGCGTGTCATTCAGCCCGTAGCGTGATTCACCCAGCAGGTGAGTAGCCCTATCAATGTAATTACACATTCAATCAACCTGTTACTTTCAGAATGGAGTGGTCAACTGCGGTTTCTAGGTTTACAGTTCAATCACCCCGGCCAATCGCATAGTAGCTGAAGCCATCCCGGCTCAGCAGAGCCGGATCATAGATGTTGCGCCCGTCGAAGATCACCGGCTGTTTAAGCATCTGCTTGATCTTGGCAAAATCAGGGCTGCGAAACAGCTGCCATTCGGTAACCACGATCAACGCATCCGCCCCTTCCAGGGTCTCGATCTGGTTCTCGCAGTAGGTCAGGTCCGGCCGTTCCCCATAGATGCGCCGGCACTCGTCCATCGCCTCCGGGTCATAGGCCCGTACACTGGCGCCGGCCTCCCATAACGCCTCCATAAGCATCCGACTCGGCGCTTCACGCATATCATCCGTGTTCGGTTTGAAGGCCAGCCCCCAGAGCGCGAAGGTCTTGCCCTGCAGATCACCATCAAAGTGCCTGTGGACCTTGTTGAAGATCACCTGCTTCTGACGGGCGTTGACCGCTTCAACCGCAGTCAGCAACTGGGCATCGTAGCCTACCTCGTGGGCGGTGCGCTCCAGAGCGCTCACATCCTTGGGGAAACAGGAGCCGCCATAACCGCAACCGGGGTAGATGAAGGAATAACCGATGCGGCTGTCGGAACCGATACCATGACGCACCTGCTCGATATCGGCGCCTAATCGTTCGGCGAGATTGGACAGCTCGTTCATGAAACTGATCTTGGTGGCCAGCATGGCGTTGGCGGCGTATTTGGTCAACTCCGCCGAGCGGATATCCATGGCGACCAGGCGGTCATGATTGCGGTTGAAGGGGGCATAGAGCGCCCGCAACAACTCGGTGGTGCGCGGGTTATCGGTGCCGATGACAATGCGATCCGGTTTCATGAAATCGTCCAGCGCGGCGCCTTCCTTGAGAAACTCGGGATTGGAGACCACGTCGAACTCGACTTTCCGATCCAGCTGCCCAAGGGTCTCCAGAATTTTCCCGCGAACCTTATCGGCAGTGCCTACCGGCACCGTTGACTTGTCCACCACGACGCGATAATCAGCCATGTGGGTGGCGATCGTTTCGGCAACGGCCAGCACATACTGCAGGTCAGCGGAACCATCTTCATCCGGCGGCGTTCCCACCGCGATGAACTGAAACAGGCCGTGCTTGACCGCCGCTTCGGCATCCGTGGTAAAACGCAGTCGTCCCTCCTTGGCGTTGCGCGCCACCATCTGGTCCAGGCCGGGCTCATAGATCGGCATTTGACCCGCGTTCAACATGTCGATCTTGTGGCTGTCCACATCCATGCAGACGACTTCATTACCCACTTCCGCCAGACATGCGCCAGTAACCAGACCCACGTAACCTGACCCGAAAACAGTGACTTTCATAGTTTTTCCCTGCGAATGATTATTGAATTGCGCTTCAACTGGTTGAAATCAGGCGCATGATACAAAGATTGAATCCCCAACTCCATGGCCGATCTACACTATTGCGTCAGTACTGCGGATTTATTGATGGTTCGATGAGCTTCTGTATCTCCTCGAGCAGTTCATCCGGCTCCTTACCCGCCGGCAGAATAGGTGGGTAAGGGGTGATTCGTGCATACGAACGCAACAGCACCGACGAAACCACATGTCCCTGTCGCCGCACACCGGTGATGCGCATCGGCACCAGGGGCGCCCCGGTATGCATGGAAAGCCTGGCGGCCCCCGCCTTGAGCTTCCGCGGTGGATCGCTGTCAAGGTGGATCTTGCCATGGGGGAACAGGGCCACCACCTCGCCATTGCGCAAGGCCCTGAAGGCGGCCCGCATGGCCTTTTCCGGTGAGCGCTGCCGATCCACCGGGATACAGCCCGCCGCACGAAACAGCCACTGCAGGCCGAAGCGCTCATACTGCTCCCGGGCGATGAGAAACCGCAAGGGTCGGTTGCTGGAAGCTACCATCAGCATCGGATCGAGCCCGGAGATATGATTGGAGACGAGAATTGCCGGACCGGTCTCGGGGATCTCCAGATGCACCGGCGGAAGCCGGTGATAGTGACGGCAAAAGAGCCGGATGAAGCCGTCCAGCCCATTCAACCAGCCAGCGCCCCAGTCCACGGCATTCGCCGCGCGGCAGCGTCGGCCGAGCACGAAGAGCAGAAGACCGCATCCAGCCGCCAATAACAGAAAAAGAGAAAAATCGTCACTCACGATTCAAGCCGAGTCAGTTGCGCTTCTTTTTGCCGCCTTTCTGGTAGACCTTGCGCTGAAACAGGTCGGTGCGCCGGCTCACCAGGCGGTCGACGAACAACATGCCGTCCAGGTGGTCCACCTCATGCTGCAGGGCGCGCGCTTCATAACCTTCCATCTCGAAATGATGCAGCTCGCCCGCCGGATCCTGGGCGGTCAACTTGATGCGTTCCGCGCGGATCACGTTGCCGGTGTAGTCCGGGACCGAGAGACAGCCCTCGCGCCCCAGCTCGAACCCCTCCCAGTCGGTGATCTCGGGGTTCACCAGGACCAGACGACCGTGGTTGGGCACGGGTTTGCGTGTCGTTGAGCAGTCAATGATAACCACCCGCTGCAAACGGCCAACCTGAGGCGCGGCAATGCCCACCGCCGCCGGCCCGTTGAGCCTGGTCTCCTCCAGATCAGCGATAAATTGGGTCAGATCGTCATCAAAATGCTCGACCGGCTCGGAGACCTCTTTCAAGCGCGCATCCGGCAGCTTCAATATCTCGAGAATTGCCATAGACTCAGCCGATCAGGGTCTCGATAGGTGAAATATTGGCCTCGATGTCAGCGTCCTTGGCGGCTTCCAGAGCCCCTTCCAAGGATTCCAGCGTCGCCTCTGCATAGCCCTGTATCGTCATGATATAGACCGGCTGCTCGCTGCTGCCGACCACGTCTGACTCCAGCTCGAGGATATTGAAGCCCTCCGCCGCCAAGGCCCCGGTCACCCGCGCCACGATCCCGGCGCGGTCGGCGCCGACCACCCGCACCTGATAATTCGGCACCCGGTGCTGATGCAGAGCGCCGCGAATCGGGTCCAGGTGGAACTGCAGCTGCAACTTTTCAGCCACCGGCTCGATCAAGTCGAGCATCGATGCCTGGTCATTACTGACCATCAGCATGATGGTGAAATTGCCCCCGAGGCGTAGCATGGAGGTCTCCCCCAGGGTACAGCCCCCCTTGTACAGCACCTCAGTCACCTGGGCCACGATACCCGGCTGGTCTTCACCCACCAGGGTCAACATTTGCCAATCCATCAGGATCATTCCTCCGGTTCAAGCCAGATCAGCGAAACCATGCGTCCCGTGACGCCATCCCGCCGATAGGAAAAAAAACGTTCTCGGTCGGTCACTGTACAGTATTCTCCGCCGCCAACGAACCCCACACCCAGCCTATCGAGCCGCTGCCGGGCCAGGCTGTAGATATCCGCCAGCCAGCGACCGGCGCCATTGGGAGTGAAGGCCGTTTGCGCGCCGCTGACCTGTGCAACGAAGGCTTGCCGAACCTCCTCACCAACCTCGAAGGCGCCGGGACCAATAGCCGGACCCAGCCAGACCAGAAGATCTGCCGTGGGACCGTCAAACTTGGCAATGGCTGCTTCGATAACGCCGGCCGCCAGACCCCGCCAGCCGGCATGTACGGCGCAGACCCGGTCTCCCCGGCGGTTGCAGATCAACAGCGGAAGGCAATCGGCGGTCATCACCGCGCAGACCTGCCAGGGTTGCCGGGTACAAATCGCGTCCGCCTCGCAACCCGGTCCGGCCTGCTCGGCCGTTGCCACCCGACAGCCATGCACCTGGGTCAACCAGTGGGGTTCTACCGGCAATCCCAGCTGTTCCCGCAGCATGGCCCGGTTGCTCGCCACTGCCCGTGGATTGTCACCCACATGAGCGCCGAGATTCAGACTCGCATAGGGCCCCTGGCTGATCCCGCCCGCGCGGGTTGTGCTCACCGCTTTTACCCAGGGGGGCGCAGGCCACTGCGGCTTCAGCAGGTTCATGAGAGGGCCGCGTCCTGCTGCAGCTGCTTGAGCATCTGCTGCATATCCGCCGGCAGCGGGGCCTCCCAGGCCATCAACTCCCCTGAACGGGGATGTTGCAGCTCCAGCCGCGCGGCATGCAGCGCCTGGCGGCGGAAGCTGCGCAGGGCTTCCTGCAGTTCCGGCGATGTCCCGGAGGCTATGCGCAAGCGCCCGCCATACACCGGATCACCCAGCAGCGGGTGGTGGATATAGGCCATATGCACACGAATCTGGTGCGTGCGGCCGGTCTCCAGGTTGACCCGCAGGTAGCTGTGGGCGCGATAGCGCTCCAGCACGCGATAGTGGGTCAGCGAAGGCTTGCCGGATGGATGCACCGCCATGCGCACCCGGTGTACCGGATGGCGCCCGATGGGTTGATCCACACTGCCCCCGGTGGTCAGCACACCCTGGGCAATCGCCCGGTATTCCCGCTTCACGCTGCGCGCCTGCAACTGATTGACCAGGGAGGTTTGCGACTGCAGGGTCTTGGCCACTACCAGCAGGCCACTGGTCTCTTTATCCAGACGATGCACGATGCCGCCGCGAGGGATCTTTTCTAAATCGACCTGATGATGCAGCAAGGCATTCAGCAGTGTGCCGTCAGGATTACCGGTTGCCGGATGCACCACCAGTCCCGCCGGTTTATTGATGACCAGGAGTTCATCATCTTCGTAGAGAATCTCCAGGGGGATCGCCTCGGCCTGGATGCTCACCTCCTTGCTCAGTACCGGCTGCAGTTTGATCTCTTCCCCCCCCAGGACCTTATCCTTTGACCGGCAGGGGTTGCCGTCCAGGGTGACACGCCCTTCCTTGATCCAGCGCTGCAGGCGACTCCTTGAGTATTCCCCAAAGAGTTCCGATAAAACCTGATCGACGCGCTTACCCACGTGTTCCCGTCTGACATGGGAGATCAGCAGGCTGGCAGTGGTTTGTTCATCAACCGACATGGTTATGCGTCACGTTTCGCTTTCCGTTATACTTCAAGGTCATTTTCAGATTGTATTTAGTCGTGTCGCTCATGCCCGTGAATCAACTGCTTCGGTCGCTCATTGCTGTTCTCTTGCTTGCCGGCTGTGCCATGCCTGAGCAAATCGATAAAACCAAAGACTGGAGCGCCAGCCAATTTTACTCTGAAGCCAAGAGCGCCCGGGATGATGGCGACTATGAGCAGGCCATCAAATACTATGAGGGACTGGAGGCCCGCTACCCATTTGGCCGCTACGCCGTGCAGGCCAAGCTGGATGTCATCTATGTGCACTACAAAGACAGCGAACCCGACACGGCCATTGCGGCTGCCGACCGTTTCATCAAACTCCACCCCAAGAACCCCTACGTGGATTATGCCTACTATCTGAAAGGGCTGGCCAACTACAATCGCAACCAGAGCTTCACCAGCCGCTTGCTGCCGACTGACCGCTCACAACGCGACGCAGGCGCTGCCCTGAACGCCTTCAACGACTTTACCGAGCTGGTGCGCCGCTTTCCCGAAAGCAAGTATGCCGCCGACGCACGTCAGCGCATGCTTTTCTTGCGCAACAATCTGGCCAAATACCAGATCCATGTCGCCCGTTACTACATGGAGCGCGGAGCCTACCTGGCTGCCGCCAACCGGGCCAACCGGGTCGTTACTAATTTTCAGCGCACCGATGCAGTCAAAGACGCCTTGGAGATCATGGCTGCGGCCTATACCGAGCTAGGCATGACGGACCTGGCGAATGATGCCAAGCGTGTGTTGGCGCTGAATGAACAAAACGGCATCCTGGACGGAGCTGGCGAGAAGCCTGGAAAAGGTTTTTTTCGAACGATATGGGATGCGGTAACGCCAGGTGATGACTGATTGCCTGAATTCCAATGTTTCGGTCGGATGAAAATCAGACAATCGAGAATCTGTCTCGCATGATGTCGTCAGCTGGTTAGATCTTAGATCGCCGCCTCGCCCTCTTCACCGGTGCGAATCCGGATTACCTGCTCAATCGGCGTTACAAAAATCTTGCCGTCGCCTATTTTACCGGTTCTTGCCGCACTGGTTATCGCATCGATACAGGCCTGCACCTGGTCGGAGTTGATCACCACTTCAAGCTTCACCTTGGGCAGAAAGTCCACGACGTACTCTGCCCCACGGTAGAGTTCCGTATGCCCTTTCTGCCGGCCGAATCCCTTGACCTCGGTAGCGGTCATACCGGTGATACCGACCTCCGACAATGCTTCGCGCACATCCTCCAATTTGAACGGTTTGATGATTGCCTCGACTTTTTTCATTGCGCTTCTGCTCCAGTTGGCGATGCCTGAGTATGAAATAATATCTGGTGAAGTTTAACGCCCTTAATATATGACGTCCAATCTGCCGTCTACTTATCCACAGGTCAAAGGATAGCGGCGGTCGCGACCAAATGCGCGGCGCGTTATCTTGACTCCCGGTGGCGCCTGACGGCGTTTGTATTCATTTCGATCCACCAAGCGCACAACTCGCTTGACGGTTTGCGCATCAAAACCCGCGGCGATAATCGCTTCTGGACTCTGATCTTTTTCTACATAGCGCTCAAGAATCGAGTCCAGCACCGAGTAGTCAGGCAGGGAATCACTGTCTTTCTGATCCGGCGCCAATTCCGCCGACGGAGGCCGGTCGATCACTCGCTGGGGAATGACCGGTGAAAGCGTATTGCGATATTCACATAGCCGATACACCAGGGTCTTCGGCACATCTTTAATCGGCGCAAATCCCCCCGCCATATCCCCATAAAGGGTTGCATAGCCTACTGACATCTCACTCTTGTTGCCGGTGGTGAGCAGGATTCTGCCCTTTTTATTACTGATCGCCATCAAGATGATGCCGCGGCAGCGAGCCTGGATATTTTCTTCGGTCACATCGACAGCTTGGCCCGCGAACTCCTCTTTGAGCATCTCGGTGAAGGCCTTAAACGCAGGCTCGATGGGTATTGAACGATACATGACGCCCAAGGCCCGCGCCTCCTCCTCCGCATCTTCATTACTCATGCCTGCGGTATAGCGAGAGGGCATCATCACCACCTCGACCTGATCCTTGCCAAGCGCATCCACCGCCAGCGCAGCGGTGAGCGCTGAATCTATGCCCCCCGAAAGGCCTAGGATGGCGCCGTTGAAACCGTTTTTCCTCACATAGTCCCTGACGCCGAGCACCAGCGCCTGATAGACGGCCGCCTCTTCTGAGAGATGTGGCGCGACCTCACTGTCACGGGGTGCCGGTTTAGCATGTCGTTCGATTTCAACCAATGTCTGCGCTTCGGCATAGAACGGCAAGCGCTGTGTTACCCGGCCTGCGGCATCTACCACGAAAGAGCCGCCATCAAACACCAGTTCATCCTGACCGCCCACCAGATTGGCATAGATGATGGGGATGCCATGCTCACGGGCACGCTGCTGGACAAGGCTTTCCCGTTCCGGAGCCTTGCCGGTATGAAACGGGGATGCATTCAGGTTGAATAATAATTGCGCACCCGCTTCGCAGGCCATTGCCGACGGGGCCGGGAGACCAGATGTCCTCACAGATGGTAATCCCTGCTGTCAGACCATCGAGTATCGAAGGTCGCGGCCTGGTTTCCGGGTGAGAAATAACGTTTCTCATCAAAAACACTGTAATTGGGTAGCAGCTGTTTTTGATACTCGACGATGATTTCGCCTTTATGGAAGACCCCGGCCATATTGTAGAGATGACCCTGCATCCGCCGGGGGTAACCCAGGATCAGGTATGTTTCAGCGGCAGCGGCTTTTATCACTTCCAGGGCTGACTCGACCCGCAGAATAAAATCATCCCGCAATAAAAGATCCTCGGGGGGATAGCCAGTCAAGGCCAGCTCAGGGAAGACGATAGCTCGGATATCAGAATCAACTGCATGCGCCGCATCGATCACCCGCTGTGCATTTCCCTCGATATCCCCCACAAGAAAATTCAACTGGGCGATTTGAATTGACAGATTCACAGGTTCCTCAGCAGACTTATTTCAAAGTGTTATTATTTCAAAAACATTATCCAGACTAAACAACTCAATGGGACGCTATTTTTTTCTCGGACTGGCCATTTGGGCCGTGTTGCTGATCATTCGACATCTGCTGCGTCAAAAGCAATTACAGAAAAAGGCACCTCTAACCGCTAAATCGGTAGACAGTGTGCAATGCAAGTATTGTGGATTGCACCTGCCACGCGGCGAGGCGCTGCATCATGGCGATGACTTTTTCTGCACTCGCGAACATCAGGAATTATCCAATAAGGCAAAATGAGAAAAAAGATGCTCGGCCGGTTTGGTCCAATAAGTTACAACCGACGGGCCGACCCTGATCTTCAGCGGTCTGATGACGACGCCAACTGGCGTTCACTCAGACTCTTTCTGCTGTATCGCATCATACTCTCTGTGGCGCTGGTGTTTTTCTTCTATTCCGCTACCGGACCCGATTTCCTCGGCCGTCATGCCCCCAACCTGTTCGGTTTTACCGCGACGCTTTACTTCGGCCTGACCCTGGTTTCAGCAATCTTCTGGGTTTGGGGATCACCAAAATCTGAACAGCAAGTTTACCTGATCCTGTTGGTGGACATAGTCGCAATTACCCTGCTGATGCACGCCAGCGGTGGCGTTGATAGCGGACTGGGCATGCTGATAGCGATTTCGATAACCGGCGGTGCTTTGATTATGGGGGGGCGCTCTGCCCTGCTGTTTGCCGCTCTGGCGGCGATTGCGGTGATTACCGAGCAGATCTATGTCAGTCTCAGTGGAGAATTCCCATCCCATTTCCCGCAAGCGGGATTTTTAGGCGCGGTCTTCTTCGCCACCGCACTGCTGACACTGGTCTTGAGCGGCAGGGTTCGGGCCAGTGAAAAACTCGCCATGGAGCGAAAACGAAAGCTCGGCAGCATGGCCCGCTTGAACGAATACATCATTCAACACATGCAGACCGGGGTTCTGGCGGTGGATATCGACAACAGGATCATTCTGATCAATGATCCCGCCTGGTATCTGCTGGGTATGCCCGAGGCCCATACCAGCAATTACTTGAAGGCCGCCTCTCCGGAATTAGACAACATGCTGGCCACCTGGCGCATTACTCAACAATGTGATTATCAGCCATTCCGCACCCATCCACAGGGTCCCGAGGTCAAACCTCACATCATGCCCATGGGGCGCGGGAGACTCGGAGATGTACTGGTGTTTTTGGAAGATAACTCCCAGGTTCAACGAGAGGCCCAACAGATGAAGCTTGCCTCGCTCGGGCGGCTCACTGCCAGCATCGCACACGAGATCCGCAACCCGCTGGGGGCCATCAGCCATGCCAGCCAGCTTTTCGATGAATCCCCCGACCTCAATCCGGCAGACCGGCGGCTGACCGAGATCATCAAGACCAATTCTGTGCGGGTCAATAAAGTGGTCGAAAATGTCCTGCAGCTTTCGCGTCGTAAGCCCGGCAAACCTAAAACCCTGCTATTGGCCGAGTGGCTGGATTCCCTGGTCGATGAACTGATCAAAACCCACGGCTTTGATTCTTCGATGATTCATATCCAGATTGAACCCGCGGATACTCAAATAACCGCGGATCCTGAACAACTGCGGCAGATTGTGACTAATCTGTGCAACAACGCAAAAGAGCATGCGACAAAACAGCCAAACCTGCACATCAGTCTGGTTGGCGGAAAGGTTGCCGAGTTTAGCTATCCGGTGGTGGACATCATCGATAATGGACCAGGTATTGCTCCAGATGTCGCCAAGCAGATATTCGAACCCTTTTACACCACCAGGAATGACGGAACCGGCCTGGGACTGTATATCGCTAAAGAACTGGGAGAAGCCAATCAGATACGCTTGGAATATATCCCGGGGCCCACCGGCGGGAGCTGTTTTAGATTACATTTCATTAGAGCCACCATTGAGACCACGCTTGCATGACTCAACCCACCGCCCTTGTTGTAGATGATGAACCGGACATCTGCGAACTGCTGGAAATCACCTTGTTGCGCATGGGTATAGACGCGCAATCCGTGCTTGACCTGGGTAGTGCAAGAAGGCTTCTGAAACAACG
The DNA here is from genome assembly GCA_963797085.1 of uncultured Gammaproteobacteria bacterium. GTDB lineage: Bacteria > Pseudomonadota > Gammaproteobacteria > Chromatiales > Chromatiaceae > JASJBU01. The sequence goes on from CAWCOA010000026.1 coordinate 96,663, forward strand.
CAAATTTGATCTCTGTTTCACAGATATGCGTCTGCCCGATGGGAATGGCATCGACCTGGTAAGGCATATCAATAAACACTATCCAGAGTTGCCCGTGGCAATGATCACCGCCCATGGCAACATGGAGGCAGCGATTACCGCCTTGAAGGCAGGCGCCTTCGATTTCGTCTCAAAACCCGTTGATCTGACGATCCTGCGCAAGCTGGTGGAGAAGGCGGTTAAGGTCAATGCAGAACTCCCCCATGAAACAGAGAGCAAGCCACAGGAATCAACCTCAGCGCATTTAATGCTAGGGAACTCGGAATCCATGCATGGGATCCGCACATTGATTGCCAAGCTGGCCCGCAGCCAGGCCCCGGTCTATGTCAGCGGAGAGTCCGGCACGGGTAAGGAGCTCGCAGCCAGATCGATTCATGCCCAAGGGCCAAGGGCTGAGAACGACTTTATCGCCGTCAATTGTGGCGCGATCCCCGAAGAACTCATGGAGAGTGAACTCTTCGGCCATTTAAAAGGCAGTTTCACCGGCGCCGTTGCAGACAAACAGGGACTCTTTCAAGCCGCCGACGGGGGTACATTGTTTCTCGATGAGGTCGCTGACCTACCGCTGCACATGCAGGTCAAACTACTGCGGGCCATCCAGGAAAAGCAGGTACGCCCGGTGGGAGGGCAAAAAGAGATCCCGGTGGATGTACGCATCATCAGCGCCACCCACAAAAACCTTGCCAAGCTGGTGGAACGAGGTGAGTTCCGACAGGATCTCTTCTACCGCTTGAATGTCATAGAACTCCCTTTACCACCCCTACGGGAAAGACCCGAAGATATCCCCTTGCTGGCCCAGCATATCCTGACCCGTCTAACTCGGGAGTCGGGCGTTGAAAAACCTCATCTAAACAGCAAGGTCATAAAAAAGCTAAAACGCTATAACTTTCCAGGCAACGTGCGTGAGCTGGAGAATATCCTGGAACGTGCGATTACCCTTTGTGATGACTACAACCTGGAGGTGGAAGACCTCTCCCTGCCAGAACCTTCCCCGCAAAGCTCAAGCCCAATGAGACGATCGACGTCCCGCTCGGAGATAAAATGGAGGAAGTGGAAAGACAAGCCATCACACAAGCGCTTGAAGAGACCCGCTGGAACCGCACCGCCGCTGCAAAAAAGCTAGGTATGAGCCTGCAGATCCCTCCGTTACCGGCTGGAAAAACTGGGTATTGAATAGACAACAGCAGCGCAGCCCATACACTTGTGACAATTTTTGTCAGATCCTGACGAAGCTGGCCATGACCTTTACTCAAGCGCTCCAAGCCTGTTAATGTACACACGCCACAAAACTCGTTTCATTCATAGTATTTCTATATATTAATCATTGAGTTATCGATATATCGAAAGGATATTCACTGCTGAAAATCCTTCTTGGCATGTTGACTGCATTATCCAAGACAATCCTGATAAAAATTCAGGTTAAAGTTTTAAAATCCCAGGTCGACAAACTTGTCACCATCACATTACTGGAGATCTATCTCATGAAAAAACAAGCTGGTTTCACACTTATCGAACTGATGATCGTTGTTGCGATCATTGGTATTCTCGCTGCCATCGCATTGCCTGCTTATCAGGATTACACCACCCGCGCCAAGGTTTCCGAGGTTGTACTGGCTGCCTCAGGGGGCAGAACCAGGTTGCGGAGGCATTCCAAACATTGGGTCGCATGCCTGAAGTGGCCTCAGCCGGCATTAGCAACCCAAGTCTCGCCGTATGTACAAGCCGTGGCTTATACCAAAACCAGCGCCACCGTAGGTGTAATAACAGCCCAAGCTGATGGAGACTAACATCGCTGGTGTTGCAACGGTGAGACCATTATCATGACCGGGACTGGTAACGCTACTACCGGCATAGTAACCTGGGCATGCACTGGCACTATTGCCGACCAACTACAAGCCAGCCAATTGCCGTTAATTTAAAAACCGGTTGCTTAACCAAAAACAAAAACACCCCGCAATGCGGGGTGTTTTTATTTGTCGAGTTAAATGATCTTAAAATAGAAAACATATTGGTCATGACTGTAACCTCACCGTCCATGCGAAAAGCCTTTACGGGCTTACTCATTGCAATCTTCGTCACCACTCTCTACTGGAACGGATTTTATGGTGAATTCTTCTTTGATGATGAGGTAAATATTTTGCTCCTTGAGGGCATTCAGCTAACCGAGCTCTCTCTACACTCGGCTTATGATGCCATGACAAGTGGCATTGCCGGCCCTACCGGCAGACCTATTGCCCAGCTAAGTTTTGCCCTCAATCACTATTTCAGCGGCTTTGATCCATTTGCTTTTAAGGCAACCAATCTCGCCATTCATCTGGCCACCGGTCTTTTGGTCTACCTGGTCGCACGGCACTTGCTTGCATCAACCGTTTTTGCAGGCTTTGCCGCAATGCTGTGGCTGGTACACCCGATACAGTTAACCTCAATTCTGTATGTAGTCCAACGCATGACCAGCCTTGCCACCCTGTTCCTGCTGGCAGGGTTTTACTTGCATATGATTGGACGCGAACACACCGGACGCAAAGGGACTGTTTTATTGCTTCTAGCCTGGCTATTTTGCTGGCCACTCTCATAAATGAGCAAGGAGACCGGGATACTGTTGCCATTACTTATTCTTGCGTGGGAAGTACTCATTCGGCGCCGGGAAACCGTCAAGCTGGATCGATTTGCCCGTTGGTTTATCATCGCCATTGGTTTTATTATTGCCTCTGGACTCCTCTATGTAGCTCTGACCAAGGCCCAATGGCTATTAGATGGTTACACCTCACGCGGCTTTTCGATAACGGAACGTCTGCTGACTGAAGGCAGGGTATTGTGGTTTTATATCGGCCTTATCGTCTTCCCCCAACTAGCGTCATTCGCCCTGCATCATGATGATATTGTATTATCAACCGGCCTCTTCTCCCCATGGACGACCATGCCTGCCATGCTTGGCCTGGCTGGCATGGCCTTGCTCGCATGGCGAAATCCGCCTGAAAGCGCCACTGTTATCCTTCGGGATTACCTGGTTTCTGATTGGTCACGGCCTGGAATCCAGCAGTGTTGTCCCTGGACATAGCCCATGAACATCGGAACTACCTGCCATCCATTGGGCTGGCGATCATTGCGGCCTGGGCCTTAGCCCGCATGATCGAGTATTCCGGTGGAGGAAAACCTTTGCTATCACCCTGGCCACTGGAATGACGGCCAGTTTTTCCATCACCACGGCCCTTCGAGCCCATCAGTTTGGTGATGAATTGAGGCGCACCCAGATAGAAGCTGAATATCACCCTAAATCCATGCGTTCCCATTACGAAGCCGGGAAAGCTATCGTCGCCCACTTGTCGATACCCGATGCCGCATCTCCCACGGTACTATTTTGCACGCAGACATTATGAGAAGGCTGGAGAACTGGATCCCAATTTTAAGTTAGGTTTACTTCTCGGGCTTATAAACCTGGAATGTCGAGTGAAAAAGACTGTGGAGAACGCATCGATTGATGAACTGGCAAAACGCTTGCTCGAAACCACTTTTACCCCGATAGATCGCAATATACTCTATCATATCAAAGAGATGTCTATTGCTGGATCACTCTGTCTATCTCGCAGCAGCGTTGAACAATTGTTTACCGCCGCCATTGCAAACACGACCAATCCCCCCTCTAGCAGGGCATTTTTGCACTCCTGGCAGGCTGACTATCTAATTCATACTCCACGGGACATACCAATGGCACAATCCGAACTCAAAAAATCCCTTGCCATTTCACCCAACAACCCGAGCAACCTGCTTAAACTATCACAGTTAGCTTTTCCTTCAGGGGGAGAAGGAGGATGCACTCAAAACACTGGACCGTCTAAAGGGGATGTCTCTACTACAGTCCGAGAAAGATACCGTGCTATTACTGATGAATTGCCTTGATCCAAATGGAACTGTAAGGTGCGTCATAAAGTAAGGTTTAGGCATAGATGAGGATAATGGCAATCTGATCTTTAAATACAACAGTGAAGCTTTCTACCTATTATCCAAATGTAAAAAATCAGCATCATCCTTCTCGCCAAAGACGAATCTCGCTTGATTGGAGCGTTAGCGACGAAAACACTTTGGACGGCAGGTAAGGCCGGGGTAGTTGTTATCAATGATGATTCAACTGACGACACCGCCAAGGTTGCCGAGAGAGCTGGTACGCATGTTATCAATCACCTCGATAATATGGGCAATGGGTCGGCCGTTAAAACGGGCTCAGATCATGTAAAGATGTGATTCTTATTTTGATGGAGGGAGATAGCCAGCATGTTCCAACTGATACTCCTCGCCGGCTGAAGAAACTGAATGAAGGCTAGGATATGGTAGTTGGCGCCCGCAATCACACTCACGGGCCAGCATCGCACGCGACATGGCCAATATCACTTATATAACAAATGGGCCAGTTATATGCCGGACAGTAAATCCAGGATTAAACCTCCGGGTTCAGTGCTGTACACGCAAATAAGTTTTGCGAGTTCCCGCACCTCTTCCACCCAATGGCTTAGCCAAGCAAAGACGGCCTTTTTCCGTGCTGGTTTTCCGTTCGGCTATGTTTCCATCAAGCCCCTCAACCGTACCGGGAAAAGCCTAGTTCATCCGCTGAAAACGAGTATTTATGATTGTTCTATTGATTATCTTGAAGTGGCTACTCATTATTGGTCTGTGTTAAAGCGATTGTGTTGTGATAAAGAGAATATGTCGACCACTTTTCAGGTGCCAGATACAACAAATCATATTGATGAAGACATATGGCAATTTCAGCAGACAAACGTGTTTTAGTACTTGCCTCTACCTTCCCCCGGTGGCAGGGAGATTCTGAACCTGCTTTTGTTGAATATTTGAGTTTACAACTTGCGTTGTACCATCATGTACACATATTGGCCCCCCATACCAAAGGGGCGGCGGTTCACGAGTTATGGAAAGGCGAATACGCAAGCAAGGATAGACCAACCCATAGCATTGAAGTATTTCGGTTCCGTTATTTTTTTAAAGCAGGACAGACGCTTGCCTACAATGGTGGCATCTTGGCAAATCTGTCTCGCCACCCGATTAAATTTGCTTTGGTGCCTTTTTTTGTCTTGTTCCAACTACTGTCTATCGCCCGTTTATATCATCGTTTCCATTACGACGTCATCCATGCGCATTGGATCATCCCCCAAGGTTTCTTGGCAACTTGTTTAATCTACTTAGACCTTGGGGTAAACGACCAAAAGTATTGATTACTTCCCACGGTGGTGATCTGTTTGCATTGAATGGTGTTCTGCTTAACCCAGTAAAGCGTTGGATATTACAGCGTGCTGATGCCATCACTGTAGTCAGCCAGGCCATGAAGGAATACTGTGAACAACTTGGCGTCAGTAGCGAACACATCATGGTTCGATCCATGGGTGTAGATCTAGTGAAACGTTTTACTCTGGGGGACATGGAATGGACCCAACGCCGAGACATGATGTTTGTCGGACGACTGGTGGAGAAAAAAGGCGTTGAAAACTTGATTCGCGCCATGCCGATATTGCTCAAACACCACCCTGAAACCCACTTGCGGATTGTTGGTGACGGCCCTTTGCGCACAGAACTCGAAGCACTGGCAAGCACTCTTAAACTTGAAACCAAGGTCACCTTCATGGGTCGGGTTGCCAACTCGAATATTCCACCCCTGTTGCGCTCCACACAGATTGCCATTATTCCTTCCATAGTAGCCACATCAGGAGACCAGGAGGGTTTGGGGTTAGTGGCAGTAGAGGCCATGGTGTGTGGCTGCGCAGTAGTGGCATCTGATTTACCCGCGTTACGTGATGTGATAACTCACGAACAAACCGGATTGTTGGCCAAAATGGTGGATTCTAGAAAACTTGGCAAATAAGATCGCACAATTACTCGATGATCCCGTCAAGCTTCAGCGCTTGGCCCAAACAACGACGACATTTCGTGCGCGATCATTTTGATTGGCAAGAAGTAGGACGCGATTATGCCGAACTCATCAAGCATATATAGATATAGTTAGCGTCTAAAATGCGCTTGCATCATCGCCTAATAATGCAAAAGCCTAGCACATATCAGGACAGTATAGCCTCGAGGATTCCAACCGAATACCGCCATCCAGAGGCCGATTGGTAGTCGATCCTACCATCTTGCAAATGGCTCAACACCTTGTCGACAAAGTCCGCTACGTTACCGGGCTGGGCCAGATAATCCTTATGCTCCCGCATCACCCAAGCCGTTCCTGGTACGTCAGCAGCCACCAGAGGTAGACCACATGCCATGGCCTCATACAGTTTCGCCGGATAACTATAATTGCCAAAGGCGGTCGCTTTGTTAATCACGATAAACAGGTCAATACTATTGAGAATTACAGGCACATCCTCAGCAGGCCGGTAACCCAACCATCGCACTCCAGGAGGTAATTTCAACCCTTTTGCCAAACGCCCGGACAGCACTAATTGCACCTGCGGTTCGATTGCTTGCAACTTCGCAAATACTGAAAATAGTAATTCTATGCCCCTGTTCGGGTGCATGTCTCCAGAGTAGCCCACCAGAATGGTCTCTATGGGGAGTCCTAACTGCCGTCTACACTCATTCCTATCCAATGGAGCAAATATTGGGTCTGCCGCCATCGGTACCACTTCGACGTCCCGCCCCCCGCGGGAAGCACTGATCCTTTCGGCCAGTTGTGGTCCCGAGGCCGTCACAACATTGGCTTTTGTCAACGCATGTCGCCAAAGCCAATGTAATGGCTTTAACCAGGGGATATAGCTCTCATAATTATCATAGGCATCGATAAGGTAGCGGGCACCAGAAGTTCGCGCAATATAATAAGCAAGGGTGCCATACCATGTATCGGAAAATCCGATCAGCCAATCTGGCTGAATGGTACAGGCAAGTTGTTTGGCCTTGGCAACATAAGGTGAAGGCCCCCAAGGCAATACAGATATCGTATGCCAGTGCAGATTACCCTCACGGCTATATTGTGCTGTTTCCTTTTTGTAGCTCAACAACAAGATGTGTACATCGTGACCACGTTCAGCCAAGAGGCGGGGAAGGTAATAAAAACGTCCATAAGGCTGATTGAACAGGTCGCGACCCTGAGGGCGTCTCTTACACAGACATAGAATTTTCATGGGCGGGGTAAGTGGCCATGTGCTGGTCGATTTTAGACCAACTTTAGAAAATAGATTAGGCCTGGCACGAATGACAACAGGTGTTTATGGGTAATCTCGATCAACATATTGCGCTTTTTCACTATTCCAGCACCAAGAATTATTCTTTTCACACACATCCTTCTCCCAGAGACAACGATACTGCTGCACTTAGTCAGCAGAAATTATTTACCACGTCTATTACACGAGCCACATCAGCATCACTCATCTGTGGATGACAGGGTATTGAAAGGCATGTTCTCGCATGCCGTTCGGCGGCAGCCGAGCTTCTCTGCGGGTCGCGGAGGATATCCCTGCACGGCGGCTGATGATGCACCGGTACCGGATAATGCTTCAGTGTGGCAATCCCATGTTCAACGAGAAAACCAGACAGGCGTTCGCGTTGCTCGCAAGTGACTACGAACAGATGATAAACATGGTTTTCAGAGTGCGCGGGCGTCTGCAATAATTTAATCCGTGGATTGCATAACCCGGCCTGGTAGCCAGCAGCTATGCCTCGACGGCGGCAGGTAAAACTGTCCAGCCAGTCCAGCCTCACCTTCAGAATCGCAGCCTGCAGTTCATCCAGTCGGCTGTTAAGCCCAAACTCCGGATGCTCATATCGTACACTCTGACCATAGTTGCGCAGCACACCGGCCCGATCCATCAGCGATGCATCGCTGCTGACCAGGGCACCCCCATCCCCGGTCGCACCCAGGTTTTTGGTTGGGTAGAAACTGTAGGCGCCGACACGACCAAAACTGCCAGCGACTTGCCCGTTCCGTTCCGCCAGGCGCGCGGGCACAATCCTCCAGTAACGCGATCCCGTGATGGTCACATAATTCAATCCAGCTCTCCATCCCACGTACATGCCCGTACAGGTGTACCAGTACGACCGCACGGGTCTGCGAAGTAATACAGCGCTCCACACTCTCCGGAGCAAGCAGGGCGGTTCGCGGATCAATGTCTGCCAGCACAGGTGTTGCACCGGCCCTCACAATCGCCAGTACTGTCGCAAATGCCGTCATGGGCGTTGTTATAACCTCGCCTCCCGGGCCAATATCCAGCGCCCGCAGGCCGATTTCGATTGCGTCCATGCCATTGCCTACACCAGTCGCGCGAGTGGTTCCGCAACGACCCGCCCAGGCCTGCTCGAAAGCGCGAACCTCCTCACCCAGTAGATACCAGCCCGAGTTCAGCACCCGTTCAACCGCCACAGTTCAGCGACCGCAAGGCTGCAGGCTCGGCATTGAAATCATTCATCAGGATCATTCGGGGTCCCAGTACTGTTCTTTATACCTGCGGTAATAGTCGATGCAGTTTGTCAGCCCCTGGTGCAATTCAACGCGCGGCTCCCAGCCAAGATCTTTCGGGATCCTGCCGAAATCACTGTAGTAATCGCCAATGTCTATCGCCTTGCGCTCCGGAGGAAACGGGACTATTTCGTAGCTTGCACCGGGCGAAAACCGGCAAGTATCTGTGCAACCTGTTTGAGACTGACCACTTCGTGACTACCAAGGTTAAAAACCTGGCCATCTGCAACTGGCTGGTGGCCGCCAATAACAGGGCATCAACAACATCATCGACATAATTGAAATCCCGCAACTGCTCGCCATCACCAAACACAAAGATCGGTTTGCCCTCGATCATATTCCTTAGCCAGATACCGAGAAAGGTTTGCCTGGCATCCTTCACCCGCATTGCCGGCCCATAGGTATTGGTGAGTCTCAATGCACAGGCACGGATACCGTAGATATTATTATAGAGCAGGTGGTACCACTCCCCAGCCAGCTTGTTGATGCCGTTTACATCCACCGGCCGAACCGGGTGTGCTTCATCTACCGGCAGATATTCGGGCTTGCCATAGAGCTGGCGGGTACTGGCAAACACGATTTTGATAGCCGTGTTATGTTTCCGGCATGCCTCAAGAATGGAGAGCTGGGCTGTCGCATTAATCTCCAGGTCATTGCCCGGGTTGGTCATCGAGTCCAGATGGCTGGTTTGACCCGCCAGATTAAACAGGTAGTCCTTTCCCTGTATCAGGTATTCCATCGCGAACGGGTCTCTACGTCCGTTATGTTCAGTGTCAGCCGGGAACGGATATCCTCGATGTTAAACAGATTACCCCCGTACTCGGGAATCAGGCTGTCGACCAGCGTCACTTCTGCCCCAAGTGAAACAAGGCGCCGCGCCAGATCGGATCCAATAAAGCCGACACCGCCGTGATCAATACCCGTTTGTTTTCAAGACTAATTTCTTGCATCACACATCCTTTCTGGCGAGCACAACTGATCAAGGCACAAATCCGCATTAGCGGGCAACAAGCGGTGTAAAAGTGCACCCAGTATATTAAACGGCGCCATTATTACGATACAGACAAGCAAATTCAAAACCGGGAAGCGCGTCCAAAGCACCTTGAACAGGTAGGCATTAACCAGCTGGAACAATACCCGGATATCCGCATTCAGCTTGTACTGTGCCATCACATCCAGACCACTATTCTCCAGCAGACTCTTCAGCCCGAATGAAGTGTAGCGCGCAAAATCCCAGGGCTGTTCATGTTCATCCCAGACAAATGGGACCGTCAACAACAGCTGGCCGTCGGGCTTCAGCACCCGCAGGATTTCCCCAGAAACAGATCGGGCGTAAAACATGCTCAAGCACCTGGTTGCAAATGATCGAGTCAAAGCTCTGGTCAGGAAACGGAAATACCTGACCATCATAGAAATAATCAGCCCGCTTTTTTGCGCGATTCTCCAGCGAATCAATTTCCAGCCCAATATATTCGTCTGCGGAAAACAAATCCGTGTAGGGCTTGCTGCCGCAGCCCACATCCAGAATTCTCCCGCCCACCGCGGCGCCAGCCGCTGCACCGTCCGGAACAATTCCCGCCGCGCATGATAAAACGGGTTCAACCAGAGCCCGGCAAATCCCGGGTTGAACTGCTGTTCCCGCAGATAATGCCTCAGGCCCTGCATCAAATTTCCCCAGTATCATACCGCTGAAGGTGAACTCAAGCCCACCCGCAAATGCGCCGGTCGTCATTGCTGTCGAACCCGGCGATCACTTCGTAACTCCTGGAAAAGTTCCAGAAAACGTTGTCTGCTGAATATCCTGCAGGGATAGCTTGCAGTATAGATTGATGGCGGGACATGCTGCACCGTTATCCGGTCATCAGGCGCCGCGCTAAACGGCGTCCGGTCGACAATTATATATGGATATCCGTTTCCATAAGTTCTCCGAGCACAAGTGGCCGGTGACTCGATATACTGCAGCACACTGGAAAGCAGCACCGCATTGGGCGTCATGTGCTGCACACATTCAGCGATAGTGCGGAAAAACTGCAACTGCCCGGTCTCCAGGTTCTCACGCCCGCAGCGCACAAAATTTTCCTGCCCGACAATCCCCCACTCGCAGGTCGTCTACCACGGAAAGAAAATCACGGCACTGAAAATAACTACTGCCAAGCGAGCCACCAAAGTCCAGTACCGAGAGACGGTTCCCGTTTTCCGCCGCAGCACGCAGCATACCGGCAAGGACCGGATATGAATGCTCCACATGATCGAACAGCACCGAGTCACGTTCATAGACCGCCGCGCCACTCTTTGACTTTCAGCACGGCCTGCTTGACCTTTTCCAGTATCAGTCGGCGTCATAACCCGATGCCTGCGCACTGGCGGCCGCCCAGTCGCTGTAATTACCCGAATAACTGTTAGTCTTTTTCAGAAAAGCCCCGAAAGATCTATCAACTACAGGCGGCAACCAGCGCCTGATAATTTTGTTCGTCTGCATGTCTAGTTCGAGCGACCCACGATATTCGCCGCCCTGCGCAATATCATGGTCAGTATTGAGGGTCGCAGCGCCCTGAAAAAATTAATGAACCCCTGCCGCGCATCTCGTTCTCCTCTAGAGCTATCCGCTCAACCTTGACGGGCCCTTCCTCAAGTTCACCCGAGAAGTCTGCGGAGGCAGTACAGTGCGCACCACTGTTGTCATTACCGATATTTATCACCAGACTGCGCCCCGGATACAGTGTCAGCCGGTCCGCAGAAATGCGCTGGCATACCAGCGAACTGCCCACGAGTCATTCTTGCCCGCGATCTGTTCTTCAAGCATTCGTGTATACGGGTAAGCGCCATTGAAATCAAAATGCTGCGTCAGGTCGCGCTGCCGCAGCTGCTGCAGCAAAGCCCTGCCGTCAGGCTCAAATAGCTCCCAGCCACGCCGCCACGCCGCCCAACCCCAGCAATCCGCCCCCCGAGAAAGAAGGTCTCCGGCAACGGACATTTTGGCAGGATAAACATAGCCATGAATACTGGCCACCTGTTGATCGTGCTCATACAGGTCGAATACGTCATTCATAAACCCGAGAAAATACCGGGAAATGAGAATGTCATCCTCCATCACGATGACACGGCCGTGATCCTGCATTAACTTCAGAAACGCCCTCGATGACCGATTTTGCCAGCCCGAAATTCTTCTCTCGCTCAATTATATGCACGGCGGAGAACCCGGCAATCTGCGCGGATACAGGCCCTGACTTCGGCGACCTCAGTCTCGTCAGCGGCTCTTTTGCGGCATCGGAGAAAACAAACAATTCGGTTTGCGGCGCCTCGGGGTTGTTCAGGAGCGCCGCGACGGTCTGGCGCAGATGTCCGGGCCTGTTATATGCAAACAGCGCTACAGGTGCAGATGTCATATATACAGAAAAGAATCAGTCATCGTCATTCGACATTTCGGCAAGCCCGCCGGCCGGATCAGGAGGTGAAAACCCTGCCGGAATATCAGTCCAGGCATGGATAAAAACTGAAGACGTTGATGCATATCTGTTGACCGGACTCATGCCGCTGAAGTCAATCTGGAAAAAACCCTTTTCCCTGAGCAGGTCACAACCCCTGTAGTGCCTGTCGGAGTTATCGACAATAATCATTCCGTGGGTATTCAGGTAAGATCGCAAATAGCGGCACAGGCATTTCGCCACTACCATCAATCACAATAACATCAAACTTGCCTTCCTGCCGGGTGATGCATGAAACATAGCTCTCCTTGTCGGCATGCAGGTTCAAGTGAAGATTGGCTGGGCAATCAGCTGATATCCTGTCGAACCACTGCTGATCTGACTCAACAGCCACCACCTCACTGGCACGGGCAGCCCAGAACAGGGAGGAATTTCCGGCCCCATATTCAAACACCCGCTTACCCGAGAAGTTGAATTGTTTTAGATATTCAATCGCAGGATAGGTAAACCAGGGCAGCGGCTCTCCATCGGCCGCTACGGGTGTCCTCTGATAACGGACCTGAAGTAGCCCCAGTTTCACCAGCAGAATCTGGGCAACCAGCAGGCTTCGTTTTACGGCGAGAAGCACCCTGAACAGCACTGTGTTCTGCAAGTCCATTAGCCTGACTTGAAGCCCAGGACGGCTACCGGGTTCAAGGCACGCAGCATCAGGAAACCCTGGCCGCGTCCCGGCGGAAATAATAATAGAGAATGTGGCAATGAAGTATGAAATCAGTGTGGCTATTGCAGCACCCACTGCCCCGTAAGCGGGAATCAGAAACAGGTTCAGCAATATATTGATTACGAGACCAATAAGCGTCCTGTAAAGAGATAACTTCTGCAAACCCTCATTAGTCAGATACTGACTGCTGGCAACCCCCAGAAATACTGCTATCGCCGCCCAGATATGCACGCGCAACACTGACGCCGATTCCGAGAAATCACTACCGAACAATAACTCAATCAACAGCGGCGATACAACAGCGAGTGGCACAGCAATGACCAGGCTTATCCGCACCATCAGGATATAGAGCCTGAACAGGCCCTGCTGGTACTGCTCCGAACTCCGCGCACGCGCGCGCAGCAGCATTGGTGCAACAGACGAGACTATGATCATAGGCACGAAATAGAACCCTTCTGACAGTCGGGTGGCTGCGCTGTAGATACCGGCACTCCTGTCCCCGCTTATTTTTCCGAGCATAACGATATCAACCTTCATATAGAGCATGACGCTCAGACCGGCAAATATCAGTGGCCAGCACTCCCTGACCAAGGCCAGTGCCTGGGTATATCCAGGACGCCAGTCAATCACATGTCCGCCAAGATAGCGATAAGTCACCAGCAGACCGATTGCCGCAAACAGGATCTCGAGCGTCTGTGCCCAGGCAAACATCGTCAACGACATTACACCCAGGATAAGTACGACCCGCAGACCGAAGAAAGCCAGTAATGAAGGCAATCGTGCAATTACTACATATTTCGAGGCTACCCTTGACTGAAACCAGAAATCAATCACATCAAAGGTGTTAAATAGCATCCCAAGGGAAATGACGGCAACCAGGATCTGTATACCGGATTCATCCGGATTCACAAGCAATATCGATGCTATACAAAGTGAAATAGCCAGCAGGGAACCGGCCAGCTTCAGAAGTAATGCAGAACCCAGGGTCTGGTTAGCGGCTTCAGGTGCATTCACCAGATTGCGCACGACAACCCCATCCAGCCCCAGGCTTGCGACCGATGAGAACAGCGCAACAAAGGCGAGGGCATAGTGAAACTGTCCAAACTTGACAGGACCCAGGGCGCGCGCCATCCAGACTCCAATCACAAGTCCCAGCACCAACCTGAGCACCTTGTCCAGCATCAGCCAACCGCTATTGCCAACTGCCTGTTGCAGGCCATGTCTCCCTTCAAGACGATCACGCAGGATACTTGGCAGATATTTTAACCAGGACGCGCTCATCACGATCTGCTGGACAGAAGACTGCGAGGCAGGGTACACAAAGGAATCGATAAAAGCCATCTCAGGCTTAATACTGCCTTCAGGGCCGAGACATACTCATGAACCGGCGGTCGGCTATCCACTCTATAGTAACTCCCCATACCACACCTTGACTGCATACCTTTTGATTTCTACAGTATCAATCAATCCCAGGCACGCATCATCAACTGCACGATGATTAGCGTACAATCCTTTCCTCGAACTTAGCGCGAGATGCTGACCCAATTACCTTAATCAGAAACCCATGCACCACTTCTGCACCTACTTTGACCGCAACTACCTGTTACGAGGCCTGACCCTCTATCGCTCACTGCTTGCTACCGGCTTTGACTTCACACTTCATGTTCTCGCACTGGACCAGGAAACCGCAAAGACACTGTTACAGCTCGAGTTACCTAATCTCAAAACCATTCCCTTGCCGGCACTAGAAGCATGGGAGCCTGAACTTGCCAACGCCAGGAGCAACCGCAGCCTCATCGAGTATTACTTTACACTGAGCCCCCTGCTACCTCTTTACATACTGAAGCATGAGCCACAAACGGAGTTGATTACCTATCTCGATGCCGACCTTTACTTTTACGGCTCGCCTGAACCCATCTTTAGCGAATTGGGCGATCGATCCATACTTGTCATCGGACACCGTTACCCCGACTACCTGAAGCACAAAGATAGATTCGGTCTGTTCAATGTTCAGTATGAATCATTCAGACATGATGCCCAGGGGATGGCCTGCCTTGAGCGGTGGCGGGACCAGTGCCTGGAATGGTGCTACGACAGAGACGAAACCACACGCTACGCGGATCAGAAATATCTGGATGAATGGCCGGATCTATATGGTGACAGTCTGGTTGTCTTGCAGCACAGGGGCGCAGGCGTGGCGCCCTGGAACTGGGCAAAATACCCCCTGGAGTTAGGGCATGATGAGATGCGCGTAGGTGGCGACCCCTTGATTTTCTACCATTTCCATGGCGTAAAAATCTTCCACCCCTGTTTCATCTCCAACGGCCTGGCTGACTGGGGTATCATGCCGCGCCGTCCCAGGAGGTGGCTCTATGCAGGATATCTGCGACAGCTGCGCGACACCCGGTCGTGGCTGCGTAAACACCACGGTGTGGCTCTGCCACTTAAGGACCACTTCATACGCGGCAAGGGAATAAACATGGCAACGATGCGAGAAATTACCAGGAAGGCTTGGGTCCAGGCGATGGTGGTGTGCTAGCCGAAATATGCCACAAAGGTCGGCAATGGGTATAATTATTCTTCCTGCTGTGCCCCCACAAAACATTCAAACTATGAGGGATCAAGAGTCAGTGAATAGCACGTAATATGGAAATAACCACCTGAATTTATTAGCTAATCTTCCTAAATAAGTGCCCACAGGGCGAGGATCGGGGATATCGGTGTAAACTCGGGTAGTACAGAATATGTGCTGGATTCTATCCCTGTTAATTTTTCCATACATCAAGTATGGCTCAATATTTTGTTTCTATTTTTCAACATGAGGCGGTTTGCTTCAAAGAGCGATTCAAAAGTCCCTGCGTCAGTCCAACCACCACGACATATACTGTACGTAAGTTCGCCTTGTTCTATATATACATTATTTACCGAGGTAATCTCTAATTCTCCTCTCACGGAGTCTTGTGTACAGCGTATAATGTCAAAAACCTGGTCATCAAAACAGTACATACCAACGACTGCGTATGGGGATTTTGGCTGTTCGGGCTTTTCCTTCTATTTCTATTACTTGATGCTCATCAAGGGCTGCCACACCATAGCGCTCCGGATCGCCAACTTTTTTTAACAAAACATGGGCACCTTTATCCTGCTGCTGGAATACTTCTATATAGGGACGGATGCTGTATTCAAATATATTGTCGGCAAGAATAACGCAGATCCGCTCACCCCACACAAAGTCTTCCGTCAATGCAAGTGCATGCGCTATACCTCCCGCCACCTCTTGAACCTTGTAACTGAGATTGCAGCTAAATTCCTTTCCACTACCCAAGCAGCGCACCACATCACCCATGTGTTGAGTACTGGTAACCACCAATATCTCCTTGATATTGGCATTTTTCAGCTGGGAGATTGCATGGTAGATCATGGGTTCTGTACCCACGGGCAAGAGATGCTTATTTGTGGCTTTTGTCAATGGGTAGAGACGTGTCCCGAGTCCTCCCGCGAGAATGATACCTTTCATTATTCTAATAAGCCGAGTCTACCACTATAACAATTATCCTCACTGACCTTTTTGACCCAATCTTGATTATCCATGTACCATTCAATGGTAGCATTAAGCCCCATATCGAAATCCATTTCCGGCCGCCAACTCAACTGTGTCTGGATTTTTCTGGTCTCCATGGCATAGCGAAAGTCGTGGCCTGGCCGATCAGCAACAAATGTAATTAGCCCCTCATGTGGCGCCCCATCAGGTCGTTTGTGATCCATGATCCGACATAGGCTCAATGCGAGATCCAGGTTGCTGATTTCATGGTCACCTCCGATATTGTAGCATTCACCAATTACCCCTTTATACAGAACTCTCTCAAGGGCTTTTATATGGTCATTTACGTAAAGCCAATCCCGAATGTTATCGCCAATCCCATAGATTGGCATCGCCTCACCTGCAAGTGCTTTGCTTATCAGCAACGGGATTAGCTTCTCAGGGTACTGAAATGGTCCATAGTTATTGGAGCAATTCGTAATAATTGCAGGTACCCCGAACGTCTTTTGCCACGCCCTAACCAAGTGATCTGATGATGCCTTGCTCGCAGAGTAGGGTGAATTGGGTCGATACGGATCGGACTCTGAAAACGCTGGTGATTTCATATCCAAACTGCCAAATACTTCATCCGTAGAGATATGTAGGAAGCGAAATTTATTATGCTTTAATTCATGTGCTTGTATATAGTGCCGAGAACACTCAAGCAAGTTAAATGTTCCAACTATATTACTTTGAATAAAACCTGCAGGTGAATCGATAGAGCGGTCTACATGAGATTCAGCCGCCAGGTGAAGTACTGCATCTGGCATGTAGCCCATAAATACATCCAGAAGCTGCCCGTAATTACAGATATCTAGAAGATGGAAAGAATAGTCGCGATTCCCTTCAAAGTCTTGAATGGTATGATGGCTATTAGGCAGTGCCAGCTTGTCAATGTTCATGACATGATGATTGCCACTCGCGAGGAAATGCCGAATCAGATTACTACCGATAAAACCTGCCCCACCTGTAACCAGAAGCCTCACTACTATCCATCCTCTCCGCTTTTGCCAGTTCCTCTTTGGCGTTTCATTTCAATCATGATCACGGGATTTTGCCAATGAAATTCCATAATGAACGTTTGTAATCTGCTCAGAAATCAAACCAATCAGGAATATCAATGCTGATGTTGTAAAGAAAATACCTGCCATAGTAGAGAATCGCCCAGTAGACAAATAAAAATAAATATAGCGGCTCAGTCCAATACCGAAAAATACAAGGCTAGCCGGAAAGAAAAACCGCATAGGAGAAAATAGCGTGGCCAATTTCATTACAATGACTAAGAAACGTACACCATCACGTATAAAATGGATTTTACTAGATCCCAGACGCGTCCTTGCTCGGATGGGGATAAATGCCACCGGATAGCCTGAGCGCATATAGGCCATCGTAGTTGTGGTTGGATAAGAAAACCCATTAGGCAATAGATAGAGAAATTCTCTAAAGGTCTCAGCCCTAACTGCTCGAAACCCTGATGTGAGATCGTGGATTGAACGGCCTGTCATTAATGAAGCGAAGCGATTTAATAGCCCATTCCCAAACCAGCGACTCTTACTAGCCTGGGTATCCGATGTACGAGCCCCGATGACAAGTTCATACCCCTCTCCAATTTTTTCCAGCAGACGTTTAATATCACGATCATCATGTTGGCCATCTGCGTCCATAAAGACGAGTAGATCACCTTGTGCATGTCGGGCACCTGTTTTAATGGAAGCTCCATTTCCAATATTATAGAGGTGTCGTATCACTCGCGCCCCAGCCTTGTGTGCTTCTGAAGAAGTGGCATCTGACGAACCATCATCCACTACCAGAATCTCAGCTTGAGGATAGTTTTCACTCAAACGCGAAACTACTCTTCCGATTGAAACTGCTTCATTAAAGGCTGGCAACACAATACTGAGGCTATTAGCTTCCCTGTTTGGTTTATCATTCATTCAGAAAATAATTAATGTGTTAAGAGTAGATTACTTGATGCCAATAACATAACGACTCGCATAAAATAATCTGTAACATAAAATTTAAGTACTCCGTGATCAAACTATAATGTTCTAAAGTTGCCGTTACCTTATGGCATTGCCGTATAATCCCTCACTCAGCATCTAAAGAAAGAAATTCTTTAGCCGACACATAGACTGTTGAAAATTGTCTTTTGCCATAGCATTACTGCAATAAAACTGAAATGAAGCATTAAATACCAATGTATCCCTTTGATATTTAGCTCATTATATTAAACTACATTTTTAATTATTCCAGATGGAAATCATATAGTCTGTGAGATCATTGAGTAATACTACCAAATTTACAATCTGGGCTTTTTATACCTTAGTTTCAATGGGATTTAAGAAAAAATCGAACGGCTGACATAAACAGGATGGCTACCTCCAAACCAAACTTAAACTTCAGCGGTCTGGCGCGTTGCCTCATCCAGGATAACCTCATTACAGAGGAAAAAGCTGAAATTGCCTTTGCGGATGCGCTTAAAAAACACACGCCTTTTGTTACTTTTCTGGTTGAAGGCAAGCTGCTCAACAGTCTCGATGTTGCTATATCTGCCTCTCGGGGCTTTGGCGTGCCGATTTTCGACCTGAATGTAATCGACCAGGACGTACTCCCACGGGAACTCGTCGCAGAAAAACTGATTAAAAACCACCACGCTCTACCTCTATTTAAACGGGGTAACCGGCTATTTCTCGCGGTCTCAGACCCTACTAACCATCAAGGCCTGGATGAAATCCGTTTCAACACGGGTTTAGCCTCGGAAGCCATTCTGGTTGAAGAAGACAAGCTTACAAAGATGATCAGCCAGGTCTTGGAAGCCCAAGACAGCAGGATGGACGATCTGTTGGATGCAGACCTGGATAATCTGGATATCAGTGGTGGTGAAGATGATGGTCCTGCAGATGATAGTGGGCTGGATGTCGATGAAGCTCCGGTAGTCAGGTATATCAACAAAATCCTACTGGATGCCATCAACCAGGGCGTATCGGACATCCACTTCGAGCCATACGAATACAATTACCGCATCAGATACAGACAGGATGGCATACTTCGCGAGGTCGCTTCACCACCATCAAACCTTGCCAACCGCCTGTCCAGCCGCATCAAGGTTATGTCTCGCATGAATATTGCTGAGCGGCGTGTGCCACAGGATGGGCGCATCAAGATGAAACTATCCAAGACCCGGGCCATCGACTTTCGTGTCAATACCTGCCCGACCCTCTATGGTGAAAAAATTGTACTGCGTATCCTCGACCCCACTAGTGCACAGCTTGGTATCGAGGCCTTGGGCTTTGAACCTGAGCAGGAGAAGGACTTCCTTAAAGCCATCGAAAAACCCTATGGCATGATTTTGGTTACCGGGCCAACAGGAAGCGGTAAAACAGTTTCGCTCTATACTGCTCTAAACATACTCAATTCGCCTGAGGTGAACATCTCCACCGCCGAGGACCCCGTAGAAATCCAGGTGGCCGGCATCAACCAGGTTAATATGAATGTTAAAACCGGACTTACATTTGCAGAAGCACTACGGGCTTTTTTACGCCAGGACCCTGATATCATCATGGTTGGTGAGATACGTGATCTGGAAACTGCCGAGATAGCCGTCAAGGCCGCTCAAACCGGCCACTTAGTACTGTCTACCCTGCATACCAATGACGCACCGCAAACTCTGACCCGCCTTGCCAATATGGGCATACCACCGTTTAACATTGCTTCTTCTGTGCTGCTGATCCTCGCTCAGCGTTTGGCAAGACGTCTCTGTGAAAACTGCAAGGAACCCGATGACGTCCCCAAAGAAGCATTATTGGAGGAAGGATTCACAGAGGAAGATATCAACGCAGGCTTTACAATCTATAAACCAGTGGGATGTGACCTGTGTAACAACGGTTACAAAGGCCGTGTTGGTATATTTCAAGTCATGCCGGTTTCAGAAGAGATGGGCAAGATCATCATGGAAGGGGGCACTTCACTGCAATTGGAAAAGCAGGCAATTGTGGAAGGTGTCAATGATCTACGTAGGTCAGGCCTGCGTAAGGTCATACAAGGCATCACCAGTCTCAATGAACTCAACCGGGTAACAAAGGATTAATCAATGGCAGTATCTGCAAAAGCCCAGACCAAAACACATCTTTATACTTGGGAAGGTACTGACAAGAAAGGTTCGCGTATTACCGGTGAATCACAGGCCACCAACGTTGCCATGGTGAGGGCGGACCTGCGCCGCCAAGGCATTAATCCCCTCAAGGTAAGAAAAAAAGCCATTTCACTCTTTTCAAGCAGAAAAAGAAGATTACTACTGGCGACATCGCCATATTCAGCCGACAACTGGCAACCATGATGTCCTCAGGCGTGCCCATGGTCCAAGCCTTCGATATTGTCGGCCGTGGCCATGAAAACCCGTCAATGCAGGAGTTGATTCTCGCCATCAAAGCCGACGTTGAGGGAGGTACGGCCTTGGCTGATGCACTGAAAAAACACCCACTCCATTTCGATGATTTATTTGTCAATTTGGTTCGTGCGGGAGAGCATGCGGGTGTACTTGAAACTTTGTTAGATAAAATTGCCACCTACAAGGAAAAGACTGAATCGATCAAAGCCAAGATCAAGAAGGCTATGTTCTACCCTGTTTCGATCGTTGCTGGTGGCCATTTTGGTCACTGCCATCATCATGATTTTTGTCATTCCCCAGTTTGAAAATATCTTCAAAAACTTTGGCGCCGATCTCCCCATTTTTACCAAAATTGTTATCCAAATCGCCCATTTTGTTCAAAATTGGTGGTGGGGCATACTCGGTGGCGTCATTGCAGCTGGGTACGTTCTCTCTTACGTTTGGAAACGCTCCCGAAAATTCAGACAAGCCGTCGATCGTATGCTCCTGAAGATTCCTGTAATCGGGATGATTCTGAACAAATCAGCCATTGCCCGCTTCTCGCGTACCCTCGCCACCATGTCAGCCGCAGGCGTACCTCTGGTCGAAGCACTCGATTCCGTTTCCGGCGCTACCGGAAATGTGGTTTACAGTGATGCGGTGCTGCGCATGCAGGAAGATGTCGCAACCGGTCAATCACTTCAACTGGCGATGAAACAACGCAACCTATTTCCCAATATGGTGGTACAGATGGTCTCCATCGGAGAGGAATCAGGCTCCCTGGATGACATGCTGAATAAGGTTGCTGATTTTTATGAGGAACAGGTAGATAACGCAGTCGATTCCATGAGCAGCTTGATGGAACCGCTTATCATGGTAGTGCTCGGCAGCTTGGTTGGTGGCTTGGTGGTCGCTATGTATTTGCCGATCTTTAAAATGGGCGCAGCGGTCTAAACATCGGACTAATATTTCATCGTGATTTTTCTTGAGTATCTACAGCAGAACAGCTGGGCCTTCATGCTGTTTATTGGTTTTATTGGCCTGGCCGTAGGTAGTTTTCTCAATGTTGTCGTTTACCGGCTACCGAAAATGATGGAACAGATGTGGCATAAGGAATGCCAGGAACTCTTGGGCAAGTCACCGACCGACGAAGAAAAGCCTTTCAATCTCAGTCGCCCTGCCTCGCACTGCCCTGCCTGCGGCCAGCGGATTAAGCCTTGGGAAAACATACCAATTATCAGTTGGCTGTTTCTGAAGGGAAAATGTTCCAACTGCGGGACCAGAATCAGCATGCGGTACCCCATCATTGAAGCCTTGACAGCGATTCTATCGCTAGTTGTGGCTCACCATTTCGGTGTCTCATGGGAAACCCTGGGGGCATTGATTCTCACCTGGGCACTGATCTCACTGAGCCTGATCGATTTCGATGTACAACTGCTGCCTGACTCGATCACACTGCCATTTCTCTGGCTGGGTCTGCTGCTCAGTCTGTTCGGACTATTCACCGATGCGCATTCCGCAATTATTGGCGCCTTGGTCGGCTATCTTTCATTATGGAGCATTTTCCAGGCCTTTAAATTGCTGACCGGTAAAGAAGGCATGGGCTATGGTGATTTCAAACTGCTCGCCATGTTGGGTGCCTGGCTGGGCTGGCAGTACCTGCCGCAAATCATCATGCTGTCGGCTCTGGTAGGTGCCGTCGTTGGACTTACACTCATCCTGGCGCGCGGTCGGGACAAGAATATTCCCATCCCATTCGGCCCTTATCTGGCAACCGCCGGTTGGATCAGTCTGATCTGGGGTGATGCCATCAATCATGCTTATCTGACCTGGTCGGGTCTGGCCTGATCCGATGCTCGTTGTCGCCCTCACGGGGGGTATTGGCAGTGGTAAATCTTCAGTTTCCCATCAATTCGAAAAACTGGGCGTCCCGGTACTCGATGCGGATCTGATTGCACGGGAACAAGTACTCCCTGGTTCAGCCGCCCTGGACGAAATCAAAGCGCTATTCGGCTCAAAGGTCATCCAGCAGGACGGCAGTCTTGATCGCGCAATACTGCGCAATCTAGTTTTCAACGCCCCCGAGAAAAGGCAGCAACTGGAGCAGATTCTCCACCCACGGATACGCAAGGAAATGGAACTGAGGCTGCAGTCGCTGGATGCTCCCTATGCAATTCTGGTTATCCCCCTGCTGCTGGAGACGGGTCAAAACGAGTTGGCTGATCGAATCCTGGTAGTGGACTGCCCTGAGACACAACAGTTATCCCGGGTAAGGCAACGGGACGGCCTTGATGATGCGCAGATAAAACAGATTCTTGCAGCTCAGGTCGACAGGGCAACCCGCCTCAGCTCAGCCGATGATGTGATCGAAAATAGTGGGAGTCTGGAGGCGTTGGTGGAATCCATAAAGCGGCTGCATCGATTCTATCTCGAACTCGCCAAAAACAGCTACTGAACCCCTGTCGGGCGTATGAGAAACACGCCATACGCCCAACAGATAGAACATCAAGCTGCAGTGACTACACTGACTTTGCTGAACGTCATCTCCCCGCCGGCCACATCGACCCTGATCACGTCTCCACTGCTGAACCGACCCGCCAGGATTTCCTGAGCCAGAGGATTCTCCAACTGCTGTCGAATGGCCCGTTTCAGCGGTCGCGCTCCGTAGACCGGGTCAAAGCCGGCCTCTCCCAGGCGATCGAGAGCCGCTTCCGTCACCTCCAGCCCCATTTCATGCTCTGCGAGGCGTTGATGCAGATAGCTGATCTGGATACTGGCGATGGCGCGAATCTGCTCCTGCGCCAAGGGGTGAAACACGACGATTTCATCCAACCGGTTGATAAACTCAGGCCGGAAAGCACTGCGCACCACCTCCATGACTGCCGCCTTCATCTCTGCATAGCGCTCTTCTCCGAAATTCATCTGGACAATATCTGAGCCCAGATTCGAGGTCATCACGATGACCGTGTTGCGGAAATCGACGGTGCGCCCTTGACCATCCGTCAACCGGCCATCATCCAATACCTGCAAGAGTACATTGAACACATCCGGATGGGCCTTTTCCACTTCGTCCAAGAGAATCACCGAGTAGGGACGGCGGCGTACGGCCTCGGTCAGATAGCCACCTTCTTCATAGCCGACATAACCCGGGGGCGCGCCAATCAGGCGGGCTACGGAGTGTTTCTCCATGAATTCAGACATATCGACACGAATCATCGCCTCCTCCGTGTCGAACAGGAAATCCGCCAGCGCCTTACACAACTCTGTCTTACCCACCCCGGTGGGGCCGAGAAACAGGAATGAACCATTCGGCTGGGTTGGATCGGACAGACCTGCACGGGAACGGCGAATGGCATCACTCACGGCCTTGACCGCTTCAAGCTGGCCAATCACCCGTTGGCCAATCTCCTCTTCCATGCGCAGCAGTTTGTCCCGCTCTCCTTCAAGCATCTTAGAGACCGGGATGCCGGTCCATTTAGAGACGATTCCGGCGATCTCCTCTTCAGTCACTTTATTGCGCAGTAACTTCATCTCCTGCATCTCTGCCTGGGCAGCCATGTCCAGCTGCTTTTCCAGCTCAGGTATGCGCCCATACTGTAATTCAGACATCCGCGTCAGATCGCCCGCCCGCCGGGCAGTCTCCAACTCCAATCTGGCCCTTTCCAGGGATTCCTTGATGTGGGTTGTTCCCTGCAGTGCTGCCTTTTCCGATTTCCAGATCTCTTCCAGATCGGAAAACTCACGCTCCAGCCGCGCGATCTCCTCCTGCAGATGCGCGAGACGTTTCTTCGAGGCCTCATCGGTCTCCTTGTTCATCGCCTCACGTTCAATCTTTAATTGAATCAGACGCCGCTCCAAGCGGTCCATCGGCTCCGGTTTTGAATCGATCTCCATACGGATCTGAGAAGCCGCCTCATCCACCAGGTCGATCGCCTTGTCTGGCAACTGTCTGTCGGTGATGTAGCGATGGGAAAGCGTTGCTGCGGCAACGATCGCAGGGTCGGTAATATCCACCCCGTGATGCACCTCGTAACGTTCTTTCAGACCACGCAGGATGGCGATCGTATCCTCCACGTTGGGTTCTTCGACAAGAACTTTCTGAAAACGCCGCTCCAGGGCAGCATCTTTTTCGACATACTGACGATATTCATCCAGTGTAGTGGCGCCGACACAGTGCAGTTCACCCCTTGCCAGGGCGGGTTTCAGCATGTTACCGGCATCCATGGAACCTTCAGCCTTGCCGGCCCCAACCATGGTATGCAACTCGTCGATGAACAGGATAATCTGCCCCTCCTGCTTGGAGAGATCATTGAGTACGGCCTTGAGGCGTTCTTCAAACTCCCCCCGAAACTTCGCCCCGGCAATCAGGGAACCCATATCCAGCGAGAGCAGGCGCTTGCTTTTCAGCCCCTCCGGCACTTCACCATTGATGATGCGCTGAGCGAGGCCTTCCACAATCGCGGTTTTACCCACCCCTGGCTCGCCGATCAACACCGGATTATTCTTGGTGCGGCGTTGCAATACCTGGATCGTGCGGCGAATTTCATCGTCCCGACCGATTACCGGATCGAGCTTGCCCTGCTCGGCGCGCTCAGTCAAGTCAATGGTATATTTTTCAAGGGCTTGTCGCTGGTCCTCTGCATTTGGGTCATCCACACTCTGGCCACCCCGGACCTTCTCGATGGCCTTCTCCAGGGTTTCAACCGAACCACCCGCTTTGCGCAGCATCTCGCCCAGTTCACCCTTGTCCTCAACGACAGCGAGGACAAACAGCTCACTGGAGATATACTGGTCTTTCCTCTGCTGGGCCAATTTATCCGTTTGATTCAGCAAACGCCCCAGATCATTCGAGATGTGCAGATCACCCGCTACACCCTGGACGCTGGGTAAACGCTCCAAGGCAGCACTCAGGTCTGAGCGCAAAAGATTGACATTCACATCGGCCTGAGTCAGCAGGTGACGTACCGTGCCGCCTTCCTGATCTAACAGTGCGCTGAGTAGATGTGCGGGTTCGATGAACTGATGATCGCGCCCGACCGCAAGACTCTGCGCATCCGCCAGAGCCATCTGAAATTTACTTGTTAAACGATCCATACGCATGAGAAAACTCCAAAAAATCAAGACTTACCCTTCAAATGGGGTGGTTTTAGTGAAATTTCAAGAAGTCCGACAAAAACAATCAACTTATACGGAGAAATGCCGAAACAGGATAGGACAAATAAGAATGCCGGATAATCAGTATGTTAAAACATCGCCTTGCCGAAACCACTCATACCTCCGTATTTATCGGCATCTTTTTTGCGCTTGTGTGTTTTCTGCTGGCGGCAATAGCGGTCCAGCGCATCGATACCTTTCGTGAGTACCACAAGACTCTGGCGGATCATACAGTGCTGGTGGTGAGTAAAGAGATCAATCAATTAATCGGGGAAAGACGGCGCCTGCTTTACCTCTTTACCAATTACGAGAAAGCACTGATTAACGCATGATCGAAGAACCAGAAAATGCCGAGATTGCCAGTAAACTCAGAGAGAAAGTACTCAGTTACTTCCCAGACGCCTTTTCCTACGCGCTAGCGGATAATAGCGGAAACCCATTGCTTGAAGACTTCGAGAACCGTATTGGCGAAATGTGCCAGCAGGAGATCATCAATTTTTCTCTTGAGCTTGAACATCACCCACAAATCCATCCGAATTTCTTGCAGTACCACTATGACACGATGGTGCAGCTGGACAACCCCAAAGGTTATATCTTCTTTGTCAGCTTCCAAACCGGCAGTCTTCAGAACCTGTTAAGACTCTCGGGACGACATCAGCACCGCCTGCTGTTATTGAATACCGAAACACCCAATCTGATTGAAGTAACCGCCTCCGGCAACCGCTATGAACTGAGCCTTGAAGACCCTATTCTGTCTCTGGCTGAAGAGAAAAGGATCTTGGCCGAAAAGGACATCTCCGGAACCCACTGGCGATTAGTGGATATCGGTGATCAAGATCTCGTCTCCGAGTTCGCTACCGAGGTCATGGAACAGGCCGTGTTGTTATTTTTTGCATTCCTGATCCCCAGTGTCATCATGTTAATACTGATTATGCGAGGCAATCGCCGGCGAAAGATGGCAGAGACGGCCCTCCGCGAAGCAAAGGAGCAACTCGAGCTTGATGTTCAACAACGCACCCGGGAGCTGCGCGAAAGTAAGGAACTGGCTGAAACAACCCTATCTTCTATCAGCGATGGCGTCATCACCACGGACATCCACGGGATCATAACTTCAATCAATCAGACCGCTGAACAACTGATTAACCAGCATTCGCAGACTGCAATCGGAGCACAACTCGATGATGTTCTCCAGCTTACCAATGAGGAAACAGGTGAAATTATCGCACTTCCCCAACACGAATGCCTGAGTCAGGCGGAAACCGCACAGATTTCCAATCGTCCATTACTGCTTGCAACAGAGGCCGTGAACAGCAGGGTCGTACAAATATCTGTTGCTGTGATATATGGCCATGCTGGCAAACTGGTCGGGAATGTTCTGGTGATCCGAGACATTACGGATACCCATCGCATGAATAATCAGCTGACCTGGCAGGCCACCCATGACACTCTGACCGGGCTTATCAATCGCATCGAGTTCGAGAATCGTCTGCACACCTCGATTGAACACGCCCACTCCGATCAGGCCAATCATGCATTGATGTATATCGATCTGGATCAGTTCAAAGTCGTCAATGACACCTGCGGACATATTGCCGGTGATGAGTTGCTACGCCAGATCGCCAATATCCTCACAGAAACAGCCCGTAGGACAGACATGGTTGCCCGCCTGGGGGGAGATGAATTCGCCATTCTGCTGGAATACTGCCCCACTTCACAGGCCATCGCCATAGCGGAAGAGATACGCACCACGCTGCGCAATCATCGTTTCACCTGGAATGATAGACCCTTTACCGTTGGCGTCAGTATCGGCGTGGTCTCATTTAATGAGAGCTACAATAACCTGATCGAAATTCTCAGCGCTGCCGACAGTGCCTGTTATGCCGCCAAGGAAGCCGGGCGAAATCGAGTTCATTTGTACGCTGAAGATGATCAAGCCATCGAACAACGTTATGGTGAGATGCAGTGGGTATCTCGGCTGAAACATGCCCTGGATGAACAGCGTTTTGTGTTGTTTTGCCAAAAGATTATCTCCATCGAAGCACCACTTGCCGATGAGGATAATATCGAAATACTCCTGCGACTCGAGGAGACTGATGGTCAATTGGCGCCGCCTGGTGCGTTCATCCCTGCTGCGGAACGCTATGGAATCATGATCGATCTGGACCGGTACGTAGTCAGAGAAACCATACAATGGATGGAAAAGTATCCAATCAGCGGTTTCGTCTCCATCAACCTTTCCGCTCAATCGATAACCGACCCGACTTTTCTGGACGAATTGCTGGAGCTGATCATATCAAGCAGCCTGCATCCTTCGTCCCTGTTGTTTGAAGTCACTGAAACAGCCACGATCAGCAATCTGAAAAAGGCCCGCTCATTCATCGAACAGCTGAAAGGCATTGGTTGTCGTTTCGCACTGGACGACTTTGGAAGCGGCATGTCCTCTTTTGGATACCTGAAACACCTTCCGGTCGATTATTTAAAAATCGATGGTGAGTTTGTCCGGGATATCAGTTCAGACCCAATTGACCTGTCGATGGTCAAAGCAATCCATGAAGTCGCTAAAAACATGGACATGATGACCATAGCGGAATATGTGGAGGACGAGATTACTTTACAAATACTCAAGGAAATCGGCGTTGATTATGGTCAGGGTTATGGTATTGCCAAGCCAATATCCCTGGCAGATTTCAGGCCAACGGAAGTCTGGCAAGCCAGACTGGATTCCATATCCTGAACAACTCTTCAGTAGTCTGAAAGGGTATAAACCTCCCCCTGCTCTCCGCTAATTCAGGGCGAGAGACTGCCACCACATATGCCGGCAGACTCTGCATGTTGATAGAGGCCATCGGCGTCAATCACTTCAATAGCGCTTCCGCTCACCCGAATCAGTCCCTGCTCAGTGAAATTATGTAGAATCCGCGAGAAGGTCTCCGGCTTGACCGAGAGACGGGAGGCAAGCACACCCTTGGGTATATTCAGATTGACTACACTTCCACGATCCTTGCCTTCGTCCCAGCGACCCCAAATATAACCGGCCACCCTGCCGGTGGCGCTCTGCAGGGTTAGATCATCGATCTCCTTGATCAGGCGCTTAAGACGTTGGGCCATATCTCCCATCAGCCGGAAACAGGTATCTACCGATTCCCGTAACAAGGCCAGGAATGCACTGTTGTCAAATGACAACAACTCCACATCGCCAATCGCCGCTGCATTGACCGGATAGGCAGGGCTTTCACTGAACATCAGGGCCTCGGCGAAAGTCTGCCCTGGAGAGATGATCTCGATGACCTTCTCATTCCCGTTCAACGACAATCGATAGAGTTTGATCTGCCCCCCGGTAACAAGATAAAACCTGTTAGCTTCATCACCGACCTGAAACAGGGACTGCCCATCTATCAGAGAAAGCTTGCGGCTCATCGCTTCGACTCGCCGAATCTGATCATCATCCAATTTTGAGAATAGATAAGAGTTCTTCAGTATGAACATCATTCAGCTAACCTGATAAACAAGATACCGCACATGCGCATCTCCAATGATTTGGCAAAGACTCCAACAAGCAGGCAAATTCAATAGGACTTCCAAGTACGGTAATAGACATATCCGCTGTTCCGATCCTCGATATACCAACGCCCATTCGGAAACTTGAAGTCAGAATTGGTATAACCACGACAAACCAGGCCGGCGGCATCGGGATCGAGTTCCCTGCGTTGCATGGAATGGTTAAACCAATCGGCAGCCTCAGCACAATCCTGATAAGAAAAATCGGATTCATTGCGCAGCTGCAGGGCGCCATGCGGCAGAAGCTTCAACCAGGCATTGAATCCCTCTGTGATGGTTCCTCCCTCAGCCACAATCTCTGTTTGGTCTGCACCGCTGACAAAACCATCTTCAAGGATCAGAACAGGGTCTGAGGCAGTGGGGTCGCCTGAGCAACCGAGCATGCCGATCGATACCAGCTGGCAGGTGGTCGCGACAATGATGCGCGCTGTATATTGCTGATGAATTGCAACCAGCAGCCGCAGCCTGGATGACAAGGAGCGGGCTGGCGAAACACCTGGCGGCAGCTCCCCGCCAAAGTGGCTAATGATGGTTTTCACACTGCGCCTGTGTCCGGCAGCTCAAAACGGCCATGGAATTGTGGCGCTCATCACATGTGCTATTTTTGCACCTGCGAGACATCACGCACCGCTCCATGTGCCGCACTGGTCGTTAATGCAGCATAGGCCTGCAGGGCCTTTGAGACCACTCTGTCCCTGTTTACCGGCTGCCAGGCGGCTGCGGATTTTGCATTCATGGCCACGCGGCGTTGCGTTAGCTCCTCATCGGTCAAGGCAACGGCGATGCGACGATCCGGGATATCGATCTCAATCAGATCGTCCTCTTCCACCAAACCAATATTCCCGCCCTCGGCCGCCTCGGGAGAACAATGACCAATGGAGAGGCCTGAAGTACCGCCGGAAAAACGGCCATCAGTGATCAATGCACAGGCCTTGCCCAGACCTTTAGATTTCAAATAACTGGTGGGATAAAGCATTTCCTGCATGCCGGGACCACCCTTGGGTCCCTCGTACCTTATCAACACCACATCACCCGCCTTGACCTGATCCCCCAGAATCGCATCGACCGCTGCATCCTGACTCTCGAAGATACGGGCCGGGCCGGAAAATCGCAGATTCGACTCATCTACCCCGGCGGTTTTGACGATACAGCCCTGCTCTGCCAGGTTGCCGTAGAGCACCGCCAGGCCACCGTCTTTTGAATAGGCATGTTCGATGTCGCGGATGCAGCCATGGGCACGGTCGAGGTCGAGGTCCGGCCAGAGGTTGTCCTGGCTGAAGGCGACCTGAGTCGGGATACCGCCCGGTGCCGCAAGGTAACGGGAACGCGCGCTCTGCTCCTCGCTGCGGACAATGTCCCAGCGATCCAGCGAGGCGCCCATAGCTGGCGGCGTGAACGGTAGGTACATCACGATGCAACAGACCGCCACGGTCGAGTTCAGCAAGGATGCCGATCACCCCACCGGCGCGATGCACGTCTTCCATATGGTACAGTTGAGTTGCCGGTGCGACCTTGCACAGGTTCGGTACCTTGCGGGACAGGCGGTCGATGTCAGCCATGGTGAAATCGAGCTCCGCTTCATGAGCGGCGGCAAGCAGATGCAGCACGGTATTGGTAGAGCCGCCCATGGCGATATCCAGGGTCATGGCATTTTCAAACGCGGCGAAACTGGCAATGGTGCGGGGCAGCGCCGAGTTATCGTCTTCCTCGTAATAGCGCTTCGCCAGCTCGACGATTAACCGGCCAGCTTCCAGAAACAACTCCTTGCGTTTGGCATGGGTCGCCAGCAGGGATCCATTACCTGGCAGGCTCAGACCCAGCGCCTCGGTCAGACAGTTCATGGAATTGGCGGTGAACATGCCGGAACAGGAACCACAGGTAGGGCAGGCGGAGCGTTCGATGGCCGCCACATCCTCATCGCTCTCATCCGGATTGGCGGCAGAGATCATTGCATCCACCAGATCGAGCTTGACCTCACCTTTCGAGGCAAGCTGCACTTTACCCGCCTCCATCGGTCCGCCGGAGACAAACACCGTCGGAATATTCAACCGCAGGGCTGCCATCAACATACCCGGAGTGATCTTGTCGCAGTTGGAAATACACACCAGGGCATCGGCGCAATGCGCGTTGACCATGTACTCTACCGAGTCAGCAATGATATCCCGTGATGGCAGCGAGTAAAGCATGCCGCCATGGCCCATGGCGATCCCGTCGTCCACCGCGATGGTATTGAACTCCTTGGCCACGCCGCCCGCCTGCTCGATCTCCCGGGCAACCAATTGCCCCAGATCCTTTAGATGCACATGGCCGGGAACAAACTGGGTGAAGGAATTGGCAATGGCGATGATCGGTTTATCAAAATCACCGTCCTGCATGCCGGTGGCGCGCCATAACGCCCTGGCGCCAGCCATATTTCGGCCATGGGTAGTAGTGCGGGAGCGATATTGCGGCATCAGGATCTCCGAATTCAGAATCTATAAAACAGGCATTATGCCCACTTTTTCAGACCACAACCAATCCACCAATTTGAGCCCGCGCTATTGTGGATAAGGAAATCCCGACTGCCGGCCAGTTCAAGCTGCCTCAGGCTCACAGGGCAACTGCAGGCAGAACAGCGCTCCTCCTTGAACAGAATCGCGCAACTCGACACGGCCATTGTGTTTTTCAGCTACGATCTTGACGAAATTGAGGCCAAGACCAACACCGGTATGCTTATTCTCAGACTGCTGTCCACCGTGACTGAAAGGAAGAAAAATGCTCTGCCTCAGTTCGTCGGGGATACCGGGTCCCTGGTCGAGCACACAGCACTGCAATTGGTTTCCCGTACGCTGCAGGCTGACCGTAACCACCCCTCTATCCGGTGAGAATCTGATGGCGTTCCCCAACAAGTTGAGCAGCGCCCGTTCCAGCAAGGCCACATTGCCCTGCAGCCAGGCATCTTCCATTTCGAGCTGGGTATCCAGCTTTATCCCACGCAACTGGGCCTGTGCATAGACATCGCCTATCGCATTATAGACAACCGAAACGAAATCTGTGTCACTGAAGGATGTGGCATCCGCCGCCTCCGCCCGGGCCAGTTGCAGAAAATCGTCCGCCATTTTCAGAGAACGCCGCGCCAGCGGCTGAATCTTTTCCGCCAGCTGCTGTGCCGTCCCCTCGGTTGCCAGCTTGGACTGTGTCAAGGAGAGCAGCGAGGTGATGGGTGAGCGTATATCATGCGAGAGAAAATTGAGCATCCTGGCGCGGGTTCGCTCAGTCTGCTTGATTTCCCCGATATTTGAAAGATTGATGATCATACCATGCAGGCCTGCGTTGTTTTTTTCCAGTGGCTGCACCTGTAGATAGAGTTCCCGATGCTGCGGCCCTAATGCCTCGAACCTGACCGGCTGCCCCTCCATGAAGAGCCGCACCATCACTCCAGTCCAGGTATGTTCTCCCTGTATCTCCAGTTTTTCCAGGATATTGCGCGCATCCTTACCAACCAATTCGGCCTCACTCTCAAGCCCAAGATAATTGGCGGCCCTTGGATTCGATAAAATAATCCGTCCCAGTGAATCGACTACCAGCAGACCATCATCCATTTGCCCCAGAGCCAGAGTAATAAAGCGCCGCAACTGGGTAAGCCGAGCATTCGCCTGCTCCACCTGAATAATGCGTCGCTCAAACTGCTCGAGGGTACTCACCGACTCGTTCTCTTGCGGCCGGTTGAACTGCAAGGCGAAATCTTCCAATAGTTGCAGACTGCGCCCTTTGGGCACCTCCATCCGCGGCCAGAGAATGCCCAATTGTGAAACAGTGCCTTGGGTTTCAATTTCTGTCCATAGCTCTGCCCCCTGACGCACCCATTGGCAGCGTTCCAGTTTGCCTATGGGCTGCGCCAATGGCTCGCCTGACTGATGCAGCAACTGGCCATCTTTCTGATAAACGGCCCAACCCTGTACGGGCATGATCTGCTGGAGGAAATCCAGTGCCGACAACAGATCCGCGGGTTGCTGGGAGACCGGCAGCACCTGCTGTTCCTGATTGAGCTTTTCCAGTTCCAGCCTGAGATAGGCGACACTCAGTTCCAGCCTGCGCCAGCTCCACAAAGGATAACTGACCAGCAGCCCGAGGAGGGCCACGGCCGGCGGAAACCAGAGATGCAGACTATGCACCCAGACCAGGCTGGCCATTAACAGCAAGAGCGCCAACGCCACAGTCACCACGGGTACCAGACGGGTGGGAAAGTAGGGGTAGAGAAAAAAGGGCAGGATCACCAACAGTCCTGTCAGGAGCAGATAATTGGCGCCTTCAACCCGGGAAATCGTCTGACCGCTGCGCAACGCATCTAGAATATTGGCATTGATCTCCACCCCTGACATCGGTTTTCCATGGGCGGAGACAGGTGTCGGCAGCACATCACCCAAACCTGTGGCGGTCACACCTACCAACACAATACGATCCTTGAAGGCATCCGGGAGAAATTCCCCCTTTAACACTTGTGAATAGGAGAACCGAGGGTAATGCCCCGCAGCCCCGAAGAACGGAATCAGATGGTAGGAGTGACGACTGATCGACTGGGTATGACTAGACAGGGGTAGCTGGCTGTTTTGCAAGGGCCAGGCAATTGGTTCCAACCAATTCAACAGGGAGAGCATCATATGCGGCCAGTAGGCCTGACCCAGGCCCTCATACAGAAAAATCCCCCGTGCAATTCCGTCCGCGTCCAGTTCCATGTGCATGTGACCTAGACCGGCCGCCACGCTGGACAGTTCTGACATCGGCATCGTCTCGACCAGTTGCCCACCGAGACGATACTCTTCCATGATAACCGGAAAAAAGACGCGCTCACTGGCTGCCACTGACTGGATCAGCTGCCTGTCACCCACCTGGTTATGCAGATCCGCCTCAGCGAACAGGATATCTATTGCGATTGCCTTGGCACCGGCCTGGGACAAAATATCGATCAGCTGCGCATGGATACCTCTCGGCCAAGGCCAGCGACCAAAGTCAGCCAGGCTCTGCTCATCCACTGCGACAATCACGATATCAGCGGCCGGCGGCTTGGACCAGAGGTCGATCTGCAGGTCGTAAAGCAACTGATCCCAGCGCCACAGCCAGCCACTGGCCGCCAGCAGCAGCGCCAGCAACAGCAGGGAAAGTGCCGTCACGAGACGCTCGGTCAGACCTAGGCTGAGATTGGGCTTTTTCACGTTCACTCGGCTTGAGATCAACGCACAGGTAGTTCTATTCGGAAAACTCCGGAGTGACTTTCAAGGGGATCAGTTTCGAACAGGGCATCCACCCGCACAAAGAGTCTTCCGTGCCAATAAACGGGCAGGCGTAAATAAGACGCAATACTGATACGTTCAAATAAAGGGTCTTGAAAACTACTGTCCCTGGCGATTGTCAAGCGATAGCCCCAGGCGCCTTCGACCTGGCTCCAGTTGAAATCTATCCAGCCAGGCCCAAAGCGAGGCATACCCAAAAACGGCGCCGGTCGCGGCTTTCTATTCACCTGTAATTCCTGCAACCCAGCCAATCCTTCCAATCCATAGGCATCCAAGCCTTTTATGGATAGTTGGTAGGTACCTGGCTGCAGATCTTCTAAGGAAATAGCAGGGTTTTTCGTCGTAAAGTTTTCCACGACAGTATCACCTTCGCCACCCGACAGCAGTTGAACGCTGTAACTTTCCGCCCCAGCCATAGCTGGCCATCGAAATGTTACCGAACCTTCTTCGACAACTGCAGGGAGTTGTGTCAGGTCAGGGGGAGTCAAGGGAGGCGGAAGGACTCTCAGAGTATGCAAGCCGGCCACACCCTCTCGGTCATAGGCATCGATACCACTAATCGATAGCTGGTAATCACCTGGTTGCAGGTTCTCCAGAATATGGGCCGAGTCCGTCGTCTTCCTATCTATTAGCATAGAGTCAGTATCGTCCGTCGCACGTAGTTTAACTCTGTAACTCGCTGCTCCGTCCAGAGGTGGCCATTGGAGTTCTATGGGGCCTGTTTCAACGACCGACGGGAGTGTTGACAGCTCGGGTAAAACCAGTCGCGGCGGATACATGCGCAACCGACGCAAGCCGTGTGCACCCTCTCGTTCATAGGCATCGATGCCGTTTATCGACAGCTGATATTCACCTGACTGTAAGCTCTCCAGAGTAAAGACCGGGTCCGCCGTTTCGTTATCCAACAACGCAGAATCAGCCTCACCCGCCAGGTGTAGTCTTACTCGATAACACTCCGCCCCGTCGAGGGGTAGCCATTGGAGCCTCACGGGACCGGGCTCAAAGGCTGCTGGGATTGCTGACAGATCAGGGGGTGTCAGTCGCGGTGGATAAACGAGCAATCGATGCAGCCCGCTCGCACCCGCTCGCTCATAAGCATCGATACCGTTTACCGATAGCTGATATTCACCCGACTGCAGCCTTTCCAGGGTATAGGCCGGATCATCCACCTGGATATCCAATAAGACAGAAGCTGCATCGTCTGCCCTGTGCAGTACTACTCGGTAGTTCTCTGCGCCGTCCAACGGTGACCATTGGAGCGATGCAGGTCCCGGTTCAATGGCCGCCGGCAGTGCTGACAGATCAGGGGGTGTCAGCCGTGGTGGATACACGAGCAATCGATGCTGTCCGTTCGAGCCCGCTCGTTCATAAGTATCGATACCGTTTATCGATAGCTGATATTCACCTGGCTGCAGATTTTCCAGGGTATAGGTCGGGACCTCCGTCATGTCATCTAATATCATTGCATCAGTGTCACCCACAGCATGCAGTTTGACTCGGTAACTTTCCGCCCTATCCAATGGTGACCATTTAAGTGTGACGGGTCCCGGTTCAATGGCCGCCGGCAGTGCTGACAGATCGGGTGTTGCCAGACGTAGCGGATACACGAGCAACCGATGCAGCCCGCTCGATCCCTCTCGGTCATACATATCAATACCGTTTATCGATAGCTGATATTCACCTGGCTGCAGGTTCTCAATGGTATAGGCCGGGGCCTCTGTTTCTCCACCCAGTAAAATGGAATCTTCATCGCCGGCCGCATGCAGTTTGATTCGGTAATTCTCTGCACCACCTAACGGTGACCATTGGAGCGATGCGGGTCCCGATTCAATGGCCGCCGGCAGTGCTGACAGATCAGGGGTTGTCAGACGCGGTGGATACACGAGCAATCGATGCTGTCCGCTCGCACCCGCTCGTTCATAGACATCGATGCCATTTATCGATAGCTGATATTCACCTGGCTGCAGGTTTTCCAGTGGTATAGGCCGGATCATCCACCTGGATATCCAATAAGACAGAAGCTGCGTCGCCTGCCCTGAGCAGTTTAACTCGGTAACTTTCCGCCTTAGCCATCGGTGACCATTGGAGCGATGCGGGTCCCGGTTCAATGGCCGCCGGCAGTGCTGACAGATCAGGGGTTGTCAGACGTGGTGGATACACGAGCAATCGATGCTGTCCGCTCGAGCCCGCTCGTTCATAAGTATCGATACCGTTTATCGATAGCTGATATTCACCTGGC
The DNA here is from genome assembly GCA_963797085.1 of uncultured Gammaproteobacteria bacterium. Taxonomy (GTDB): domain Bacteria; phylum Pseudomonadota; class Gammaproteobacteria; order Chromatiales; family Chromatiaceae; genus JASJBU01. The sequence goes on from CAWCOA010000026.1 coordinate 133,467, forward strand.
TGCAGATTTTCCAGTGTATAGGCCGGATCATCCACCTGGATATCCAACAAGACGGAAGCTGCGTCGCCTGCCCTGTGCAGTACTACTCGGTAGTTCTCTGCACCGTCCACCGGTGACCATTGGAGCGATGCGGATCCCGGTTCAATGGCCGCCGGCAGTGCTGACAGATCAGGGGGTGTCAGCCGTGGTGGATACACGAGCAATCGATGCTGTCCGTTCGAGCCCGCTCGTTCATAAGTATCGATACCGTTTATCGATAGCTGATATTCACCTGGCTGCAGATTTTCCAGGGTATAGGCCGGATCATCCACCTGGATATCCAATAAGACAGAAGCTGCGTCGCCTGCCCTGTGCAGCACTACTCGGTAGCTCTCTGCGCCGTCCAACGGTGACCATTGGAACGTGGCGGGTCCCGGTTGAATGGCCGCCGGCAGTGCTGACAGATCCGGGGGTGTCAGCCGCGGTGGATACACGAGCAATTGATGCAGTCCGTTCGATCCCTCTCGGTTATAGGCATCGATGCCACTTATCGAGAGTTGGTATTCACCCGACTGCAGGCTTTCCAGGGTATAGGTCGGGACCTCCGTCATGTCATCTAATATCATTGCATCAGTGTCACCCACAGCATGCAGTTTGACTCGGTAACTTTCCGCCCTATCCAATGGTGACCATTTAAGTGTGACGGGTCCCGGTTCAATGGCCGCCGGCAGTGCTGACAGATCGGGTGTTGCCAGACGTAGCGGATACACGAGCAACCGATGCAGCCCGCTCGATCCCTCTCGGTCATACATATCAATACCGTTTATCGATAGCTGATATTCACCTGGTTGTAGCTTCTCCAGAGTAAAGGTCGGGTCCGCCGCCTTGCTATCCAACAATTCAGAGTCAGCCTCACCCACCAGGTGCAGTTTTACTCGGTAACTTTCCGCCCTATCCAATGGTGACCATTTGAGCGTGACGGGTCCCGGTTCAATGGCCGCCGGCAGTGCTGACAGATCAGGAGTTGTCAGACGTGGTGGATACACGAGCAATCGATGCTGTCCGTTCGAGCCCGCTCGTTCATAAGTATCGATACCGTTTATCGATAGCTGATATTCACCTGGCTGCAGATTTTCCAGTGTATAGGCCGGATCATCCACCTGGATATCCAATAAGACAGAAGCTGCATCGTCTGCCCTGTGCAGTACTACTCGGTAGCTCTCTGCGCCGTCCAACGGTGACCATTTGAGCGTGGCGGGTCCCGGTTCAATGGCCGCCGGCAGTGCTGACAGATCAGGGGTTGCCAGACGTGGCGGATACACGAGCAATCGATGCAGCCCGCTCGAGCCCTCTCGTTCATAAATATCGATACCGTTTATCGATAGCTGATATTCACCTGGCTGCAGATTCTCCAGGGTATAGGCCGGATCATCCACCTGGATATCCAATAAGACAGAATCTGCGTCGCCTGCCCTGTGCAGTACTACTCGGTAGCTCTCTGCGCCGTCCAACGGTGACCATTGGAGCGTGACGGGTCCCGGTTCAATGGCCGCCGGTAGTGCTGACAGCTCGGGTGATGTCAGCAGTGGTCTCAAGTTGACTTGAAGTGCGTGCCCTGCCGTCAGGCCCTCCAGTCCGAGTTCATCTACACCCCGAATAAATAGTTGGTATTTACCTGGTTGCAGAATTTCCAGGGTATGGGACGCGGTCTCTGTCAAGACGTCATGCAGCACGACACCATCTTCGTCCAAGACATGCAATTTGAGTCTGTAACTTTTTGCCTCATCTAAAGGTAACCAATTCAGTGTCAGTGTCCCCGAATCGACTTCCCCAGGGAGACCTGACAGGTCTGGGGCTGGCAAGAGTTTGGTGGGGGTCGCCGGGGGCTTGCCGGGTTCGATGAGGGTACCGAAACCTGCAGTGACCGATACCGTCTCACCACCCGCATCAACCGCCACATTCCCTTCGGTGACCTCACTTCGCGTCAACCCGCTAGTGCTTTCCACGCCAATCCGGAATCCCGTTCCCCGCACCATGGTAACCGCCGCGGGAGTATGGATCTCATAGCGTGAGCCCTCTCCTTCAAGCGGTCTGACCCGGCTTTCCACTCGGCCACGCTGGACACGTAAACGGGTGTCGATCATGCCTGTTTCGCCATAGGATGAAAGCGCATCCAGAATGATCTCGCTTTGCGGCCCTAGCAGTAAACGTGAGCCATCTGCAAAGCGGATCGAAACCACCGCATCGGCACCGGTCAGAAGCCTATCACCCAGAACCAGTGAATCATTCATTTCCAGGGTTAATGGATCCGTGCTGCCGTCACGGTACAGATCAACCTGGCCGCGGAGAAAAACAATCTCTGCGCCTGCAGGGGCCTGTAACAGCCATTCCAGGGGAATTTTGATCTCGGCGCCGACAGGGATCGCACGATCCTTTTCTATTTTATTATGCGCCTGTAGTTGTGCTGTGTTGATTTCCGGCAACAAAAAACGTGCACTGATGGCTGACAGGGTCTCACCGGGCCTGATGCGATAGATCCAGTCCCCAGCCGTCAGCAAGGCTGGAAAAAATAGCAGCGCCATCAGGAGCGCAACCCGACAGCGATTTAGAAATTGTTCTGGCTTTGTCATGACTGGTAAACAGGATTCTATGGCCAGATATCTAAGAAATCATAGCGCATTGGATTATAAGTCGGATAATTGCTCCAAACGGTATCCCTGATGATAGATGGCTTTCAGCCGCCAACCATTCTCAGGTACCAGCCCGAGTTTACGTCGCAGCCGGCTGACATGAGTATCTACGGTGCGGGTCATCAGCTCAGGCCCAAAGCCCCAGATGGTCTCCAAAAGATGCTCACGGGATAGCAGGCGGCCGATATTCGTCAGGAGCATCCAGGCCAATTGAAACTCTTTTTCTGTGGTTTCGACGAGTTGATCTGCCACGAAAATCTGCTTTGTCTCCTTGTCCAGTTTCAGCTCATTGATCTCCAGGATATCCTTGCGAATACCATGCCCTGCATGCCGTCTTGCCAAGGCCTTCACTCGAGCCAGGGTCACTTCTTTCGATACCGGCTTGGCCAGGTAGTCATCCGCGCCCTTTTCTAACGCCTCGACAATATCCGCTTCGCTGTCGCGATGTGTAATAAAGAACACCGGGGTATCCAACTCAAGATCATTGCGAATCCAGGTCAACAATTCAATACCCGAGGATTTCGGCAACTCCCAATCCATGATCAGTAAGTCATAGCTCTCATGCCGCAGTTCTTTCGCGAATGAATCTGAATTAGCAAAGGTATGACAGGTATGATCATCCGCTTCCAACCATTCTTTAAGAACGCTTGACTGGACTGGATCATCTTCTAAACAGGCAATACGCATAGTCATCACCGAATCATTCATATGGATCAAAGCCTGCAAAGTAAAAAAGGCAGCGACACCGTTGATGCATCGCTGCCATTTTTATTACTTAATGCAGGCCCCTACTTCACCTGCAACTCAACACGGCGGTTGTTTGCCCTGCCTTCCTTCGTGCTGTTGTCAGCGAACGGCTGGGATTCACCCATGCCCTTGGAAGAGAGTTGCTGAGCATCTACGCCCTGGCTCACCAGATAGTCAGACACGGCCTGGGCCCGCTTCTCAGAAAGGCTCTGGTTGTAAGCTGCCGCTCCGGTAGAGTCGGTATGGCCGATGACCTGAATACCGCTGATGTCCGAACGGTTCTTGAGAGATGTCGCCACCTTATCCAGAGTGGCTTTGGAATCAGCCGTCAGTTCCCTGCTATTGAGTTTGAACTTAACGTTCTGCAGAATGATCTGTTCTGCACAACCGTCAGAATCAACCTTGGCGCCGGCCGGTGTGCCCGGGCATTTATCCGCGTAATCGGCCACGCCATCACCATCGGAATCCAGTGCACAGCCATTGGCATCGACCTTGGCACCGGCGGGTGTTCCAGGACACTTGTCATTGGCATCAGCAACACCATCGCCATCAGAGTCCAACGGACAACCATCCGCATTCACTTTCACGCCTTTCGGGGTATCCGGACATTTGTCCTTGTCGTCAGTCACGCCGTCGCCATCAGAGTCCAGAGCGCAGCCGTCGGCATCGACTTTCACGCCTTTCGGGGTATCCGGACACTTGTCCATCGGGTCTGCCACTCCATCACCATCCGCATCTCCAAGACAGGTTGGATCAATCGGGTAACCGGGGTCGCGATGACTGGTTGTCCAGCATTCACCATATCCAGTCCTGACTACGCTGCCCTGATCAGTGCCTTCATGCAGAAAGCCTTTCTCGGCCATTGCAGGCGTCACCATGATCATCGGCAGCAGTACTATCGCAAGTTGTTTCAGTTGAGTCCGCATTCTTACCTCCCGTTTGATTGTTGCAAACATATCGCTGATGAATCCGCGGTTTACCCTAAGCGGCATCCTCCTTGAATAGGTGTATATCCTGCTGCGGGTAGGGAATACTAACACCTTCCTTGTCAAATGCAGCTTTTATTGCTTCCATTATGTCTGCGCGGGTTGTCCAATAATCCCCAGACTTGACCCATGGACGTACTGCAAAATCGACACTGCTGGCGCCTAACTCCAGAAGCATGACTGTCGGGGCCGGATCTTTCAGCACAGTCTCATTAGCTGCGAGGACATCTATGATGATGTCACGTGCCTTCTTGATATCGTCGTCGTAGCCAATGCCGATCACCAGGTCGATGCGGCGAGTCGTACGGGCCGAAAAGTTGACAATGGTGCCGCTATAGATCTGTGCATTCGGCATGGTGACTTCACGATTATCACCGGTCTTCAACATCGTGTGAAAGATACGGATCTCCTCAACCACTCCAGAAACGCCTCCGGCTTCAACGAAGTCGCCCAACTTGAACGGGCGGAAGATAATCAGCATCACTCCTGCCGCAAAACTGGATAACGAGTCCTTCAGTGCCAAGCCGACTGCCAAGCCCGCGGCACCTAAAATTGCCATGGCTGACGTGGTATTGACGCCAAGTTGTTCCAATGCTGCCAGAACAACGACCGCCAGCAGGGCCGCATAGGCGATATTGCTGAGGAAATTGACCAGCATCTGGTCGACTTTGCCCTTCGTCATGACCTTGCCCAGGGCCCTTGTCAAGATTTTTGCCAGCCAACGACCAACAACGAACACCAGCAGCGCCATGATAATTTTGGTGCCCCATGGGATCAGATAAGTGTTCAGGATTACATCAAGCGACAGTTCCATTAAGCTCTCCTCAGAGTCATTAAGATTGTTAATTTAAAGCCTGTGGATTCACAAGCTGTGTTTTACGAGCCCCATCAAAAACAGCAGAAGAATAGCGCTAATCGTTGCGGTAACCAATCCACCAAAAAATCCGGTGAACTGAACAGTGAATAGGTGAAAGAGGTACCCACCAAGCAACGCGCCAAGTACACCGACCACCAAGTCAATTATCAGGCCCACTCCGCCACTATTCTTTATCAGGCCCGCCAGCCATCCTGCTATCAGCCCAATAAATAAAAATCCGAAGATACTCATTCGATCAAATCCGATACATTTTAAGCTGCACCAAGCATAAGTGATGTGTCACGACGCTTGAAAGCGGTAACCTGTGAAGAATTGTAAACTGCGCTCACATTGATTAGCCTAGGCGCAATCCCAAGAGTCATAACAATCCCGGATAGCCATATGTCTGTTCTCATAGAATTCAGCATGTTCCCCACTGATCGAGGCGAAAGCATAAGTACGGAAGTAAGCGACATCATCGACCTGATCCGCAACAGTGGTCATGACTACAAATTGACTGCGATGGGAACGGTTATTGAAACACCGGATATCAAAGAAGCACTGGAACTCGTGGAAAAGGCTTATACATGCCTTGAAAAGCAAGGCTGCAAGAGAGTCTTTACCGCTATCAAGATGGACATCCGCAAAGGCAAATCCAACAGAATGACTCAGAAAATCCTATCTGTGGAAAGCAAGATTGGTGAGGTCAATAAATAATCTCGGTTGATAGATGCCTCAGAATGACTGACGTCCAGCGTCCGCAAATATACTGTTTAGACTTCAAATGAGTCGGGAGCCTTCGGTCAATACTCAATTACAAGCTTCACGCCGATTGTGGTTCAGCAGTTATCACGGGGTACTCTCATCTCACTCTGTCGCAGTACCCGGGTATCCGTTTGGTTCACTGGTACCCATTTGCCGGGATTATGATGGGCTTCCCCTACTCCTGCTCTCTCACTTGGCGCAGCACACACAGAACCTGCTCGACAATCCCAACTGCTCGCTGACGCTGCTAGAACCGGGTTCTGGCGATGTTCAACAGTTGGGAAGATTAACCTGCTTAGCCAGGATGGTGGCAGTGAAACCGATAACAGAGGACTCGAGCCAACGCTATTTTCGTTACTTCCCCAATACTCGAGAATACTACGAAAATCTAAATTTCCACTTCTACAAACTGACACCCGAGCGGTTTCATTTTGTCGGTGGATTTGGCGCCGCACGCTGGATTGATCCCAGCCGTTTGCTACCCGAATTCACATTGACAGCCAATGAAGAGGCAGAACTGCTCATTCAGATGCAGTCACATCCGCTTTTTACAGCATCTAATGGGATACACATTTCACCGGTGGGCATTGACAGTCTTGGCCTTGATCTCGAATCCAATAATCAGTTAACCAGGGTGATGCTTGACGAACCCGTCACCTCTTCATCGCAGGCGCTAAAAATGTTGGGAAGGGCGCTCAATCTAGATTCCTAGCTATTTGACTCCCGGTCGAAACACCGCTCATAGAGCAAATACCCATACAAAAATATGGTAGAATCGACTGACCATTTCGCATTAGTATCTGCTCATACTATTTCCTACTAATTTACTCAGTTTTACAGGAGCAACCAAATGAGTGTTGAATTACCAGATCGCGACGGGGATGGATATCTCACCGACATGAGTCAGTGGACTCCAGAAATTGCCAGAGCAATGGCTGAAGCGGATGACTTTGATCTCAACGAAGAGCGTTGGGAGCAGGTTGAAAAGGCCCGTGAATATTATGATGAACATGCAGTAGTGCCGCCCATCCGTAAGTTTGCCAAATATCTGGGGGCCGACAAGAAAGCGATGTTTGAATTGTGGCTCACTGGACCAATGAAGCCAATCACAAAATATGGCGGCCTGCCCAAGCCTACTGGCTGCGTGTAATCCCTCGCCACCATTAAAGTCTTCTATCGTTCACGTTTTACACCCGCATTGAGGCCCGCTGGCCGGGCATCAATGCGGTGACGGTTGCAGTTTTTTCCTGCAAGCTCTGTTTCAGGTAATATCCGGGCCTGCAGTCCAGCAAGGCAGATCTCCATGACCAATCCAGCCATTCTCGGCCAGTTGAACCATATATACGAAATGCAGGAGCAACTGCTGGAATCTGTTTCTGAAGCAGATGCATCTCATCAATTTCATCCGGAACTCGGTTCCCTCAAATGGCTATTCGGTGCGGGCATTTATCTGGAACTCTATTGGTTGCGCGAAATCCTCAACGAAGATACCGACCTATCTAAACGAGTCGAACATCTTTTTCAGCCTGCAGCATTGGCATTAAATGAGCAATGCCGACAACTCCCCCCCAAAGATCACTTACTGAGCTGGGGTGCAGAGGTCCGTGAGGAACACCTCTTGAGACTGGCGAATCCAGGTATGCTGCCGAACCATGCACTGCTCAATCACGATCGCCTGCAGTGGTTTATCCTTCAGCAACAGGCCAAACTTTATGAAATGATGTTGATTGTGTTAAATCAGCGCAGCACTCATATTGATATCGATGACTACCGTGTCGAGAGACCGCTTGTACCCAGCCCGCCCGGCTGGGAGACAAAGGAACTTTCGCAGGGTCACTATCGCATTGGAGCACGCAATCAACCTGCAGCCTATGATAACGAATTACCCCCCCAGGCAGTGGCGCTCAGCAGTTATCGTATCGCCCTGACACCAGTCTCGAATAGTCAGTTTCTGGCTTTTATGGAAGCAGGCGGATACTCACTTCCAGATCTCTGGACTGACGAGGGCAGAGCCAGGGGGCAATACTCACAGATCACACATCCAGAGTACTGGAGACAAGACAAAGCCGGTAACTGGTATGCCGTCGGCATCAATGGTCCTGCTGATTTACCTCCAGGAGAACCTGTCTGCGGAATCAATCAATATGAGGCCCAAGCGTATGCCGCATGGACTAACTCACTTGGAAACGAGTTTTCAGGCGCCATTCTACAACATGAGTACCAATGGGAGATGGCGGCGCGCAGTGGCGTCATTAGAGATATTGGCAGAGCCTGGGAGTGGTGTAGTAACCACTTTCATCCCTATCCCGAATTTGCACCTTTTCCTGACGAGAGCGCTTCAATGGCCGACTTCAAGGATGAGAAAATGACTTTGCGAGGAGGCAGCTTGCATACTCAAGCGGTTTTACGTCGCCCCAGCATGCGGCATAGAGCGGAGGCAGGACAACGATTTCAACTCACGGGTATACGATTGGTTTTCCCGCCCATTCACAAATGGTCTTAGTGGGGGCTTCAAATCGCCAGCCGCTGCAAAAAACAGGTCGACTGCGACTTAACTGATTAAAGATTTCCCCCATTATGCCCACAACCCGGTTAGGAGCAGATTGGAATCGATTATGGGTATGAATTCGATCATAGGGCCTTCAGTACAGGGGATACAGCGGGGTATCCACGGGCTGAGACGTGTAGCTTCAGAAATCGCCAGCAATCAACCCACCAAGCAGACCAACCCCACCGACTTGACTAGAGCGATGGTGGAAATGCAACAACACAGCATACAGACCAAGGCCTCAGTCAAAGCCCTGAAAAGCAGCGACGATGCCATCGGCACATTGTTCGACGAGCGCGTCTAACTCCGACTCAGATAAAACGCATCGACAAGTCGATTGCATCTACATCTTTGGTTAGATCACCTACTGAAATATAATCAACACCAGTCTCGGCAATTGGACCGATCGTATCAAAATTGATCCCTCCGGACGCCTCCAGCAGCGCGCTACCGGCATTAACCCGGACAGCCTCTCTCAATTGATCCAAAGTAAAGTTATCCAGCAGAATCCTTTTTGCACCTGCATCAAGCGCCTCACGAAGCTCAGCAATGGACTCTACTTCGATTTCAATCCAATCAACCTTTGTCTCAAGTGCCTTTGCCGCACCAAGTGCTGCCGCGATCGAGCCTGCTGCCTGAATATGATTCTCCTTGATCAAAATCGCATCATAGAGCCCCATACGGTGATTGAAACATCCACCGCAAGTCACTGCGTACTTCTGCTGGAGTCTCAGCCCCGGGATCGTTTTTCGGGTATCTAAAACCTTAGCTCTGGTCCCAGACACCTTATCTGCATATGCCCTTGCGCGAGTTGCCGTTCCAGAAAGAGTCTGCAGGTAGTTTAGCGCTGTTCGCTCTCCGCTCAGCAGTGCCCGCGTATTCCCTTCCAGACTACAGATCAGTTGGCCAGGCTCGAGTCTGTCTCCATCTTCCACCTGCCAAAGAATCCGAATCCCGGGTTCCAATTGACGGAAAACTTCCTCGAACCAGGCAACACCGCAGAGGGTTGCCTGTTCCCTGCAAGTCACCTCTACTCTGGAGCGTTCTTCAACATCAATCAGCTTGGCGGTATGATCACCCGAGCCAATGTCTTCGACCAGCGCCGCTTGTATCTGGCTGGTGATTATTTGAGGATTTGGTAAATCGGTCATTATTTGATTTGCAGCAATTCAACATCAAACACCAAGGTAGCATTAGCAGGTATGACACCACCGGCTCCTGCAGCACCATAGCCCAACTGCGGCGGTATTGTCAGCTTGCGCTTACCCCCAACCTTCATTCCCTTTACACCTTCATCCCAGCCCCGAATCACCATGCCTCTGCCGAGAGTGAAGCTGAAAGGCTCATTGCGGTCAACAGAAGAATCAAATTTGCTGCCGTCTGTCAGCCAACCTGTATAGTGCACAGATACACCCTGACCCGCGCATGCAGTATCACCATCACCTGCAACGAGATCCTCATATTTCAAGCCTGAGTCAGTGATTTTTTCACTCATGGACATACTCCCAGTAATAGCGCTTAGGGCCCCGCTGATGGCAGGACCGAATGAAGAGAGATGAGCAGTTTAAACCGACTAAACAGAGAGTCAACGCGAAGGGAAGAATTAAACAGATTCTGTAGCGTGATCAGTATTTTTTAATGCATCCAACATTGCGCCCAGGGCGCGGTCCATAATCGGTGCTTTGGGCAACTCAATCAGGTTTATCGTCCCTTCCCTGAGCCGTTTAGCCAATCCTTGCAGGGTCAACTCCAAGCTTTTCATTCCCTTGCGATTCACGAATATATAGGCGTTGGAGACGTTGCTCTTCCAGGAGAGTTTTACCCGTGATTTGACCGTCCCATCAGTTATCTCGAGCCAATCTCCAACCTCCAGGTTTTCTGCCTGTTGAGTATATTGATCCTGGGTTGATTCCTCATATTCAGAAAGCTCATCTGCGAGAAATGAAGAAGTACCCGATAAAAACTGACTGTCGGGAAAATTGATCTGCATTATCTTTGCAGGCGCAGTACCTGGACCCTTTGCAGCAGTTGCGTCACCACCCCTGAGGCAACCAATGTGGCAATTCTGCAACTCCTTGAACAACCGTGCCATTTTATGCTGATCGAACGAAATACTGTTGAGCTTTTCTCGCAAATTTCGCAATAATTCAGGGATGCTTCTCAATAATTCCTGGCGTTCCGTGTACTGCGTTTTTGGTTGTACGCTCCACAACAGGCGATCTACGATTGCCAGCGAGTCCTTCCACTCATCACTCTCAGGCCCTTGGCGCAGATAGTTGAGCAGTAGAACATCCTTCCATCCATCCTCAAGCAATTCCATGACGGCCTCAGGTACCATCTCCAGCTTCTCCAGGCGACTATTGAGAACCTCGGTTACGATCTGTTTTGCACTGCGCAGTTGCTCCTTGCCCCTGGTAACCTGATTGGTTCTTTGTTCCGCAACCTCAGCCCCGCGCTGTTCCTGCTCCCACCAAACTGAAAACTCATCATCCAAATCCGCAAAAATTGCCGGATCATCATGAAAATCATTCATGATGCGCTTGATGACGGACTCTATTTTTCGATAGAGATTGTCACTATCCCGATCTCCAGCATCGTTCCAGCTAACAGCCGCCTGTGCCAGACTATTCAACAAACGTCGCGCAGGATGGCGGTTTTTGCTGAAAAATGTTTTATCGATGATAGCTACTTTCAGCATCGGTATCTGCAGACGACTGAGCAACGCCTTCATGGCGTCTGGGAGGCTATAATCATCCAGAATGAACTCGAATAACATGGTAATGACATCAATCGTGTCATTATCAGCATCCCCCAAGGTACGGCTCAGCTCACCCCCATCACGCATCCGGAGGTCATCTGCCAGCTGTGCCTTCAATACCTTGGGATTGACTGCTTGCCCCCCAGCTTGAGGCAAGATCAAAATATTGGATTGTTGCAACGCCGACAGGGCGCCTAATAATTCACCAGTATCCACAGCAGGCAAGGATACACCTGCAGGCCTGGGTATCATCATACTGGAGGCCAGCATACTTTCACTCGAAGTTGACCGCCTCAGGCCTAGTAACTGCTGCAGGGTGGCAAATACCTCGCCCTGGACACTACTCATTTCATTTTCTGAAACACCCACGGCATTTGAAGAACTATCAGCCACTAACCGCGAATCGTGTAAAGATGATTCCACATCTCGGGCACCGCCACTGTGCATAGCAGGCGCTATCGGGTTACGCCTTACCTTCGGGGTCAAGTTGGGAATAATTCCCGCCTTTCCCAATAGAAGATTTAGCTCATCGTAGAAGCCCCCAAGATAATGCATGAAATGTTTTTCGAAAAGCTTATAAACGATTAACTTTACCGGCAGTTCAACTGCAACATCCTTCAACGCAGACTGAAACGCGATACATATTACAACCGGATCTAACGGGCTCTGGTCTTGGCTGGTTTGCTGCAGGTTCTTGCCATTCGCCAAAAAAGAAAATCGTTGGCTTAGGGCGTACCGCTCTTTCGAATAGCGATTCTCGCTTTTCGAAATCATGTTGGTGATCGCGAGAGAATCTTCTAATTCCTCATTATCCAGCAGCGCCATCTCCGAATCGAGACTCAACTGATCGAGAGAACGCCTGATAGTGTAAACCTCACCGGTTTCCCAAAAGCGGTCATAGGCATGCAGGACCTGACTAATAAATATGCGGTCTATTTGAACACGCTCTTTGCGTAACACTCGCATTGCGTCGAAAAAAGAAGTTTGGAGTGCATTATTATCAGATTTGTCTGCAAGCTCATACAGGGAATCATCGAGCTGCTCAAACAGCCCGACCATCAATTTTGGGATGGTTGATACGACGAGATTGCGACATTCAGAAACAATCTGTTGTCCCTTGGCATCAAGCATGATCGTGGCTTGGCGCGCTGTACCACTGGAAAAGGATATAATGTTGTCTTGTCCTTTCATGAGTTGCCACTAGGCTGAAGGTCTTTACACCAAGCAGTTTACCAATTAAGTCAAAATCCACGTGCCTGCATGGGGTTATCAGACCCGCTATTAGGAGGCTAATCCAACCACTCAACAACAACTGAGATTGACCTCACAAAAGCCCTGAGCGGGATGTATATGATAAGGAACACAAAGGCATCTGGAAGGAACCTGGAAAGTATCATCTAATAATAGCAGATTCAAACTATTCCAGAAATTTGACCGCTCTTAGAGAATGATAGTTTAATCACACACTGAGTATTGGACCTGCAACAAACCAATAACAGGATTTATAATTCCAACTTACGGAGCGGAATCCTCGTTTTATGCAATTGATTAGACATTTGGCCAAGTCACTCTTCGACAGCGCCCGTGACCTTTTACCGATAATTGTCGTCATTGCCTTTTTCCAGATAGTGGTGCTGCAGCAACCCATTCCCAACATGGGGAAATTGCTGTTTGGGACTATTTTAGTGATTTTTGGCCTCACCTTTTTTATTCACGGATTGAAAATCGGCCTGTTCCCACTCGGTGAGAGTATGGCATGGGATTTCGCAAAGAAAGGCAGCCTTTTCTGGCTGTTATTGTTTGCATTCGCACTCGGATTCGGCACTACAGTCGCCGAGCCGGCACTAATAAAAATCGCAAAGGAAGCCGCCACAATCGCTGCAAATGGGGGCATGATAGCTACAGATGAGGCATCGAAAAAACAATATGCGGACGGTTTACGAATGACTGTAGCCTTGTCAGTCGGATTCGCCATTCTGCTGGGAGTATTACGCATAATACGAGGTTGGCCGGTGCAATACCTGATCATTGGGGGTTATGCTGGCGTGGTAATAATGACCGCTTTCGCTCCCCAAGAGATTATCGGTATCGCCTATGATTCTGGTGGCGTCACCACTTCGACCATCACTGTTCCCCTGGTTACTGCCTTAGGAGTAGGACTGGCATCGAGTATCCAGGGCCGCAATCCCATGACCGATGGTTTTGGCCTGATAGCATTCGCGTCACTGACGCCAATGATCTTCGTGATGGGCTATGGCATGTTGTTATGACAGAGTTTTTCATCAATTTCCTGACTCTATCCAGCGACACCCTGCTGGATGTCCTGCCTATTGCAGGAATCTTATTCGGCTTCCAGTTTCTGGTACTTCGCCGACCATTACATAATCCAAAGGATGTTCTGGTCGGCTTCACCATGGTGTTGATCGGCCTTGTGCTGTTTTTAATGGGCCTGGATATAGCACTCTTCCCGCTTGGGAAACTGATGGCGAATCAACTCACCGCGCCTGAGTTTCTGGGCTTTGATGGGTCATCGACCAGTATTGATTGGCGCCAATATTTCTGGGTCTACCTGTTTGCCGCCTCAATAGGATTTTCCACGACTATCGCTGAACCCTCCCTGATAGCGGTTGCGATCAAAGCAAACCAAGTCTCCGCGGGAGCAATCAGTGAGTGGGGCCTGCGCATTGCCGTGGCGATTGGCGTGGCAGTAGGAATAAGCTTGGGCAGCTATCGCATCGTCAGCGGTACCCCGCTCCATTGGTACATCATTATCGGCTATGTGGTGGTCATTATTCAGACATTTTTTGCTCCGCGCTCCATAATCGCGCTGGCGTATGACTCGGGCGGCGTGACCACATCTACCGTAACGGTCCCATTAGTGGCCGCACTAGGACTTGGATTGTCCAACAATATTCCGGGACGCAATCCATTACTGGATGGTTTCGGCTTAATTGCCTTTGCCAGCCTGTTCCCCATAATGTCCGTAATGGGATACGCCCAACTCAGCGAGTGGTATGATCGGCGGAAAAATTAGGATAGATCGAGGTAAGCACATGCGATTCAAACTCATCATTGCCCTGGTGGATGACACCAAAACCAATGCTGTCCTGGATGCCGCCAGGGAGGCAGGCGCCACTGGGTCGACTGTCATCAGTCAAGCCAGAGGAGAGGGGGTCGATAAACCAAAGACCTTTTTCGGCTTGACCCTCGAAAGCCAACGCGACATGGTATTGCTACTCGTGGAGGAGCATCTGAGCCGCAGCATTCTGGAGAAAATTGCAGAAGCCGGACATTTCGACGACAAACCCGGCAGTGGCATCGCCTTTCAAATCGACATCGAAGACGCTGTGGGCGTCAGTCACCAGATACAAACCCTGTCTCAAGTAGTGGAGGAAGAACTATGAGCGAGCAAGAGCCTATCCGCATCAGGGATGTCATGAAAACCAATTTCGATATGGTAGATGGCATGGACACAGTTCAGACCGCCCTGGAAAATATGATTCATGTCGGCACAAAAAGTCTGATCGTTAAGAAACGCAATGAAAACGATGAACTCGGAATGGTCTTACTTTCGGACATTGCCAGGCAAGTGTTGGCGGTTGACCGAGCCCCAGAACGGGTCAACATTTATGAAATTATGACCAAGCCTGTACTAACCGTATCCCCCGATATGGATATTCGCTACTGCGCGCGAATGTTCAATCGTTTTGACCTGTCCAGGGCGCCAGTCGTTGAAAATGGTGAGGTTGTGGGCATCATCAGCCACACCGATATGGTGCTCAAGGGCCTGTGCAAAAAGCTTGTGGATAAGTGATACACAGCCTCGCAACGACAGATACGATCATACTTTCCAACGCACTCCAGCACCCCTCTCCCAATCATGACGCACGTCCCGCCGGAGGTGATATCAATCTGTTAGTCATTCATAATATCAGTCTGCCTCCAGGGGAATTCGGCGGCCGATGGATTGATGACCTTTTTCTGAACAAGCTGGACTGTGACGCTCACCCCTTCTTCAGTGAGATTCAGGCTCTTTGCGTATCCAGCCACCTTTTGATCAGACGGGATGGGCAACTCATCCAGTATGTACCACTTGATTTACGCGCCTGGCATGCCGGGGAATCAGTCTTTGAGGGACAAGCAAACTGCAATGATTTCTCGATAGGCATAGAACTTGAAGGAACTGACAATCAAGCCTACACCGAGGCACAATATCAAATCCTAGCTCAGACCACACTTGAGATCATGCATATTTATCCTGTAATCACCCCACAGCGAATTACCGGCCATTCTGATATCGCCCCTGGCAGAAAAACAGATCCAGGCCCTGCATTTGACTGGCCTTACTATCGCAGTCTATTACACAGATTGACTTGAAACTTTTTTTACATTCCCCGACACTTGACGCATGAGTCTGATC
Source organism: uncultured Gammaproteobacteria bacterium (assembly GCA_963797085.1). Lineage (GTDB taxonomy): Bacteria > Pseudomonadota > Gammaproteobacteria > Chromatiales > Chromatiaceae > JASJBU01. The sequence goes on from CAWCOA010000026.1 coordinate 149,216, forward strand.
ATCCTCCTAATCTGTCTGCTGGCTGAACGATTCCTATTGGAATATCAGTATTTACGCCAAGCCAATTGGTTCAATGAATACAGCAATTGGTTTGAGCGCCAGGAACTTCCCGATTGGATGCTCAACGGATTTGGCGGAGTCATTGCGCTGCTGCTACCCCCCCTGCTAGCCATCGCGCTGTTTCAGCATCTACTCAACGATAGCCTGCTTGGCATACCAGGCGCCCTGTTCGCCTGCATAATACTGATCTTAAGTTTCGGCCCTCAAGACCTTGACAGTCAAGTCAAACAGCTATACGACACCAATAACCAGCATGACGAGGAACAAGCAGCCTCTCTAGCCAAGGAGCTATTACAGAACGACCTCCCCTCCAGTGACCCTCATTACTCACAGGCCATTGTTGAAAGTATTCTCGAGCAGGCCAATAGTCGACTATTTGCCGTCATCTTCTGGTTCCTGGTCCTTGGGCCGATAGGGGCAGCAATGTATCGACTCGCCACCTGGCTGCCAAAGCTGCAGATCATAAACCGTGAACTGGACTTTGTGCTCACCAGCAAGCAACTCATAGCAATTCTTGACTGGATCCCAGCGCGCCTCACTGCAGCATCATTCGCCATCGCCGGCAGCTTTGAAGATGCCCTGTATGGGTGGCGTAGTTACCATGAAGACCGCTTCAATGAATTCCATTCCAGTGCCAGCGGCATTTTGATCTGCGCGGGCACTGGCGCACTACGCTTATCGTCCTTGATCGATCATGATAGCGATGAGAATGTCAACGACAGTCACCGCCACTTGGCAGATGCCGCCATGAGTTTAGTCTGGCGATCACTGGTCGTCTGGATCGTCATGATCGGCTTACTCACCCTTGCGGGGTGGATCTGACACGTGACTCTGACGACCATTGATCTGCTCAGGCATGGAGAGCCCGTCGGTGGTCGCCGCTACCGTGGTCAGATAGATGACCCGCTTAGTGAAGCTGGCTGGGGCGAGATGTGGCACGCCGTTTCAGGCGATACCCCCTGGCAGCACATCACAACCTCACCACTTAATCGTTGCAAAGAATTTGCCCAGGCTCTGAGTCAAAAACTACAGATCCCCGTCGTCCAAGACGAACGACTCAAGGAGGTGGGGTTTGGGACCTGGGAAGGAAAAACAGGAGATGAACTCAGATCCTTAGATCCAGAGGTTTTAAACCGCTTCTATCACAACCCCATAGAACACCGCCCATCCGGAGCTGAACCACTTGATCAGTTCAGCTCTCGCGTTAACCAGGCACTGGATCACACGATTGAGGCTCACCCAGGTAAGCATTTACTGATCGTCGCTCATGCCGGAGTCATTCGGGCAATTCTTGCGAGATGCATGCTAGCCCCCCTGACCAGCATGTACCGCATGTCGATTGGTACGGCATCGCTGTCGCGTATTCAAATCGATCTAGAACGGCCGCCAACCATAATCTTCCTTGGCCGAGATAAACTATGACCAAGGCGTGAGCTTGGTCACAGATTTTATACAAACCACTTCAATCACCAGACTTGATTTCAGGTTTTTGTGCTAATTAGGTACGAAGGGCATACAGCTAATCAGTATATTTCTAGGAGATCCTGATGATCTGGTTATTAATGACTATCTTAACTGGGCTCGTTATTTCAGTTCTCTTTACTAAAGGCATTGGCAGCTCCAAAGAAACTTGATTTAGAGGTCTAACCGCGGTTTCTTCGCCACTCGAATGTCCCGGCTACCAACGAGCAGACAGTCGTCCGCCTTCAATTTTATGCTCAAAGTGCTTCAGTGGGTGCTTTCCATTTTCTACACATTCTCCGGTTCTGACATCGAATGCCCAATGGTGTTTAGGACAAGTCAGCCTCGTACCGTCAAGGGCCAGATGGGGAATATCTGTCACCTGGTGCGGGCAGCGACTGTCATATACCCTGATAGCCTCACCTTCACGATAAACAAACAAATGACGCCCATCCACTTCCATCCAAGTTGTGTCACCTTGTGCAAATTTGTCGATCTCACCCAATTCATGCCAACACTCTTCCCTGAACAACGCCTCTGGGCGAAATTCTGGTATGTCCATCTCCAGTAATATGTCTGTCGCCCAGACTATTTTTGCAAGACCCAGGACAGGAAATGCCATCAGCAATGCATCGATGACTTCATTTGGGGTGCATCCATTACGCAGTGCGCGAGTCAGATACTGCCGGAACCCCCCCTCGGTCTGGACAGCAACCTTGGTAATCACCGATATCAGATCTCTGGTCTTTGTATCCAGGTGATCACCCGATTTCTTCAGAAAACTAAAATATGCCTTCATGGCATCCGGTCTTGCTGCTAAAAGATAATTCAATGCATCACTCATCACTCTGACTCCTATTTTGAGATTTCTATAGCCCCTTGTTGGCGCACGTATTCATACATCACCACAGAGGCCGCAACCGCAACATTTAGACTTTCCACCTGACCAAATTGAGGGATCGAAACACAACCAATATCTGGATAATCACTTGGCTCAAAGCTATGCCCCCATTCCTCATGCCCCAATACAAAGGCACAATTAGCTGGGAGTTCGGTACTTGTCAGTGGATATTTGCAACCTGCATCCAGTGAAAACACATGGTAACCACGTTCGAGCAACTCCTGATAACTCTCATCAAAATTTGAAAAGAAGCGCGCTGGCACTTTTTTAAAAGAACCTTTTGCAGGTGAAGGGTCGAATGGACCGATATCGATCAAGTGAATTTCATTGGCACCAAAGGCTTCAGCACTACGAAATATTTTTGCCACATTAAATCCAGCCTTCATGTGGTCCAGGACAATGATAAACTGATGCACACCGGGTTTAGCCAACTGATTTCTTTGGCGCTGTTTATTATATCTCGCTAGCGCCTGGTCTCGCGACTCCCGACGCTCTCTTTTGGATTTTCTTTGGCGCAGCATGAACTTATGCGGGATATATCGTACCCTTCCTACACAACACCTCAGATGATTTTTCTCACTAAGGATTTACAGGTGCGTATAGATTAACATCTAAAGTGCGGCATACAATGCCGTGGATCAGAAGCTATCCCAGAATGTTACCTTTAGCAGCCTTGCCTAGTCAGTTATTTTTCGCCCTTCATGGATAAAAAGCTAACGTCAGGAATCGTGTCATGCAAGCAATCACCGTTACGCGCGTGTTAGTATGGAGCCGCTGGGTCAGACTGTCACATTGGCTAATCGCACTCTCATGTGTTGGACTGATGCTGACAGGCTGGTTAATGTCGAATGACCCGATACTTTCGACTGCCGCTGGGGATCTACACTATTATTTCTCTGGTTTACTCATTCCAGCACTACTGTTACGCCTGTACCTGCTTTTTTTTGGGAAAGGTACTGATCATTTATCAGATTGTGAACCTGACCTGCATAAGCTGCGTCAGGCAAAGCAAGTTCTGAAATTTTACCTCACTCTAGGGAAAGTGCCGCTGCCCAGGTGGTTTAGCCACAATCCATTATGGGGCCAGCTTTATCTACTGTTATTTTTGTTCTTAACACTGTCGGCTATAAGTGGCGTTTTTCTCCTACAAGGAATAGCATCGATCATTGGCGTCAGCAATCATGATCTACACTGGTTAAGTTATTATGTAGTCAACATTTTTGTATTGTTGCACATACCCACGGTATTCAGCCATGATCTCAGCAATAAGAACGCTGATATCTCTGGAATGGTAAATGGTTATAAAATCTTCCATACAGAAAGGGTCGATATTCCTGATAATGTTTTGACACAAGAAGTATCTGTGAGTGATTTACTGAAAACCAAACATTAGTCCGATAAACTCACCATTAACAAAAATATCGATCAATATCAGCCACTAATAATAGTTTAATCTGGTTCTGGAGTATGTCAATCCATTTCAGGCCAATGATTCCAGTCAACTCAATATAACTGCCCCTATGGATCTCATAAAACGCATTCGAAAAACAAAAATCATCGCCACCGTGGGTCCAGCAAGTGACTCCCTTGACACACTTAAAGCTATGATTGAGGCAGGCATGAATGTTGCGCGCCTGAATCTTTCACATGGCACTTTTCAAGCGCATAAAGAAAGGCTTAGCCGAATCCGCCATGCCGCTGATCTAGTAAATGCAAATGTAGCTATCATGATCGATACCCGAGGTATCGAAATACGCACTGGACGACTCGAAGACGGAACGATTGAACTGACCATTGGTGACCGTTTTTCACTCTTTACAGACGATCGCCTGGGTAATCTCCAAGGAGTTTCGATTACTTATAAGCAACTCCCAGGTGAAATTGCGATTGGTACTCCAATTTTACTAGACGACGGAAACATCGAACTGACAGTTGAAGATATCAGCAAATCTACAATCAACTGTCGCGTGGTGATAGGTGGCCGATTAGGCGAATCAAAAAGTTTGAATCTACCTGAGACTGAACTGGCACTGAGAGCAGTCAGTCCAGAAAATCGTGAAGATGTCATTCGGGAAATGAATTTTGCTGCAGAAAACGAAGTGGACTATATCGCCGCCTCGTTTGTGCAACATGAAGAGGACGTCAATCTGCTTCGGGAAATATTGGAAGAACGCGATGTAAAAATACCTATTATCGCGAAGATAGAGAACCGCGCTGGGGTCAACAATCTCGAGGGGATTGTACGTTCTGCAGATGGCATCATGGTCGCCAGAGGTGATTTAGGAGTCGAATTGCCACTGGCAGATGTACCTGGCACGCAGAAAAAAATCATTCGTATGACCGTCTCTAACGGTAAGCCTGTCATCACTGCAACCCAAATGCTAGAGTCAATGCAAAGAAACCCAAAGCCGACTCGTGCCGAAGCATCTGATGTTGCCAATGCCATTCTTGATGGATCTTCAGCAATCATGCTATCAGGAGAGACTGCGGCAGGAAATTATCCTGTTAAAGCAGTACAGACCATGTCCGAAATTGCACTTCGCGCTGAATCCTATCTCAGCGAATATGGCTATCTGCAGATCATTTCACTTAATCAAGCGAGCATAGTCACCGAGGCGGTCAGTCAAGCAGCTACGACTATGGCCGCAAATTTAAACTCAGCAGCCATATTCAGTCTAACCGAACGTGGGTTTACTCCACGCATGATCTCGAAACACCGACCATCATGTCCGATTCTTGCAATAACGAGTTCGAAAGCCGTTGCACGAAGACTTGCGTTGAACTGGGGTGTGATTCCTATTTGTTATGAAGGGGTCAAAGAAGATGATGCAAAACTGTCATTCGGACTGGAGAGATGCAAACAACTAGGCTACTTCAAACCCGGTGATGTTGTTATCTCGACAGCCGGCTTCCATCAACAGGCTGGCGGCACCGATTCCATCAGGGTAATGATCATTGAAGACCAATAAAAAACCCCATAACCATAAGGTTATGGGGTTTTTCGGAAAATTTATTTAATCTGACTATTCTTCGTTGTCAGTCTCAGAATCAGCTTCTATTTCTTCTTCCGGTTGCGGACGGTCTACCAATTCAACAAATGCCATAGGAGCTTGATCACCGGGACGATAGCCACATTTTAATATTCGCAGATAGCCTCCCTGCCTCTCTTGATAACGAGGGCCGAGTTCTGCGAACAACTTACCGACCGCACTTTTATCTCTCAAACGAGCGAATGCCAAACGGCGCTTAGCTACACTGTCCGTCTTTGACATCGTAATTAAGGGCTCTGCCACACGGCGAAGTTCCTTTGCTTTAGGTAAAGTCGTTTTGATCAACTCGTGGTTGATCAGCGATACCGTCATATTTTGAAACATTGCCTTACGGTGACTGCTGTTACGGTTAAGCTGTCTTCCAGATTTACGATGGCGCATGGGTCAGATTCCAAACAAATAATCTATAAAATCAACTTACACTGATTAGTGTGCAAGTTGCTCTTCAATATTTTCGGGCGGCCAGTGCTCAAGACGCATTCCAAGCGATAAACCACGTCGCGCCAAAACATCTTTTATCTCGGTAAGTGATTTTTTACCCAGATTCGGCGTTTTAAGTAATTCAACTTCAGTCCGCTGTATCAAGTCACCGATGAGAAATATATTTTCGGCTTTAAGGCAATTCGCAGAGCGAACGGTCAATTCAAGATCATCTACCGGCCTCAGTAGTATGGGATCTACGGCAGGCTCTTCTGGTTCTGCAACCGAAACAGCCGCTTCAGCTTCCAAATCGACAAATACTGAAAGTTGATCACGTAAAATGCTCGCAGACCTTCTAATCGCTTCTTCGGGGTCGATCGTTCCGTTCGTTTCCAGCTCAATAACCAAGCGATCAAGATTAGTTCTCTGTTCAACCCTGGCAGATTCAACAGAATAAGCCACATTGCGTACCGGACTGAATGATGCATCAACTTGTAACATGCCAATTGGACGGTCATCACCCGCAGCGCCCTCTCGAGTAGCAGCTGGCTGGTAACCTCTTCCACGTCGCACACTCAGTGTCATATTGATCTCACCTGATTTTGTCAGGGTCGCGATGACATGGTCAGGATTGGCAATTTCAACGTCGTGATCCAGAGCAATGTCTCCAGCTAGAACCGGACCGGGACCCTTTTTCTGCAGGCGAAGCGTCGCATCATCCCGAGCATGCAAAGTAATCGCAACCTGCTTGAGGTTGAGTAATACTTCTAATACATCTTCCTGTACACCTTCAATCGTGGTGTATTCATGTAGGACATCCGATATCTCAACATCAGTTATGGCGCTGCCTGGCATTGAGGAGAGTAAAATTCTACGCAATGCATTGCCTAACGTATGCCCAAAACCCCGCTCCAAGGGTTCCAGCGTTACTTTTGCCCGTGTGTCTGAAAGCGGCTGAATATTTACGATACGCGGTTTCAAAAACTCCGTAGCGGATTCGATCATGTAAAATCCTCTCAACCAGGCTTACTTAGAGTACAACTCAACAACCAACTGCTCGTTGATTTCTGCTGAAAGATCAGCACGATCAGGTACTCGTTTGAAGCTACCTTTCATGGCTTTTGCATCAACTTCAACCCAATCTACGAATCCGTATTGCTCAGCAAGAGATAATGCTCCCTGAATTCGTACCTGTTTTTTAGCTTTCTCACGAATGGTTACTTCGTCGTCAGCATTTATCTGATAGGAGGGAACGTTGACTATTTTACCATTTACCTGAATGGCTTTATGGCTAACCAGTTGCCTGGCCTCGGAGCGAGTCGCCCCAAACCCCATTCTGAAAACTACATTATCAAGCCTTGTTTCAAGCAACTGCAGGAGATTTTCACCTGTGGCGCCTTTATTCTGAGCAGCTGCTTTGTAGTAGTTACGGAATTGTTTTTCCATAACTCCATATATTCTACGAACTTTCTGTTTTTCCCGAAGCTGCAGGCCATAATCAGAAACTCGACGGCGCCGATCTCCTGACTGACCTGGGACTTTCTCCATATTACATTTGGAGTCTAGAGAGCGCACACGGCTCTTAAGAAACAGATCAGTTCCTTCGCGGCGGCTTAACTTACACTTTGGGCCAATGTACCTTGCCATGATTTAACTCCAGGTTCAGACGCGGCGTTTTTTGGGAGGACGACAGCCATTATGCGGGATAGGTGTAACGTCACAGATGCTGGTGATTTTAAAACCTGCATTATTGAGTGCTCTCACTGCAGATTCGCGACCAGGTCCAGGACCTTTGACATTAACATCCAGGTTCTTCACGCCATACTCTTTCACCATCTGGCCTACGCGGTCAGCCGCAACCTGGGCTGCAAAAGGTGTACTTTTGCGAGAGCCACGAAAGCCTGAACCACCAGATGTCGCCCAAGCAAGTGCATTCCCCTGACGGTCGCTGATAGTGATAATAGTGTTGTTAAAAGAGGCATGAATATGCGCAACACCATCTGATACGCTCTTCTTAACCTTTTTCTTGGCACGGCTGGTCGGTTTTGCCATTTTTTTAAATTCCTACGAATTCGATAGCTCTAAATCTGATTAGCGTTTGATCGGTCTGCGTGGACCTTTTCTGGTGCGAGCATTGGTTCGGGTGCGTTGACCGCGTAACGGAAGACCACGCCTGTGACGTATGCCCCGGTTGCACCCAAGATCCATTAATCGCTTGATATTCATTGAGATCTCGCGCCGCAAATCACCTTCTACGGTAAACTTCGTGACAGCCGCACGAATCGCATCGACCTGATCTTCACTCAGTTCCTGAATCTTCACCTGCTCTTCAATACCGGCTTCTTTACAGATATCGGCAGCGCGAGTTCGGCCAATACCGTAGATAGAAGTCAATGCAATAACTGCATGTTTACGATCTGGTATATTGACTCCAGCGATTCGAGCCATCTTTTACTCTCCTAAATGCCCAACGAATTTTCTACGGGCGGAAACGGGAAATAGTAATATTTTTTCATGCTCAAATCAAGCACGTACTATTACTCAATTACTCTATCCCTGTCTTTGTTTATGTCTACCTTCTTTGCAAATCACACGAACAACACCTTTGCGGCGTACGATTTTGCAATGGCGGCATATCTTTTTTACAGATGCGCGAACTTTCATTGGTCAATCTCCAATTTCTTTTATTAACCTGTTTAAATTTTATTCAGCGAATCAGGCCGCTTTTTCCGCCTTTCAGGTTTGCCTTTTTCATCAATCCTTCGTATTGATGTGACATTAGATGAGCCTGGATCTGAGCCATGAAATCCATCACAACCACTACGATGATCAGCAGTGACGTACCACCAAAGTAGAATGGCACATTCCAGCCGACGATCAGAAACTCCGGAAGCAAACATACAGAAGTGATATATATAGCGCCCGCAAGCGTCAAGCGTGACATGACGCCATCAATATACTTTGCAGTCTGCTCTCCTGGGCGTATACCTGGTATAAAGGCGCCGGATCGCTTTAGATTATCCGCCGTCTCTCTTGAATTAAATACGAGAGCCGTATAGAAAAAGCAAAAGAATATGATTGCGGCCGCATAGACCATTACATAAATCGGTTCGCCCGGTGATAGCTTGGCAAATATATCCTGTATCCAGCGAGTATCCTCTGTGTTGCCCAGCCATTGGCCCAAGGTCGCAGGAAAGAGAATAATACTGGACGCAAAAATGGGCGGTATGACGCCAGCCATATTCAGTTTTAACGGTAGATGTGTGCTCTGCGCAGCAAGCATGCGACGACCTTGCTGGCGCTTGGCATAATTGACGGTAATCCTTCGCTGTCCTCTTTCCACAAATACAACAAAACCGGTAACAGCTATCGCCAGGACGAAGAGAAACAGGATGGTCAATGCATTCAATTCCCCGGTCCTTGCCAACTCCAGGGTACCGCCTATCGCTGATGGAAGTCCTGCGACGATTCCGGCAAAGATTATCAAAGAGATTCCGTTGCCCACACCACGCTCAGTAATCTGCTCACCCAGCCACATTAAAAACAAGGTGCCCGTTACCAGAGATACAGTCGCAGTGACGACAAAACCCAGTCCCTGATGTACCACAACGGTTTCACCACCAACCGACTGACTTTGAAGGGCAATCGAAATACCTATCGCCTGAAAGGTTGCAAGGACAACCGTACCGTAACGAGTGTATTGGGTAATTTTTCTGCGGCCAGATTCACCCTCTTTCTTTAACTGCTCAAGGGTGGGGATAACTGCACTCATCAGCTGCATGATGATAGAAGCAGAGATGTACGGCATAATGCCCAGAGCAAACAGGCTAGCCCTCTCCAGCGCGCCGCCGGAAAACATATTGAACATATCAAGGATAGAACCTTGAGCCTGCTCGAACAGAGCTGCCAACGCCACAGGGTTAACGCCAGGGACAGGTATGAATGTACCGATGCGGAAAACCAATAACGCACCCGCTACAAACAGCAGCCTCTGCCGTAACTCTGTCAGGCGGCCCATACCGCCTAACGTATTCATCACACCTGAGTCATTCTTGGCCATTTATTCCTCGACCTTACCGCCAGCCGCTTCAATTGCCGCACGGGCGCCTTTGGTAGCGGCAACACCTTTCAATGTAACCGCACGACCAATCTCCCCGGATGCAAACACCTTCGCTCGAGCAACAGATTTATTGACTAAGTTAGCCTTTCTCAATACCTCGAGAGTAACCACGTCCTCAGCCAATTTAGTAAGCTCACTGAGTCTGATCTCGGCCGTCACTCGTGCAATCCTCGAGCTAAATCCAACCTTAGGCAACCTGCGTTGCAAGGGCATCTGACCGCCCTCAAAGCCAACTTTATGGAATCCACCAGAACGTGATTTTTGGCCCTTGTGACCTCGGCCGCAAGTTTTACCTAAACCACTGCCTATACCCCTGCCCACACGCTTAGCGGAAGCTTTACTACCGGCTGCCGGTTTTATTGAATTGAGGTTCATCTCAAGACTCCAGTACTTTAACCATATAAGAGACCTTGTTAACCATTCCGCGCGTACAAGGTGTATCTTCGACTTCAACCGTGTGGTGCATTCGACGCAATCCCAGTCCTCTTACACAGGCCTTGTGTGCAGCAAGACGACCATTGAGACTGCGGACCAGGGTCACCTGCATCATTTTCTTGTCAGACATCATTTACCCCAGAATCTCTTCAGCAGATTTACCACGCTTTGCAGCAACGGCCTCTGCATTCGTCATGTGTTTCAAGCCATTGATTGTCGCACGTACAACATTCATCGGATTGTTCGTACCGATACACTTAGCCAGAACATTTTGCACACCAACCACTTCGAATACCGCACGCATGGCACCTCCGGCAATGATTCCGGTACCATCTGATGCTGGCTGCATGTGGACTTTAGCTGCGCCATGCCTGCCAATCAGTGGATATTGAAGGGTTGAGCCGTTGAGCTTGACATCAACCAGATTCTTACGCGCGCATTCCATAGCTTTTTGTATTGCAACCGGCACTTCTTTAGCCTTTCCCGTGCCAAATCCGACTCGGCCATTGCCATCACCTACGACAGTGAGTGCGGAAAAACCGAACTGACGTCCACCCTTGACCACTTTAGCCACTCGGTTGACATTGATTAATTTTTCCAGCAGATCGTCGCCTTCAGGCTTCGCGTTATAATTTGCCATGATCCTGAACCCTTAAAATTGAAGGCCGACTTCACGAGCCGCCTCAGCCAATGCTTTGACGCGTCCATGATAACGAAAGCCGGAACGGTCAAAAGCCACACTGTCTATACCAGCGTCTTTAGCCCGCTGAGCAATAAACTTTCCCACCACGGAAGCCGCGGTGGAGTTACCCGTTGATCCAGTTATTTCGCCCCTTACCGCTTTATCCAGTGTCGACGCACTTGTCAGCACCTGCTCACCATTAGGTGCGATTATCTGCGCATAGATATGTTGAGACGTTCTATGGACGGTCAGACGATGAGCACCCAGTTCACGAATTTTCGCGCGAGCACGTTTGCCGCGGCGTATACGAGCTTGTTTCTTATCCATCGTTTAACCCTGCTATTTCTTCTTAGCCTCTTTACGTGCAACATACTCATTTGAGTAACGCACACCTTTACCTTTGTATGGCTCTGGCGGTCTGAATGCACGAATCTCCGCAGCCACTTGCCCAACACGCTGTTTATCACAGCCACTTACAACGATTTCAGTAGCAGAGGGTGTCGTAATCTCGATACCCTCAGGGATTGGAAAGTCTACCGGATGTGAAAAGCCAAGACTTAGGTTTAAAACTTTGCCTTTGGACTGTGCGCGATATCCCACACCAACCAATTCCAGCTTTTTATCAAAACCTTGACTGACACCATTCACCATATTGCCGAGCAAGGCACGAAAAGTACCAGCCATTGCCCAAGACTGTTTATCTTCAACCTTAGGGGCGGCAGTCAGTTGACCGTCATCCTGCGCCACGCCCACTAGGTCATGAGCCTTCAATTCCATGACGCCCTTCGGCCCCTTTACGGTAATGGTCTGACCTTCAACCTTCACTTCTACACCCTTTGGTATAGAAACGGGATTTTTAGCTATTCTTGACATTGCTATTCCTACCTTAGGCGACAAAGGCTATGACTTCACCACCCTGCCTAGCTGCTCGAGCTGCACGGTCTGTCATAACACCTTTAGAAGTAGAGATAATTGCAACGCCCAGTCCAGCACGGACCTTAGGGAGTTCATTGCAGCCCTTATAGACACGCAGCCCTGGCCTGCTAACCCTCTTGATCACTTCGATAAGAGGATGCCCCTGAAAGTACTTCAGCTCGATCGTAAGGATCGGCATAACACCTTCTTTTTTTACAGAGACTTCCTGGACGTAACCTTCGTCTTTGAGAAGATTCGCGATAGCCAGTTTTTGCTTTGAAGAGGGCAGCTCGATGTGGGCCTTATTGGCCGATTGACCATTACGAATGCGCGTAAGCATATCCGCAATCGGATCTGACATACTCATGGATGAGCTCCTAGGGTCAGTCCGTCTGATGACGCGATACCCAAAAATAAAAATACCAGGCAACTTAGCCTGGCGAGTAAACCCAATATTCTACCAACTCGCCTTCACAAGTCCAGGAATATCTCCACGCATAGCAGCCTCACGCAGTTTATTGCGGGAAAGACCGAATTTTCGGTAATAACCGTGCGGACGCCCAGTCACACGACAACGATTATGCTGCCTGGTGGTACTTGCATCACGCGGTAACTTTTGCAGTTTAAGACTGGCCTCTTCGATCTCCTCAAAGCTACTTGCGAGATTCCTTATCACAGCCTTCAACGCATCACGCTTGACTGAATACCTGGCGACCGTTTGTGCACGTTTTTTCTCACGCGCGATCATACTTTTCTTAGCCATATCTGAAACTCAATTTTTAAAAGGAAACTTGAAGGCTTCCAACAACGCCCGCCCTTCTTCGTCAGTCATTGCCGTGGTGGAGATCGTGATATCCAGTCCACGCAGTGCATCAATTTTGTCGTAATCTATCTCAGGAAACATAATCTGCTCACTGACACCCATACTGTAATTACCACGGCCATCGAATGACTTGCCATTTAAGCCGCGAAAGTCCCGAATACGTGGAATCGCTATGTTTATCAGACGATCCAGGAACTCATACATCTTTTCTCGACGCAGCGTGACCTTGCATCCTATAGGCCAACCCTCACGAATCTTGAAGCCGGCGTTTGATTTCCTGGCACGTGTTATCACTGCTTTTTGACCGGCAATTTTCTCCATGTCGCCAACAGCGAACTCGAGAACTTTTTTATCACCGATAGCTTCGCCCACACCCATATTAAGTGTGATTTTAGTGATTTTGGGTACCTGCATCACACTTGTGAATTGAAACTTATCCATCAGTTGCTGGACAATAGTTTCGCTATACTCTTGCTGTAATCTTGACATTACTGATCACACCTTAGATATCCACGACTTCGTCGTTGGATTTGAATACTCGGACCTTCTTTCCATCTTCCAGGATCCTGAAACCAACACGGTCGCCTTTTCCTGTGGCAGGGTTGAACAGGGCAATATTGGAGATATGCAGAGGCATCTCCTTATCAAGTATTCCACCAGGTTCACCCTTATTAGGATTGGGCTTGGTATGCTTTTTGGCCATGTTAATATTTTCGACAACCACACGGTCTTCGCCAAGCATCTTAATTACTGTACCACGCTTGTCCTTGTCTTTACCGGTGAGGACAACTACTTCGTCACCCTTTCTAATCTTGTTTGCCATAACGAGTCCTCACAATACCTCAGGAGCGAGTGAGATGATCTTCATGAAACGCTCACTTCTCAATTCACGGGTAACTGGACCAAAAATTCGGGTACCAATTGGTTGATGCTGATTATTGAGTAAAACAGCAGCATTGGTGTCGAAGCGGATAATTGAACCGTCAGGGCGTCTCACACCTTTTTTAGTGCGCACTACAACTGCGTTGTACACATCACCTTTTTTAACTTTACCCCGAGGTATCGCATCTTTGACACTGACTTTGATAATGTCACCAACACCTGCATAGCGACGATGGGATCCGCCCAGCACTTTAATGCACTGTACACGACGTGCACCGCTATTGTCGGCCACATTCAGGTTTGTCTGCATCTGAATCATGGTTATGCCCTAAAATTATTGAATATCTGATGCCCAGGATCGCTAAAACTCAGTTCGCACGTTCCAAGATTTTTACTAAGCGCCAAGTTTTGGTTTTCGACAATGGGCGACACTGCTCCACCATCACCGTATCACCCTTGTTACACTCATTCGACTCATCATGCGCATGCACTTTTGTCGAACGACGCATAATCTTGCCATAAACAGGATGCTTTACCCGGCGTTCCGCAACAACGGTAATGGACTTGTCCATTGAATCGCTGACAACCAGGCCAGTTAATGTACGGTTGTTGGATTCCTGTTCACTCATGATGCATCACTCGGCTTTTGTTCGTTCAACACTGTCTTAATTCGTGCAATCTCTTTACGCACTTGATTTATACGGGACGGCCGACTCAATTGCCCTGTCCCCTTCTGCATGCGTAGATTGAATTGCTCCTTGAGCAATTCTTCGAGACTGTCATTCAATTCATTCGGCGTCTTTTCGCGCAATTCGTTCGCCTTCATCACATCACCGTCCGCTTTACGAATGTGGTAGGTATTGGTAGTTTGGCAGCAGCCAAAGCGAAGGCTTCACGAGCTATCTCTTCTGATATGCCCTCAATTTCGTACAGCATCCTTCCTGGCTGTATCTGTGCAACCCAGTATTCAACGTTACCCTTACCTTTACCCTGACGAACCTCGAGAGGCTTTTTGGTAATGGGCTTGTCCGGAAAAATGCGTATCCATAGTTTACCGCCACGCTTGACATGCCGGGTTATGGTGCGACGCGCCGCCTCGATCTGGCGCGCAGTAATACGACCGCGTCCAGTTGATTTCAGACCAAACTCACCAAACGAGACACTACTACCGGTTGTCGCCAGACCCCGGTTACGCCCTTTGTGTTGTTTACGAAATTTTGTTCGTTTTGGTTGTAACATTGCTTATGACCTTTTACCGGAACCCTTCGTTTTGGAGTCAGCTGAGCCTTCCTCGCCTTCACCAAATACTTCACCTTTAAAGATCCAGACCTTTACGCCAATTATTCCATAGGTGGTATTTGCTTCTGCAAATCCATAATCA
This sequence comes from uncultured Gammaproteobacteria bacterium, assembly GCA_963797085.1. Taxonomy (GTDB): domain Bacteria; phylum Pseudomonadota; class Gammaproteobacteria; order Chromatiales; family Chromatiaceae; genus JASJBU01. The sequence continues at coordinate 164,346 of CAWCOA010000026.1, forward strand.
ATATCCGCACGCAGTGTGTGCAGCGGGACTCGACCTTCGCGGTACCACTCTGAACGAGCTATCTCAGCACCATTCAAGCGCCCACCAATATTGACCTTGATTCCCTCCGCACCGAGGCGCATGGCATTCTGAACAGAACGCTTCATAGCACGTCGGAACATCACACGCCGCTCAAGCTGTTGCGCAATGCCCTCTGCGACGAGTTGTGCATCCAGTTCTGGCTTGCGGATCTCTTCGATACTCATATGCACCGGGACGCCCATCATGCCTGAAACTTCTGCGCGCAACGCATCAATATCTTCGCCTTTTTTACCGATCACAAGGCCGGGACGCGCAGTATGCACTGTGATGTGCGCATTATTCGCTGGACGATCTATCTGGATACGACTTACCGATGCCTGGGAGAGACGCTTCTTCAGGAAATCACGAACCTTTAGATCACTGTTGAGAAGATCTGCAAAATGCTTGGAATCAGCATACCACTTGGATGTCCAGTCTTTGACGATGCCAAGCCGTATTCCTGTTGGATGTACTTTCTGCCCCATATCGGTCTCTCTTGCCTGTTACTTGTCCGCAACAGTCACATTGATATGACTGGTACGCTTAAGAATTCTAGATGCCCGTCCTTTTGCACGTGCACGGATGCGTTTCATGGTTGGACCTTCATCTACACTAACCGCAGAAACTTTAAGTTCATCAATGTCTGCGCCTTCATTGTGCTCAGCATTGGCAATTGCTGATTCAAGAACCTTCTTGACCAGAATCGCACCTTTTTTCTTACTGAACGCAAGTATGTCCAAGGCCTGCTCCACGGGCAGACCACGAATTTGATCCGCCACCAAGCGGCCCTTCTGCGCCGCAAGGCGCGCATGTCTCAATTTTGCTGTCGTTTGCATCTTGAACCCCAAATCAGGATTTCTTATCTGCCGAATGCCCACGGTAGGTCCGAGTTATGGCGAACTCACCAAGCTTATGACCGACCATGTTCTCGGAAACCAGTACGGGAACATGCTGGCGACCATTATGAACAGCAATAGTTAGTCCGATCATCTCTGGCAGGACCAATGACCTGCGAGACCATGTCTTGATCGGACGCTTATTGTTCTGTGCTACAGCCTCTTCCACCTTCTTAGCCAGATGATGGTCGACGAAAGGGCCTTTCCTAATTGAACGTGGCACGGCGCTAACCCCTAAATTTATTTACGATTTCTACGACGTACGATCATTTTATCCGTACGTTTATTGGTTCGTGTCTTGTAACCCTTGGTCGGAACACCCCAAGGCGAGACAGGATGACGTCCGCCGGATGTCCTACCCTCACCACCACCATGTGGATGGTCGACCGGGTTCATCGCGACACCGCGAACCGTCGGCCTGATACCCTTCCAGCGTTTGGCGCCAGCCTTGCCAAGTGAACGCAGGTTGTGCTCTGCGTTCGAAACTTCACCGATCACAGCACGGCAGTCTGCCGGTACCTTACGCATTTCACCTGAACGTAAGCGAAGGGTTGCATTGTTCACCTTCACGCGCGACCAATTGCACGGAGGCGCCAGCTGAGCGTGCGATCTGCGCTCCCTTGCCAGGCTTCATTTCAATACAGTGAACGACTGAACCGATTGGAATATTTCTCAACGGCAGACAATTGCCTACTTTAATCGGAGCATCAACGCCGGATTGAATTTCATCACCAGCAGCCAATTTTCTCGGCGCTATGATGTAGCTTCGCTCACCGTCAGCGTAAAGTAGCAGAGCGATGTGGGCAGTACGATTCGGATCGTATTCCAAACGCTCGACTACCGCAGGAATACCCTGCTTGTTGCGCTTGAAGTCGATAATTCTATAACGCTGTTTATGGCCGCCACCGCGATGCCGCGTGGTAATCCTACCTTTATTATTACGCCCACCACTCTTTGTTTTTTTATCCAACAAAGGTCCGTGCGGTTCTCCTTTATGAAGATCAGCACTGACAACGTTCACCACAAAACGTCTGCCGGGTGAAGTTGGTTTACTTTTTACGACTGCCATTCTCTCAATCCCGTTTATTTAGTTCAGGCGCCTGCAGTGAAATCAATTTCGCTGCCGGGCTTCAGACGGACGTATGCCTTTCTCCAGTCGGAACGTCGTCCCTGGATGGCACCGAATCGTTTTTTCTTACCCTTAACATTGACAACCTGAACACGTTCGACTTTGACATCGAACATCTTCTCGACTGCCCGTGCAATCTCACGCTTACTCGCATCAGTTGCCACGCGAAAGGTGTATTGGCGATTGCTGTCAGCTACGATGCTGCTCTTTTCCGAGACGACCGGACTCAATAACACGGTCATTAGACGTTCGCTGTTCATGCCAAACGCTCCTCAATCTTCTTCAGTGCCGCTTCAGTGACAAGCACTTTTTCATAGGCAATCAGGCTAACCGGATCGATCTCAGCTACCTCACGCACATCTACCCCATAGAGGTTTCGCGCAGCGAGATAAAGATTTTCATCCGCATGTTCGCTGATCAAGAGTACATCTTTCAGATTGAGCTCTTGCAGTTTATTAACCAGTTCTTTGGTCTTGGGAGCAGACACACTAAAATCATTTACCGCAATAAGTCGATCCTGGCGGACCAGTTCAGAGAGGATCGAACAGACCGCCCCCCGATACATCTTGCGATTGATCTTCTGTGCATAACTTCGGGGAGAAGCAGCAAAAGTCACCCCGCCACTGCGCCAGATAGGACTACGACTGGTACCCGAGCGCGCACGCCCAGTGCCTTTCTGGCGCCAGGGCTTAGCACCACCGCCGCGTACTGCCGAACGGTTTTTCTGGGCTTTGGTACCTGCACGGGACAGCCGCCATGTGGGCGGTGACTACCTGATGGATCAGGCCTTCTTTCAGTTCGGCCGCAAACACCGCATCTGAAACCTGGATCGTCTGGCTATCACCACCAGTGGTTTGAACATTGAGATCCATCAGTTTTACCCTTTATTCTTCATCTTGATCGCCGGCGTCACAATGACATTACCGCCTTTGGAACCAGGTACCGCGCCTTTCACAAGTATCAAATTACGCTCTGCATCGACGCGCACCACTTCCAGATTCTGCTGACTTCGCTGGACAGCACCCATGTGCCCCGCCATTTTCTTGCCTTTGAAAACACGACCTGGTGTTTGACACTGGCCGATTGATCCCGGGGCGCGGTGGGAGATCGAGTTGCCGTGAGTTGCGTCCTGCATATGGAAGTTATGACGCTTCACACCACCCTGAAAGCCCTTGCCCTGAGTCTCGCCGCGCACATCCACAAGCTGACCCGCCGTAAATTGGTCGGCCTTGAGTTCACTACCAAGCTCAAGACCCTCAGCCTCGTCGCTTCTCAATACGAAACTCCCATAGGCCGGCACCAGCTTCAACACCAGCCTTGGAAAAGTGTCCCGCTGCCGCCTTGTTGACTTTAGAAGCCTTACGCGTGCCGGTTGTCAGTTGTATCGCCTGATAACCATCCAGCTCAACGGTTTTTAACTGTGAAACTCTGTTAGGCTCCACTTCAATGACGGTTACCGGAACGGAAACACCCTCATCAGTAAAGACCCGAGTCATTCCAGCTTTACGCCCGACTACTCCAATCGTCATCGTTCTTAACCTCAGTTCAGTTTGATCTGCACGTCAACGCCGGCAGCCAAATCGAGCTTCATCAGTGCATCTACGGTTTTGTCAGTTGGTTCGACAATATCCAGTAGGCGTTTGTGTGTACGAATCTCGTACTGATCACGCGCATCTTTATTGACATGCGGTGAAATCAATACCGTGAAGCGCTCTTTCTTGGTCGGCATCGGAATCGGACCACGCACCAATGCGCCTGTGCGCTTGGCGGTTTCCACAATTTCACGTGCTGACTGATCAATCAAACGATGATCGAACGCTTTCAGACGAATACGTATTCTCTGGTTTGACATTACACTTACTCGATAATCTTGGAGACTACACCGGCGCCTACGGTCCGGCCGCCTTCACGAATCGCAAAGCGCAGACCCTCTTCCATCGCAATCGGCGCGATCAACTTGACAACCATCTTTACGTTGTCACCCGGCATGACCATCTCCACACCCTCTGGCAGGTCACAGGCACCGGTCACGTCCGTGGTCCGAAAGTAAAACTGCGGACGGTAGTTGTTGAAGAAGGGGGTGTGGCGTCCACCCTCGTCCTTGCTCAGTACGTACACCTCACACTCAAAATGGGTGTGCGGGGTGATGCTCTTTGGATGCGCCAGCACTTGGCCGCGCTCCACTTCCTCTCGCTTGGTACCACGCAACAGCACGCCGACGTTGTCGCCCGCTTCGCCCTGATCCAGCAGCTTGCGGAACATCTCGACGCCAGTACAGACGGTCTTGGCGGTCTCTTTGATGCCGACGATCTCGATCTCTTCGCCGACCTTGATCACGCCGCGCTCGATCCGTCCGGTTACCACGGTACCACGTCCGGAGATGGAGAATACATCCTCGATCGGCATCAGGAAGGCACCGTCAACGGCGCGCTCCGGCTCCGGAATGTAGTTGTCCAGCGCTTCCATCAGTTTGTCGATGGACTGGCTGCCCATTTCACCGGTGTCGCCTTCCAGCGCCTTCAGCGCGGATCCCACGATGATCGGGGTGTCGTCACCGGGGAAGTCGTAGCTGTCCAGCAGCTCGCGCACTTCCATCTCAACCAGCTCCAGCAGTTCTTCGTCGTCCACCATGTCGGCCTTGTTCAGATAGACAATGATGTAGGGCACACCCACCTGACGCGAGAGCAGGATGTGCTCACGGGTCTGGGGCATCGGGCCATCCGCTGCCGAAACCACCAGGATCGCGCCGTCCATCTGCGCCGCACCCGTGATCATGTTCTTTACATAGTCCGCATGTCCGGGGCAGTCGACGTGCGCATAGTGGCGCTTCTCGGTCTCGTACTCCACGTGCGCCGTGGCAATCGTAATACCACGCTCACGCTCTTCCGGGGCGTTGTCGATCTGATCGAAGGCGCGCTTCTCGCCGCCGAATTTGGCCGCCTGGACGGTGGTGATCGCCGCTGTCAATGTGGTCTTGCCGTGGTCTACATGACCAATCGTTCCCACGTTGACATGCGGCTTTGTGCGTTCGAATTTTTCCTTGGACACAGTGTTACCCCTATACCCGATTACTGTTTCTTGGAAATGGCGTCAGCAATACTTGCCGGCACCTCTGAATATTTGGCGAATTCCATGCTGTAGTTCGCGCGACCCTGTGTAGCGGAACGTAGATCGGTTGCGTAACCGAACATTTCTGACAAGGGAACCTCTGCCCTGATCTGCTTGCCTGCTGGTGAATCATCCATACCCTGGACCATACCGCGTCGGCTGCTCAGGTCGCCCATGACATCACCCATATACTCTTCAGGCGTCACGACCTCGACCTTCATCATTGGCTCGAGGAGAACCGGCTTGGCCTTCCTCACGCCTTCTTTAAAACACATGGAGCCTGCTACTTTGAAAGCCATCTCATTCGAGTCAACATCGTGGTACGAACCGTCATACAGGGTGACTTTCACATCCACCACCGGGTAACCCGCTATTACGCCGCTCCCCATGGCTTCCTGCACGCCTTTATCGACTGCGGGGATATATTCACGCGGCACTGCCCCACCGACAATCTCATTAGCGAACTCATACCCGGCACCTGCCTCCTGTGGCTCGATGCGCAGATACACATGGCCATACTGACCACGACCGCCCGATTGCCTGACAAACTTGCCTTCCTGCTCGATTGAAGTGCGTATGGTTTCGCGGTATGCAACCTGTGGCGCACCTACGTTAGCCTCTACCTTGAATTCTCGTTTCATGCGATCGACGATGATATCCAGGTGCAACTCGCCCATACCGGCAATGATGGTCTGGCCGGACTCTTCGTCACTACTGACCCTGAAAGACGGATCTTCTTGAGCCAGCTTAGAAAGGGCAACGCCCATTTTCTCCTGGTCGGTTTTGGTCTTTGGCTCGACAGCAACCGCAATAACCGGTTCGGGAAACTCCATGCGCTCCAGGGTTATTACGTCATTCAGGGAGCACAGAGTCTCTCCGGTCGTAACATCCTTCAAGCCAACAGCCGCAGCGATATCTCCGGCGTAAACCTCTTTTATCTCTTCACGAGAGTTGGAGTGCATCTGCAGGATACGCCCGATACGCTCCTTCTTACCCTTCACCGGGTTGTAGATCGTATCGCCAGATTTCAACACACCAGAATAGGAGCGGAAAAAAGTCAAAGTGCCTACGAATGGATCGGTAGCAATCTTGAATGCCAATGCCGCAAAGGGCGCTTCGTCGCTGGAAGGACGCTCCGATTCAGTCTCATCCGCATCATCCAGGACACCGCGGATAGCCGGAACATCAACAGGTGAAGGCATCAACTCGATCACCTTGTCCAGTACCGCCTGCACACCCTTGTTCTTGAATGCGGAGCCGCAAGTGACCGGAATAATTTCCAGCCTCAAGGTACGCACGCGCAGTACCCTCGAGGATCTCTTCCTCAGACAGCTCGCCATCGTTGAGATACTTCTCCATCAACTCGTCAGAACCTTCGGCAGCTGCCTCAACCATGTGCTCACGCCACTCATTGCAGGTGTCAATCAGCTCGGCAGGAATCTCTTCATAGGTGAATTCCACACCCATGTTCTCCTCGGACCAGACCACGGATTTCATCTTGACCAGATCAACCAGGCCTTGAAAACCCTCTTCGGCTCCCACCGGCACTTGAATCGGCACTGCGTTGGCGCCCAGGCGATCTTTAAGCTGTTCAACAACCCGAAAGAAATTGGCGCCCATACGGTCCATCTTATTGACGAACGCCATACGCGGCACGCTGTACTTATTGGCCTGCCGCCAGACAGTTTCAGATTGAGGCTCGACACCGCCAACCGCGCACAGTACGAATACGGCGCCATCCAATACACGCAGTGAACGCTCTACCTCGATGGTAAAGTCCACGTGTCCTGGGGTATCAATGATGTTGAAGCGGTGCTCAGGAAACTGTTTAGCCATACCACTCCAGAAACAGGTCGTGGCGGCTGAGGTGATAGTAATACCACGCTCTTGCTCCTGCTCCATCCAATCCATGGTAGCAGCACCGTCATGCACCTCACCTATCTTGTGAGAGACGCCCGTGTAATAGAGCACGCGCTCAGTGGTAGTCGTCTTACCTGCATCGATGTGCGCCATGATGCCGATATTGCGATAGCGCTCGATAGGAGTTTTCCGTGCCACGTTACCAACCTGTTTTTAAAGAGCTTGAGTTTAGGGTTAAAAACCGCTTACCAGCGGTAGTGTGAGAATGCCTTATTGGCTTCTGCCATGCGATGGGTGTCATCTTTCTTTTTGACGGCCGCACCTTTGTTTTCCGAGGCGTCCATGAGTTCACCTGCAAGCCGCATAGCCATCGATTTTTCACCGCGCTTACGGGCTGCATCAATGAGCCAGCGCATCGCTAGTGAATTGCGTCGGTTCGGGCGTACTTCCACCGGTACCTGATAGGTCGCACCACCCACACGGCGGGACTTAACCTCGACCACTGGACGGACATTTTCCAACGCAGTATCAAGTAGATCCAGGGCCTCTCCCGAGCGCTTCTCAACCACCTGGTCCAGAGCCACATAAAGGATCTTTTCAGCCACCGACTTCTTGCCGTCGACCATCACCATATTGATGAATTTTGCCAACAACTCACTACCATACTTAGGATCTGGCAGGGTTTCCTTTCGGGCTGGAATACGTCTTCTTGGCATTGCTCTATCTCAAATTCACTGAATAAATATTCGTTACTGGATGCTTAGCTTTTTGGCCGCTTGGCGCCATATTTCGACCGCGCCTGGCGACGACTCTCAACACCGGACGTATCCAGACTGCCGCGCACTACGTGATAACGCACACCCGGAAGGTCCTTTACACGTCCACCCCGGATCAGCACAACCGAGTGCTCTTGGAGGTTATGCCCTTCACCACCGATATAACTGGTGACCTCGAAGCCATTGGTTAAGCGCACACGTGCTACCTTACGCAAGGCTGAGTTCGGTTTTTTCGGAGTAGTGGTGTATACGCGAGTGCATACGCCGCGTTTCTGCGGGCAGGCATTAAGCGCCGGTACATTACTCTTCGCGGGTTTCCGTTTCCTGGGCTTACGCACCAGTTGGTTAATCGTTGCCATCTATATCCGTCTCCAGGGACGCTGATGTTCTCAATACACTAAATTTCGGAGTAGTCGATGCCTGCCCGGTCCGCAGAAAAAAAAGCGCCGGAAGTCACGAATTCTCTGGCATTTGGCTTTGGCTCTTTGCGCCACCGAAGCGCGCTGGAGAGCACTAGAAACGACAGGCCGGCAATGGGCCGGCCTGTCAGAGAGCGCGCATTCTATGCTTGCTCCCATGTGTTGTCAAGTTGGTCTTACATCTAGTGAGATCAAATCATCTCGCTGCTTGTAGCTTATTCTGCTTCAGGCGTATTAAGGGCCTCTTTGAAGGCCTGTTCCACCTCTTCAACAACCAGTTCCGGCTTGGTCTCGACTTCCGCCTGCATCTCCATGCGCTGGCGACGGCGGTCTGTATGATACGAGAGACCTGTACCCGAAGGTATTAGTCGTCCAACGATGACATTTTCCTTGAGTCCATGCAGCCTGTCAGACAATCCGCGTACCGACGCTTCTGTCAGAACCCGGGTTGTCTCCTGGAATGATGCCGCAGAAATGAACGACTCGGTTGCCAGGGAAGCCTTGGTAATACCCAGTAGTAGAGGTTCGAAGAGTGCTGCGTACTTGCCGGCAGCGCGTAATGCTTCATTCTCTTCCTGGATTGAGGACTTCTCGACCTGCTCACCTTTCAGGAAGCGACTGTCTCCTACATTGCTAACCTCTACCTTGCGCAACATCTGACGAATGATCACTTCGATATGTTTATCGTTGATCTTCACGCCTTGCAGGCGATAAACATCCTGGATCTCCTTGACCAGATACTCCGCGAGATTTGTCACCCCTCGCAGACGCAGGATATCGTGCGGGTTCAACTCTCCATCGGAGATCATTTCACCCTTTTCTACCTGTTCGCCTTCATACACATTCACATGTCGCCACTTCGGTATCAATTCTTCATGCTGTTCACCCTCGGCATCGGTAATGATCAGGCGCTGTTTACCTTTGGTATCCTTGCCGAAGCTGACGGTACCGCTGGCCTCCGCCAGAATCGCCGGATCCTTTGGTTTACGCGCCTCGAACAGATCAGCCACGCGGGGCAAACCACCGGTGATGTCGCGGGTCTTGGATGATTCCTGTGGAATACGCGCCAGCACATCGCCCACGCCCACATCCGCTTCATCCTCTACATTGACCACTGCATTTGCCGGCAGAAAGTAGTGAGCCGGGATATCGGTACCCGCGATGTTCAAGTCATTGCCGTCCGCATCCACCAACTTCACCATCGGCCGAACATCCTTACCGGCCGCGGGACGCTGTTTGGGATCTATAACCTCAAGGGAGCTGAGACCAGTCACCTCATCGATCTGTTTCTGTACAGTTACGCCATCCACGAAATCGACATAGCGCAGCACACCCGCCACCTCGGTGATAACCGGATGAGTGTGCGGGTCCCAGTTGGCGACAATCTGACCACCCTGCACGGCAGTATCTTCCTCTACCATGAGGACCGCGCCATAAGGCACTTTGTATCTTTCACGCTCACGCCCCACATCATCCAGGATGGTCAGTTCTCCGGAACGCGATGTTGCCACCAGATGGCCACTGGAGTGCTTGACCGTCTTGATGTTATGCAAGCGGACAACACCGCCTGCCTTGACCTGAATATTGTTCACCGAGGCGGAACGGGAGGCAGCGCCACCGATATGGAAGGTGCGCATGGTAAGCTGGGTGCCCGGTTCACCAATTGACTGGGCAGCAATAACACCCACCGACTCACCCATGTTGACTTTATGGCCCCGCGCCAGATCACGGCCGTAACATTTGGAACAGGCGCCCACCTGCGCCTGGCAGGTAATCGCGGAACGCACTATCACTTGGTCCACACCGATGGTCTCTAGTTTTTCGACCAGCTCCTCGTCGAGCAAGGTGCCTGCTTCGCAGACCACCTCATCACTGCCGGGTGGATGAGCATCGACGGCAAGCACCCGACCAAGAATCCGATCGCGCAGAGGCTCAACCACATCACCACCCTCGATGATAGGCTGCATGAGCACTCCTTCATTGGTGCCGCAATCCTCTTCCAGCACCACCATATCCTGCGCGACATCCACCAGGCGTCGGGTTAGATAACCGGAGTTGGCTGTCTTCAGTGCGGTATCTGCAAGCCCCTTGCGTGCACCATGGGTCGAGATGAAGTACTGCAGCACGTCCAAGCCTTCGCGGAAATTGGCGGTAATCGGCGTCTCGATGATGGAACCATCCGGTTTTGCCATCAGTCCGCGCATACCGGCCAGCTGCCTGATCTGCGCCGCGGAACCACGGGCTCCGGAGTCAGCCATCATATACACGGAGTTGAAGGAGTCCTGCTCGACCTCGTTGCCATCTCGGTCAGTCACCTTTTCCTTACCCAGTTTGGACATCATCGCCTTTGCCACCTGATCATTGGTATGGGACCAGATATCAACGACCTTGTTATATCGCTCACCATTGGTCACCAAACCTGAGGTGTACTGGTTCTGAATCTCCTTCACCTCGTTTTCAGCCCGCGCCAGGATAGCCTCCTTCTCATCAGGCACCACCATGTCATTGGAGCAGAATGAAACTGCGGCCCGAGTGGCATACCGGAAACCCATGTACATCAGCTGATCGGCGAAAATAACCGTGTCTTTCAGACCGAGACGACGATAGCAGGCATTGATGAGGTTGGAGATATACTTCTTGCCCATCGCCCGGTCGACTAACTCATAGGGCAGGCCATCAGGCACGATCCCGTAGACGATCGTACGGCCAATGGTGGTATCGACCAGCCTGGTCTGCTCCACCCTGCTGCCATCTTCGCTCAGCAGCACTTCCTGTATTCGAACCTTAACTTTTGCCTGCAAATCGGCATGGCCAGACTCATAGGCGCGCTTTGCCTCCATAGCGTCAGAGAAGGCCATACCCTCACCTTTGGCATTGATGCGGTCGCGGGTCATAAAATAGAGACCCAGCACCACATCCTGAGAGGGCACAATAATCGGGTCGCCATTTGCCGGAGAGAGGATGTTGTTGGTGGCCATCATCAGGCTACGTGCTTCGAGCTGAGCCTCGATGGACAGCGGTACATGCACCGCCATCTGGTCACCGTCAAAGTCAGCGTTGAATGCGGTACATACCAACGGATGCAGCTGGATCGCCTTTCCCTCGATCAACACCGGCTCGAAGGCCTGTATACCCAATCGGTGCAGGGTCGGCGCGCGGTTCAGCATCACTGGGTGTTCACGGATTACCTCTTCCAGGATATCCCAGACCTCTGCGGTGCCACGCTCCACGAGCTTTTTGGCCGCCTTGATCGTCGTCGCCAGCCCTCGCAGCTGCAGCTTGCTGAAAATAAAGGGTTTAAACAATTCCAAAGCCATCTTTTTCGGCAGACCACACTGATGCAGTTTCAGCGTCGGGCCCACTACGATAACCGAACGGCCTGAATAGTCGACGCGCTTACCCAGCAGGTTCTGACGGAAGCGACCCTGCTTACCCTTGATCATATCGGCCAGGGATTTCAATGGACGGCGGTTGGTGCCGGTAATGGCCCGGCCACGCCGACCGTTATCCAATAGTGCATCCACAGACTCCTGCAGCATGCGCTTTTCATTGCGCACGATGATGTCTGGCGCGTTCAGATCCAGCAGTCTTTTCAGACGATTATTGCGGTTGATCACCCGCCGATAGAGATCGTTCAGATCCGAGGTGGCGAAGCGACCACCGTCCAGGGGCACCAGCGGCCTCAGTTCCGGAGGCAGCACCGGTAAAACGGTCATCACCATCCATTCAGGCCGGTTGCCGGAACCATTCAGAGATTCCAGCAGTTTCAAGCGCTTGGTGAACTTTTTGATTTTGGTCTCGGAATTGGTGCCATCAATGTCTTCCCGAAGACGTTTGATCTCTGCCGGGATATCGATGGTCTTCAGCAGCTCATAGACCGCTTCGGCGCCCATCCGGGCGTCGAACTCGTCACCATTCTCCTCGATCGCATCCAGATACTGCTCGTCGGTGAGCAGCTGTCCGCGCTCCAATGGCGTCATCCCGGGATCGACCACCACGAAGGACTCGAAATAGAGCACCCGCTCAATGTCGCGCAGGGTCATGTCCATCAGCAAGCCAATACGCGACGGCAGAGATTTCAGAAACCAGATATGCGCCACCGGGCTGGCCAGTTCGATATGCCCCATACGTTCGCGGCGCACCTTGGCCAGGGTGACTTCCACCCCGCACTTCTCACAAACCACGCCACGATGCTTGAGCCTTTTGTATTTACCACACAGGCACTCGTAGTCGCTGGTCGGGCCAAAAATCTTGGCGCAGAATAAACCGTCCCGCTCGGGCTTGAAGGTGCGGTAATTGATGGTCTCCGGTTTCTTGACCTCACCGTAGGACCAGGACCGGACCATGTCGGGGGAGGCCAGACCGATGCGAATCGCATCAAAGTCTTCAGTCTGGCCCTGCTGTTTCAGAATATTTAATAGATCTTTCAAGATCGTATCTCCTGCAAACGGTAACTGACTTCAGTCAGCCACTCAGTCCTGTTCCAATTCAATATTGATACCCAGAGAGCGAATCTCCTTCACCAACACGTTAAACGACTCGGGCATACCGGCCTCCATCTGATGGTTGCCATCCACGATGTTTTTGTACATCCGGGTACGGCCGTTCACATCGTCCGACTTGACGGTGAGCATCTCTTGCAGCGTGTAGGCAGCGCCATAGGCCTCCAGGGCCCAGACCTCCATCTCACCGAAGCGCTGGCCGCCAAACTGCGCCTTACCGCCCAACGGTTGTTGAGTAACCAGGCTGTAGGGACCGGTTGAACGGGCATGCATCTTGTCATCCACCAGATGATTCAACTTCAGCATGTACATATAGCCGACAGTCACCGGCCGCTGGAAAGACTCGCCGGTACGGCCGTCGAACAAGGTGCACTGACCGCTTTCCGGCAGGCCCGCCAACTCCAGCATGTGCTTTACTTCGGATTCATGGGCGCCATCGAACACCGGTGTCGCCATCGGCACACCACCCTTCAGGTTGCGACACATCGCCACGATCTCTTCATCAGTCATCGAATCGAGATCTTCCGATTTACCGCTGGTGTTGTAGATCTTATCCAGGTAGCCACGCAGTTCGGCCATCTCCGCCTGCGCTTCGAGCAAGGCGCCAATCTTGCGCCCCACGCCCTTGGCGGCAAAGCCAAGATGGGTCTCCAACACCTGTCCGACGTTCATCCGCGAAGGCACGCCAAGCGGGTTGAGGACGATATCCACCGGTTCTCCGTGCTCGTCGAACGGCATATCCTCCACTGGCACGATGGTGGAAATAACACCCTTGTTGCCGTGACGGCCGGCCATTTTGTCACCCGGCTGGACACGGCGTTTCACTGCCACATAGACCTTGACCATCTTCAGCACGCCGGGCGCCAGGTCGTCTCCAGCGGTCAACTTGCGTCTTTTCTCCTCGAACTTCTCACGAAAAGACTCACGCTGAGCTTTAACCTGTTCTGCAATCGCCTCCAGCTGCGTGGCTGTCTCCTCCTTGCGCAGACGAATCTCGAACCAGCGGTCACGCTCCAGTTCATTCAGATAGGTCTTGGTGACCTTGGTTCCTGCAGCGAGATTGTTCGGACCCCCATCAACCAGCTTGCCCAGCAGCATCTTTTCAACACGCTGGAAGGTATCCTCTTCCATGATTCGCAGCTGATCATCCAGGTCCTTGCGCACCCGCAGCAGTTCCGAATCCTCGATCTGAATGGCGCGGGCGTCCTTTTCCACACCGTCACGGGTGAATACCTGCACGTCGATAACCGTACCCACTCGGCCGGACGAGGCGCGTAGGGAGGTGTCTTTCACATCTGAGGCCTTTTCACCAAAGATGGCGCGCAGCAACTTCTCTTCCGGCGTGAGTTGAGATTCACCTTTTGGCGTGACCTTGCCAACCAGAATGTCTCCTTCCCGAACTTCCGCGCCGATGTAGACGATGCCGGACTCATCCAGCTTGGAAAGTGCCGCTTCACCCACATTGGGAATATCGCCGGTAATCTCCTCCGGGCCCAGTTTGGTATCGCGGGCCATGCAGGTCATCTCTTCGATGTGTATCGAGGTAAAACGATCCTCATCCACTACCCGTTCAGAGATCAGGATGGAGTCCTCGAAGTTGTAGCCGTTCCAGGGCATGAAGGCGACCCGCAGATTCTGTCCTAGGGCCAATTCACCCATGTCGGTGGAGGGGCCGTCCGCCAGCACGTCACCCCTGGCGATCTCATTGCCGACATTCACCAGTGGACGCTGATTGATACAGGTATTCTGATTGGAGCGGGTGTATTTAGTCAGGTTGTAGATATCCACACCGGATTCACCGGCCTCGGTCTCATCGTCATTCACCCGCACCACGATACGCGCGGCGTCCACCGATTCGATGTCTCCGCCACGCTTGGCCACCACGGTGACACCGGAGTCTACCGCGACCACGCGCTCCATCCCCGTACCCACCAGGGGCTTTTCAGCGCGTAGGGTCGGCACCGCCTGGCGCTGCATGTTGGAACCCATCAAGGCACGGTTCGCATCATCGTGCTCCAGGAATGGAATCATAGATGCCGCCACGGAGACGATCTGTTTCGGCGATACGTCGAGATATTGCACCTTGTCGGGTGAGGACAGGGTAAATTCGTTTTGATAGCGTGATGAAACCAGTTCGTCCGTCAGCTTGCCTTCCTCATCCATGTTGGCGTTGGCCTGGGCGATGACAAAACGCCCCTCCTCGATCGCCGAGAGATAATCGATCTGCGAGGTTACCTTGCAGTCCTCGACCTTACGATAGGGGGTCTCCAGGAAACCATACCGGTTGGTGCGAGAATAGACCGCCAAAGAGTTGATCAAACCGATATTAGGTCCTTCAGGCGTCTCGATGGGGCAGACCCTGCCGTAATGGGTGGGGTGCACGTCCCGCACCTCGAAACCGGCGCGCTCCCGGGCCAAGCCACCCGGGCCCAGAGCCGAGACACGGCGTTTATGGGTCACCTCAGACAAAGGATTGTTCTGGTCCATGAACTGAGACAGCTGGCTTGAGCCAAAAAATTCCTTGATCGCTGCCGATACCGGCTTGGCGTTGATCATCTCCTGGGGCATTAATCCTTCCGACTCTGCCTGGGTCAGACGCTCCTTGACCGCACGCTCCACACGCACCAGTCCGACCCGGAACTGGTTCTCCGCCATCTCACCCACACAACGGATACGGCGGTTGCCCAAGTGATCGATGTCATCCACCACACCATTACCGTTACGGATATCGATCAGCTCTCTCAACACATCGACGATGTCTTCTTTGGAGAGAATCCCTTCACCCTCTTCATTATCACGACTCAGGCGACGGTTGAACTTCATCCGGCCTACCGCAGAGAGGTCGTAACGGTCTGGGGTAAAAAACAGGTTATTGAACAGATTCTGCGCTGCTTCTTTGGTCGGCGGCTCACCGGGGCGCATCATCCGATAGATCTCCACCTGGGCTTCCAGCTCATTGGTAGTCGCATCGATACGCAGAGTATCTGAGAGAAAAGGCCCATGATCAAGATCATTGGTGAACAGTGTCTTGAGCTTCTTGATGCCTTTTTCGATCAGCAGATCAAACAACTCTTCGGTGATCTCCATGTTGGCTTCTGCAATCAGCTCACCGGTCTCCTTGTCCACCACATTGTGGGCCAGGACCTTGCCATAGATGAATTCACGGGGCACATCGAGCTTTTTGACGCCGGCTTTCTCAAGCTGGCGGATGTGGCGGGCAGTGACACGACGTCCGGCTTCAACGATAACTTCTCCACCTTCACTGATATCAAAGGTGACCGTTTCGCCACGCAGTCGCTCAGGCACCAGATCCACCTTCAGGGTGCGCTTGGTCAGGCTGAATGTGTCAGTCTCAAAGAACATCTCCAGGATCTGTTCGCTATCGAAGCCCAGGGCGCGCAGCAGGATGGTGGCCGGGAGTTTACGACGCCGGTCGATGCGCACGAAGACGTTATCCTTGGGATCAAATTCGAAATCAAGCCAGGAACCCCGATAGGGTATGACACGCGCGGAAAAAAGCAGCTTACCCGAGGAGTGAGTCTTGCCCTTGTCATGATCGAAAAACACACCCGGGGAGCGATGCAACTGGGAAACGATGACCCGCTCGGTGCCGTTGATCACGAAGGTGCCGGTATCCGTCATCAGGGGCAGCTCACCCATGTAGACTTCCTGCTCACGGATGTCCTTGACAACTTTGGCCCCGGCTGGAGCTTCCTTGTCATAGATGACCAGGCGCACCAGAACACGCAGCGGCGCCGCATAGGTGGTGCCACGCAATTGACACTCTCTGACGTCGAACACAGGTTCACCCAGGCGGTAGTTGACATATTCGAGGACCGCATTGCCCGAATAGCTGGTGATTGGTAAAACAGACTTGAAGGCTGCATGCAGACCCACGTCTTGGCGCTTATTCGCAGGTACACCATCCTGCAGAAAATCACGGTAGGAGTTTATCTGTGTCGCAAGCAGAAAAGGCACGTCCAGAATACTTGGACGCTTTCCGAAATCTTTGCGGATACGCTTTTTCTCGGTGAACGAATAGGCCATGCTGCCATCCCTCAGTGTCAAAGGCTTGGTGATTCGTGTGCTATCCTGCACCCCGCTGAAGCGTGCAATGCAAGATGAACGAAATATGCTGACTTCCTGTCCTGGTTCTACAAACCAGTGAGTCCCCTATTTATTGGACGCTAAAATATTAATCAAACTACGTCCAACAAGCGGGAAAAGGCCGGTGACGAAACGCCACCAGCCCGATCACGCAGTTTTCAATCGATCGAGTACAGAATTACTTGATTTCAGCTTTAGCGCCAGCCTCTTCAAGTTGTTTCACGGCTTCTGCAGCCTCTTCCTTGGAAACGCCTTCCTTGACTGTGGTAGGCGCACCCTCGACGGCCTCTTTGGCCTCTTTCAGACCCAGGCCGGTCATGGCGCGTACGGTCTTGATCACGGCGATCTTATTGCCGCCGAATTCAGCCAGAACTACGTCGAACTCGGTCTTCTCTTCGGCAGCGGCTTCACCGACACCGGCTGCAGCTGGCGCAGCCGCCACTGCAGCAGCAGCGGTTACCCCAAATTTCTCTTCCATGGCTTCGATCAGCGCGACAACGTCCATTACGGACATCTCGGCAATAGCCTCCAGGATCTCTTCTTTAGATACGGCCATTGGTTAACTCCTAAAAAATTTAATAAGCACGAAAAAACGATAAAAAATAAAGCCGGTTAAGCCGCCTCTTTGGCGTCTTTGATTGCCGCCACAGTCCGGACCAACTTGCCGGGCACCTCTTTCATGGTGCGCGCAAGCTTCTCCACCGGGGCCTTCATGACCGCCATCAACATGCTGATAGCCTGGTCATAGGTCGGCATTTTAGCGAGGGTATCCAGTTCACTCGGCGCCAACATTTGACCTCCGATTGAAACCAGCTTGACCTGCAAATGCTCATGCCCTTTGGCGAAGTCCTTGATGACGCGAGCGGCAGCACCCGGATCCTCCTGCGAGAAGGCCAGGATCAACGGACCCGTCAACCCCTCCTGCATGCAGGCAAATTCGGTGCCTTCCACGGCCCGTCTGGCAAGAGAATTCTTGATCACGCGGAGATAGACACCATTATTGCGCGCTTCACGGCGCAATTCGGTCATCTGCTCAACGGTCAGTCCCCTATACTCAGCGGCAACTGCGGAAAACGCACTGCTTGCTACGTCACTGACTTCGGCGACGATGGCTTTCTTCTGCTCTAGATTGAGTGCCAAAGTCGTCACCTCCTGATAATGCGAGAAACGGAAGAACCATTTCTCAGTTACGTAAACGATGTAGCGATACATCGCACCTCAATGCGCACCATCACCAGGAAGCATCCTGATTTGGGTTTGCACCGTCTGCGCAGGCGTCAATTAAGCGCTAACTGGCGCACCTGCGGTCTTTGACGGCACCGGCAGAACCGATACCCCAAAGTTCCTGCCCCACCCGATATCCTGAGTAGAACATCGGGCAGATAAAAAAATTAAACCGTTAGACTGGCCTGATCCAGCGCTAATCCTGGGCCCATGGTGGAAGAAACCGTTATCTTTTTCAGATAGACGCCTTTTGCTGAGCTGGGCTTGGCTTTGATCAGCGCTTTCAACAAAGTTTCCAGATTCTCCTTCAACTTGACGGGTTGAAAATCCACTTTACCAATTGAACAGTGGATGATACCGGCCTTATCGGTCCGATAGCGCACCTGGCCGGCCTTCGCATTCTGTACGGCTTCCGCAACATTTGGCGTGACCGTGCCCACTTTAGGATTGGGCATCAAGCCGCGCGGACCAAGAATCTGCCCCAATTGACCGACGACTCTCATTGCATCCGGGCTTGCAACCACCACATCGAAATCCATCTTTCCAGCCTTTACATCAGCCGCCAGATCTTCGAGACCGACGATATCCGCTCCTGCCTCTTTGGCTGCATCCACATTTGCGCCCTGGGTAAATACAGCAACACGCACGGTTTTACCTATGCCATGCGGCAACACAGAGGAACCGCGCACGACCTGATCCGATTTTTTTGCATCGACACCCAGATTCACACTGACTTCCACCGATTCATTGAATTTGACGGAAGAGACATCCTTCAGCAAGGTAAACGCATCCTCCGCGGGATATAGCTTTCCGGCTTCAACTTTTTCACGGATTGCTTTTATACGTTTGGTTTGTTTAGCCATGACTATTCAACCCCTTCAACTTCAAGCCCCATCTGCCGTGCACTGCCGGCAATAGTACGCACTGCTGCATCCATATCTGCCGCAGTCAAATCCGGCATCTTGGTGGTGGCGATCTCTTCCAGCTGAGCCCGGGTCACAGTCGCCTACTTTTACAGTGTTCGGGGTTGAACTGCCCTTCTGCAGACCTGCTGCCTTCTTAAGCAGAACGGATGCGGGAGGCGTCTTGGTGATAAAAGTGAACGAGCGGTCACTGTAGACCGTGATCACTACCGGTATAGGCAAGCCCTTCTCCAGACTCTGGGTCTTGGCATTGAAGGCCTTGCAGAATTCCATGATATTGACGCCATGTTGACCCAGTGCGGGACCGACAGGCGGACTCGGATTGGCCTCACCGGCCTTGACCTGCAGCTTGATATAAGCCAGGATCTTTTTTGCCATGTTTTACCTCTCTTCGGGTGCAAGCGTCTGGGACTTTCACCCAGACTCCCCAATTGAAAAAGCCCCGAAGGATAACACGTATCAACTTCGAGGTTAATGACCAGCCCATAAATCAGGCTGGATTATTCCGATCGTCAGTACAAACGGGCCACTTCGATCACTGTGCTGCGTTCCCCACTGGACTAAATAATTGCCTCACCCTTTCTCGACCTGGCCGAATTCGAGATCTACAGGTGTCGAGCGGCCAAAGATGAGCACTGACACCTTTAGACGGCTTTTCTCGTAGTCGACCTCTTCCACCACGCCGGTGAAATCGTTGAATGGGCCATCAATGACGCGAACCACCTCGCCCGGCTCGAAAAGCACCTTCGGGCGGGGCTTCTCGACACCTTCCACAACCCGCTGCAGGATGGCATCTGCCTCTTTATCGGTGATCGGCGCCGGTTTGTCGCCAGTACCGCCGATAAAACCCATAACCTTGGGTACGTCCTTCACCAGATGCCAGGTCTCGTCGGTCATCTCCATCTGTACCAACACATAACCCGGGAAAAACTTGCGTTCGCTTTTTCGTTGCTGACCGGCTCGCATCTCGACGACTTCTTCAGTGGGGACCAACACCTCACCGAATTTATCTTCCATTTCAAAACGCTTTATACGCTCGAGTAGGGAGCGCTGAACCTGCAGCTCAAAGCCGGAATAGGCATGCACTACATACCACCGTTGCGCCACAATCAGCCTCCAGTCAGGGCGCGCAATATGGCGCCCAGCATCATGTCGAACAACCAGAGAATGATCCCCATGATCAACACGACCACGAATACAATCAGGGTAGTCTGCACGGTCTCCTGGCGACTAGGCCAGACCACTTTGCGTACTTCGACCTTAGCATCGCTGGCGAATCGCCAGACCCGCCTCCCGGCTACGGTCTGGTAGGCAATCATCACCGCCAAACCAACAACGACTAAAAGCCCAAGGACTCTGCAGCAGTTGAGAATAGGCATCAAAATAATAAAAGCCAAGCAACGCCGCAACGATAATCGTCACGGACATCAGCAGCTTGACTGTATCCATACCGGATACTTCAACTTCAGTATTTGCGCTCATAGGTTATGTTTGCCAGAAAAAATGGCAGGCCAGGAGGGACTCGAACCCCCAACCTGCGGTTTTGGAGACCGCTGCTCTACCAGTTGAGCCACTGGCCTAAAAACGCTAAAAGCGGGACCGACCGAAACCGGCCCCGCAACACTCAATCGATCACTCGACAATCTTGGAGACTACACCGGCGCCTACGGTCCGGCCGCCTTCACGAATCGCAAACCGCAGACCCTCTTCCATCGCAATCGGCGCGATCAACTTGACAACCATCTTTACGTTGTCACCCGGCATGACCATCTCCACACCCTCAGGCAGGTCACAGGCACCGGTCACGTCCGTGGTCCGAAAGTAAAACTGCGGACGGTAGTTGTTGAAGAAGGGGGTGTGGCGTCCACCCTCGTCCTTGCTCAGTACGTACACCTCACACTCAAAATGGGTGTGCGGGGTGATGCTCTTTGGATGCGCCAGCACCTGGCCGCGCTCCACTTCCTCTCGCTTGGTACCGCGCAACAGCACGCCGACGTTGTCGCCCGCTTCGCCCTGATCCAGCAGCTTGCGGAACATCTCGACGCCAGTACAGACGGTCTTGGCGGTCTCTTTGATGCCGACGATCTCGATCTCTTCGCCGACCTTGATCACGCCGCGCTCGATCCGTCCGGTTACCACGGTACCACGTCCGGAGATGGAGAATACATCCTCGATCGGCATCAGGAAGGCACCGTCAACGGCGCGCTCCGGCTCCGGAATGTAGTTGTCCAGCGCTTCCATCAGTTTGTCGATGGACTGGCTGCCCATTTCACCGGTGTCGCCTTCCAGCGCCTTCAGCGCGGATCCCACGATGATCGGGGTGTCGTCACCGGGGAAGTCGTAGCTGTCCAGCAGCTCGCGCACTTCCATCTCAACCAGCTCCAGCAGCTCTTCGTCGTCCACCATGTCGGCCTTGTTCAGATAGACAATGATGTAGGGCACACCCACCTGACGCGAGAGCAGGATGTGCTCACGGGTCTGGGGCATCGGGCCATCCGCTGCCGAAACCACCAGGATCGCGCCGTCCATCTGCGCCGCACCCGTGATCATGTTCTTTACATAGTCCGCATGTCCGGGGCAGTCGACGTGCGCATAGTGGCGCTTCTCGGTCTCGTACTCCACGTGCGCCGTGGCAATCGTAATACCACGCTCACGTTCTTCCGGGGCGTTGTCGATCTGATCGAAGGCGCGCTTCTCGCCGCCGAATTTGGCCGCCTGGACGGTGGTGATCGCCGCTGTCAATGTGGTCTTGCCGTGGTCTACATGACCAATCGTTCCCACGTTGACATGCGGCTTTGTGCGTTCGAATTTTTCCTTGGACATGAGTGCTCTCCAGTGTTCTCTATACTATATATATTAAGGTAAATTCGCGCGCTTCTGCACGCCGTTAGTCAATGGAGCCCAGAAGCAGATTTGAACTGCCGACCTCGCCCTTACCAAGGGCGTGCTCTACCAACTGAGCTATCTGGGCAAAACTTCAACCCTGTACTCAGGGCCCTCCCAGGCGATTCTGCACTGGGTTTACACTGTATGGAGCGGGTGATGGGAATCGAACCCACGTATTCAGCTTGGAAGGCTGAAGTTCTACCATTGAACTACACCCGCGCTGCCAAGCGACGCGTCGCTTACCAAAACCGCCAATCTCTTTAACCAATCTGGTGGAGGGGGGAGGATTACTCCAGGCATCCTGCCTTACGCCCTCCGGGCCGCCGTGCTCAACACGGCGTTGAAATCGCTCCTGCGATTTCTTCGAACCTCTGATCGGTTCTCATCCTCCCCTACAGCAGGGCGTACTTACCAACCCCGAAGTGATTCCAAAATTTAACACTTCGCATCTGGTGGAGGGGGGAGGATTACTCCAGGCATCCTGCCTTACGCCCTCCGGGCCGCCGTGCTCCACACGGCGTTGAAATCGCTCCTGCGATTTCTTCGAACCTCTGATCGGTTCTCATCCTCCCCTATAGTACGGGGCGTACTTACTGACCCCGAAGTGATTCCAAAATATAACACTTCGCATCTGGTGGAGGGGGGAGGATTCGAACCTCCGAAGGCGGAGCCGTCAGATTTACAGTCTGATCCCTTTGGCCACTCGGGAACCCCTCCAAGCGGAAGCAGCGAATTCTGCCGTTTCACCTAAGCAAAGTCAACTCTGATTTCATTAAAATCATGGGTTATTTTAGGCCCCGCAGATCAAACAGAACAGCGTGCGCGGGATTGGTCCCGGCAGTTTTAGCAAAAATCATAATCAAACTCATTTATAAAGACTTGCAGCAGGAACTGTTTAGCTTTATTACTAGTCATATTATTTTGAGTCACCTCACAGCAATGAATAAGCCATTATCAATTCTGACACTCTCTTTCGCACTCGCATTATTCGGGTGTGCGGCCAATCAGCCGCAGCTTGCCCTACCGACCAAGACAACTGAGCCTGAGGTTCAGGCGAAACCGCAGGCCAGCAATCCCAACCAAGGGTCCCTGAGCAGCGGCGTGATCTATGACACCCTGACAGCAGAAATTGCAGCCCAACGCGGGGATTACCAGACAGCATTCATCCATGCTTTCCGCGCTGCGGAGCAATCCAGAGCGCCTTCTGCAGCGGAACGCGCTACACAACTCGCACTGCAGGCAAAATTAACCCCCGAAGCCATGCAAGCCACCCGACTCTGGATCGAATTGAATCCGAACTCACTCGGGGCAAACCAAATCGCAGCCCTGCTCACGGCGAATGCAAAACAACTCACTGAAACCGTCCATCATCTGCGTGAAGTGGTGAGAATAGCCAATCAAAAAGATCAAAATGGCTACCTGAAAGCTGCCGCAATTGCAGAAAAAGCAGGCCCGCCGGAACAGTCACTTGCCCTATTGCAGCAAGTCATCCCCAGCGATACAGAAGACCCCAGCGCCCTTTATGCCCTAGCCCTGACCGCCAACCAGGCCAAGCAGTATCAGCTCGCCGAGCAAAACATCAGGCGCGCCTTGCTGCATAGACCCAGTTGGCCGATGGGAATGCTGCTGCTCAGCCGCACTCTGACTGTCCAGGGCGATAAGGAAGCAGGACTTGAGATACTCCGACAGGCCGTGCTCAACGCTCCTGATAAAACAGAACTGCGCCTGACCTATGCAAGACTACTGCTTGAAAATCAGCAGCTGGAAAATTCCCTGGCGCAATTTGAGATTCTCAACCAACAACATGCCAACAATGCAGACATAATTTTTGCCCTCGGCGTCATATCCGCCGAACTCAAGCAATACGAGTCGGCGAAAAACTATTTTCAGCAGTTAATTAAAAGCGGCAAGAAACGCGGCGAGTCCCACTTTCAACTTGGCCTGATAGCGCAAAAACAAAAAGATCCAGATACAGCTTTAAAGCACTTTTACAAAGTAGATGGCAATGAACAGGCTGATGCCAGAATCCAGATGGCCAGAATACTGGCACAACAAGGGAAGCTCAATGAAGCTCGCGAGTTGTTGCATCTGCTGCGCATCCAACTGCCACAGCATGCCATCAAGCTGCATCTGATCGAGGCTGAATTGTTGCGTGATGCGGGTGAATACAGCATTGCCAACCAAGTCTACGACCGAGGACTGGCTCTGCATGCGGACGACATCGACCTACTCTACGCCCGGGCTCTGAATGCAGCTGATATGGGACAGATCCAGATTTTGGAGCAAGACCTCAACGCCATACTCAAGCGTCAGCCTGATCACGCTGATGCACTCAACGCACTGGGTTATACCCTGGCAGATCAGACCGACCGACTCGACGAAGCAAAAATGTACATTCAAAAAGCGCTCAGCCTGAAACCAAACAGCCCGGCCATACTCGACAGCATGGGTTGGATCGAGTTCCGCCTGGGCAATCTTGAGCAAGCCGCTAATTATCTACGCCAGGCAGCGAAATTGAGTCCGGATGCTGAGATCGCCTCCCATCTGGGCGAAGTACTCTGGCATATGGGCCAGCAGCAGCAGGCGCTGGATGTATGGCGAAAAGCGAATCAGCAGGAACCAGACAACCGCTTCATTAAGCCGGTGATGCAAAGGCTTGGCGCTGACTAATCCATGGCAAAAACAAGCGCCGCCTGGCCGGCGCCGGCAAAGCTCAACCTGCTGTTGCGCATCGTCGGTCGCCGCGCCAATGGCTATCATGAGCTACAGACAGTTTTCCAATTCCTTGACCATCAGGATCATCTCTTTTTCTCTGCACGCTCCGATGGCCGGATTGTTATCCGCAACCCATTGCCAGGCGTTGCCCAGGAACAGGACCTGACATTCCGCGCGGCCCGCCTGTTGCAGGTGAAAACCCACAACAAACAAGGCGTCACGATCACACTCGATAAACGGCTTCCGATGGGCGGCGGTCTGGGTGGGGGCAGCTCTGATGCCGCTACGACCCTGCTTGCCCTCAACCAGATCTGGGAGACCCGTCTCAACATGAAACAATTGGCGGAACTCGGCATCTCCCTGGGTGCTGACGTACCGGTATTCATTGGTGGTCAGGCCGCCTGGGCTGAAGGCGTTGGCGACCAGTTGCTTGCGATAGACCTGCCTGAACCCTGGTACCTGATACTGACCCCGGATTGTCACGTCTCAACCGCTTCTGTCTTTGCGTCACCCGAGTTGACACGCAACTCACCCAGGATCAAAATACGCGACTTTCTAGAGGGCGAAAGAAACAACGACTGCCTGCCTGTGGTGCGCAAGCTTTATCCACAAGTGGCGGAGGCCCTTGACTGGCTAGACAGGCATGCGCCGGCGCAAATGACGGGTACCGGAGCTTGTGTATTCGCAGCATTCCCAAATGAAGCTGCAGCAAACGATGTGTTTAGCCAGTTGCCCGGTGACCTGCGGGGATTTGTCGCAAGGGGAACTAACCGCTCTCCATTACTCGACAAAATGAGAAGCAACTGAACCCTGCTTGGGCGCCAAACGGTAAGACACTGGGATTCGGTCCCGGCATGCAAGGCTTAGATAAATTCGTCAGGTACGAATTTTAACGACCGGAGGGAGCCAGCCGGGTGAGCCATGAATGAGGAGCTAATCGTACCACCCGGCTGTGGCGGAAAGGTTAGCAGTCAGTCAGACATATATATGATTTTTTTGGGGCGTCGCCAAGCGGCTAGGCACCAGGTTTTGATCCTGGCATACGTTGGTTCGAATCCAACCGCCCCAGCCAAACACTGCTGTGAGGATGAGTATCTGGTGACATCAACCGTCCCAGGCGCAGGGCTCCAGCCTAACTAGCCCAGCATGATTCAGGGCATTCAGGTCGGATAGGGTTTGTAATGGCAGTTGAGTCCTGGTCGCCACACTGCTTGATAATACATGCCATTCACTGACAGATATTCAATGACCTAGGGGATGCCGCTTTGCCTTCAAGCTCTATCATGGTTTTTTCCGGTAATGCGAATCTGGAACTGACTAACGAAATCGTCACACATCTCAACATCCCCCTGGGCAAGATACACGTTGGCCGCTTCAGTGATGGCGAAGTAATGGCCGAAGTCCAGGAAAATGTCCGGGGCCGGGACGTTTTTATCGTCCAACCCACCTCTGCACCCACCAATGAAAACCTCATGGAACTGCTGGTGATGATCGACGCGATGCGCTGGTCATCCGCCAAGCGCATTACCGCTGTGATCCCCTATTTCGGCTATGCGCGACAGGATCGGCGGCCGCGTTCTGCCCGCGTGCCGATCACGGCTCGGCTGGCTGCGAAGATGATCGGTGCTGCGGGGGCCAACCGGGTCTTAACGGTCGACCTGCACGCTGACCAGATTGTCGGCTTCTTCGACACCCCGGTAGACAATGTGTATGCCTCACCATTGCTGTTAGGTGATGTCTGGCGTCAGAAATATCCCGATCTGATGGTGGTCTCTCCCGACGTTGGCGGTGTAGTGAGAGCGCGTGCGCTGGCCAAGCGCCTGGATGATGCCGAACTGGCTATCATCGACAAACGCCGCCCCCGACCGAATGAGGCCAAGATCATGAACATCATTGGTAAGGTGGAAGGCCGCAGCTGTGTCATCATTGATGATCTGGTGGATACCGCCGGGACCCTTTGCCAGGCCGCCAATGCATTGAAGGAACACGGCGCAGCCAAAGTGGTGGCATACTGCACCCATCCCGTCCTGTCTGGCCCTGCGGTGGCCAATATCAACAACTCCAGACTGGACGAACTGGTCGTCACCAACACCATAGCACTTTCTCCAGAAGCCCACGCCTGTGAACGAATTCGCCAGGTCAGCATTGCAGAACTTCTCGCCGAAACCATGCGTCGTGTCAGTAACGAGGAGTCTGTCAGTTCGCTGTTCATTGACTGACAGACAGCCGCCGACCGCAAAGACAGGCTCCATGACGGGGCTCGATACTCGTAACTTACACCGCTTGTACTTTCACACCACCAGGCCCTAGCACTCTAACCAGATTGCGAGAGGCACTGGAAAAAACCTGCGTTTCTGTTAGAATCGCGCGCTCGCCGCAGGACGGCGAACAAACTCGCCGTCCAGGTCGCGGGGCGGCGGTTTCTCACCATTACAGGAGATTGCAATGTCTGCCAATTTTACAGTAAACGCTGAACAACGGACCGATACAGGGAAAGGTGCGAGCCGCCGCCTGCGTCGGACCGGACTAATCCCCGGGATACTCTATGGCGCCCACCAGAGAGCCAACTATGATCTCCCTGGCTCACCATGAACTGATTCACCAGCTGGAGGATCAAGCTTTTTACTCCAACCTGCTCACTCTCAATCTGGCAGGCCAGAAAGAAACCGTGGTACTGAAGGACCTGCAACGTCACCCCGCCAAACCCTTTGTCATCCATGCAGACTTTCTGCGTGTACAGGCTGACGAAAAGATTCGCTTGAACGTACCTTTACATTTCATCAACGAGGAGGCATGCCCCGGTATCAAAGCCGGCGGCCAGGCCAGCCATCTGCTGACCGACGTGGAGATCAGCTGTCTGCCGAAGGATCTGCCGGAATTCATCGAGGTCGATATGTCCGCAATGGAAATTGGCGACGCCATTCATCTCTCTGAACTGAAACTGCCCGCCGGCGTAGAATACCCCAGCAGTGAGGGTGAAGACTTCATCATAGCCAACATCCACGTTGTCCACTTGAGTGAGGAAGAGGAAGGTGAAGAAGGCGAAGAAGGCGGAGCGGGCGAAGAAGGCGAAGCAATCGAGTAATCCACTGCAACATGGAGGACCTTGAGTCCTCCATGTTCAGCAAAGCATCCAGCTCCAGATGTCATCTTCCCCCATCAAATTGATCGTTGGCCTGGGCAATCCAGGTAAAGAGTACGAAGAGACCCGGCACAATGCCGGCTTCTGGTTTGTAGACCTCCTCGCCAGGCGCCACAATGCAACCTTCAAAGCAGAATCCCGCCACCATGGACAGGTTTGCCGGCTTGACCCTGCACGGCCAGGACTGTCGACTGCTGAAACCCTCAACCTTCATGAACCGCAGTGGCCAGTCTGTATCCAGTCTTGCCAGCTATTTCAGAATCACAGCCGATGAGATTCTGGTTGCCCATGATGAACTGGACCTACCAGCTGGCGCCGTCCGACTCAAGTCCGGCGGGGGACATGCCGGGCATAATGGCTTGAGAGACATGATGAGCGCACTCGGCAACAAGGACTTTCCATCGCCTGCGGATTGGCATCGATCATCCGAACGATCGCCGGGCAGTGGTGAATTATGTTGTCAACAGCCCTTCCAAGGCGGATCGTAAACTCATTGAGCAAAACCTCGAGGACGCTGCAGACTGCCTGGAAGACATCATTTCCGGAAACATGCAGCGTGCAATGAATAAACTGCATACCACCCGATAACCCGGCTCATCCCCATCACACACGGCCTGTTCCCCGTGCTTTGCTTGCAAGCTGCCATCTGTAAAACAGTTTGAACTCATTCTACTATTCACGTGATAAGCTGGATTTATATTATTGTTTGCTTATAATTGATTCATACCTACCTAACCCGTAACAGGCCGAACCAATGAAGCTGTTTTACATTGCAACCGCCCTGCTGATGCACTTGTCCAGCGCAGCTTGCGGCACTGAAAGTGAGCCAGAAGCTCTTGCGTTGCTGCAAAAGAGCGAGGCATTGATGCGCTCTCCAGCCACGCTGGCTGAATACCAGGTCGACATCATCCGCCCTGACTGGCAGCGCACCATGACTTTCCGCAGCCTGGACGACCATGTAAATAAACGCTTCCGCATGGAAATTCTCTCGCCGCGAAAAACCAAGGGAACGGTTTTTTTGAAAATCGACAACAAGCTTTCAATGTACCTGCCGAAACTGCGCCGGCAGATTGCCATATCACCCGCCATGATGCATGACGCCTGGATGGGTTCTGATTTCAACAATCAGGATTTGCTGGAAACCGACTCTATGATCAGCAGCTACACTCATCGCATCACCAAACGCGAGGGTAGTGATAAAAATGCGATCATCAGCATCGAATCCATACCTCACCCGGACGCCACGGTATCCTGGCTCAGGCTGGAACATCGACTGCGGACTGACGGCACACCCATCGATGTGACCTACATCTGCAAACGAGGCAATCCCGCACGCAGGCTGGAGTTTGATACACCTATGGAGATGGACGGGAGGATCCTGCCCACCCGTTGGAACATGGTGTCTCTCAGAGAAGAGGGTAAACGAACCACCATTACGCTGAAATCCATCGATTTCGATACAGCATTGAATGAAGAACTCTTCACGCCAATGCACAAGAGCAAAAAGTAGAACGGGGCTAAGCCATGAAACCTAAGCAGCGCAGCGCAAACTCCGTGGTCGTTGCAGTTGCGCTACGTAACCTGACGGGCCATTTGCGGCGCACGCTTTTGACAATCAGTGCTATTGCGGCCGGTCTCGCTTCACTCATCTTTCTCTGGGGCTTCAATGATGGCCTGCACAGAAATATGCTGGCCAATTTTCAGGACGCCATCATCGGCAGCATCCAGATCCACCAGCAAGGTTTTTTCGAGCACCCGCGGTTATCCCTGCACCTCAAAGCACCAGACAGGATAATCAATGAGATACAGGCAGCGGGGGTTTCCAAAATGGCGCGTCGCCTGGAGACTTTTGCCCTGGCGACCTCCGAGCGAACAACCGAAGGAGTCATGCTGATCGGCATGGAGCCTGCTCAGGAAGCAGCCGTCACGCAACTCGCTCAACGCATTGGGGAAGGCCGTTTTCTCCAACCAGACGATTCATATTCACTGGTCCTGGGCGCCACCACAGCAAAAAATCTCAGGGTCGAAATCGGCGACCCTGTCGTCATACTGGGATATGACCGTTACGGCGCATTGGTCGCTGAGGAGTTTATCCTCGCGGGGATTATCACCAGTGGTGAAATGGGGCTCGACCGGGGCATGGCCTTGACCAGCCTGATTGCCTTGCAGGAAATGCTGGATATGCCAGACAGCATCACTGGTATCGTCATGCGCGTGCCTGAGAATGAAGTGATCACTCTGGCTGACAGCTTGTCGCTCAAGCTGAGCGACCAAGACCTGGAGATAATGCCATGGAGTGAAATGTTTCCAGTCGTGCAGGAGTGGATGACCCTGCACAATGGCTTTCTCTATATCTTCGTCATCATCGTGCTGTTCATTGTGCTGGCGGGTGAACTCAATACCATGCTGCTTTCAATGCTCGAAAGAACCCGAGAGCTGGGGATCTTCATGGCGATCGGCACCACACCCAAGCAGGTCGGCTTGATGTTGATGGTCGAAGCGGTACTGATTGGTTTGATCGGGGCAATTGTCGGCAGCCTATTCGGCATAACTCTGGTTCTGACCACCAACCACACCGGTCTCGATCTCTCCCTCCTCTTGGGGGCGACCTCCCGCTTCTATGTCGACCCTGTGATCCACCCGCAACTCAACCTCGAGCATCTCGGCATTACGGTGGCCAGCATCCTGGCTGCCTCTTTTCTGGCGGGTCTCTATCCTGCCTGGCGCGCGAGCAAACTGCAGCCTGTCGAGGCGATACGCAATGGCTGATCGTTCACGCCTGGGCATGGGCTATTACTTCTATCTAGCCTTACGCAATCTACTGCGCAATCAACGCCGCACGATAATCACCCTGCTCAGCATGATCTTCGGCATCTCTACATTGACACTGCTCGGCGCACTGAATGACGGTTGGCTGAATCAGATGAGGACCAACTTCATCCTGAGTTTCACGGGTCACATTCAGGTTCACGCGAAAGGCTTCGAGGCCTCGCAAAACCTGCAAGACCGAATCACTGATCCGGAAGTTATCCTGCGTCACACCAACCACCCAGACATCATTGGCTGGACCCAGCGCATTCGCACATCCGGACTGGCATCCCTAGGAGGCAGCAGCGCCAGCGTTCAGATTATGGCAACAGACCCGGAACAGGAGACCTGGGTGACATCAATGCACCAGAACATCCATGCAGGACGCTGGCTTAATCCCGGTATACCGAATGACCTGTTACTCGGAAACATCGTCGCCAAAAGCATTGGCGCCAGCCTCGGAGATAAAGTGATCCTGATGGCGCAGCATGTTAATGGCGAAATGATATCCGAAGTGTTTTACCTGCGAGGCACGCTAGAGACCGGCGCACCACAGATCGACCGTACCCTGGCAGTGATTCCACTTGAAACGGCGCAAGAATGGCTCGGCATGGACCAGAGTGTAACCGATATCGTGATTCGCGCCGCCCAACACGAAAACACAGAAACATTGTTCCGGTTATTGGCGCAGCATTTATCGGCCAAAAAGTACGAGATTCTGCGCTGGCAGGAACTCGATCCCATGGTCAGTCAATGGCTTAATTTTAGTGACGCCTATGGACTGGTGGTCATCTTCGTGGTGGTACTTCTCGTCCTCACCGAAATCCTCAATACCATGTTGATTGCCCTGCACGACAGACAAAAAGAACTCGGAATCATGATCGCCATCGGCACTAGAAAACATCAGATATTTACCATGTTATTGTTGGAAGCCGTACTTCTCATCCTCTTGGGGGGCCTGCTTGGTTATCTTGCTGGCGGCCTGTTGGTCTATTCACTGAGTGATAGCGGTATCAATCTGTCTCACTTTTCCAATGCCTTTCAGTTTTTTTATATGGACCCGATTATCCATCCTTTGCTCACCGTTGATACCGCAATGAGGATATTGGGCACAACCCTGGTTGCTGCCATGATTGCCGGAATCTACCCAGCATGGAAGGCTACGAAACTATCCGTCACTCAGTCGATACGCATCCAATAAAAGAACATGAACGAGACAAGCAACGACGCCATCATACAAGTACGTGATCTCTATAAATGTTACTGGGTCGGCCGGGTGCCCTTTCCAGCACTGAATAATGTAAACCTGGATATCGATAAAGGGGATTTTACCGTGCTTGCCGGGCGTTCTGGCTCAGGTAAAAGTACACTGCTCAACGTGGTTGGGGCGCTCGAATCGGCCGACAGGGGCAGAGTAACTGTCAACAATAGAAATATTCTGCAAATGAGTGGGGATGAGCGCACCCATTTTCGCCGCCAAAACATCGGGTTTGTATTTCAAGCCTATAACCTGATTCAAGTCCTTACCGCACAGGAAAATGTTGCCTATGTCTGCCAGCTACAGGGTACGAGCAAAAAAGAGAGCTTAGATATCGCCAGCCATTGGCTCGAAGAGGTGGGCATCGGTGATTTACATAAACGCCGGCCTGATCAGCTATCGGGCGGACAGCAACAGCGCGTTGCAGTGGCACGGGCATTGGCAACCAATCCAAAAATTGTCCTGGCCGATGAACCGACCGCAAACTTGGACACTGTCACGGCGCAAAAACTGATATGTCTACTACAGGAGCTGAATGACAGATTCGGCACCACATTTCTGATCTCTTCACATGATCCGGATGTTAAAAATGCCTCCAGCCGGCTGATAAAACTGGCTGACGGGCATGTCATCAAACGCTGGAGTGATGCTCATTCTCCACCAGTACCTCCCGTAGATGCCTGCCCGATAAAAAAATTAGCTTTTACGCAAAAACTGCTCAATCTCTGGCAAAAGAACCATTAGCTAAACTGCATAATTGTTGGTCGACCTGCAATCCAAATTCGTACACCGTGCGGGATTCACTTGCATTATGAATGGCAGGCAGAAAAAAGCCGGCACTGGGCCGGCTTTCAATATTCGCCCGGCCATTAGCCGGGCAGCTGGCATCCGCGCCTTATTTTTCTCCAAAGATGTATTTAGGCTTAAACCAGAGCACAAGGAGCGGCAACAGGGTCAATGCCGTCACCACATCGATCAGCAGGGCCTCCGTGATATAAACACCAAGCCCCCAGGTGTTGGCAAGGTCAGTATTCAATAACGGAATAAAACAACCCAACAAGACGATCACTGATATCAGCACCGCTGAACCGGTCGTATTCAAGGTATTTATCAGGGATTGATTCCAGTCACCCGCTGTTGCCTGCATCTCCTCCCTGAGCCGCGACATCATATAGATACCATAGTCGATACCCAGCCCCATGGCGATACTCAATGCCACCTGAAGGTGGAATGCCAGATTGCCTGACCAGTTTTTCACCAAGGTGAAATAGCCACCCAGCCCATACTGGGCATACAGGGTGATAAACAGCAATACCATCAGGATGAGTGAAACTACTACTGAACGGAAAATCAACGCCGCAATGATAAAGACGGCTGCGGCAGTCAACAGAGGACCGGACAACCAGTTATCCACGGCCACTTCCCGAGTCGCTTCAGTGGCGCCCAGAAAACCACCTACAGCAGGCCTTACATAATTCGGGCCATCGACAGACAGCTCATTGGTGTCTCCAGACAGGTCATCCACAGGCCCGGAACGCAAACCAAAATTGACCTTTTGGAAACCGGGATCGTTCTTGTGCTCCTCGATATACTGCTGAATATCCATCGTCACCTGATGGGTTTCAACCGGGTCCATAGTATTGATGAAACCCATGATCACGCCTTCATTCCAGTCAGGTGAAACGAAGGAATCCATGTCACCTTCTTCGGTCATGGTCTCCAACAGGCCGTTATAGAGTTGGACGATATCATCGCCACCCCGATCATCATCAGGATCGATAGAACGTAATTTGGCGCTGGTCGGGATATACAGGTCGTCGATGATTGGCTGTGTGCCCGGCTCGGCTGCCAACAGCATATTCACCAGGCGGATGTATTGGGCATATGAGCCGGTAAAACCAATGAATGGGTGAGCACGCATCCACTCTTCCATCGCCTCCATATCCGCCAGTACTTCAGCGTCATTGAAGACGCCTTGGGCACCGCAGGGATCAGGGTCCCAGCAAGACAGCTTGGCTTTTTGCTCCTTGCAGGCTGCCAGCTTTTCAGCCGGATCCTCGATATCGTAGATCTCTTCCGGGAAATAG
The DNA here is from genome assembly GCA_963797085.1 of uncultured Gammaproteobacteria bacterium. Classification (GTDB taxonomy): domain Bacteria; phylum Pseudomonadota; class Gammaproteobacteria; order Chromatiales; family Chromatiaceae; genus JASJBU01. Next base: position 198,246 of record CAWCOA010000026.1, read on the forward strand.
GTCTCATCGCACAAAGGTACAGCGGCCTCCTTACCCCGGATAGGAATAGACACCGAAATCACACCCGGCATGATCGTATTCAGTTTTTCAATGTGCTGAATGGTGATCGATTTTTCCTTGAAGGCCGCACGGGCGTAGTTGATACCCTTCTCCACACCCGGCATCAGATCCTCTGAGGTTCCATTGAGGATGTCTGTATAGTAAGTCGAGACTCCGATCACCACCGCCACAAAACCGATCGGCAACCATTTTCCGGGTCCGGCCAGCATACCTGAGATAACACTGCCAATCTTTGTCTCCCAGCCACGTTCCTCACCGGAATGCATCTCTGCGTTACTGCATGGAAAGGTGACCATCAACAGCGGGATCAAGGTTGTGGTAGTAAACAGCAGGGTCAGCATGCCGAACACACCGAAATAGGCATAGGCCTTGTAAAAGGAGATATCCACCGTTGCCAAGGTGAGAAAACCCACCATGTCGGTGACGATAGCGAGGGTAGCCGGGATGATAGTATGAGAAATAGCGGTATGCGCAGCTTTCTCACAATCGCCAGTACTTGCCTGCTCCTGCATGAAACGCCGAGTCACCTGCACCGAGTGGCCTACACCAATGGCCAGCAACAACATGGGGGTCAGGACCATCATGGTGGTGAGCTTGAATGCAGTAAAGCCCATCAGACCCAGGGTCAGGATGATGGTGGCACCCACTCCAATCATTGGAAACAGTGCCCCTCGCCAATTCCTGAACTCGAACCACAAAGCACCGATGACGATCACTAAAGAGATGACGAACAGCCACCATTTATTCACCAGATCGGCGAGCATCCAGGCCAGGAAATAGGGTTCGCCGGCGACCAGCGTTTCAAAACGCGCGTCTTCATTGAACTCGTCCATCAGGGCGCGCACCTCCCGCACCCAGGGCAGGTAGATCTCTTTCACCTCATCGGTGTAGTCACCTATTACGAAAAGAGATTTTGCAATGCAATTCTTCGCTTCTTTTTCAGTAAACTCACACTTGTTGCCATTTTCGTCCTCGAAACCCACTAGCATCGGCCCCATCACCGGGTTGGATTCGATACCTTCCTTGAGAAAGGCCAATTGCTCCTTGGCCTTGGCAGGATCATCGCTGATGCCCTCAGTGGGAATCAGGCGCTTGAAGACCAGACCATTTTCATCCGCCCCCATGTATTTGATCTTCTTGGCGGCGATATCGATGAAGTTGGAGTCCCGCGCCGTATCCAGATCGACCAGGCGCTGATGCACTTCCTGCACCTTATTGATGAACCAGCCCTGGTAGACATCACCCTCTTTGATGCGCAGGGTGAATACCATCAGGTTGCCCATGCCGAAATTGTGCTCGGCATACAGGTTGGTGGCTACATAGCGATTGGTCGGCGGCAGCAGGGTATCCGGATCATTCCGCACATCGAGATTCTTGATCTGCAGTGCGGTCAAGATAGTCGCTACCAATAAAATCAACATCAACGGCCAACGAAACCGAATGACGAAATCTGCATAACGTTCAGCCAAGCTGTTATTAGCGGAATTTTGAGTTGAGGAACTACTCATGGCGATTGTCCTATGCCAATTGAAACAAAAGAGGCTGGAATCCGAAGTCAGACTTCGGCGACCAGCCTCATCACTAGATCAAGGGATTCATTGAAAGCCTATTCAAAAATCCACTTGACGCCGACCTGCAGATTGGATGACTCGTCGAACTGACCGAAGGTTGTATTTTCATCACCCCCGTAGTGATTCCACTCAGCTGATCCGATCACCGTATCGGTGAAGCTGTATTCAACATCGAAGCGGTTCCAGAAACCACCACCCTCTTCATAGATAGAGATGTTGTTCCAGCGATGCTGTTGGGAGCTGCCAAAGGGCTTGGAAAAGAACAGCGAGTAGAACTCTTTGTTCTCGTAGCCCTGGTTAAGCCCATTACCGACACTCAGGGTTGCGAAATCCGCGGTGTAGCGGCTGCAATCAACCAATATACCCGTCTGTGTCATGCATTTATCTGGTTCATCAACATAGTCGAGATTGCGGAACTGGATAAACTGGCCACTGACCAACATGTTGGTTAATACGGTGACATCCACACCCAGCACATACTTGAAATAGTCAGCATCTTCCATTACCAGCGCATTCGTCAGATCGCCAATGGAAAGCAGATATTTATCTACCACAGGCTGCTTGTCGTCCTTGTCATAGAGGAACTCACCTCTCAAAACGACTGGAAGATCACCCAGGCTCATACCGTAGTCAAAAGACGCACCAAGACTGTTGACCCTGTGCAGGGACTCGGTAAATCGCAAATTAGGGGCTCCAGGCCCAAATACTGGCGCATCATTGAATGGGTTGCCATCCGCCAGACTTGGCAGGATTGCTGTTGGATCGAGCGCTCCATAATAGGTACCGGCATCATCATGTACCAGGATGGTGGTCGGATTGCCCAGATCCCAATTCGCCCTTGCCTCATCCCTCGTCAAGCTGGTCGATACATCTGGTACATAGGTATCGTCAGGCTGAGGACCTGGTGTACCATTTGAATCAAAAAAGAGTGTTGGTGCGCGCTGCACAGTCAACTCTTCACCGGCCGAATTGCGCCAGCTGAGATTAATATCAGGATTTGCACTGTAGTGGTAAAAATAGTTGACAGAGAAGTTCAGGCCATTGTCCAGGCCCTGTTTCCAGCGAAAACCAGCATTGAGATCGGTGTCATCCGGGTAATCACGTTCATATTCTGTGGTCGTACCCGTAAAGAAAGTCGCTGAGGTCGGATCAAATGTGCTGAAGGTATTGAACGTGGCAAATGTGGAGTTAGTCATATGTTCGAAAGCCGATGTGGCATTACCCGTGGTTGGCTCCCAACTAGTGACCGTCGGGTCCAATGGAGCCAATCCTGTCAGCGGCATTAGGTTAGTGATTCCGAAGTTTCCATTTGGATCGACAAATCCAACTGAGGGATCTGAGAAGCCAAATTGCGCAAAAGTATTAAGCAAGACGTATCCAGGAAACATGGTCCCCGGTTGAATGGTTGAGCCATCAAAATCCCAAGTACCACTGGCAAAACCATCAACCGTCAGACCGCCAAACAGATTCAGCCCTAATGGCAACTGCGTACCACCGGTAAATGCTCCACCAAAAGCCGCCGCATTGAAGGTAGCTGCGGTATTACTCAGGGCAGGAGTGATATGTCTGAAACCATTGACCCGCCCGGTAATGGCCTCGACGCCTTTCATGAGAAAAGGATGTTCCGCATCACCATCCTCGTTCAGACCCGGGATCTTATTTTCCTCGACCTGAGAAACGATCAGCTGGATATTGCCATTATCCCCCACATTCCGCTCAGCATTGATCATCCAGATCGGGATCCGGGCATCTTCTGTAGCGTTTTGATTCAATTCACGGAAATCGGTCGGATTGATGATGTCCAGCAGCTTGATACCATCCGCGGTACCCCAGACCACTTGCTGTTTACCCAGACGGAAGTCCCAGCCAAAGGCGTTGGTGTCGACATAGAGTTCCCGTAGCCAGTCATTCTGGCGTGTAATTCTCATGGCCTTTGTAGTAGCTGTTGACGCCTTCCGAGTCATAGATCAGGTTAAGATCGCCATGCCAGGAGCTCTCTTCACCAATATCGCCATTCAGAAAAATCCTTGCGGAGTTTTCGAACTTCATCAGGTCAAATTTGTCGTGGCCTTCTTCATCCAGCATGGATGAAGCCTCACCGGTGACTTGGCCATCCTTGGTAAATACAGCGGTTTCATTTTTGAGATAGCCACCGACTTCGACTTCCGCTAGAGCAGCAGTCGGTAGAACCATTGCCAGCAGCATGGATTGAAATAGCGCGGATCGCTTAAACATCTTGAGTTTTCCTCCCAAACCTTTTAATACAGCAGGCTGGATAGAAGGTCTTCTTCTCTCCAACTGCAAAACTTAGACAGCCGAAATCAATTCAGCCAGTATTGTTATCAGGAGTGCATATTGCATGCACCCCTGTTTGATTCTTAACGCTTGATCTTACGCAGGGTCGATTCTGACCAGAAATCAGGATCCCAACCCTGATTGATCTGGGTAACACCCTCCGGAATAACGGCCCAGGTCTCATGACCGGTACCCATAGTCTGGCCGTACCAGTATCCCCATTGCTGACCACGCGGATCATCCAGCCCCATACTGACCCAGTGGCGGTCAATCACTTTAACCTTCTCGTCACCCTTGAAATATTCGGTACGGTAATCGGCAAAGGTCTTGGTATCGACGTAGCTGATACGATAGTCATACCACCAGCTTTCTTTCTTGGTCTTACTCTTGAGCTTGTAAACCTCCTTGCCTTTGTGGTCGCAGGCCGCGTCTGGTGGATTAGGCAGATATTTACTCTTGGCTTCTGCCTTATCGATGGCGCCCAGGCAATGATTGAAGGTTTCCGTGCCCAGCAGCTCATGGGTCTCGTGCATTGGCTTGCGCAGAGTAACATCCCCGAAGGTGAAGTCACTGCCGCCCCAGGCATCATCATGAGCCGGCTCGGCAAAGCGACGGATCTTGCGCAGTGCAGGCAGCCAGATCGAATAGGCCTGGCTCTTGTTGTCATCGGTAAGTCGGTGATCAACATGCCGGTGCCCTTCAGCTTACCGGAACGAAAGATCGCGATATCCTGAGCGTTGGTATTACCATCGCTGTAGTCATTGTTCAGATAACGTTCCAGGGTAATGTTGTCAGGTTTACTGCCCTTGGACTTATTCACGAGAATTGTAATCCTGTCTAGGATTGCCTTGCGACTCCTCTTCGGGTCTTTATTGTCATTGGTTATTCCGTAACTCTTAACTGCGTAAAAGTGGTTTACGAAGTAGACCTGATCGGCGATCTCATTGGCAGTGGGAGTACCGGAAGGCAGTGGAAGGTCTTTCGGGACCCCGGCAAACGCCTGAGCGGTAAAAAGAAAGGGAACAGCTGCGAAGGCAGCGACAAGCTTACGCACTTGCATTGAGTGGTCCTCCTGGCTGACGGCTCGGTTTTTTTTGCCGCCTGTATATAATTGAATTACCTGTTACTAATGAACAAGTTATGACACAGCGAACTATTAGTAACAGATATATACTGACAACCGCAACTAGGGTTTTCCATTATATTGGGAAATTTTGCCCAAATAATCCGAACACTCAACCACCACAGGCAATAAAATCCCATGACGTCTTCCGAGCTTTTTGAGCCCAGAGTCTGAGGATAGTCTTCTCATTTTTAAAAAACCAACTTGAATTCAATACGTTGATATAACACAATTCTGCTTCTGGATTCACACCATAACAACTATATGTCCATACTCGCACTGGGACTCAATCACAAAACCGCACCGGTCGATATCCGGGAGCGGCTGACTTTCGGCCCGGATATCATAGCTGGCGCCTTGCGTAGCCTGGGAGAGCACCCGGCAGTCGAGGAATCCGTCATTCTTTCGACCTGCAACAGGACAGAGGTCTACTGCACGCTCAACAATGAGGATCATGAACCCATTGCCGACTGGATCAGCAAGTTCCATGGCCTCCCGCAGGGTCGGGTAAGCCCTTACCTGTACAGCCATCTGGACGAGGATGCCGTGAAACACCTGCTGCGGGTCTCCTGCGGCCTGGATTCACTGGTACTCGGCGAACCGCAGATCCTCGGTCAGGTCAAATCCGCATTTCAGACTGCCAGCGCTTCCGGAACCACACACAAACTGCTGTGCAAACTGTTTCAGCACACCTTTTCTGTCGCCAAGCAGATCCGCACAGATACTGCGATTGGCAACAGCCCGGTATCGGTCGCCTTTGCCGCCGTGAGTCTCGCCAAACAGATTTTCAGCGACCTTTCAGACCAGACTGCCCTGCTGATCGGTGCCGGGGAAACCATCGAACTGGCCGCCCGTCACCTGCACCAGAATGGCATCGGGCGCATTATTGTCGCCAACCGCACGGTGGAAAAGGCCCATACCCTAGCCGCGCAATTTGAAGGTTTTGCGATATCGCTGACCGAGCTGAGCGGACATCTGCCGGAAGCGGATATTGTCATCTCCTCCACTGCCAGCCCATTGCCGGTGCTTGGCAAGGGCACCGTGGAAAGTGCCTTGAAAGAGCGTAAACACCGCCCCATCTTCATGGTGGACATCGCCGTTCCACGCGACATCGAGCCGGAAGTGGCAGACCTCAGCGACATCTACCTTTACAGTGTGGATGACCTGCAGGAGGTGATCCAGGAAAACATGCGTTCCCGCCAGGAGGCCGCAGCACAGGCCGAGGAAATCATCGACCTCCATGTGGACGAATATATGGGATGGCTGCGCTCGCTGGATGCGGTTGAACTGATCCAGGATTACCGCTGCCATGCGGAAAACCTCAGAGATGAGGTCCTGCAAAAGGCCATGCAACAGCTGAACAAAGGCAAGTCTCCGGAACAGGCGATGCAGTTTCTGGCCCGCACCCTGACCAACAAACTACTGCATACCCCCAGCGCCCAACTGCGTCAGGCCGGCTTCAATGGCCACATCGAACTATTGGAAGCCGCGAACACCATATTTCAGTTGAAGAAGATCGATAATAATTCATGAAATCTTCCTTGCGCGGCAAGCTGGAGCACATCGCCGAGCGATTCGAAGAGATCACCGCCCTGCTCGCCGAGCCCGACACCCAGAGTAATCAGAACCTGTTTCGCGACCTGAGCCGGGAATATGCCCAACTGGAACCGGTTGTCGAGTCCTTCCGGCGCTACAGCCAATCCGAAAGCGATATCGAGGCGGCCCGCGAGATGCTCCAGGACCCGGAGATGGCTGACCTGGCCCGGGAAGAGCTGGCTCTGGCGGAGCAGACCCGCAGCGAACTGGAGCCCGAGCTGCAACTGCTGTTGATACCACCCGACCCCAACGACCAGCGCAACATCTTTCTGGAGATACGCGCCGGCACCGGGGGTGCCGAGGCCGCCCTGTTCTCCGGCGATCTGCTACGGATGTATCTACGCTATGCGGAGGACCAGGGTTGGCAGACCGAGACCATCAGCGAAAGCCAGGGTGAACACGGCGGCTACAAAGAGATCGTCTGCCGCATCAGCGGCAACGCAGTCTACTCGAAACTGAAATTTGAATCGGGGGCACACCGGGTCCAGCGGGTGCCGGAAACCGAGTCGCAAGGGCGCATCCATACCTCGGCCTGTACTGTCGCCATTCTGCCGGAGGCGCAGGAACTGGATGAGGTCGAGATCAACAACAACGATCTGCGCATCGACACCTACCGCGCCTCAGGTGCCGGCGGCCAGCATGTCAACAAGACCGATTCAGCGGTGCGCATCACCCATCTGCCAAGCGGTATCGTGGTGGAGTGCCAGGATGAGCGCTCACAACACAAAAACAAGGCCCGGGCCATGTCCCTGCTGTCGGCCAGACTGCTCTCCCAGGCCCAGGACGCAGTTACCAGTGAACAGGCCAGCGCCCGAAAGCTTCAGGTCGGCAGCGGGGATCGCTCGGAACGCATCCGCACCTACAACTTCCCGCAGAACCGGCTCACAGATCACCGCATCAACCTGACCCTCTACAAACTGGACGAGGTCATGTCCGGCGGATTAGAGCAGGTCATCGACCCGCTGATTCGGGAGCATCAGGCTGAGGAACTGGCCGCCATGAGCGAGTCATGACCGAACACATTATGGATCTCATCAATCAATGGTGGATGTGGTGAGGTTACAAACCGCATCGGACGCAGCTTTCGCTTGATGTTTGATGCGGTCCATGCTTCACCGCATCCTACACAATCATTACCTCGTATTCTTGACTCTCAAGCTGTGATAACAATTCAGCAAGCACTCAAAGACGCTACAGAGTCGCTCAAGTCACTCCCACACAGCACCCCTGACCTGGAAGCTGCGGTGCTGCTCTGCCACCTGTTGGAAAAACCCCGTAGCTTTCTCTTCGCCTGGTCGGACAAGCTACTGACAGAAAGGCAGTTGGCCGACTTTGAGACCCTGATCAAACGCCGCCTGGAGGGCGAACCCATCGCACACATCACCGGCATCCGTGAGTTCTGGTCACTGAGCCTGAAGGTTACTTCAGCTACTCTAATCCCTCGCCCTGAGACAGAGCTACTGGTAGAGCAGGCCCTACTGCAGCTAGCGAAAACACCCTCACTGGTTGCTGATCTGGGCACCGGCAGTGGCGCTATTGCCCTGGCCATCGCCAGTGAGCGGCCCGACTGCATATTGCATGCAACCGACCGTTCCGATACCGCCCTGAAGATTGCCCGGGAAAACGCCCAGGCTCTCAATCTGAAAAATGTCTTTTTCCGCCACGGCCATTGGTTCCATGCGCTGCCGGAAGACGCTGTCTATGACCTGATTGTCAGCAATCCACCCTACATCCCGGAACAGGACCCACACCTCAAAGTCGGCGACCTCCCCAGTGAACCCGCCGGGGCGTTGGCATCCGGCACAGACGGGCTGCATGATATCCGCAGCATCCTGCAGCAGGCCGGACAATGGCTACAGCCTGGCGGTTGGTTACTGATGGAACACGGCCATGAGCAGGGTGAAGCGGTGAGGAAACTTTTTCGAGAGGCAGGGTTCAGCAGCATCAAAACCCTCAAGGACCTTGCCGGCCATGAGCGGGTCAGCCAGGGCAGTTGGCCTGATCCCTGAGGCTGATCAGGAAATTGCCATTAAAAGCCAGTCAATGATAATTCGCAATCCGCCAAGGATTGCATCTTGATTAATTCCTTACAGGGGTTAGGATAATGACATATGGAAGATGCCAACCCCGAATTCACCAAACACCGGGAGATTCATTTCAACGAACTTCATCCGGACCCGAATCAAGCGCAGACCGCTGCGCTTCTGCTGTCGGATATTCAAGGAATTCAAAAGGTTATACCCATCACTCCGCTGCATCTGCAGATCAGCTACCACCTGATGGACATCTCCCTGGAACAGATCGAAGACGGCCTGGTGGAGATTGGGCTACATCTCGACAACAGCCTGCTCTACCGTTTGAAACGCACCCTTCACTACTACACGGAAGAGACCCAACGCGCCAATTACGGCTGCCTGCATGGTAATTCAAACTGCACCCGGAAGATTTTTGCAGACCGCTATCAGCGCCTGGACCATAGTTGCCGCGACGATCGGCCTAATCACTGGCGGAAATATCTCTGATCAATTAAGGTTTCCCACCACTCCGCTGGGAACTGACTTGTGAACGACGACCAACTACTGCGCTACAGCCGCCAGATCATGCTGCCTTCAATTGGCATAGACGGCCAGGAAAGACTCCTAGAGGCGAAAGTGTTAATCATTGGCCTGGGTGGTTTGGGTGCCCCCGTAGCGATGTATCTTGCAGCGGCGGGAGTCGGCAACCTGGTGCTGGTCGATTTCGACAAGGTAGACCTGAGCAACCTGCAGCGCCAGATCATCCATACCACGGACCGGATCGATAGCCCCAAGGTAGAATCGGCCCGCAAGACCTTGCTCGCCCTCAACCCGGAAATCCATATCGAAACCATCGATCACCCACTGGATGAATCCGAGTTGACCGACCGGGCAGCTCAAGCCGATCTGGTGATCGACGCCACGGATAATTTCAGCAGCAGATTCGCCATCAACAGGGCCTGCCATGCCACCCGCACCCCGCTGGTCTCGGGTGCTGCGATTCGCATGGAGGGCCAGGTCAGCGTTTTTAACGGGCAACCGGATGGCCCTTGCTACCATTGCCTCTACCCGGAGGGGGGTGAACTGGATGAGAGCTGCAGCGCCAACGGTGTGCTGGCGCCCTTGGTGGGCATTATTGGCAGCATCCAGGCCACCGAGGCGATCAAGATCCTCACCAACAGCGGTACCAGTCTCATCGGCAGATTGCTGATACTCGATGCCATGCAGATGGAGTGGCGCAGCCTGAAACTCAAAGCGGACCCCAACTGTCCGGTTTGCGGCAAATCATCATAATCCCGTCCTTGCACCCGCCAGCAAACCCATTTCCGGCCTGCCCACTGATAGTCTCGGCGGTTCTGTTACTGCCGATGCTCGGTCCGGAAAACTGGCAGTCGCTCATGGAATATCAAAGATCCGGCCTGTCGAACGGCGAGTTCTGGCGCCTCACCAGCGGCCATCTGGTACACCTGGGCTGGGGCCATCTGCTGATGAATCTGCTCGGGTTCTGGCTGATCTACCAGCTCTTCTTCAGGAATGGCATGCCTACCAGAGCCTGTATTTCCGGTCTGATCCTACTTACACTGTGCACTTCCGCCGGCCTCTACCTGTTCAGCTCCGGCGATCGATTGGTACAGAGGCTTCTCCGGCGTGCTGCACGGGCTGTTGATCTGGGCCCTGCTCAGGGAACTCAAGCAACAACCCGCCGCCAATGCATTCTTGTTATCGCTGGTGGCCGCCAAGCTGGCCTGGGAACAATTCAGTGGCCCCATACCGGGCAGCGAGACAATTGCAAAAGGTCGTGTCATCGTCGATGCACACCTTTACGGCAGCTTGGGCGGGGCATTACTATGGTCACTGGAAAGTGGCGTCGCAAAAATCACAAGAGAGGACGTTGAGTGAAGCGTATCATTCCACTGTTAGCGATTATTCTCAGCATGACGGGTTGCCAGGAGACGGAACAGATCGACCTCTCGACCCTCTCACCCCAGGAACGGGAAGCAGTGACCTCACTTTCCTGGCTGCGGAATGCCGATGCCAGCAGAGATGCAGAGCAGGCCATCAAGCGCGGCGACAAAAGGCTGCTGGCCATGGCGACCCGCAACCCGAACATGCCGGGGGTCCCTGCCGAATCGGCCTCGAAGATCAAAACCGTGTGCGGCATCCGTTATCTGCAGGGCTCCACCGACATGGTGTTCGGGGATATGCACCTGAAACTTTTGCAGACGGCGCAGGAATACGCCACCGAATACAACCAGCTGATGCTCGATGCCTGCCTGAAACAGACCCAGTAAGAGCTATCAGGCCGCAGATCGCGCCTGGCTTTCCAGGCGCGCCCGGCCAGGCGAAATCCCAGCAGGGCAGGCAACAGGAACAGCGCGCCGCCGCCGCCATCGTCTTTGCTGGTTAAGATGCTAGTGCCTTCGTCTGCATCATTGAAAACCACCCCATGGGCAACCACACTTCCGTCGGTACTGATGCAGTCCGTGGCAGCCGTATTGGGGGCATTAATCACCAGGTCACTGTCATTGATATCAAAGAAAACATTATTGCTGCATTGCAGCCGGATACGCCCCTTGCTGGTGCCTTGGTCGGGTAAGATAGGCTGGCTGAATTCAGCCACGTTGGAAACAGCGGTTGCCAATTCATACTCGCAATAAGTCGATTCATCGCTGCTGAATGCCAGCAAATGGATATCCACTGTCGCACAGTTTATCGGCGCCAATTCCGTGCCTGCACTGTCCCAACTGATCGGCAGAGTCTGGCCACTACTCAAACCACTGGCCAGGGGTTCCGTTATTTTGAAGGGTCCCTTGGTGTTATCGACGTTAATTACAACATCATCCTCGGCAACACCCGATTCCCCGTCACGAACAGTCAGACGAAAATTTATGTCCCTGGTTGTTGTCGGCAGGGTTTCCCCAAGCGGGTTCAGATCACCTACCAGCAAGCTGCTGAGCCTGGGAAACACCCGCAAAGGAGTGGCCTTGGGCAAAAAAGATCGGAATATGGGATTGTTACCCAGATCATCCCCAAATGTGGTGCTGGTTGGTTGCGGTTCCATTGACATCCATCTGGTCCCACTGATAAGAGAGCGTATCTCCATCAACGTCCGTGGCACTTCCCTCCAACACAAAGGGGGTCTCCCTGGGAATGATGTAGTCACTGCCGCCACTCACAACAGGTGCATTGTTGCCTGTTGTATTCAGTGTGCCACAGCTGGCGCCCGCTCCCGAGGTGGAAAAACCGATTATTTGCTGAATACTCAGGGAATGAAAAATGGCGTCAGCGCTATTCTGCAGATCTTCAACGCCGCAAATACCCGCATATGACATGATGGTCGAACCCCCTCCCGGCTCTACCGCACTTTCAGCCACCCTGTTGGGAGCGGCGCAATTCAGCGTAGTGCCGTTGAAGGAATGTGGGGCATTCATCTGATGACCCATCTCATGGGCCACCAGATCGATATAGAAGAGATCACCCTCCGGGTCGGGACGGCCTGTGACGCCCTGGGCCTTGAAATCGGCACGGCAGGTTCCGCCGACTATCGCTATACCACCACCACCGGTACTGAAGACATGACCGATATCGTAATTGATTGAACCGATAACTGCATCCAGATTGGCCTGATTTTCAGTCAGCATGGTGAACCCACTCAGATTGGTGTAAGGGTCGGTATCAGGATCGGTATAGATGACTGAATCGGTAGTGGAGACCAGAACAAACTGGATCGCCACATCCCGGCCGTAGATCTGATTCACCCGATTGATGGCCGTAACCATCGCTGCCAGGGCATCGGCCACCGTGCCGCCATGGTATTGGGTGTATTCACCGGTAGCCGCCAACGCCAGCCGATAGACCCGGCGTGAGCCGCTGACTCGCTGAGCTACGACCTCAGCCGGACGCGCGGCCGCTAGTTCGTCAGTCGCTGGACTCAAGCAGACAGTGCGGCCTGCTCTCTTCATCGGTCACTCCCTTGCTGGCCGCCACATAATCCTGCCGGTAGTAACTGTGGTAAGCGCCGCTCTCGATCCGGGTCGATGTAGACCGTACCTGACGAACTGCTAAGCATGGCGTGAAAGCCTTTGGGAGTCAGGTCCAGCCGACCGCTGGCGGTGGGATCATCCAACCCCCTGACCCGGTAAGTTTGTATCTCCGGATAGCGGGCCGCCAGTTCGGGGGCCATGATCGGGGAGTTTTCCACCTCGAAACGCTGCATGGTGCCATCTGGCATGGGCAGGCTGATCTCGGCTCCCTGGCTGGAGGTGTATTCCAGCGGGGCAGCGGCAAGCGCCTGCTGCAATGCATCATGGTCAGCTTGCAGGGCGCGGTAGTAGACGTCTTCGACAGCAGCATCCTGGCCCTTCATGGAAACAGTCTGATCCCGCCAGATCGTCGCCAAGCTCGCGACCGAATAGAACAGCAATATCAGCAACACAGTTGCCTTCGTTCCAAATCCAGAAACACTGCGCATGATTAATCCCCTCAGTCCCTAATCTCTGAAAATCTCTTTATCGGACACCCGCCAGGCAGCATAAATAATCTCGCCATGAAGAGTATCGCACAAGGTTGTTCCGCTTGATGTAGGGTGCGCCGCGCGCACCGAATAACTTAGAGCATTTGCATCGCGGTGCGCACGGCGCACCCTACAACAGTATTCACGACACCCGCGGTATGAGAAAGAGCCATAGAGGGCTCGTTTCTGGTGGAAACCGCCAAAGGGTCCGGCTCAGGGTTTCAGTTTACCCAACAGTATCTTGTTAACCTGATCCGGGTTGGCTTTGCCCTGGGTGGCCTTCATCACCTGCCCGACAAAGAAGCCCAACAGCTTCTCTTTGCCAGCCCGAAACTGCTCGACCTGCTTTGGATTGCTGGCAACGATGCCATCAATAATGGACTCGATCTCACCACTGTCGGTGATCTGCTTCAGGCCCTTCGCCTCGATCACCGTATCCGCATCCCCCTCCCCATTCCACATGCTCTCAAAGACCTGCTTGGCGATCTTGCCGGAGATGGTGTTGTCGGCAATGCGCAGCAGCAGTCCACCCAGTTGTTGCGGGGTCACCGGAGATTGAGACAGCTCCAGCCCTTGCTTGTTCAGCGCGCCGCCCAGATCGCCTGTCACCCAGTTGGCCGCTATCTTGGGCTCTGCACCTGCTGCGACCACCGCTTCGTAATAGTCCGCCATGGGGCGGCTGGCAGTGAGTTGCAGGGCGTCCTGCTTGCCCAGGCCATAAGCCTGCTCAAAACGAGCCAGCTTTTCGGGGGGCAGTTCCGGCATGGTCTCCCGGATGGTATCCAGTTGCGCATCGGTGATCTCCACCGGCAACAGATCCGGATCGGGAAAATAACGATAGTCATTGGCCTCCTCCTTGCTGCGCATGGAGCGGGTCTCGTCCCGGTCCGCATCATACAGACGAGTCTCCTGAACCACTTTGCCGCCGCTTTCCAGCAAGTCGATCTGGCGGTCCAGCTCATAATTCATGGCCTTTTCGAGAAAGCGGAAGGAGTTGATGTTTTTCAACTCGGTACGGGTACCAAATTCCTCCTGACCAAATGGGCGAATAGAGAGGTTGGCGTCGGCCCGGAAGGAACCCTCCTGCATGTTACCGTCGCAGATGCCGAGATAGACCACCAGTTGATGAATCTTCTTTGCATAGGCCACTGCCTCTTTGATCGAGCGCATATCCGGTTCGGAGACAATCTCGAGCAGCGGTGTGCCGGCACGGTTCAGATCGATACCCGTCAGACCGTGAAAATCCTCATGCAGGGATTTACCCGCATCCTCCTCCAGATGCGCCCGGGTGACGCCTATCACCTTGCTGCTGCCATCCTCCAGTTCGATGGTCAACTCACCCCTGCCGACGATGGGCAGCTCGAATTGACTGATCTGGTAACCCTTCGGCAGATCGGGATAAAAATAGTTTTTGCGCGCGAACACTGAGCGATGGCCGATCTCCGCATCGATCGCCAGGCCAAACTTGAGCGCCATGTTGACCGCTTCCTGGTTCAGCACCGGCAGCACACCGGGAAATCCCAGGTCCACGATACAGGCCTGGGTGTTGGGCGCGGCCCCGTATGCCGTCGATGCGGCGGAAAAAATCTTCGATTTGGTGGCCAGTTGGGTGTGAATCTCAAGCCCGATGACGACTTCCCATTGCATGCTAATTGCCCTTGATTTGAGTTAAAAACCTGAAGGCGCCGCTTTGTGCCACTCGGTTACTTTTTGAAATTGATGCGCAACATTCAACAATCTTGCCTCGGCAAAATAGTTGCCGATGATCTGCAGGCCAACCGGCAGTCCGTTCACCGGCTCAACAGGCAGTGAGAGTCCAGGCAGCCCCGCCAGATTGGTGGCAATCGTGTAGATGTCGTTCAGATACATGGTCACCGGATCATCCGCCTTCTCGCCAAGTCCAAAAGCGGTGCCGGGCGAGGTTGGCCCCATGATCACATCCACTTTCTCGAACGCCTGCTTGAAATCGTCGGAAATAAGGTGTCTGGTCTGTTGCGCCTTCAGGTAGTAGGCATCGTAATAACCGGCGGAAAGCGCATAGGTGCCGATCATGATGCGCCGTTTGACCTCAGCGCCGAAGCCCTCGCCCCGGGAACGTTTGTAGAGATCCTCGAGATCTTTCGGCGCGTCGCAGCGATGGCCGAATCGCACCCCGTCGAAGCGGGAGAGGTTTGACGAACACTCGGCGGGCGCAACCACATAATAGGTGGGCACCGCCAGGCCGGAGTTAGGCAATGAGATCTCCACCAGCTCGGCGCCGAGTTTTTTGTACTCCCCGATAGCCGCTTCGATGGAGCCAGCGACCCCTGCATCCAGGCCTGTGCCGAAATACTCCTTTGGCAGTCCGATCTTCAGTCCGGCCAGAGAATAGTTCAAACCAGACGTATAGTCGGGTACCGGTTGATCCACGCTGGTGGAATCCTTGGGGTCGAAGCCCGCCATGGCCTGCAGCATGACAGCCGCATCCTCGGCACTGTGAGCCATTGGACCCGCCTGATCGAGACTCGAGGCGAAGGCGATCATGCCAAAGCGGGAGACGCGGCCATAGGTCGGCTTGAGCCCGGTAATTCCGCATAACGCGGCGGGTTGGCGAATCGAACCACCGGTATCCGTACCGGTCGCGGTTACCGCAAGCCGCCCGGCCACAGCGGCAGCCGATCCACCTGAGGATCCACCCGGCACCCGGCTCTTGTCCCAGGGATTATGCACAGCGCCGTAATAGCTGGTCTCGTTGGATGAACCCATGGCGAACTCATCCATATTCGACTTTCCGAGCATCACGACACCAGCCGAATTGAGCTTCTCCACCACCGTGGCATCATAGGGTGAGATAAAATTGTCCAACATTCGAGACCCGCAACTGGTGCGTACGCCTTTGGTGCAGAAAATGTCTTTCTGCACGATGGGAATACCCGCCAACGGTCCCGCATCACCCGCCTTGATCTGCTGATCGGCTGCATCAGCTGCCGCCAGCGCCAGCTCCGGAGTCACTGTGATATAGCTGTTGACCTCCCCATCCAGTTTCTCGATACGCTCGAGGAAATGGCGTGTCAGTTCTACACTGCTGAATTCACCGGCGCGCAAGGCAGCGCCCAGCTCCGCAATACTTTTGTTATGCATAGCCTGAATCTAAATAAAAACGTTACTCGATAACCTTGGGAACCAGGAAAAGCCCGGCTTCAACCTTAGGTGCAACAGCCTGATATTCATCACGATGATTTTCTTCCGTCACTTCATCGCTGCGCAGACGCTGCGCCATGTGCAATGGGTGCGCCATGGGCGTCACATCGGTGGTATCCACTGCCTCCAGTTGCTCGACCAATCCGAGGATATTGGAAAGATCCGTCGCATAAGCCCCAACTTGCTCCTCATCCAGCGCCATCCGTGCTAAGTGAGCAATTTTTTCTACATCAGAACGATCTAAGGACATCCGCTTGATTCCCGTGATGATAAACCCGACGAGGCTACCACATTTAGCCTGACCGATACATGCCGGCAAACAGATCGAATAGATGCTTTTAGGTGAGTCATTCAGGCCAGAAAAACCGACGACGACCAGCTGAATAATCCCTCAAGATAATAAAAGACTTGATCTTTTTATCGATTGGGACTAAATTCCCAACTCAAATCATGTATTATGGTTTTCTGCGCCTGAATCATTGAAGATCTTGGCCCGGCCCTTAATTACACATATAAATTATTGAAATTTTTTTGGGGGGCCTGTTTGCATTCATTGCATGCAGATGGCTGAAACCCACTCCTCAGGTCTTCTGGATGCCGGCCCAGCAATCGAGAGGTATTGGCACTCAATAGCATATACGCACAGCTTGATCACCCGTCAAGGAAGAACAAGTTTATTGGCATCCGGAATTGCACCAGGAGCCCCCGGCAAGCTATTCAGGACAACAGAACGGAAGACCATGACAGACGACATTAGGAAGACACTTTCCGCTGCAATCCTAAAACTCCTGCGGCCTCTGGTGCGGCTCCTGTTACGCAACGGCATCACCTACGGAGATTTCGCTGATCTCAGCAAATGGGTGTTCATGGATGTCGCCACCAAGGAATTCGGTATACCCGGGCGCAAGCAGACCGTTTCCAGGGTTTCTGTGATCACCGGCCTGACCCGCAAAGAGGTCAGCCGCCTGCAAAAGATTGACACCCCCGACGACACCGCCATCGCCCACCAATACAATCGTGCAGCAAGAGTCATTTCCGGCTGGCTCAGAGACAAACATTTTCACGATAAACAAGGTCATCCCGCCAGCCTGCACTTCGACACAGGCAAACACAACTTCAGCGATCTGGTGAAAAAACACAGCGGCGACATCCCGCCTCGAGCCATTCTCGACGAACTGTTGCGCGTCGGCACTGTAGCCCTGGATGAAAATGAGAAGATCTGTCTGATGGCTGATGGTTTTGTCCCTCGCACCGGTGAGAAAGACAAATTGCACATTCTGGGAACTGATGTACAGTCACTGCTGTCGACTATTGATTACAATCTCCAGCAGGATTCACAGACACCAAGATTTCAGCGCAAGGTAGCGTACGACAACCTACCTGCAGAATCCCTGCCCGAGTTTCGAAAGCTGAGCGCGGAGAAGGCCCAGGCCCTGCTCATTGAACTGGACCGTCATCTTTCCGCAATGGATCGCGATATCAACCCATCCGTTGAAGGAACAGGCCGCAGGCAGGCAGGAGTAGGCATATACTACTTTGAGCAGGACTTGAGCGAGGATAAATGAGATGAGAGTTACTGGACTGCTCTTATTAGCGATTGCACTGCCGCTGCTGAACAGCTGCGGCGGCAACACCCAGGTCGCTGAAGGTGGCATCGGAGGCACCGGCGTGTCGCTGGGAAAAGTCAGCGGTTATGGCTCCATCTTTGTCAATGGTGTTGAATTTGACACCGACACTGCTGAATTTGTCATTGAGGAAGATGCGGAGTCATCTTATACCCAGGACGACATCAAACTGGGAATGGTAGTTCAAGTTACCGGTGATCACGATGGTGTTACAGGAACAGCCACTAAAGTCGACTTTAGTGATCAACTTGAGGGGATAATCACTGCACCACACCAGCTCGACGCGGATGGGATCGGCACCCTGGAGACCATGCAGCAGATCGTCCTCGTAGATCAGACCACAGTCTTCGATGACAGTACAAATCAAAGCCTCCTGATCACTGACCTTAGCGAAAATGATATCGTGGAAGTCAGTGGATTCAGTGACGGTTCGGGCACCATCTACGCCACACGAATCGAGCTTAAAGCGCAAAACTGGCTAGCTGGAGAACCCTTGGAGGTCAAAGGTGTAGTCAGCAACCTGACCAGTACGACCTTTGACATTGGCAGCCTAACAATCGACTTTTCCCAAAATCCCGACCTTCCCGATGGCGCCCCTCAGGAGGGCTGGTATGTCGAAGTGAAGGGCAACAGCTTTACGTCTTAGTGGAGAATTCTTAGCCGACGAAGTGGAGCTAGAGGGAGACGGCGACCTGCAGGTTGCAGATAACGATGAGGAAGTCGAACTGGAAGGCGTAGTTACCGCCCCACTCTCCGGCGACATCTTCAGCCTCAATGGCCAGCCGGTGGATATCGCCAATACTCACAGTCGATGAGACAGCAATTATCGAAGGCCGCGAATTGAAAGTAGAAGGAAAAATGGTTGATGGCATCATCGAGGCCACCGAGATCGAATTCGAGGCAGTAGAGTCCGAACTCCAGGAGATAGCTTCCAGTGTGGAAGCAGTTGATGCGGTGGACATCAATATCGGCACCATCACCTTGATGGGCCAAAGCATAGCCGTAAACAGCTCAACCATCATGGAGGATGATCTAGGGGACGACCAGACCTTCAACCTTGCAGAAGTATTGCAGGGACAGTATGTCAATGTCGATATTTACCATGACGGCAACGGATGGGTGGCTGTCAAGTTGGAACGAGAGTCTGTACCCGAGCCCTTAGTCCATGAAATCGAAGGTCTGGTGCAAGAAATCGATGTCAATGGAGACCCGGATTTAATCCGCGTACTCGATGTATTAATCAATATTTCTCTAACAAGTATTACTCCTGTGGAAGGGGATCGGGTGGAAATATCAGGTGATTACGATATCTCAACCCTGACACTCACAGCCACATCAGGAGAAATCGACTAGTTGAATGGCTGATTCGCATAGTCCGATTGAAACATTCCCAGGTCAAATAAAAAGGCCGGACATCAGTCCGGCCTCATTGAGGATTAGTGATTCTGTTAAAACAGGTTAGCTGGTTGAGTTGTTTTTCTCATCCTCTGCCTGCTTTGCGTAGTATTCAGTTCCACAATAATGGAGGATATAATCATCTGCCTCGGAGACACCCAGTTCTGATTTGGGTATCTCCCGCATACAGATATCCTGACCCAGCTTTTCAACTTCATTCGGCTTCGGCATCGCCATAGTCACCTCCGGTAACTGTTTATGAGGTTACAGAGACCTATGTCCCAGTAAAACACTAGGCCTTTCTCTGCAGTATAGACAGTTTTTTACCATTGATAAGAGAATTCAATAAAAAGTTTTGCGGACTGTTTTCTTGCCGAACTCCTGTACCATTGCTAGATTACGCTTCTTTTTCCGGTTTCTCCCTGGCGTTTGGAACTAAAGACGGACATTGATCTACCGCCATCCAACACCTGAAAAACCTTAACCCACTCAACATACGAAGAATTCTATGCTGTTTCGACGCATCCGAGGCATGTTCTCAAACGATCTCTCCATCGACCTGGGTACGGCCAATACACTGATCTATGCACGAGGCCAAGGCATCGTGTTGAATGAACCCTCTGTTGTTGCGATCCGCCAGGACCGCGGACCGGGTGGCGCCAAATCGGTCGTCGCCGTCGGCGAGGACGCCAAGAAGATGCTGGGCCGCACCCCGGCCAACATCACTGCTATTCGGCCCATGAAAGAGGGCGTAATCGCGGATTTCACCGTCACCGAGAAGATGCTGCAGTATTTCATCCACAAAGTGCATGAGACCCGGATCATCCGACCCAGTCCGCGGGTGCTGGTGTGCGTGCCCTGCGGCTCCACCCAAGTGGAGAGACGGGCGATCAAGGAATCCGCCGCCGGAGCCGGCGCCAGGGAGGTCTACCTGATCGAAGAACCCATGTCCGCCGCCATCGGCGCCGGATTGCCGGTGGATGAGGCCCGCGGCTCGATGGTGCTGGATATCGGGGGCGGCACCTCCGAAGTAGCGATCATCTCTCTGAATGGCATAGTCTACGCAAACTCGGTAAGGGTCGGCGGTGACCGTTTTGACGAGGCGATCATTAATTATGTGCGTCGCAACTACGGCACCCTGATTGGTGAGGCCACGGCAGAACGCATCAAGGAAGAGATCGGTTCCGCCTACCCGGGTAACGAGGTAAAGGAGATCGAGGTAAAAGGACGCAACCTGGCGGAAGGCATTCCCCGCAGCTTCACCCTGAACAGCAATGAGATACTCGAAGCTCTGCAGGAGCCACTCTCAGGTATCGTGGGGGCGGTTAAGACCGCGCTGGAGCAGACGCCACCAGAGTTGGGGGCAGACGTGGCGGAACGGGGTATAGTGCTCACCGGCGGCGGCGCCCTGTTGAGAGACATCGACCGTCTGCTGCAGGAAGAGACCGGCCTGCCGGTGATTGTCGCGGAAGACCCCTTGACCTGCGTCGCCCGCGGCGGCGGTCGCGCCCTGGAGATGATTGATGAGCGTGGTGGAGATGTGTTCACTGTAGAATAGTGCTGATTTGACGGCCGTATGCCGGCCGTCGCGCTGTTGAAACGCTGATCATTGGTCCGCGCAGGAGTCAAATTACTATTAAACTGATCTTCACACAGGGTCCTTCGATCACCTCACGGCTGATTGTTGCAGTCATATTCTCCATCCTCCTGATGGTACTGGATCACCGGCAAAATCATCTGGAGTCTCTGCGATCCGCCCTCTCCATCGTCCTTTATCCTATTCAGTATCTGGCCAGCCTGCCGGTTATCCTCAGCGGCGAAGCCAGCAACGCCTTCAACTCCCGGAGTGAGATAGAATCCGAGCGGGTCAGGCTGCATGAAGAAAACCTCCAACTGCGTGCCAGACTGCAAAAGTTTGAGGCGCTGGAAGCGGAGAACATGCGTCTGCGCGCGCTGCTCGATTCCTCCTTCAAAGTGGGTGACCGGGTGTTGATTGCGGAACTGATCGCGGTTGAACAGGACCCGTTCCAGCAGCAGGTTCTGATCAATCAGGGTAACAGTTCAGGGATTTTCGAAGGCCAGCCGGTGCTGGATGCAAACGCTGTGGTGGGACAGGTCACGCACGTCAATCCTTTTACCTCTACTGTCCTGCTGATCACCGATGCCAGCCACGCCCTGCCGGTCCAGGTGAACCGCAACGGTCTACGCACCATCGCCCTCGGCACCGGCCTGATCAACCAGCTGGAGCTGCCGCATTTGCCCAATAATGCGGATATCGAACCAGGGGACCTGCTCACCACCTCCGGGCTGGGAGGGGTGTTTCCGGCGGGTTACCCGGTAGCCAAGGTTACTGAAGTAAGGCGTGAACAGGGACAGCCTTTCGCTTCGGTTACAGCACGCACCACCGCCCATCTTGACCGGATTCGCGAGGTACTGCTGGTATGGACCTTGAGCGCGGAATCAGCATTGCAGGGCACCGATAGCCTAAACCAGGCACTGGAAGAAACCATGGAGACCGGAGAATGATTGCGCGCCGCGGCCAACGGCCGGACCTACATCATCTACCTCACGCTCATCCTGGGTTTCATCATGACCATCATGCCGCTTCCGGAATGGGCTCAGGACTACCGGCCCCAGTGGGTAGCGCTGATCCTTATCTACTGGTGCATGGCGCTACCTGAAAGGATCGGCGTCGGAGTGGGTTGGATATCCGGCTTGTTGCTCGACGTGCTCAGCGGCGCCTTGCTTGGGCAACACGCCCTGGGGCTCGCCGTGATCGCCTTTTTGACCCTCAAACTCTACCGGAGGGTGCGGGTGCTGCCACTGCGTCAGCAGATGTTTACCGTGCTCATCCTGCTGCTGGTAGAGCGGTTATCAAACCTCTGGTCCGCCGGCGCTGCAGGCTATCCAACACCGACCCTCTGGTACTGGATCACGCCACTCATCGGTATGCTGCTCTGGCCCTGGGTGTACATCACACTGCGGGACATCCGCCGGCGTTTCCATGTCAGTTGAAGCCAAAGCATCCCGCTCACAGCAGGTGACCCCGGACAGATGAAATTCCGTCAATATGCTTAGTGAATATTCTTCAACCCTGCTGATTCGGCCCATGGCTGGGCCGGCCCATGCGCATTTCGTGGGATAACAGGCATGGACCAGCAACTCTCGATCAAAGACTATCTGCGTGAGAGCCAACTCTTTCTGAGCCGCTCGATAGTCTCCCTCGCCATCGTCATCATCCTGCTGCTGGTGCTGACGGGGCGCCTTATCTACCTGCAGGTTGAGAGCCATCACCATTATAAGACCCTGTCCCAGGACAACCGGGTCAAAATCGAACCCCTACCCCCAACTCGCGGCTTGATCTTCGACAACAACGGCGAAATTCTGGCGCAGAACCTGCCGGCATATAGCCTCGAAATCATCCCGGAAAAGACCGCAGACCTGGCTCTCACCATTCAGTCACTCAGTGAAATCATCAATGTTGAAGCCGAGGATATCACCCGCTTCCATAAACTACGCAAACAACGCCGTCGTTTCGACAGCATTCCATTGCGTGTTCGCCTGACCACCGAAGAAGTTTCACGGATAGCAGTCAACCGGCATCGATTTCCTGGCGTCGATGTCAAAGCCAAACTACTGCGTGAATACCCGTTTAAGGAAGAAACGGCCCATCTGCTGGGCTATGTGGCCCGCATCAACGAGAAAGAACTGCAGGTGATCGATACCTCAAACTACAGCGGCACCAGCTACATCGGCAAGAATGGGGTAGAAAAAACCTATGAACAGCTGCTGCATGGCAGTGTCGGATTACAACAGGTCGAGGTCAACGCGAAAGGCAGAGTCTTGCGTGTTCTTGAAAGCCAGGCGCCATTACCGGGTAACAATCTACATCTTTTTCTCGACCTGAAACTGCAGCAGGCCGCTCTTGATGCGCTGGGGGAATACAACGGTGCCGTGGCTGCCATCGATGTAGAGACAGGTGGCGTCATAGCCCTGGTCAGCAAGCCCGGTTTTGATCCCAACCTGTTTGTAGAAGGCATCAGTGTTGACGCCTACCGGGCCCTCAGTGATTCTATCGACAAACCCCTGTTCAACCGCTCAATCCGCGGGCAGTATCCTCCGGGTTCAACCGTCAAGCCCTTTATCGGACTGGCTGGCCTTGAACAAGGGGTTGTTGAGTTTCACCAGGAAACTTACTGCCCAGGCTACTACCAGCTCCCCGGCAAGGAACATAAATACCGGGATTGGAAGAAATGGGGTCATGGCAAGGTGGATATGCACAAAGCCATCGTCGAATCTTGTGATGTGTACTATTACGAACTCGCCAGAACCCTCGGCATCGATCGCCTGCACGGTTTTCTTGGCGGGTTTCGGTTTCGGTGAAAAGAGCGGCATCGACCTGCTTGGCGAACTGCCGGGGCTGCTACCCAGCAGGGATTGGAAACGCGCCAAAAAACGCGCACCCTGGTACCCTGGTGAAACCCTCATCGTCGGTATCGGCCAGGGTTACTTCCTCACCACCCCGCTGCAACTGGCCGTCGCCACTGCGACTCTGGCCAATCGTGGCAGAAGGATTGACCCACGTGTTGTCGCCAGTATTGAGAAACCGGACGGCACCCAAACCCCCACTGCCATCAAGATGACAACTTTTCAGCAACTCAATCCGCAACACTGGGAAGATATCATCGCTTCAATGGCCGATGTTGTGGAAGGTTTGCGCGGCACCGCCAGACGTATCCGCAGTGACGCCTATCGCATCGCTGGAAAAACCGGCACGGCCCAGGTCTTTACAATAAAACAGGAGGAGGAGTATGACGAGGAGACCGTGGCCAAGCACAAACGCGATCACGCTCTTTTTATCGCCTTTGCCCCGGTCGAAATGCCGCGCATAGCAGTTGCCGTGATTGTGGAAAATGGCGGTCATGGCGGCTCTGTAGCTGCGCCGATTGCGCGCCTGGTCATGGATCAGTATCTTCTCCATGAAACGACAGTCAGCCGCACTGAACAAAGCTCGATTCAATGACAATATGATAATTATCTTGCCTCTTCAGCCGGCACTCAATGCAACGGGACACCGCTAGGGTAGCGGGGGAACGATCTTGAACAAGATCCCCCGTGCTGGCCTCTCGTTTCAAGAATCAGAACCCGCTCGTCCGACCGGCCTGCTGTCCTCGATGCATATCGATCTGCCACTGCTCACCAGCCTCTTACTGCTGGCCGGTATTGGCCTGGTCATTCTATACAGCGCTGGAGACCAGGACATGGAGCTGGTCCAGCGTCAGGCGCTGCGTCTCGGTATCGCTTTCGGAGCAATGGTATTGCTGGCCCAGATACACTCGGACGATCTGCGCCGCTGGTCGCCTTGGCTGTTCCTGATTGGTATCGCCATGCTGATAGCCGTGATTCTGTTCGGAGCGTTCGGCAAAGGCGCTCAGCGCTGGCTGGACCTGGGATTGTTTCAGTTTCAACCTTCCGAGATGATGAAGCTGACCCTGCCGATGATGATTGCCTGGTACCTGGCGGAGAAGCGCCTCCCCCCCAATAACAGCCGCTTGTTAGTGGCTGGGATCATCACCTTAGTGCCAGTATTACTGATTGCCAAGCAGCCCGACCTGGGTACTGCACTGCTGGTGGCAAGCGCAGGCGTCTTTGCCCTGTTTCTTGCCGGTATCGGCTGGCGCTTGATCGCCTTGCTCGGCGTGCTGCTGGCGGCGCTGGGGCCCGCAGTCTGGTTTCTGATGCGTGATTACCAGCGCCAGCGGGTCATTACCTTCCTCAATCCGGAAAACGATCCCCTGGGGGCCGGATATCATATTATCCAGTCGAAAATTGCCATTGGATCAGGGGGAATCGGAGGCAAAGGATGGCTGAATGGCACCCAGTCGCACCTGGAATTCCTCCCGGAGCGCCATACCGATTTTATATTCGCGGTTATCTCGGAGGAATTCGGCCTGGTCGGCGTTCTCGCCCTGCTGGGCCTGTATCTCTTCATAATCATGCGCGGACTATTCATCGCCAGCCAGGCTCAGGATACCTACAGCCGTTTGCTGTCTGGCAGTCTGACCCTGGTTTTTTTCGTCTATTTGTTCGTCAATACCGGCATGGTGACGGGCCTGCTGCCAGTGGTCGGCGTTCCACTTCCCCTGATAAGTTATGGGGGCACTTCCCTGGTGACCATACTCGCAGGTTTCGGTATCCTCATGTCAATCCATACACATCGAAAACTACTACCCACATAACACCATGAATATATTATTACGCACTCTGTTTGTGACCCTGTTGTTGCTTTCCACTGCTGCCTGCGCTCACACGCCAGCGACCATGTCCGCCATAGAAACATTCGCCGCTGAGATGGAGGAAAAGCACGGATTCAAGAAAGACGAAGTGGTGGCCATGCTGGCAGCTACCGAGTTCCGCGATGACATTATCAAAGCGATTTCCCGGCCGGCTGAAGGCAAACCCTGGCATGAATACCGCCCGATCTTCCTCAAGCCAGGCAGGATTGAGGGCGGGGTAAAATTCTGGGCGGAGAATGAGCAACTGCTGGCGCAAGTGGAAAAGGAATATGGGGTTCCAGCGGAGATCATTGTTGCGATCATTGGCGTGGAGACACGCTACGGAAAACACACGGGCCGTTACCGGGTGCTCGACTCGCTCACCACACTCGCCTTCGGTTATCCCAAAAGAGCAAAGTTCTTCCGCCGGGAACTCGAAGAGTTTCTGCTGCTGAGCCGGGAAGAACAGGTAGATCCCGCTGAGGCGAAGGGGTCCTACGCTGGAGCCATGGGCCAACCCCAATTCATCTCCAGCAGTTATCGAGTCTATGCGGTGGATCATGATGGCGATGGACGCCGCAACCTCTGGGACAGCAATGCCGACATCATTGGCAGCGTTGCCAACTATTTCCAGCGCCACGGTTGGCAAACCGGTGATAAGATCACTCAGCAAGTCAGCGGTGGCAGTGGACTGCAAAAGTATGTCGATGCGGGCATGAAACCGAGCATTAAGGTCGCCGATCTACAGGCCAGCGGCCTGCAGCCGGTCTCCGGTGAACTCCCTGGACCTGAAGCCCTGAGCAGTCTGATCAAACTCGATGCCGGAGAACGGGATGAATATTGGCTGGGATTGCATAACTTTTATGTTATAACCCGCTACAATCACAGTAATCTGTATGCTATGGCGGCTTATCAGTTGAGCCAGGAAATCCTGGCTGCCAGGCAGGCAAACAAATAATACCAAAATCAACCAGCAAATATGTCGTTGTCATATATTCAACAGCTTTTACCGAGGCTATCAGCCTGTTCCATTCTGGCCCTGCTGATTACAGCTTGCAGCACCGGCCCGAAGACTGTGGAAAGAGATGGTATCGACCATACATTTCCACCACCGGCGGATATCGACAGCATCCCTGATGCCATTCCTAGAGTGGAGCCTTTGAGCCGTTATGGCAATCCGGCCAGCTATACAGTGTTCGGCAGGGAGTATCAGACACTGCCTGACCGTGGGAGTTACCGGGAGCGTGGCGTTGCATCCTGGTATGGCAGTAAATTTCACGGCAAACGCACCAGCAGCGGCGAACCCTATGACATGTACGGTATGACGGCGGCCCATAAATCATTGCCGTTGCCGACCTATGCCCGCGTCACAAATCTGCAGAATGGTCGGTATATCGTGGTCAAAATCAACGATCGCGGACCCTTCCATGACAACCGTTTGATCGATCTGTCATATACCGCAGCCTGGAAGCTTGGGATTGCCAGCAATGGAACCGGACTGGTAGAGGTGGAGACGATTGACCCGGCCATGCCAGAACCCAAGCCGGTCAGCAAACCCATCCAGGCCCAGGCAGAACTGCCTGAGATTTTTCTCCAGGTCGGGGCCTTTGGCAGTGAGCAAAATGCCAACCGGCTGAAAACCCACCTGCAGAGCAAATTGAATATCGATGTGCTGATCCAGCAGGCTATGTCAGCCAATCCTCCGCTGTTCCGCGTCCAGATCGGCCCCATCGCCAGCATTGAACATTGCGATCACCTGGCAGACCAATTAACTGGCCTGGGCATCCCCGATTCGCGCCTGGTGATTCGCTAAGCCAATTATTTTGGCCCCCACCGGTTCACAAGCGGGATCCGATTGCATCTCTGCCCATTGCATGAGCTAGAATACCCGCCTTAATGACTAACCCAGTAATCCAATGCCAGTAACGATGAAGCACTTATTCACCCTACTCCTCCTGGTTACAACTTTTTTCTGTGGCCACCTGTGGGCGGAAGTTCCAATGCCCGCCCCTCCAACACTCCCGGCAAGCGGTTATTTGCTGCTCGATTATCATTCAAACCAGGTACTTGCCGCGAAGAATACCGAACAGCGCCTGGAACCTGCCAGCCTGACCAAGATCATGACGGCATATGCGGTGTTCCGGGAACTCCAGGAAGGTAATATCCAACTGCAGGATGAGGTTCTGATCAGTGAAAAGGCCTGGCGCACTCCCGGATCGCGCATGTTTATTGAGGTTGGCAAGAAGGTTAAGGTCGAGGACCTGGTCAAGGGCATGATCATCCAATCCGGCAATGATGCCTGTGTCGCCCTGGCCGAACACATCGCCGGCAGTGAAGCCACATTTGCCGAGGTCATGAACAATCATGCAGAACGGCTCGGCATGCGGAACACCAACTTCGTCAATAGCACTGGCCTGCCGGACGACGCGCATTACACCACTCCGGAAGATATTGCTAAGGTATCCGCAGCTACCATCCGGGAATTCCCTGAATACTATCCCTGGTATAAAGAGAAAGACTTTTTCTTCAATAAGATCAAGCAGCACAACCGCAATAAGCTGTTGTGGCGTGACGAAAGCGTGGACGGCATCAAGACCGGCCATACAGAGGCGGCCGGTTACTGCCTGGTCGCATCTGCACAACGCAATGAGATGCGCCTGATCTCAGTCGTCATGGGTACCAGTAGTGAAGAGGCGCGCGCCAAAGCAAGCCAGTCACTGCTCAATTATGGTTTCCGTTTTTATGAGACTCATCACCTGTATAGCGCCGAAGAAGTGTTGAATCGGACCCGCATCTGGAAAGGCGACAAGGAGCGGCTGGCGCTTGGCCTGCAGCATGACTTGAGCGTCACCATCCCTCGGCGCCAGTACAATAATCTGGATGCGCGAATGGAGGTGGATCCCAAAATCATGGCGCCGGTCAGGCAGGGCGATACTCTCGGCAAGGTGCGCATCAACCTGCATGGAGAAGAGATTGCTCAGGCCGAACTGGTCGCCTTGGAATCAATTAACGATGGCAACATCTGGCAACTGGTCAAGGACAGCGCCCTGCTGCTCTTGGAGTGAGCGATGGTTGAAGAAGAAAGTCTGCTGGAATTTCCCTGCGACTTTTCCATCAAGGCGATGGGTAAAGCGGAGCCTGAATTCGACCTCCTGGTGGTTCAATTGATCCGCAAGCATGCACCGGATATTCATGAGGGTTCGGTCAAAAGCCGGCCCAGCAAGGGCGGCAAATGGGTATCAGTCACGGTAACCCTGCGGGCGGAGAGCAAGGCCCAATTGGACGCGATTTACATGGACCTGACTGCCCATGAAAAGATTGTGATGGCGCTTTGACCTACTGCGCAGCGCCCACTCAACCTGGCAGGCTCTATCTGACTATCAAACAACTTGGCCTGCAGCCCTATCAGACCACCTGGCAGGCCATGCGTGAATATACTGATCTGCGGGATGCATCGAGCAACGACCAGCTGTGGCTGTTGGAACACCCCCCCGTCTTCACCTTGGGGCAAGCGGGGAAACCTGAACATCTTATCGACCCAGGCGACATACCGATCATCGAATCTGATCGTGGCGGGCAGGTCACCTATCATGGCCCCGGCCAGCTGATTGCCTATCTGCTGCTGGATCTCCGCCGCACGAAGCTGGGTGTACGGGCATTGGTCACTCATCTGGAGCAAGCGGTCATTTCACTCCTGGCAGATTATGCTATCTCGGCCGAATCCAGGCCAGATGCACCTGGGGTTTATGTGGCAGAGCGCAAGATAGCCGCACTGGGCCTGCGGGTAAGGCGGGGTTGCAGCTTTCATGGTCTCAGTCTGAATGTAAAGATGGACCTGGAACCCTTCAGCCGCATCAACCCCTGCGGTTATCCCGGTCTGGCGGTCACCCAGCTCGCAGATCTAGGCGTAGACACGGATTTACCTACCATCGGGAAGGAATTTTCCCGCCATTTTGCAAACGGTTTGGGATACACTCTGGACTCTCTCAGCCATGACCCCAGATGATCATTTGTTGCAACAGCAGATAGAGCCTTAAGATTCTTCACCTCCATGCAAAATCCAAAAAACCATTTGCCGCCATCACGTTCCATGCCCGAGAGCCATCAGCGAGGAGAGGCGAAACTCTCCCGGATTCCGGTCAAGGTAGAGACTCAGACAGAACTGCTGCGTAAGCCTGAATGGATAAGGGCCAAAGCGCCAACGGGCAAAAAAGTCATGCAGATTCGCCGCATCCTGCGGGAGAAAGGACTCAGCTCAGTCTGTGAAGAGGCCGCCTGTCCAAATCTCGGAGAATGCTTCCACCACGGTACCGCCACCTTTATGATCATGGGTGATATCTGTACCCGCCGCTGTCCCTTCTGCGACGTTGCCCACGGTAAGCCTCAACCCCTTGACCCCTCGGAACCAGAGCAACTCGCAGAGGCCATAGCAGCGATGCAACTGAAGTATGTGGTGATTACCTCCGTAGACCGGGATGATCTGCGCGACGGCGGCGCCCGACATTTTGCAGACTGTATCGCGACCCTACGCGAGCGCATGCCGGCAACTCGTATCGAGACCCTGGTGCCCGACTTTCGTGGACGGATCGATACTGCTGTTGAAATACTCAGTAATACCCCGCCTGATGTCTTCAATCATAACTTGGAAACCATACCCCGGCTCTATCGTCAGGCTCGTCCCGGCGCAGATTACCAGGGCTCCCTGAACCTGCTGCAGGCCTTCAGACAGAAGCAACCGGGAGTACCGACAAAGTCTGGCCTGATGTTAGGCCTGGGCGAGACCCTCGAGGAGGTGGAACAGGTGATGCGGGATCTGCGCGACCAGGGTTGTGAAATGCTGACCCTGGGCCAATATCTGCAACCCAGCCGTGATCATCTGCCGGTGGTGCGCTATGTCCCGCCTGTAGAATTCGATGAACTGCGTATGCTGGGGGAAGGCTTGGGATTTACCAATGTCGCGAGCGGCCCGATGGTACGCTCCTCCTATCACGCAGACCTGCAGGCCAGTGGATCATTCGACTGCTGATAAAGATTGTTCCTGCTGCTATTTACACTCCAAAGATCACAAATCGACTAACACACCAACCTTGCAACGCTGCATGGCCTTATGGCAAGCAACAATTTCCTGAGTAGAGACTACCCATGGATGTGAATACCACACGCATTATTGAATCTTTGCTGTTACCTCCGGGCGGCCCCCTTCTATTGGGATTTATCGGCTTGTTATTATGGCGCATTGGCCTGGGACGGAAGCTGTTTGTACTCGCCCTGCTGCTGATCTGGCTGTTCAGTCTACCGGTCACCGCCAAACTGTTGATGGCGGGTCTGGAACAGAATCCAGCCCTGAGCGAAGAGCAGATCAAGCACACTGATGCTGAAGCTATTGTGACTCTAGGGTCTGGCCGCTACCTCAAAGCCCCGGAGTACGGTACAGACAGCGTCAGCCGCAACGCGCTCTTTCGCCTGCGCTATGCAGCCTGGCTGGCTAAACGCACCAATCTCCCGGTGATACCCAGTGGTGGCTCACCATCGATAGAGGGAGAGCCTGAAGCCCGTATCAATGCTAATGCACTCATTGATGAGTTTGGTGTACGCGTGGAGCATATCGAGCAGCACAGCCACACAACCTGGGAGAATGCCCGCTATACCGGACAGCTAATGAAAAAACTGGGACTGAAAAAGATCTTCCTGGTCACTGATGCGGCCCACATGCCCCGTGCCATGTATGCCTTCGAGCGCAATGGAATCAATGCTATTCCTGCACCCACTGGTTTTGTCTATCACCCCGAGCATCCGCGCACTTGGCTTGAATTCCTACCCAGTGCGGACGCCATGCAATACAGCGCTTTTGCGCTGCATGAATACCTGGGATTGGTTTGGTATCGATTAAAGTACGCATTATAATACGCCGCAATCACCGCAACCGGCATTACATACGGCATCTTAGCGCCATACAACGCACTAACACAAAGCTCAGAGATTCAATCTGCATCATGCAGATGGCTGTCATAGCGCTCCATCAGATAACAGAGGCAATCCTGGCGGATGACATTTTCATCGATGGTCAGCATGGAGGGCATTACCGGCCGACGCAGACAGAGCTGACCATCCTGAATGTTGAAATAGCGATCAACCACGAGATTACCCGCCTCATCCCGCACCTCCAGCGCAACCCGCCGGGCCCCATTCACTGCACCTAGCGGCGTACCCCCCGGCAGCTCTCGAAAATTCATGTGGTCGAGATCAGGCAGAAACACAATGTCCGAATCGCCCGGAGAGAAACTGAAACTGACTTCCTCGGATATCTTGACCAGAGCCACGGTATGGAAGAGATCGATATCCTGATCGGCAACCGGCTGAGTCGGATGCTCCACCAGATGCAGGCATGCATTCAGATACTCCAAGGCATGTTCGACACCATGCACCTGCCCCACTTTACCGCACTCCAGGGTTACTGCCGGGCAGAGCTCAGCCAGAGCCATCGACTGCACCCCCGTGGGACGCAGGAAATAGACCACCGTTCGGCCAAAGAGGTTGGCCAGATGGAGAAACCTGGGGTCCAATCGGTTGACGCAGGCGTAATGCGGGTTGATCCCGGTGTTGTTGTGCATGTCGACGCTGGCGAAGGGCTGACGACCGCGCATGATCTCCACGACCTGCCGCATCATCTTCTCTTCAGCAGACCCCGTTGGCTCACACCCGGGCCAGACTCGGTTGTAATCCGGTTGCCCCTCGAGACGACGCAAGCCTTGGGCCGCAGCATCCACATTACCGATGAACAGGCTCATCGCGCGCGGTAGATCACTCCCCCCGGCATAGCGGCTCAGCAGCTGCTTTACCGCATCCCAGCCCACTGTCTCATTGCCATGCATCAAGACGGAAACAAACAGCGGATTGCGCTGCCTGCCGGAGAGATGAATCAGTGTCGGCCCTTGCAGATGAGTCGCCAGCTGCCTGGCCTCAAGATGCAACAGACCATCCGGGAGATATGCAATTTCCTTCAACATCCCATCATTCTACCTCTGAATGAAATCCGATTCTCTCTTCACGCACCTCCATGGAGCTTCCCCAGGGCGTAGTTTCGACTGATCAAGTTTTATCAATCGCACGAGATATATGCTAGTAAACGGGTCCGCCTGTCCAATTCCCTGACCCCTGGGAGGATGACGACTCGTGCGCGGATACCTAAACACTCCACTCATGGACCGGACGCTGTGACTGCTGATGCTCCAGATAGGCTTTGACCAGCCCCTGTCTATCTGGACCGTAGCGGTGCATCCAGGCGCGCTGCCAGCGGGCGCCAGTCTGTTTCCGGTCAAGCCGACCCTGGATGATATCCAGCCACTGCCGGATCTCTGCCGGGTCCACACCCAAGCGCTGCAGACCCAGCCTTGCCTTCGGTAGAAGAATTTCATTAAACAGCGGCACCAGGTTGATCGGTTGTTTACCCATCCAAACGAGCTGCGCATCCAGACCGGCTCGGGCGGCCGCATAAAAGTTGCTGCGCGCCTGCGGGAAACTAAGACTCCTTTCAAGCAGCTCATAATCGGGCTCCAACCCCGCCACCAAGCCAAAATACAGCGCTGCATTGGCAATGCAGTCCGCCACACTCGGTCCTGCGGGCACAACCCGATGTTCTATGCGTAAATGCGGTTTTCCCAGCTTGTCAAACCCGATCAAGGGCCGATTCCAGCGCCAGATGGTCCCGTTATGCAGCCGCAGATGCGCTAATTTATCCACGGACTCATCCATCAATCTTGGCAGCAGGATCGGATAACGCTCCAGATTCGCCTGAAAATTTTCCAGGACCGAGTCACGTACATAACGAATTCCAAAGCTCACCCTTTTTGTCAGGTCAGAGGCGCCGACTGAGATTGCCTGCTCAAAAAGCGGAATGCGGGTCTCATCCCATAATTCATGGCCGAACAGGAAAGGTGAGTTGGCAGAGATCGCGACCATCGGACCGGAGATCATCTTCGACAGATTATAGATCCGCGCAGCCTCTGCCGCATTCACCTGCAAATGGATCTGAAAAGAGGTAGCTGCCGACTCCAGCATGACATCCTGATGCTGCAGACGTAGTGGCATCCTGCCATCGATATCCAGCTCTACCGGTTTGCCTTGACGTAATCTGAAGACCTGCTCATTCAGCGCCCGATAGCGATTCAGCGGCGACATGTTGGCCAGGGTCAGATGCTCTGAATCGAGAGTTGGGAGTATCCCAAACATACCCAGTTGAGCTTGCAGCATGGCTGCGTTGGTACTGCACTGCGCCCAGATCCGGCTCAGCTCCTCGGCCATCTTGGAGAATACCTGGCCTTGCAATAAACGTGCTGTACTGTTGATCTCGAAATTAAAGGTCGCCAGTTCTGGCACGACCAGCGGATTCTCGCATTTCCCAAGGAAGCTTTGATTGATCGGCGCCGGGTTACCCTGATTGTCCAGCAGGCAACTTTCCAGTTCGAAGCCACCGACATGATGACCTTCTGAGAAGAGACCGTCCCGGAACCAGTGCTCAAGCAAACGAGTCTCCGCCTCTAATCGGGCCTTGAATTCGGCAAAATCTTCCTGACCGAATCGACTGGACGTGATCTCCTGACCCATGCGGTTTAATTTCCTCTCAGTAGACGCTCCAGATCAGCCAACCGTTCTGGGGTACCAATATCTATCCAGACTCCATGGTGGACTTCACCGCTTACCTGATTATTATGCATGGCGCTTCTCAGCAATGGTGCAAGCGGGAAAGCACCCTCCCGACAACCACTAAAGAGTTGAGGGTGGTATAGACCGATACCGCTGAAGGTTAAACAATCGGCATTACCTTCCATAACCTGGCGGTTATTCAACACAAAATCACCTTGGGGGTGATGTGGCGGATTATTCACCAGCACGAGATGCGCCAGGCGGCCCTCATCCAGTTCCAAGGCGGTGATATCTAAATCGCACCAAATGTCCCCATTCAACACCACAAAAGGCTCCTCTCCCAGCAAGGGTAGCGCATTGAAGATGCCGCCCCCCGTCTCCAGCGCCTGTGTTTCCGCTGAATAGCGGATGGAGACTCCCCAGCGGCTGCCATCCTGGAGAGCGTCTTCGATCATCGACCCGAGATAGGCGTGATTGATCACTAGGTCTTTGATGCCTGCAGCTGCGAGGCGCTCGATTTGGTACTCGATCAAAGGCTTGTCTGCGACAGGAAGCAGCGGCTTGGGGGTTCGGTCGGTCAGTGACCCCATACGCACACCACGACCGGCAGCCAGGATCATCGCTTTCATCAATTATGATCTATTTGTTCTGGAGTTGCCTGTAAAGCGTTGGCCGGGCGCGGTTGGCTCTAAATCTACACAGAGCGCTGGCAGATAAGTGACTTTGGCCCGCAACGCATTGATAGTTCATGCAGTCCGTAACAACTAGCGTCTCATCGACTCGAAAAACTCTTCGTTGGTCTTCGAGACCTTGAGTTTGTCATACAGGAATTCCATTGCAGCCAGCTCATCCATGGGATGCAGGATCTTGCGCAGAATCCACATCTTCTGCAGTTCATCGGGTTTCATCAGGAGTTCTTCACGGCGGGTGCCGGAACGATTGATATTGATCGCGGGGAAGATACGTTTCTCGGCAATCCGTCGATCCAGATGGACCTCCATGTTGCCTGTGCCCTTGAACTCTTCATAGATCACATCATCCATACGTGAACCGGTCTCCACCAGCGCGGTAGCGAGGATGGTCAGGGAGCCACCCTCTTCCACATTGCGCGCCGCCCCAAAAAAGCGTTTTGGACGATGCAGCGCATTCGCATCCACACCACCAGTCAGCACCTTGCCTGAAGAGGGGATCACTGTGTTATAGGCTCGCGCCAGGCGGGTTATGGAATCGAGCAGTATCACCACATCCTTTTTATGTTCGACCAGCCGCTTGGCCTTCTCGATGACCATCTCGGCCACCTGCACGTGACGCGTGGCGGGTTCATCAAAAGTACTGGAAATCACCTCACCACGCACCGAGCGCGCCATCTCGGTCACCTCTTCCGGGCGTTCGTCGATAAGCAGAACCATCAGGTAACACTCTGGATGGTTATGGGCGATGGACTGGGCAATATTCTGCAACATAATCGTCTTACCCGCCTTGGGCGGTGAAACAATCAGGCCACGCTGTCCCTTACCGATGGGAGCACAGAGCTCAATGGTTCGTGCCGTGATATCTTCCGTGCTGCCGTTCCCCATCTCCAGATGGAAACGCTGATTGGCGAATAACGGGGTGAAGTTTTCGAAGAGGATCTTGCTCTTGGCATTTTCCGGCTTGTCATAGTTGATCTCGGCAACCTTGAGTAATGCGAAGTAGCGCTCCCCATCCTTCGGCGGCCTGATCTTGCCTGAAATAGTATCTCCAGTCCGCAAACTGAAACGGCGGATCTGACTGGGCGAGACATAGATGTCATCGGGCCCTGCCAGATAAGAGCTGTCGGCTGATCGCAAAAATCCAAAACCATCCTGTAGAATTTCAAGAACCCCGTCACCGTATATGCTCTCCCCTTTTTTGGCATGCGCTTTGAGAATCGCGAAAATCTGATCCTGCTTACGGGTACGCGACATGCCCTCGATATGCATTTCCTGTGCAAGCTCCACCAGAGCCGGTACCGGCATTTTCTTGAGTTCAGTAAGATTCATAATGGTTTGGAGTGTTTTGAGAATAACTAATTTGGAAAGGAAAGGTGCGTTGTTTAAACGCACTGAGATTGAGTAAAAAAATCTGGGATTAGGCTAGAAGGAATCGGTTTTTAGTTAACGCCTTTGGAGGAAGTGTAGCAGGCGTTTTATATTGGTCCAGCCTTGCTGCAGATCAGCTACATATTACTGTCGATAAAAGCAATCAGTTGTGATTTTGAAACAGCGCCAACCTTGGTCGCCTCCACTTCTCCGCCTTTAAACAGCATCAAAGTTGGGATCCCACGAATACCGTAGCGAGGGGGCGTATTGGGATTGTCATCAATGTTGAGTTTGGCAATCTTGAGTCTGCCGGCATACTCTTCGGCGATCTCGTCAAGCACCGGCGCAATCATTTTGCAGGGCCCGCACCACTCTGCCCAATAGTCAATCAACACC
This sequence comes from uncultured Gammaproteobacteria bacterium, assembly GCA_963797085.1. Classification (GTDB taxonomy): domain Bacteria; phylum Pseudomonadota; class Gammaproteobacteria; order Chromatiales; family Chromatiaceae; genus JASJBU01. The sequence goes on from CAWCOA010000026.1 coordinate 234,993, forward strand.
GGCTGGTCTGATTTTATTACATCGGATTCAAAAGAGTCATCAGTGACATGAATAATCTGCTCACTCATACTATGAGTTTCTCCAACTTAACTGTGGGATTTAGTGCGGCAGCTGCAGGCAGCAACTGCGCTTTATTTGTCTTCAGGATACTAGGGCAGTGCAAGTAAGACCAGTTACCACTGAGTCGGCCCCATAAAAACATCCTGGTATTCAATCTAAAAACGAAGAGTTTTTCAAGCATTATCTTAAAAAAGTAGCTTCTAGTGACTAAATTTGTCATCCACACCTTTGAAAAAGGCATTATTTACCCATGTTTTAATGCTGACACTGGGTCATACATGAACCTACTTACTGATTTGTTCAAAAGATCCACTGCATATCCTTGCTTGAGAAATCACACCTTCTTTTTATTCGATACTGATTTGAGCGTATCTTCCATCTGACACATTTTGGCTATCGCAAGCAGTGACTCCGGCATCCCTTCGATGGATATTTCCCCGCCCATTTGTTTCGCTTCAGCTATCCATTCGAGCAAGAGCGCAAGACCGGCACTGTCTGCATGATCCACATCCGCAAGATTAAGATTCACGTTTTTGGTTGTTTCAAATAAGGCCTTCGAATCAGCCAGCAGCTTGCGGGTTGTCGCAAAAGTCATGTCTCCGCTGATGCGAAAACGAGAGTCTTCTTCTTTATCTATTTTTGCTTCTGTCAAAATAATACCTATTTATTCTTGTGCATTTTCTTCCGCTTTACTGAAGAGGAACTGACCGATTATCTCCTCCAACACCAGTGCAGGCTGCGTCATACTGATCTCACTGCCTTCCTCCAGCACATCTTCACTGCCACCCGGGTCGAAACCTACATATTGCTCCCCAAGCAACCCTGAAGTATAGATTTTTGCAATCGTATCTTCGGGTATCTGGCTGTACTGAGTTTCAACTCGCATAGTGACAACGGCTTCGAAATTGCTTTGATCATAGTGAATTCCCACCACACGGCCAATGCGCACTCCGGCCATGGACACAGCGGAACGCACCTTCAAACCGCCAATATTGTCAAATCTTGCAGTGACCAGATAGCCATCGTTTGATGTCATTGCACTCAGGTTGCTCACCTGCATGGCGAGAAAAAACAGCGCCACCAAACCAATTGCCATGAAAGCGCCGACGGTGATCTCGAGTTGCCTTAATTTCATCTCTCAGTCTCCAAACATCAGGGCGGTAAGAACAAAGTCCAACACCAGAACTGCCAGTGCTGAATGCACTACCGTTCGAGTCGTAGCACTGCTCACCCCTTCAGAGGTAGGCACCGCATCATAACCCTGGAACAGGGCAATCCAGGTGCAAACAACACCAAATACAATACTCTTAATCACACCATTGACTACATCTTCCGACCAGTCAATCTTTGCCTGCATTTGACTCCAGAAAGCCCCTTCATCCACACCCAGCAGGCCGACACTGACAAAATACCCACCAATTATGCCGATCGCACTGAACATGGCGGCCAGCAACGGCATTGAAATAAAGCCTGCATAAAAACGCGGCGTCAATACCCGCTTTACCGGATCCACAGCCATCATCTCGAGCCCGGACAGCTGTTCAGTGGCCTTCATCAGGCCGATCTCGGCAGTCAAAGCGGAGCCTGCACGACCGGCAAACAGCAACGCAGTCACCACCGGGCCCAGTTCCCGGACCAGCGATGCTGCCACCATGACCCCCAGGCTGTCTTCCGCACCGAACTGGGACAGGATGTAGTAGCCTTGTAGGCCCAGCACCATACCCACAAACAGACCAGACACCACCACAATAACGAAGGTCCTCACACCGACCGCATGGGCCTGACTGACCAATAATCCCAGGCGAGGAAGCAGGGTCGTGATACCGGAAAGTATCTGCGCGAAGAGCAGGTGCGCGCGCCCCAGACGCGCCAGCGCATAGAGCCCCTTACGACCTAAGCGGGCGAGTGGATCCAGATTCATTTCCTCTCTCCAGAGTCCATCATGTCATCCAAAAACGGCGGCGCATCATAGTGAAATGAGACAGGGCCATCTGGCAGCCCCTGCATAAACTGGCGCACAGACGGAGATTCCGAAGCGGCCAACTCTTCCGGCGTGCCAGACTCGAGCACCTTGCCTTTGGATATAACGTAGATGAGATCGGAGATACTGGAGGTCTCTTCCACATCATGGGAAACGACAATACTCGTCAATTTGACCGCATCATTCAGACTGCGTATCAACTTGGCCAGGATACCCACAGAGATCGGATCCTGCCCGGTGAAGGGCTCATCATACATCACCATCATCGGATCCAACGCAATCGCCCGCGCCAGAGCCACCCGTCGGGCCATGCCTCCGGAGAGTTCAGCCGGCATCAACGCCTTGGCGCCGCGCAGACCGACAGCCTCCAGTTTCATTAACACTACCCGGTGGATCATTGCCGTCGGCAGGCTTGTATGCTCGCGCAGTGGATATGCCACATTGTCGAAGACCGACAGGTCAGTCAACAAAGCGCCGCTCTGAAACAGCATGCCCATGCGCATGCGCAGCTTGAACAGCTCCTTTCTGGAGAGTTTATGCACATCCAGGCCATCCACGACGATAGTCCCTGAATCAGGCTGCAATTGACCACCAATCAGCTTCAAGAGGGTAGTTTTGCCCGTCCCGCTCGGTCCCATGACCGCTGTAATCTTGCCTCGCGGGATATCTATATCCACACCGTTAAAGATTGCGCGCTCCCCTTGATAAAAATGGAGATCCCGGATCTTTACGAGTGGCTCGTCAGAATCTGTTGTGTTACTGGGCATAAACCTCGAAGACGCGACACAGGGAAACAATGCGCCATTGTGTCGGGTGGCGGTTTAAGCGTCAAGCAAGCCCCATCAACTGCCCCAGCAGCTGGAGCTTCCTGATGGACTCAATTGACGGAGGCGAGCCTGAAACAGAGAGCAGAACCTCGGCATTCGGCTGCACAGCATCCCGCAACTGCTCAAAAAAACCACGCTGAGCGGCGAGATCTCCCAAATTCTTACTGTTGAATGAGAATGCCCGCCCGCACATCTCCAGGTGAGGGAGGCTGGGCAAAGGCGCCAGCATACTGGCAGCTGTCGACCAAAAGGTCTTGCTGCCACGCTGTGTATTGATCACCGCAAATCCTTCCCCCCAAACTTCCCTGGCAAGCCCAGCGTCGACAATGTAGCCACCGAAATTACTTGTTAAAATAGAGGCTTGCTTATCACACAGAGAGACTTCGACTGGACTTGTGAGCTCCAGAAAAAAACGGAAAGAATCGCTGACATCATCAACCCAGCTTTGCAGCAGATCCGGCCCGGCATCAATCCAGGACGCATGGGGAACCAAGACCTCGGAAAACTCGTTGGCGAAATAGCCCAATCGCCACTCCTCCGGCAGATCTTCTGGATAGAAGCCTCCGACCCATGCCGGGTGAGCCCAGTCAACCGGCATTATGTGCAGGGTTGGCGATGGATGGGGCATAATCATTAGATCAGCAACGGAGCAGTCAGCATATGGCAGAGATTCTACCCTTCAAAAAGAGAAAACTCAGTGAGATAAACAAAGGCAGGAGCCTGTGCCGGGAGGGTTTCCATAAATGGCGGGTCGTCAAAGAGCGCATCTTCGATGTAAAACAGGGCAGATTAGTGACTGAATATCGGTGTAGCCGCTGCGGCAAGGCAAAAATCCGGTGTTTGTGAAACATCAATCCTATCGCCCAGCGGCTGATAACTATAAAACCCGACTGTTCATGTGAGCAACAATCTCTCCACGACCTCTCCAGCGATCAGGTGTTTTTCAAGGATCTCGTCCACATCCTCACGATCTACAAAGGTGTACCAGACTGCTTCTGGATAGACCACGATCACAGGCCCCTTCTCGCATCGATCCAGACACCCCGCCGTGTTGATCCTGACCCCGCCCGGGCCTGTAAGGCCAAGCTCTTTTACCCGGCCTTTCAAATAGCTGCGCATATTTACCGCACCATGCTGTGCACAGCAGGAACGCCCATCATCTCGTTGATTGGTACAGAAAAAAAGATGGTGGCGATAGTAAGACATGGGCAGTACCCGCAGTGATCCAGTGTTGAATACCCGCTATTATAGGTTCTGCATGAAAAAATCTATCCACTCAGACAGTCCGTGATCAGCGACCCTCTACTCAGGGAGGCAGACCGTTGCGTGAAATGCGGTCTCTGCCTGCCACACTGCCCAACTTATCTGAAGCTATCCGATGAGGCCGACTCCCCCCGAGGGCGCATTGCGCTGATCCAGGCGCTGCTAACCGAAGATCTGAGTTTAACGCCCAAGCTGCAACTGCACCTTGACCGCTGTCTCGGCTGTCTGGCGTGTGAAAAAGCCTGTCCATCCGGGGTGACTTTTGGCAACCTGATTGATGGCGTCCGCCACCGAGTTCGGCAAACACATAAACCAACAGGCTCGCAACTCAGGCTCTGGCAGCTGAATATTCTGAGTGACCGCAACCGACTCAAAAAGTATACCGCTGCGTTACCCTTGCTGCGCCGCAGTCACCTGCTTGCCTTAGGAAAAAAAATCGCGCCGAAGCGCCTGAAACACCCATTGGAAGTGGCGGAGGTCTTGCCTGATGGATATGCGGAACCCGGACTATTCCCGGCCCATCAACCCAGAGGGAAAAGTGTCCAACTCTTTATCGGCTGCGTCGGGAGCATCGCCGACCAACCCGCCATCAAAGCTGCCATAGAACTGCTTAGTAGGCTTGGTTATGCGGTGGAGATCCCTAAAAAGCAGGCCTGTTGTGGCGCCTTACATCGACATAATGGCTTTCCCGCAGAGGCACAGCAACTGTGTGACGCCAACACTCAACAGACTGATGCCAGCCATGCGGAGGCACTCATCACCCTGGCGACCGCCTGCCACCTTGAACTGGTCGAACGGAAAACCAGCAGACTACCAGTAATATTTATTACGGATTTTTTGGCACATCTCATTAATTCAAAATCCACAATCGCAGAATTCAAGCCACTGTCAGTCAAGGTTGCCGTGCACTCTCCCTGCAGTGCCAGAGCAAACCAGACCAGCCGATTGTTGGCAACGATTCCCGAATTGCAGGTCATCGAACTTCCAGAAAACAACTTGTGCTGCGGTGCCGCCGGCAGCTATCTAGTGACTCAGCCTGATCTTGCCAGAAGCTTTGGGCAAGCCAAACAGACCATTCTCAAATCGACCATGCCGGATATCCTGGTCACCTCAAATACCGGTTGTGCAATTCAGTTTCGTATGCAAATTCACCAGGCAAAGCTGAATATCGAAGTTCTCCATCCTGTGGAATTGATCAATAGACAATGGAGAATTAATGGTTTTCAAACTTGAACCCTAACCATCACTGGCGTTATCTTGTAACTCATGCAAAATCGACACTACAACACTGCGGACCAGATCTTGATCGGAATCGATCAGGCCCTGCGCACTCTTTTTGGCCGCCCCCAGGTTACCGAACGCCCAAATCCCTCCCTGAATATCGAAGAACCAGAGTTATCCGAAGTGGAGCGGAATGAAACCGCGCGGTTGATACGTATCAACCACACAGGCGAGGTCTGCGCTCAAGCCCTCTATCAAGGACAGGCATTGACCGCAAAACTTCCGGAAATCAGGGCCAAGATGGAACGCGCAGCCCATGAAGAGAATGATCATTTGAACTGGTGTGAGAAAAGACTGCAGGAGCTGGATGATCGTAAAAGCCTGCTCAATCCATTCTGGTACGCGGGATCATTTGCGATCGGTGCCGCTGCCGGTCTAGCAGGAGACAAATGGAGCCTCGGCTTCGTTGCTGAAACTGAACATCAAGTGGAGGCCCACTTGGACGAACACCTTCGCCGGTTACCTCAATCTGACAAGAAGAGCAGGGCCATCCTGGAACAGATGAGAGAAGATGAGATACACCATGCCACTGTTGCTCTTGAGTCTGGAGGAGTAAAACTGCCTCCGCCAATTACATTGGCTATGAAGCTTACGTCTAAAATAATGACCAGATCAGTTTATTACCTTTAACCTGAAAATAGTGTCTTCAATGCTTGGCGATCCACTACCTGGTCCACGTCAGAAGCAATAATCTGGATTGTGACAGTCAAACTGAAGCTCAACGCAACCAACAGCACCAGTACAACGAAAAAATCTGGCTTCCGATTTGAGTGCTGATTATTCATTTCTTAAATTGCCATATATTCAGTTAGTTATCTTAAATTATTCACTTACTTCCCAGCTTAAACTTTGAAGAAGATCACATTGCAGGATTAAAATTGCCGCGAAGAAACGAGACAAATCCAAATCCATCTATTTCTTTTCTCTTCCTCTTCCTCAGTTTCTTCTATGGCGCCAGCGGCAAGTAACGCTTCTCTGATGTTTGCGTAACCACCTTTCGTGGAGAGGCTCAACGCCGTATTCTGCGCTTGATCTTTTAGATTCACATCACAGCCCGCCTGAACAAGCAACCCCACCACTTCGAGATGCCCAAATGCAGCTGCGTCCATTAAAGGCGTAGCGCCTCTGGCATCAGCTAGATTAACATCCGCACCTGCCGACAGTAACGCATGAACTGTCAGCTGATTCCCATTAAACGCTGCCAAGTGCAGTGCACTACGACCTGTTGGATTCTTACTGTTTACATCGACACCCTGGGCCAAAAGATCTCTAACAGTATCTATTCGTCCACCCATAGCTGCCGCTACAAGCCCCTGCCCTTCAGTAGGTTCAACTGCAAAGCACACCGAAAAAGTCGATATAATCATGCTGCAGAACAAGCAAATTTTTAACACCGCATTGTTTTCCAATGAATAGCACTACTTATCACTTCGGCTGAAACGTTTAATTCTTGAACCGACTTGCCCATTGCGCTTCACTCACTCGCTAAGTAACCTTGTAGTACTTTTTTAGTTTTACAAAACGAATCACGAACAAGACGTAACATGATCCAAGAAACTCCACACCAGATAGCTGTACAAGTTGAGACGGACTACGTCGAGAATCAATCAGTCCCGGAAAAACATCGTTACGTCTTCTCATATACCATCACAATCAGAAACGATGGCTCGGAAGCTGCAAAACTGCTAAACCGCCACTGGATCATCACTAATGCAGACGGCAAAGTACAAGAAGTGAAAGGCGAAGGAGTGGTGGGCGAAAAACCACATTTAAAACCTGGAGAATCATTTCGTTACACCAGTGGCACTGTCCTGGATACGCCTGTTGGAAGCATGCAGGGCAGCTATGATATGGTAGATAATCAGGGCAATCATTTTGATGCCCAGATACCTGCTTTTTCCCTTGCTATGCCGGGCAGCCTGCATTAATTCTCCCGTATTAAGGTCGATTCCCAGGTAAACTATCTTCCACATGCAACAACCAACGGAATGGCTTAGAATCCATGAGCCTGTTTGGCTCTGGGGCCTTGTTCTCCTGACACTTTTTTTGAGCGGCATCAATCCGGAGGCCGATCGATTTACCTGGCTACTGGAAACTCTGCCGGTAATGATAGGTCTCATAATTCTTGCTGTTAACCGCTCGAACTTTCCGCTCACACTCCTGACTTACCGATTGCTGACATTGCATGCCTTGATCTTGATACTTGGAGGCTACTATACCTACGCGGAAGTTCCATGGTTTAATGTTCTCAAAGATAGTTTTGATCTGTCTCGTAATCACTATGATCGCGTCGGACACTTCGTACAGGGCTTTGTGCCGGCCATTCTGGCCAGGGAGATCCTGATACGCCGCTCACCTCTGACTAGTGGACGCTGGCTGTTCTTCCTGACAGTTTGTTTTTGCCTTGCATTCAGTGCGTTTTATGAACTCATTGAGTGGTGGGTGGCTCTGGTCAGCGACCAGGCTGCAGAGGCTTTTCTCGGCACACAGGGAGACCCATGGGATACCCAGACAGATATGTTTCTGGCTCTGGCAGGTTCGATTGCCTCTCTTCTGCTGTTGAGCCACAATCATGACCACCAGTTAACCCAACTCAAGCAAGGAGCGTGAATGGCGATCTATGCAATCGGTGACGTACAAGGTTGCTATGATGAACTGTGTAAACTGCTTGATCTGATAAAATTCGACCCGACTATGGATGTTCTCTGGCTTGCCGGTGACATCGTTAACCGCGGCCCGAGTTCATTGCAGGTAATTCGCTTCATCAAATCTCTGGGAAAGCGCGCTATCACAGTACTGGGTAATCACGACCTGCATCTACTCGCGCTATCACAGGGTAACCGCAGTCACTATAAACACGGCGCCCTGGATGAGATACTGAAGGCACCGGATTGCGCTGAACTGATCCATTGGTTGCGCCACCAGCCTATGATGTATCACCACAGTGAATCTGGCTACAGCCTGCTGCATGCCGGGCTACCACCTCAGTGGGACATACCATCAGCACTAAAATATGCCCGTGAACTGGAAATTGTTTTGCAAGGGCCCGGATTCCACGATTTCTGCCAGAATATGTATGGAAATGAACCCGATCTGTGGTCCGATGATCTTAAGGGAATGGAGCGCTTACGTTTCATCACCAACTGTTTTACACGTTTACGCTATTGCACTCTAGAAGGCCGACTGGCCTTGAAAGAGAAGGGGTCACCCGGAAGCCAGCGTTCTGGGATTATTCCCTGGTTCGAGGCACCAGGGCGTGCTAGTAGAAACGCGCGAATCATCTTCGGGCATTGGTCGACACTGGGCTACCATGAAACCGATAATATCTGGTCTATTGACACCGGCTGCTTATGGGGTGGCCAGCTGACCGCCCTCAAAATACGCAAAAGAAAGAAACCCAAACCCATCCATTCAACCTGCACTGGAGGTTTGAAGCCACGCAAAGTCGGTTAAGCACAAGGTATACAAAACTACTTACGGTGCAACGTGAGAAAAGAATAAGCATGGTCGTTTTTCTCATCCGCAGGATGGTCTTCTCTCTCCATTAGCAGCCACAGAGAGGAATCGAAGTCAGGGAAATAGGCATCTCCATCTACTTTGGCATGCACCAGAGTTATATACAGACGTCTGCAAGAGGCAGCATCTGCTGATACAAGAGCGCTCCCCCCATGACCATCACCTCATGCGAATCATTCACCGCAGCCAGCAAGTCATCAATCGAGTGGACTACTGAACAACCTGCGGCCTGATACGACTTGTCACGGGTCAGCACGAAATGTGGTCTGTTTGGCAGTACACCAGGTAGGGACTCCCAGGTTTTACGCCCCATGAGGATTGGTTTTCCCAGAGTCAATTCTTTGAAATGCTTGAGGTCCGCCGAAAGGTGCCAGGGCAATCCGTTATCCCGGCCAATTACCCGATTCTCAGCCATCGCCCATATCAGCGAGATAATCGGCCTCGACTGGTTCATATCGCAACTGGCGCTTTGATATGTGGGTGCGGGTCATAATCGATGAGTTCAAAATCTTCGAAACGGAAACTAAAAATATCATCCACATCTGGATTGATGCGCATTGTTGGCAGGTTTCCCGGGTCTCTACTCAACTGCAGCTCCGCCTGTTGCATATGGTTAGTATAAAGATGCGCATCACCAAAGGTATGTACAAAGTCGCCCGGCTCTAAACCCGTCACTTGCGCAAGCATTAGTGTCAACAGAGAGTATGAGGCGATATTGAACGGTACGCCTAAAAAAATATCCGCACTACGTTGATAAAGCTGGCAGGAGAGGCGCCCATCGGCCACATAAAACTGGAATAAACAATGGCAGGGAGGTAACGCCATCCTATCCACTTCTGCCGGATTCCAGGCGGAAACAATCAATCGACGAGAATCTGGATTCTTACGGATCTGTTCCACCAACTGCCTGATCTGATCAATACTTCCACCATCTGCAGCTGGCCATGAACGCCACTGCTTACCATAAACCGGCCCCAAATCTCCATTCTCATCTGCCCACTCATCCCAGATTCTTACCCCGTTTTCCTTTAAGTAACGGATATTGGTATCACCCATGAGAAACCAGAGCAGCTCGTGAATAATAGAGCGAAGATGCAGTTTTTTGGTGGTGAGTACGGGAAAACCAGACGCGAGGTCAAAGCGCATCTGATAACCGAATACACTCCGGGTTCCAGTACCGGTTCTATCCTCCTTGAGCACACCATTCTCCAGCACATAACGCATCAGATCGAGATATTGTTTCATACCGACCTTTTCTACTTTGTCATTTTTTCGATACGCAAGAATCAACAAAAGAATACCAAACAGAATCATCGGAAAAGTCAAGATCTGGCCCATCGTGACCCACTCAAAAGCCAGGTAGCCGAGATGAGCGTCCGGCATCCTCACGAACTCAACTGCAAAACGGAAAACACCATAACAGAGCAGAAACAGCCCTGAGACTGCCATCCGCGGCCTGGGTCGGGCCGAGAAGAACCACAGAATGAGGAACAACAGCAGGCCCTCCAGTAATGCTTCATAGAGTTGATTGGGGTGTACTGCAGGAGAGAACTCCGCACCTTCCGCCACCCCCAGACGCTGACACAATGCCGGCACGTCAACACAGGGCACACGCACTCCCCAAGGCAGGGTCGTGGGACCGCCCCAGAGCTCACCATTGATGAAATTCCCTAGACGCCCAGACCCCAATCCAATCGTTACCAAAGGGGCGATAAAGTCTGTTGTATCGAAGAAGGTTCGTGCCTGTTTCCTGGCCAGGATCCACATAGCGACCAACACGCCAACCAATCCGCCATGGAATGACATTCCTCCTTCCCAAACACGCAGTATGGAAATGGGATCCTCGATAAATCCCGAAAAACCGTAGAAAAGTGTATAACCCAGCCTGCCGCCTGCCACGACCCCGAGCACACCATAGAAAATCATATCGTCCACTTGCTGTGGACTCCAACCGTACCGCGGTTTTGCCGCCCGATAACGACCAAGCCACCAAGCAGCCAGAAATCCAATCAGATATGTCACGCCATACCAGTGGACTTTTAGTGGGCCGAGAGAAATAAGTATGGGGTCAAAATCTGGGTATGTAATCATAAGGGAAAATACTAACAGGAATTGGCTTCTCCAATCTTGTCCAAATTTGTGATTTATCAATTTCAAATTTGCCACAGATGATAGCATCCTGATGTGCAGATCACGTTCTCCAAGGGAAACGGAATTTATTTCGCAAGCAAGCTGACCCGTTTCTGCAAGGTGTCAAGTTTTTGATTCCCGTGCCGTTAAGCAGCTACAACGATGCATACAACGCCTCAGGCATCTACGGGAAGAACTATGACTTACGCACATGCACAGAGATTTGAAACCTATATACCTCGGGAAATGGATACGCTAGGCTCAAGATTACGTAGAAAACGCCGTGAACACGGTTGGACCCAGGAAGAACTGGCTCTGCGAGCAGGCACAAACCAGGCTGTCATCCAGAAAATAGAGAACGGCAAAAGTCTGAGACCCAGGAAAATTGATGAAATTGCCAATGTTCTTGATGTCAACCCGGCTTGGCTGATGTTTGGAGAAAAATCCGCCACTGTCCTCGATGAAGAATCCATCGAAGTAGCCAAAGCCTGGAGTCAGTTGCCAGAACCTATCCGCACACGGATCAAACGAAATATTTTCGAACAGGCACTGATTAAAACAGCGAAATAGTATAGGAAAATCCTGCCGGAGCAGCGTCAATGCTATCCGGCAGACAGTTCACATCTTAACACCAAACACCCACAGCTCTCTTTTCCACAAGTAACACTTCCCCTGCAAAATTATCCCTTTCTACCTGATTACATGCCAGACCAGGCAATATGGGGGTGAAGCTCTTGAATCAAGCAAGGACCGAAAATACCTGCAAAGAACCCCACATCTAAGACGTGGAACCCACATTATTACTGTCAATTAAGTCTCAGATCTTCTCCATTTCTGAACAGCCTCATGATCAGAGGAACGGGCTTCAACCCAATGTTCTCCTTCAACTGTCCGCTCTTTCTTCCAGAAGGGGGCGTGGCTTTTCAGATAATCGATAATAAACTCGCAGGCCTGAAAGGCTTCGCCTCGATGGGTGCTGGCGACCGCAACCACCACAATCACATCTGTTGGCTTCATTTCTCCAACACGATGAACTATCCGGCTCCCAAGAATATCCCAACGCTGATTTACCTGACCTACAATCGACTGTAAAGCCTTTTCAGTCATACCAGGATAGTGCTCAAGACTAAGTGATGTAATCTGTTTGCCTTGATTCATATCCCTCATCAAGCCAATAAAGCTGACTATCCCTCCGATTGCCGGGTTATCCTCACGCAGTAATTCCAATTCACGGCCGGGATCCAATGCTTCAGACTGAATGCGGATTTCGTTCATAGCCATGGGTTTATAAGTGACAAAAGGGTTTGGCTGCCAAAGAGCGACATCCTTTACTGCAGCTCTCGTGAAAATATTTTGCAATGGGACTGCGGCCCAACTGCAGCCATCACTCGAATTCGTTGCGCAGAATTTACACCTTGCTCAATCATCCGAACTCTACCCGCCAGTGACTGGGGGGAAAAAGGCAATTTCATCGCCATCTTCTATCGATGTCGTCATTTCAGCCACTTCCTGATTGACTGCCATCATTACTCTTTGATCTTCAGAGAAGACGGAGGTCCATGGCGCTCCACGGGACCGCAACAGGTGCAACACACTTCCAACATCAGGCAAGCCTGCTGCATCAATTTGTTCTGAATCATTATCCAATTGTTCGCGAAAGCTGGCAAAGTAGAGGACTTTTATCATGACATCAGCTCGCAGTAAGGAATGAACTCCACCTGGTCACCTCGGCTAAGCGTCTGTCGTTCACGAATCACTGCCAAACCATTGGCCCATGCCACAGAACTTAATACCCCGGAGGACCTGCTCGGAAACAAGGTGACTAATGTCTCACCCTGCTCATTGATTCTCATCTGAGCTCGAGCATACTCGCGACGCTTATCGGGTTTATTCCAATCAAAATCGGCCTTAGCTTTTATCGAAACTGGAGTGACATGCTCAGTTATACCTTGCATGCGCATGATAAAAGGCCTGGCGAAGATACAGAAAGTGACAAACAGAGAGACCGGGTTCCCTGGTGTGCCGATAAATGGGGTATTTTCTATGTGGCCGAAGGCAAGAGGTTTACCGGGGCGGATGGCGATCTTCCACAAATCGAGAGATCCTAATTTTTCAACAGCCGGTTTGACATGATCCTCCTCACCGACCGATACGCCCCCGGACGCAATGACTAAATCAGCCTGCTCCGCGCCATGAGCCAATGCATCACAAGTGGCCTTCAAGGTATCCTCAACAATTCCGAGCTGTATTACTTCACAACCCAGCGCCTCCAACAGGCCACCGAGCGTATACTGATTAGAGTTGTAAATCTGTCCTGGACCCAATGTCTCTCCTGGCATCACCAATTCATCACCGCTGGAGAAAACAGCTACTTTCAAACGACGATATACGGGCAGCTCAGAGATACCCACTGACGCGGCCAAGCCGAGATGCTGGGGCTTGAGCTTGATACCCGCAGAAAGGATCTCATCTCCGGTCATGATATCTTCACCCGCGGCACGGATATTGGCGCCCTTTGCTGGCAGCTGCTCAATGGTGACAAAACCATCATCCATACGGCAGGCTTCCTGAATGACCACGGTATCAGCCCCTGGCGGGATCGGCGCCCCGGTAAAGATTCTTGCAGCGGTACCCGCTTGCAACTGACTTCCGACCGTTCCAGCAGGGATCCGCTGTGAGATAGCCAAGCGGGGCAACGCCACTTGCAGATCAGCACTGTTGACCGCATAGCCATCCATCGCACTGTTACTCCACGGAGGTACACTGCATAAACTCTCAACTGACTCAGATAAAACACGGCCTTGCGCTTCAGCTGTAGGTACTCGCTCTATCTCCGTCAGCGGCAGTACCCGATCGAGAAGAAAATCCAGCGCCTCTTCTATCGATTTAAGGCTAGGCTCCGATTGATGTGAATCACAGCCGCATTCACTCATCAAGATCATCTCCAATAACAGGCATCAACCAATTCAATGCATACCTCTGCTGGGTTAAACCATGCAACCCGTATCTACGATTATATTGGACAACTTAATACTAAAAATTTCAGATTAGTGATGAATTTTCATAAGCGCCAGGAGTTGCTCAGAAACACTAAAATTCCAGCAGGCGCGGGAACATCTGGGCAAAATTACAGGGCCGCGTACGGTGATCAAGCTGATCCTTGAGGATCTTGTCCCAGCCAGTGCGACATGCGCCAGTGGAACCCGGTAGACAGAAGACCAGCGTACCATTCGCAAGTCCGGCAACTGCCCTCGACTGAATGGCTGAGACACCTATCTCTTCCAACGAGATCGCACGAAAAACCTCACCAAAACCCTCGATGGACTTATCGAACAGCGGGACAACTGCTTCCGGCGTGCTATCGCGCCCGGTGATACCCGTACCTCCGGTACTGATGATCACATGCACATCCTCGTCAGCTATCCAGCGGGAGAACACAGCCCTCATCTGATAGATATCATCCGGGACAATCGTCTTTTCGACTAGCTTGTGGTCTGCCTCGAGCACCCTTTCCCGGAGAATGTTTCCAGATTTGTCATCCTCTTCAGTACGACTGTCAGAAACAGTCAGAATAGCGATATTCAACGGCACAAAGCCGGTATCCTTATAATGTCCAGCCATAATGTTGTCTCTATTCCCATGACCTAGGGTATTAAATTGAAAAGGTACTCGAAATCCTGCTCGATTCGGAAATTTTATACTTTATTCTAGTAATGATAGTTATGCAGCACCGGCCAGTCCAGTGTCGCAAACTCCCATGAGGAAAGCGGCCCAACTAGGATTTACCAAGCTAAATCGCTCTAACCCTTGTCCGATAAATCTCGACATAAACTTATCTATGCCGCAACAGCTGCCGGTGGGATTTCATTGCATCAGACCAGAGAGTATTTGAAGATATCCTCGTCACCTCGGATCTAACTGACTGGCTCCCAGGCCCCTGCAAGCCAGGCTAAACTCTAACCAGTGACCAGATTACTGCCATCAAAGAGCAACATACCTTGACTCTGGTCAAAGATCACCTGCCCTGCCAAATAACTTGCTTTAAAAAATCAAGCGGGCCTGGAATGTCTCGAATTGTCTTGTCCAAATCACTTCACGCAAGTCAAATCCAGTTCCCTCGCTGCGCGTACATCATCCAGTCGTTTCACTGGTAAAGTATGGGGAGCCTGCTTCAGCTTATCAGGCTCACTCTCGGCTTCATGTTGGATTTTTTGCATAATCTCAACAAAACCATCCAAATCCTCTTTCGCCTCGGTCTCTGTTGGCTCGATTAACAGGCATTCAGGCACGAGAAGGGGGAAGTAGGTGGTGGGGGCATGGACACCGAAATCCAGCATGCGCTTGGCAAAGTCCATGGTATTCACCCCTAGCTCTTTCGCCTGTCGCTTCAAGGTCAAAATAAATTCATGGCTGGCGCGGCGTTCGGGATAAGCGGCATCAAAGCCCGCCAGCATCAGACGCTTCATCAAATAGTTGGCGTTCAAGGTGGAAAACTCCGACACTCGATGCATGCCTTCACGCCCCAGCATGCGCGCATAGATATAGGCCCTCATCAATACCCCTGCATTTCCAGCGAAAGCAGAGAGTCGCCCGATGCTGTCCGGTCGGTCTTCTTCGGTCAACCAACGATAATCGCCGCTATCAAGACCCACCAGGGGTATCGGCAGATAGGGTTCAAGCCGTTGGCTGACGCCCACCGGCCCGGCGCCAGGCCCCCCACCACCATGTGGCGTGGAAAAGGTCTTATGCAGGTTCATATGGATAACATCAAATCCCATATCGCCTGGCCTGACCTTACCTAGGATGGCATTCAAGTTGGCGCCGTCATAATAGAGCAGCCCACCCGCTTCATGCACCAGGCGGGCAATCTCCTTGATGCGTCTTTCAAATACACCCACCGTGGAGGGATTGGTCAACATAATTCCCGCGGTCTGTGGGCCCAAAACCTTTTTCAGCGCCTCGACATCGATATCCCCATCACGGCCGGTGGGTATCTCTCGTACGCTATAGCCGCACATCACCGCTGATGCGGGATTCGTACCATGGGCGGCATCCGGCACCAGTATCTCTTTTCTCAGCTCGTCACCACGGGCATCGTGATAGGCGCGGATCATGGCGACCCCGGCAAACTCACCCTGAGCGCCGGCTGCAGGCGTGAGGGACACCGCATGCATGCCGGTTACCTCTTTGAGAATCTCCTGCAGTTCAAACATACAAGCCAGGAAACCCTGACTGTGAGTCTCGGGCGCATGTGGATGGCGCGCCAGAACACCAGGCAGCGAGGCCAGACTGTTGCCGGCTCGCGGATTGTATTTCATGGTGCAGGAGCCTAACGGATAGAAGTGTGTATCGATGGAAAAATTCTTCTGTGACAGACGAGTGTAATGACGCACTGCCTGCATCTCAGACACCTCAGGCAACGAAGCTGAGCGCTTACGGCGTAATACCTCGGGAATCGAACTGAGTTCTGCTTTTTCCGCTGGCGCCTGAGCGGGCGCCCGGCGTCCTGTGTGTGATTGTTCGTAGATCAGCATTTTTGTTTTCGCCCAAACAGCTTCAGCCGCTCGGTCCACCTCTCGCTAATTATCTGTAAGCATGCAGCGCCAATCACCAGTCAGGTTTTAACTGACAGGGTGTCTCAACCTGGGCCTCTATCACTCTTTCCAACTTACTGCGGTAACTCTCTATGTCATCCTCATTGCGCAGTTCCGTCGCGCAAACTAACACTGCGTTCCCCAGTTCCGGGAAGTCCTGGCTCAGGTCATAGCCACCCAACACATTGTGGGCCGCCAGGAGCTTCAGCGCATCTGCAGACTTAATCGGCAAGCGGATCACCTTTTCGTGAAAGCATGCGCCCTGAAAAACCGCCTCGACGCCATGCACGCTGGTCAAGGCTTCAGTCAGTTTTTGGGTGTTTGCATGACAGGCGGCGGCTACCCGCTCGAGCCCCTCGGCCCCCAGCAATGTCATGTGGATAGTGGCGGCGGTAACGACCAACCCCTGGTTGGTACAGATATTGGAAGTCGCCTTGGAGCGACGGATATGTTGCTCACGTGCCTGCAGTGTAAGTGTGTAGCCGGTCTTGCCATCCAGATCCAGTGTACGGCCGATGATGCGTCCCGGCATCTGGCGCACCAGTTTCTGTGTGGCGCAGAGAAAACCGAAATAGGGGCCACCGGAGGCCAGTGGCGCGCCCAATGGCTGGCCCTCGCCACAGCAGATATCAGCCCCCTGTTCGCCCCATTCGCCTGGCGGGTTAAGCACCGCCAATGCCACTGGATTGACCACCGCGATGGCCAGCATACCATGCGCATGCGCCCAATCAGTCATCTCATCTACTGACTCGAGCACGCCGAAAAAGTTGGGTTGCGGAACGACCAGTGCAGCAAAATCCTCACCGGCATGCGACTCCAGGGCGGACAGATCCGTCTTACCACTCGTTTCGTCGAAAGGCACCTCGATCAACTCGATCTTTTGGTTACGCACGATGGTTTGCGTTACTTTGCGATAGGTCGGGTGCAAACTGCGCGGTATCAGAACGCGCTTGGATTTCGATTTGCGATTTGCGCGCACGGCCATGAGAACCGCTTCCGCCAGCGCGGAAGCGCCGTCATACAGTGAAGTGTTGGATACATCCATGCCCGTGAGGGCAGTCATCATCGACTGGAACTCGTACAACAGTTGCAGGGTTCCCTGACTTGCCTCTGCCTGATAGGGCGTATAAGCGGTATAGAACTCACCCCGGGTGGCCAACTGCCAGACCGCGGCCGGAATATGGTGATCATAGGCGCCCGCACCGATAAAACACAATGGCTGGCCATCCTCTTTGGCCCGGGCCTGCATCAGGCGATTTAGCTCCATCTCTGAAAGACCCTCAGGTATCTGCTGCAGTTCACCGCAACGCAATTCAGCTGGGATCTCATCAAACAGCATATCGATATCATCGACGCCAATGACTTCCAGCATTTCACGGATGTCGTCTTCTGTATGAGGAATAAATGGCATGACAAACCCGGTTATTAAGCTTCTTCAGCAAGAATCGCGGCATAGCCCTCCGCGCTCAGCAGACCATCAAGTTCAGATGCATCTGACATCTTCACTTTGAAGATCCAGCCATCGCCGAAAGCATCCTCATTGATGGTTTCAGGCGCATCGTCCAAGACCTCATTTACAGCCAAAACCTCACCTGATACCGGACTGTAGACATCAGATGCCGCCTTTACCGACTCTACTACGGCACAATCACCACCTGCCTCTACCATATCGCCTATTCCAGGCGGATCGACAAATACCAAATCACCCAGCAATTCTTGAGCATGGTCACTGATTCCGACCGTAGCGGTACCGTCACCTTCATCACGTACCCATTCATGAGATTTTGCATATCTCAGATTTGTCGGCGCTTCACTCATTCTTCTATTCCCCTAGTCATAGTTGTAATCTGCATAATACTGTCCCAGACCTATAAATCGATACAGGCCTTTCCATTGCGCACAAAGGGCGGCTTGACGACCTGCGCGGCTAATCGTTTGCCACGCACCTCAACTTCACAGGTTGCACCGATCTCCGGCTGCACCCTTGCCAAGGCAATAGAGCGCTCCAGTGTCGGAGAAAATCCGCCGGAGGTGATTTCACCGAGTTCCTGGTCTCCCGCGAAAACTTTCAAATGATTGCGCAAAACACCCCGGCCGGTCAGCAGCAGTCCGACAAATCGACGCTTAGCCGGATCATCTTTCTGCGCTTCCAATGCCTCACGACCAATGAAGCGGCGCTCAGCAGGTTCCCAGGCCAGGGTCCAGGCCAAACCGGCTTCCAACGGGGAAATATCTTCATCCATATCGGTGCCATAGAGGTTCATCCCCGCTTCGAGGCGCAGCGTGTCACGGGCCCCCAGGCCACAGGGCTCGACACCCGATTCAGCCAGTGAGTGCCAGAAAGAGACAGCCTCAGAAGCCGGCAACATGATCTCAAAACCGTCCTCCCCGGTATAGCCGGTACGGGCCAGGAACCAGTCGCCATCGGCTGCCGCATTGAAAGGTTTGAGTTCCTCCCCAGATTGCTGCAGCACCGAGGAGAGCAGGGGCAAGGTCTTGCTGCGTGCGTTGGGGCCCTGTACGGCTATCATGGCCAGGTCTCTGCGAGGTTTAATCTCAACATCAAACCCGCTGGCCTGCCGCTCCAGCCAGGCAAGATCCTTTTCGGTGGTCCCGGCGTTCACAACCATGCGGAAAAAATCGTCGCCCAAATAGTAGACAATCAGATCATCAATTACCCCGCCCTGTTCATTGAGCATACAGCTGTAGAGCGCCTTGCCTGGCGTCTTCAGCCGGCCTACATCATTCGCGAGCAATTTCTGCAGATAGGGCCGGGTTTCTGCTCCCTGCAGATCGACAACTGTCATGTGGGACACATCGAACATACCCGCATCGCGCCGCACCTGGTGATGTTCATCCAGCTGGGAACCGTAATGCAACGGCATATCCCAACCACCGAAGGGGACCATGCGCCCGCCCATCGTCTGGTGGGCTTCAAAAAGGACTGTCTGTTTACCCATAAAAAATCTCTCTGTTCAGCACAATACTGCTTTTCAGCAGCCCCAGGTGAAGAGATGACTGCCAAGCAAAAACGCAAAAAAGGCGGCGCGAGGCCTGTTACCTCACGCCGCCCCTCTGTCCAAAACCTGAGAGTTTGCAACTGACTGATACATCAGTTCCTGCCCCGTCGGTGGGTCTATTGACCGCTCTCCAGAGTCAAACCTTAGTCCCCGCGGTCCTTTTGCCTGAGCGATTCCGGGCGGGATTGCGCCTTCGGCGTCGGTAGTAGACCGATCTCTCCCACGAGGGTTGGTTGAGCAACGGACTATACCTCCAGATGGGGTGGATTTTCAATCAACGCGCCAGCCTTGGCCTCTCCCCCGCCAAACCCATGGCCCGCTTTATGATCAGGTGCTTAACGGGACCCGCATGATCAACCAGAGACAATCCAAGATTGCGGGTCAACTGTAAGGGCAGGATTTCATTACTGAAAAAACGTTTAAAGAAATCCATGGCGCCCAACATTCCCAGGTTTGCCCCTTTTCTTGCTCGTTCATAACGCCGCAAGGTCGCAAAGGAACCGATTTTTCGCCTGGAATCACGCGCTTCAGCCAACACTTCAAACAGTGTTGCCGCATCCAGAAATCCCAGATTGACACCTTGTCCCGCTAACGGATGAATGGCATGTGCGGCATCCCCCACCAGCGCCAGGCCTTCCCGAATATAGGTCTTCGCATGGCCCAGTCGCAGTGGAAACACACCTCGAGGCCCCGCATCCATCACCTTACCCAGCACCCCTGCACTGGCGGCTGTCAGGGCATCACAAAACGCGAAGTTTTGCATGGACATCAGCTCCTGCGCCAACTCGGGTGATGTGGACCAGACAATGGAACAGCGGCCATCATCAATCGGCAGAAAAGCCAGGGGGCCAGTCGGCATGAAACGCTGCCAGGCCGTAAACTGGTGATGCCTTTCCGGCTTAATCGTTGCCACGATGGCATGCTGGTCATAATCCCATCCTTGGCTGTCAATCGACGCCAGTTTACGCACCAGTGACTCACGGCCATCCGCAGCAACGATCAATTTGGCCTGTAGGCGACGCCCATCTTTCAAGCTCACCATCGGACTAGCGCCTGTTTCAAGGGTCTCGATCTCCACGGGACAGAGACGCGTTACATTGTCTAGCTCCCCCAACCGCTCCCAGAGCGCAAGTTGGGTCACCCTGTTCTCAACGATATGACCAAGATTTGGTTCACCAATATCGGCCGCACTAAAGTGAATACTGCCGCCGAACAGGGAAGTTCCAGTGTCACGGGAGGCAGGATGCCGTGAGCGACCGCCGAACAGGGAAGTTCCAGTGTCACGGGAGGCAGGCCGCTCCTGTGCATCCTGCACTCGCGGCATTGGTACATCCCTGTACGGCAGATGCCGTGAGTGACCGTCACCCCCGGCATCCCAGACATGCATATCTGTATAGGGGCTGACACGCAGGTCCTGCATGCGCTGCCATACGCCCAGGTTTTCCAGGATGCGCTGGGAGGCTCTGCTGAGCGCGGAAACCCTCAGGTCCACTTCATCCGCCGGCCATTCTGCCTGAGGTTCACGGGTCTCTAACACACAGACCCCAAAACCTGCTTCGGCAGCGGCACAGCCCAGGGCACTGCCCACCATACCGCCGCCGACGATAATCAGGTCAAAATTCAGTTGAGATGCAAATTCAGACAATTGGAACTCCTCTTGCCAGGCGGGGCAGACGTCCATTTAAACCCATGAACTGTTTTGCCACCAGATGTTTCAATCCTGGTGTCACATCCACCCCAAGCAAACCACAGTTGCGCACCAGGCGCAGGGGCGTCAATGGATTTGCAAACAGCCTGGCGAGGATATCAGTGATCATAACCACTCTGTTCTGATCCTGCCGACGCCATTCGGCATAGCGTTGCAGGTTTGCAAGCTGGCCCGGATTGCCCGATGACCCTGCATGGTCAGTCAAAACATCAGCCAGAACCGCCACATCCCTGATCCCCAGATTGAAGCCCTGACCAGTTACCGGATGCACGGTATGCGAAGCGTTGCCAATTAAAGCAACATTTGGACGCACCTGTTCCTTTACCTGCCGCATAATAAGTGGATAGGCAACCCGTTTTCCAATCTTGATCAGTTTACCCAGCCGGTATCCAAAACGCTGTTGCAGGCAAGCCAGGAAATCATCATCATCCAATGCCATCAGCTCAGGCGCCTGCCCTTCCTTTGCCGTCCAAACCAGCGAACATCGCCCTCCCGTCATCGGCAAAATCGCCAATGGACCTGAATCGGTAAAACGCTCATAGGCCACTCCACGATGCGGTCGTTCAGCTGTGACATTCGCGATTATGGCTGTCTGGCCATAGGTTGTTTCCCTGACGGGTATTGATAATATGGATCTGACTACTGAGTCACCGCCATCCGCCGCCACCAGCAATCTAGTAGACACTGATCGCTTCTCGCTGTCTGAATAAATGCTGGCTTCAACACCAGTCTCATGCAATTGCAAACTGTGTAAACTGGCGGGGCAGATCAGCTCTACATCCGCCAAATCTCCCAGTCCTTTCAATAGAACCTGACCCAGAGCTCGCGCTGCAACGACATAACCCAGCGCCTCTACGCCCTCCTCCCGGTGATTGAGGCGGGTAAATCCAAAATGCCCGCGATCGGAAATATGCACATCAAGAATCGGCTCAACCTCAGAACTCAGCCCCCCCCAGAGTCCCATGGCCTGCAAGATCTGGCGGGTTCCCCAGGACAGGGCCAACACCCGATCGTCATAACTCGGCTGATTCTCCGCATGGTATTCGAAGGCCTCTAAGACCCCGATCTTGAGTCCCTGCCCACTGATCGCCTTGGCTAGACTCGCACCCACCATGCCGCCACCTACAATCAGAACATCGTAGTCCATTGTCTCTTCAACCTGCCATAATGGCTTCTATCTCATCAACCGACTTTGCGATACCCCTGGTCAACACATCCGCGCCGTCCTTAGTCACGAGAACGTCATCTTCGATACGGATACCAATATCCCACCATTTCTTCGCTACGCCTCTGGTGCCCGCCGGTATATAGAGCCCAGGCTCCACAGTCAGCACCATGCCCGCTTCCAGTAAACGCCAAGCCCCGTCGACTTTGTAATCCCCGACATCATGCACATCCAACCCGAGCCAATGCCCGGTGCGATGGGGAAAGAATCTTTTGTATTTCTCTTCACGAATCAGTTTAGGCACCGAACCTTTCAAGATACCCAGTTTTACCAGTCCACGGGTGATGGTTCTGACCGCAGCATTATGTGGGTCGTTCCAGTGATTTCCTGGCCTGACTTTATTGATTGCAGCCTCCTGACCCGCCAATACCAGCTCATAGAGCTGCCTCTGCGGCTCTGTAAACACGCCGTTTACTGGATATGTACGAGTGATGTCAGAAGCATAATATTCCATTTCACAACCTGCATCGATCAACAGCATGTCTCCATCCTGCAGCCGGTCACGATTATCAATGTAATGCAGCACACAGGCATTGGCACCACCGCCAACAATCGACGGATAAGCCTGAAACCTGGCCCCCCGCTCTGTGCAACCAGCATTGAATACGCCTTCAAGCTGGTACTCCCAGACACCGGGTTTGCATGCCTGCATGACCTTTTTGTGCGTTGCTGCAGAGATGTGCGCAGCCTGGCGCATGACCTTCAGCTCTGAACGACTCTTGAAGAGCCGCATCTCATGCAGATAATGGTCAAGCGCGATGATCTCCGCCGGCCCCTGCGCACCAGACCGGGACTCGCAACGTATGTGATTGATCCAAGCCGATAGACGCTTATCCAGATCAGCATTACAGCCCATAGCATAAAAAACTCGCTCACACTGTTCCATCATACGCGGCAGGATATCGTCCAGGTCGCCTATTGGAAAAGCATCATCAGCATCATACAGCTCAACTGCGCCCTCCTGACCCGCGCGCGCGCCATCCCACTGTTCCATTTTAGGATCTCGTTCGCGATTAAAGATTATGTATTCCGCCTGTTTTCTACCTGGTATTAAGACCAGAACAGCTTCGGGCTCAGAAAATCCGGTCAGATAGTAGAAATCACTGTCCGGCCTGTAAGGGTAATGCACATCACGATTTCTGATCAGTAATGGTGCCGTGGGCAGAATCGCGATGCTGCCAGGCCCCATCATCCGCATCAACTCACGCCGGCGGCGCTTGAATTCACTTTTAATCATCTGTTCGCTCCCGGTGCGTTGCCAATGCTTCCCAGATTAAGAGTGCAGCCAACTTTAGGAATTCCTCCAAATCCACAAATGCCGCTTCAGATTCCTCTTCCGCTTCTATATTTTCATGATCTAATTTGCTGATCTCGGCGATATCCTGCATGGCCTCCTTTGCATCACCCGCAAATTGCTCCTCCGATAGACCCGCCAGACCAAGACCATAGAGATAACCCTGACACCATTCAGTCAAACGCCTTGCTCGCAATGGCAGAGAAAACTCATCGTCCGGAAGATAGGGTGTAAATCCCAGATCATCACTGGTCATTTGATCCCGAGTCACTTGATAGAGTTGCCCAAGTAATTGGCGTGTTTCTTTCACCAGCAGATCATCAGAAGATCGATTTTCAAACAACTCGGCAAACCATGCTGCATGAGCGTCTGAATGGCCGGCACAGAGAAGTCCGCAGATCACCCCATGCACCTCACTCGCCGTGACATCCAACTCAATGGAGTCCAGCAGATTGATCGAAACGCTCGTAGGGTGGCAATTTGGGAGTTAGAGTCATCAGCTTTTATTTATCGCCCCACAGGTTAGAGCTAAATCATATCATGCAGTGATAAGGATTGACCCATAGAAGCGTGCCCACTATATTGACTGCCATGAGCAAACCAGACTCTTCAAATAATGCTGATCTCGATCTAAACAAACTCGAAGTACGGGTCGAGGAATTAATACGCGCCTGTTCGTATCTAAAGGATGAGAATAAATCCCTGCGCATGCGACAGGACAATCTCGTTGCCGAGCGCGCAGCGTTGATTGAAAAAACAGAACTCGCACGTACCCGAGTAGAGGCAATGATTTCACGATTAAAGGCTATGGAATCCACCCAGTGAGCGAAGCACAAATTCCTATCACCGTCACGATTCTCGACAAGGAATACCGAATAGCATGCGGCCCTGATGAAAGTGAACCCTTGCTTCAATCCGCTCGTTTGGTTGATGATAAAATGCGTGAGGTGCGTAACGCAGGCCGCGTAATCGGCACAGAACGCATCGCAGTCATGGTTGCGCTCAACATTGCCCATGAACTGCTGGACATAAAACAAGACAAAAGCCACGACGCAAAAACTATTACCCGGCGCATCCAGAGTCTCCAGGAAAAAATTGAATTAGCACTCAACACGAGTAATCAACTGGAACTTTAGTCCATTTAGGTTTAGCCTTATACCAAGACATCCCCTGCGGTGCTCGTTAGTTACCCGGGTATTTTCTTGAGCCTAATTGCTACCCTGGGAGCATAATGCTGATGCTGGTGTGCATATCCGCATCCTAGCGGGGAGCCTGAGGCATCACTGTTGTTCCCACTTGAACCTTCCGGTTCAGGAACAAAGGTTTACGACGGCACAGGCGGGGGATGTCTTCTTCACTCAGTCTCTTGAATATGAATACTCAGCAACTGAGAAAAACCATCCGCAGCAACCGTCGCCAACTCAGCGATCAGACACTCAGAATCCACAGTAACCTGATGGCCAAGCAGGCTAATGCCTGCCATCCCCTGCAACACAGCAAACGTATCGCATTTTATTTTGCAAATGATGGCGAAATGGACCCGGAGCCTCTGGTCCAACGCGCAATGCGAGCCGGCAAGCGCTGCTATTTTCCCGTATTGCGAGACCGACCAGCCAAATCTCTATGGTTCAGCGCATATAAAAGACATAATCCGCTGGCACTCAATCGATTTGGTATCCCTGAACCTTCATCATCAGGCAACCGGGTTACCATGCCTTGGGGGCTGGACATTATCATTCTGCCTCTGGTTGCATTTGATTTGTTCGGTAACCGGTTAGGCATGGGTGGTGGTTATTATGACCGTACGCTCTCCTTTAAACTGAAACGAAGTCACTGGAAGGGACCAAAACTTATCGGCATTGCCCATGAATTACAACGCGTTGATACGCTTCCTGCAAATGACTGGGATATACCCCTTGATGCAGTGATAACAGAAAAGCAACTGTATCAATTCACCAATACATCTTGCCAATAATTCAATTTACTTAATCATCTTATGAAATATGTAAGTTTCAATACTCCTAGCTTCAATCTTTAAAACAATACCACAAACCAAGCCACTACTTTATAACAACCAATATCCCCAAGCGCCTTTACAAATCACAGGCTAGATTACGATTTATCTTCAGCCTATGTTAACGATGCAAGACCGCTTTAAATGATAAGTCTGATCAGTGATTTTATTGATTAACAAAACATCACCCTGACATGTCTCAACATTATTTTCGTAACAATTAACAGCACATTCTTTTTGAATGCCTTTACATGCATCTAATAATTCACCATCTTATTGCCCTAATAATTGAGCAACAAATTGAATTAAATAAGAAAAAATCAACTATATCCCTGGATTTTTATAAAAGCTGAATTATACTCTTGACATCTATTAAACAGATCTGCTGAGAGGATCAACAAAATGGTGAAGAAGAAAGCCACAAAAAAGAAGGCTGCAGTGAAACGTAAAGTTACCGCAAAGAAAAAAGTCATAACAAAGAAAAAGGTCGCAGCCAAAAAGAAAGTGGCAAAGAAAAAAGCAACTATTAAAAAGAAAGCAGCTGGAAAGAAAAAAGTAGCAACAAAGAAAAAAGTTGCTAAGAAGAAAGTTGCAAAGAAAAAGTCAGTCAGCAAAAAAAAGGTCGCGGCTAAAAAGAAAACCGTAGCAAAAAAGAAGGCGGCCACCAAGAAAAAAGCAACCGTAAAGAAAAAAACCACCGTTAAAAAGAAAGCAACCGCGAAGAAAAAAGTGGCTACGAAAAAACGCCCACTTAGGCCCAGAAAAGTTACACCGCGCAAAAAGAAAGTGGCCCGTTAACACCTATCAACAACTAAAGAACCCCGCGCCGCGGGGTTCTTTTTTGCTCTCGCTTTAATCAAGGCAGTCCTCTAGACGCCTGCCAGGAAAAGGAGTTCCAATCAAATCATCTTGGTTGCGTCCATCACCTGATGAGTTCAAGTATGAATTCGCAGGCTTCTTAATATTGACCCACCCCGGCAAACAACTGATATGCCGGATTATTACTTTCATCCCAGAATGGGTACTCCAGTCCCTTCAAGAGCTTAATGAAATTGCCCTTCTCTGTGGCCGGCACTTGTATCCCCATCAAGACTCGTCCGTAGGCCGCCCCATGATTTCGATAATGGAAGAGACTGATATTCCACTGGTTGCCGAGACTGCTTAAAAAAAACATCAGCGCCCCTGGCCTCTCAGGAAACTCAAAACGCACCAGGCTTTCATCCTCCAAACCCGTTGCATGTCCCCCTACCATATAACGGATGTGAAGCTTGGCGGTTTCATTGTCTGTCATATCCACAATGGAATAGTTTTTTTCTTCAAAGCGACCGATCAACTCATCCCGTTCTTTGTCGCCCTGACGTAACTCTACTCCCACAAAAATCTGTGCGGTATTGGTATCGGAATATCGATAGTTAAATTCAGTGATACTGCGCTTGCCAATCAACTTGCAAAACTGTAAGAAACTCCCCGGTCGCTCAGGTATCTGCACCGCAAATAATGCTTCACGCCTTTCTCCAAACTCTGCACGTTCAGCCACATGGCGTAGCCTGTCAAAATTGATATTTGCACCACTCTCAATGGCTACAAGATCAACATCTTTGACGCCCTCTCTAGCTACATATTTTTTTAGACCAGCCACTGACAATGCACCAGCAGGTTCGGCAATAGTGCGTGTATCATCGAAGATATCCTTAATCGCCGCACACATCTCATCCGCACTCACCAAGACAACTTCATCCACAACCTTTCTGGCCACCCTGAACGTTTCCTTGCCGATCTGTCTAACGGCCACCCCGTCTGCGAAGATTCCTACCTGCTTAAGAATAACGC
The DNA here is from genome assembly GCA_963797085.1 of uncultured Gammaproteobacteria bacterium. Taxonomy (GTDB): domain Bacteria; phylum Pseudomonadota; class Gammaproteobacteria; order Chromatiales; family Chromatiaceae; genus JASJBU01. Next base: position 262,736 of record CAWCOA010000026.1, read on the forward strand.
GACGATTTGCTTCCAATGCACAATACAGGGTCGGCGCGTCATCCGGTTCAACGCCAATCACCTTGACTTGTGGATAGACATACTTGATGTAAGCACCTACACCGGCAATCAGGCCGCCGCCGCCGACAGGTACGAACACTGCCTTTGGTGGTTCAGGATGCTGACGAATGATCTCCATGCCGATAGTACCCTGCCCGGCAATGACATCAGGATCATCAAACGGGTGGATAGTGGTCATTCCATTCTCTTCTGCCAATTTCTGGGAATGAGCATAGGCATCATCATAGGAATCGCCACTCAGGACAATCTTTGCGCCAAGGTTCTTTACCGCCTGAACTTTGATAGGAGGCGTGGTTTGCGGCATGACTATCAGCGCCTGAATCCTCAATTCACGGGCAGCGAGCGCTACGCCCTGTGCATGATTCCCTGCGGATGCCGCAATGACGCCCCTCTCCCGGACCGAAGGGGCAAGGTTGATTATCTTGTTATAGGCACCTCTCAACTTGAATGAAAATACCGGCTGCAGATCTTCGCGTTTCAGAAAAATGTTGTTGCCCAGGCGCCTGGAAAGAATTCCCGCACGGTCCAATGGCGTTTCCCTGGCCACATCATAGACACGGGCCCGAAGGATTCTTTCGATATAAGTCTGCGGCATCATTTGACTCCGAAAAACAGAATAAACCTGACATCAACCAGGGGCATGGGTATCATTACCCTAATCTAAGCAATTCAACCAGAAAATCATTTGCGGCACACCTTTGCAAAGTAATTTGTTTCAAAAAGAAACAGGCACGCAAGCGAATGCAGCCGAAATCTAGCGGGAGCTAATCAATGAATGCAGACGAAATGAAAAAAATGGCCGCAAAGGCTGCGCTCGAATATGTCGATGGTGGAATCGTCGGTGTCGGTACCGGCTCGACCGTCAATCATTTCATTGACTACCTGGCCACTATCAAAAACAAGATCGAAGGCGCGGTCTCCAGCTCGGAGGTCTCAACCGAACGCATGAAAGACCACGGCATTCACGTTATGGACCTGAATGCCGCCGGCGAACTCGACATCTATATCGATGGCGCGGACGAGTCGGATCACAATCTCTCACTGATCAAAGGCGGCGGCGGCGCCCTGACCCGGGAAAAGATCGTTGCCGGCGCCAGCAGGAGGTTCGTCTGCATCGCAGACGGCAGCAAGCTGGTGGATGTTCTCGGCAAGTTCCCGCTACCGGTGGAGGTCATTCCCATGGCCCGCAGCCATGTGGCGCGTCAACTGGTGAAAATGGGCGGTACCCCGGTGTGGCGGGAAGATTTCATCACCGACAACGGCAATGTCATCCTCGATGTACACAACCTGGAGATCACCAAACCCATGGAGATGGAACAGGCAATCAACAATCTCGCCGGCGTGGTCACCACCGGTATCTTTGCACTGCGAGGGGCGGATGTTTTGATTTTGGGGACTGCTGAGGGAGTGAAGACTGTGTTGCCCAAATAACTTGATATGCAAAAGGACGAAGTTCGAAATGGATTTCGAACCGTCAACTCTGCCACTTTATCGAGTACTGAACTTACCAAATGACATGCAAGCCTGCTATCGATCTGAGTTGGCTGTCTGCCGTAATGAGAGGCGCACCCTGGTAGATAGCCGTTGCCGCAATGAGCCGGTCAGCCGGATCTTTATGGGTAAAGACCTTTGACTGGGAGATCACTGCTATCTCAGGCGTAATGGTAAGCACCTCCAACTCCATCGCTAATACAAGATCACGCATAAAAATCTCTGGAGCGACAGGCTTCACCAGGCGTTTTCTCGCAAATAGCATGGTGATCTCCCAGAAACTCACATCAGAACAGGCCAACAACTTTCCCTCCAGCCCGTCATCCAATGCCACAACTGCTTTGGCAGTCAAACGCTCTGGCGCTTGTGACCAGAAAAGGAGAATATTGGTATCACAAATTATCTTCATCTGCCGTCCAATCCACCGCATCAATCGGACTGATGACATCACCCATGGCGCCCTGATTGCGCAACGACACCAAGCGTTTGCGGGCAGCTTGCACCTCATCTATCTCCGGAACCACCCGAGCAATGACCTTACCCCGGTTGGTAATCTGTATCTGATCGCCCTGCTGAATTTTTTTAAGGTATTCAGGCAGGTGTTTTCTGAATTCTGTAATGCTTATGGCAAACATTCGAATACCTCTTGGTTATGTACATTCTATTTGTACATTATAAGAGAGCTTACTCACAAAAACATCACATTTATTACACACATAAAAAACGGGGCCCGAAGGCCCCGTTTTAGCTTCTGAATGGTCTGGAAAGACGCTTAGAAGGTGTGGTTCACGCCCACGCTGACGATTTGCAGATCACCGTCATCAAAGCCAGTGGCTTCGATCGTGGAGTCATGATACAGCACATACATCTGGCTGCGCTTGCTCAAGTTGTAATCATAACCCAGGCTGAAACCAGAGCCGGTAACATCAGTCACGCTGTCTTCCCAGTCGAAGTAGGTGCCCTTGATTTCGCCCATACCGAGAGTGACGGCGCCAGAGATATTCCAGCGGTCGACATCTGACCAATCATTACCAGCAACCGTATCGATGGCTTCGTTCTCGTACACGGCTGCGACCTTCCATGCACCGGCATCATAGCCGCCGCCCAGACGCCACTGACTGTGATCACCCGGCTCGGCGGTGACGTTCAACAGATCGGTCTCGCCATCGGCTGCCTCGTAGGCGGCAGCCAAATAGATACCACCATTCTCGTACATACCTGCCAGCGAGTAGGCATCAGCCAGGCTATTGGCTTCGCTGTTCTCACCAGGAATCACGGCACCGGTCAGGGTCAGGCCCGACCAGTTGGGGGAGACATAGGCGATGGTGCCGTCGGCACGGCGGTCAGAGAAATCAGCAGCATGCCTGTAGCCATACTGTGAATAGTTAACGTTTTGATAACCGATTTCGCCGTTAAAGTCGGCAGAGGTATCAGCGAAGTAGTCCAGTCTGCCGGTGGACATCTTCATGGGGGTGTCATGACGGCCAATCAGCACGGTACCAAAGTTACCAGCCAAGCCGACATAGGCATTACGAGCAGAGATTGGATTATCAGGGCTGAACTCATCACTCTGACTACCGGCGATATCAACACCAAATTCCATTTTATAGATACCCTTCAGGCCATTACCCAGATCTTCAGAACCTTTGATACCCAAACGGGAGGCGTGGGACTTGATAGCGAACTGGCTGTCATCGCGGACGCTCGCAGCATCCCTATCTGTAAGGTCATCAAAGGCCTGGTCAAAGAGGTTGCCAGCACCATAATCTTCATAATCTACAGACATACGAACCTTACCGTAAACGACAGCGTCGGCCATGACGGCAACAGGGGCAACCAGTGCAGCGGCGATTGCCAGAGAAAGGATTTTTTTCATTGCGTTAACTCCAAGAAATGAAAGAGATGTTGTTTAAAAATTGACTACGAGGTGAATATTAGTCAAATCAGTACTGTGATTGCAAGTCTTTTTAGCAAAAAAAACACACTGCAAAAAACGTTGTTTTATTAGCAACAATCCATAATTGGACACAAGTCACTGAACTACAAATACAATTAGTTACGCAACATAACTAGAAAACTTCTTGGTAAATATTCCAGTCGTACCCAGCCAGCTGAGCGATAGTGTCTCGCTTAAATCAAACTTACAATCAGCTAAACAACAACTGGAGATTATTATAAATAAATTATCATTAAAATCAATTATATTACATGTATTATTCAACAAAACAATAGAATTAAACAACCCAACAATCTGGATTATACGTATAAATTAAAACAATTGAAATCTGCCGGAGATTAACCCAGCTTGGGCATTATCCGTTTTTGTATCATTTCACCCAGTTTCACCAACTCGGGATAGACACCCATCAGATCGGTGATGTAGTGAAGCGTACGAGGAATGTCCCGAAGGTAACCCGGCTTGCCGTCGCGCTGATTGAGACGGGCGAAGATTCCGCTGGCCTTGAGGTGACGCTGCACCCCCATCAGATCAAACCAGCGCAGGAACTGGTCTTCGTGTTCCTTTTGCAGCACACCGGACTGTACCGCCAGCTCGAAATAACCCAGCACCCAGGCCTCCACCTGTGCTCTGGGCCAACTGATATAGCAGTCCCGCAGCAGGGAGACCAGGTCGTAGGTGACTGGGCCCAGTACCGCATCCTGAAAATCGAGAATGCCCGGGTTGTGCTTTTCTGTGACCATCAAATTACGGGAATGATAGTCTCGATGCACGCAGACCCGCGGCTGCTGCAATGCACTGTCTGCCAGAAAGGCGAAGGTCTGGTCTAGCATGGCGTTCTCGGTTGCGGACAATTTCAGCCCGATCTGCCTGCCCAGCAACCAGTCACGAAACAGCTCCATCTCCTGCATCAGGAGAGCACGGTCATAGTCGGGCAGTTGCTCCCGTGGACCGCAGGCTTGAATAGTGACCAATGCACCCAGGGCATCGCCGTAGAGCCGATCCACATTCGATTCATTGAGCTGATCCAGATACAAAACGGAACCAAGATCCCCCAGCAAGAGATAACCCTGCTGAAGCTCTCGGGCATGGATATGCGGCACGTTGAGACCGATAGATTCGAAAGCATCTGCCATGCGTATAAAAGGTGAGGTATCCTCTTTCTCTGGCGGTGCATCCATCGCAACATAGCTATTGCCAGCCACAGCAACACGAAAATATCGACGAAAACTGGCATCGCCCGATGCAGGCTCAAGGGACATTCCTTCCATTCCAGGTAAAGAAGCAAGCCAGGCTTTCAGCTGTTTGATGCGTTCAGGCATGAGGAAGCTATCAATCGGTCAGAAAAAACAGCAGGTAAGTATATTAGAGAATAGCGATGAATCACAGACCCACCACCTTGCATGACAGGAAATATCAGTGACCAACCAGATCACCGATTGAAGATCAGCTGATTCTATGAGATTTTTACGGCCCATATACATACAGAAGACCGCATGGGCATCAAAGAGTCACCGGATATTCAGAAAAAACCCTGGGCCCCTGACAATTTACAGGCTCCAGAGCCTCGCTCTCTCATTATATTTATAGTCGAGTTAACAATCATTCCCACAAACATGACAAGGCTGACTCGAACCTATCTGATACTCCTCTGCCTATTTTTTACAGCCTCGTCGCTGTTTGCTGCAGAGCCTGGCGGTCAGAGTCAGCGCCTGGATATGGGCCTCGATTGGGGTCAATGTGTAACAGGTTGTGCCAGTGATGTGGACGCAGGATGCGCAGAAGCTGCCGCCGAACAGATAATCCCAACCGGCCGACCTGGGTTTATCTACCTGGAGGCCGATAATGCAGAACTCGATCGACAACAGGATGAACTACTGCTGAGCGGTGACAGCGCATTGCGAAAAGACGGCACCTATCTCGAGGCAGAGCAGATCATCTATCACCCGCAACCCAACAGCGCGGATCTGACTCAGGACATTTATCTCGAACAACCGGGCTATCGGCTGACTGCCGACGAAGGACAATTCGAACTGGACGATCATAGCGGCTGGCTGTCGAACGTTGAATTCCGCCTCACGGAAAGCCAGTCGCGGGGCACTGCAGAGCGGGCCGAAATGCTCTCTAAAAGCAAATCCCGCTATACGGATGCAAGATTCACCACCTGCCCGCCCGGCAACCACGACTGGTCCATCGGCGCCAGCGAATTGGAGCTCGACAGGGAATCTGGCTGGGGTAACGCCTATCATGCGGTCTTACGCTTCGGCAGCCTGCCGGTATTTTACAGCCCCTATTTCAGCTTCCCGATCGACGACCGACGCAAGAGCGGTTTTCTACTCCCTTCCTGGGGCTCCTCAAAGGATCTGGGAACTGAATTTTCGATCCCCTACTATCTGAATCTCGCCCCTGACTATGACGCCACCATCACCCCGCGCTGGATGAGCGAACGCGGCCTGATGCTGGGCACAGAGCTGCGCTTCCTAACGGAGCGTCAGCGCGGTAGCCTGAGCGGTGAGATATTGAACGATAAGGTCGAAAGTGATGATCACGACAGCCAACGCAGCGCCATCAAACTGCTGCACAACAGCCAACCCTTCAAGGGACTGAGCACGCGTATCGACTACACAGAAGTCAGCGACATGGATTACCTGGATGATTTCAGCAGCGGACTGGAGAACAGCAGCACCCGGCACCTGGAGAGAATCGGCGAAATCACTTATCAAAGAGGCGACTGGCGGCTGAATGGGCGAGTACAGGATTTCCAGACCGTGGATAAGAGCCTCGCCCCAACCAGTTATCCATACAGCCTGCTGCCCAGGCTGGGCATCAGTTACAATACACTATTTGATCGGTATAACGCCGATTTGAGTGTGGATAACGAATACACTTATTTTGATCATGACACCTTACGGACCGGTCAGCGCATTCGCCTGTTGCCGTCAGCCGGCCTGAGATTGAGCCGCCCCTGGGGTTATCTGTCACCCCGCCTGACCCTGCACCATGCGGAATACCGGCTTGACGATACCGACCCAACAGCCGAAGACAGTCCATCGTTTAATGTGCCGACTCTCAGCCTGGACAGCGGCCTGGTGTTCGAACGGGACAGCAGTTGGTTCGGCACATCCGCCACACAGACCCTGGAGCCGCGCCTCTATTATCTATACGCCCCCTACGAGGAGCAGAGTGATGCGCCTGACTTCGATACCGCGGACCTGGAACTCAGCTTCACAAATCTGTTCAAAGAGAATCGCTTTACCGGCGGCGACCGGGTAGGAGATGCCAATCAACTGGCGCTGGGCATCACCAGTCGCTGGCTGGAGAACGACACCGGCCTGGAACGCCTGCGCACCAGTATTGGCCAGATTTTCTATTTCCAGGATCGAGAAGTACAACTCACCGGGGAGACCGAAGAGCAGTCCGAATCAGCGGTCGTAGCGGAGCTGAGCGCCAGACTGGGCGCCAACTGGCGCACTTCACTCAACCTGCGCTGGGATCCGCAACTCGATGAAACACAGATCGACAAGGGACGCATTGGCATTCACTATCGTACATCGGATCAGCAACTGTTCAATGTCAGTTACAACTTCAGCGATCCGGGCGATGACGCGAGTAAGATCGAAGACATTGATCTCTCCTTCTACTGGCAGATCGGACACCGCTATACCCTGCTCGGGGATTGGAAGCACTCACTGTTTCACAAGCGGGATCTGAATCGCGTGCTTGGGCTTGGCTATAGCGGACGCTGCTGCTGGTCGCTGACGGCGGTCTACCAGGAATATATCAATGAAACAGATCTCGATGCGAACATTGACCAGGAAGCGGACACCCGTTTTATGTTACAACTAGAACTCCGGGGCCTGGGTTTTCTGGGCAAGGACATCCGGCAAACCCTCAAAGAGTCCATCTACGGCTATCGACCCGAGTAATCATCCTAGGCGAATCCATGCATAACCACCTGACCCCGCTAAAACGCATATTTATCCTGCTGCTATTCAGTCTCAGCCTGGCGGCTGAAGCCGCTGTTACCGACCTTGACCGTATCGTCGCAGTGGTCAATGAAGACATCATCGCCGCCAGTGAACTCAACAGCAAGACCCGGGAATTGGCGATCCAACTCAGGGAGAAGGGCAATACCCTGCCGCCGATCGAGATCCTGCAGGCCCAGGTGCTGGAGCGCATGATCGCCAAACGCCTGCAGTTACAGACCGCCAAACGCCTGGGGCTGACCGTAGACGACAGCACACTCACCAAGGCGATTGCGAATATTGCCCGGCGCAACAAGATCACCCTGCTGCAGCTAAAGGAGGTCCTGGAGGCGGACGGCATCAGCTTCACCCTGTTTCGCGAACAGCTGCGGGAAGATATCCTGATCAACCGCCTGAAACAGAAGGAGGTGATCAACCGCATCGTGATCACCGAGCAGGATGTGCGCAATTATCTGGCCCGGGAAACCGGCAGCAGCCGCCAGCGCTCTGCAGTGCACCTGCTGCACATCCTGATTGCGACTCCGGAGGGAGCGGCTCCTGAAGATGTGCAGGCGGCCAAACAAAAAGCCGAACAACTGGCCATGGAGATCCGCCAGGGCGCCGACTTCAGCGACATTGCGATCCGCGAATCAGATGGTCAGCAGGCCCTGGATGGGGGTGACCTGGGCTGGATCGAGACCTCCCGCATCCCCTCCCTGTTCACCAAGGTGGTGGACGAGATGGAAGATGGCGCCATCAGTGACCCGGTCCGCAACGCCTCCGGCTTCCATATCATCAAACTGATGGAGACCCAGGGTACCCGGCGCATGATGATCTCTCAGACCAACGCTCGGCATATCCTCATCAACACCAACGAAATCGTCTCCGACTCGGAAGCCCGACACCACCTGGAAACGCTGCGTGAACGCATCGTCGGGGGCGAATCCTTCGAAAGTCTCGCACGCTCCCACTCAGATGATAAGGCATCGGCGATCAAGGGCGGCGATCTGGGCTGGACCAGCCCCGGTGACATGGTCCCACTGTTTGAAGAAGAGATGAATGGCCTTGCCCCTCAGCAAGTCAGCCAGCCGTTCAAAACCCAGTTCGGCTGGCACATCGTACAGGTGCTGGGACGCCGTGAACATGACAATACCGAAGAGGCGATGAAGAACGCAGCGCGCAGCGCCATCCGCAAGCAGAAATCGGAAGAGGCCACCGAATTATGGCTGCGCCGCCTGCGGGACGAGGCGTATGTAGAGCTGCGCCTGGATCAGGATGAGTTGTGATCCTTGCCCTGACTCCCGGGGAGCCGGCCGGCATCGGTCCCGACCTCTGTGTCATGCTCGCGCAACAGCCAATGGCGGCGCAACGGGTCGCCATCGCCGACCCGGAACTGTTACAGCGGCGCGCCGACATGCTGGGGCTGCCGCTCACCCTGATTTCCTTCCAACCGGATAACCAGGGATCTACCCTGCAGCCTGGCAGCCTGCACGTTCTGCCCGTTAAACTGCGGGAGCAGGAGGTCTGCGGAACACTCAACAGGGCAAATGCGGAATATGTGCTGGAGAGCCTGAGAATCGCCACCGAGGGCTGCCTGCATGGCACCTTCGATGCCCTGGTGACCGGACCGGTGCATAAAGGCATTATCAACCAGAGCGGTCTGCCCTTTACCGGCCATACCGAGTTTCTGGCTGATCTTTGCCGGGATGAAGGCGCGACCCCGGTCATGATGCTCGCCACGGAAGGCCTGCGGGTTGCCCTGGTCACCACCCATCTGCCGCTTGCAGAAGTCAGCAGGCAGATCACTCCCGAACGGCTGGAGCGAGTCATCCGCATACTCCACCAGGACCTGCAGAAACACTTCGGAATTCAACAGCCTCGCATCCTGGTCAGTGGCCTGAACCCGCATGCCGGAGAGACGGGTCACCTGGGCAGAGAGGAGATCGAGGTCATCGAGCCGGTGCTGGAACGGTTGCGGCAGGAGGGAATGCAGCTCACCGGCCCCTTGCCGGCAGATACCCTGTTTACCCCTAATTATCTACAACTGGCCGATGCCGTCCTGGCCATGTACCACGACCAGGGATTACCGGTATTGAAACACCTGGGGTTTGGCCGCGCGGTGAATATCACCCTTGGTTTGCCGATTATTCGTACCTCGGTGGATCATGGTACTGCACTTGAATTGGCCGGTAGTGGCAGCGCCCAGAGCAGCAGCCTGGAGCTTGCGGTAAAGACCGCGATGCAGATGGTTGCTGCCCGTGACTCAGCAAAGCTTGGGTTGCGCTGAGGCAGAGTCCACATCCTGCAACTTCGATCGCTAACCCAGCAGTCTGATCCGGAAATTTCATCCATATACCTGATGATCCTGCCGAGATCCTCGTTCAGAGGTGGCATTTCTGGTTAATCCCCCGCAATCATCATGCGATCGACCAGCCAGGAGCCGGTCTGTACACTGGTGCGAGTCTCGATATCAGTACCGACCTCGAGCAGCCCCATGAATATGTCCTTGAGATTGCCGGCAATGGTGATCTCTTCCACCGGGTATTGAATCTCGCCATTTTCAACCCAGAATCCGGCAGCTCCGCGGGAGTAATCACCCGTGACGTTGTTGACGCCCTGCCCCATCAATTCAGTCACCAGCAGACCGGTATCCATCTTCTGCAGCAGACCCTCCCGGCTCAGTTCACCGGAATCGATGCGTAGATTGCGTACCCCGCCGCCATTGTGCGTGGTCTGCATGCCCAGTTTACGGGCCGAATAGCTGTCGAGCACATAACTGCTCAACACACCGTTGCTGATGAAATCCTGCTTACGGGTGGCCACACCCTCGCTATCGAAAGAAGAGCTGCCTAGCCCCCTGTGCAACAGAGGATCTTCGTAGATATGAACAAACTCGGGGAATACCGGTTTATGCAGCTGGTCGAGCAGGAAACTGGACTTTCGATATAGCGCCGAACCACGAATGGCGCCGACGAAACTGCGCAATAACCCGACCGCCACATCGGCCTGAAACAGGACCGGCGCCTGCCGGGTGGAAAGCTTGCGGGCATTGAGGCGCGCCAGGGTGCGCTCTGCGGCCATCCGGCCGACTTTTTCGGGGGCCTCAAGCATCTCACCGATACGCGACAGGGTATACCAGTAATCCCGCTGCATGCTCTCGCCATCCTTACCCACTACCGCACAGCTCAGGCTGTGGCGGGAGGATGGATAACCGCCAATGAATCCGTGCGAGTTGCCATACACGTGCAGGCCGTTATGGGTACTGAGACTGGCGCCTTCTGAATTAACAATGCGCGGGTCGCGCTCGCGGGCGATCCTCTCGCACTCAGTGGCCATCTCTATGCCCTCGCCAACCTCCAGCGCCCAGGGGTGATAAAGATCCAGATCCGGGGTCTCGCTAGCCATCAGATCCGCATCCGCCAGACCGGCGCAATCGTCAGTCGGAGGTATAGCGGGCAAAATTGCATGCTGCCCGCACAGTCTCTTTGATCGCTTCGGGACTCAGGTCCGAGGTGCTGGCTGAGCCTTTCTGCTGACCAAAATAGACTGTCACTCCCAAACCGTTATCTCGGGTATATTCGATGGTTTCCGGTTCGCCCATTCGCACACTGAGCGAAAATCCGGCATCGCTGCTGACTCCCGCCTCCGCCGCACTGGCGCCCTGTTTCCTGGCCTCGTCCAGCAATTCGCTGACCAGCCGTTCGAGAGACGCCTCACGTTGCTTTATGTTCTCCATCAGACTCCAGTCCCCCCGACCGTCAGTTCATCCAGCTTCAGGGTTGGCTGACCGACTCCCACCGGCACGCTCTGCCCCTCCTTGCCGCAAACACCGACCCCGGCATCCAGCTTGAGATCATTTCCCACCATACTGATTTTGGTCATAGCTTCCGGACCGTTGCCAATCAAGGTAGCGCCCTTGACCGGTGCTGTGACCTTGCCGTTTTCGATCAGGTAGGCCTCGCTGGCGGAAAACACGAAACGCCCGGAGGTGATATCCACCTGTCCGCCGCCGAAATTGACCGCATAGAGTCCTTTCTCAACCGATGAGATGATCTCCTCAGGCGCATGCTCTCCAGGCAGCATGTAGGTGTTAGTCATGCGTGGCATCGGCAAATGCGCATAGGATTCACGGCGGCCGTTGCCGGTAGAATCAACCTTCATCAGCCGGGCATTGTGTTTATCCTGCATGTAACCTTTGAGGACACCCTTCTCGATCAACACGGTATTTTGACTCGGCGTGCCTTCGTCATCCACATTCAGAGAACCACGCCGTCCCGGCAGCGTACCGTCGTCGACTACAGTGCAAAGCGCTGAGGCCACATGTTCACCCATCCGGCCACTGAAGGCCGAGGTGCCCTTGCGGTTGAAATCCCCCTCCAGACCATGGCCCACCGCCTCATGCAGCAGTACCCCGGGCCAACCCGGGCCGAGCACCACCGGCATAGTGCCGGCCGGGGCCTCCACCGCCTCCAGATTGACCAGCGCCTGACGCACCGCTTCCCGCGCATAGCCCAAAGCACGCTCCTCATCCAGCAGATACTGAAAACTCTGCCGTGCGCCACCCCCACTGCTGCCCTGCTCACGGCGCCCGCCCTGTTCGACGATGATATGCACATTGAGACGAACCAGAGGGCGCACATCCGCGCTCAGGGTACCGTCTATGGCCGCCACCAAAATAACATCCTGAGCGCCCACCAGGCTGACTATCACCTGCTGGACCCGGGGGTCCTGGCGACGGGCTTCTGCATCCACTCGCCTGAGCAAATCCACTTTTTCTACTTCGGTGAGACTGAGCAAGGGGTTGATCGGCGCATAGAGGCGCTTTTCCAGCGGCAATCCGCGCACCTGAACTGATCCCTGATTGCCTGTCCGACTGATGGTACGGGCCGCGCGGGCCGCCTCAATCAGGGCTGGCAACTGCAATTCATCAGAATAGGCAAAGCCGGTTTTCTCACCGCTGATGGCCCGAATACCGGCCCCTTGTTCGATGTTATAGGAACCCTCCTTGATGATACCGTCCTCCAACACCCAGGATTCCAGCCGGCTGGACTGAAAGTAGATATCGGCAGAGTCGATGCCGCTGCCCACCAGTTCACCGAGCATCCGGTCGATGTCATGTTCTCCAATCCCGGCGGGGGTCAAGATGGTCTCGTTAGCGATTTGAATCAGATCAGACATAATTGCCCTGTAGATCCCGGAATACGGGAGCTGTTAATAGAAAGTAGAAAAACGGAATTCCGGATCAGTCAACCTGAACCCGGCGATGCTCGATAGTGGGAAAGGTGCGACGGATGGTCTTCTGGTATTCACGGTCCAGCTCAACACTGACGAAACCGGTACCCCGGGGGACTTGCGTCAACACGGCGCCCCAGGGATCGACGATCATGCTGTGGCCATGTGTCTCGCGGCCATTGATATGGTATCCGCCCTGGGCAGCCGCCACCACAAAAGCGAGATTTTCAATGGCCCTGGCACGCACCAGCGTCTCCCAATGCGCCTTACCGGTGATTGCGGTGAAGGCAGAAGGCACCACGAAGGTCTCCGCCCCCAGTTCCAGCAATTTGCGGAAAAGCTCGGGGAAACGCAGATCATAACAGACCGCAAGCCCGATCCGTCCGAACGGAGTATCCACAACTATTGCATCATTGCCCGGCTCTATGGTGTTCGACTCCTCGTAACGTTCATCGTTCTCCACCAACTGCACATCGAACAGGTGGATCTTGTCATACCGGGCAACCAGCTCACCGAGGTCATTGTAAACCAGCGAACTGGCGCGCACCTTGGCCCCATCCGACGCCTCCATCGGAATAGTACCGCCAATCAGCCAGACGCCGAAGCGACTTGCCATCTGACTCAAAAAGCCCTGCAAAGGTCCGTCGCCCTCAGGCTCCTTTAAGGTGCACATCTCCCGGTCATGCTCACCCATGAAGGCGAAATTTTCCGGCAGTACGATCAAGCCTGCACCACTCTCCGCAGCCTCACCTATCAGTCGTTCCGCCTCCAGAAGATTGGCACTGACATTAGGGCTGGTTGCCATCTGAATGGCAGCGACTTTAGTCTTTGATTGGCTCATTTCAAATATCTACCCGCATGGGATTGCCCACAACCCGATAAATGTTTGAGGATAGCATCAATACAGCCAGCCGGGCCAGCTAGGGCCTGTTAACACTATGCGGATATCCATCCTCATAGTGTTAACAGGCCCTTCTTGGAAGACCGCCGTATGAGTCGGTCATTGCAGATCCAGGAGATCATTGGATAGATCAGTTTCCGGCACTTCGCTGACCAATTCCTTGATTTCCGGTTGGTCCCAACTCCCAGTCAACTGATATTCCGTCTGGGTCATTCGATCCATCTGCTTACCGAACAGTTGTTGCGCCACCGCCAGGACCACACCGACGGTAGGATTGACTGCCAGAGCCCCCACCAAAGGGAGTGTCGAACTCACTCTGGGAGTCACGGTCACCACTTGATTGTAATCCCGGGAGTCCAGCCCGGTTCTGCCCGTCACATCAATTTTCACTGCCGGCCCAACCATCTCCAGATCACTGGTGTAGGCATCGCCGTCAACCAGCTCGAAACTGCCCTGGATGCGGTCGAACTCAAGCCCTTTGGCAAACAGATCGGAGAAATCCAGTAATAACCGCTTGCCCAGCGCATGCATGCTGAACAGCCCCACCAGGCGTCCCACTCCGGGATCCACTTCTGTAACTTCGCCGGATTCGATCTTCACATCCAAGAATCCCGCCAGTTCATCCATTTTCAAGGCATAAGGCGGCAGGGGCCAATCAAGCTTGGCGGTGAAATTCATCGGCGCTTTGTCGATACCCAGTTGCAGATCGAACTCTTTCTGCAGCTGGCCGAGACTTTCGACCCGCCCGTCAAGCTCCAGGTAGGTACGGTGACTTCCATCCACAAGATGCCAGAATCCCTGCCCCTTAAGGTCTATCGAACCCCCCCCGACCGTTAGCTGGGTGAGCTGAATCCCCAAGGGCGCCCTGCGCCACTTGATAAGGGCCTGACCAAGTGGCTTACCGTCGATAAACAAGGCGTCAATCTTCAAATCGAGGGCCGGCATGGTCGAGGGGTCTTTGCTTGGCATTTTTTGTTGCTTGCCAGTCTCAGCATGCGCCGGGGCAAGATCAGCCATTTTCAGTTTTAACTGCTGTAGATGGATATCTACCGGCAGCCTGTCCAGGTCACCGGGAAGTATCAGAATGCCACTGATCTCATCTGAATCGAACTTGACCTGCCAACCGCCCGCTTTGGGGCCCGCCTCGATTTTCACGCTGGCGCAGTAGATACCCGCCAACATCAGGTCAGCCACCTGCAGATCGATATTGAGCGGAACCTGTGGCGTAGCGTCCGGCATCTTGTTTTGTTGATCAAGCCAGACCACCCAATGATCCAGATCGAGTTTCTGCGTCTCCCCATGCAGGCGAAACCCGGGCTTATCGGCAAGTTTCAACGGGCCTGCGCCAAAACGCAGATCACCCCGAGTATAGCCACTACCCGCATCACGCAGCAGGGCCTGCATCAAGCCAGCGTATTCGATTCTGAGCTCGCTTTTCTGGTTTTTTTGAAAATCGATCACTACCTCGGTAGCACGTGCCTCTTGCGGCCTTTTCCCCAGTGGAGCGGGCAGATTGACAGCTGTCCCCTTCAAGTCAGAATGAATAGAAAGCCGCACTGGGGTTTCGGCCTTTGCATGGGCCAGATCCAGGTCCACTCGAGCCAGCACATCACCTTCGAGAATATCCAAGCGGGGGACGCGTTGCTGCAACCATTCCAGCGGAACCCTCAAACGGGTGCTGACACGGGTCAGTTTTTTACCTGCTCGGGTATTTGGCGTGACTTGGAAATCCACCGGCTGCTCTAACAGCCGGCCTTTGATCGCTTTCCCCCAAACCTGCTGATCATCAAAGTTGAGGCGGCCCACCAGGTTCTCTATCTGCAGATCCTGCTGCTTGATCAGCAAGGCAGCCTTTTGAAAATCCACACTGCCGTTGATCTTCCAACTATCACTGCGCTGCAGGGGAATACGCAGATCAAGCCGGGTGCGCGCCCGCCCCGACCCTGTCACTTCCTGAGTGAATTTATTGAACTGTTCCTGCAATGGCGTCTCGTTCAAGACCCGAAACAGATCGGTGACCGGCCCCAGTAAGGCCCCCTTTACCTCCACGGGCGAGGCATGACTCAATTGATGGATACTGGCCTCAGCTTTTTCTAGTCGAGTATTCAACATCATGCCTTCAGACAACTTGATGCTCAGGCTGTTATTCAGGAAATGGGCTTCTGCAACCACCTCCTCCAGGCGCGGCCATTCGGGCATGTAGTCCAGGACCATTTTTTCGATGCCGAACAGCACCTCAAAGCGCCCTTCGTGATTATTGTATGGGAAGGCATTCAATGGTCCGTGCAGCAACATGGATCCCGCATTGATCGTGCCGCTAACAATAGCTCGATCCAACCAGTTAACCAGCGCCCCCGGCATGATGCCCACCGGTAGATAGCGACTCTTCTGGGCTCCGTCGCCCTCCCAAAAGTCGGTCTGCATGTCGATAAAGGGCGTTTCACCCGTCAAGGGAATCTGCAGATCCAGTCGTGACAGGGTCTGCATGTGCTCAGTGGCAACGTGCAGATCGGATGTTTTCAGACTCAGGCCTTGTGCGGGCGAATAACGCCATTTGAAGTAACCATCCAGCTTGTCTGCACTGAGCTGATCCCTGAATAACCCGGGCATCTCCATGATAAAGCCCCTGGAACCCAGCAGCAGAATACCTCCTTGCTGATTCCCTTCGAACTTCAATCCCAGTCCTGACAATCCGGGAACCGATTTCCAAGGTTCACTGGCAAACTGGGTAACACTACCGCTGATCTGCCATTGGGCCTCTCGGGAAGTACTCTGATCAAGCGCCAGTCGGAAGCGCGTCAAGTGACCCGCGGGGGCTAAACCAGTGATGACCTGACGCAGCTTGCTCTCCTTGGGGAGGAATAGCACCAGCGCCTGGGTCAATTCCTGCAAACCAAGATAGTCAGCACCCACCTGCAGGCTGGCGCTCCCATCATCCTCGCTCTGTCTGGCGATAGTCAGACGCCCCGGAGGCCAGAGCTGCCGGTTGCGCACCAATACCAGACGGTCCAGGTCGAGCCGCCAGCCCTGATCGTCAGTGCTCCAGGCAAACAAACTGGAAAAGCGATCGAGTTCCAGGGACTGTTGATATTCACTGTTCAACTTGAGGCCAATTAGCTCAGCGTTACCCACCAGGCTGTCAATCCGGTTCTCGCGGACATCTCCCCATATCTCGAGATCCACCTGCCCTCCAGCAACCTCCAGCCCGCGGGTAATCTTCTGCCCCAAACGGCCCGCCAGCTCAACGCTGCTGGTCTTCAGATAGACACGTCCACCAAGCGCAAAAGGACCGGCAACCTTTTCCCACAGATCCGCGACCAGTTGTACAGATTCACCCTCATCCTGCCCCAAACGCATGATCGCCGACATCTTGTGCCTGCGCTCACTATTGAGCAGGTCAATGTTGACCTGGGAAAAACGCAGGACAGGCATGCGGTTCATTTCATCCAGCCAGTAGATCACGCTATCACGGACCTTGAGACGCGAGCCGCGCAGGAAAAATTCACCTAGCGAAACCCGCCCACCCGTGGACGATTCCTGGAAACCGTTGACCATGAAGCTGCCATCCCAGCGCCGGATCACGCGCAGTTCCGCGCCGGACACCATCGCCCCGCCAAAGACAAGCTCACGATTGATGAGGCTGGCAAGCAGCCGGATATCGGCGTGTGCTTCAAGGAAACGGAGTCGGGCAAGACCGGTCTGCGTATCCAGCAACGAAACATCACTGAAGCGGAGTGCCAGATGGGCTCTGTGCAGCTCGATGTGCATGGAGCCAATGTGCAATGGCATGCCGGCCGCCTGTTCGACGATTCGCTCGATTTGATTCTTGTACGGCGAGAGATCGATGAGCGGCAGCAACAGCCGGACCAGGGTCAGAATGATTGCCGTGAAGATGATCAGCCAGGACAACAGCAACCAAAACTTTCCGTGTAAATATTTAGCAATATGCAACATTAAATCGACTAGCTAAATCAGGACCACATCATAGTGCTCCTGACTATAGAGCGCCTCTGCCTGCAGCCGGATCGGACGTCCAATGAACTGTTCAAGTTCGGCAAGGTTGGTGGACTCTTCATCCAGCAACCGATCTACGACCTCCTGGGAGGCCAGTACCAGCAAGGACTCTACATCGAATTGTCGCGCCTCACGCAGGATTTCACGAAAAATCTCGTAGCAGGTAGTCTCCGCGGTCTTCAATGATCCCCGCCCACCGCAACAGGTGCAGGACTCGCAGAGTATATGCTCCAATGATTCTCGAATCCGCTTGCGGGTCATTTCGACCAGCCCCAGACTGGATACCTCAGTGATGTGCGTACGTGCGTGATCCTGGGCCAGGCACTTCTCCAATGCCCGCAGCACTTGGCGGCGGTGTTCCGGTTCAGTCATATCGATGAAATCGATAATGATGATGCCACCCAGATTACGCAGCCGCAAATGCCGGCAGATCGCCTGGGCCGCCTCCAGATTGGTCTTGAAGATGGTCTCTTCCAGGTTACGATGACCGACAAAGGCTCCGGTATTCACATCGATGGTGGTCATCGCTTCGGTCTGATCGATCACCAGATGGCCGCCCGATTTAAGCTGCACCTTGCGCTCCAACGCTTTCTGGATCTCCTCCTCAACACCGTACAAATCGAATAATGGGCGTTCGCCTGGATAATATTCGATATGCTGCTTGATCTCAGGAATGAACTTCTGGGCAAACTCAATCGCTTTTTGGTGGGTCTTCGATGAATCGATCCGCACCCGTTCCATCTCCGGCCCGACCAGGTCTCTCAATGCACGCAGGGCGAGGGACATATCCTCATGCACCAGCTCTATACCCACCGCCTCCCGGCTGCGCTGCTGAATGGATTCCCAGAGCTTGGTGAGGAAATGCATATCCACCTCGAGGGCCGACTCATCGGCCCCCTCCGCAGCGGTGCGGGCGATAAAACCACCGTTCACCTCGATCGACTCCGCTGTGTTGTTGAGCAGAATCCGCAAGCGCTGGCGTTCTTCTTCTGACTCGATCTTCTGTGAGATACCCATGTTGCCCAGTTCCGGCATGAACACCAGATAGCGGGATGGAATGGAGATATTGGTAGTAAGACGCGCACCTTTGGTCCCCAGCGGGTCCTTGAGGACTTGCACGATGACGTATCCGCCTTCCCGCACCAGTTCATCGATGCTCTCTTTGCGTCCCTCCCCGTTCATTCCCGGGTTGACGTTGCCGATATCCGAAGCGTGTAAAAAGGCCGCCCGCTCCAGTCCCACATCCACGAATGCGGCCTGCATGCCAGGCAAGACCCGGCAGACCTTACCTTTATAGACGTTACCCACCAGCCCCCTTTTACTGGTGCGCTCAATGATGATTTCCTGCAACACACCGTTTTCAATCACCGCCACGCGGGTCTCGGGGGGGGTTACATTGATTAAAATTTCTTCACTCATGGAATAATTTTCAACTTCAGATAGCCTTTTGTCCTCTAGTCTTGGAACGCACAGGATCTTGATTCACTTCCTGGGTAGAACTATACCTGCATTGCCCAATAATTCAGCGGTTTCATACAGCGGCAGTCCCATGACGCCAGAATAACTGCCACGCAATTCACGGATGAAAACCGCTGCCTGGCCCTGGATGGCATACCCGCCTGCCTTGTCCTGCGGTTCGCCGCTTGCCCAGTAAACCTCAGCCTCGAAGGCGTCGATCGGACGGAATGCCACCTCACTCACACTCAAGCGCGTATCCAGCTGATTTCCAAGCAGGGCAACCCCGGAATAGACCCGATGGATTCGTCCCGAGAGTAGTGCCAGCATGCGCAAGGCATCCATGCGGCCCTGTGGCTTGCCAAGGATTGTATCGTCAATCACCACTGTGGTATCCGCGCCCAGCACCAGGGAGTCTGCAGCGTTGCGCAACAGGGCATGACCTGCCTGCGCCTTCTCCCGGGCAAGCCTGATCACATAATGATCCGGACTCTCTGCCTCGTCTGGCGCTTCATCAATCAGCACATCAAGTAATCTGTGTGACACACCAAGCTGGCTTAACAGTTCGCTCCTGCGGGGTGACTGGGAGGCAAGATAAAGCATCGCCCTGATCAGCCGGCCCGATGATAAGGGTGGTTCCGCAGCAGACTCCAGGCTCGGTAGAGCTGCTCCGCCAGCACCACCCTGACCAGGGGATGGGGCATAGTCAGTGATGACAGTGACCAGCGTCCCGCAGCCCGAGCCAGACATTCATTGGCCAAACCCTCAGGACCGCCAACCAACAGTACCAAGTCGCGGCCGTCCGCCATCCAATCAGCCAACTTTGCCGACAACTGTTCGGTACTCCAGGAATGACCCCTGACATCCAGAGCCAGGACCAGGCAATTTTTCGGAATCGCCTTCAACATGCGTTCGCCTTCATCTCGCAGGGTGCGCTGAATATCCGCACCCTTGCCGCGATGTCCGGGAGGGATCTCCACCAGATGCAGGCGACACTCACTCGGCATACGGCGAGCATACTCATCATATCCTTCGACCACCCAGCGTGGCATTCGGTTTCCTATCGTGATCAGGTGGATATTCATGCCCGACTATTCTATGGGAAACCACTACCCGGTGCTTTGTTATTCGCCTTAGCAGTTAACAAGGCTTTATATAACACCAGATTCCTGAACATATTCCTGAATTAGGTGAGTCGTTCAATCACAGGGTCGAAATCCTAATGGGGATTTTAACGATTGTCAGTTTCTTCGTGTGCTCCGTGTGCTCTGCGACGAATATCCTGTATCCTGTCGCGCCATGAGCGAAAAACACTTGACGAACACACGATTTGACCAATTCAAGCTGGCACCAGAGATACTCCAGGGCATTCAGGAAGCCGGCTTTACCTACTGTACCCCGATCCAGGCTGAGACCCTGCCGATCCTCCTCGAAGGCCGGGACCTGGCCGGCCAGGCACAGACCGGCACCGGTAAGACCGCAGCCTTTCTGGTCGCCACCCTGCAACATCTGATCGAACACCCCGCCGACGAGCAACGCCGGGCCAACCAGCCACGCGCCCTGATGCTGGCGCCGACCCGGGAACTGGCGGTACAGATTTACAATGATGCCCAGATCCTGACTAAACACACCGGCTTTACCTCCGCGGCCGTGTATGGCGGCACCGGTTATGATCAGCAACGCAGACAGCTGGAACAGGGTGTCGATCTCCTCATCGGCACACCCGGGCGATTGATCGACTATTTGAAGCAGCATGTCTACGACCTAAGGGCGATCCAGGTCATCGTGCTCGACGAGGCGGACCGCATGTTCGATCTCGGCTTCATCAAAGACATCCGCTTCATGCTGCGGCGCTGTCCCAAACCTGAGCATCGTTTGGGTATGCTTTTCTCCGCCACCCTCTCTTACCGAGTCAAAGAGCTGGCCTACGAGCACATGAATAATCCGCAGAGCGTGGAGGTGGAACCGCAGCAGGTCACTGCGGAAAACGTGCGGGAGGTCTGCTACATGACCGCCAACGAGGAGAAGATCCCACTGCTGCTGGGGCTGCTACGCAGTCTGGAGGATAGCCGCGCCATTGTCTTCATCAACACCAAGCGAACCGCTGACAAGGTCTGGGGGTTCCTGCAGGGAAATGGGATCGAAACCGCGGTGCTCTCCGGGGATGTGCCGCAGAAGAAACGCCTCAGCCTGCTGCGCAAATTCCAGGAAGGAGATATCTCGGTGCTGGTAGCCACCGACGTGGCGGCCCGGGGCCTGCACATCTCCGACGTCAGCCATGTGATCAATTTCGACTTGCCGGAGGATGCAGAGGACTATGTGCACCGTATCGGCCGCACCGCTCGGGCCGGGGCCAGTGGCGACGCCATCAGCTTCGCCTGCGAGACCCACGCATTTTCATTTCCGGATATCGAGGCCTATGTAGGCCACAGCATCCCCACGCAATCGGTGGACCCAGCCCTGCTGGCTGACATAGATCCGAAGAGCCGCATCTATCCGGAAAAAGGCAGCCGTCAGGAGCGCCGCCCGAAGGACGGACGCAAGGGCCATGGCAAGAGCCATCACCACAAAGAGCACAAGAAACCGGAAGGCGCTGACAAACCCAAGCGTCGGCGCCGCAGGCGAAGTGGCCCCAAACCGCCCCAGAGCGGTGGTGAGACCTCCTAGCACTCCGTCAAGGCAGTATTAATGGGGTACTTGCATGGAAGGTAAATGCGGCCGCTGCACAAACTCCAAGTGCTGCTCCTACACCACCGAGGCGTTGGGGGTCGCGCCCCGCGCAAAATCCGATTTCGACCATTTACTATGGCAGATATCCCACCAGGGCGTGGAGATCTACAAGGATACCGATGGCTGGTTTCTGCTATTCCACGGCAGCTGTGAACACCTGCAGCCCGGCGGAGCCTGCGGCATCTATGAGCAGCGGCCGCAGATCTGCCGTGACTACGACAATGACTGGTGCGAGTTCGACGCCCCGGCGGAGGATGGCTTCGAACTCTACTTTCGCAACTATTCAGAGTTGCTGGCCTACTGCAAAAAACGCTTCAAGACCTGGGGCAGGTAGAGCTCCTGCGCACTCCCTTGGCACCTTCTCCGTAAACCTGGTTTTTAAAGACTCCCTGGCTACTGCCGAATGATTGTTCAGCGCCAAGCAGCTATCCTCAAGGGAGCCGACCCAACATGCTTACAACAATTCGACGTGAAATAGTTTTCACTCGACACTCTGTTTTGAAAGCCCTGTGCTTCGCGCTTGCTTTTATCACCACAACCAACACTTTTGCCGCTGATCTAGATGAATTGAAGGCGATGAGCCTGGAGGAGCTGGCCAATATAGAGGTCTCGATCGTGGGCAAGCGACCAGGCAAGTTGTCCGATACCGCTGCCGCAGTCTTCGTCATCACCGCCGAGGATATCCGCCGCTCAACTGCAACCCGTCTACCCGAGCTGCTACGCATGGTCCCGGGCCTCAATGTCGCCCGACTTGACGCAGCCGGCTGGGCAATCAGTGCCAGGGGTTTCAACAGCCGCCTTGCCAATAAATTGCTGGTAATGATCGATGGCCGGAGTGTCTACGCACAAATATTTTCAGGTACTACATGGGAGGCCCAGGATGTTCTTTTAAAAGACATCGAGCGCATCGAGATCATCCGGGGCCCTGGCGCTGCAACCTGGGGCGCCAATGCGGTAAACGGAGTGATCAACGTGATCACAAAATCCGCCACGGAGACCCAAAGCACACTGGCCACCGGATTGATCGGCAATGAACAACGCGGCGGCTGGCTGCGTCATGGAGGCAAATCTGGCGAAACAGGCGCCTATCGCGTTTATGCGAAGTATTACGACAGGGACCCTTTTACGCAAGTAGATGGCACGCCAAGCGATGGCGAATGGTCGGGATACCGCGGTGGGTTTCGCAGTGACTGGGGGTTGCAGGGCGATGGCAGACTCACTCTGCAGGGCGATGCCTATCAGGAAGATTTCGACCAGCTCGACCTGAGCGGCGGTAATTTGCTCGGTCGCTGGGAACAGCCCCACCTGGATGGCGGCCGCGACGTGATCCAGATCTACTACGACCGCAGCAATGGTGACTTAGGAT
Organism: uncultured Gammaproteobacteria bacterium; assembly: GCA_963797085.1. Lineage (GTDB taxonomy): Bacteria > Pseudomonadota > Gammaproteobacteria > Chromatiales > Chromatiaceae > JASJBU01. Next base: position 285,907 of record CAWCOA010000026.1, read on the forward strand.
ACATCGGCGAAGAGAATCTGGACACGATTGATCTGGACTACCAGCACGAACTTGCACCCATCGGCATGCATGGCCTGAGTTTCGGCCTCGGCTATCGTTGGCTACACAGCGATGTAACCATAATCCCACCTAGTATCATACTAGACCCGGAACGCACCTCTGAACTTTACAGCAGCTTCATTCAGGATGAGATAACGCTGGCGCCGGACAAGCTGGGGCTGATTCTCGGCGCCAAACTTGAACACAATGACTTCAGTGGCTACGAATTCCAGCCCAGCGCGCGCCTGAACTATCAGGTCCGGCCAAATACCAGCCTGTGGGGATCAATCTCGAGGGCCGTGCGAACGCCATCACGGGGTGAGCACGATATGACTCTGGAGATACCATCCGGGGAGCTCATGGGTGTGCCCATCGCCAACCAGGTTGGTGGTGATCCGGGATTCGACAGCGAAAAGCTGGTTGCCTACGAGTTGGGATTGCGGACCCAGCCCATGACAACCCTGGGGCTCGATCTGGCGTTGTTTTACAATGACTATGACCAGCTGGCCACCCTGGAACCACAACCCGGATTCATAATAGAACCAACCCAAATTACCACGCGTACCCTGTATGCAAACAATATGCAGGGCGAAACCTACGGCCTGGAACTGGCGCTGGACTGGCGCGTGCAAGATGACTGGCGTCTGCAGGCGGCTTACAGCTACCTCAAGATGAAGCTGGAGCTCGACCCGGCCAGAGAGAGCCTATTGGCTGACACGGCCGAATACGAAACACCGCAACATCAGCTCAGCCTACACTCGGCTTTTGACCTGAACGCCGACACCGAACTTGATATCTGGGGCTACTACGCTGATTACCCGCCGGAGAACGAGACATCAGCCTACTTCAATCTCGACATCCGATTGGCGCGCCGCTACGGCAGATACATTACCCTGGAACTAGTTGGACGCAATCTGCTCGATCCACATCATAGCGAATTCGGCAACAGCCCGTTTGACAGCACCACTCAACAAGTGGATCGGGAAATGTTTCTAAAAATGATTTGGCAGAATTAGTGAGGACCTTTGTGGCGCAGCAAACTCTTGCAGAAGACGAGCTGGAATCGGTCTTTGTCCAAAGCTTTTCCAATCCAGTCATTTCTTACCCGAGCCGTATAGATTCACTTACAAATGCCGATAGCCTTTTTTACATCAAATAACTATCTGCCAGCAATCGAAGGCATTGGGATTCAAGCAAAAATGCGTGCAATGTTTCGTCGTAAAAGCACCCCAACTCAATCCCCCCCAGGGAACGCTCTGAACTTTGCACTCGCCTTTTGCCTCACTACTACCGCAGTTGCCGGCGATTTGATGACATTGAAGGCGATGAGCCTGGAGGAGCTTGCAAATATCGAGGTCTTGATCGTGGGTAAACGGCCAGGCAAGCTGTCCGATACCGCCGCCGCGGTCTTCGTCATCACCGCCGAGGATATTCGCCGCTCCACTGCGACCCGCCTACCCGAATTGTTACGCATGGTCCCGGGTCTCAACGTCGCCCGACTGGACGCAGCCGAATGGGCGATCAGCGCGAGGGGGTTCAACAACCTCTATGCCAACAAATTGTTGGTAATGATCGATGGTCGGAGTGTCTACGCACCGATGTTTTCAGGCACCCACTGGGAGGCCCAGGATGTACTGCTGGAGGACATCGAGCGCATCGAGGTTATCCGTGGTCCCGGCGCCGCAACCTGGGGCGCCAACGCGGTTAACGGGGTGATCAATGTGATCACAAAATCCGCCCTGGAGACCCGGAGCACATTGGCCACGGGGTTGATCGGCAACGAGCAACGCGGTGCCTGGCTGCGTCATGGCGGTGAATCCACCGAAACAGGTGCTTATCGGGTGTATGCAAAATACTATGACCGCGATCCTTTCACGCAACCGGATGGCTCAGCAAACGATGATGAATGGTCTGGATACCGAGGTGGTTTCCGCGGTGATTGGGCGTTGCAGAACAGCGCTAGTATCACCCTGCAGGGCGATGTCTACCAGGAAGATGCCGACCAACCCGAACTGAGCGGCGCTAATCTGCTCGGTCGTTGGGAACAACCTCGCCTGAGCGGTGGCCGTGATGTGGTCCAGATCTACTACGACCGGGCCAATGGCGAGTTAAAGAACATCGGCGAATCACACATTGACACGATTGATCTGGACTACCAGCACGAACTCGCAGCAAAGAGTATGCATGACCTGAGTTTTGGCCTGGGCTACCGCTGGATGCACGTCAATTTTACTCCAACCTCGCAAAACATCATTCGGAACCCGGAACGCACCGCAGAGTTGTTCAGCGCTTTCATACAGGACAGGATAGAATTGCTGCCGAACCAGATACACCTCACGCTCGGCACCAAACTTGAACACAATGATTTCAGTGGTTTCGAGATCCAGCCCAGCATGCGCCTGAACTGGCAGCTCCGGCCACAGACCAGCCTGTGGGGATCGATTTCAAGGGCTGTACGGACCCCATCGCTGGGTGAGCACGATCTGATTCTGGGCATCCCTGCTGGGGAGTTTATGGGTCTGCCGATCATCAATCAGGTTGCTGGTGATCCGGAATTCGACAGTGAAGAACTGATCGCCTACGAGTTGGGGTTGCGCATGCAACCCAGCGCCACCCTGGGGCTTGATCTGGCACTCTTCTACAATGACTATGACCAGTTGAGCACCCTCGAACCACAGCCCGAAACCATCGTTGAAGACGACCGGATAATCACTCGCACCCTGCTTGGGAATAATATGCAGGGGGAGACCTGGGGCCTGGAACTGGCGCTGGACTGGCGCCCCCGGGATGGCTGGCGTCTGCAGGCAGCCTACAGCTACCTCAAAATGAAGCTGGAACTCGACCCGATCAGCCGGTATCCATTGACTGACACGGCCGAATACGAATCACCACGACACCAGCTCAGCCTGCACTCGGCCTTCGACCTGAATACCAACAGTGAACTCGATGTCTGGGGCTACTATGCGGATTACCCGGCTGAAAACGAGACATCAGCCTACTTCAACCTCGACATTCGCTTAGCGCACCGCTACAGCAGACATTTTACCCTGGAGCTCGTTGGACGCAATCTGCTCGATCCACAGCATAGCGAATTCGGCAACAGCCCGTTTACCGACACCACACAGCAGGTGGACCGGGAAGTGTTCCTGAAATTGATCTGGCGTAACTAGGCTTAAACCGACCGCAGACCCGTGATCTTGAACCGTCTACATATACGAATCTCAGCCTGCCGCCGCAAGCTCGGCGCTGCGCTGATGATTAGCTTGACAGTCTGCTTGCTGATTATGAATACCGCTGCAGCAAGCGAGCCACCCGCGGAAACCGAGGTTAAAGCGGTTTATGTATTTAACTTCGCGAGCTTCGTAAGCTGGCCCAGTCAATCCACTGGTGAGGCACCGCTATCTTTCCAGGTCTGTGCGCTGGGAGAAAACCCGGTCACCGAACTGCTTGCTCAAGTGATCGAAGGTGAAAATGTGCACGGCCGGCCCATGAGATTCCGCTCCGTCGCCAGCAGTGCTGACGCAACTGACTGCCAGATCCTGTTCCTGGCCACCAGTGACAAACAACTGATTGCACAAGCACTGGGTGCTGTACAAACATTGCCGGTACTCACTGTTGGTGAACAGCCCGGCTTTGCGCATCGCGGTGGCCACATCGAACTCAGTCTACGCGGCAGCCGCATCCACCCCATCATCAACCGCCAAAGCGTGGATCGCAGTAAATTGCGCATCAGCGCCAAGCTTTACCGGCTTGCCACCGTTTTGCAAGGGCAGGAGCCAACAGCACCATGAAACAACTGTTGTACAACTCTCCGATCCGCTATAAATTGATTGCCATCGTGCTTGTCTCAGCCGCAGTTGCGCTGCTTGGCGCCACTCTGGTGCTGCTCACCGGCAAGTTCGCTGATGATCGGGCTGCGCTTTACACCCACGCCAGCGGAGTGGCACGGATCATTGCCACCAACAGTACCGCAGCACTGGCATTTAACGACCCGGATAATGGTCGTGAGATACTCAGGGCACTGACTCACGAACCCAGTGTCATCAGCGCCCAGCTGCGCAACTCCAGTGGTGAATTATTCGCCAGCTACCTCAGCCAATCACCCATCGGCATACCCCCCGCTGAGACCCTGCAACAGCCACCATCGGACAACCCGCTGAATCCTACAATTCGCGTGGCGGATGATTATTTTGAAGTGACGGAAGCCATTCGTCTCGGAACTCGCAATCTCGGTCAAATCAACCTGCGCGTCGATCTGCAACACCTCTATCACAACCTGCGCCAGCAGGCATTGATCGGCTTTGGCGTGTTCGCAGCTGCTCTCCTGCTGGCTGCCGCGCTGGCTTCAAGACTGCAGCGCCTGATCTCCAGCCCGCTGGCAAAGCTGGCTGGAGCAATGCGTAATGTCTCAACCGAACGCGACTACAGTGTGCGTCTGCATAAAGTGGGAGACGATGAAATCGGCACACTGATGGATGCCTTTAACGATATGCTGGAACAGATCCAGGACCGTGACCGGGCCTTACGAGACGCCAAGGAGGGGGCGGAAAGCGCTAACCGGGCGAAATCCCGTTTTCTCGCCACCATGAGCCACGAGATCCGTACGCCAATGAATGGAGTCATGGGGATGGCCGAGCTGCTACATCGCACGGATCTGGACGATCGCCAGACTGAGTATGCCAACGTGATCCAGCGCTCAGCCCATTCACTCCTCAACATCATCAACGACATCCTGGACTTCTCGAAAATCGAGGCCGGCAAGCTCGACCTGGAGCATACTAATTTCGATCTGCGCCAGATTGTCGAGGATGCCGTCAGCAACCAGGCCGGTCGTGCTCACAGCAAAGGCCTGGAATTAAATCTGGATCTGGCACCTGATCTGGTGCGCGGGGTCAAAGGCGATCCTGGGCGCTTACAGCAGATCCTGACCAACCTGGTCAGTAATGCGGTCAAGTTCACTGAGCAAGGTGAGATTACCGTGCGTGGCGAGAATATCAGTCAGACGGGTGATCATGTAACGCTGCGTTTTGAAGTACGGGATAGCGGTATCGGCATGGGGCCAGAGGTACAGGCGCATATCTTCGATTCGTTCAGCCAGGCAGACAGTTCCACCACGCGCAGATATGGCGGTACCGGGTTAGGGCTTGCAATTGCCCGGGAACTCACCGAGATGATGGGCGGGCAGCTTGATGTTACCTCCAGCATCGGCGGCGGTTCCCGCTTCTGGTTCACTGTAAAGCTGAGTAGAGGACAACAGATACCCGGCGAGACTTCACTGCAACTGCCGGAACTTGACCAGGAGCCGGTGCTGGTGGTCGATGACAACGAGACCAACCGGCGCATTCTACTGGATCAACTCTCGGCCTACCAGCTGCGACCGGCGCTCGCCGCTAGTGGCCCTGAAGCGTTGAGCATGCTGCAGGCAGCTGCTACCCGAGGTGAAGCCTACCGCTTGGTGATTCTCGATCAGCAGATGCCGGAGATGTCAGGCATAGAGGTTGCCAAGAAAATTCGCAACACCCGTCTGCTGCAGCACCTGCCCCTGATCATGATGAGTTCGGTCGGTCAGGCACATGATGCCGACGAGGCGCTGCGACTACTCGATTGTTTCATCATCAAGCCTGTTCAGCAGGATCGTCTGATCGACTGCATCCGGCGTGTACTCAGCCGTGCCGGCGGGCCGGAGAGTCAGACCGCTGAACCCATGCAGACCCGCGACGAGACCAGCCTGAAGGCGCTACGCATCCTGATGGCCGAGGACAATCCAGTCAACCAGACTGTGGCGGAGGAGATGCTGGACTCCCTGGGATGCGAGGTGACCATCGTCGGCGATGGCCAGCAGGCGCTGGATCTCCTGCAGGATCATGAGTTCGACCTGGTGCTCATGGACTGTCAGTTACCGGTGCTGGATGGTTATAAGGCAACCCAGGCCATTCGTGAGCGCGAGAGCAGGCTCGAACTGCCACATCTGCCGGTGATTGCTTTGACCGCCTTTGCGATGACCGGTGATCGGGAACGCACCCTGCAAGCCGGCATGGACGATTATCTGAGTAAGCCTTACACCCGCGATGAATTGGCAACGATGTTGGAGCGCTGGCAGCCCGAGGTCAGTGCCCGGCAAATGGCTCTGCCGGTAAATCCGCCGTCAACCTCAGCCCCCCCGGGCCCATCTCCTCTCGATCCCGCCAAACTGAATGAGCTACGGGCCTTGCAGCGCCCGGGTAAACCAGACGTGCTGCAACGCATCGCCAGTGCCTATCTGCGTGAAACCCCCTCGCTCATTCAGGCCCTGCAAGAGGCCAGGAGCGGACAGGACCGGTCTGCCCTGCGCATCAGCGCCCATACACTGAAGTCCAGCAGCGCCAACCTCGGCGCCAGCGCCCTGGCCCAGCAGTGCCTGCTGGTGGAGTCGCATGCTGAGACGGCAGCATGGTCGGAACTTTCTGGTCTGGTGGAGTCACTGCTGCTGGATTGCGATCCAGTCATCGAGGCAATACAGGAGATAGCGCAGCCGTCAGCCCCGGTCATTTCCTGATCCGTTCTGACCCACCAAGCTAGCAGCGGCGGCGCGCCAGAGGAATCGCCAGCAGCAGCAATAGCAGTAGGCCACCGTCCAGTACTCCGCCACCGCCAGTGTAGCCCTGACGGTAGCTGACCTCAGCCACCCGCTCCTCTTTCACTCGCAGCACGAACTCGTTCAATGCCTGCTCCAGCTTGCCTGTCATATCGGCCATGGCCTGCTCAAAACCCGCCTCCTGTGCTTTGCGGGTAGACTCGATACTGCCGACAAGGGTTGATTTACCCTCTCGCTGATTGATACCTGGTGCACGGAACAGCAGTTTTCGCGACGCAATGTCGAATACCGAGGTATCGACGAAGGTATGCACATCATTGCTGCTGCCCTTGATCAAATAGGCCCCGACGATGGTCCAGTAGAGGATGGAGGCGGCCGTATCCTCGGAATAAATCACCTGGTCGTAAGAAACCAGCGCCATCACATCCAAGCCATACAGGCGAGCAAGCTGACCCACCGCATCAAAGCCCCGCCCGCTGTTCAGGTAGGTCTCGGGGATGACTTCGATCTTTTGAATGAAGTCGCGTTCCTCGAAAGCCTGCTTGACCCGGTTCAGCAACTCCACTTTGCGCTGCTCAGACAATCCCTTACGGATATTCCCAGGGACAAATGCCAGGCCCACCCGCAACGGCAGCTGCAGTTGCGGGACTGACCCGTCCTGCTCTGGCGGCTCTTCTCCCCGCGGATAGAGAAAATCGACCAGGCTGCTGGAAACGCCCTGCCTGGAACTGTCATGGCTCATCGCTTGCCAGAGTCCACTGCATCCAGTAAGCAGGATTGCCAGGCAAAACACGGTGAGTCGAATAATGCCGCCCTTCATCAGACCTCTCCCTGTAACATCTTCAAGAATCAGCAACTGAGTATATATGAATCACTGCTTTTTGTGACTCAGGACGGAGATGGGAGCCACTCACGGCTGCTCAGGAACTTTCCGGTTGCTATTTAGCCAAAAGTTCGCAGATTACCCGCATGGTTTTTTAATCGGCCGGATGTATAATCCCCAACCCGTCAGACACCGTGCAGCAGTTTTTCATCGGTACACAGCTATGAGCTTCAATGCATCCGCGCTGCAGCAGCGCTTTATTCAGCTGCGTGAGAATAAGTTTTTTGAGACCTTCGTGATCCTGGTGATCGTGATCTCCGCCATGGTCATCGGCGCCAAGACCTACGCCATCCCGGAAACTACCCAACAGGTGTTCAAGGTCCTGGATTTAGCCATCACCCTGTTTTTTCTCGTCGAGATCATCATCCGCATGATCGCCGAGCAGAGCCTCAAGCGTTTCTTCAGCAAGGCCTGGAATGTCTTCGACTTCGTCATCGTGGTGGCCAGCCTGATCCCCTTCGAGGACAGCGAGACCGCCCTGCTGGGACGGCTGTTACGTATCTTCCGGGTGCTGCGCCTGGTCTCGATCATTCCGGAACTTCGGATACTGATGAACGCCTTCGTCACGGCCATCCCGCGCATGGGTTATGTTTCGCTGCTGATGTTCATCATCTTCTATATCTATGCCGCCATGGGCAGCATATTCTTCAGCGAGATCAATCCGGAGCTGTGGCGCAATATCACCATCTCTATGCTGACCCTGTTCCGGGTCGCCACCTTCGAGGACTGGACCGATGTGATGTATGAGACCATGTCGGTCTATCCCCTGAGTTGGGCCTTCTACATATCATTCATCTTCATCGTGGCTTTCGTGTTCCTGAATATGATGATCGGCATCGTTCTAGAGACCCTGCAGCACGAACACGAGCAATTCTCCCGGGACAGCGGCGAGGGAGAAGCCGGGGAGGTGCATATCATCGAACAGCGCACCCGGGAGATGGAGGAGCGGCTGGTACGTATGGAAAGGTTGCTTGAGGAACAGCTCGCCAGGCAGACCCGGGGATCAACATAAGCGAGGCTTGTCTATGCCGCCTTAGGACTGTTCCGGAAACGCGTAGCAGAAATCATTGAGACCGCTCATGATTTCGGAAAAGTCATGGATCGCCGGATAGTCTCCAGCTGTCTTGGGCGGCGCCTGGGAATCGGGCCGTAGCACGGCCAGCAGCCAGCGGATGCCATACTGCTTGGCGGAATCGAGCACATTGGGGCTGTCGTCCACAAACAGGGTGCATTGCTTGTCGAAGGCCTCGACCGTCTGCAGTTTATCCCAGAAGGCCGGGTCCTCTTTCGGCAGACCGATGTCGTGAGAACTGATCACTCGATCGAAAAAACCCGCCAACCGGGTGCGCTCCATTTTGAAGGCCAGGGTCTTCTGGTGGGCATTGGTCACCAGAACCCGACGCTTACCGGCGCACATCAGCTGATCAAGAAAATCAATCACATGAGGATGCACCGCGATCAGATGATCCACCTCCTGCTTGAGTAGCAGGATATCCAGCTCCAGCTCCTGGCTCCAGTGGTCCACGCAATACCACTCCAGAGTTCCCTCACGGCTTTTATAGCGTTCCAGCAGTTCCGACCTGGCGGTCTCGAAATCCAGGCCGCGCTTTTCGGCATAACGCTGCGGCACGTATTCCAGCCAGAAATGGTTATCGAAACGCAGGTCCAGCAGGGTGCCGTCCATGTCGAGCAGCACCGTATCGATTTGGTTCCAGTCTATCATCGGTTAAAGTGACGCTATGAAACAGGCCTACATAATACTCGGGTTGCTGCTTCCAGTCTCGACTCCCGCCATGCAAACAGCAGGGGATTGGGACCTTCCTGATGATGACCTGGAAGCCAGAATCTCAGCCGTCAGCGATGGTGAACTGACCCTGCTCGACAAGGCGCCACAGCTTCCGGCGCATCATCACCGGAATCTGATCCGGATTACCGCAGCCAGTCTGCAGGACGGCTGGGTGACAATGGAACAGTGCCATAGCCATCTGGACCCGGTGGCAGAAGCCGAAATCGTCTATCATCCGCAACGCATCCGCAATATCCGCCTGCTTGATTCAGAAAATATACAGCAGACCCGGATTGAGGCTTCCAGCGTGCAGCTCAGAGGCATCGAAGCCCATGCCCGGCTCTGCCTGCAGGTAGAGAGCCGCGCCTTAGTCTCTTTGAGAGGCGCCGCATTTCGATTGAAAAACGGTCCCTTCATGCGGCGCTTTCTGGATGGTTACTATCCCATGCGGGTCAGTCTCGAGATCAGTTATCCAGCCTCGCTGATAAAGCTTCAAGCCATCAGGCCGCTACCGGGTCATGCCGGATCGCTGCAGCATGACTCTGGGCGGATCGTCTGGGACAGCTGGTTCAAGGGCCGCCTGTTTACAGAATTCGATTTCAACAGGCAGGGCCCTGAATATGCGAAAAAAACCCCAGATATTACGTCAAGACCTCATTGCCCAGTCCCGCATCTTTCGCATCGAGGAACTGGACCTGGAGTTTGCCAATGGAGAAAAACGCACCTACGAGAGGTTGCTCGGCGGCAGTCGCGGCTCGGTTCTGGTGGTGCCAATGCTGGACGACGATACTGTACTGCTGATTCGCGAATATTCCACCGGCAGCGACGATTACCAGCTCGGCCTGCCCAAAGGCCGCATCGAAAAGGGCGAAGACCCACTACAGGCCGCAGACCGCGAGATCCGTGAAGAGGTCGGCTATGGCTCGAATAACCTGCAACTGCTGCGCACCGTCAGCGTTGTCCCGTCCTACATCCAGCACCAGACCCATGTTATTCTCGCCCGCAATCTGTTTCCCGACCTCCAGCAAGGGGATGAGCCTGAACCTATCGAAGTAGTCCCCTGGAAGCTCTCCAACTGGCAGGAACTGCTGGCTCAACCCGACCTGACCGAGGCGCGTTCCATCGCCGCCCTGTATATGACAAGAGACTTTTTATCATGACCACACCGCTGCCCAAAGAAACACTCATCGACCTTGCCCGAGAGGCTGGAGCTGCGATTCTGGAGATCTACAACACCGATTTCAGCGTCACTGACAAGGCCGACAACTCCCCGCTCACCGAAGCCGACCTGGCCTCGCACAACCTCATCGTCTCCACCCTGGAGCAGCTAACTCCGGAGATCCCGGTGCTTTCGGAGGAGTCGCGCGAGATTCCCTTCGAGACCCGCCAGACCTGGCAGCGTTATTGGCTCATCGACCCGCTGGACGGTACCAAGGAGTTCGTCAAGCGCAACGGGGAGTTCACTGTAAACATCGCCCTGATCGAGGATCAGCAAGCAACCCTAGGAGTGATTTATGCGCCGGTGCTCGACAAGCTCTACTACGGCGTAGTGGGGGAAGGGGCCTGGATGAGCGAAGGCGATGCGGAACTGGAGCCGATCTCGGTGGTGAAGCAGCGCCGCAACCCGACCCTGGTAGCCGGCAGCCGCTCCCATGCTGGGGAATCACTGCAAAAATTTCTGGCCAATCTCGGCGAACACGAGCTGCTCTCCATGGGCAGTTCCCTGAAGTCCTGCCTGGTGGCGGAAGGCAAGGCGGACCTCTATCCCCGGCTCGGCCTGACTTCGGAATGGGACACCGGCGCCGCCCAGGCCATCGTCGAGGCGGCCGGCGGCCAGATCACCAAGCTCGACATGCAGCCCCTGAGATACAACACCAAGGATTCGCTGCTGAATCCCCACTTCTTCGTATTCGGCGACAGCAACGAAGACTGGTCAAGGTTCCTGGCTGATAACTGACCGAAAAACGTACCTTGCTGCACTCACATGCCGGTGAGGCAACTGTTTTCATTTCAGACCCGGATGACAGAGAGATCAATGATACCGAGATGCTGGGTAAACGCTGGGGTTTGACATCTCTTGAAACCCAATTCACCTTAGTTGTTGGTTAAAGGCAATAAAATCAAGCGGATTGCGTACGAGTTGGAATTAACCGAGAACACTGCAAGGTGGTACAGCAAACAGATCATGAGTAAGGTTGGGGTTAAATGTCAGGCTGATCTCAATGCAAAGTTGATGAAGGATATCGCCTTTCTGGTCAATACAGACAACCTTGAGCAGCTAAGATAGTTAGAGTCCAGAAACACCCCTTCCTGGGTTGTTTCTGGAACGGCACGTCCTTATGCCAGATGCCGAGCACCTGAAAACTCGATGACATCTGTTGCCTATCCGGCAAATCAGATACTCGATATATTACCTGGTTTTCAGTCTTAGTTTCTTTCTTCACCGATCCAGTTAGAATCCCTGCATCTGAAACAGCAGCAGGAAATAATATGAAGATCTCGATTATCAGCGGCAGCCACCGGAAGAATGCCCAGACCACCAAGGTTGCCCAATTTATCCAGCAAACCCTGCAACAGCAGGGGCTCTGCGATGAGACCTGGCTTTTCAACCTGGCGGAAAACCCATTGCCGTTGTGGGACGAAGGGGTCTGGGAAGGCGATCCGGCCTGGCAGGAGCTCCTGACGCCGATCCGCTCGCAACTGTCTGAGAGTGACGGCTTTGTGGTGGTCTCTCCAGAGTGGCACGGCCAGGTACCGGCGGGATTGAAGAACTTTTTCCTGCTCTGCGGCAAGGACCTGGTCGGTCACAAACCGGCGTTGATCAGTACCGTCTCGTCCGGTGACGGCGGCGCCTATCCGGTGGCCGAACTGCGCATGAGCAGCTACAAGAACAATCGGATCTGTTATATCCCGGAACAGATTATCGTGCGTAATGTGGAGTCGGTGCTGAACGAGGACCCAGCACAAAACAATCCCGATGCCGATGGCTACTTTAGGGCGCGCATTCAGTATGCCCTGGGCATCCTGATTGAGTACGCCAAGGCGCTACAACAGGTACGCAGCAGTGGGGCCACTGAAACGGATCAGTTCCAGAATGGCATGTGACAACGCCAGGGAAGGCCTGAAATGCTCAGGCCTTCCCTGAGGGTTATTGATCTATCTCTTTGATGGGTAGCTTATTCGCAAACTCAATCAGCTCATCAATGGTCATACCGCTTCCGTTGAGATTCAGCATGGCTGCCTGAGTGCAGTACACCTTGGGTGTTTCATTTGCCGGAACAGCGGTTGCAGTCAGGCAGAGAACCGCGACGCCAATCAGAGTTCTAACCATTTGTAACTCCCGTGAAAAAAGAACTGTTCTAAAAGCCGGTTATTGGTTCTTAAATGCATCCGGAGTATACAAAATAACCGGATCATCGACGCACTAATGACAACCATTGGGAGCATTTTCAGACGTTTACACCCTAAGAGTTTATACTCAAGCACAACAATACCGACCCATCCACCAGCATATTCCGGCCCATGAGATACTATTCATCCTTCGTTGCCCCAATGCTTTTCCTGCTCTATTGCTCGCTGCAGCCTGTAGCGGCCAGTGCGGCAGAAACCGACCCACAGGATGTGTTCGAATTCGATGACTTTCCCCTGGAAGAACCCATGGAGCATCCAGACTGGTTCAAGCACAGTTTTCTCGATTTACAGGAGGATCTGGCTGAGGCCGTAAAAAATCGCAAGAAAGGCATCATCGTCTATTTCGGCCAGCGCCGCTGCGCCTATTGTAAGATGCTGCTGGATGTCAATTTCGGCCTGACCGATATCACCGCCTACACGCGGCGCAATTTCGATGTCATCGCCATTGATATCTGGGGTATTGACGAGGTCACCGATGTGCAGGGCAAGCTGCTTACAGAGCGAGACTACGCCTTGCGGGAAAACACCAATTTCACCCCTTCCCTGATTTTTTATGATGCCGAGGGCCGACAAGCCCATCGCCTGCGCGGCTATTACCCACCGTACAAATTTCGCGCCGCACTGGAGTATGTTGCCGACAATCACTACCAGAAAGAATCCTTTGCAGACTATCTGGCCCGTGGCGATGCCGGCACTGCCTTCGAACCCGGCGATCTGAACGAAGAGGACTTCTATATCCCCGGCCCCCACAACCTGGACCGCTCTCGCTTCAGCGGCGAGCGCCCATTGGTGGTCTTTTTTGAGCAGGGTAATTGTCACGCCTGCGATATCTTGCACGGGCAACCACTGCGCGAGCCGGCTATTAATCAGCAAATCCGCAAATTTGACAATGTGCAACTCGATATTCACGCCGACACGCCGGTCATCACTCCCCAGGGGGTCAAAACCACATCGAAAAAATGGGCCCAGGAACTGGGGCTTTTCTATACCCCATCCCTGCTGTTTTTTGATGAACAAGGCAAGGAGATCATCCGAGTCGATTCGGTGGTTCGCTTTTACCGATTGAGAAATGTGATCAACTACATAACCAGCAAGGGCTATCTGTTCGAGCCCAACTATCAGCGCTGGCGGGTCAGCAGTGGATTTTGAAGCGTCTGGGAGCCGCTGGGTCGATGATTGTTTCGCAGTAAAATCAGGGACGACAGAAGCGCCTTAGATAGTCCTCATACTCGTCCTGTTTGCGGTGCAGAGAGCGATATTGCGAGGCCTTGTATCCGCCACGCAGCCGCTGCTCCACTTTCTCAAGTTTCCGCTCCAGCTTCCAGCACTTCTCTTCATTCGGTTTTCGTGGCGTGTCCTGTGCCGATAGCTTGTTCTGTCGTGTAGTCTTTGGCTGTGCCAGCCTCAGGGCCGGCTCGGCCGGGGTCATACCGCTGCTCTGTTCAACGACAACTGTCTTCTCCTGCCTGCCCGCCGGGCAAGGTGTCTGACGAAACTCAATTCCGCCATTCAAGGTACAGCGAAACAGCTCGACCGACCAGACCGCAGAAGAATAGCCAGTCGCTGCAAATATGCAGAACATCAGCAAGACCAGAGAATAAAATCCGGCAACGCCGAGGGGTGAGGCTTGGCCCATGCTACAGCTCCATTGCAATCAACTCCCCGATTATAGGAATAGTTCTGAAACTCTGCTTAAGATTGGGAATCGAACGCCGATAGGGGAGCAACTTGCTGAATATCAGGATCCATGGACCTCGAACAAGAAAACCGCCTACTTCGGCAAAAGCTACTGGAGCTGAAAAGGGAAGCTCAGAATAACGAGGCGACCCTCAAACGTTTTCACTCCCGCGAACTGGAACTGCTTACCTGCGACTCCCTGCCTGAACTGCTGAATAGTCTGACTGACGGGATGCAGACTTCTTTCCAGATAAAATCCATTCAGCTGATACTGCAAGACCCGCAACATGAGATGCGCCACCTGCTGAACAACATCGGGATACCGGAGACCGCCTTCCCCAATATTCTTTTTGTGGATGATCTCGATTCAGTCAATCAACGCTACAGCAGTTTACGCAAACCCTGGCTGGGCCCCTTCCAAAGTCCGGAATATGCAAGCATGTTAAAAGATACCAGTGAAATACGCAGTATCGCGATCCTGCCAATCTTCTGCCGCAGCCGCAGGGTCGGCAGCCTGAACCTGGGCAGCAGCAGTAGCGACCGTTTCACCCGTCACCATGCCAGTGATTTTCTCGAACGACTGGCGACAGTGTCTGGCGTCTGCCTGGAAAACAGTATCAACCGGGAAAGACTGGTCATCAGCGGCTTGACCGATCCGCTGACAGAGCTGCACAACCGGCGTTATCTCGACCGTCGCCTGGATGAAGAGTTGGCGCGCGCCAACCGCTATAAGCAACCCATGAGCTGCCTGTTTGTGGATGCGGACAATTTCAAGCAGATCAACGACAACTTTGGCCATAAAGCCGGGGATATTGCCCTACGGGAACTGGCCAGCCGCATCCGCTCCCAGCTGCGCACCAATGATATCGCGACCCGCTACGGCGGCGAGGAGTTTGCCCTGCTGCTGCCGCAGACCGCACTGGAAGAGGCCCTGCTGCTGGCGGAGCGCATCAGGCTCGAGGTCGCGGCGACACCTATCTCCCTGCCCGACGGGACCAAGATCCGGCTCACCGTCTCCATCGGCGTCAGCGAAACGCTACCCATGCTCGGCAAGACCCATCACAAGGAACTGGGAGAACACCTGCTGGCCAATGCTGACGAAGCGGTCTATCTGGCTAAAACCAACGGCCGTAATCGCATTGAGTACCTGAAGCAGGCACACACCCGGCAGACTTCACTGCAATTCTAAAACTGCCGAAGACCTGCCTGGCGGACATCAATCGAGATTTTTATGGCTTCCATCGCAATAGGGCGGGGTCTTTGTCTGCTTGCAACGGCACAGCCAGGCTTCGCCGGATTTTTCCGCTTTGAAGCCAAGCGGGTCGATTCCCGTACCCTGATGTGAACCGTCGCAGAACGGCTGGCCGGCAGACTTGCCGCAAGCACACCACCAATACTCAGTACCTGTAACCAGCTCCGCTGCAATGGGCTGATCAGCGGCTATCTTGGGTTTATCCATCTTACTTCACCTCTTTTCATCACTAAAAATTTTTTTACGCTTCGGAAAAGACTCCAAACCGCTGCCGCATCATAGAGCATATTGCTATCCACAAAAACAACGTTTCATAACCGATTATTATTTGTCTGCAAATCTACTGGCTGGCTGAACAAGCCTATCGGGGGGTTCAAGCTATTATCTGCTACCCTGTGGCAGTGATCTTCCGAAGACTCTAGCCATGAATAGAAAAACTCTCCAAGCGCCTGATTGGGTCGACTACGACCGAGCGCATGTCTGGCACCCCTACAGCGCCATTGGCGCCGAGCTGCCTGTCTACCCGGTGGAATCAGCCCATGGAGTCCGGCTGCGGCTCACCGATGGACGTGAGTTGATCGACGGCATGTCCTCCTGGTGGTGTGCAATCCATGGTTACAACCACCCGGCAATGAACCTGGCGCTGCAGGAGCAACTGCAATCCATGGCCCATGTGATGTTTGGCGGCCTGACCCACCAACCCGCCGCCGAACTCGCCGAACTGCTCATTTCACTGACCCCTGAGCCACTGCAGACGGTATTTTTTGCCGACTCGGGTTCGGTCGCTGTAGAGGTCGCCATGAAGATGGCGATTCAATACTGGTACGCCAAGGGCCAGCAATCCAAACAGCGTTTTCTGACCCTCCGCCGGGGCTACCATGGCGACACCTTCGGCGCCATGTCGGTATGTGATCCGGTCACCGGCATGCACAGTTTGTTTGCCGATGTTCTGACTCAACAGTTTTTTGTCGATGCGCCGGATTGTCGGTATGGGGAACCCTGCACGGATGAAGATATCCAGCCCTTCGAAGAGCAACTGGCAGCCAACCACTCGAGGATTGCCGCGGTCATCCTCGAACCCATCGTGCAAGGTGCCGGTGGCATGCGCTTCTACTCGGCGGAATATCTGCAACGGGTCCGCGCCCTGTGCGATGACTACGGGGTGCTGCTGATCCTGGATGAGATCGCTACCGGCTTCGGCCGCACCGGCCGTCTCTTCGCCTGCGAACACGCCGGTATCGCGGCGGATATCATGTGCCTCGGCAAGTCATTGACCGGCGGCTATCTGACTTTGGCGGCAACCCTGACCACCGCGGATGTCAGCGCAACCATCAGCGACGGCGAACCAGGACTATTCATGCATGGCCCGACCTTCATGGCCAATCCACTGGCCTGCAGCGCTGGATTGGCCAGTTTACGTTTGCTGCTCGATTCGCCCTGGAGGGACGCGCATCAGCCGCCTGGAATCCGGCCTGCGTGATGGGCTGGCGCCCTGCAGTGATTTCCCGCAAGTTAAAGAGGTGCGAGTGCTGGGCGCGATTGGCGTGGTGGAGATGCACAAACCGGTGGATATGCGGCGCATTCAGCCCATGTTTGTCGAGGCCGGAGTCTGGTTGCGGCCTTTTGGACAGCTCGTCTATCTGATGCCGCCTTACATCATGGAATCTGCAGATTTGAACAAATTGACCGAGGCTGTGGTTGATGTAGTGGCTGCAACAACGGGCTGACGGATGGTGACCAGAGACTACAACAACCACTTGAATTCTATCCAGCCACGAGTGCGTGTATTATCAACACCTGGATCGAATAAGGTATGCGCAACCACGCGCAATCCTCTCGGACCAACCAAACATACAATAAATAACGATGGGATACTTGACGCACTAGCAATCTGACAGGCCTTCAATTTGCTTCCAATTCGGAGCCTGAGATCACAGCCTACCCCATACTAAGGGCATGATCCCGGCAGATGGGCTAGCGCGTCGATAAGACCACGGAGGAACCCAAGCCATGAAAAAAACTATCAGCATCGCAGCAGCCATCCTTGGCATAGTCAGCTGCAGCATCCAGGCCGATGCAAAACTCACTTATGAACTGTCGGGCCCCGACATGCAAACCCACACCATGAGTTTTTCTCTTGCCCGGTTTTTTGCCCGCATCGATGATCCCGCAGATCCAGACAGTTACCTGCTGTATCAAACCGGTAAGTTTTTCCCGCTCTACGAGGTGAAACAATCGGCCAACACCTACCGCCTGCTGACGCCGGTAGTGACACCAACGCTGCATGCAGGGATCGACCTGGCTGCGGCTAAAAAAAAGTCGGCATCGGCTGACAAACCCAATGAAGCTGTCGACCCCGAAGCCCAGCCGCCTGTCGAGGCAAGTTCCCCCGCTAAGCCGACTGCTAAGGAAGACAAGGCAATCCCGGTGGAGACAAATGACCAACAAGCCAAGGAGGCTTCTGGTAAACCGACACCGATCAAACCGGAGCTGAAACTGCGGATGACCAAAAAGACCCGGGATATTGCCGGAGTAACCTGTCGGGTGATCGAAGAAATGGCCGGGGAGCAACCGATCATGACCCATTGCATGGCCGAAAAAGTCCAACTGGGCATCTCTGAGCGTGAAATTCGTTCCCTCGCACGACTCTTTCGCATGGCCCGTGAACGCAACTTGGGCTGGCTGGGCGCCACCACCCATGACGAAACCTTTGTCTCTATCGCCAGCACCGACTTGCAGAGCAACAAGACCCTGCTACTCAAATCCATCTCCACTCAATCACTACCCGAAGGCTATCTACGCATCCCCAAGAGCTACCGACAGATTACGACCGAGTGATTATTCGCAGGGGCTTGAGTCAATAATCGAGCAGCCGGGACCTGCTCAGTTTTCAACCGCCCCGGCTGCAGGAAGAGTTACCGCGTTGACTTGAGTTTCTAAGCGGATGCGCGCCTGCATCGCCGGGGTCAGGTAGACCTGACCCGATTCGTCCACCAGCATCACCTGATCCACGCCCATCTGTCTGGCGATCCTTTGCCAGGCATCCGGACCCGCCACGCTCAGGGCCGTGGCGGCTGCATCGGCCAATGCCCCATCCGAGCTGATCACTGTCGCGGAGGTAATATGCTCCACCGGATAGCCGCTACGTGGATCTATAATGTGCGAGTAGCGGATCCCTTCATGCTCCCGATAGCGTTCGTAGTTCCCCGATGTCAGCACACACTCTTCGCCGGACAGCTCCAGGGACGCAATCACCCCTTCACCCTGGGGATGACGGATGCCGACACGCCACGGCCTTGCGCCATGCCGGCCTGCGGCGCACAGATCGCCACCTGCATTTACAATGGCATGCTGAAAGCCATTGGCCCTTAACTGCTGAATAGCCAGATTCAGGGCATAGCCTTTAGCGTATGCCCCCAGGTCTATCTCCACATAACCGATTGCTGGAACTGACCCTAGCATCCTTGATCCGCAGGTCCGACATCCCTGGCTGCGCCGCCACCAGACTACTGATGCGCTCAGCGGACGGTGGCGCCCCCTGGGGCAGCTCATCCTGATGAAAACCCCAGAGACCGATGAGCTGCCCCAGGGCCGGATTGAACAGGCCATCGCTCTGCTCGAAATAATTCACACCACGCTGCAGGAGTTCAGCCAACTCCCGGCCGACAGAAAAGGTTTCGCCGCGCGCCAGCGCCCGGTTCAGCTCAACCAGTTCGCCATCGCCTTCCCAGGCATGCCAGTCACGGTGCATCTTCTGGAACCGTCGATCCAGATGGTTTACCGATTGCTGGAATGCTGCGGCATCGTCAGTGAATGCGGTGATCTCAACCAGGGTACCGAAGACATACAGCGTCTGCCTCTGCGCTGAAGGCTCACCGGTACAAGCAGGCAGGCTCAATGCCGCGAAAAGTAATAGCAAGCCCTTGATACACAGCAAACCCGTATGTAAGTACGACATTTTCTGTACCCAGCTACCCCAAGAATGTTTACCAGCCCGCGCCGAAATAAGAATTAAAGATTTATCTGGATAAGTCGATTGAATAGTCTGAATCTTCCCTTGTTCATGCAAAACTCAGCTTGCATCGGCTGCTTAAACAGCCCCAGGAAGACACTGATTCAAACTGGTCTGCACGAGAATTATTGAGAGTAGCCAGCAACGAAACAGCGGACGTTATAGCTAAAATAAAGGTAGAAAAAATGCCCCATATGACGCCGAATAATTTCCAGGATTCTCCCAAGCAGACCTTAGAATACTACAACCAGGCCCAGAAGTTTTTGCTGGACAACAAGATCCCCCCGACGCCGGCAAATTATACCGTGGCTTATGAATATGCCGCTGATCGCCACCCGGCCTTGAATCAGGATATCGAGAAGAGGCTCGAGCGCGGCGCCAGCATAGACAGCTACTTTCTGGCCAGTTTGTTCGAACGCCATTTTATCGACAACGGCCTGGATAAATTCGACAGCCACGTTACCGATATCAACCAGATCCTTTTTCAGACCCTGCAGGGCATAGGCAGGGCATCCAATGACTTCGATGAATATGGAAAGCTGCTTGAAACACAGATCGGCCAATTGAATGAAAAACCGGGGATAACAAGCTTCGAGGTCATCGCGGACAGCCTGCTGCAGGCAACAAAGCAGACACAACAGGTCAGCAGCAGACTGAAAGGCCAGCTCGAAGAGAACAACCAGGAGATCAGCAAACTACAAATTGAACTGGATCAGGCGCGCCTGGATGCCTGTACGGATGCCTTGACCGGCCTCTACAACCGCAAGGCATTGAACAGCAAACTGGATCAGTTACTCGATCGGGAGGTCGATTTCAGTACGCCGCTCTCAGTTCTGATGCTCGATATCGATCACTTCAAAAAATTCAACGACTCCTATGGACACTTGATTGGTGATGAGGTCATCCGCCGGGTCGGCGAAACACTCAAGCAATATACGTCCGAAGAGCACATCGCGGCGCGCTTTGGCGGCGAGGAGTTCATCCTGGTGCTGCCGAATGCAGATATTGAGCAGGCCCTGGACCTGGCCAATGCCATACACAAGGCGGTGGCCAACATCAGCCTGATCCGGCGCAAGTCGCGGGAAAAGCTGCCCGGCGTCACCATCTCGGTGGGTGCGGCGAGCATCAAACAGGGCGAGGAACGGGATGATCTTCTGGAGCGCGCAGACCAGGCCCTCTACGTGGCCAAGAATAGCGGGCGGAACCGGGTCATGAGTGAGATGCAACTCAGCAGTCCATCCAACTAGTACACCTCAGAGCAGCGTCTCGAGCACCGGCCAGACATTTTCCAGCAGGCGCGGCTGCGCCTGTTCAGCGGGGTGATAACCATCCGCCTGCATCAGCTCCCGATCCTGAGCAACCCCCTCCATGAGAAACGGTACCAGCGGCAGGGAGCGGGCCTGTGCGACCTCCAGGAACAACTGGTGAAAGGCCTCGGTGTAGGCTGCTCCGTAGTTGGGCGGCAATCGACCGCCAATCAACAGTGCCTGCCCGCCCTTCCTGCTCGACATCGGTTATCATCTGCAACAGATTCTTCTTCATCTGCTTGAAGCTCAACCCGCGCAGACCATCGTTGGAACCCAGTTCGATGATGACGATGTCGGGGCTGTGCCGCTGCAACAGGGACGGCAGCCGGGATAACCCACCGGCTGTCGTATCGCCGGTCACACTGCCATTGATGACACGCCAGGCAGTCTGCCGCTCCCTGAGACGCTGCTGCAGCAACGTGACCCAGCCCGCCTCGACAGGGATTCCATAGCCGGCGCTGAGGCTGTCCCCAAGCACCAGGATCGAGCGCTCGGCAGACCAGCCTGGCAGCACAACCCCAAACAGCAGGATGAAAAATATGACGTTTAATCTTTGGTATCATTTTCTTAGTTATTCAATAAATCAGACTAGAATGAACCTCGCCCCGCCGGCCTGTCCATAAGACCAGTGCCAGTGGCTTGGGTTTCCCCAGAGTAACGATTTCATAATAAATGATGGCAACAACAGAGCATCCCAACCTGCAGGTCAAGGCCAGCAATCTGCAGAAGATTGTAACCGGCCCCGGCGGCGAACTCACGATTCTCAACCAGCTCGATCTGGCGGTGCATGCCGGTGAAGCGGTAGCGATCCTCGGGGCCTCGGGTTCCGGCAAATCCACCCTGCTGGGCCTGCTCGCTGGCCTCGACGAGGCCAGCGCCGGCGAAGTCAGGCTGTTGGGTGAAAGCCTCTCAGGCATGGATGAAGACAGCCGCGCCGCACTGCGCGCCGGCCAGGTGGGTTTTGTTTTTCAGAACTTTCAGCTGCTGCCTACCCTGACCGCCCTGGAGAATATTCTGCTGCCGCTGGAGCTGAACGGTCACCCAAAGCCGCGCAAGGATGCCCAGGACGCGTTACACAAGGTGGGTCTGACGCAACGCGCCGATCACTATCCCCGCCAGCTCTCCGGCGGCGAACAACAACGTATCGCCATCGCCCGCGCCATCGCCCCGGGTCCGAAGATTCTGTTTGCCGACGAACCCACCGGCAACCTGGACCAAACCACCGGCGCACAGATCATCGACCTGCTGCTGGACCTGCGCAAAGCGATCAATATCGCCCTGATCCTGGTGACCCACGACGCGGAACTCGCCCAGCAGTGCGACCGTCGGCTGCTGCTCGATCAGGGACGCCTGGAAGCTCTCTCATGAAAACCTGGCGCTTTGCCCTGCTCGGCCTGTGGCGGGAATGGCGCAGCGGAGAACTCCGCCTGCTGAGTTTCTCACTGATCCTCGCCGTGGCCGCCGTCACCTCGGTGGGCTTCTTCACCGACCGGGTGGAACAGGCGCTGCAGCAACAGGGCAACGAACTGCTGGCGGCCGACCTGGTCATCGAATCACCTGACCCGCTGGCACCAGCGTTCCTGGAACAGGCCAGGGCCATCGGCCTGCAACTCGCCCATACCCTGACCTTCCCCAGTGTGGTGATGGGAGCCGGCGAGCCGCAACTGGTGCAGGTCAAGGCCGTGGACGGCGCCTATCCCTTGCGTGGCCAGCTGCTGCTGCGCAGCGCTCCGGATGCCCCGGTGCAGACCGCAGAGGCTATCCCGTCTCCGGGAAAGGTCTGGATCGAACCGCGCCTGCTGGTGCTGCTCGATCTGCGCCCCGGGGACAGCATCGCCCTGGGTGACAGCCGCTTCAGCATCGAGCAGCTGATTGAACTGGAGCCGGACCGGGGCGGCAATCTGTTTCAGCTCGCCCCGCGGGTGATGATCAATCGACAGGACATTCCCGCCACCGGTCTGGTAACTGCCGCCAGCCGGGTCAAACATCGCATGTTGCTGGCAGGCCCCGCCAAATCGGTAGCCCTGTACCAGACCTGGAGCGAATCGCGCCTGCCGGACAATGCGCGCATTCTCTCGATCAGCGACGCACGCCCCGAATTCCGCAACGCCCTGGAGCGCGGCTCGCGCTTTCTCGCCCTTGCCGCCCTGGTCACTGTGCTGGTGACCGGCGCTGCGGTAGCCCTGTCCACACGCCGCATGGTGGAGCGCCAGTCCGATGCCGTGGCGGTGATGCGCTGTCTTGGCGCTCAGAGTGATTTTTTACGCAACAGCCTGGTGCTGCGGCTCCTGCTGCTGGTCATCGCCACCGGTCTTGCAGGTGCAATGATCGGCTATCTGGCCCAGACCGTGCTTGCCTCACTGCTCGGCGACTGGCTGACCCAGTCGCTGCCGCCGCCATCGCCGCGCCCCCTGCTCACCGGCTTCGCCACCGGCGCCATCACCCTGTTCGGCTTTGCCCTGCCCCCCTTGCTGAATCTGCCTAAGGTGCCGCCCCTGCGGGTGTTGCGGCGTGAGCTCGAGGCCGTACAGCCCGGCCCCTGGCTGCTCGGGCTCTCTGCGCTCTGCGCCCTCGGATTGCTGATCTTCTGGGAGGCAGGTGAACCGCGTCTCGCCGCCACTCTGCTGGCCGGGGTAGTGGCGCTGCTGCTGGCGCTGAGTCTGCTCGCCCTGCTGTTGATCCGCATCGCCGGCAAACTGCAACAACGGGCCAGCGGCATCCAGCGCTTCGGGCTTGCCTCGCTGAGCCGTCATCCCGGCACCACCCTGTTGCAGGTGTGCGGCTTCGGCCTGGGGATCATGGCCATTCTGCTGCTGGCGGTAGTGCGGGTCGATCTGCTCAGCGCCTGGGAGAACACGCTGCCGACAGGGGCGCCCAATCGGTTTCTGATCAATATCCAGCCGGAGCAGTTAACAGAACTGGAATCCTTCCTCGACCAGCAGGGTATTCAGAGTTCCGGCCTGCATCCGATGATTCGCGGCCGCCTCACGCAGATCAACGGCCAGCCGGTGGTCCCGGAGGCCTACCGAAATCCCAGGGCTCAGCGTCTCGCCTCCAGAGAGTTCAATCTGAGCTGGGGCATGCAGCCCCAGTCGGACAATCAGATCCTGGCCGGTAACTGGTGGCGGGATGCGGACGCACCAGCCCAATTTTCAGTGGAGGAAGGCATCGCCGAGGCCCTCGGCATCGAACTGGGGGATGAGCTGACCTACAGCATGGGAGACCGCTCCATCAGCGCACCGGTGAGCAGTCTGCGCACAGTGAAATGGGACAGCTTCAATGTGAATTTCTTCGTCATGGGCTCGCCCGCCACCCTGCAGAATGAAGCGGCTACTTATATCACCAGCTTCTATCTCGACCCGACCCAGGAGCATGTAGTTGCACAGCTGATCAAGCGCTTTCCCAATGTGACCCTGCTGGATGTATCCGCCATTCTGGCCCAGGTAAGGCGCGTCATGGATCGGGGCAGCGCAGCGGTGGAGTATATCTTTCTGTTTACCCTGGCGGCAGGGCTGCTGGTGCTTTATGCAGGCATTCTGGCGGGCGCCGAAGCGCGCAGCCACGAATCCGCAATCCTGCGCACCCTGGGCGCTTCGCGCAAACAGTTGCTGGGCGCCGCCGCCATCGAATTCGCCGTCCTCGGGCTGCTGGCCGGACTGCTGGCCTCGATCGGTGCATTCATCACCGGACAGCTGCTGGCGCAACAGATCTTCCAGTTGGAGTACGGCTTTTCGCCCTGGCTCTGGCTCAGCGGAGTCGGTGGAGCCACCCTCGGGGTTGGTCTCGCCGGACTGCTCTCCGCCTGGCCCCTGGTCATCCGGCCTCCCCTGCAGAGTTTGCGACAGGCGGAGTAAACCTCTAAGCGACCATCCCAGATCCTGCCCGATAGCTTTATTGATTCACATCTGGATCGAATAATCTCAAGATAGTGCGCGATTTACGGTCTGATTTACGGGGCACAAAAAACTCACGGCATACCGAGCATTTCCCCGATCTGGCAAGCCATATCAAGCCTTTAAGTCGGGACTCGTAGTCGGAGATTACCCCTGGAGAACTTAGGAATTAAATGGTGATTTCTGGTGTTATCCCGTAGGAAATATGAATCCTAACCTACCTGGCGAATACACACTGCACCCTATATTTCCGGGCAGGCCATAGCGAAAGAATTTAACCTAGGAAAGGCTAGGAAGGCTGCAACAATGTGTGAAATGACACACTTCCGGGTTAAACCCGGGCCAGATGAGCCTCAAATCCTAATTTAATTCATGTCGTATTTCTGAGAATCAGTTCTCAAAACCAAGACATCGAATCTCATACCGCAACGATGGACAGTCCGCACCTGACGGACTCAAGGAATAAAGGAGGATAGATCATCAAACCATTAGCTACCGATCATTTCAGCCCCAGCACCGAGTAGCAAACTCACTAGAAAAATAAGCAAGACTAAGCATTAAAACAAAAGTTTGCTGATAGCTCACAACTATCAGATAAATAAAAAATTGAATATCGAGGAAGAAAAACGATGGATATTAAAAAGACGAAGTTAGCATCGGCTTGTATACCGATACTCCTAAGCGTCACAGCGGCGAACGCCGTACCTGTGCCGGGAGGAACCCTGGACCCACTCTCCATTCCCAAATATGTCACGCCATTGGTGATACCGCCGCCACTCTTTGATGATGACGGTGGCAGCAAACCACTGGATGTCCAAGTGGCATTACGCCAGTTCGAGCAGCAGATACTGCCAGATGGTTTTCCGGCTACTACCCTGTGGGGTTACGGTGACCCTGATCGCCCCCAAACCTTTAACAATCCCGCCTTGACCATCGAGGTGACCCAAGACACCCTCACCACCGTCACCTGGAGCAACCAACTGGTCATGGATCCAGAGGAATGCTTTGACGATGACGACGATGGTCATCATGGTGACAGCGATGATGATGATCACGGCCATCATGGCGACGACGATGACGATCATGGTCATAGCGGCAAGGGTGATGATAAAAGATACTCTAGAGGCCGCAGCGATGACGATGACGATAGAGGCAGTCGATGGAGTTATCGAGGCCGCAAAGGTGATGACGATCGCGGACATCACGGCAACGGCCAGAACAGAAAGCCAGAATGCAATTTCCTGCCGCACATCATCACTGACGCTGCCGGCAACCCGATAGTCGACCAGACCCTGCACTGGGCCGCACCCAATCAGGACTGTAAAGACGGCATTCCTCGAACCGATTGCGCAGGCAACAGTGATCAGCCCTACACGGGCCCCATCCCCATGGTCACCCATTTGCATGGCGCCCATGTCGGCCCCATCAGTGACGGCTACCCTGAGGCCTGGTGGCTCCCCGATGCCAATGACATACCCAATGACTACGCCACCGAAGGCACCTTCTACGACGATATCAATGGTGGTTCTCCGGGTACAGGTTCGGCCGTATATCAATACACCAACAATCAACCGACAACCACCCTCTGGTATCACGACCACACCCTGGGCATGACCCGCCTGAACGTCTATGCCGCCGGCGCCGGCTTTTGGTTGATTCGCGATGCCAACGACAGAGAATCGGGGTTGCTCGATGCTACGCAGAGTTTCCCTGGACCCGCGCCTAGCGCAGGCAGCAATCCAAACGCTCCCGGCGCAGAGCGGGACAGGATCCGCGAGATCCCGATCGCCATTCAGCCTAAATCGTTCAATGCGGATGGCTCTCAGTACTATCCAGCGGACCGCCAGTTCTTCGAAGCACTGGGTGATGGCCAGACCTTCGCCCTCAATGACAACATGACCTCGCTGGTAACCGCAGATGGGACATTTCCTTTCATGCCGGATGCCACATCCGATATCGCCCCGGTATGGAACCCGGAGGCCTTTTTCAACACCATGGTGGTCAACGGCAGAACCTGGCCGCAGCTCGACGTGGCCTCGGAGCGCTACCGCTTCCGGCTGTTGAATGCGGCAGACTCGCGCTTCCTCAATCTGGCCCTGTTCGTGGTCAACCCGGACGGAACCCTGGGACAGGAGATCCCCTTCTACCAGATCGGTTCTGACCAGGGCCTGCTGCCTAATGTGGTGAGGATCGAGACCGGCTTCGCCACCACCCTGCCCGGTGACGGGACTGATGTGGGAACCGGGGTGACAGCCAGTACCTGGTGCTGATCCGCAACAGGCCCTGCTGATGGGTCCTGCAGAACGTCATGACGTCATCGTCGACTTCAGCGGTCTGGCAGATGGCACCCTGGTCCGTATGATCAATACCGCACCGGATGCACCCTTTGGCGGTTTCGCGCCAGGTGAGGCGGCCGATCCGGATACCACCGGTCAAGTCATGCAGTTCGTGGTCAACACCCTGATAAACAATCCGGATGGCGATCCCAGCACCCCGGCGGCCGATCTGGACCTGAACGACAATCCCGGCGGCGTCCCAAAACTCGGCAACCCCAGCAATACCCAGAATCTCGCACTCCTGGAAGAGGTATCCCACCTGTTGTGTGTAGAGATCGATCCATTGACCGGCGCGATCACCCATGTTGCCGGTGATCCCCTCGATCCTATTGTCGGCTGCCCGGCTGGCAGTGAACCTTTTGGTCCTATGGCTGCCGTGTTGGGTAATCAGGATCTCGGCTCCAGCGCCTGTTGATTGGGCACAGATGTGGGACGATCCAATCACCACCAACCCGGCCCTCGGTGCAGATCGAAACCTGGGAACTGCAAAATGAGTCAGCGGATGCCCATCCGATCCACCTGCATCTGGTGAAATTCGAAGTGGTTAACCGCGAAATCATCGGTGGCGCCGTGCGTCCGCCAGAGCCCTGGGAAGCTGGCTGGAAGGATACGGTGATCGCCTATCCCGGCGAGATCACCCGGGTCAAGGCCCACTTCGACATCCCCGGCCTGTATGTCTGGCACTGCCACATCCTGTCCCATGAAGACAACGAGATGATGGTGCCCTACTGTGTCGGCACACCCGGCATCGATTGCCCGGCTGAATTGTTCTGATCAGCCACCTGAGTCTTGGTGCAGTTAAACCGCACCCCTGAACAAAAGGCCGCCTTAGGGCGGCCTTTTTTATAGCGGCTATCATGAGTCATTTTTTTCATCTCAGATACGTTTGCCTGAATGTTAAATAAAAGACCAGCCGCTTTTTTCAGCAGTGCCGAGCAAAACATAGTGCCAAGCTTGGTATTTTCGCCAAATTTAAGGTTTTCCTAATACTCTGGATAACTAGAGTAAGAACCCTTTCCCAACGGGCTTCTTCTGACCAAATCAGCGGAGCGCATCAGTTAAAACCCAGTCACTGCATTGGGAATAATACGATTATTTTAAGCGTTCCCCTTAGGGAATATAAATCCTAAGCCACCCCCCCAATACACACTACTCCCCATATTTCAGGGCTATAAAAGAAGAGAGTCTTTATCTTAGGAATAGCTTGGAGCGAGGGAACAATGCGCAATATAGCCCAAAACAGTGTGTGATATGACCCAGTTTGGGGAATACCATCACCAAACTTAGGGCTCCCAAACCTTAACGTAATTCGAGTAGGTTTTCCGGACATCAGTCTCCAAAACCCCTCATCGAATTGCATGCTGTAACGAAGGAATGTCGAAAACTGGCGGATTCATGGAATCAAGGAGGATAGAGCATCAAGTCATCATCTACCGGTCATCTCAGCACCAGCACCTGGCAACAACCTCACCACCCAAGAAAAATAATAAGTATTTATTATCAATAAGTTAGATGGACATCTGCTAAACAAACAACAAAATTGAATACTAGAGGAAGAACAGCAATGAATATTAACAAGACACAGCTAGCAGCGGCCAGTCTGCCACTGCTTTTGAGCATGACGGCGGCAGACGCCGTTCCCGTACCCGGAGGATCCCTGGATCCCACACTGATCCCTAAATACACTTCCAAGCTCCTGATTCCAGCGGTCTTATACGATGACCAGGCAGACGGCGATTATGATGATAACTCAGGAAAAAAATGCAAAAAATCAAAGAAATGCGATGACAACGGTGCTTTCCAGGCGGAAGTTGCACTGCGTCAGATCAAGCAGCAGGTGCTGCCGAAAGGTTTCCCTAAAACCCCCTTGTGGGCCTATGGCAACCCGAAAGACCCTAAGACATTCAGCAACCCCGCCTTCACCATCGAGGTGACCAAGGACAACCCGGTGGAGATGAGATGGAGCAACCAGCTGGTCAAAAATGCAAAGCGTTGCGACAGTAGCGGTGGCACAGCCAAGAACGCCTGCAAATACCTACCCCACATCATCACGGATGCGGCCGGCAACCCGATCATTGACCAGACACTGCACTGGGCCGCGCCGAACATGGACTGCCTCGACGGCATGCCGCGCACCGACTGCCGTGGCGCCAGCGCTGATCCCTACACCGGCCCCGTCCCCTCGGTGGTGCATGTTCATGGTGCCCATGTGGGACCCGGCAGTGACGGCTACCCGGAGAACTGGTGGCTGCCGAAAGCCAGCAACATCGACTGCACCAATCTGGCCGGTTACCCGGCCACGCCAGATTTAGGCGATGATTTCGACTGCAACGGCACCTTCTTTGAGAGCGCCGATGGAGCAGATACGCAGAATGCCCTGGGTCAGGGCTACGCCATCGATTTGTACAGCAACGATCAACCCACCTCAACCCTCTGGTACCACGATCACACCCTGGGCATCACCCGTATGAATGTCTACGCCGCAGGCTCCGGTTTCTGGCTGATACGTGACAAGAAAGACGGTGAAACCGGCTTGTTGAAGGGTGTACTGCCCGGCCCTGCGCCCAGGTTGGGTGACAACCCCAACTGCAACAACGCGAAGAACGACGCCTGCGTGCGTAACGACATCCGTGAGATACCCGTCGCCATTCAGCCCAAATCGTTCAATACCGACGGCACACAATACTATCCGGCGGACCGTGCTTTCTTCGAGGGTTTGGGTGACGGGAGTTTATTTTCCGATAACGCCAACCTCAACATACCCTTTCTGCCAGAGGCAACCAGCGACATCGCCCCAGCATGGAATCCGGAGGCCTTCTTCAACACCATGGTGGTCAACGGCAAGACCTGGCCAGAGCATCTGGTGGCCCAGGAACGCTACCGGTTTCGCCTGCTGAATGCCGCCGACTCACGCTTCCTCAACCTTTCTCTGCGGGTTGTCGTGGATAATGGCCCTGATGGCGTGCCGGGAACCGAAGACGACGCCCTGGGCGAGGAAGTACCTTTCTACCAGATCGGTGCCGAGCAGGGGCTATTGCCTCAGGTGGTACGTATCGAGACCGGTTTCGCCACGCCTCTTCCCGGAAATGGGAGTGACGTAGGTACCGGAGTCACACCCTTAGCGGGTACATTTGCCGAGCAGGCCTTGTTAGTCGGGCCGGCGGAGCGGGCAGACGTGATCGTCGACTTCTCCGGTCTGGCTAATAAAACCATCGTGCGTATGATCAATACGGCGCCTGACGCACCCTTTGGTGGTGTATTCATACCCCGGCCGACCCAGGCACCACCGGGCAGGTCATGCAGTTCAAGGTGGCGAAACGTCTGAACAAAAAGGTCGACATGAGCAGTCACCCAGCCGACCTGGTACTCGATACCAACCCCGGCGGCGTGCCAAAACTGGGTCCATCCAGCGTTACTCAGGATCTGGCGTTGCTGGAAGAGGAATCAGCCTTGATCTGTGTGGAAATCACTCGTACCTGGATATGTCAAGTCGCTGGGACTCCACCGGACTGTCCAGCGGGTAGCGAACCATTCGCTCCCAAGGAGGCGGTGCTTGGCGTGAATGGATCAGCTGGTGGTACAACACAGTTGTGGGATGACCCGATTGCTCAAAACCCGGCATTAGGTGCTATCGAAACCTGGGAGCTGTGGAACTGGTCGGCTGACGCTCATCCTATCCATCTGCATCTGGTGAAATTCGAGGTGGTCGACCGTGAGATCATCGGCGGTGCAGTTCGCCCACCTGAGCCTTGGGAGATGGGCTGGAAGGATACGGTGATTGCATATCCTGGTGAGGTTACCCGGGTAAAGGCTAAGTTCGACATCCCCGGCCTGTATGTCTGGCATTGCCACATCCTGTCCCACGAAGACAACGAGATGATGGTGCCCTACTGCGTTGGCGAACCTGGCGTAGATTGCCCGGCTGAGTTGTTCTAATCAGTCACCTGAGTCTTGGTGCAGTCAAACTGCGCCCCTGAACAAAAGGCCGCCTTCGGGCGGCCTTTTTTATGCGTCATACGTAAGTATCAAGTGATGTCATTGTGATCCCATATACGACCCTAGCACTGCCTTTTACCCATAAACAGGTACGTAGTAACTATGCCCATCACCCGTCATCTATCAGTGAATACCCAGCACTCATATACTGAAACGCCGTATAACCCAACCACAATATTTGATGTCCTGGGGGTGGATCTTTTTTCCGATCCAGATAGCCCCCTATTGAAGCGACCAGCCGTACTGCGTCACCCAGTTGTGTAGGCGGCTTCAATTCTTTTTTTTAGCGTAAGCCCGCAGGGTGCGTATTTCAATGTCAGAGAAGAGTATCTCGGCAGGCAGCCCCGGCGTTTCTCTACCCAGCAGTGTCATCAACATGATTCGCCAGCCAATGACCAGATTGATCGCGATGGCCCGACGCAGACGTTCTGCGCTCTCATGGGCGAGCTTGTCGATAGAGCAACCTGATTTCAGTACCCGGTGCCAGTCTTCTATACGCCAGCGTAATGTATACCAACGCAGACATTGCTCGATATCTGCCGCAGAGTCGATAGTAACCGTCGTCAGCAGGAACCATTCCACGGCCTCGGTGTTCGCTGGTGGGTTTTCCTCCACCGCATGAATCAATTCGACCGTGACCGGTGGTCTATCGACATAATACTCGGGCGCAGGCAGTTGGATCTGCAGGTGACGCAGCGCCAGCTCCGCCAATCGTTTTGGCCGGGCTGCACGGGCTTTTTGCTTACTTTTCTTGGTTCGGGCACTTTGCTTTGGGATCGGAACCTGGATTCGGCCTTGTATGGGGGCCTGACGAACGGCGGCGAATAACTTGAAGGGCTCTTCCTTGAGATTGCGATCATGCTTGGCCCGGATCAGGATATCAACGCGGGGATTTTTACGTTGCTCATCGAAGAACTCGAAAAAATCGGCTTCCCGATCACACACGTCAACGATCTTCGTCTGTGGCATAGTACCGGCCAACTCCACCAGATCACGATGATGCTCGATCCAGACAAAGGTCTTTTTTTCCTCGACCGGGATTTGTGATGGTTTGCGTTTGTCAGTGGCTGGTTTGATCTTCGGGGCAAGGCACTGCGCTTTTACAACCCCCAGAGGAAGACCGTTAGTAGCCACTGCGAACGTTGAATGCAAATTCAGTCCCCTCATCTTAGCGCCCGTCTGATTGGCTTTGAGTTCGCCCAGGCCGGTACAGCTATCCAGGTTGGTGTAATTCAGTTCGCTGCCATCTTGCAAACACAGCACCGTGTTTTGTCCCATCATCCGTCGTGCGGTGCGCTGACGGTGAGGCGCCAGGATATTGGCCATGGTGACCGCCGAGGTTTCCGGTTGGTCGATCATCCGATAGTAGGCTTTCGTGGCCGCCCAATCGCCCTTGGCGACACCACTAAAGGCGCGGGTTGGCACCTCAGCTTTGGCCTTGGCCACACTGACCAGTCTTTTACTCAATCGCTTATCGCCCAGTCGTGCATCGCCAAACTCATGTTCAGCCCAATGCTGCGCATCTAATCCTTCCGCTACGTCTAATGCGGCCGCTCCTGCGTTAGGCGATAGCCCCAACTGTTTCCTGAACTCGCTTTCCAACGGGTAGACATAAATGGCCTTGCGGCTGAGTGCCGATTTGGAAAACTGATCTTGTCTGCCACGCCCTTTTGTTTGCCCAATCTCGATCCAGTTAGCCGCCCGATAACAGGCACCTGAGTAGTGTTGCGTATCCACAAAGCTCTCCAGCAGATAGGGGCGGTATTGATAGCGCTGTTCGAAATCAATCGCCAGCTGCACCACGCTCATGCTCAACACCTTCGACGCCAGATTGCGGCACTCCACACTCGGTCGAATCAAAAAACGACTCATTGCGATCACTCGATGCAAGTGGGCTTGCTGTTGCTCTTTATCCCATCCAATCCACCTGTCCCGGTCCGCCAGTTGCAAGGCTGCCGCAGCAAATCCAAAACCACCCAGCCAGCCATGTCGGGAATTGATCAAGTAGCGTAATTGCCGCCCGACCAGTGGACCCTCACCTAATGGATGCTCGCTGAGCATCAGCTCATTCCATATGCGCTTCTCTTCATCGGTACACACCAGCACCAACCTCAGATCCTCAACACCACCGACCTCACGCGGAACATCAACAGGCAGCGGTACAGGTTCGGGTAAACGGCGAGACTGCTTCCTGGCCCGTTTGCGTCGGATACCAGGCAATGCAATATGTCCTGCCTGCTCCAACTGCCGCAACGCCTTCGCGCAACTGCTGGTTTGAATCTGGCCACGCGCATCATAAAATTTAAAATGCTTACAGGCTCGCGTCGCTAAATCCGTTCGATGGGGAATAGCTTCGTGCTCCAGCAGGTGCTTGATATATTCTATGTTCGCGGGCGTCGACAGCGTCCGCTTGATTTGGTTTTGTGTGATCATGCGGCAAGCATGCACTACTTAAGCCAATATGTCCAGCTTATCAATGAGGGTAAGAGG
>CAWCOA010000027.1:0-11990 GCA_963797085.1 uncultured Gammaproteobacteria bacterium
CAGGGGTTTACGGGGCGTTTGACTCTATGCGGCGGACAGAATTCCCGCCATTGATTTGGGAAATTACGCGCCACATCGTAAACTCTGTCGCTTTGTGTCTTTTGGCTGACCGGGCAATCTCCGTCGAGAGTCTAAGTCGCAGGATGGAAATAATCGTTCATAAAGAGCGGCAATCATGCCGCATTGGGAGGAGTCAAACAGATGGCCTATAAGAACAGACTGCACCGCAGTGAACTTGCCGTACCCGGCAGTAATTTACGCATGCTGGAGAAGGCTCCCGATGCGGGTGCGGATCTGGTATTCCTGGACCTGGAGGATGCGGTGGCGCCGGATGACAAGGAACAGGCGCGGAAAAATATCATTCAGGCCCTGAATGAATATGACTGGTCGAAATGCTCGGTGTCAGTACGCATCAATGGTCTGGATACCCACTACTGCTACCGGGACATCGTTGATGTCGTAGAGCAGGCCGGCGACAAACTGGATACCCTGCTGGTGCCGAAGGTTGGCAAGCCCTCCGATCTGGAGTTTGTCGCCTTGCTGCTGGAGCAGATAGAGGCGGCCAAAGGTTACCAGCAGATCAATCTGCATGCGCTGATCGAGACCGCCATGGGCATGGCCAATGTGGAGGCGATTGCCCAGACCTGTCCCGACCGGCTCGAGGCGCTGGTGTTCGGTGTCGCGGACTATGCCGCATCCACCCAGGCCCGCACCGTGAGCATGGGCGGGCCCAATCCCGATTACCGGGTACTTGGTTTTGCCGATGAGGCGGGACTGCGTCCGAGTTATCTGGGCGACCAGTGGCACTTTGCCATGTCACGCATGATTGTGGCCTGTCGGGCCTACGGTCTGCGGCCCATCGATGGGCCGTTCGGGGACTTCAGTGATCCAGAGGGATTTCTTGCAGTGGCGCGGGCTTTTGCCGCGCTGGGCGGGGAGGGCAAGTGGGCGATACACCCAACCCAGATTGAATTGGCCAATCAGGTCTACACGCCAGGTGAGTTAGAGGTCGAGCGTGCCCGTCGCATTATCGAATCTATGGAGCAGGCGGCGGCGGAAGGCAGAGGGGCAGTGAGCCTGGATGGCCGTTTGATCGATGCAGCCTCGATCCGGCAGGCCCAGGTGGTCATCGAGAAGATAGCACAGATCGAACAGCAGCAAAATTAAAAGATAAAACGTCTTCCCCCGCAAAAGGGTGTCGCAAAAACGTAGGGTGCGCCGCGCGCACCAAACAACCATTCGGTGCGCACGGCGCACCCTACATCAAGCGAGTTTGCGACATCGTTTCAGGGAGAGAGGACTTTCATACCAGGAGAGATGATGGATATACATGAATATCAGACCAAAGAGCTGTTCCGCAGCTATGGCATTCCAGTGCCGGACGGACGTGTCGCCCATTCCGCCAAGCAGGCCCAGGCGGTAGCCGGGGAACTGAATGGCGATGGCTGGGTCGTCAAGGCGCAGATCCACGCCGGCGGCCGGGGCAAGGCCGGCGGTGTGCTGATGGCCGACAATCTGGAGGCTGTGAGCACTGCATGCGGATCAGTTGATCGGAAAAACCCTGGTCACCAAGCAGACCGGTGAGGCGGGCCGCCTGGTACAGCGGGTTCTCGTTGAACAGGCCCACTCCATTGAGCAGGAGTTTTATCTGGGAATGGTCATCGACCGGGCATGTCAGCGTATTACTTTAATTGCATCCGCCTCCGGTGGCATGAACATCGAGGAAGTCGCAGCCAGCAGCCCGGAAAAGGTGATCCGGGAGGCGGTGGATCCGGCAGTGGGCTTGCAGGATTTCCAGAGCCGCAAGATTGCTGCAAGTATTGGCCTTACCGGCAAGCAGATCGGCAAGGTGGCGAAAATGCTCAAGAAGCTTTACCGCTGCTTCCGTGACAAGGATGCCCTGATGGCGGAGATCAATCCGCTGGTATTGACCACTGACGGCCAGTTCCTGGCCCTCGATGCGAAGATGTCCTTCGATAGTAATGCGCTCTATCGGCAGGCGGAGATCACTGATCTGCGCGACTTCGACGAGGAGGACCCGAAAGAGGTCGAGGCCTCCGGGCATGATCTCAACTACATCGCCCTGGACGGCAACGTGGGTTGCATCGTCAATGGCGCAGGTCTGGCCATGGCGACCATGGATGCCATCAGCCACTATGGCGGTCGACCTGCCAACTTTCTCGATGTGGGGGGCGGCGCATCGCCGGAGAAGATCGCCAATGCCTTTCGCATCGTTCTGGAGGATCCCAATGTCAAGGCGATCCTGTTGAACATCTACGCGGGTATCAACCGTTGCGACTGGATCGCCAACGGTATCGTCCAGGCCATCCGTGACCAGGCCATCGACGTGCCGGTAGTGGTGCGGCTGGCTGGCACCAACCTGGAGCAGGGCCTGGAGATCCTGCGGGGTTCAGGCCTCGATTATATCCAGGCCGATCATCTGAGTGATGCGGCGGAAAAGGCGGTAACTGCAGTAAGGGAGGCAGAATAATGAGCGTCTTGGTCAACAAAGATTCGAAGGTGATCTTTCAGGGATTCACCGGGCAGCACGCCAGCTTTCATGCCGCAGAGGCGATGAAGATGGGCACCAACGTGGTGGGCGGCGTCACGCCGGGCAAGGGCGGTTCGATGCATCTCGACAGACCGGTATTCGATACCGTGTCCGGGGCGGTGCGCCAGACCGGTGCGGATGTCAGCGCCATCTTCGTGCCGCCACCTTTTGCCGCGGATGCGATCATGGAGGCCATTGAAGCGGGGATCAAGGTCATTGTCGTCATCACCGACGGCATCCCGGTACAGGATATGGTGCGGGTCAAACGTTACGCAATGGGTCATGATGCAGTCATCGTCGGTCCGAACACTGCCGGTGTGATCACCCCAGATGAGTGCAAGGTAGGTATCATGCCGGCGCATATCTACCAGCCCGGCGGTATCGGTGTGGTCTCCCGATCCGGAACCCTCAATTACGAGGCGGTAGAACAGATGAACGCCGAAGGACTGGGTCAATCCACCAGTGTCAGCATCGGCGGCGACCCGGTGAACGGTTGTGACTTCATTACCATCATGCAGGGCTTTCAGAGTGACCCCGATACAGAAGCGGTGCTGATGATCGGTGAAATCGGCGGTTCTCAGGAAGTGGATGCCGCGCTCTGGGCCCAGCAACACATGAGCAAGCCGCTGGTCGCCTTCATCGCCGGCGCTACGGCTCCCCCGGGACGCCGCATGGGGCATGCCGGTGCAATCATCTCCGGTGAGTCCGATACCGCCCATGCCAAGATGCAACGTCTTGAAGAGCTGGGTGTGCATGTAGTGAAGAACGCAGCGGATATCGGCAAGACGGTGAAAGGGGCGCTTGTCTGAGCTGACTGAGCTCCTTCAACCTTCGAGTTGGTTTTATAGCCTGATGCGTAGGTCGGATTAGCGCAGCGTAATCCGACGGATTATTGTCTACCCGGCAGTTGTCCGTTTTTTCTGTGCGCTCTGTGGTTAATTGTCTTTGATGGTTGAGGGTGAGTTAACCGGAAAACGCCCTGACCAGCAGAGAAATGCCGCTCCCCAAAAGCAGGACGCCGATAATCCGGGTCATCTGGGCCTGAGTGATGCCCAGATGGACCCGGTGTCCCGCATACAGTGCCATTGCCATGACAGGCCAGCCAGCCAGACAGGCCCAGAGCATGCTGTCCTGTGTCAACAGCCCGGTTATGGCGAACAGGATCACGCGCAACCCTCCGTCGATAAGAAACAAGCCGGAAAAGGTGGCGCGTAATTCCCGTTTATCATGAATGCGATGGGCCAGATAGATCACATAGGGTGGACCGCCCGTACCGAACATGGCGCCAACTGTTCCACCGGTGATGCCTGCAGGTACAGCCCACCAGCGCGAGACGGTTTTATCCCCATGCAGGTAGAGCAGGCTGCGGATGCCGAATGCGATCACGAATAAACCCAGACCGATCAGCAGAGGTGGTTTGGGTAGATTGACCAGGAGAAATATCCCCAGCAGCAAGCCGATTGTCGTGGTTGGCAACAACC
This sequence comes from uncultured Gammaproteobacteria bacterium, assembly GCA_963797085.1. GTDB lineage: Bacteria > Pseudomonadota > Gammaproteobacteria > Chromatiales > Chromatiaceae > JASJBU01. The sequence continues at coordinate 4,033 of CAWCOA010000027.1, forward strand.
AACCGATCTCATCCCAGCGAATGGCCCGGCGGTCCTGACTTCTGCCGCTAAGTACCAGAGAGGCACTGAAGTCCAGTACCAGGACCCAGGGCACGACGAACTGCAAAGGTATGAAGTGGGCCAGCAACGGGATTGCTATCAGACCTGAGCCAAATCCAGAGATACCTCGGATAAAATAGGCGGTGAACAGAATCAGCGCAGCTGAACCGATGGATAGGATGTCGATGGCAAGGCTCCGCTGGATTAACCGCAAAGAGCGCCGGATTATATCTCAGTTTGCTGGACAAAGACCCTGCTGTTGCCCAGACAGTGGATCGTTGGGAAATCAAACCATCAGGAGAGGCCCAGGTCATCCAGCTGATGCAGATCGATCAAAAGAATCAGTCGTCAAAAGATCTCCTGGATTTCACTGCTTGAAGTTCAGACTAAGTGAATAGCTTCATTGTAACCAGAGTTCGACCCGACGATTCTTCTCTTGACCCAGCAGCGTTTCATTGGATGCCACGGGGGCAACTCCGCCATAACCGCGGCTGGATATCACCCGGACGCCTTTTTTTGATAGATACTTGGCGACTTGATCCGCACGCCTTTCCGATCGTTTGAAGCTCATGTTGCGCAGACCACCAGGTTTGACTTCGGCGAACCCGAACAGCAGCAGGCCATTGTCCAATTTTTTAGACTGCTTCAGAAAGCTGTATACCCGATCGGCATCGCGTTTTGCCTTATTATCCAAATAAACCGTCCTCTCGGAAAAGCGCATGTTAACGGACAGACGCTTCGCGTTAGCCGATAGCTTTGTCATCTCCTCGGGATATTGCTCGCCTGGCTGCTCTGGCCCCAGAAAAACCTCCTGGGTAATGAACCCCGTGTTCTCTATCGTTTTTTGTGCGGAAGTGGAGTGGACAAATGAAATGAAATCCGTTGTCAGTTTATTGGTCGGTTGTTGTTTTGGTGTGTACATGTAAAGTCGACGTGACAATGCATAGTCTTCGGTGGCGATAGTGAACCTGCTGGGGGCTATCGCGGGCACCTCTCCGTCGGAGATGGCCAGTGCTTTTGAATTAAGTATGTAGGGCAGTCCGACAAATCCGATCCCCTGCGGGTCAGCGGCGACTTCAGCGGAGAGCCTGGCGTTATTAATGAATCGCTTGGTGTTTTTCGACAAGGCTGTTTTTTTGCCAAGTATCAGATTATGGAAGACCTCATAGGTACCGGACTCGTTATCCCGGGCATAGAGATTGATGGTTCCCGTTGCGCCGCCGACCTTATTCCAATCAGCTATCTTGCCTGTAAAAATATCGCGAATTGCAGATTTACTGAGTGATGTCAGAGGATTGTTGGGATGTACGATGACTGCGATACCATCGAGTGCGATGACATGTTCACTTTCCATGGAGGTCATTTCTCCAAGGGGGGCGAGGGCTTCTATCTCCTGCTGTTTTATCCGTCGTGAAGACATGCCCAAATCTGCGGTCCCTTCGAGTAACCCTTTAAAACCGGTGCTGGAACCCTTTGCCTCAATTTCAACCTCGATACTGTTTCCATTCGTGTCTTCCCCATGCAGGATGGTCAATTCCCCATCCTTGGCGACAGATACAGAATGATAGCCTTGTTCTTTTAACCAGGCCTGAACCAGCTCCGGGGCTAACTGGGAACCGATTGTGTTCGAGCCCTGAATGTGCAGCTGTTGACTCGCTGCCTGTAGATTAACCGTTACTGACAAAAGAAAAAGAAATAAAGCAAAGTATCTGTATTCCATAAGCATCCCCGCTTATAACAAGAATTGAATTCTTATTAAACGAAAAATAAGTCGTATTGGTAAAGGATTATTGGTTGATTCCAGATTGCATTGTGCAATTGTAGAAATCATTGCACATCAGAAGCGTGCAGCCTGTAGCATATTGTTGAGGGTGTTTCGGCAGCTGGGGTTATAAGTTGAGCGTTTTTAGTATCCTAAAACAACACCGATTTTTTATGTCGGCATCAAAATAACCAGTGTTGTTTTCAGATCTGTGCGGGTGTGCTCTGGTGGTATCCACTACCCCTGTTCGGGGTGGCGCCATTGCGGTGGTTGGCTATCTCGTTACGAAGAAACTCTGCTGTCTTGTTGAGGTAATCGGCCGACAGGGTACACCCGTAATTCACGACAACCTCTGTGCCCAGCTGATAGTTTGCACCGGTTGACCAGTCAGCCCCATTCCAGTTCCGAGTGCATTTGACTGCCGCAATGATGCGATTGGCGGGAATTGAGGGAATCGCCAGCTCGTGCGCGAAGAGTGGCCAAAGGGCATTGACGGCCGTGTTGCCCGCGCTGACTCCTTCTAGTCCATCCTGAACCTGCATGCCGTGTGTGTTTGTCAGGGCGTTGGCATCAAGCCCGACGACATAGATGTAGGTGTCGGATGTGGCGGGGTCAGCAGCTGCAAATTTGAGAGGGAACATGGCGGCACCGCCCAGGCGGGCAGATACGCAAACTGCTGATGAGGGTTCGATGTCTCCGGCACGGTTGGCACCGAGTTTCCGATATTGTATGGGAGCAGCGCCCGCCAGCCTTCTGCTAAAACCGTTGGCGAACATGTTGTCCGGTGCAAAAGGCGTGCGGGTGTCCCCACGAAAACAGATGCGGTATGCCATTACCCTCTCCTTAGTGATATGAATTATTTCAATTTAGCAGGGTTTTGCTGAATAGTACTTTGTATTTCCCTGAAAAAACCAAGAGAATTTAGTGCATTTCTTTGCTGCACTCGAGTGTTGGGGGCGCCCGCAGTTCGGGCAGGTTCCCGCATGGCTTGAGAACTCATGTTCGCAATCGAGGCATTGAGTGAGTGGCATGAAATGACTTCCTTTGCTATCAAAGTGTCTCGGTTAATCTGAATAGAAATTCATTTCAGATGCAAGATGATGTCTCACTCATTGGGCTTTCTGCGCAGGTGGCGCTGCAGACGCAGTTTAAGTGCAACCCCCAATATCATCATGCCAGCGATTATCGATATTAAAACAAAATTGACTTGCCCATCCATGTAATAGAGCCCGATCTGAAAGAAAGCGCTGAACCAGAAAAACATTACGCTGATCACCCACAATGTTTTGATCCTATCCCGTTCCTTTTCCCAAGGAGTGGGATGACCGTTTTTGTCTGCTGATTTTTTCTGCATTTTTCGAGTTCTATATTTGCGTAAAAGAATGGGTATGTTTATTTTAGGAAGAGAGGTGATCTGATCTTGTACACGGAGATGAAGTTAAGGTGTGACTACACCCTGTTACTCACGATTCACCGATAGCCTGGCCAGTGAAGACATCTCCGCAGTATGCCTAGAAAAGTCTAATTGATCGATTCTACTTGGCCCTTAGTCATTTAGAAACCCCAGATTCAAATCAGTTGACCCTGGTCAAAGTCGCTCCACCCGCAGCTTGATAATGGCGCGCTCAGTCGCTTCTATGACGATGAAACGCCAACCCGCATCGATGACGCTTTCATCTTTCTTGGGAATCCGGCGCAGGCGAGCCTCAACGAAGCCGCCCAGAGTGTAGAATTCGGTGGCCGGGAGGTTAATCTCCAATAGCTCGTTGACCTCCGAGACCGGAACTCGAGAGTCTATCAGATAGATGCCATCTTCCAGGCTCTCATATTGCCGTTTGCGCTTTGGTCGGTATTCATCGAAGTCATAGCCTACGGTGATTTCACCCACTACCTCTTCAAGGATATCCTCCATGGTGATGATGCCAATGGCCGAACCGAACTCATCCACTACTACCGCCATATGATCTTCCCTTTCCCTTAATACCGGCAGGAGTTCATCGATCTTCTGCAGGGGAGAGACATAGAGCGCAGGTCGCATCAATTCCAGCAGAGATTTCTCAGACAACTCCTCATCCATCAGATCCCAAAGGGTCAGAATTACGATGCCTATGACATTTGCGACGTTTCCCTCATAGATGGGAAGGCGGTTATAGCCGTGACTCCGCACCTCTTTGATGGCCTTGGCTGTTCCATGGCTGCGATTGACGGCCCTCACCTCGGCCAGTGGCACCATGGCTTCTGCAATGGTGATATCAGCAAAACGGATGGCCCGTTTGATTCTTTCCCGGTCAAAGACCCCGAGATTGCTGCCATGTGCAGCCATCTCAATGACTGTGCGGAACTGTTCTCTGGTGATAAACAGATTGTTTTCCGTGGGACGCCGTCCCGCCAGTCTGGCGGCGAGTCGAGCGACCAGGGAAAATAACATGATCACCGGGTAGAGCAGGACCTTGAAGGCGCGCAGCGGATAGACCACGATAGGCGCCAGACTGTCCGCCTTTTGCTGAAAAACACTCTTGGGAACTATCTCACCAAAGGTCAGAAACAGTGGCGTGTAGATGAGCACAGCATAGAGATCACCCCATTCACCGAACCAGCGAATCATCAGAAGGGTGCCAAAGGTAGTCAGCAGGACGATGGAAATATTGGTTCCCACCAGGGTGGTAGTCAACAAAACTTCCGGTTTTTCGAACAGACTCAAAGCCAGTTTGGCGCCTTTGTGCCCCTGACTGGCCTTGGCGCGTAGACGAATTTTGTCGGCATTGACCAAGGCGATCTCGGAGCCGGAAAAGAAACCCTCAAGCAGCAGCAGAGCAACCATGGTTAGCAGGATCAGGATGGATTCCATGTGTTACTCCTCAGGCTTCTCATCGACAACAGTTGTGGTTTCACTGGATGGGTTCTGTTCTGCATCCGTTTCTCCCCGTGCGACCTTGACGCGGACGATACGTTGTTCCCTGACTTCCTGCACAGTAATCTCAAAACCCTCCACATTGACCTTGTCGCCTTCTACGGGCAGCCGGTCCAAGTGCCGAAAAGCCACCCCGGCAATCGTGGTCATCCGAGGATCTTCAATACCGAAATTAGTCAGGTCGTTGAAATCGGTCAGTTTCATTTCACCAGGAACCTCATAGACGTTCTGGTCCTGCTCCTGATAGAAATCTACGCCGGATACTTCGCCGGAGAGATGGCCGAAAATAAACGTGAGCACATCCCGCATGGTGACGAAACCCTCGACACCGCCGAACTCATCCAAGACGATCGCGGCGCGGGTATTGTTGGCCTGGAAGAATTCGAACATCTCGTCCACCTTTTTGGTCGGCGGCACGATGATGGGTGGGCGCAGGATATCCTCCAAGGTCAAGTTATCGAGGTCTACATCATCCAGTTCCAGTGGCAGGATATCCTCGAGATGCAGAAAACCGATCACATTGTCACGGTGGTTGTGATAAACGGGGACCCGGGAGTGGCGTATGGAGCGGAAACGCTCGATGATCTCGGGCAGGGTCATGCTATTGTTGATAAAGTCCACGCGGGTGCGGGGCATCATGATCTCTACGATCTCGGTAGCTCCGGCATCCAATAGATGGTAGATCAGGGTGCGCTCGGTATCGTGCAGTTCCCCCTCGTTGGAGATCTCATCCACGATGACGCGGAATTCGTCCAGCTGCAAGATATTCTCCGGCGCCTTCTCGCTGCCGACAATCCAACTGGTTACCCGATCTGCAACCCCACGCAACAGCCAGCGCAGGGGAGTGATAAATTTAACCCAGAGGGCCATGGGTGCTGCGACCACAGTCGAACTGATCCGCACAGGATTGGATACCGCCACAGTCTTCGGTGTGATCTCTCCCATCAACAACAATAAGGGCACCATGACTAGAATATTGATTAGACCTGCCTTCTCCACACCATAGAGGACTACCAGGATACCGGTCATATTGGCTATAGCCGCGATATTGATCAATTCATTGCCGCAGAGGATAGAGATGATGAGGCGTCTTGGTTGATCCAATAGTGCATGCAAGGTAGCGGATTGAGAGTGTTGAGTGCGGCGTAATTCCCGCAGGTCGAGTCTGGAAAGTGAGAACAGTGCCGTCTCAGAACCTGAAAAGAAGGCGGAGCCTAACAGCAGAAGGGCTTGCAGCAGCAAGCGCCAGATCAGATCCGGTTCTAACAGCAGAGCAGAATTGAAATAGAAGAATCCGCTAATTGTATTTCCATAGCCAGTCAGCCAGGAAAGTGTGGTTTCCAAGAGTCAGTTTCCTTTAGCGTATTTTATCAAGTCCACAATGGTACTATCTTCCGGCTGGAAGAAAACCACGAGTTTCAAGCTCCATGCGAAGTGAAGCACGAGAGATGCAGGATGCAACAAAAGCCAATAATATCCCGCTCGAAAAATCAGGCTTCCACAATGTCCCGCCTAATGCATAAGCCTAACCTCAGGCTCGATTGCCCTGTTACTGAAGCTCAGATCTGAGCTTTGCTATCATACTCTTTGAATTTCTGATTGGAGTTTGAGATGGATGAGATGTTGACCCAGGTTGAGCACTGGACCGGGCAGGGCGGTTGGATCATGCAATCGTTTCTGGTGGTATTTGGCGCTCTGTTATTGGACTTTGTGCAACGTCGAGTGCTGAATCGGTTGGAGAAAACCCTCTCCCGCACCAGCAACCCCTGGGATGATGCCTTGCTGCATGCCCTGCGCAAGCCGCTTTCTCTGTTGATCTGGATTATCGGCATCACCTTTGCGGCGCATATCATACGGGTTGAAACCGGCACCACGCTGTTCGATCTGGCCGAGCCACTGCAGAGTGTCGGTGTGATCGGTTGTCTGGCCTGGTTTCTGGTGGGTTTCCTCCAGAACGCTGAGACGCGCTATGTGGAGCACAAAAAAGAATCAGGCAAAGAGGTTGACCATACCGTGGTGGAGGCGGTCGCTCGCCTGTTGCGATTGTCGGTCTGGATAACTGCCGCATTGGTCGTGTTGCAGACCCTGGGCTTCTCTGTTTCCGGGGTGCTGGCATTCGGCGGCATCGGTGGTATCGCCATCGGTTTTGCGGCCAAGGATCTGCTGTCGAATTTCTTTGGCGGCATGGTGATCTATCTGGATCGTCCTTTTTCCACGGGTGACTGGATTCGTTCACCCGACCGGGATATCGAAGGCACGGTGGAACATATCGGCTGGCGTCTGACCCAGATCCGCACCTTCGACAAGCGACCGCTGTATGTGCCGAATTCAGTATTCAGCACGATTGTGGTGGAGAATCCCTCCCGCATGTCGCATCGGCGCATCTACGAGACCCTCGGCATCCGCTACGACGATGCCGGCCGTATGGATCAGATCGTTAAGGAGGTGAGGACGATGTTGCGGGATCATCCGGAGATCGCCGCCGATCAAACTCATGATCGTCAATTTCAACAAGTTCGCCCCATCCTCCCTGGACTTCTTCATCTATACCTTTACCAAGACCACCAACTGGATACATTTTCATGAGATCAAGGAGGATGTGTTGCTGAAGGTACTGCAGATTATCGAAGGCAACGGTGCTGAAGTTGCTTTCCCCACCTCAACCCTGCATGTCCCGGAGAAGATTCTGTTGGAATCGGGGCCGGGGTCCACCCGCTAAATGATGACAGGACAGATAACCATTCAGTAAGCTATAACCCGGTACTCGCTATGGTATTGAGCCTTACAGAAACCGGCAATAACAGCTATGTTCACCAGTGGATGAATCAATAATTATTCTATAATAAATACTCAGGAGGTCGTCATGAGCCACGCTGTTGTTCATAACTACGAGCAACCGGTAACTGTTGCCCGGGTCAGGGAAGTCAGTACTGAAGATGTCTGGCGCTGGCTGTCCTGCTGGTTGGCGCGACATGCGCAGAACGCCGGGTCAAAGCCTTTTTTATGGTGCGGCACTGGCCGCTGGCAAGTTTTCTTTTGGTGGGATCAGTTGTCGCCAGCGGCATGTATTTTCTGCTGCCTCAACTGCTGGCCGCCTTCTTCCTGATTGCCCCATTGCTGGGTATCGGTCTGTATTACAACAGCCAGCAGTTGGAAGCAAGGCAAGATGCCGTCATTTGCAAAGTCCCTCACCGCCTTTTGGCAGCAATACGTCGTTGAAGGTGTAGGCGTAGATAAAAACATGAA
>CAWCOA010000028.1:0-51128 GCA_963797085.1 uncultured Gammaproteobacteria bacterium
TAAATACACGGTGGAGTCAACGGTAACAGGGGAATCTAACAAATTGCTAAAGATTACACTTGATGGAAGTGCCCTCTGCCTGACCTGTCACGATAAGTAGGCGCAGTTTCTAATGGAGACTCTGTTTAATCAACATCGATGCTGTTAAATTCTCAGTGGCGTCAATGAGTGTTTATAATGTATTGAATGGAGTCTTCGCTATTTACTGTGCTATCTAGATACGGATAGCATGCATGCTTTGTATCATGATTAATTTACACCAACTAGATGGGTTAGGGGCTACGCATGTTATAAGTTTCTGAATTTAATGTCAGATGTTCGCAATCACGCCTTCATACCGCTATGTCGATTCATGATACTTCTATAAGTCATATATAAACAATCGAAAGGCAGGATTGTTGGAACTAGATATAAAAAATATGTGAGCTTATTCAGGCGTAAGATAGTTTACAAATGAATCATGCAGTATGGTCATTGTTATACGAACAGATAGACGCAAGTGGTCAACTAACCAGGCTGGGTTGAAAATTATAATGATAAAGGGCATGTTCGAGCGATTTGTAATACTACAATTATTTCTAATTGCCCTGTTTATTAGTGGTTGTGCAGGAACACCTGAAACGCAGAAACCCACTCGCTCAAGTGCGGTTTTCTATCCCTCATCGCCTGATACTCCACGCATTCAATACCTGACATCATACTCAGGTCCTATGGATCTTGAGGTCCAGAATAAGAGTAAATTCGCCCGAATTTATCCTCGGTAAAGAGGAAGGTAACAATCAGGAGATAGTCAAACCCTACGGTGTTGCTTTGCGAGATAATAAGCTCTATGTAGTGGATACGCGTGGCGGTGGGTATGTGATATTCGATTTTGTGCTGAATCAGTTTCATACGGTTCGAGGGTTAAAAAAGCCGATTAATATCACAATCGATGATGATGGCAATAAGTATATAACAGATACTCAAGGTGACCAGGTACTTGTATTTGATCGCAATGATAACAAGATTAAAACCTATAGAGGCCAGGGGGAATTTAAGCCAAGAGACGTTGCCATTGTCAGGCGACAAGCTGTTTATTACTGATATCAAGAACCATCAGATTCTGGTACTCGATAAAGCAACGGGTCAGAAGATATATACCATAGCTTCCGCCGGGTCAGCCGAAGGCCAATTGTTTCATCCAACAAATCTGGCGATTGCTAAAAATGGCAATCTATTAGTCAGCGATACGAGCAATTTTCGAGTTCCAGGAATTTACACCCGGATGGTCGGTATGTCCGTAAGATAGGTGAGATTGGCACGCAGTTTTGGGAAGTTCGCCCGTCCAAAAGGAATTGTTCTGGATCGGGACGGGCGTCTCTATGTGGTGGATGCGGCATTCCAGAATGTACAGCTGTTTGATCCGAGAAGGGCAGCTGTTGATGTTTTTCGGTAGCTCGGGAGTGGTCCAGGGCAATTGTATCTACCAACCGAGATATCGCTATTGATTATTCGAGCGTGCTTATTTTCAGAAATATGCTGAACCAGGATTTCAAGTTGGAATATGTAATTCTGGTAACCAATCAGTTCGGCCCGAACAAAGTCAATGTTTATGGATTTGGCAAGATGCAGGACGAAAAGTATCCATAAATTAAACGCGAAGTCGTTTTGTTTATAAGTAATATTTAGCAGTTAATAAAAAGAATTTTGACTGATAGATAGAGGGGGATGCAGATTGTATCTTTAGCCTGCAAAGGCTGTCAGGAAGGTCCGATCATTATTCGATTATGAATATCGTCACAGAATAACTAAGACTCGTTGTGTGTAAGTATAGGAAAAAAACGAGTCTTGTTGCTGCCTGCTTATGTACAGTCATGCTGTGTGACTAATGCAAACTCAGAGGAGATTGCGCCGTTCCGGGTAACCGGTATAGATGGTGAAGTCTATGTGCGATATTTTACTGATGAATACAGTCGATAAGACCAGCGGTGTTGAAACCAGCCGACGTGAAGGGACGACAACCGAGGAAGGCCTCGATATAACCATGCACAGTTATATCTACCATCCCAATTTTTTTCGTCTGGATTTCGGTGGTGGTCCGGTTTTCGTACAGCATACATTATGATTCCAATACTGTCGATGAGTCGAATGATGAGCAATATTTCAATTTTCATGCCAAGGCGAATATCCTCGAAAAAAAGTCCTATCCGTTGATGTTGTATTATGACCGGCACAGCAGCACTACCCCTTATGCTGTGCAGGATAGAATGCTGCTGACAAGTGAGAAGTATGGGTTGAATTTCAAGCTGAAAAGACCGTTATTGCCGGCTCTTGGTCAATGTTCGATCTCAGTCACACCAAGATTGATGGAGATAATTGACAGACGAATCACTGATGAAACGACTGATAGAGCCTCATGTGAAGGTTTCTGGTGATCTAGGCCCCAACGGTGATGGAAAGATAGGTTACTCCTGGACAAAAAACCAATCAGCCAGTGGTTCAATTTCTCTCCCAATCACTGAAACAACGAGAATTACCCAACTTGTAGATGCCAGAACCGAACATCTGTTCGGCTATGATGAATGGATTCGTTTTACTAACAAGTTTACTTATAAGGAACAGGATAATCTGCCGGAACTCGAATGAGTTTCGCTACATTCCCCGACTCAATCTAACCCATTCAAATAATCTTAAATCTTTTTATCGATACAGTTATCTGGATAGAACCGTAGAGCAGATCGATACCACAGCCCATGCATTGGATACCGGCGTCAGTCATACCAGTTTCGATGACCGGCTTGAAACAGACATCGACACTACATGCGGACAAATACGAAACAGAAGGATTGGAGCAAACATTTTATCAGGGAGATCTCAATCTAAGTTATTTACAACCCTACGATCGAATTCAATATCCGCTACACCGGGGGATGGGGCTATGATTATACGGATCGAGTGGGAGATGATGTATCAGTGTTATCTGAGACACATACCTTAGATAGTTTAAACTCATTTTCAACCTTGAGACAATAGAAACGTTATTGCAGTCCAGTGTCGTAGTGAAGAACGAGACGGGAACCCAAACCTATATCGAAGGAATGCATTATGAATTGGTCATCATCAGAGATGATTTACCAGAAATACAGTGGATAGACCTCAATGATATACCCGATCGAGGTCGTGGTGGATTATTCATATGAATCAGGTGGTACAGCAGAATTTACCAGTTTCAGACAACTTTACCGTATCGACCTGACGAGAGGGAAGCATCTGAGACTGTTTGCCAAATATCGAAGTATAGATCGTAAACTCGAATCAGGTAATCCAACAATCCCGCTAAATTCTCAAGATACAAAGACAGTGGGTTTGAAATGTGGATTACCCCTTGAGAAATAGCTGGACAATGGGCGGAAGGCGGAGCATGAGAAGCATGATGCGGATGTGGGCTCCTACCGACGTAACAGTGCTGGGCGTCTATCTGCAGATTCCAAAAGTCCTAAAAGGTAATCTACGTCTGTTGCCTGACAGGTTGCTCGTGGATAACTTGGAATCCCCTGAGGATGTGGATTTGACCCGTTATGGATTGCGCTACCATTCGCGCTCATGGCATCGGACCACCTTGACTGCGGATATTGTGGATCAGACGGATACAGGTGGCACCCGTGAAAGGTCCAACACTCGGGCTAAGGTGCGTTTGGGTTGGGCATATCGACAGCTCAAACTCTCGGCAGAGGCACGATACTATCAGATGAGCTTGGAGAAACGGAAAGAGAGCGCAGCAGCATCAATCTGATATTATCGAGGAAATTCTAATGCCCGGGCAACTTCAATATTGGTTGAGAAACTCATCGCATTGGTTTTGGTCCTGCTTGTTGGTCATTGCCTGCACAGGTCCAGCAAAGGAAGACACGGAACAGGCGAAATCCAAAAGCCAGTCTGGCCCAAACCACCTGCACAGGCGCGCATCGAATTTGTTCAAGCGATTAGCAAAGCCTGAGGATCTTGGTATCACGCCTGGATTCTGGAAGCCGGCTTGTGAGTGTTTTCGTGGGTAAGGAGGAGATCCGACTGATCAGACCTACTGCAGCGGTTATGACCTCAGATGAAGTGCTGTTTGTGGCGGATCCTGGATCGAAGGCAGTACACCGCTTCGACACTCAAGCAAAAACACATGACATGCTGCAGCTCGAAGAACAAAGCTGCATTCCGCTCGCCGATTTCCCTTGCAGTCGACGCTGACAATCGGGTTTATGTATCTGATTCTGCGCTCAATCAGATATTCCTGATCGATAAACAAGCCAACCATGCAATCCCATTCAAGACTGAGATCGAGCTGGATCAGCCTACTGGTCTGGCTTTCGATGCGGCAAGGGGTCGTTTATATGTAGTGAATACCCGCCAGCATCAGGTATTGGCATTCGATCAACAGGGAGAACTTCAATTCAGCTTCGGTAACCCGTGGTGCGGGTGCTGGGCAGTTCAACTATCCCACTCAGATCTGGAGTGATCCAACATCCGGTGAGCTGTGGGTCACAGATTCACTCAATTTCCGCGTCCAGCGTTTTACGCAGGATGGGCAATTTATTTCTGACATTCTCCGGTGTTGGAGATGCCACAGGTAATCTGCCCAGACCCAAAGGTGTGGCGACTGACAGTTCCGGTCATGTCTATATCATGGATGCGACTGTTGAACACTATGCAGATCTTTAATCAGAACGGTGAGTTGTTGCTCTATCTGGGAGAGCAGGGTAGAGGAATCGGACAGTTTTGGTTGCCGGTTGGCATTTATATCGACAGCAATAACCGGATATTTGTAGCTGATTCCTTCAACAACCGGGTGCAGGTATTTCGATTTTTGGAGAACAAGGGATGAAGAAGTTATTCGTTTCAATTTTGTTACTTGAGTCTCACCCTGTTGTTTCTTGGTGGAGCATTGGCGGGATAGAGACGAGTAAACATAATCTCTCTGCTCAGCGGTACTGGCGATACTGGCTGATACAGAGACGCAGATCTGTGTGTTTTGCCATATCCCCCATAACGCTTCACCATCAGCTCCCCTATGGAACCGTGAAGACCCTGGGTTCAACTACATCCCCTATACAGCAGTACCACTATGCAGACGCCTCACCGGGTCATGCCAACAGGTGCACTCCCTGCTATGCCTGAGTTGCCATGATGGCACCATTGCCTTGGGTGATCTGCTGAGCGTGGATACACCTGATTCCAATGGCAGGATGGTGTGACAACTATGCCGGCTGAGCATCGGAGTAATCTGGGGACTGATCTGTCCGATGATCATCCGGTATCTTTTGATTATACTGAGCCTGGCTGGAAGTGATGGTAAATTGGTGTCGCCGTCTCTGTTAACCGGGGCAGTAAGCTGGATCGTGACGGTCAGTTGCAGTGCACCAGTTGCCATGATCCCCATGATGACACCTATGGTAATTTTCTGGTCATGGATGCGGTAAACGGTGAACTTGTGTGAGACCTGCCATATTATTTTTCATGGCGATACACCCCATCAGAACTCCACTGCAGACATGGGATGGCATAGGTACAGATCCCTGGCCGAATACAGAGTGGGCGACTGTACAGGAAAATGCCTGCTTCAACTGCCATACCCCTCATGCTGCAGCTAGGCGTGAAAGATTACTCAAATATGCCAATGAAGAGGATAACTGTCTGGTATGCCACAACGGTAATGTTGCTGCTTCAGATGTCGAACTGCGTTTCAGAAAACTTCTGCACATATGTTGGATAATCATCTGGATGTACATGATCCGACAGGGAAGCCCTGGTCAGACAATCGCCATGTAGAGTGTCAGGATTGTCATAATGGCCATGCAGTATTGCCGGATAGCGGAGATATTGATCCCAGTGGAACCTTAACCGATGTGGCTGGTATCGATATCAATGGTTCGGAGATTGATCCGGTCAACTATGAATATCAATTATGTTTTCGTTGTCATGGGGACACGCAGGATCAAGCTGTGATCTATACCAGTCGACTGGTTGCTCGAGCCGAACGTACGCTTGGATTATCGATCTGTCGAATCCATCCTTTCATCCTGTTGCAGGTGTAGGCGCAAGTTTGAATGTACCCAGTCTGATCTCTCCATTGACACGAAGCCAGCATCATAAAGTGTACGGATTGCCATAATAACGATGAACTTGATTCCACTGCTAGGGGGCCGCATGGCTCGATTTACACGCCTATCCTGGAGCGACAATACGAGACGACTGATGGCACAGCTGAGTCATCGACTGTCTATGCCCTGTGCTACAAGTGCCATGACCGGGACAGTATTCTCGGCAATGAGAGCTTTCTCCAGACATCAGAAACACATTGCCGGAGTACGCAGTGGAGCCAAGGTGGAGGAACACTGGATACACCCTGTAATGTATGCCATGACCCGCATGGGGTTGAGCCCAATGGTGGTATAGGTGGGATTCATAGCGGCGTCAGATTGATTAATTTTGATATGGACGTAGTGCAGCCAAATAGTTCCGGACTGTTGTACCACGAGTCCACAGGCGACTTTGAAGGCGCCTGTTATCTGAGTTGTCACGGTAAAAACCATAACCCATGCTAGCTACACCAGCACGGGTGCATCCTGTGGGGCGGTGGCGGTGGCGGCGGCGGTGGTGGTGGTGGTTGGACAATGAACAATAGTTTGAGTGGTTATCCAGACGCCTGATGTTTACAGAAACAGCTCGATACACTACAAGTTATCAGACCCTGTCTGATGGCCTATGTCTTAATTAAATCCGTTTGGGTTTGGGTGTTCGTTATGGCTATTGATTGGCTGGATGGTAAACGGCCAGTTGCTGGCTGCAGAGATCAGCCGTCAACAGATGCTGCAGAAACCTGAAAAGATATCCGGGGTGGATCAAAAATAAACAGATTCGATTTCAAACAGATACCCAATCCACACTGGGATGATAACGAGTTGTAATGCCTGCCACAAGAAACACCGCCTGTAGCTGCAAAACTGCATCTGCGTGGCAAGAATATCGATGAATTATGTGAATACTGCCATAGCGGTGAGTTTGATCACAGCTATATCCATCCAAGTGGTGTTCCCTTGATCAACCGATATGCAAAAACGGATTCCAAAGGAATTTGCCGATAACCTGGATGCAAAGAAAAAGGTTTCCTGTGCAACCTGCCATGAGATAGAGATGCAATGTTTGAAAGAGCGCAGGAATGAAAAATGAGAACAATCCTATGTTTTTCAGAAGCGGTCCTTACAGAGCTCGGACTGATCTCTGTTACAAGTGTCACGAATATCAAGGTTATCAGCGTAGAAATGCCCATGATCAGAGAGATGATAATGGCAAGGTTAAGGAGCATACCTGCCTGATCTGTCACAATAAGACAGAGGGACTTGAGAATGCTGCAAGTATTCGTGATGTCGGATTTCATGTCAAAAAGAATCTGGTAGGGATATGTAGAGGTTGTCATGAATTGAAGCCTCATCCCAGCGGCAGTTTCACTTTCACATCCAAAGGCGTGCCTAACCATCTGGTTGTTCCTTCTGAACCGATCAGAAATAAAATGCTGCAAAGTGAAAAGGAACGTAATGTTGTGCTGCCGCTCGACCCCACGACTGGAAGAGTATTTTGCGGGACCTGCCATAACCCCCATGAGAAAGGCGTTATCATGCAAAAGGCCGCTGCAAAAGGTGCAGACGAAGACAAGCGATTACGTACTAAAAATATCTGTACGAATTGTCATGATAAATGATTCGGAACCAGGCAACTGGCTGAGAACCGAACTTGGAGGATGAGATTTCTGTGCGATTGATTATTCAAATTATCTTGTTGGCTTTGACAATCTTGGCTTGTCCGCAGGCCGTGCTGGCTATGTTTGAAGATGATAATGCCTGTCTCATGTGTCATAAATATCCGCGTATGGGTCGGGTGACTCAGGAAGGGGTTTTTAGATCATATCATGTGCCGCCTGAGAAGTTTTCCAAGACAGTGCATCGTAATGTCCCCTGTAGAGACTGCCATGACTACATCAAGGAATTACCGCATCAGCCTGTGGAAGTGGGTGTTCGTTGTGATCAGGAGTGCCATACAAAGAAAAATCCAGCCACGGGGAAGTTGTTCAGCCACAAACCCATTGCCGAACTTTATAAAAATAGTGTCCATGCCAGACCTAAGAAAGCGGAAGGCCTTGACGCTGATAAACCCTATTGCATCAGTTGCCATACCAATCCCCTGTACAACCCGCATCAAACCGAACCGCCCGAAAAAATAATCGACCGCTGCGAGTTGTGTCATGAGAAGAAGGGATTTGTAAACCAGTGGTATTCTCATACCAGTCGCAGAGTGCTTGAAGTCAAGCGCACTGGAAAGGAGATTGTAGAAATTTGCTCACGTTGCCATGAAAACGAGGAATTGATTGAGCGCCATGTAAAAGCTGCAGCAGACCAGGGAAGAGAACTAGGTAAGAAGTTTCCTATAGCATCTGAATCCTACAGAAATAGTTTTCACGGCAAGGTTACCAGTTATGGATTTATGGGAGCAGCGACCTGCCTGGATTGTCATGCCGACCAGGAAAATTACTACAAAGGTGTTCACGGCATCATGTCATCACTGAATCCGGATTCACCAACCAATGAAAACAACCGGGTTAAAACATGTAAAAGATGTCATGAAAATGCGGAAGACAACTTCAAAGGATTAGATCCACACCCGTCATTTGATGAGAAGCACAATCCAGTATTGCATAAGGCTGAGTCAATCTACGGTATCGTTGGAGAGGTAGTGGTGCTGGCGTTGATCGGCCTGTCGATGTTTGAAACCGTTGGACGCAGGCGCGATGGAGTAGGCTGGCGGCTGCGCTGGGGTTCTACCTGGTGGAGAAGAAGCAGACGGAGGCGTGATCGCATCATTCAACGTTGATTTAGCGGGTTGACTGATGGGTCTGTTGATAATGGCTTTATTCCAGGCGCTTTGAAGTAAGAGAACACTATGAAACTATCGAAAGTAGCAGAGCGTGTGCTGGAAAAATCCATGCGGCAGAATCGCATGTCAGGTGATGAGCGCAAGGAGATCGAGGATCTTATCGAGTTGGTCCCGCAGGATAGAGTACTGCTTTACAAGAATGTCGTCTCTAATCCCATAGGCGATCTACCGCGTTACTCGGTTCATATTCGCATCCAGCATCTACTGACTTTTACAACATTCCTGCTCCTGGCGTTCACTGGTCTGCCTGTTCATTTCTTCGAACTGTTCTGGGCTGAGCCATTTAATAATCTGTTGGGTGGTATTAATGTCACTCGCGTCATACACCGTACTCTCGCCGGAGTCATGATATTTTCCATGGTCTATCATGTCGCCACTTTGATAGGGGGTACGAGCCTACGAATAGTTGGCGGTCGATTCGATATTCGACGGACTGTGATTCCAACATTTAAGGACCTGCAGGATATGAAAGAAGATGTCCTCTATTTCTCTGGATTAAGGACACAGCGGCCGGAAATGGATAAATTCATGTACAAGCAGAAAATCCATTATTTTGCCGCTGCATTCGGTAATTCCGTCATGGTTCTTTCAGGATCAGCATTTTTGTTTCCTGATCTATGGGCTTGGCTATTGCCCCCCGGCTGGGCATTCTATTTTCAGGATATCATGCGTCTCGCTCATCCTCATGAGGCCTTACTTGCTTTGGTCGTTATTGCATTCTGGCACTGGTATAACGTGCATCTCGCGCCTGGGCGTTTCCCGATGCAGTGGACCTACCTCAGTGGCAAGATCACTCGCGAACATCAGATAGAGGAACATTTCCTGGAATATCTACGAAATTTAGTGGAATTACCGCAGGAGAGGAAGTATCTCAAAGAGCTATTGGAAACTTACGATCTACGTGAGCAGGATAAAGTCGAGGGTCTAGAGAATAAACCAAATATCGCCACAGAGAGCGAATAACCGATGGTTACACCAATGACGAAAGTACAGAAATGGATTGCTTTCGGTTCATTGTTGTTTATCGGTTTATGGAGTCTCTGGCTTGTCTATATGATTGGCGTTTATCTGTTTTTATGAGTATTTGACTGTTTGGAGACTTAAGTAATGCATGCTACGCGGGTGACTGGATTGTTTGTTGATACATCACCTCCGAATTGTGATTACGGAGTTATTGAATGATGCAAGTGACAATGTTAACCAGCACCATCATTACCGTCGTAGCGGTGCTGCTTTTCGTACTCATACTCATTCTGTTGCTTGTGGTCGTTGATCACAAGGCGAAAATTCCTGGAGAAGAGAGGCGTGATCTTCTGCATATTACCGGTATTCGCAGGAACCATCCTGTTTGGTCGTATCTGATTGGCGCCGTGGTAATGACGATTATCGGGGCGGTCGGGTTTCAACTCAGCGCATCGATGCTGAAAAACACGCCACTGTTTGCTGAGAATCAAGCTTCCCAGTTGATTAAGGATATCGCTGAGAAAAAACAAATGGAGCAGGCACGTCATTTCCATAATTCAGCTACTGCCATGGCATTGGAGGGCGACAAAAGCGTTTGCTATTTCTGTCATGGGGATTTCCCTCATACTGAAAAACGCATGGTGCGAACACTACTTAATATGCATACCCAGTTTATTGGTTGTATGACTTGCCATGTAGATCCAAAAAAGATCGATGAGGATGCACTGGACCTAAGATGGTTGAATTATTCGGGAATCGAAGTGTCAGGACCGCATTTCGGTATTGAATATGATGGAGAGTCAGGGTTTCTTGTGTCGACCGATGATCTTTACTCGAAAATTGTTCCATACATGCAGAAAGGTGATCTTGAGGTATTACTCGAGATAAGAGAGACAGATCCTGTAGCCATTGATTTCGTTCAAGTACAGGAACAATTAAAAGGCCAGGATCGGGATTTAGTTAAAAAAAGCTTTCATCGCAATGTCTCTCAGAAAGGACGCTTCTGTACTAAATGCCATACGGAAGAAGATAAAAGCTATATCCCTTTCAGACAACTCGGGTTTTCTGACCGACGTATCAGTGAATTGACCAGCCTGAATATTATTGGCCTCGTTCAAAAATATAAAAGATTCTATATGCCTGAATTAATGAGTCCTGGCACTGACAAGATAGATATCGAAACATTGATGGGACCGGATGTAGAAGTACCGCAAGTTGAGCGGCAACAGGATGATGCGCGTAGCTGGTGGAGAAAAAGCGAAACTCCTGCTAATGAAAACTAATCTGGTACTGGGACGTGCCAGCATTTTCAAAGGCAATAAGTTTTTGAAAATGAAGGAATCGGAAAATCGCATTTTTCGATTCCGTTCCAGAAACACCCCAGGGAATGGTGTTTCTGGACTCTAACTAATTATCAGGCAACCGTAATAATCGAGGACTGAATAATGACATCATCCACAACAGGAAGTTGGATAAATGCTTCAGTAGAGCAGGATGAAGTGAGCCCCCGCAACGCATGGGTGGCACTCATGCTTTCAATCTGTCCGGGACTCGGCCAGCAGTATGCGGGTCGTCTGGTGCGCGGTATTGTTTTATATATCAGTCTTGTCATCATTTCGTGGTTGGCCGCTATTGCCTATATGTATGTCTCTACACCGATTGAGAGTTTACTCTTGCTTGCGGTTCCTTTTATTGGGGTTTTCCTTATCGCTCTGGATGCATTCATATGCGCTAAAAGGCAACCCGTGGATTACCGTTTGAAATGGTACAATCGATACTGGATTTATGTGGCAGTATTTCTGGCACTGTTGGTGACCATCAACCCATTGATGGATTACCTGGTGGGAGAAAGGATAGTACGTGCGTTTTATGTGACGTCTGAAAGCATGCAGCCCACAGTGCTAGATAGAGACCTGGTTGTGATCAACAAGCTCGCAAAACCAGCACGTGAAGATATCGTATTAATCAGTTTTAGTGAAAAGCACACCGATGATTCTGTTGCTATGCAGATAAGAGATGAATCTGTCACCAAACTGATAAAAGATCAGATTTTACGAAGGGTAATCGCTGTAGCAGGGGATACCGTTGAGATACGGGGAACACAGGTCTATCTGAACGGGAAACCCTTGGACGAAGACTATGTATCTTACGGTGTACAGGGTAGTAGCCATAACCCGCTAATGTCGTCTGATTACAGTATGGAGCCGGTTGTAGTACCAAACGGCTCTTATTTTGTGCTCGCTGATTCAAGGCAGTATGGGTTTGACAGCCGTATTTTCGGCCCTATCCAGGATGATGAGATCAGTGGGGTCGCAACAAAAGTCTTCTGGTCCTGGAATTTAGCTGAAGGTAGATTCCTATGGAACAGAACAGCAATGAATTTGAGGCAATAAATGATGTTGGTCTATCTGTCGTTGATTATTGAAGGAATGGCTGGATGAAGATGGATAGAAAATCATCTGCACTTGGAGCCATTCATAGTGCTCTATTACTGATGAGTTGGCTGAGCCTGGTATTGTTCACCTGTTTCCTCCCCTTCGCTGTTTTGGCAGCGGAAACACAAGCTCCCTTAATAGGGTTTACCCGAATCAATGAACTGACAGGTCCTGCAGATAAGCCTATGGTAATGCCCACCGATATTGCGATCGGCAAAGAAGGTAGGGTCTACATAGTCGACAGCGGCAACAACCGGGTTCTCTGTTACGACAAGGATGGACAGCTTCTCTTCACATTTGGCGCACCTGGCGAAGGTGATGGGCAATTTCAAGGCCCAGTAGGAATTACTAGTGCGCCGGATGGTAGTGTACTAATTGCTGATAGAGGTAACAACAGGATACAAATCTTTGATGAAAACGGCCAGTTTCTAATGACGATTCCCACAAAAATTGGTGATAAGGTTGTTACCCCCGTGGACGTGGCCGTTGATAAATCAGGTAAGTATATCTATGTCACGGCCAGCATACCCTTTCATCGTATCTTGGTATATGGAGAGGGGGCCGGGAAAGGAGAGGTCAAATCAGTTTGGGGAAAGCCGGGAAGCAACCCTGGGGAATTCCGCTATCCTGCCACCATCGCAGTGGGACCAGACAATAATATCTACATCGTTGATGTATTCAATTCCAGAATACAGGTGTTTAAGGATTCCGGTCAGCCATTGGTGACGATCGGTTCATGGGGAGTGACGCCCGGACATCTGTTTAGACCAAAAGGTATTGCCATTAATGATGACGGTTTGTTGGCCGCCAGCGATAGCTATCTTGGAGTGGTTCAACTCTTCAATGACGATACTCGCTTTCAGGCCGTTCTTGGAGAGAACGGTGAGTTTACCCATTTTAAAACCCCAGTCGGTTTGGCAATGGATAAGCAAGGGCGGCTCTACATTGCCGAAATGCTTGCCAACAAAGTCACAGTAGTAGAGCTTGAGCGGTGATGCATATGTTTGATTGGTCACGAACATTTTCAGCCTATGTCCATTGGCTGATTTTGCAGTTGCTGTCTGTATTGGTAGTCCACACTACCCTGATGGGTACAGCTGAAGCCGCGCGTGTTGTGGCGGAAAAGCGAGAGTGCGCTACCTGCCATGTCGCCTGGATGTCTGATTTTAAACGCAAGGATGTCGCTACACTGATACCTTATGAGCCCCGTCCTGTGGAAAAAACAGGTAAGCAGAATGTGGTGAGTACAGAAATGATGTGTTTTTCCTGTCACGACGGTTTTACATTGGACTCAAGATCACTTTGGCTGGAAGAGAGTCACAACCATCCGGTCGGTGTAGTGCCATCAGATAAGGTCAATCTCTCGGAATTTGCCGGTAAAACCGTGTTCCCCTTGAATGATGATGGAAAGGTCTATTGTGGTACTTGTCACAGTGCTCATGGATTATCCTGGCAAGAATCGGAATCTCCTATCTTTCTGCGCCTGCCGAATGTGTCGTCCAGTCTGTGTATGACTTGTCATGCGGTAAAGTCAGAAATAAATCCTGGAGTCAATCACCCGATTACAGAAAGTATGGAAGAATTACCGGAGCAACTTACTGCAGCGGGTGGGATGTTCACAAAAGAAAATGAAATCGTTTGTCAGAGTTGTCATACCCCACATGCTGCAATCAGTAAGCCATTGATGGTCATGGACAATCGCCAGGCGAGTTTATGTGGCCAGTGCCATGAGGATAAGGCAAACGTGCGAGGTACCAAGCATGATATGAGTATCATGGATCCGGATAGGGTTAACCGCAAGGATGAAAGTGTGGCTGAATTTGGCCCTTGTCTTGCCTGCCATGTCTTACATGATGCAGATGACAGTGCCCCATTGTGGGGTGGGGAGACGATCACGGCCACTGACCGTGTCAAAGGATTATGCGAAAGCTGCCATAAAAAGGATGGTTTGGCTAACAAAAAGACCATTGCCGAGCATAGCCACCCAACAAATGTATCAATTGAAAAGTTGGGTATATCGTCTTCTGAAAAAGGCTGGGTAAGCCGTCATCAGGTTGCGGGTGCGCCACTTGAATCGCTGCCTCTACTGGATGAAAACGGCTATGCCAATGTTGACGGAACTAAGATTAATTGCACGAGCTGTCATGACCCCCACAACTGGAGCGTTAAATCAAAGGAGAAGGGTGATCCAAAGAAAATAGAGGGTGATGGTGATTCGAGCTTTTTACGCATAGCGCAGGGATCAGATAGTGCGCTCTGTACCAACTGTCATGTAGACAAACGTTCTGTGCTGCTGTCCAAGCATAGAGTGAATACTGCTAAAGATAGAACAAAGTTGCAGTCGAGTCCGACTGTCACTTCCAGGCTGGATCAAGGTGCATGCGGTTCCTGCCATCGGGCGCATAATGGTCGTGGACCCTATATGACGCCGATGAAAAAACGCAAGGATCAAAGCCCAATACAGTCTATATGCAGCACATGCCATACCAAAGGCGGCCTTGCAGAGAAAAAACTCACTGGAAAGCACAGCCATCCATTATCAAAGGGCCTGAAGAATGTCGGTGGTAAGACCTCACTGCCGCTTTACAATAAGTCTGGAAATAGACATGTGAAGGGCAACGTGGACTGTGCGAGTTGCCATAACCCCCATCAGTGGGATCCTAAAAAACCATTGAGCAAGGCTGGCGCTCGTCCAGATGTCGAGGGCAACGGATTGACAAGTTTTCTACGCAAACCCGCTGCGCCTGGGTCTGACTTGTGTGTCGATTGCCATAGAAAAAAACGTCCGGTGCGAGGTACTGATCATGATCTTCGGGTAACGGCCAACTCGGCAACCAACCATCAGGGGCAGAAGGTTGCTCAATCAGGTCCATGTGGCCAGTGCCACAGTGTTCATAACGCGAATTCGAGACTTGCGCTTTGGGCGAGAAAGGCTGTTCCCGGTGTGGACCCACAGATGGCGTTGTGCCTGAGTTGTCACGCCGAAGGTGCTGCTGCTGAAGCAAAGATACCAAACAAGGTGATGCGGCCCCATGACATGTTGCTCTGGTCGAATAGAATCCGCGCCGGATCTCAAAGACGCCAGAGAATGCCGTATATTCCGGTTTTTGATCGAAATGGGAATAAAAGGTCAGTTGGGCGGATTGGCTGCGCCAGTTGTCATAATCCTCATGTCTGGGATGCGGATAATCCACGGGAAGGCAAAGGCCGCAATTTAGAGGGGGACGTGACAAACAGCTTCCTGCGTAATGCATCCAGCAGCCAAATTGTCTGTGCCGACTGTCATGGTGCGGATGCAATATTTCGTTATAAATATTTTCATGGCGAAAATTCTCAAAAACCTCATGGTTTGTACCGTTAGTCGATATGTTTGAGCTATAGAAGTGAAGTACCCTATTGTGTTCCTGCTGTTTGGTTTGACGACGGTATCAGTGGCAGCAGACATGCCTGATAATTATTCTGCCTTTAGGGACGCATCGGAGTCTAAAAAAGAGGTTTCAGATATTCAGTCAGCCCAATTTCCAAATGTTGGAACGGTACTCAAGATTATCCAGAGTAAAAATTACACCTACATCAAAATTAAAAATAAGCAGATTGATAACTGGTTGGCTACTCCAAAGTTAGAATTGCTGCAAGGCGCCAAGATCAGGTACGGAAGAGGGGTTCCTATGGTGAACTTCTACAGTAATAGTTTAAAGAGAGAGTTTCCTGAGATCCTTTTAGTAGAACAGGTCCAGATTGTTGAATAGTGGCTTAGCATCTTGTTGAACCAAATGCTATATCGGTGTTTCAATTGAGCAAGTTCTTTTAGAAATATACAAATCATAATCACCGCTGGACACCGATTAGGATAAGGTTCGAATGAATATACGATTCCTTTAATCAAGACAATTGAATAAAAAAAGGGAGGCCGAAGCCTCCCAGGTACTTGCGAATGAAAAAAGGGCTAATGCTGCTGCTAAGCATCACCCACTTAATGGAATGCAAGATACTTGCCATGTCATTAAAAACAATAACTTAACAAAATCTATTCACAAGAGTGTAAAAGAAATCGACGGTCATTGTTGTGGGTGTTGTCTGTCTGTGGTGTTCTCTTGTGTGTAGATAATGCAAATGACAGGCAACTCGGTCTTATGATTTTTTCAAACGGCTGAAGAAATGGGCGTTTATAATTTTTATTAGTAAGCAACTGATTCTTGGCTCCCAGTGAAAGCCAGAGAGTCAGATCTTCTCGTTTGAGTCTAGATCAGGGGCTTCTGTCAACTCGGCCCAATAGGGTTCGGCTTCGCACGAACAGCAGTCATACCAGACAGGTACATCGTCATGCATGCTCAAACTTTTCTTAGACTTAACGGGTGCTTTCTGTTCCTTGGTGGCATTCGTATTCATCTCATCGATACTAGATGTGTCGTGGGGTTTGTCGCGGGAAGACATGGGGCTTACTCCCAGATTGTTGGGGACATATTCTCAGTGTAGCTAGTGTCTAGGATCTAATGGAGTACGGAATGCCTGGAAATAGATAATGTTGTTCCAGCACACTAGAGAAGAATTTAAACTGCTTTACTGGCGATGTCACTCAATGATTGCTGTTGCCAGTACATCTTGATAGCGATGGATATCCCCCAATTCTGAGGGTTTGCCGATTACCCCGCAGAAAATATTTGATCAGGTGATGATGCCCCAATCAGTCAGTTGACTGGGGCTGTGTGTGGATGTCTATCATTATAAAATCAACTTAGAGTGGATATCACGACAGAGACAAACCATACAGCGGCGGCTGCCATAAGGATGGTATCTACAACATAAAATTTATTTTGAAAGATCTTTGACATTTTCCTTCTCCTGTATGCCGTTAGAGTTTTTATAATGGAAATGAATGTCTGGATTTAATATCCGTAGATAGTGCTGCAAACCCAGACACCAATTCCTGTAGTCAATCAATACTGCAACTCTTTCGTAGCGAAAAAACTCAATGCTTTAGCTGTCTTGTTTTATCGATACAGCTTCATTCAAGCATGAGAATCACGCTGTTACAATGGCTTGGAAACATGCTGAAACACAGTGAATTATTCTGCAATCAAGCGACCCGGAAATTTCAGATTCTGAAATATACTGAAATGCATGGCAGGGTATTTAGTTAGGCTAATCATGATGTGTTGGTAATATTAAAGTATGATTGGAGATTGTTGCCCATTTCCACCTCTAAGAATGGAAGAGCAGTGGAATTAAGATTAAGAGTTTGTGTTCTGCTTCAATCCATCCTTGGATTAAATCAGAGCTTCATAGAGTGGATCTGTTCTGGATAGGGGCAGATCAATATGAAAAATCTATCGATCCGCCCCGGACAATAGGTATGGCTATGGGGTATATCGAGCATCCAACGTGACACCGGAGAAGCTCTGATAGGCCATGATGCTGATATACCATCGGCCTGCTGCCGGTGAGGCAAAACTGCAGGATTCATTATTGCCATTCAGGTAGGGACGGCAATCATAACTTCTGGTCGTCGGCTGAGCACCGAAACGAACATACAGATCCGCATCGCCGGTACCACCGCTCATATTGACGTTCAATGCGGACATACCGCTCGGTACATCCAGCGTATAGTGTAACCATTGACCACGTGTAGCGGATAAATTGGTCTCAGTAAAACCATCGCCACCAGTAGCCGCCGTATCATAACTGCCGACCAGTGATACGCCTGAAAACGCCGTATAGGCCTGAAGCATCACATAATAGGTGCCGGCTTGAACATTAGTGATGTTACAGGTTTCATTGTTGCCATTCAGATAAGGGCGACAATCGTACGAGTTAAGAGTCGGTGCTGAACCGTATTTTACATACAGGTCCGCATCACCAGTGCCGCCGCTGATAGCGAAGCTCAGATTCGCAACCCCTTCAGGTACTTCCATGGTAAATAGAAGTGATTGACCGCTGGCAGCTGACAGTCCGGGAACGGTTACACCATTCTCCAATATATTATCGGCCGGTGGCGGAGGAGGAGGTGTTACTCCACTCGCTGCCTCTACAGCAGAAGTCGCATCGACGATGCCTGTTCCACATTGATTACAGGTTGCAGGAAAACTGCGTGCAGTAGCTTTCAGAATTGACTCTACCTGGTCGGGAGAGATCGCAGTATCCACTTCATACAACAAGGCAGCCGCACCGGCGACATGCGGTGTGGCCATACTGGTTCCCTGGTAGAATGCGTAGCTGTCTATGCTCGGGGTTGTCAGGCCCGTATTGAGGGTGGATAAGATGCCATTCGCAGATCCGGTTGTTAGATCACCGCCGGGGGCTGCAACATCGACAACGGAACCAAAATTTGAGTAATAAGCACGACCACCGTTTCGATCTGATGGCGGCAACTGCCACAACGCCGTTGCAATTGGCAGGGTTGGAGTTACTGGCGTTGCTACTTTCATTCCCCGCAGCAACCACGACTGTGGCCCCCAGACTGCGTGCGGTATTAATCGCATTTTGTGTCGTGATGCTGCAGCTACCCGTTCCACCCAGACTCAAGTTCAATACCTGAGCAGGATTGGGATTTGCAGGCACGCCGGACACTTGCCACCGGCGGCCCAGATCATGCCATCGGCAATGTCCGAGGTATAACCGCCGCATCGACCTAGAACGCGCACCGGTAGCACCTTGGACTTGTAAGCGACACCGGCCACTCCGCTACTATTATTGGTAACGGCAGCAATGGTGCCGGCGACATGGGTTCCATGCCAACTACTGTCCATGGCGGGTGAACCGTTATAGCAGGCATTCGCCGGCGCCCAGTCGCCATTATCAGACGCGTTCGAATCCCGTCCATCACCATCCTGAGCGATGGTCGAATCAGATATCATGTCGTAGCCGGGCAGAATATTTGCAGCCAGATCGGCATGGGGCAGATAGCCCGTATCAATTACTGCAACGACCACGCCTGTTCCCTGAGCAGTATCCCAGGCCGTCGGCAGGTTCAGGCCACCGGTGGCTTCATAATAGTGCCACTGTTCGTTATAACGGGAATCATTCGGCACTGCCAGTGGATACATCTTTTTATCGGGTTCTGCATATTCCACATCGGGATCAGTCATGAGGGCAGAAATCGTATCCTGCATTCTCATCCCCGATTGCTTTCTATTAAGCTTCATCAAGTGGGCGCCATTAGCTAAGCGTCGGATATGACGAAGCCCCATGCCTACTCGTTGGGAAAGTGCTTGGATCTGTGCGTCAGGCATACTGGCGGCAGGCCCTATTGTAGAACCATTGTTATACTTCACAATAATACGATCAGTATCTTCGCTGTATGACGGCTGAGGAAGCCCAGCCATAGCCATCGCTTCGCTCTGACCCGCCACCAGCTGTGATGACAATGAGCAAAGAATTACCGATGCTGCCAAGACTGTTTTTGGCAACCTACATCGTTGCTTATAGTTATATATATTCATAGAAAACGACCCTTTGTTTTATGATATTTAGTGTTTAGTATTTCATGGGTGAAGAAACCCAAGAACTATTATAAAAATACTTTGTACAGCGGCAGCCAATGCATTAGCGCAAATTGCACGGCTATTTTATGTATCAATAATGCAAAGCGTCGTCTTCAGTTGAAACGTCTAATCACTTGTTTGCGGCAATAAAAGCAAGAGGATATTGCCGCATACTCTGCAAAATACATCATTGGTTAACATTTCAATGCCAAGTACTACCCACATGGTCCATGGCTCCATTGATATAAATATTATTCGGAGTCATGTTGACACCCACAGGCTTTTTAGCCGTACCTGGTTGGTGTTGGAGATGCGCAACCGCTGGACCAGCTGTTAACTCTGGCGCCAGGAGGGAATGGGCTTCCTGTGTGGGAAGGCAATGTTAGTTGAGCTTTGTAATGTTCGTCAAGCGAAGGAATAAAGCGCCAATGGCTTTGTATGCGCTTTAGTTAATGATGCATGAGCTTGACAAGACTGGCTAACTGATTACCGATCCACATGAGATGTGATGGCAATCACATATTTCTGACTGACAAGGTTTGACGTCCATATCAATAACAGCGTTAGTATCAATCAAGACATGCAATGCTGTTGTTTTATAGTTACTGCTGTCATTAATCTAAATGACTAATGAAGCGGAATCAGAACTTGGTCAGGTTCAACATATTGCACATGATCTAGCTTGAGGATTTCCTCAATTACTTTTTCAAGATCTAATACATTCAGTGCCGTGTCAACCACTACAATCCAGCGCTGGTCAGTGCTATGTGGCAACAATTCGTAGTCTGTTTTAAAGATTGACTTTATTTGATGATGGAGTGCCTGTTGTTGTTCAGCGCTTAAGGAATTATCAAACTGAATGATCAGCCTTTGTGGAGGGCCTGCAATTGCAGTATTCACCAGTAACAATGGGAATAATATATAGATAAATATTCTAGGAAATTTCATATGACCATTACCTGTAAAACTTGTCAGAATTAACATCGATCAGATTTGAGCGTATACCTAACATGTCAAACAACCATATCGACATAGTACTGGTTTAACAATCTTTAAACTGGTAACTGGAAAAAGCTCGTTTGCTCTGTTCTGAATAAAAGAAGCAGGTTTTATCAGTAGATGTCAATAATCAGATCGTTCACTGTACAGCAAACGTGATCTCAGTTCGTTAAATTAAGAATGTATAATCATATATTTATCTTATATTCTTATTCTTTCAGTATGGTATTTCTGCTGCATTTTCTGGGTTTGTCTAGATGACCTGGCCGCTACTCCTGAATATCATTTGACTGCGGGTGTACTACTATAAAAAGTATCTTGTGGATACAGGCGATTCCCTGAATTACTTACTGACATGCGGTAGATCATTCAGCTTGTGCAAGGGTAGATGCTTCAGCCGACGTAAGTTAAATGGAAATCAATAATAACAAAAATTATCTTGCAGGGCTGGGTTGTGATGAGTCTTGGGACAGGAAAAGCGTGGAGGGCATCATGCAGGTTTTGAAATGGCATACGAAAACACCAAGTCAAATCGGTAGATCAGGTGCAAGATTGTTCTCTATATCCAACCGGCAAAGTCGAGGTGTGAGTAAACTGCTGCATACCTCTCGCACTACGCGGCGATCTATTAGCCGGGATGGGTCCAGTACAGTTATATATCCAGCTGTGCAGACAAAGTTGGCAGTCAACATACCCGGAGATAAATATGAGCAGGAAGCGGATCGGGTCGCCGAACAAGTCATGCGTCGGCCTGATCTGCATTCAGGCCCTGGATGTTGCGGTGGTACAGTCGGTACAAAATCCAGCAAACCGGCAGTTTCTAATCGGCTGCAGATGTCAGCCAGCAATCAAACAGGCAGGGCAGAGTCAACTGAATCTTCTGACGTCAATCAGGTAATCGCTGTCCCAGGCCGCCCGCTTGACCCATCCACTCGTGGTTTTATGGAGGCGCGTTTTGGCCATGATTTCGGTCAGGTGCGCGTACACTCCGATGCCGTTTCAGCCGCATCGGCCAGGCAGCTCGGCGCACGGGCCTATACGGTCGGTTCAGACCTGGTGTTTGGTGCAGATCAATTCAGCCCGCAGACTTTTACCGGCCGGCGGCTGTTGGCTCATGAGCTTGTCCATACCCTGCAGCAGGGCAGTAGTCGAACAATGGTCCAGCGGGAACTACTGGACTGTGACGACGAGTCTTGTCCTGAGAGGCGTGCCTCGGACGAGGAGAGTTGGGCGCGTGGGCAGGGTATTCGAGCTGAACACGTAACGACACCGGAAACCGGCTTTCTTGTCTGGGGCTTTCCGATCAATTCCACGAGCACGGCTGGACTGGACTCGACACCAGGTTGGGGGCCCTTCTGGGGGAATATTGTCACTCGGAATGTCTTCTGGCAGGTGAGAGGTTTCACAGACTGTCTGGGTGATGACAATGTCAACATGTCACTGCGCCATGAGCGAGCGCGGGTGGCGCGGTCTGCACTGCCATCCTATGCACAGGATAAAGTGCTGAGTTTTTTCGGAGCCCCACTCGATCAATGCATCGCAGTGAATACCACAAAAGAGGGTCGTCACAAGAACCGTTCCGCCCTGTTTCAGATGTTCACCGATCCTGGGAGAGAGGTGACGGTTGCAACACCCGAGGAGGAGCAAGGCCCGACAGTAGTTCCGACTCCGCCGGAGGAATGTTCACCTGCAGTGCCGCGAGAAACCGCCCTGGATTGCACACCGAATCCCCAGGGGGCTCATCTTTCACCAGTAGGTGGGACTCACACGGAATCTCACCCATTCCAGCCATGCTTTTTGACCGAGGCCCAGGTGGCTGCCAGTCCCGACTGGTGTGTTGATGTGCAGCAGGCGCATGGTGGTGAGGTCTGCTACAGGCAGATCCCTGCTACCGATGGTGGCCCCGCAGATCAGTACTGTTATTCAGTAAACTGCTGTCACAACAGTCCTGATGCGGCTTCAGCCGTTGATCCGGGTTCCCCGGGCAGCGGCGCCTGTTGTGAAGCTGGCAGCTTGGGCGCCCACTTCGATCACGTAATCGAGGATGTAGGACCCGAATTGATCGATGATCCTCTGCGGGTTATTGAAGATATCGGGCGTTCGTTGCTGCGTTAGTCGAGGAGCGAACGACGCTGGTCCCGTATTTGAAAGGCAGGTTGGAAACGCTGCGCGAGGAGTAATTAGCCTAGGCTGCTACCAGCCCTCGACGGGGCTGAACTCTTCAATATCGGCCTGTATCTCTTCTTCTCGCAGGGCCTGGTAGGCGTTCTTGATCAGCTCCTCGCCGTGCTCGCGCTCCAGACGACGTACGATAAAGTGACCCTTGGCTACATCCTGATAGTGGGAGATGAAGATCAGATTGAGTGCCGCACCCGTCACGGCGCCAGCGATAGGCACCATCTGGGCGGCGGCCTTGTCTGAGATGACCACTCCGAAGCGGGCGGCTATGGCGCGCACCACCTCGATGGCAACCGGGATATGGGGGCCTTCTGCGTTGGCGGCGTATTCCAGGATATCCCGTTCGAAATAAAAGCCGAGGGTTACCCTGAGTCCGTAATAACCCAGGTCGGCCGCCTCGTCCTCTTTGGTGCGGCCACCCAGGGCGAAGACCTGCACACAGGCCATTCTCGCTTCACGCAGGGTCAGGTCTTCGCCCTGGGCATGGGCGATGTCTGCAATGGAGCGTAATATCAGCGTGGTGGTAATCGGAAGTTCGGCCAACAGCGTCAATGGTCCAAAAAAACCACCGGCCGCGCCGATACCGCCGACCATAAACTTGTGCATGATGTTATTGGCCTTGGAAGGGCCGTTATGTTGCATTGAGGCAACGGCGAGTTTCAGCGAGCGGTAGATGCTGGCTTCCGCCGTACGATCCAGGCGGCGACGCCAATGCTTGGGAAGGAGGGACAGACCCTCTTCAATCGGGGCTGCAAGCAGGTTGCTCAATCTGGCTGCCAGAGAGGGGTGCTCCAGGTGTTGATATGCCCAACTCAGTTCAGTTGTTTCCTTCTGAGATAGTCCTGTTGTTATTACATCTGTCATGCTGTTCACCTGTATCCTGTCAGCCACGCCTGGGATAGATTTATCGACAGGACTGGCCCGAATCCATCGTCATCTCACGTTAGCTCACAGGCTCAATATATGCCACAGATCTCACATTTTGAGGTTCGGCAGCTTACGCTCGACGGTATTGATCATGACGCCGCTCAGCACGGAAAAGACGCCGGTCACGGCAGCAATCTTGGCCAATTCTTTTGCAGGAGGGAGTCTGAATCTGAATTTTCCATCCGCTTCGGCCATGCCCATATTGTAATGGATAATGGCCTCAGCCATGAATACACCAAATGTAATGCCGCCTACAACAAGACTTCTCATGCGCTGTACCCTCCTGATTCGTTGATTGTGATTATCTTTGGGTACTAGTGTACCTCATCAGCAGGCTCTTGGTGAGATGCATAGAGCGTGACCCCCGTGATTCTTCATCGATGGCTTATGGCCATGTTGGATTATCATTTCCTTTTCGATGCGCTAGACTAGCGTCCTGAAATCCACGCGGGACGATCCTTATCAAAATGGCATGCCCGCAACAGACGTGGTCAACAGATAAAACAGATTTTCAGCAGATCAGATGATGGAGATGGCACGATGGTGAGAAACGACGATCTACTCAAGGGTGTTGCTATTGGCATCGGTGTAGTGGTTCTGGTGCCAATGGCCATTGCAGCACTGGCGCCTGTCGTGAAACCTCTGGTGCGTTCGGCGATGAAGACCGGAGTCCGCGTGTACGAAAAGGGCAGGGAGACTCTGGAAGAATTCGGCGAGACGGTGGAGGATATCGTTGCTGAGGTGGAAGAGGAGATGATAGACGCCCATGAAGCGAAGGAAGCCGTGATGGAGGCCGCAGAGACCGTCGAGGCATCGGTTTCCACAACCACACCGGGCGCAGAATAGTTATCTGATGTTGCCTAGGGCCTATATCGTACACCAGGCACGGGGCCGCCTGCGTCTGAGAATCCGGGAAAAACGCCAAGACCCTGAGTATTTCCTGACAGTCTGCGCCAAGCTGGAGTCCCTGTCTGGTGTGGCTGATATCAGTTTCAACGAAAACACCGGAAGCCTGCTGATACTGCATCCGGAACTGCCCTATACGGAACTGGCGCCGCAGCTACATGAGTTGGCCTTATTCGAACTGGTCGACGGCCCTGAGCCTAAATCCTCGGTGTTGACTCCTGTCTTTGAGGGCTTTACCTGGATGGATCATGCCTTGGCTGAGGGCAGCACGGGAAAAATCGATCTCCGTTCAGTGGCCTTCATCGCGCTGCTGGGATTGGCAGCTCAGCAGATATACCGCGGCAATATCCTTGGACCTGCAGTCCCCATGCTGCTCAGCGCTCTGGACCTGGCAAAGCAGATCGCTCAGTCCTCTACAACTCCGGATGAGTGACCTGCTTTTCTGAAACCTTACCAAGGATTTCAATCAATCTTCGTTGACCTGAGAAGGCTTGTGCAGATGAACCGGCACAACCCGCCGTTTACGTATCTTGATATTTATCATCTCTACAGCCAGGGAGAATGCCATAGCGAAGTAGATATAACCCTTAGGTATGTGCATATCCAGTCCCTCGCCGATCAGCGCCACTCCCACCAAGATCAGAAAGCTGAGGGCCAGCATCTTGATGCTCGGGTGACGGTCGACAAAATCACCGATTGATTTCGCCGCGAACATCATCACACCCACGGCGATCATGATCGCCAGCACCATCACCGGTACATGTTTGGCCATGCCCACGGCGGTGATTACCGAGTCGAGCGAAAATATGATATCGACGATGGCAATCTGCCCCATGAGGGCCGCATAACTGGTGACCGGCTTGGTCTGGGCGTGTTCCTCCTCCTCGCCTTCGAGGTTTTCCCACATCTCCTGGCTGCTCTTGTAGAGCAGAAACAAGCCGCCGCCGAGCAGGATCAGATCCCGCCCGGAAATGGCCTGCTCCAGAATGGTGAAGATAGGGGCGGTCAGACGCATGACCCAGGCCAGAGAGAGCAACAGGGCGATACGGGTGATCATGGCGAGGGCGAGGCCCTGCATTCTTGCGCGCTGTCGCTGATGCTCCGGCAGGCGACCGACCAGGATGGAGATGAAGATGATGTTGTCTATCCCGAGAACTATCTCCAGGGCGGTCAGCGTCAGCAACGCCAGCCAGGCCTCAGGACTGGTTATCCACTCCATTCCAAACATTTCATCCCCCTTAGCTAGTGACGCCGGTCAGCAGGATACATCTCATCTGCCGATTGTACTCGGTGCATATGAGTCAAGGCCAGTATTTGATCACCGCAATGCCGCTTTCTTGAGGTACAATCAGTGGTAGGGAATAGTAGATCGCTGATTGTTCATGTCTTGATCAGGAGCACAGTCATGTTATACAAAATGATCGTCAATGTTGGTTTTTTGGCCCTTGGTTACTACCTGGGGCGGGAAGTGGGCCGCACCGAGGCAATTCGAGAGCAGTTGTCCCGCGCCAGAAAATCAGGTGAAACCATGAATTTGCGCGAGGCGGTGACCATCGACATGGAAGATGGCGTGAAACACGGCGGGCAACAATCGGTTAAACATTGAAAGACAAAATTAAGAGTGTCTGAGCATTTTCAGGAGCCCATCGTATGGCAAATATCAAGATCAAACGTCAACATCACCTGGGCCGGGATTCCGCCCGGCAGAAGGTCGAGGAGATCGCCAGTTCGCTGCAGGAGAAATTGAATGCCAAATGGGCCTGGAAGGGCGACTCCTTGACCTTTCAGCGCTCCGGCGCATCCGGTTCGGTGGATGTGGGGGATGACTACGTCGAATTCAATGTTAAGTTGGGTATGCTGCTGACACCAATGAAGGGAGCCATAGAGAATGCGATCCAGGAAAAGGTGGACAAGACCCTAGTGTGATCGAGAAGGGCAAACTCACACCATTGTCTCGTTCCACCAGCCAGTACAGTCAAACCGCGTATCTGCGTCGCTGTGCCCAAAACAGGCCCGCAAGAGCCAAACCGAACAATCCAAAGCTGGAGGGTTCCGAAGCGGCGACCAGTGACTCGGCGCCAAACGACCAGTTCCCAAAGCCGATGGGCCCCGTCACATCCGGGGTAAATGGTTGTTCAATCGTTGTGCCACTGTTCAGGCTGTAAGCCGCATTGAACGATTGTGAGAGATCGTCAAAGCCGAGATACAAGAGAATGTCACCGGTGATAAATGACTCGTCAATCGGTATGGACTGGGATTGCAGGAGCTCGTCTCTTTCTGTGTGCCGGGAGAACCAAATGCCAAGACCTGGCGGAACATCAAAAAAACCGGCATCGAGAATTACCGGGTCCTCCAGGTTGATAACGGATATCCCAATTTCCTCTATTTCTAATCCGCTTTGCTGGTCGTGCAAGCTGAGGCCCATGCCATAGAACTGATCGGGTTGCTGTGCTGCAGGCAACCAGGTTGAGCTGCCGACGAAACTTCCCATGTCGCTCGTCATGTTAAATTTCGAGCCGATATAGGTCCAAGAGGTATAGATGCTCGGTGTTACCTTTACGATCTCCCCTGGGCTTTGAAAGGTCACGACCAAAGTAGTTATGTATTGGCAGACGGTCAATCGTAAGACAATCATACATTCCGGCACTATTGATTTCGTCATAAAGTTACAACAGTGTATCCAGTTGGCTTCATTCAAAAGGCATATGCGATCGTAACCCTCGATCCAAAAAAATTACTAGCTCCATGGTTTAGGGCCTGTTAACAACCTGCGATGGATATTCGCAGCGTGTTAACAGGCCCTGATGCAAACTCAAATCGATAAGTAGAGAATCAAGATGTTTGCGCCTGTTACATGCGCCGTTGGTAAACTATGGAAATTATCACTGGTATGATCTGATTCATTACGACTTGAGCGAGAATATCAGTCTGGTGATCTGCGATGGTCCTCCCGGAAGTACCCAGGGCGGTCGTTTTGGTCAAACGCCGGTGATGGACAAGCAACTGGCGATGAATTGTGTTGTGTTGCTCGACGATACACACCGGGAAGCGAAGCGGAGCGGCGTATTATCGATATCTGGCGCAAATGCCGGTGCCTGCGCGTCAATTACCTCGGGCGCTTCGGCACTCATACCGAGGTGATTTTCTGCTAATGTTTTCTGACCAGTAATCTATATACGGAGAATCCCAGTGAACAACCTTGAACAGCTGAAACAGATGACAACCGTGGTAGCGGATACGGGCGATATCGACTCGATCGAGAGTTATACGCCTACCGATGCCACGACCAACCCATCACTATTGTACAAGGCGGCGCAACAATCAAAGTACCAGCCATTACTGGATGACGCCATAGATTATGCCAAGGGGCAGAGTGATCAGATCGAGACACAAGCGCAGGATATGATGGACAAGCTCGCAGTCAATTTTGGTGCGAGAATTCTTGACATAGTGCCTGGTCGTGTCTCAACCGAGGTTGATGCCCGCCTCTCTTTCAATACGGACGCAACGATTCACCGCGCTGAAAAACTCATGAGTCTCTATGCCGCGCAAGGTATAGATGCAGAGCGGGTCTTGATCAAGATCGCATCGACTTGGGAAGGAATAAAAGCTGCGGAATACCTGGAGCGGCAGGGAATCCACTGCAATCTTACCTTGATGTTCAGTCTCACTCAGGCGATTGCCAGTGCTGAAGCGGTCGTGACCCTGATTTCTCCCTTTGTCGGACGCATCATGGACTGGTACAAAAAGGCGGAAGGTGTCGAAGGCTATGCCCCTGCCAATGATCCTGGGGTGAAATCGGTCGCCAGCATCTACAACTACTTCAAACATCATGGTTATCCAACGGTGGTCATGGGTGCAAGCTTTCGCAATACCGATGAGATTCTGCAGTTGGCGGGGTGCGATTATCTGACCATCTCCCCCGACCTGATGGAAACACTCCGAGGAAGCAGTCATGAGATTGTAAGGCAGTTGAGTCCAGAGGCTGCGCAATCGATGCATATCCCCCGGCAGGAAATCAATGAGTCAATCTTTCGCTGGAAAATGAACGAGGACGCTATGGCCACGGAAAAGCTTGCAGAGGGCATCCGCAACTTCACCAAGGATACCCTTAAGCTCGAAGCTTTCGCCTGCAAAGCCTGCAATTGACTGAGATCAGATCATTTGGACAGCCTGATGGGCAACAAGTCTGTCGCCCATCGGCTGACCATAGTATTATTTTCTCGCCGACATCAACTACAGGTCCAGCATATTTATTGCTTATAGAACCTGGAAGAAGTCAACGTTTGGTATCACTGCTTGTCAGCGGTATCAGACACCGTAACAGTATATTTTTTGTTCTTGACGCAAGGATCGCCACCCAGCCCGGTGGTCACGTTCGACCATTCCTTGCTTGACCAGTCGTGACCTGTTTCGTGCTGAAATTGCACTTGCATTTTTGGAATGGATTCGTTTCCAACATACTCAAGGTTCTCAGTTATGGTTCTGGTTGAACCCTGGGGTATTTCGGTATTTTTCAGGTCGTTATCACGCCATTTCTTGTCTTCCTTGTCTCTGTAATTCAGTTTGGTAACCTTAATTCGTTCACCAAATTGATTGTCGACTTGGATATCAACACTCTTACACTTTTGATCGGCCATTGCGGTCACGCTAGATACCATGATCCCAGTTACAGCTATCCACATTACTGACTTATACATGATTGCATCCTCCATGAATGACTTTGGTGTTATATCCTTCAGCTTCCTCCTTTCAAGAAAGAGAAAGCCTCCAGATATGTATTGTTGCTCTATTGCAAGACTGACGACTACTGCATGAGCGATTAATACGCTACAGCATGGGGGATGGGGTAGAAGTGAAGAAAATCATCCTTTCTTTGTGAATTAATGCCATTCAACTGTTTAATGCATTTGCGCTTAGGTGGTCAAAATATAGATTTTATATGTTATGGGTGTCTCTCAATAATCTTATTTTTTCTGGAGATGATTGTAAGGCCGGTTTTCAATGACACTCTAGACATGCAGAGTTAAAGCTCAACCTTCACCGGCTTCACTTTCCAAATATCCTCGCAGTATTCGCGGATCGAGCGGTCTGATGAAAACTTCCCCATGCGTGCGACATTGAGAATCGACATGCGGGTCCATTCGTCAGCATGTTTAAAAGCATGGCTGACTGCCTGTTGACAGTCTACATAGGACTGGTAGTCCGCCATCAACATATAGGGATCATTGGTCATCAGCGGATCTATCAGTGGCTTGAACATATCTGTATCCCCATGGGAGAAAAAGCCGGATGCGATCAGATCGATACTGTCCCTCAGCTCCAGGTTGTCTTGATAGTACTCCCAGGGTCGATAACCCTCCGCCTGCAGACGATAGATTTCCTTGCAGACCAGTCCAAACATGAAGAAATTATCGGCGCCGACCTCTTCACGGATCTCGATATTCGCACCATCCAGTGTGCCAATGGTCAAGGCGCCATTCAGTGAGAACTTCATGTTGCCCGTTCCCGATGCTTCTTTGCCTGCGGTGGAAATCTGCTCTGACAGGTCAGCAGCCGGATAGATCTTCTGGGCATTTTTGACATTGAAGTTGGGAAAGAATACCACCTTGAGCTGGTCGTTCACATCCGTGTCCCGGTTGATCATGTAGGCGACCGAATTGATCAGTTTGATCATCAGTTTGGCTGTTTTATAGCCAGGGGCTGCCTTACCGGCAAAGATGAAAGTGCGCGGTGTGAAATCCACGTTCGGGATTGTGTTTCAAACGGTTGTAGAGGGTGATTATATGTAACAGGTTGAGATGTTGTCGCTTGTATTCGTGAATGCGTTTGGCATGGATATCGAACATGGAATCAGGATCTATATTCTCTCCAGTACGCGCTTTGACCAACTGGGCGAGTGCAACCTTGGCGTTCCTTTTCTCCTGCTGCCAAAGCGTCTGAAATGGAGTGTCGGGAGCAAGATCCTGGAGTTTTTTCAGCTGATCCAGGTCAGTGGTCCAGTCACAGCCGATCTGGTCGCGGATCATGCGGGAGAGCCCGGGATTACTCAGCAGCATGAAGCGCCTGGGTGTGACTCCATTGGTTTTGTTGCTGAAGCGTATCCGGCCAGAGTCGGTAAAAATCCTGCATCACATCCTGTTTCAACAACTCTGTATGTAACTTGGCGACTCCATTCACCGCAAAACTGCCGACGAATGCCAGATTTGCCATGCGCACATGCTTTTCTTCTCCCTCCTCGATGATCGATAGGTTGCTTATCTGCATGTCGATGCCGTACATGCGGCGTCGAACCTCGTCGAGAAAACGCTCGTTGATTTCGTAAATGATCTGCATATGCCGAGGCAGCATTTCCTCGAGTAGTGAAAGCGGCCAACGCTCCAGTGCTTCGGGCAGCAGGGTATGATTGGTATAGGCAAAGGTATTGCGGGTGACATGCCAGGCACTGTCCCAATCCAGCCGATGCTCATCAATAAGCAGGCGCATCAATTCAGGAATGGCAAGAGCGGGGTGAGTGTCGTTGAGTTGTGCGGCATACTTCATGTGGAATCTGTCCAGGCTCTCGCCTGACTGCAGATAGATGCGTAGCATGTCCTGCAGTGAACAACTGACGAAAAAGTATTGCTGCTGCAGGCGCAACTGTTTGCCTGCCGCCGGTTCATCGTTTGGATAGAGCACCTTGGTGATGTTTTCCGATACTACCTTCTTGTCTACCGCTGCGTAGTAGTCCCCCAGGTTGAAGGCCTGAAAGTCAAAGGATTCCGGGGCTTCCGCTTTCCACAGACGCAGCAGATTTACCGTATTCACCCCATAACCGAGGATCGGTGTGTCATAGGCGATGCCATGCACGACCTGATTGGGAATCCAGCGCACCCGAAAGCGCCCGTCCACATCATCCACGAACTGTTCCGTGTGACCGCCGAACTTGACGTCAAAAGTCAGTTTGCGCCTGGGCAGTTCCCAGGGGTTGCCGTGGCGCAACCAGTTATCGGTCTTTTCCACCTGCCAGCCATCGCGTATCTCCTGATCGAAGATGCCGAATTCATAGCGGATGCCATAGCCGATGGCGGGGATTTCCAGGCTGGCGAGAGAGTCCATGTAACAAGCCGCCAGGCGGCCCAGACCGCCATTGCCCAGGCCGGGTTCCTGTTCCTCCTCCAAGAGTTGGCTGAGGTCCTGACCCAGCTCTTGCATGGCGAGATTCATCTCATCCCTGATGCCAAGATTGGTGATATTGTTGCACAGGTGGGGGCCCAGCAGAAATTCTGCCGACAGGTAGCAGACAGTGCGGCTGCCCTGTTTTTTATAGGTCTGTGCTGTGCTGATCCAGCGCCGCACCAGTCGATCACGTACTGCATAGGCGACAGCCAGATACCAGTCATTGGCGATGGCGACATCCGGGAAACGGCCTTGCTGGTAGAACAAATGATCTATGATGGCGCGCTTGAGTGCTTCAACTCCAAGGCCGGTTCGACTGTGGTTGTCGTGGTCTGACTTTACTGTGGTCGGCGTGTTTTTCATGGGACTCCTCCGGGAAACTCAGGTTTTGCATGTTCCAGCAATACCTGCCAGTGTCAATCAGGTGTCCGTCAGAACCGCCGATCATCTCACCGTTGGAGTGGCTTGATAGTATAAGAAGCTGAGACCTTGGTCAGTTACAGCCGACTCTCTTAATATTATCCTTCCTGGAGGGGAGGTGTTGCCGTTCTGACATTAATCTGTCTTCACTCGTATTATTATTTGACTGGCTAATGTCAGTAGTGGTTTCCTGGCTATTATACCTGCTTTCATCCGGCATGGGATGTCGGCTTTGCCAGTGCATCCTTATCTCCGGGGCTGTTCGTTCCCTGCCGATTGGACTCTATGAGTGACAGAAACTGCTGGGTGCAGGCCTCTTCGTAACTCAGTGTCGCGATGGATGATCCTCATACAACATTTCCGGCGCACCTTATCGGCCGTCTGTTGCATTATGATGAGGGCTGTATGATCGATTGATGACAGGATCGATTTTCGGACCTAAAGCTGGTAGAAGGGTGGTTTATGGATACGAATAAACCAAACAACAACCGTGGACTGCGGCGTTTGATCAATGCGGCGCGTTGGTCGATGAAGGGTTTCAGGTCAACCTTTAAAAACGAGGAAGCCTTCCGTCAGGAACTGCTGTTGTTGGTGATACTGGCCCCCATCGGCTATTGGGTGGGAGAGAATGGCGTTGAGCAGGCGCTATTAATCGGTTCCCTTTTGTTCCTGCTGATCGTGGAAATGCTTAACTCCGCAGTTGAGTCAGTCGTCGACCGTATCGGCCCCGAGCAGCATGAGCTGTCCGGAAGAGCCAAGGATCAGGGATCTGCGGCAGTCTTCGTGGCCGTGACATTGGTGATTATAACCTGGCTGCTGATACTGCTGGATTGACGGTATGCTGCAAAAAAACACACCTTGTCATCGACTTACTGGGCATGGCACATGAGAATGGGATAAGATCTCCGGATAATGCAAAATCTTGAGCCTTCCATAAGAAACGCAGTGCGGGCAGTCATCGTGCAGGATGACGCCATTCTGATGCAGAAGAAATGGTCAGAGACCAAGGGCTATTGGTACACCCTGCCCGGAGGTGGGCAGGACGTTCAGGAGACGCTGATCGAGGCCCTGCAGCGGGAATGTGAAGAGGAGATCGGGGTTGAAGTCCGCATTGATGGACTGCTCCATGTCGCGGATTTTTATAAGCAGCGGGAAACAGAATTTCCCTCCACTCGGCACCTGGTAGAATTTCTATTCGCCTGTACCCTGCCGGATGATTATCAACCCATCAACGGCTCTCATCCGGACAAGCATCAGATCGATGTGGTCTGGCTGCCGCTTGATGAGGTCGCCAGGCAGCGTCTGTTTCCCGCAGGACTGGCAAAGGTATTGACAAATCTGCATGCCGACAGGACGGGCTGTTATCTGGGCGTCTTGGACTGAGCATGGCCTTCCCCAAGAGCATTCGCGAGAATCTACGCTTCCTGATCGCCGAGGTCAGCGCTCAGCTGGGTGTGCTGCAAAGCTATCTCAGCACTCCTGCGGCCACGCTGGGAAAAAGAATCCTGGATCGTGAGGGCTATGCGGGAAATCTGAAACAGCGCATCCACAACACTTGCCTGCTGCACATTTCAAAAGCATCCGAGGGGGATGTGAATCACCAGTCACTGCGTGCCGTTGAAATGATTGCCACCTCCCTTGACCGGGTGGCGGAACATGCCCGGGAAGTGGTTCAGCAGACCAGTTATCTGAATGATTCCTCTGTCCTTATGGTCGAAAAGTACGAACCTCTGTTGGAGCCGCTGTTGCAGGGACTGGATTGGATCGAGTCCGCAGTCTGTGAACAGAACAATCAGCAGGCCCTGAAACTCGGAGAAATTGAGCAGGAGCTGGACTCTGTCTACAAGGGATACCTGAAGAGATACACCAAGGTATTGAGACAGCGGAAGCAGACCGAAGACCTGGTTTGTCTGATCTTTGTCGCGCACCACATGGAACAGATGGGTGATGAGATGCTGAACATCAGTGAAGCAATTATCTCCGCCAATATGGGGCAGCCGTTCAATACCAGCCGCTTCAGTACACTCAGTGCCTCGATGGCCAAACTGGGTGAAAAGAATATCGAAGACCTGGTGTTTGAGCCGATTGCTGAAACCCGATCAGGCAGCGGTATCGCCGGTATCACCCTCTCGGAAAAGGACGGAAATGGCTATGATGCCATCTACAAGGATGGCAAGAAGCGCAAGCTCAAAGAGGAGCGCCAGGGGGTCGAGAGCTGGCATGAGATCTTCCCGGGACTGGCGCCGAAGATTCTCTCATACCATAAGCGGGGGCAATCCGCCGCCTTGCTGATTGAACACCTGGCTGGATTGACCTTCGAACAGATACTGCTGCACGAACCCAACAAGTTGCTCAAAGTCACGCTGCGGCATCTGACCGGCACCCTGACTTCTGTGTGGCAGGAGACCCGCTCCAAGAAAAAGGTCTCAGCCGACTATATCGGACAGTTGTCCAAACGCCTGGATGATGTCTATGCCATTCATCCGGAGTTTCAGCAGGAGGAAAGCCGTGTCGGGACCCTGGTTCTCCCCTCGTTTGAACATCTGCTGGAACAGGCGGTGAGGTTGGAGAAAAAGATCGAGGCGCCTTTCTCTGTCTACATCCATGGCGACTTCAATGTCGACAACATCATCTATGATCCGCTGGAAAAGCGTATCAGCTTTATCGACCTGCACCGCTCCCGATATATGGACTATGTTCAGGATGTCACGGTATTCATGGTCTCGATCTACCGGCTGCAGGTATTGGACAAACAGGTGCGCGGACGGATTCTCGATCTCGCCGTGGAATTTTGCGATTTCGCCAGAAAGTATGCCCGCAGACGCGGGGACGAGACCTTTGAAATCAGGCTGGCGCTGGGTCTGGTGCGTTCATTCGCAACATCAACCCGCTTTATTCTCGACAAATCACTTTCCCGGGCCATGTTTCTGAGGGCCCGGTATCTGCTTGAACTGTTGCTTCAAGAAAATCCCAAACAGCTGTCAGGTTTTCAGGTTCCGATTAAGGAGATTTTTGTTGGCTAATCCGAAAATAGGTGTGGTGGGCATTCCTGGTAAATGGTCCACAGAGGCTTTGGCGGATG
The DNA here is from genome assembly GCA_963797085.1 of uncultured Gammaproteobacteria bacterium. Classification (GTDB taxonomy): domain Bacteria; phylum Pseudomonadota; class Gammaproteobacteria; order Chromatiales; family Chromatiaceae; genus JASJBU01. Next base: position 35,505 of record CAWCOA010000028.1, read on the forward strand.
CAGTGGAGGCGGCGACCGGGTTTCGGTTGGTGGTCAACATGGACCAGGTCGCTGCCGACCTGGAACAGGGCCGGTTGCTATTCCACGAACATGATCTCTGCAGCCTCGATGCGGTCATCGTCAAGAAGATCAGCAAGGTATACAGCCCCAACAGTCTCGACCGGCTGGAGATTCTGCGCATGTTGGAGGGTCGGGGCGTACGCGTGTTCAGCAAGGTCGGTTCGATTTTGAGACTGATCGACCGGCTGAGTTGCACCATGACCCTGCACAATGCCGGGATTCCCATGCCGCCGACCCGGGTGACCGAGAGCGAGACAGCCGCCGCCGCCGCGCTGCATGAATTCGGCTCAGCCGTTTTCAAACCACTCTATTCGACGAAGGCGCGTGGCATGGCGGTTATCGATGCCCATGATCCGCCGGACGAGATGGGGCGGCAGATCGGGGACTTTCATGCCGCCAATCCGATGATGTACATCCAGAAACGGCTGCACCTGCCCGGGCAGGACCTGGGTATGGTATTTCTTGGTGGAGAGTATCTTGGCAGTTATGCCCGGGTCGGCGACAGCGACGCCTGGAACACGACGATTCACAGTGGCGGTCACTATGAGGGTTACGACGCGGATGATGATCTGATCGAGCTGGGGCACAAGGCCCAGGCCCTGTTCGATCTGGATTTCACCACGGTGGATGTGGCCGAAACCGAACAGGGTCCGGTGGTATTCGAGGTTTCCGCCTTTGGTGGGTTTCGCGGCGCAAAGGAGGGCATGGGGATCAATGTCCCGGAACGCTATGTTGCGCATGTCCTGAGATTGCTGAAAGACCAATGAGTGAGACGATGAAGCCAATAAAAGATCTTGCCACCGCGGTTGAACTGCTAGGCGCTAATACAACCCTGAGTGAAGAATTTCTAACCCTTGATTGTGAGGGCTGCATTATTCGGTTGCGCTCCAATTCGGAACAGCTGATCAGCCATCTGACGGGTTATTTCTCACACCTGGTGTGTGATCCCGCCAATCCCGATATGGAGATCCTTGCCATCGAGAGTGAGGTGGTCAATCTCGCTGATAAATTCATCGACTGGAAGCGGGAGCCGGGGAAAACCGGCAGGAAAGATGCCTATCTGGATATCCCGGATGCCCGCCTGGTCCTGAAGGTACGGACTGGCATGGTGTTTTTACAGAGTGAGACGCAGCGGATTGCCGCAGGCCCCTGCCTGGAGTACGACAACCAGGTGATCAATTTCATCAATGCCCAATACATGAACTGGTTGCAGCAGCGAGGCTGGTTGATCTGCCATGCTTCAGGGCTGGTGCGCAATGGGCTGACACTGGGCATGGCAGGCCTCTCCGGTGGTGGAAAATCGACCCTTATGTTGCAGCTGCTGGAACATAAGGATGTGGATTACCTGACCAATGACCGGTTGTTTATCCGCCAGGAGGAGGGCAAGGTGCAAGCCAGGGGAATTCCCAAGCTGCCGCGCATCAACCCCGGAACTATCGTCAACAATCCCACCCTTGAGCGGATGATCCCAGAGTCGCAACGCAAGGCACTACTCGAGCTGCCAAAGCAGGAGTTGTGGGATCTGGAAGATAAATACGATGTGGATGTCGAGGAAATGTACGGTGCTGGACGGATCTGCAGCCAGGCACCCCTGCATGCTTTTCTGGTGCTCAACTGGCAGCGGGAGACGGATCAGCCTCTGCAGTTGCAGCGGGTTGAGCTGGGTCGACGGCCTGACCTGCTTTCTGCGATCATGAAATCGCCGGGCCCATTCTATCAATATGCTGACGGCAACTTTTTTCAGGATACGACAGCGCTGGATGAGCAGGCTTATTTACAGCTGCTCGAGAGCATCCCGGTGTATGAGGCGAGTGGCCGGATCGACTTTGCAGGCCTGAAACAACGCTGCTATACAGAGTTATTGGATCCATAAACGCACGAGGTTTTGCACAAATGGCGCGCGAGTTGCTGATTTTAAGACATGGTAAATCCGACTGGAGTGAAGATGTCGATGATTTTCACCGCCCGCTGAAGGATCGCGGCAAGAGAGGTGCGCAACGCATCGGTGTCTGGCTGCAACGGCAGGGGTTAGTACCGGATTACATTATTGCGTCGCCGGCAGTTCGGGCATTGGAGACTGCGCGCAAGATATCCAAGGCCATGAACATGGACGGCCGACAGATCAAACAGGAGCCGGCGATCTATGCCGCCAGTCTGCCAGATCTGCTTAAGGTGCTGGGAGGCTGCCCCAATAAGGCCAGGCGGGTGATGATCGTCGGGCATAATCCGGGACTGGAGAGTCTCTTGATTCACCTGTCTAAGGATAAGATCCCACTGCCAAAGGATGGCAATTTGCTGCCTACCGCCACTCTGGCCAGATTGAAGCTGCCGGATGACTGGCATGAGCTGACAGCCGGTTGCGGAGACTTACAATCGATTACCCGGCCGAAAGGCTTGCCGAAGAAATTTCCCTTCCCGGATTTTCAAGGCAAGGAGGAACGAGACCGCCCAGCCTACTACTACACTCAGTCGTCGGTGATTCCGTACCGAATGAAAGATGGCAGACCGGAGATACTGGTGGTCATGTCGAGCCAGAAAAAACACTGGGTGGTGCCAAAAGGAATCAGTGACCCCGGCATGACCTTGCAAGAGTCCGCCGCCAAGGAAGCGTTTGAAGAAGCGGGGGTCGAAGGAGATGTGGAGAGCCTGCCCCTTGGGAGTTATACCTGTGAAAAATGGGGAGCTGAATGCACGGTACATGTCTATCCGATGACCGTGACGCATGAATTGCCTGAATCGGCCTGGGAAGAACGACATCGCGGCCGAGAGTGGCTGACCCCGGAGCAGGCGATTGATAGGGTCAGGGAGAAGCAGCTCAAACCCATGATTGAGGCGTTGGTGAAACAGCTGGAATCCAGCTGAAACCAGCCTCATGGCAAGAGTGATAGCGGCCCTGATCCGGCATGGCGATTACCACCAGCTGGCCGATACCCCCAGTGCCCTGCAGCCTTTCCCATTGAATGACGAGGGTGTGGTTCAGGCGAAAGCCGGGGTTAAGACGCTGCGAGAAATCCACAAGCTGCATGGTTGGGTGTTGCATCCGGTCATTGATTCATCGCGTCTACTGCGAGCCTGGCAGACCGCAGCGCTGATGGCTGATGAACTGGCTGCCGGTTTGCAGGTGGATCTGCAGATTGAGAGCTATGACGAACTGGCGGAACGCAGTGTGGGTTCGGTTGCGAATATGACGGTAAGGCAGATCGAGTCGGTGATCTCCAAGGACCCCAGGTTTCCCAGTCCCCCTGCCGATTGGAAATCCAACAGTCATTACTGTCTGCCTTTGCAAGGGGCGGAATCCCTGTTGGATGCGGGCCAGCGTGTCGCGGATCACCTGGAACAGAGGATGCAGCCGCTTTCTGAGCAGTGTCAGGTTGATACCCTCAAGCTGTTCGTGGGGCATGGCGCCGCTATCCGCCATGCAGCTTATCACATGGGAGTACTAGCCTTTGAGCAGATCGCTCAGCTGAGTATGTACCACTGCCGTCCGGTGTTTATCGAGAGACTGGACATCGGCCATTGGCGGCATGTTGCGGGGGACTGGAAACTGCGCAAACGACATGATGGTTTCACCGACTGACCAAGTTGACTGTATGAAATGAGCCAGAAGAATAATAAATCCAGGCTGCCACGCTATCAGGGACAGGAATGGCTGGATATGGAACTGCCTGTCAAAGCACAACCCTGGTTACTCGGTAAACAGCAGTCAATCGGCAAGGACAAAGGCCATCGGGCATCGTCCAGTGAGACCTTGCAGCAGTTGCTGGATGAAAACCCCTGGAGCTGGCCGAAAAGACCGCTCTATTTCTTTTCTGATCTGCACGCGGATTCCGATGCCTTCCTGGCTTCCCTGGTGGCCTCAGGCGGGGTGAAAAAGACCGGCAGTGCCGATCATGACTTTAAACTCACCAAGGTGGGTAAACGCGCCCGGTTCGTCATTGGTGGTGACTGTTTCGATAAGGGTCCGAGCAATCTGCGGCTGCTGCGGACAATCCATTGCTTGATTGATAAAGGCGCCAGAGTCCGCATTCTCGCAGGGAATCACGATATCCGTATCAAACTGGGTATTCGTTCTGTGGGCATGGAGCGGGACCCGTTGCACGATCATTTCTTCATTCGCATGGGTGTCAAGGCGGTTCCGTTCCTGAAAGAGGTGTCAGAGCATTATCTACAAGGGTCGCATGCCCTCAAGGGCATACCTTCAACCCGGGAATGTCGACGGATTCTCTACCCGCCCAAGCGTTGGTTCAAGGAGTTTCCCAAGCTGGCCCAGTGGGCCATGCCGGAAAACCGGGTGGAGCGTGAAATGAGTCGTCTTGAGGAGAAGAGCGCCAGCTTTGAGGAGGATTGCGCTAAAGCGGGTCTTTCGCTGCGCAGGGTCTATGCGGCGGCGCTCAAATGGCAAGAGCTGTTCCTGCATCCCAAGGGCGAATTCGCCTGGTTCTTTGAGCGGATGCGCCTGGCCTATCAGCGGGGCTCATTCCTGTTCGTGCATGCCGGGTTGGATGACCGGGCGGCCAAGCTGGTGAGTAAATATGGTGTGAAACAATTGAATGCACAGTTTCATGACCATGTGAAAGAGGAGCTGTTTGAGTTCTATTACGGTCCGCTGGCGAACATCATCCGCACCAAGTATCGTGAAGTGGATATGCCATTGACTCAAAAAGGCGTCAGGCTGATCCATGAGGCGGGAATTCATGCCATCGTGCATGGGCATGACAACCGGCATCACGGACAACGGATCATGGTGCGCAAAGGGATGGTCAATTTCGAGTGTGATGCAACGATTGACCGCAATACCCGAAAAAAAGAGGGGCTGACAGGCTGCGGGGCTGCAGTGACCATCTTTCATCCCGACAAACTGGTGATGGGCGTCAGTACCGACTATCCCTTCATCAAGGTCTTTGATCCCGCTTCACTCGGCTGACTGCTTAGGTAATTTAATCCTAGAGTCCTCAGTTGAATACCGTGAAGGGTGTGCTTATGGTAGTGCAGGGCAAGGATCGCTCCCGCACGTCCTGTGCCTGCGACACTTGTGCATCCATGCACGGCGCACAACGACACGGAATAGTTATGCTATTCCAAGGAGTTGTAACGCGGTCATGCGCTGCTAGAAGCGTGACATTCGCGGTATAGCGCTGTTCACTTACCCCAAGAAAATCAAAACTGCTAATTAATCGCATATATTAAACACGTTAAAGTACGCACAATAGCGGTCAACTGAGGACTCTAGGATCATGAAACAGGGTAAAAAAAGTTTTCGTCATGAATCACTTCAGGATGCTAAATCGATCCAGGCCATTCTAAAGGCCGTCAGCCAGGGCATCGGCAAGGGCCGACTCAATCTGAGTGATGAGGATGATGAGATGGTGCTGCAGCCAGATGGTCTGTTGCATCTGAAGCTGACCGCCAATCAGGAGGAGAATCGTCACCGCATCAATCTGCGCATCACCTGGCAGTCGGAGGGTGAACTGCCGAAGAAGAAAAATCTTCGGGTTTCAACCAAATAGGCGGTAGTGGATGGAGGGCCATGAAACTGCCGGTCTTGAGGAACTGGCCATTCAGGTGGCGCAACTCCTGAGCGAAAAACAACTCCGCCTGGCGGTGGCGGAATCCTGCACCGGCGGCTGGGTCGCCATGGTCCTGACCGGGATTGCCGGCAGCAGCCAGTGGTTCGACCGGGGATTCGTGACCTACAGCAATCAGTCCAAGCAGCAGATGCTGGGGGTGCAGGCAGCGACGCTGGAGACCTGTGGCGCGGTGAGTGAAGAGACGGTTGCCGAGATGACCCAAGGTGCGCTCAAGGCCAGCGATGCTGATGTGACCCTGGCGATCAGCGGCATCGCCGGACCCGGAGGCGGTACACCCGCCAAGCCGGTAGGTACGGTCTGTTTCGCCTGGCAGTCAAAGGGGGGAGAGGCAATCTCTACAACGGAGAAGTTCCCCGGCGACCGGCAAGCGGTGCGCAGACAGGCGGTCGAGTACGCATTGAAACAGCTGCTGAAGTTGGTCGGAAATGACTGAGGGGAGGCTGTTTTTCGCACTTTGGCCGGAGCAAAAGGCCCGTGATCGGCTGTTTATGCTGGCCAAGCGCTTCAGCCCACAGGGCGGGCGCCTGCATCATCCCAATGACCTGCACATCACCCTGGTCTTCCTGGGCTTGGTGGATGATGAACGACTCCCTTGCATCCAGCAGGTGGCGGAGGCTATCGATACCCCCCCTTTCACGTTAAGAATCGACACCCTCGGTCATTGGCCCAGACCGAGAATCCTCTGGTGTGGACCCACTGAGCAGCCGGAGGCCCTGCAGAATCTGGTCAAGCGCTTGCAGCACGGGCTCCTGGATTGCGGTTTCGAGCCAGAAAAACGCCCCTATAAGCCCCATGTGACATTGCACCGCAAGGTGCGACATGCCCAGCCTGGGCCGCTCGATGAACCCATCGAGTGGCATGCCGGTGATTTTGTCCTGGCTACTTCTGGCGGCGGCGCACCAGGCCAGCCCAGGTACCGCATACTGAATCGCTGGCGCTTGAAATAATCCCACAATCTTCAGAGAAAAGGGGGGCAGGTGGTCAAGGCGCATGTGAGTCCCCGGCTGTTCGATTTTTCCGTATCTATCTCTAAAGAAAGCCTCAGAACTGGACGCTAGGGAACCTGATCTTTCCCATCAACCTGCTTTCCGGCAATTTCGTTAATTGGATTTTAAGAATTGGGTGTTACATGAATAACGAAACCAGACTCTATGACCTGCTGCTGTTCGGTACGACTTTACAAGGCGCCGAACGAATGGATGCGATTAACACGCTGGCCAAGATGCTGAAGACATCTTCTGGAAAAGTTGAGCTCATGCTGGAAAAAAAGTCAGTTGTCCTGCTCAAAAGGGTATCCGCTGATGTCGTCAAAAAATATGAGCGAAAACTGACTGCCATAGGCTTCAAATGCAACACCCGGCCCTGCAATGAAAGCGGTGCTGACTTGGAATTGGTCCCATTGGAAAAGATGCAGCATACCCTGGGCTGCCCGGCCTGTGGCCATGTGCATAAATTTGCTGAAGGTGAGGATGAGCCGGATGTCTGTGCATCGTGCAATGTTGTCTTCGCAAAATACAGTGATAACCTGAAACTCGAACGCGAAAAAATCAAACGCGCCCTGCTGGCAAAGAGCCAGCTTGCAGAAAAAGCCCAACAGGAAGAAAAGCAGCGTCTTCAAGAGGAAGCCCGGCGCAGACGCCTGGAAGAAGAGATCAGAAAAGAGCTGGGACTGCCACGTTTTGTGACCCGTCGCAAAGCGTTGATCAGTTCAGCGACTGCAATTTTTGCATTCGGGCTGATACTGGGTGTGGGTGGTGTGGTGGCGTATGACAGCCTCAATGAGTTGGATGAAGAGCCGTATCCTATGTCTACGCAAGCCGCTTTTCCCGGCACCCTGGCCGGTGAAGAGAATATCCAGGCATTGAATACCATACCAAACACTTCACCGACGCAAATTCTGGCGAATCTGCCACCCGAGGCCATCGCCAGCTTGGACCCGGCCATGCTGACCCATATGCAGGTGACTGGGATGTTGGATGGACAGACTGAACCGGCCGTTGGCCCACTAACATCGATTACTGCAGGGGCTGAGACTGTCCAAGTCATTTCTGATGTTCAGGAGGCCGGACCCTCTGCGGGTATTGGCGACAACTCCCTGATAGCGGTCGGAGATGAGCTGCAGCTCACCTTTAACGGCAGGACTGACTTGCCAGCCACCTCGACTAAAGCGGGGGATGCACTATCACAGGCTGGGACATCATCTTCGGAATTCGTCCGTAAGATGTTCGATGATCTTGGTAGCGATCCGGAATGGGATGCGCATCTTCTGCGGCAGGTTTACGAACTGACTGTCAAGAATCGTACTGAGTCGGGATTGGCGCTGATGGGACTGATCCATGATCAGCGACTGCTGATGGAAGGTGGCGCCAAACTGGCAGTTTGGTTGGCTGCCAGAGACAGAATGCCGGAATCCGATCAGGTTTTCGAATATCTGTTGCAGCGGATCGAGACCCTGCCGGAAGATAATCGGCTGAGGGTCGAGGCCCTGCACAGTATTGCCCGGAGTCAGGCGAAGATCCCGGGAAAGGCGCTGATCGCAGAGGCGACGGCCATGAAGGCTCGGGTCATCGCAGAGTCCGCCTCCGCACCCTGCGACCAAGCGAAAACCTCAGCTGAGGTTTTCGCTATGCTGAGTAACCTAGGGATCGACAAGGCTGCACGGATAGCACATCAGCACTCCCATGAAGGCTTGCGCAGGATCGATGGTCAGCGCGAACTCCTGACCTGTCTCGGTTTTGTGGTAAAAAGTTATCTCAGGGCGGGTGATCGTGGCGGTGCCTTGGTTCTCCTGCAGGATATGGCCAAAGGAGGCAAGGCTCTTGAGTTACCCAATGAACGTGATCTGGTTCTGCAGCAGGCCTCCCAGCTCTACCGGGAGCTGGGCGATATGCAGGCCGCTACCGAGCTTGCAGGAGCTATTGCGGACCCGCTCGTACGTAACGATACACTCTATGCCAACGTATCGGATCAGCTCTCCAACGGAAATATTGGCGCCGCCATGACAGCGATTGAGGTTATTCAGTCTCCTTTCTCGAGGGCGCGGGCCTATGCCATGCTGGGTCTCTCTCAGGCACAGGACCCGGCATACCTCAAGTTGGCAGAGGAATCCTTCAAGCAGGCTCACGAGGTTGCCATATCGCTTGCCAACCCTTTGGAAAAGATGGTTATCTCTGCAGAAAGTGCTCGATTTGCCAGTCGTGCTGGTAGGCAGCCTGAAGCCGACAGTGGTTTCGCGGATGCGTTACACTTGTTCGAACAGCTGCCGGATGCTGAATACCGTGATCAGGCGCTGGCTATATTAGCGACCAATCAGTCCCGAGCCCTGCGGCTTGTCGAAGCCCGCGAGCAGTTGTTGAAAATCCGGGATGCAACAATAGCTCAGGTTACGAGTGAGAAACTTGCTGACAGCGAGCAGCTCTTAAAGGTGACCAACGAACAGGCCGGGCTTTGAAATCGATAGCGGCTCGGGCAAGGAATTGACTGCCAGGCACTTCGCGGCTCGTGACGCGGCGCAATAATCAGCAAGATCGATCCTGAAATTGTATGAAATGACAGTTCAGGGACTCATGACGTGAGCCTGTGGCTGTGTGATAATTTCCCACCTTCTTAAGTTGGCCCTCGCATGGACGCTAGTGGAGCTGACTTCCCCAACTGATTTTGCATGAGGATAGAACGAATGGATGAAAACCGCGCAAAGGCCTTGAGTGCCGCCCTGGGACAGATCGAAAAACAGTTCGGTAAGGGCTCCGTAATGCGCATGGGGGACACTGGCGCCATGAGTAATATCGAGACCATCTCAACGGGCTCCCTGAATCTGGATATCGCCCTCGGCATCGGTGGCTTGCCTAAAGGGCGGGTGGTGGAGATATACGGCCCTGAATCTTCAGGTAAAACCACGTTGACCCTGCAGGTGGTGGCCGAGGCCCAGAAGGTAGGGGGCACGTGCGCCTTCATCGATGCGGAGCATGCCCTGGATCCGCAGTATGCGGAAAAATTGGGGGTTAATGTGGATGAACTGCTGGTCTCCCAGCCCGATACCGGTGAGCAGGCCCTGGAGATCACCGATATGCTGGTGCGCTCAGGTGCGGTGGACGTGGTGGTGATCGACTCGGTAGCCGCGCTGACGCCGAAGGCCGAGATCGAGGGCGATATGGGCGATTCTCATGTCGGCCTGCAGGCGCGCCTGATGTCTCAGGCGCTGCGCAAGCTCACCGCCAATATCAAGCGCACCAACTGCCTGGTGATCTTCATCAATCAGATCCGCATGAAGATTGGTGTCATGTTCGGCAGCCCGGAGACCACTACTGGTGGCAATGCACTCAAGTTCTACTCTTCGGTGCGGCTCGACATCCGCCGTATCGGCGCGATCAAGAAGGGCGACGAGGTGGTTGGCAATGACACCCGGGTGAAGGTGGTGAAGAACAAGGTGGCGCCTCCTTTCAAGCAGGTGCAGTTCGAGATTCTCTATGGCGAAGGTATCTCCCACGAGGGTGAACTCATTGAGTTAGGCGTGAAGCAGAACATCGTGGATAAAGCCGGCGCCTGGTACAGCTATAACGGTGACCGCATCGGCCAGGGCAAGGAGAATGTGCGCAATTTCCTCAAGGAAAACCCGGATATTGCCAACGATATCGAGACCCGCATCCGGGCCGAACTGCTGCCTCAGCCAGAAACAGCGGAAACTGTCGAGGCAGAAGCCTGAGCGATTCTCCACTCAACCAGATCGAACAGACCGCCGTGCGCTTGCTGACGGCGCGCGAACACTCCCGCAAGCAGCTACACGGCAAGCTCTGCGCCCGGGGCTATGTCGGGGATGACATAGAACCGGTACTGGATGACTTGGCGCGCCAGGGCCTGCAGAGTGACCAGCGTTTTGCGGAAAACTATTGCGAGGAGCGTGTGCGCAAAGGTAACGGACCAATACGTATCCGTGCTGAGCTACGCGAGCGGGGCGTCAGTGACGAGCTGATTGCCGAAACGCTCGATACCTATGGGGCGGACTGGCCTACTCTATTACACCGGGTACACGACAACAAATACGGGACAGAACCTGCCGCTGATCAGAGAGAGATCGCGAGACGGGCAAGGTTTCTCGAATACCGTGGATTTCCCGGCGAGTTGATCGGGCGTTTCCTGTTCAACAACGATTTTTAACTACTGGCAAACCATTCAAGAAAACGGGCATTTTCAATCGGTTCCTGCTATCTTGTTTGGCTTGTTTTTTTCGGTTGATTTCGCTTTCTCAGACATGAAAACCAGCGCAGATATTCGCCAGGCCTTCCTGGACTTTTTTGCCGGCCATGAGCATCAGGTCGTAGCCAGCAGTCCGCTCGTGCCGATGAATGATCCCACTCTGCTGTTTACCAATGCGGGGATGGTTCAGTTCAAGGACGTGTTTCTCGGGCGTGACAAACGCAACTATGTGCGTGCTGCCAGTTCTCAGCGTTGTGTGCGTGCCGGCGGCAAACACAATGACCTGGAAAATGTCGGCTATACGGCTCGCCACCACACCTTTTTCGAAATGCTCGGCAATTTCAGTTTCGGCGATTATTTCAAGCAGGATGCAATCCGCTATGCCTGGGAATTTCTCACCGTTACTTGCGGTCTGCCTGCGGAGAAGCTGTGGGTTACGGTCTATCATGAGGATGCTGAGGCGGCAGAGATCTGGCTGAAAGAGGTCGGCGTCGACCCCGGCCGCTTCACCCGTATCGGTGATAAGCCCGGCGGCAAGCGCTATGAGAGCGACAACTTCTGGTCCATGGGCGATACCGGACCCTGCGGGCCCTGTTCCGAGATCTTCTACGACCATGGGGAGGATATCTGGGGCGGTCCTCCCGGTTCACCGGAAGAGGAAGGGGATCGATACATCGAGATCTGGAACCTGGTGTTCATGCAGTACAACCGGGATGCGGATGGCAAAATGACCGAGCTGCCCAAACCTTCGGTGGATACCGGCATGGGCTTGGAGCGTCTGGCTGCGGTGCTGCAGGGGGTGCACAGTAATTATGAGATCGATCTGTTCGCCAATCTGATCAAGGCCGCCGCAGCGATTACCGGCTGCAACAATCTGCAAGAGAAGTCGTTGCGAGTGATCGCCGATCATATACGCTCCTGCGCGTTTCTGATCGTGGATGGGGTCATGCCCTCCAATGAAGGGCGTGGCTATGTGCTGAGGCGTATCATTCGCCGCGCCATCCGGCATGGCTACATGCTGGGCATGAAAGAACCCTTCTTTTACAAACTGCTTGAAAGCCTCTGTCAGGAGATGGGAGAGGCCTATGCGGAATTACTCAAGGCGCGGTCCCAGGTGGAGCGTGTGCTGCGTCTGGAAGAGGAGCGCTTTGCGGAGACTCTGGAACAGGGTATGAAGATCCTTGATGAGGCCATTGCGGGCCTCGATGGCAATGAGATACCCGGAGAGACCCTGTTCAAGCTCTACGATACCTATGGTTTTCCCGTTGATCTAACTGCGGATATTGCCCGGGAGCGGGATCTGCAGGTCGATAGTGCCGGTTTTGAAAAGGCTATGGCGGCGCAGCGTGATCGAGCCCGTGCAGCCAGTCACTTTGCGGCGCAAGAGATGGTCAGCCTGAACGTCGAGGGTGATACCGAGTTTACCGGTTACGACCATCTGGAGAGTGCATCATCCAGCGTGCTTGCCCTCTACCGGGATGGTGAGGCGGTGGAGCAGTTGGAGGCGGGCGACGCCGGCATGGTGATTCTTGATCGTACCCCATTCTATGCCGAGTCTGGCGGTCAGGCCGGCGATCTGGGTGTATTGGAAGGTGATGCCAGCCTGTTTGAAGTCGACGATACACGCAAGCAGGGAGGGGATGTGTTCGGTCATATCGGCAAGCTCGAGGAAGGTCCGCTGAAGGTTGGTGACCGGGTCAATGCCCAGGTGAATGGCTTCACCCGCCAGGCTACAGCGCTCAACCACTCGGCAACTCACTTGCTGCATGCAGCCTTGCGGCGGATCTTGGGCGAGCATGTGGCACAGAAAGGCTCTCTGGTGGAGGCGGATCGGCTGCGCTTCGACTTTTCTCATTTCGAGCCTATCAGCCGTGAGCAGCTGCAGGAGATAGAGCAGTTGGTGAATGAGCAGATTCGCCACAACCATCCGGTCGAAACCCGCATCATGGCACTCGAAGAGGCTAAGAATTCCGGCGCCATGGCCCTGTTTGGCGAAAAATATGCTGACGATGTGAGGGTGTTGCGGATGGGGGATTTCTCCACCGAGTTATGCGGTGGCACCCATGTTCGCGCAGTTGGAGAAATTGGCCTGTGTAAGATTACCTCAGAAACAGGTATCGCCGCCGGTGTGCGGCGGATTGAAGCAGTCACCGGTCAGCGCGCCATCGAGTGGATGGAGGCGGATGAAGAGCGGGTACAGCGAGTTGCCGAACTCATCAAGGCCGGTCGCGACGAGATTGAGGATAAGGTTGTGCAACTGATGGATCGCAACCGTAAGCTGGAGAAGGAGCTTGAGCAGTTGAAAGCCAAGCTGGCCAGCGCGGCGGGTAGCGATCTGGCGTCCAGTGCGGTAAATATCGGTGCAGTGAAGGTGTTGGCCGCCAATCTGGAAGGTGCCGATCCTAAATCCCTGCGTGAGACTATGGACCAGCTGAAAAATAAACTGGGCTCAGCCGTGATTGTGCTGGCAGCGGTCAGTGGTGACAAGGTCTCACTGGTAGCAGGGGTGACCAAGGACCTGACCGGCCAGATGAAAGCCGGAGATCTGGTGAAGTTGGTGGCCGAAAAGGTCGGTGGAAAAGGCGGCGGAAGGCCCGATATGGCAATGGCGGGAGGCAACAATCCGGCGGCCCTGGGTGATGCGCTTGCCCTGGTCGAGCCATGGGTATCGAAAAATCTCAGCAGCTGAAAGAGCAAATTTCAAGTGCTTGATTAAACAGTGATGGTTTAATCTGCACTCGATTTAGTGTTTAATTGCGCCGTTTGTAGCTGCGGCTCTACCGTGGATAGTCACATAATCCAAAAAATATATTAAAAATGGCGCTCATCGTCCAGAAATATGGCGGTACATCCGTCGGAACCATCGAACGAATCATGGCTGTGGCTGAGAAGGTCAAGGCCAGGCAGGCCGGCGGCGACCAGGTTGTGGTCGTGGTCTCTGCCATGTCGGGCGAGACCAACCGCTTGATAGCACTGGCTGACGAGATCGATGATGCTCCAGATCCGCGTGAGATGGATGTGCTGGTCTCCACCGGAGAGCAGGTCACGATCGCCTTGCTCGCTTTAGCGTTACAGAAACTCGGCTGTCCTGCTCGATCCTATACGGGTAGCCAAGTGCACATACTTACCGATAATGCCCATAGTAAGGCACGTATCCAGGATATCGATGGTGCACGCGTAAAGGCAGATCTCGATGCCGGCAGGGTGGTAGTAGTGGCCGGTTTTCAAGGTGTCGATGAGCACGGCAATATCACTACCCTTGGGCGTGGCGGATCGGATACCACGGCGGTGGCAATGGCTGCGGCTCTGAAAGCCGATGAATGCCAGATCTATACCGACGTGGACGGTGTCTACACCACTGATCCGAGGGTTGAGCCGAAAGCTCGCCGCTTGAATCGGATAACCTTTGAAGAGATGCTGGAGATGGCCAGCCTCGGATCCAAGGTGCTGCAGATCCGTGCCGTGGAATTTGCCGGCAAATATAATGTACCTCTGCGGGTTCTTTCCAGCTTTGAAGAGGGCGAAGGCACCCTGATTACTTTTGAGGAAGAGAACATGGAACAGGCAAAGATTTCTGGTATCGCATTCAGCCGCGATGAGGCCAAACTGAGCATTCTCGGTGTGCCGGATCAGCCTGGGGTGGCGCACAAGATTCTGAAGGCGATCGCTGACCAGAACATCGAGGTCGATATGATCGTTCAGAATATCGCGGCTGACGAAGCAACCACCGATTTTTCATTTACGGTGCACAGAAATGATTTCAAAAAGGCAGTAAGTATTCTCCAGCAGACATCCCGGGAACTGGGCGCTAGAGATGTCATGAGCGATGATACGACCGTCAAGCTGTCTCTGGTGGGTGTTGGAATGCGTTCTCACGCTGGAATTGCCAGCAAGATGTTTGAAACCCTGGCAAGAGAAGGGATAAATATTCGCATGATATCCACCTCAGAAATCAAGATTTCTGTAGTGATCGATGAAAAATACCTGGAGTTAGGTGTACGCGCACTCCATGCGGCCTTTGAGCTAAACGAAGCTGAAACGGTGTAAGAATAAAATTACTTATTTGTATTTAAAGGAATAAAACGTCACCGAGGGAATTATGACTACTTTGTTACGGTCCAATCAGTTGCTAGAATGAACTAGCCGGTCCCGTGAATTACTACGAGGCTTGGTTGGCGTTGTTCGGGAACTAAAGAATGTTCAGA
Organism: uncultured Gammaproteobacteria bacterium; assembly: GCA_963797085.1. Classification (GTDB taxonomy): domain Bacteria; phylum Pseudomonadota; class Gammaproteobacteria; order Chromatiales; family Chromatiaceae; genus JASJBU01. The sequence continues at coordinate 50,551 of CAWCOA010000028.1, forward strand.
AGTACCTGAACAAATAACATAAAAGGAAATTCAGGGAGACTGAAGATGTTGATATTAACCCGCCGTGTTGGCGAAACCTTGATGATAGGTGATGAAGTTACCGTGACTGTTTTAGGCGTCAAAGGTAACCAGGTGCGGATAGGCGTTAACGCACCACGTGATGTAACAGTGCACCGAGAGGAGATCTACGAACGCATAAAGAGAGAACAGGCTGAACAGCAATCAGCTGAATAACACTCTTAGTAAAACTGGAGGCCTCATAACTTCCAGATCAAAAGCTTTGCTAAGGATGGCAAAGTTTTTTTGTTTGCAGGGAAATAAATCTGTACAATCCTGGCCTCGTTAAGGAACAGTACAATCGTACTTTCCTGACTCAACTAGGAGAGATGGCCGAGCGGCTGAAGGCGCTCCCCTGCTAAGGGAGTATGGGGTTAATAGCTCCATCGAGGGTTCGAATCCCTCTCTCTCCGCCATCTAAAAAGATGGTGGAATGCCGGATTTAATTGACAAACGAGCATAGAATCCTCAGAATTTGCGCTCCACAAATATGCGCCCGTAGCTCAGCTGGATAGAGTACC
>CAWCOA010000029.1:0-121125 GCA_963797085.1 uncultured Gammaproteobacteria bacterium
TCTTCATTTCGATACTCCCAATAGATTATGAATCTAGTTGTATTGCAGTGGGTCGCGCATTATGAAGATATAATTAGATGAGAGTGTGACCCGGGGATGACAGAACAATGAATAATCCGCGTGACAGTTTCATTCAAGCAAGGTTCACGGGATTCCTTGCAAGAAATCACGGATACGGAAGAACTGATGGTGATGGAGATCTGTTGACATTGAAAAAGTGAACTACCGGAAAGGCCAGGAAGATCGACCTGGCCTGACTGGCAAGTATGCGAATATGTTAAAAGCTACTCGTGCGAGTGTTCCTTAACTCATTCGGCCATGGAGAAACGATAACCGGCCCCGCGCACCGTCTGCAGCATCTGATCTTTGGCAACAGGCTGCAGCGCCTTGCGCAAGCGCCGCATGTGCACATCCACGGTGCGTTCCTCAATATACACGTTAGTGCCCCAGACGCGGTCAAGCAGCTGACTGCGGGAAAAGACTCTATCCTGGTGAGTCATGAAATAATGCAGCAGACGAAATTCAGTCGGTCCCAGCTCGATCTTGTGATCATCAGCCAATACTCGATGACTGACCGGATCGAGCACCAAGCCGTCACAGTCCAGCGCTTCTCCTGCAAGTAATGGCGAGACACGTCTGAGTATGCAGCGAATTCGGGCGAGCAATTCACGGGCAGAGAAGGGCTTGGTGATGTAATCGTCAGCCCCTACATTCAGCCCTTTCACCTTGTCATCCTCTTCACCTTTTGCGGTAAGCATGATGATCGGGATCGACTTGGTATCACTATTCTGTTTGAGACGCTCGGCCAGTTCGACGCCGCTCATCCCTGGCAGCATCCAGTCCAGTAATACCAGATCTGGACGTGACTTATTGATGTTGCTGATTGCTTGTGTTGCATCCTCAACAAAATCGGCTTGAAAACCATCCTGCTCGAGGATAAAACGCAGCATCTCACCAACGGCCGGCTCATCATCAACGGCAAGTATTCTGGGGATTGCCATCGGAAAGTCCCTCTACTAACTGAGAAGGCCCATATTAGACCGGAGCATTATGACATTAAGATGACGAGCCGAAAAAACACCTAAGCTGATGCAAAATATAATAGCGTTTCATCTCTGGCCCACAGGGCTCCGGCAACCTCGCATTTATTGAGCCGACTTCCCCGCGTAGGGAATAGGACTTTGCTGAGTGTTTAACTCCAGCCCCCTGTCATTTGGTAACACAGGCAGAGTATCCAGCACCGCTCTATATAATTCCGGCTGTGCATCCCAGAACATGACCCCAAGCGCATTTCGCCCGGTGTGTGTTACCAGCCCGGTAATCTGCCAGTTTCGATTGTTAAAGATTAGATCCAGCTCAACCATTGCGCCGTTGAGCAGCGTAAGATTTTCCGTTCTCAGTGACATCCCATACTGTGAACAGTCCATTGCTTTTGCCGGGAATGCACGTTGTTTACGATATCGGATATAAACATCACCATGCAGCGGCAGCCTTTTACTATAGCGTTTTTCCACACTCATTCTCATCTCTCCTCTTGGTGGACCCAAAGCCTATGGAAGCTAAATGACACGGCGATGACGGTGCCGTGAATAGTTCCTTAAACTTGCTCCTTGGTTTCCTGACGCATTGTTATTACCTAGTCATCACACCGGACTAAAACCCTTTCAGAATGCCAGCCTATATTCCTGCCTGCAGAACTTGTGTGAGGCTGACAGGCGTTTCATTCCCGTGCAGCTATGTTGAACAACTACTGTGATTGAAAGTTCTCCCGGACTTTACCGTGAGATGGAAAGATGTGGATTCGGTCGCACTCTTCGTGGCATAAATGAGGTTCAGCAGCAGAATTCACAATAGTTGGGCAGATCTAACAGGCGAAAACCAAAGCTCATGTTTCAAAACTATGTCCAGAAAAGCACCGAGAAGGTCTTGCAGACCCTCGACAAGGCCGTAGCCGAGATGACGACCCTGCACGAAAACCTGCTGACGCCGGATTTCATTCTGCTGGCCCTGCTGATCCAGCGGGACTCCGAAGCCGTGAAGATCCTGGAGGGCCTGCTGCACGACCACCAGGCGGCCATCGAGCGCATCATCGATCAGATCCATCAGCAGCATCAGAATGCGCTACCCGTCAAGGCGAATCAGGTCGTGGCTTCCCAGGAGGTCAATGAAGTCTTCCGCCTTGCCGACGAAGAGGCCCAGGCCCTGGGTGACGACTACATTGGAACCGGCACGCTGTTCCTGGCCATGTTTGATGACAAAGCGGGATTTACCGCCAAACTACTGCAGGATGCCGGCATCTCGCAGCAGCAGGCCCGTCAGGCGCTGACAGACCTGCGCGGCGGCAGGGCATTGAAGGCACAGGATGCCGAGAGCCGGCAGGATCCGCTGCAACAGTACACTAGAGACCTGACCGAAATGGCCCGCGCCGGAGAACTGGACCCGGTGATTGGACGCGAGCAAGAGATTACCCAGGTCATCCAGACCCTGTCCCGCCGCAAGAAGAACAACCCGGCGCTGATCGGTGAGGCTGGTGTAGGCAAAACCGTCATTGTCGAAGGACTGGCCCAGCGCATCGCTGATGCGGATGTCCCGGACACCCTGCTCAACAAGCGCTTGATGGCCCTGGACATGGGGGAGATCATCGCCGGGGCCAAGATGCGCGGGGAGTTCGAGGAACGGCTCAAATCAGTGCGGGATGCGGTGATCGAGGCCCACGGGCAAGTCATACTGTTCATCGATGAACTGCATACCGTGGTAGGCGCCGGCGCAGGTGGCGGCGGCATCGACGCCCCGAGCCTGCTGAAAACCGCACTCGCCCAGGGCAGCCTGCAGGTCATCGGCGCCGACACCCTGGATGAGTATCACCGCTTCGTGGAGGCGGACAAGGCCCTGGAGCGGCGTTTCCACCCGGTGCTGGTCAGAGAGCCGACCATCGAGGAGACGATCAGCATTCTCAAGGGCATAGCCCCGCGTTATGAAACCCACCACCAGATTCAATATCTGCCGCAGGCCCTTGAAGCTGCCGCCCGTCTCTCGGAACGCTACATCTCGGACCGACGGCTGCCGGACAAGGCGGTGGACCTGGTGGACGAGGCGGGCTCGCGCAAACATATCCGGCTGATCTCCATTCCACATCCGGTCAAGGAACTGGAGCAGCAACGCGCCCGCCTGCTGCGGGATAAAAGCGCGCGTTACAACCAACAGGACTATGAAGAGGCCGCCCACCTGCAGATGCAGATCTTCAAGATCGAGCACCAGCTGCAGGAGGCCCGCCAGGCCTGGGAACAGGAACGCAGTGAGGTTGAATCCACCGTGACCGAGGAAGACATCGCTGAAGTAGTGGCCAACTGGACCGGCATACCTGTCGCCCGCATGGTGGAGTCCGAATCTGACAAGCTCTCGCGCATGGAAGACAATCTACACAAACGTATCGTCGGTCAGGAGGATGCGGTGTCCGCTGTGGCGGATGCGATTCGGCGCAACCGGGCCGGCATTACCTCACCCAGGCGGCCCATCGGCTCGTTTCTGTTTCTTGGCCCCACCGGAGTCGGCAAGACCGAACTGGCGCGGGCCCTGGCCGCCTTCCTGCTGGATGACGAGTCACGCATCATTCGGCTGGATATGTCGGAATATATGGAACGGCACGAGGTCTCGAAGATGATCGGCGCTCCACCCGGTTATATCGGTTATGGCGAGGGGGGCCAGCTGACCGAAAAGGTCAGGCGCAACCCCTACACCGTGGTATTGCTGGATGAGGTGGAGAAGGCCCACCCGGACGTCTTCAACATGCTCCTGCAGATCCTCGAGGACGGCCACCTCACCGATGCGCAGGGGCGTACGGTCTCATTTCGAAATACCATTCTGATCGGCACCTCCAATCTGGGTACGGAATCTCTATCTCCGGACAAACGGCCAATCGGCTTCGTCCAGTCCGCTACCCCCGATTATGCGGAGGCCAAGCAGCTGGTGCTGCACGAGGTAAAAAAGTTTTTCAAACCGGAATTTCTCAACCGCCTCGACGATGTGATTGTCTTTCACTACCTGGAAAAAGAGCATGTGCAGCAGATCGCCCGGATGTTCGTGGCAGAGCTCGCGCAACGCATGGCCGTGCAACAAATCACCCTGGAGGTAACAGACAGCGTCATGGACAAACTGGCGAGTGATGGTTTCGATCCGGTGTATGGCGCACGCCCCCTGCGGCGTGAAATTGAGCGGCAGGTGGAAAATCCATTGGCCATGATGATCGTAAAGGGCGAGTGCCTGGAAGGTAACCGGGTCAGAGTGGAGCAGCTCGAAGGCAAGATCATCTTCGATATCCAAAAGTCCGAGAAACGCGATTGACAACCATGCATCCGCCCCCCTTTCATCTGGCAATTCCAGTGACGGACCTCGCCGAGGCCCGGGAGTTCTACACCGGCCTGCTGGGCTGCGCAGAGGGCAGGAGCAGCGTTACCTGGGTCGACTTCAACTTGTATGGTCACCAGCTGGTTTGTCACCTGGTCGCGGGAGGTGCATCCCGCATCGAAAACTCCAGCAACCCGGTGGATAGCCATGCGGTGCCGGTTCCGCATTTTGGCGTCATCCTGGACATGGAGGCCTGGAAGGCCCTGGCTGCCAGGCTCCAGAAGCAAGGGGCGTATTTCCTCATCGAGCCCTATGTTCGCTTTGCCGGATTACCCGGTGAACAGGCGACCTTGTTCCTGGCTGACCCGAGCGGCAATGCGCTGGAATTCAAGGCCTTTGAAAACAGGCAAGAGCAGCTCTTCAAGAAAGCCTGAGGCAACTCACGCTAGCGTAGTGTGGCTTGTCGCTGTTCCAAGGGGAAACTTTGCCAGTATTGGTACCTGGAAACATGGCTGCCGGACAATTCGAACTCATCGGGAATCGTGAATTCAAACTGCAGCAAATCGACCCAACCTTCTGTGTCCGCCACTTTGGCCTGCAACTGATTCCGGTAATGGCCCTTGCTCAGTTCCAGTGCATAATCCACAGGTACGAAATCCATGGAGAGTCGCAATCCGGGTTGATCGGCCTCCAAGGCAAATGGGTTCAGACGATCACGCTGTTTCTGGATCTGGGGTTCGATCGGTGCATTGCGCTCCCATTCGAAATCCCGGGCGGTCCATAGCGCCTCCCAGGTGATCTGCCGGCCCTGCCACTGGGAGACCAGGCGCAGTGCATCGATCTGGGCCAGCTTATTGCCTGCGTTTCTTAATACCAGGGGCAGCCGCAGTTCGCTCTGAAAGGAAAGCTCTTTAACCGGATGCCGCCAGCTGTTGACCAGCCCGTTCCAGCGCAGCATCAAGGTCTTATCCGACAAATCCGTTTCCAGCTGGTAGCTTGATTCAGAAAAGAGATCCTTGATCTGACTGAATAGTTTGCCGGTAGCCGGGGTGAACTGACTCAGGGCAATCAGGATAGCCCCGAGGAACATCAGCACCACCAACAGCGGATGGTTCCTCATCCTGGCGAACAGTTGATCTGAAAGCGATATATTTTCCGGGTTCACAGTTTGACCACTCTCTGCTGCTTCATGACTTGTGTGGTATCACCCGGTCCAGCCCGAGTAACTTTTTGACATGCTCTCGACAATGCACGATGTGATGAATCGGCATCTCCACATCCCCCATCAGTTCCAGCATTGTATCTTCATCAAGATCGAGCATCGAGATAATGCTGATCACCTCTCTCTCGTGGGGATCATCGGTGGAATCGAGGAGATCAAGGGTGGGGATCTTCTCCAGATAGCGTTTCTTGACCCAATACATAAGTTCCGAGTCAGGGATCTGACAGAAGCAGTGCTGCGGGTGGATGGTTCCGGGATGGTTGTGCATGCACAGACTCTCCTGAATGTTGAGATTTTTCCACGTAAAGGGATTGGCAGGCCTAATCAGGAATATAGCGCATCCGCATGTTGTGATGTACCGAGCTGAATTGATGCTCGATTCTCACCTGTAGCGGCCTATTCCTGATATCCTAACGGGTTTTCTTGCAGCAGAACCAAACAAGACAGATGAAGACTCAAATCCAGCAATTGGTCTCCGAGGCGTTGCAGCGCCTTGCGAGCGATGGCGTGATTCCGGCCGATGCCCTGCCCAGCCCAACCATTGAACGAGCCCGGGACAGCAAGCATGGGGATTTCGCCACCAATATCGCCATGGTGCTGGCCAAGGTGGCACGCAGCAAGCCACGAGACCTGGCGGAAAAATTGCTCGGGGCGCTGCCTGACTCTGATCTGGTTTCCCGCACCGAGATTGCCGGACCTGGCTTCATCAACTTTTATCTGGCGCCCTCCGCCTACCATCAGTTGATTCCCGAGATCCTGGAACAGGGTCCGTCCTTCGGTCGCAGTCGACTCGGAGCGGGGAAACGGGTCCAGGTGGAGTTCGTATCCGCCAATCCCACCGGACCCTTGCATGTGGGACATGGGCGCGGCGCGGCCTATGGCTCGGTAGTGGCGGACCTGCTGGCCGCAGTGGGCTTCGAGGTGCACCGCGAATACTACGTCAACGATGCCGGCCGGCAGATGGACATCCTCGGCACCTCGGTGTGGCTGCGTTACCTGGAGTTGTGCGATGAGCAGCTGACCTTCCCGGCCAATGGTTACAAGGGCGACTATGTGTGGGACATCGCCGCCAGCCTGCACCGGGACCATGGCGTGCTCTACAAGCACAGTGCGGATGAGGTGTTTGCCGACATCCCCGCCGACGAACCCGAGGGCGGCGACAAGGAGCTGCACATCGACGCCCTCATTGCCCGCGCCAAGCAGCTGCTGGGCGACAATCGGTATCGCTTCGTCTTCGAACTCGGACTGAATACCATTCTGGATGACATCCGTGACGATCTGGAGCAGTTCGGCACCCGCTATGACGAGTGGTACTCGGAACGCAGCCTGACCGAGAGCGGAGCAGTCAACAAGGCGTTGGAGCGCCTGCGCAAGGCCGGCTATATCTATGAAAAAGAGGGGGCGCTCTGGTTCAGGTCCACCGATTTCGGCGATGAGAAAGACCGCGTGGTGGAGCGTGACAACGGCCAGACCACCTATTTCGCCTCAGACATCGCCTACCATATGGACAAGCTCGAGCGTGGTTTCGACCGGGTGATCGATGTATGGGGCGCCGACCATCATGGCTATGTGCCCCGGGTCAAGGCCGCACTGGAGGCATTGGGTGATGACTCCAGCAAGCTCGATGTCTTACTGGTGCAGTTCGCCATCCTCTACCGGGGTGGCGAGAAGGTCCAGATGTCGACCCGATCAGGCCAGTTCGTGACCCTGCGCGAACTGCGCAAGGAAGTCGGCGCTGACGCAGCGCGTTTCTTTTATGTCATGCGCAAGTGCGAACAACACCTGGATTTCGATCTCGATCTCGCCAAATCCCAATCCAGCGACAATCCGGTCTACTATGTGCAATACGCCCATGCCCGGATCTGCAGTGTCCTGCAGCAGGCGGCGGAAAAGGCTATCAATATCGAACTCACAGCAGGCCGGGAAAATCTTCAGCTGCTGACTGAATCGCATGAACAGGCCCTGCTCACGAACCTGGCAAAATACCCGGAGGTGGTGGAGTCATCCGCCATGAATGAGGAACCTCACCAGCTCACCCATTATGTGCGTGATCTGGCGAACGACTTTCACACCTATTACAACACCCACAAATTCCTCATTGAGGATACAGCACTGCGGGATGCGCGCATGAAACTTATCCTGGCCACGCGCCAGGTGTTGCGCAACGGCCTTAACCTGCTGGGTGTTTCAGCTCCCGAAAAGATGTAACCCGGAGAGTCAAACAAGATGGCGGATTACAAGCATAGGGCCTCGCCAAGGCCGCGCGCAAAGCAAGCCCCCGCAAATGGCGGCCTGTGGTTTTTCGGTGGGTTTATTGTCGGCGCCTTCGTGATGGGGCTGGTGTGGCTGAAGCTGGGTCCCGATCTGGCGGCCGGGCGTGTGCCCGGACTCTCATCGGGCGAACCTCTGCCTGCGGAGGACAACCGGAAACCGGTACCCAAACCTGAATTTCAGTTCTACACCATACTGCCGGAGATGGAGGTACTCATCCCGGATGAGGAGATTCTGCCCCCCAAATCGCCCCGTCCACAAGCGCAGCCGGCAGAGCAGAGCAAACCACAGCAGATAACTGCCAAGGAGGCCTATATTCTGCAAATGGGCTCATTCCGTAAATTCGTCGATGCGGACCGCATGAAGGCGCGCCTGGCACTGATCGGCATCGAAGCGGAGATCCAAAAGGTCAGCATCAACAATAAGGATACCTACCACCGGGTGCGTAGCGGCCCCTTTTCCAGCCAGTCACAGCTCAACCGGGTGCGTAATCTCGCCAAGGAAAACAGCATCAGCACCCTGGTGATCAAGCTCAAGGGTTGAGGACTGTAGGATGTGCTGAGCCTGGCGAAGCGCATCTGCCGAGACCGCCATGGATGGTCGAAGTGCAGGCTATGCAGGAGCGATTACCTGCCGACCGCCATGGATGGTGGAAGTGCAGGCTATGCAGGAGCGATTACCTGCCGACCGCCATGGCAACTCTAATGCATCCTGCTCTCGTTGCATTTGTGCTTCCATGCACAGCAGATGGCGGCAAGGATTGATGCGGTTCGCTTCACTCACCACATCCTACGTACTCTGCTTCTGACAACTCGGATTGAAGTGGATGGTTTGCGTATCCGGGGCTGGCTTTCCGTCCAGCCAAAAATAGATCTCCACCGTTGCCGGGTCACAGCTGCTGCAGCTTGAACCACAGGAGCCGCTGGCCATCTGCATCTCTACCTTACCCTTCCTGATCCACTGCTCCAGCATGCCCCTTACCGCATCCGGCTCGGCATCACAGTGCAGTGCAATATCCGCCAAAGTCGCCTGGCCGCGCTCGGCAAGGTAACGTTTGATATCAGCGAGGATCATACTTCAACCCTGCCGACCCGCTGCCTGTCTCGGGTCGACCAGAGGCGCAGGAAGGCGATCACCAGCAGTAGACTGGAAATCAGTCCGATAATCCACACCAGGGAACTGTCGGGATGTTTGCTATAGCTAGCTGTTTGATAAAACAGGCTGGCGCTGAGGAAAGCGACGCCGGTTGTCCAGGCGGCAACGAATCCCGCCCAGGCCACGCCCGTTTCGCGTTTGATCGCACCGATGGTGGCGACACAGGGGAAATAGAGCAGAATAAACAGCAGATAGGCGAAGGCCCCGGCCTGCCCGTCGAAGCGGGCCGCCATGGCGCCAAATACATCCAGACTGACCTCTTGTGTCTTGGCGGCCGTTACACTGGTAGCCAACTCAATCGATAGCGGATCGGTGAGCAGATCCTTCACGCCGAGGAGGTTTTCCGGCACGGTTGCCGCTGCGGCTTTGAGGGAGACCCAGAGATCGAAGGCGCGCGGCTCGACTCCGCCATTCGCATCCGCCGCCAGACTGGTGTAGAGCGAGTCGAGGGTGCCAACCACCGTCTCTTTCGCCAGCACACCGGTGAAAATACCCACCGTGGCTGGCCAGTTGTCTTCCTTGATGCCCATCGGCGCCAGCAGCGGTGTCACCGCCCGGCCAACCGCGCTGAGCACCGATTTTTCCGTATCCTCGTTGCCGAAGCTGCCATCGGTGCCAATCGAGTTCAGTACGTTGATCGCCAGCACCATCAACACGATGACCTGCCCCGCCTCCTTGATAAACAGCTTCAGCCGGTCCCAGGTGCGCAGGGCGACACCTTTGGCTGTTGGCATATGGTACGGGGGCAGTTCCATCATGAATCCGGTGCTCTCCCCTGAGAGCAGGGTACGCTTCATGATCATGCCGGTGAGGATCGCCACGGTGATACCAATCAGATACAGACTGAATACCAGGTTTTGGCCATTGGCGGGAAAGAAGGCCGCGGCAAACAGCGCATAGACCGGTAGTCGCGCACCACAGGACATGAAGGGATTCATCAGGATGGTCAGCTTCCGCTCCCGCTCACTCTCCAGAGTACGGGTTGCCATTACCGCCGGGACATTACAGCCAAAACCGACGATCATGGGCACAAAGGCCTTGCCGGGCAGCCCGATGGAACGCATGAAACGGTCCATGACGAAGGCGGCCCGCGCCATGTAGCCGGTGTCTTCCACCACCGAGAGAAACAGATAGAGGGCGGTGATGATGGGTATGAAGGTCGCCACCACCTGAATACCACCGCCGGCGCCATTGGCGAGGAACACAATGAGCCAATCAGGGCTGCCCGCAACCTGTAGCAGATGCCCCAGGCCTTCCACGAAAAACGCTCCGGCGACACCATCGAAGAAATCGATGAACGCGCCGCCGATATTGATGGAGAACATGAACATCAGATACATCACGGCGAGAAACACCGGCACACCGAAGATCCGGCTCAACACCACTTTGTCGATTCGGTCGCTGATGGTCTTGCCGACCCGGCCCTGCTCAGTGACCACGGTCTGCGCCAACGCATGGGCATGGCCATAGCGGGTATCGGCAATGTGGATATCGGCTTCTTCGTTGGCGCGCTTTTCGATCGCCTGCCGCCAGGGCTCGAGCTGTTGCAGTAGCTTGTGATCGGCATGATCCAGGGCAAACTCGTCACCCTCCAGCATCTTCAGCAACAACCAGTGCCGCTTTGCATTGTCCGGCTCCGACTTGAGTAAGCCATCCATCTCGCTGATCGCCTGTTCGACCACTTCATCCTGAGCCAGAGCAAAGCCTCCGGGCACCTCGCCGGCGGCCAGATCCTGCACCGCGCTTTTCAGCTTGATGATGCCTTCCCCGGTCACCGCTACAATCGGCACCACCGGACAACCCACCTCCTGACTCAGTTTCGCGATGTCGATATGGATGCCGCGATGGCGGGCGACATCCATCATATTGAGCGCAATCAGCAGCGGCACGCCCATCTCCAACATCTGTACGGTGAGATAGAGATTGCGTTCCAGATTGGAGGCATCGACGATATTCACGATCAGATCGGCATCCCGCGACAACAGATAGTCTCGGGTGACCTGTTCATCCAGGGATGAGGCGTCCAGGGAGTAGATACCGGGGGTGTCGATGGCGGTCACTTCCTCGCCATCCAGATCGAAACGACCCTCCTTGCGATCCACCGTCACGCCAGGCCAATTGCCGGTGCGCTGGCGAATCCCTGTCAGGGCATTGAACAGGGCCGTCTTGCCGCAATTCGGATTACCCGCCAGGGCGATAGTCAGCTTCTGGTCACCCTTGGGAGTGGGAATGTCCTGACCATTCGTTGCCGTTAAACCCACGCCCCAGGCCCTCCCCACTCACACTTCGGCGTCGGGATCGAGGGGCAGCATCAGTATCTTGGCCGCCACGCCGCCACCCAAGGCAACCCTGGAGCCATGACTGGCGACCACTACCCCATGCCCGCGGTGCTGCAACACATCCACAACCGACCCCACACGCAGACCCAGACTGAGCAGACGACGGGTCATCTCGCGTCCGCCATTCAATCTTTCGATGCGCGCATGCTCTCCCACTGGCAAGAGATCCAGGGTGATCAGTTCGGCGCTAGGTTGAGTCGGTCTGTTCATGGATGGCATTGTGAAAGCAATCCTAAATAATAATAATTACCATTTAATCAGGGGGTCCGGCATACTTCAAGTCGCAAGCATACCATTAGATACTAAAAAGCTGATATACGCCACACCAAAAGTAACAGTTAGCTCCCAAGCGGCTTTTGCAACAGATCGATTCGATGCGGCTTCATGAACTGGGCGCCATCTTCCGTCATATGCGCCATAAAGGCCGAGCGGATCTCTGCATAGCGCTGATTATCGATGGCCAGTTCTGTGTGGGTTACAGTACTCTTTCAATATGATATTGCCGCGTTCAGCGAGTCGGGAAGCGATTGTCCGCTAGGCGCGCCTCGCAGGTAATGGCAGGCCCTTGCCAAGAGGTGCAACAACGCGGACGATCGCTTCCCGGCTCGTCCACAGGAAGCTAACCAGATGATCCAATCCGGCGTTGCAGTCCTTGAGAAGGGCCTGCCATTCTCTGCGGACTGCGCCTTGACTTGAATCATCTGATTAGCTCTGAACACGGCAATATCATATTGAAAGAGTACTAACAGGAAGCGTGTTTCAAATGCTTCCCAGCTTGTATAAGTCCCTGGCACATCGATGAATTTTTCGTCCATCAGCTGCATGGCGCCTGTCGCAACCAATGACTTGATGGACTCAAAGGCGAGTTCACGCACCTCTTTCTCATCGTGGACCAGACACATCAGGTCGTTAAAAGCACCCGCATAGACCGGCTCACAAAACCAGGCAAGGCCTCCCGGCTTGAGCACCCGGCTGATCTCCTGCATCGCCTTGTCCATTAAGCCCCGGGGCACATGATGGAGTGATTTCAGCATCCATACGATGTCCATACTGTTGTCCGGTTGGGAAATCCCCTGCGCACCCTCTAGCCTGAACTGCAGATTCGGCAGTTCGAGCGGCAGGTTCTTGGCGTGTTGTATCGGGTCCACCTCCGTGGCGATGAACGCTGTGCCCGGATAACGCTCAGCCAACTGGCGGGCAATCCAGGCGCTGCCACAACCCAGCTCCAGTACGCGGGCATTCGACAATGGCAGCAGACTCTCCATCAATTCCAGCTCAGTGGTGATTTCATAGGCATCGGGCCGATCGAGTTGCATGACTGTTACTGACAAGATTGCTGTGCTCCGCTATTTTAATGGCAGCACATTCTACCGACCGGAGCTGACACATTGCTATCTGAGGCTGTTACCCACTGGCTGGAGCGCCATCGTTTGCATCTCTCTCGTCCCGATGCACTCTTGCAGCTTTCCGGCATGGGTCTATTGACCGGCTTTCTCGCCGGCGCGGTAATCGTCGCCTTCCGGCTGGCCGTGGAATCCATCCAGGCCGGGATGCTGCCGGGCCATTTGCCTGAAAACTATGAGGCCCTGCCGCCCTTGGCGCGTTTCCTGTTACCGCTGTGCGGTGGCGTATTAATAGGTTTCATCTTCCATCGCTATGCCAAGGGTCTGTATGTGCTGGGTATCGCCCGTATCATGGAACGCCTTGCCTATCACCAGGGACATCTCAGCCTGCGGGAGTTCTTTCTGCAGTTTATCGGCGCGGCCATTGCCATCATCAGCGGCCACTCGGTTGGGCGCGAAGGTCCGCATGTCTTTCTGGGTGCGGCCAGCGGCTCACTTATGGGTCAGAAGCTGTCCCTGCCCAATAACAGCATAAGAACCCTGGTCGGTTGTGGGGCGGCCGCGGGTATCTCTGCCTCTTTCGATACCCCGCTGGCCGGCGTCATCTTTGCCCTCGAGGTGATCATGATGGAGTACACGCTGGCCAGCTTCATTCCGATCATTCTGGCTGCTGTCAGCGCCAGCAGCCTGTCGCTGTTTTTTTTGGGGGACAGCAAGGCCTTCGAGGTCTCTGTCCTGCAGCTCGGGTCCATGCGTGAACTTTCCATAGTCCTGCTGCTGGGTGTGGCGGCTGGTACGGCTTCCGCCGGCTTTGTCCACCTTTTGCAGTTCATATCGACCAAGAGCAGGGGCCTAAAATTCTGGCAGAAGACAACAGTCTCCGGATTTATCATGGGTCTTTGTGGACTGCTGGCCCCTGAAGTACTGGGCATCGGCTATGACACCGTCAACAGCATTCTCCTGGGACAGGTTGCGTTCAGCCTGTTACTCCTCCTGGTCGTCATGAAGATCATCGCCACCTCCAGCTGCATTGGGATGGGCATACCCGGCGGCATGATCGGGCCCGCCCTGTTCATCGGCGCCGCAGTTGGCGGTGTCATTGCCCCTCTCCCCGGCATCCTCTTCGATGGAGTGGTGTCGGACCCCGGTTTTTATGCGCTGATCGGCATGGGCGCAGTGATGGGCGCGAGTCTGCAGGCGCCACTGGCCGCCTTGACTGCGGTCATCGAACTGACCCATAACCCGCAGGTGGTTATGCCGGGCATGCTGGCTATCGTTGTCGCGAGCTTGACGAGCAGCGAGTTGTTTCGCAAAAAATCCCTGTTCATTACCATGCTGCAGGCAAGCGGCCTGGACTACCGCACCGACCCGGTAATGCAGTCCTTGCGACGGGTGGGGGTTGCCAGCATCATGCAGCAGGACTTCCTGCGCTGTAGTTCGCTGCTGACCCGGGATAAAGCCGCCCACATCCTGGCCCAGGCCCCGGAATGGATTCTGATCGACGAACGAGACGGCAACACCCTCTCTTTGATGCCCGGCGTGGACCTCGCACACGCAGCAGAAGAGGGCAGTGAGGACCTGCTCGATCTTTTGACGATCCCGGCCCGGCGTTTCCAACTCACCAACATCTCGGAACTGGCGACTCTGCAGGAAGCCCTGGAAAAACTGCAGGAGAGCGGCGCCGAAGCCCTGTATGTCGAGCGAATTGGTCGTTACCGGCCTTTTTCCGTTCAGGGTATACTCACACGTGAGCAGATCGAGTCAGCTTATCGGTTTTGATTCGGATCAGGCAATCGATTAAAAACCCTCACATCATTAAAGTAAAACGTTTAGTATGACTTATTTGTATGCAGCAATCTTTCCACAGGGCACAGACCATGACTGATAACACCAATAATCCAGAGACCATTCTTTATAATGACCAGCCTGTTCGCCTGGAAGAGATATTGAAGGAATTTGAGGCTCAGCAGGGTGTGATCTCCGAGCTGAAAAAAAATCAGAAGAAGGCCATCAAGCGTTTTCGCAGAGAGGAAGAACTCAAACCCTACCAGGCCGAACTGATCAAGATGCAGCAGTATCTTGAAAAGACCCGCACTCGCATGATCATCCTGTTCGAGGGACGAGATGCGGCCGGCAAGGGCGGCACCATCCGACGCGTCTCCCGTTACATGAATGAGAAACATTACCGTATTGTCGCTCTTGGCAAACCCACGGAAGAGCAGAAGACCCAATGGTTTTTCCAAAAATATGTGCGCGCCTGCCCCCGCGGTGGTGAAGTGGTCATGTTCGACCGCAGCTGGTACAACCGCGCGGTAGTGGAACCCATCTTCGGTTTCTGTACGAAAGAAGACTATGAAAACTTCATGATCGGCTGCCCGGGGTTTGAGAAGGATCTGGTACGCCAAGGCACCATCCTGGTAAAACTCTATTTTTCAGTCACCAAAGAAGAACAGGCAAGGCGGTTTGAAAGACGTAAAACCGACCCCCTGCGTCAATGGAAACTGTCTGAGATCGACGTGCAGGCCCAGGACCGCTGGGATGAGTTCACCAAACAAAAATATGAGATGCTGCGCCGCACCCACACCACGCATGCCCCATGGACAATTATTCGTTCCATCGATAAACATCAGGCCCGGTTGAATGCGATGAAGGTGATCCTCAACGCCGTGCCCTACGAACGCCTGCAACCTGAACTGGACTTTGTCCCAAGTCACGACATCGTCATTTCTGGTTCACGGGAACTGGAACAAATGGAAGCCCAACGCCTGCAACAAGGCAAATTCGTGGGGTGAGACAAGTCCCTTGGTCCTGTGGACCAAGGACACCTGCCGAACGACCAGCCATGGAGGGCTGGACAGGGAGTTATGAAGAACACCCCCACCTTCGCCAGGGATGGCAAATACCATTTTACTTACGGAGCCTTACCATTTGTCCAGTGGACAAGCGTAGCGTAGCGACCAGGCCACTCCTGGGCTTCTTCTGCGGCAAGTCCCAGCTAACAGCCTTTTATGCCTCCTGCCCGACCAGCTCTCGTAAGGCCCGCACCGTCTCTGCATACTCGATTTCAAGCTGTTTGATCAAATCACCCGCGCCACCAAGATCTCCGCCAGCTCCCATCCTCTCCAATTGCTGACACAGTTCGGACAATCTGCGGGCGCCTATGTTAGCGCTGGATGATTTCAGGCTATGTGCAACTTGCTTCAGACTCTCCCCACAGCCTCGCTCAATTGCCTGTCGAATATCACTCAGCTGATCCGGGGCACTCCGCTGGTAAATATCGAAGACACGCTTTAGCATGGGAGGGGCTCCTGGTCTCGAAATGCTCCGCAACTGATCAAGCGCCCCTTGATCCAGCACACCAGTGTTCTCATTCTGTGGCCTGTGGCTAGGTGGCTGTTCATTGACTCCAGCGGGAGACCGATGCAGCCATTTCAATAACAGCGCTCTCAACTCCTGACGCGTAAACGGCTTACTCAGGTAATCATCCATACCGACACTACGGCATTCATCCCGAACATCCTGCACCACATCGGCTGTAAGCGCCACGATGGTGATGCCTTTTGCAATTTTCTTCGACAGCTCCAACTCCCTGATCGCCCGGGTAACTTCATAGCCATTCAAGCCCGGCATATGCAGATCCATCAGGATCACATCCAGCGCAGTCTCCTGAAAGGCTGCCAGAGCTGAATTGCCATCTGCCACTGCGGTCACCCGCAAGCCTAGCCCTTCAAGCATTTCCAGCGCCACTTCTTGATTCACTAGGTTATCCTCCACGAGCAGCACATGAGCCTCGATAGGCTGCTCTGAAGGGTCATCTTCTGGCGCTTCACACGCTGTAATTATTTGCTCGACAGCCCATGGCAGCTGCAGTATAAAGCTGAATTCACTGCCCTGACCCGGCTGACTCTCCAGCGTCAGCTGCCCCCCCATCAAGGCGACCAAGCGATCTGCGATTGGCAGGCCCAAACCGGTACCGCCAAATCGCCGGCTGGTGGAAGTGTCCGCCTGGCCAAATGCATTGAATATCTTCACCCGGGACTCGCTGGAGATACCGATCCCTGTATCCTTGACCAGAAAGCGGGCTTTCACTCCATTTTCACTGACCTCATTTGCTTCAACATGGAAGGTTACACCGCCGGTCCCGGTAAATTTGATGGCGTTGCCAAGCAGGTTGAACAGCACTTGTCGGATGCGATGAGAATCACCAACCAAATTGCCGGCAAGCGCAGTGTCCACATTTGTATTCAACACCAGGCCCTTGCTGGTTACCTGCTCTGAGAAAATGTCGGCGATCTCTTGTGCCAGTGCTGTAAGATCAAACGCTTTTTGTTCTATCTCTTGCTGGCCTGCTTCGATTTTGGAAAAATCCAGAATACCCTCGATCACATCCAGCAGATGCTTCCCGGACCCTGCGATTGTTTCGGTAAAATGCCGCTGGCGCTCATCCAAATCAGTACCCAGCAGCAGCTCTACCATTCCCAGCACACCATTCATCGGGGTGCGTATTTCATGGCTCATGTTCGCGAGAAACTCACTTTTTGCCTTATTCGCTGCCTCGGCGGCCTCTTTCGCTTCCTGTAGAGCAAGTTCCGCCTTTTTCCGGTCGGTAATGTCTGCCACGCTGCCAACCATGCGCAGGGGTTTTCCTTCCTCATCCCACTTCACCACATTACCCCGATCGAGTACCCAGATGATCTCCCCATCCAACCGTCGCATGCGGTGCTCATGGGAATATGTGCCGTTACCCGCCAGACAGGAGTTAAGGGCTGCCATAATAGCGTCGCGCTCTTCCTCAAGCAGACAGGAAGAAAAATCATAGAGCGAATGTTCAATCTCGTCTACGGGGTAACCAAACACCTCGCACCAGCGACTATTATTCACCAGGCGGCCGCTGGACAACTCCCAATCCCAGATACCTTCACCCGTGGCTTCGAGTACGTAGCGAAGACGATGCTCGCTCTCCTCAGACTGCTGCCTTGCAACCTGAAGATCGGTCACATCACTGGCTATCACCAGAATCGTCGGATTTCCTTCACGATCATTCAGTGGTTTCTTGATTGACTGATAATACCGTGTCTGTCCGGTGGCTACATCCGTCGAGTCCTCCATCACTACATGGGTCTCACCCTGGCGCATGATTTCACGCACATTCTCCCGATAGAACTCGACCTGTTCTTTGTTAGGGTTGAAGGCCCCATCATCCTTACCCATTAAATTTTCAGTGCTGGTTCCATAGAGATTGGCCAGGGCTCGATTGCCAAAGATGAAGCGCCCATCCCAGTCTTTCAGCAAGATGACAGAGGGATTTTCGTCAATAATGGTACGCAGCAGAATTTCCCGGTCCTGCAGCTCTATACGCTGTTGTTCTTGCTGCAGCCATCTACGCCTATAGATAAAAAGCATGAGGCCCATGGCGACTAAAAGAAGAAAATTAATTATTGGCAGCAAAGCATTCATCATCTTTTCCATGGCGTTGCAGGCAACTTAGTGAGAGGATTTGAGGGTTTATCAGAGAGTGGCTGGGGTCTTTGATATCGGTTCTAATCGGCAATCGATAACAATCCTTTACCGGTCAGAACAGCAGATCAGAACATTTGCTTATTGGGTGACCTAGTGATTGTATGCACTTTCCATGCTCTCGAGACAATCCACCAAAGACATTATCTAACGTGTTTATTGCAAAAAAATTACCGAAAGACCGTAGTTTTCTAGCAACTTAATCAATGGAAAACTAGTCTCACGCCTTTTGATGATGCCCACTGACACCTCGCTGATCATGCTTGGCCTCGTCTGGCTAGGCTATTGCTTCATCCATTCCTGGCTTGCCTCGCTCAGTGTCAAGTCTTGGGTGAAGCGACACTTTTCCGCCTTCATCCCTTGGTACCGCCTCAGCTTTAATGGACTGGCGCTTGTCCTGCTGGTCTTTCCTGTTGGATTTATGTGGCATCTGAGCAGTGAGCCACTGTGGAAATGGCACGGCATTTCCGCCTGGTTTGCCTATGGTTTGATGGGGGCAGCCTTATTCGGCTTCTTCTGGTCGCTCAAGGTCTATGACGGCAGTGAGTTTCTCGGCCTGCGTCAAATTCGCCTGGGTATTCGTGAAGTGCGGGATCAGGAGCGTTTCCATATCTCTCCGTTGCATCGCTATGTGCGCCACCCCTGGTACAGCCTGGGTCTGGTGTTGGTCTGGACAGAGGAAATGGATCCAGCGCGACTGGTCAGCGCCTTGGTGATCACGCTCTATTTTGTCATTGGTTCATATCAGGAGGAAAAAAAACTCCTCGAGTACCATGGTGAGCAATATCGGAGATATCAGCAGCAGGTGCCGGGATTAATCCCCAAGCCCTGGCGCTATCTGAGCCGTGAGCAGGCAGACAAGCTGTCGGGTGATGAGAAATGAGGAGTGGGGCACCCATAGAACGGGGTGCCCGCTCGAATTGTGTTATTGATTAGGACCCCAGAAATTTCCTCGAGGTCCATAGGGGCCAGGACCATATCCGTAGCCAGGTGCACGACCTTCGAATAGGGGTCGTTGCATCCCTTGACCAGGCATCATGGTGCCAGGTCTCCCTTGGCGCATATGCTGGCGATGCATGGCATGGCAGGCTGCCCGCTCTTCATCGGTCATGCCTTTAATCACCTCCTGATGCTTTTGCCATTCCTCCTCCATCTGACTCTTTCTCTGCTGCCAAGGAGGGGTTTCCGGCATCTCCATACCGATCTCGCTAGCCCGCTCCCGCATCTCCTGATAACGTTCCATACGGTAAGCTTCACGCTCTTCCGGAGTCATGGACTGCATCTTCTGCATATGTTCCATGCGTTTTTGCATCTCCGGATGGGGTTGAGTCATTACCTCACGATCATGCCAGGGTGGCCTCTCTGGAAGCATCACACCGGACTCTTCCGCTCGGGCTTTGAGCTCTTCATAACGCTTTTCGCGCTCCTTCCAGCGCTCTTCCATCGACATTCTGGAGGATGGACTGGCTGATTCATCAGCGGATGTAATATCAACCCCGGCCTCCTGGGTAGCCCCAGATTCAGGCGCTTCAGCAGCGATGGGCTGTTCCGCAACCGCCTCTACCGCCATAACAGTTCCGATTGGCAAGAGTGCAGCTAATGCGAGATAGATGAGCTTTTTTTTGTGCATGGAGATCTCCTCGGATGATCAGAAATGAAGGGTGGATAACCTATTTGCCATAGCTATCCTGATTATTTTTTAGGTGAGTCAGTCGAATGCCATCCATAGCCATATCAGAGTGCGATAAACAGAAAGTAGATTTTCTATCTTCTTCATTTTCAATCGCTTATAGCAATCAATAATGGCAACACGCTGATGCGTCTCAGGAAAACCGTTTGTCGGGGCATTCTAAATTTAAACCCGCCAAAGCAATTCTAAACAGAAATCGGCCGCAACTGCCAACTTCAAGTAAATATTAATAGCATTCTCATATAGCGAGTCGTCTAGGCGGCTAGAAAAAACAACGCCGCCATCTCGAAAAATGTCGTTTGATGGGTCACTGAACCGCAGATTCCGGAGTTGTTTTCAGTGAGTCAACTTTTTTCTCCAGCTCCTGCAACAGACCATCCATGCCTTTTTCTCTAACCAGATTACGAAAAGAGGTGCGATAGTTGCTCACCAGACTGACGCCGTCGACACTCACATCGTAGGCGAACCAATCATCATTCTTGAGTCTCAAGTTGTAGTTGACCGGTACTTCTTTTGAGGTGGAGGAAACATAAGTCTGCACAACCGCCCGCTTACCATTTAATTTTTCCCGCCCCATGCGGACTGTTTCACCAGTGTAGCTATCCATCGCGGAAAAGTAAGTGTGTTCAAGTAGATCACGGAACAGAAAAATAAAACGGTCCTGCTGTTCCTCTGTGGCCTTTTTCCAGTTTGTCGCGAGAATGATCTGTGACATTGCACGGTAATCGAACCGGGGACGCACAATATTGCGGACCATGTCACGACGTTTGTCTTTGTCCATGTCAGGAGCCCGCAAAACCTTGATGACCTCATCGACCGTCTGTTTGATGCGCACAGATGGACTAATGCTCGCCTGCCCCCAAGAACTGTACCCGAAAATGAGTATTACGAGTATCAAACGCCAGGTTGTTCGCATCGGTATTATCCCAATGATTGTTGATTGATCGATATGACAGTGTACACAAAGTTTAGTGCGATCTCCCAGCCAACTGAAGGTAAAATGTCAGCAAGGCGGCAAATGAGTCTGGCCTGGGGAATAGGTTTGAGGTATCTTTGCCTGTATTTTAGCAAGCAGTGCCTTATAATCCATGAGTAAACCTTTTGTAGCCGTACTGATGGGCTCAGATTCAGATCTGCCTGTGATGCGGTCAACCCTGGATGTCTTACGCAGCCTTGAAATACCTTTCGAGGTAAAAATCACTTCCGCACACCGCACCCCGGACGCCACTCACACATACGTCAAGAATGCAGATGAACGCGGCTGCTCGGTGTTCATTGCCGCAGCCGGCCTGGCGGCACATCTGGCTGGCGCCGTGTCCGCAGCCACACTGAAACCAGTGATTGGGGTTCCTTTGGACGCTGGTCCTTTGCAAGGCATGGATTCTTTACTCTCGACCGTACAAATGCCCGGTGGCATTCCAGTTGCCACGGTTGCTATCGGTAAAGCCGGTGCAAAAAACGCGGCTTACCTCGCATCTCAGATTCTGGCCCTGGATGATACTGATCTGGCATCCCGCATCCGTGCTGAACGTGAGGCAAACGCCCAAGCTGTTATCGAAAAGGACAGTAAACTCCAGGCAGACCTTGCCGGCTGATACCTACACGCATCCCTGGTTGCTGCGGCGCGCCATACATGTGGTGCGCCAGGGCGGCATCATCGCCTACCCGACCGAGGCGGTCTATGGACTGGGTTGCGACCCCTTCAATCCAGCAGCCGTCTATCGACTGCTGGAGTTAAAGAAGCGCCCTGAGCATAAGGGACTGATCCTGATCTCAGACCAGTATGAACGCCTGGTACCGCTGCTCGGCGAGGTCCCCGAAGCTCACCTTGCGAAAATCAAAAACACTTGGCCGGGACCGGTTACCTGGGTGATGCCCGCAGCAGCAAATGTTCCCCATTGGCTGCGCGGACGGCATACCACACTGGCAGTCCGCGTCACTGCTCATCCACTCGCTGCGGCCCTCTGCCGCTCATTAGGAATGCCGCTAGTATCGACCAGCGCCAACCTGAGCCAGGATCCACCGGCAAGATCCGCATTGGAGGCCCGTATACGCTGTGGTAACAGCATTGATATGATCCTGCACGGTGCTACTGGTGAAAATAAACAGCCTACACAGATTCGGAACGCCCTAAGTGGAGAGATATTGCGCATTTAAAAAGGTGGTTAGTTACAAAGCTCAGTTCCATCGGCAAGCGTGGCCGGGTTCGGGATGACGGGACCCACGGTGGCAGGACGCCACCGTGGAGCCTATAGGGCTATGAGAGGGATTGTATTCACGGTGTGTCCCGACAGTCCGAACCCGGTCATCCATCACGCCTAGCTGAGCTTTGTAATCGCTATTAAAAATATCAAGCAAAAAAAAACCCATCCGATCTTTTGGATGGGTTTAAAAGCGCTTATTCAGCGCCGGAGGAGGATCGAAAGCATTGCCAATGTTTGTTACCCACCTTAACGGCGCCCATTTAGAAAACTTTAATCTTTTTTTCATTTTTTTTGCAGCTTCGAAAAACACAATAACCTATTGTAAAATATATTCTTTTTTGACATTTCGCTGAAAACCAAAAAAATAATCTAATAATATTAATTTTTTTTCATAAACATGCCGCTTCTCCCTGCTCGTCTTCAGGCTATGGCAGCGGATACTCACCGAGATGCTCCTCAAGCCATTCCCTTAACCAGTGACTGGCTCTGGAGCCATGAAAGCGCCCCAGTTCTTCTCCATTATGAAATAAAATCACAGTTGGAAATCCACGCAATCGATAATGTCCAGCCAATCTCATATTGTCGTCCACCTCCACCTTGGCGAGATGCACAGCGCCCTGCAGCTCGCCAATGACTCTTTCCAATGCAGGAGCGAGAGATATGCAGGGTGAACACCACTCGGCCCAGAAATCCACCATAATCGGCTGCTCAGCGGATGCTTTGAGGACCTTCTCTGCATAATCGGCTTCTTCCACATCAAAGATATACGGCAATGGATGCTGGTTTTTCATGGTTGATACTACCTTAAGAGTCTGTCATTACTCGAAATAATGGACCGAGGTACACTAGCCCGGGCCAGGCAAAATTGGTGAAAACCCCGCATGATAGGTTATCTTATCGGGTTTACCCAACTATCCAGGGATCTGTCAATGTCCAACAACAGCCGATCACCCTTCCCCTCCACCCGTATGCGGCGCATGCGCAGGGATGAGTTTTCACGCCGACTGATGCGTGAAACAGCAATTACACCGGCAGATTTCATCTATCCGGTCTTTGTGCTGGAAGGATCTGGCGAAAGGGAAGCGGTTGCCTCCATGCCTGGCGTTGAGCGGATTAGTATCGATCTGCTGATCCAGGAGGCCAAGCTGATTCATGACTTGGGAATTCCCGCCATGGCACTGTTTCCGGTGACCCCCCTGTCAGCAAAGTCGGAAGACGCCAGAGAAGCATTCAACCCAGATGGCCTGGCGCAGCGTGCAGTCCGAGCTTTGAAAGAAGCGGTACCGGAGCTCGGCATCATGACGGATGTAGCGCTCGACCCTTTCACTACTCACGGCCAGGACGGGTTGATTGATGAGACTGGATATGTCCTGAATGATGAAACCAAAGAGGTGCTGGTAAAACAGGCCCTGTCCCATGCGGAGGCCGGGGCAGATATCGTCGCACCCTCCGACATGATGGACGGGCGTATTGGCGCTATCCGCAATAAACTTGAGGCTGGCGGGCATATCCACACTCGCATTCTCGCCTATTCCGCAAAGTACGCATCAAGCTTTTATGGTCCCTTCAGAGATGCGGTGGGTTCCGCCGCCAACCTGGGTGGCGGCAACAAATTCAGTTATCAAATGGACCCGGCCAATAGTGACGAAGCCCTGCATGAGGTCGGTCTCGACCTGCAGGAGGGTGCAGACATGGTGATGGTCAAGCCGGGCATGCCATACCTGGATATAGTTCGCCGAGTGAAGGATACATTCAAGGTGCCCACATTCGTCTATCAGGTGAGTGGCGAATACGCCATGCTCAAAGCCGCCGCCCAGAATGGCTGGCTGGATGAGCAGGCTGTGGTGCTGGAATCCCTGGTCTGTATCAAACGGGCAGGGGCAGATGGCGTCCTCAGTTACTTTGCGAAACAAGCAGCAGAATGGCTGAATGAGTGAGTCAGAGCATTCTCACTCTCCCCATTTCTACTCTACAACGAGATAATCCGGGTAACAGGAAACCAGATGGACAAATACGCCGTCATTGGCAATCCAATCGAGCACAGCAAATCACCGCAGATCCATGCGGAATTTGCTCGGCAGACGGGTGAAAGCCTCGAATATAGCCGCCTGCTGGGTAGCCTCGATGACTTTGAAGGGGATGTCCGCCGCTTCCTGGCAGCAGGTGGCCAAGGCTTGAATGTCACAGTGCCCTTCAAAGAGCGCGCCTGGCGGTTGGCAGACGAATTGACTGACCGGGCGCATACGGCGGGGGCGGTCAACACTTTGATACGCAAGGAAAAAAATCAGCTAGCGGGGGATAATACCGATGGCATCGGTCTGGTCAGAGATCTCAGCTCGAACCACGGGTTTCAAATAAAGGGCACACGGGTGCTGATCCTGGGTGCCGGCGGCGCGGTCAGAGGTGTGCTGCGCCCCTTGCTGGAGGCTCAGCCCAAGCGTCTGATTATTGCGAACCGTACAGCCGCGAAGGCCTACGCACTGGCGGCAGGTCTCAGTGAAGTTGGACGGGTCGCCGGCTGCGGGCTCGATGAATTGGAGGGCATGACATTTGACCTGGTGATTAACGGCACCGCCGCCGGCCTGGACGGCAAGATACCTGAAATCCCGGACAACATCCTGAGTCCCGGAGGCTGGTGTTACGACATGTTCTACAGTCCGGAGCTAACCGCCTTCCAGCATTGGGGGCAGGACCACTCGGCAGAACGGGCCCTCGACGGATTGGGCATGCTGGTGGAACAAGCCGCTGAATCATTCAGGCTGTGGCGCGGCATATTACCAGATACAGGTCCGGTCATTCGGATGTTACGGGATTGATACGGCGTTCGGTACCATCCCAATCGGCTGGCGCAGCCGCATCTTTCCCACGCCTCACATACTCCCTTGCGATTAATCGGTTTCCCCCGAAATACATACCATTAAGGCGTTCGATCAGCGCTTGACCTTGCGATTCCGACTCAGTTCTGATCACAAAGAAGTGATAGTTCTTGTCTAAACTATCCAGGCCAATCCGCCTTTCGAACCTGCTACGCGCCGGCAGACCTCCCAGCAACTCTTCTAATTCGATCAATCTGCCAGATGCCGGCAGGTTACCGATAAATACATCCATTCATGCACCTTAAAGTATATGGAATTCCCCCTAG
Organism: uncultured Gammaproteobacteria bacterium; assembly: GCA_963797085.1. Classification (GTDB taxonomy): domain Bacteria; phylum Pseudomonadota; class Gammaproteobacteria; order Chromatiales; family Chromatiaceae; genus JASJBU01. Next base: position 25,228 of record CAWCOA010000029.1, read on the forward strand.
TCAGGGACTTCACAAATACTAATTATTGACCATGGCAGTCAATTCGTCGCCCAGTCTTTGCCAGATACGGAATCACTGAATCAATTCCCTGCAATGAGTACTTCGTTAATATAGGATTGATGGAGAACTCGTCTGCTTCAAACCGACCTTGTTGTAGTCCTATGCCTGTGTGCAAGACGCTGATAATGCTCTGCGGAGTAACAGATATAATCCAGTTCTTTATCGGTCAGTGGTCTGATACGTCGGGCCGGCGCACCCAACCAGAGATAACCGCCTTCCAGCCGTTTCCCTGAAGCCACCAATGACCCCGCCCCAAGCATTGTGTTCGACTCCAATATCGCGCCGTCAAGAATTGTGCACCCCATGCCGATAAAACATCCGTCAGCAATTTCGCAGCCATGCAGAATTGCCTTATGACCGACGGTCACCCGGTTACCCAACACTAGAGGACGTCCGCCTGGAAGATATTGGCTGTCATGAGAAACATGCATGATGCATCCGTCCTGAATATTCGATTGAGTTCCGATGCGTATTTGTTGGACATCGCCACGAATCACACTCATTGGCCAGACAGAAGAATGGGATCCAATTTGAACATCGCCAATCACCACCGCTGTATCATCAATCCAGGCATCGTCTGCTATCTTGGGTATATTTGATTCAAATGTGCGGATATTAATCATAATCTAGGGAGTTTATTGATGGAGATAGTAACCTTTGTGATCATCGGCATGATTGTCGCCGTAGTGCTCTATGGTGTCATGATCTACAACAACCTGGTCATTCTCAAGCATGCAGTCACCAAAGCCTGGTCAAATATCGATGTACTGCTGAAGCAGCGACACGATGAACTGCCGAAGCTGGTGGAGACCTGTAAACAGTACATGAAATATGAACAAGAGACACTTGAAAGAGTCATGAAGGCGCGCTCGGCAGTGTCCAGCGCCATGCAGAAGGGGGATGTTGGGGGCGTGGGCAGTGCTGAGAGTGAACTTCGAATCGGCTTGGGCAATCTCTTTGCCGTGGCTGAGGACTATCCCGAGCTGAAGGCCAATGAATCTTTCCAGCATTTGCAGTCCCGCATCACCGGCCTGGAAAACAGCATTGCGGACCGTCGCGAATTTTATAACGAGAGCGTTAACAACAATAATGTGCGCATCGAGCAGTTCCCCGATGTAATCCTGGCCAACTGGTTCAAATTCAAACCCGCTGAGTTGCTCGAGTTTGAGGAGAGCGAAATCAGTGATGTCAATTTGAGCGCCCTGTTCAACTGACATCAATGTTGCCGGACGTTGCAAACATAGCTGACGGAAAATTCTGGTTCTGGGTAATCGTATTTGGCCTCTTGACCCTGGCGGCCTTGTATTTCGCCTTCCGCAATCTGGCGCGAGCACGCATCATTGAAGACACTCCCACCTCTCGCATCCGCTCCGCCCATCAAGGCTATGTGGAACTGAGCGGTGAAGCCGCCGCGATGAAGGGCGAACCCATCTTGAGCCTGCTGACCAAGACACCCTGTTGCTGGTTTCGCTACAAGATCGAGCGCAAGGACGACAAAGGCTGGCGCAAAGTTAAATCCGGCAAGAGCGAAGGTCTGTTTCTGCTTCGGGATGATACCGGTGAGTGCATCATCGATCCGGAAGGAGCCGATGTGTCACCAAACGAAAAGAGCGTCTGGTACGGTGGCAGTTCTTTTCCCACAGCCGGCCCCGCCGATAACTTTTCCACTGCTAACGGCATGCAGGGCATTCTCGGACTAAAGGTCAGTTTCAGTGGTATGGGCGGCAACTATCGTTATACCGAGGAAACCATCTACCCAGGCGACCCCCTATATACCATCGGCCTGTTCAATTCCTTTGGTGAAGCAGATCGCCTGGCCATGCGGGATGATCTGATCAAGGCACGCCTCAGTCAATGGAAGACCGATCATGCAACCCTCTTGCAGCGCTTCGACAGAGACGCAAACGGCGAAATCGACCTGGTGGAGTGGGAAGTGGCGCGGCGTACCGCAAAGCGCGAAATCACCAAGGAACAGCTGCAGGAAGATCAGCAGTCATTGCACACACTCAGTCAGACCCAATCCAGCCGGCGGCCGTTTCTCATATCGGCCCATGCCGAGTATGATTTAGTAAAACGCTTCCGCTATTTCGCAGCCGGCTCCATAACGGTTTTTTTTATTTTTGGCAGCATCACAGTTTGGATGCTGGCCACCCGCTTTACTCATTAGCCACCCTCAATAGATCTAGTCCAACCTGAAACAACACATGGAAACTCTTGGTTCCGCATTGCGGCATGCAATGAGATGATAGTGTGAGTAATTTAAAAGTGATGGCTTCTGACATAGGTATGCATAGAATCATGTCCACTGGAATATACCTGCTGGGGTTGCTGAGCCTGCTGCTGATCGGCCTCCAGACCCAGGCAAAAGACCGCCCGTTCATTGACGAACCCGACAACACCATCCGCCACGATCTAGTGGAAAAGGAGTGGAAAGAAGGGGAGGTCGCTCTGCCGGATAAGTACGAGGAACATAATCTGCGAGAATTCCAGATCGATAATAGCAGCGGAAGATTTCGCTATTACATCGACAGCAACAGTCTACAAACCACTAAAGACGGAGTCTCCCGCTTCATTCTGGTGATCCGCTCCAGCAGCGGGGTAGACAACAGCACATATGAGGGCATTCGCTGTGGTGAACGGGAATACAGAGTCTATGCCTACGGCGACAAAGCGGGATTTAAAGCGATGCCGGGAAGCAGCTGGAAACCGATCAGCAAATCCGGTTACGAGAATTATCGCCACATCCTGTATAACGACCTCATCTGCAATACAAACACGGGTAAAGCCAACCCACCCGATACTGTGTTGCATGCCATGAAACAGGATAAAAAGGTACGTGGCTCAATCTTTATGGGCGACTAGGAGCAGATCAGATGACAAACCCCCTACTGGAGATGCAGGGCCTTCCCCAGTTTTCGAAAATAACGCCAGACCAGGTAGAGCCGGCTGTGGATCACCTGCTGCAGCACAACCGTCAGCAGTTGCAGCGATTGCTCGACTCGCAGACCAGATACACCTGGGAAAATCTGGTAGAACCCTTGGAACTGCTAGAGGACCGGCTGAGCCGGGCATGGTCTCCTATCAGCCACATGAACTCGGTTGTCAACAACGATGAACTGAGGGCCGCCTATAACGCCTGCATCCCCAAACTCAGCGAATACGGCACCGAACTGGGGCAGAATGCCAGACTCTGCGAAGCCTACAAACAGGTGGCGAGGAACAAGGACCGGCTTGACCCGGCGCAGCAGAAAATGCTGGAAAACGCCCTACGCGATTTTCATCTGTCAGGCGTCGACCTGCCGGAGGCGGAAAAACAGCGATTCAAGGAGATCAGCCAGGAACTCTCCCGCCTCACCACCAAATTCGAGGAAAACCTCCTCGATGCCACCAATGCCTGGAGCAAGCTGATCGATGACGAATCAGAACTGGCCGGGCTGCCGGAATCCGCTCTTGGGGCTGGCCAAGCAAAACGCCGAACAACGGGAGCAAAAAGGCTGGCTGCTGACTCTGGAGTTTCCCTCCTATCTGCCGGTCATAACCTATGCGGACGACCGACAGCTGCGCCAGGAGATCTACGAGGCTTATGCGACCCGCGCTTCGGACCAGGGGCCCCACGCGGGCCAGTGGGACAATACAGAAACTATGGAGCAGATCCTTGCACTGCGTCATGAACAGGCCCAACTTCTCGGCTACGCAAATTTTGCTGAGCAATCCCTGGCACGCAAGATGGCACGCTCCTGTGATGATGTGACGGACTTCCTCATTGACCTGGCAGAACGCTCACATGAGCAGGCCGAACTTGAACTTGATGATCTCAGGGCCTTTGCCAAAGAAAAGCATAATGTGGATACCCTGGAAGCCTGGGATATCGGCTACTACTCGGAGAAATTGCGCCAACACCGCCACAACATCTCCCAGGAGGAGCTGAAGCCCTACTTCCCGGAAACCCGTGTCATTCCAGGCATGTTTGCAGTTGTAGAACAACTCTACGGCATCCAGATCACTGAAATAAAAGGTGTGGACCGCTGGCACCCAGACGTGCGCTTCTTCGAAATCCGCGATGCGCAGGGACATGAACGGGGCCAGTTCTACCTCGATCTCTATGCCCGGCCGAAAAAGCGCGGCGGCGCCTGGATGGACGAGTGCGTAACCCGCTTCTTCACGACCGACCTCGATCAGCTCCCGGTGGCTTATCTCACCTGCAACTTCTCCCCTCCGGTTGGGGATAAGCCCGCCCAGCTCACCCACGACGAAGTGGAAACCCTGTTTCATGAATTCGGTCATGGACTGCATCACCTGCTGACTCAGGTCGACTATCCGGCCGTGGCGGGAATCAACGGCGTCGCCTGGGATGCCGTGGAACTGCCCAGCCAGTTCATGGAGAACTGGTGCTGGGAGAAAGCGGCATTGGATCTGATTTCCGGACATTTCGAGACCGGTGAGCCGATTCCCGACGAGCTCTACCAACGCATGAAGGACGCCAAAAACTTTCAGTCCGCCATGCAGATGCTGCGTCAACTCGAATTCTCACTGTTTGATTTCCGGATACATCGAGAATACGACCCAGAGCAAGGCGCACGCATCTATGAGATTTTGAATCAGGTCAGAGATCAGGTTGCGGTGCTGCGACCACCGGAATGGAACCGCTTTGCCCATGGCTTCTCACACATCTTTGCCGGTGGTTATGCTGCGGGCTATTACAGCTATAAGTGGGCCGAGGTGCTCTCTGCGGATGCCTTCTCCCTGTTCGAAGAACAAGGTATTTTCAATCAGGACGCCGGTCGGGCCTTTCTGCAAAATATCCTCGAGCAAGGTGGATCGACAGATGCCATGCAACTGTTCGAAGCATTCCGGGGCCGAAAACCGGAAATCGAGCCTCTACTCAGGCACAGTGGTATTGCCGACCGATAATCTCACCCCGGGTGGCGAAGGTCTCGCCACCCGGAATACCGGTCGGCTCAATATTCAGACACCCAAGGCATCTAGTACCCAACTCACGCCTCCAACTTCCACCTCCGGATGCTGCCTGCGGATGGCTTTTTCAATCCTGGCTACCTGCCAGCGCGGTACATCCACCATTAATAAAATCTCGCCGTGGCGTAGGGCGGTCTGACATTCGATCATGTGCGCATGCGGCACATGCTTCGCGAAGTGATTGCCCAGGTAAAAAGTCACACCCATAACGATCAACCAGCCTGCGGCCCACAGCCAACTCGTCAGCCAGATTGCAATTGCAGTCATGACCAGGGCGAAAAAGAAGACCAACAGGTTGATGTCCCAGAACCAATGGTCAAGTCGCGCCAGCAGATCATTTTGCTGCCTGACTGTCGCTTTTGGCAGGCCAGTGACATCCACACCCTGTTTTGCAACGGTGTGTATGTGCTGCCGATCAGTACCCAAGGCCAACAGGTCCACCACTGCCCGTTCCGCAAACTGGCGACTAGGAAAGAGTAAATAGAGTCTCCGCAGGATCATGACGATTCCCCCGACTTATCCTTCAGCCACATAGACTTATCCTTCAGCCACATAGTCGTCAGTGTCGTTACCCACCAACACCTTGCGGTCTTCCAGTTCCATATCAAGATAGGTCTGTTTATTGGCTTCATTTTCAAAATAGATCTCCAACCCATTCTCCCCATCGCCATCATAGACACAGGGATGTGACTCCGGGTTAGGCACTTCATTCAGGCTGATAGGATCCGTGGTTGTGCGTATAATCATGGCTAGCTCCTCAATAATCTTTGCTGTCTATAAATACCTACTGTTATAGTCAAGATTAGAAGCGTGCAGAATTCAAATCGGAAAAAAGCGGTTTTTTTAAAGGTCACACAGAACCTGCGGCGCCTGGCAGCTGCGAGTCAACAGGGTTTCAGCAGCCCGTTTCGAGGATCAGTTTCGCCACATCAATACGGGTGATTACGCCGAGATATCGGCCAGCCTCATGCAAAAACAGGTACCCGGTATTGTAGTCTTCCATCTTCTGCAGGGTTTTCTTGATCCTGGCATCCGTATCCAGCTGGATACTATCCTCCAGGATATAGCCCTCCACCGGTTCGAGCATAATCCCCTCCACAGCAGCAGGTGCATTGCTGAAATAGTCCAGATCGTCGCCCATCAACTGCCCGCCCCGCAGGTCGCTGTTTGATACACAGGCCATGCGAAAGGCGTGACGCAGTGAAAAACGACCGATAATCCTGCCCGCCTCGTCTACGTAAGGGATACCGGGCACACGCTTCTCCACGCACTCTTTCAAGGCCGCTTCAAAGGTAGTTCCGGCATGCACCACCCGGGTTGGAACAACCACATCTGACAGATTCATCCGCTTGACTCCAGCTCCTGTGACTCAGTCAGTAATGGACGCATTGCATGCAGGATATTCGCAAACAGATGCTTGTTCTGTTGTTCCTCTCTTGACAGCAGTTGTTTCATATAGGCGCGTTGCGTCGGAGCGATAAAACAGGCGGGGCAGCTGTCAGGTATTATCGGCAGGTCGGCATCGAGGGCGAATGCGCCGGTCTGATTTTCCCTGCAATAGACCAGCGGACGAATAATGCGCACATCACCCTCGTTATTCTGATAGCAGGCTTTCATGGTACGCAATTGACCGCCATGAAAAATCGACATCATGAGGCTCTCCGCCAGATCATCCAGATGCTGGGCCAGGGCCAGTACATTGTAGCCATTACGCCGACAAGTGGTATACATGATGCCGCGTTTCATCCGCGCGCAATAGGCACAGAATGAATCGCCTTCCAAGCGGGTCTTCGCCTCTTCCATGATCGGCTGCTCCTGGTAGAACCAAGGCACGCCCAGCTCATTGTAGTACTCCTTCAACGGTTCCGGATCGAAACCCTCAACTTGTGGATCGACGGTGATCACTCCCAGCTCAAACCTTACCGGCGCATAGGTCTGCAGATGGCAAAGGATCTGCAACAGGGAGAGCGAATCCTTACCACCGGAGACCCCCAACAGGATTCGGTCGCCTTCACGGATCATGTCATAGTCGGCAATCGCGCGGCCGACCTTACGCAGCAGGGATTTTGGCGGCTTGATATGGCGCTTCATCCTAGAAACCGCAGTTGGACAGGTTGAAGGGTGCGTCCATGGGGGTGCAGAACAAGGGTCGCTCCAGCACATCCTGTGCCTGCGACACTTGTGCGTCCAGGCACGGCGCGCAACGACACGAAATAGTCATTCTATTCCAAGGAGTTGCAACGCAGTTATGCTCCGTCATGGGCGTGCTATTCAGCCTGTAGCGTAATTCATTCATTAGGTGAGCAATCTCTACGAAACAAACTGTTTTCATATCATCAAATCACTCTCAGAATGGAGCGGTCAACTACGGTTTCTAGGCTCATAATCTAATTGTGACATGAAGCCGCTAAGCGACCAATCTGCTATTGAAATCCTTGCCAGGGTGCACCATCTTTACCAACTGGCTATTCACACATTGGGTAACACCATGGATGTATTTGTTCTTGCGGTTCTGGTTCTGGCGATCATCATCGTCTCACTCGGTGCTAAGCGGGTGCCACAGGGGATGGAGTACACCGTTGAACGATTCGGCCGCTATACCCAGACCCTGCGGCCGGGACTCAACCTGATCATACCAATGATTGACCAGGTGGGTAATAAACAAAACATGATGGAACAAGTATTGGACGTACCCTCCCAGGAAATCATCACCAAGGACAATGCAATGGTCACGGTGGACGGCGTGGTCTTCTTTCAGGTATTGGACGCCGCCAAGGCCTCTTATGAGGTCAGCCGACTGGAATATGCCATCCTCAACCTCACCATGACCAATATCCGCACCGTGATGGGCTCCATGGACCTGGATGAACTGCTCTCCCAGCGCGACCAGATCAACGCCCGTCTGCTGACCGTAGTCGACGATGCCACGACCCCATGGGGAGTGAAAGTGACGCGCATCGAGATCAAGGACATTACACCGCCCCGCGACTTGGTGGACTCCATGGCAAGGCAAATGAAGGCAGAACGGGAAAAACGTGCTGTCATCCTTGAAGCTGAGGGCCAGCGGCAGTCCGAGATACTCAAGGCCGAAGGTCAAAAACAGGGCGCGATCCTGGAAGCCGAGGGCGAGAAAGAAGCCGCCTTCCGCGAGGCCGAGGCCCGGGAGCGTCTGGCTGAGGCGGAGGCCAAGGCGACTCACATGGTTTCTCAGGCCATCGCCAAGGGTGACGTCAACGCCATCAACTACTTTGTTGCCCAGAAGTATACCGAGGCATTGCAAAGCATCGCCTCTGCAGAAAACCAGAAGGTCATCCTGATGCCTTTGGAGGCTTCCAGCCTGATCGGCTCCATCGGCGGCATCACTGAGCTGACAAAAGCCGCTTTCAACCAGCGCCTTGGAGACAGTGAGTAATGGAATTGCTCAACAACCTCGACTATTGGCACTGGTTCATCCTGGCGGTGCTGCTGGTGATCCTCGAGGTCTTCTCGCCCGGTGTTTTTTTTATCTGGATGGGTATGGCGGCAGGCATCGTTGGAATCATTTTACTCGCTGTCCCGCAACTGGACTGGCAATACCAACTGCTGATCTTTGCCCTGTTCAGCGTCACCGATATCCTCGCTGCTCGACTCATCCTGAAACGCCGTCCGATCAAGACCGATCAACCCACCCTTAATCGCCGTGGGGAACAGTACACCGGCCGGGTCTTCACTTTGCAAGAACCCATTATCAACGGCGAAGGAAAGATTCACGTGGATGACAGCACCTGGAAGATCCGTGGTAAAGACTGTCCTCTCGGCAGCCATGTCAGGGTTACCGGTGCGGATGGAGTGGTACTCCTGGTCAGCATCGAATCCTGACCGAATCTTCCAGTATTCCCAGCCTATCAGCCATGACTGAAATCCAGTTTATTTAGCTGACAACCACTTGTGCGGGCAGCTCCTGCCCGCAGGCTCTTCATGCCGAACCTCAAGAAACTCCCATCCACTGACGCTAAAGTTGCTATGCAATAAAGGTAAGTCAAAGTAACTACCGTCAAAATATGTCATGAGCCTTTTTTTTACAGACAGTCAAAGTAGCAGCCCAGTTGGAATTCCATCCGAGGAACACATGTCTTTGGCCTGTGATCAACAGATCAGACCATCTACCTGCATCGACTTGTAATGAGTATTAGAGGATGAGGCGAATGGAACAGGTCCCTGAAAAAATCCTGGTAGTCGATGATGACCGAAATCTACTCGATTCATTCAAGCGACAATACCGTAAACGCCTCAATCTGGTCACCTCCACCAGCGGCGCGGATGCCCTGCAGGCACTTGCCGATGACGGCCCATTTGCCGTCTTGATTACAGATATGCAAATGCCAAATATGGATGGCATACAGCTACTCGGCCATGAGTGCATCCCCGCATGCACGTGCTGCTTCCATATTATGGCATTGCCGACTACACGCTATTTCCCACTGAAAAAGGCAGCGCATATGAACTGCCGTCTGGCGGTCACCTACAGTTCTATATGGCTCCCCATATGCACTCTCCCGGCGCTATCAAAGTTTATGATGACAACTCTCAGTACCTGTTCTCGAGCGATATTTGGGCCGCCATCGACCCCGATTGGAAAATGATCGTCAGGGACTTTGAGGCACATAAACTGAAACTCGATTTTTTCACAAAGAATATATGGCCTCCAATATCGCCACGCGGGGATTTGTGCGGTCGATCGAACATCTGGAAATCCAGGCTATTCTGCCTCAACACGGAGAGATCATCCCACAGATATGATACTGCCAACGCTGGACTATCTGAGAAATCTTCAATGCGGCACAGACCTTTGCTATGCGGATCTTTGAATCTAAAACCACCAAATTGATACTTGTAAAGCTGTAACACATCGGAGATGAAAGCTATGGAACTCATAGAATGGCGTGACGAATACAACCTGGGTGATTTATTAATCGATACTCATCACAGGATATTTTTTGAAATTGTCCGCAACCTGGCCAACACAAAGCAGGATAACGGCCAGAGACACGAAACAAGTGAAGTTTTACAATTTCTATTCGATTACATAGCCATGCACTTCAGCGCTGAAGAACAACTCATGGAGTCTATTGGCTATCCGAATCTCGAGACGCATCAAAAGACACATGCCAATTTTACTCGGCGTATAGAAAGCATTAACGAAAAACTTCTCCAGGATCCCTCGGGATTCACGCTTGAGGAGTTGCTGGGTATAGCCCAGTCCTGGTTCCTGAAACATATCCTTGAGGAAGATATGAAATACAAAAAATGGGTGCCGGAGGCTCAGGAGTGAAACAACCAGGAACCTCGCATCAGCACTCAGGGCACTAAGATCAGTTTCCCCTGGGCATGACCCGTTTCAACCACCCGATGCGCATCTGCAGCCTGCTCCAGCGGCAGGGTTCGGGCCACCTCGATTCTCAACTTGCCAGCATTCACCAGCTCAGCACAATGACTGAGAATCGCACCGTGATGCGCACGTGCCTGCGGCAGATCCCGCAACATAGGCGTCAGCATCAAGGTAAAACTGATCCTCAGGTTGCGGTTACGGGCCTCTTTCCCCCTAATATCCTCACACGGATCGAGCAGTGTCACCAAGTCACAAGTACGGAAATTCCCAACCCCACTGCCGGTCTCGATCATCACCCCAACACCATCGCAACCCATCACTGCAGACAGGCCATCAGGCAGCAGCACACCGCGTGAGTGCTTTGGTATCACCCCGGCCGCTCTCAGTTCCACCTTGAGCTGGCTGGCTGAGCATATATATCCGGTTCAGCGATTTATTGAACAGCCAAGACTTCCGGACCACCAGTTTCAGACATCAAAACCGCTCTCATTTTTTCTCACCTCCCAGGGGCGCCAGCAATGCATAGATGATCCAGGCAAACCATGATACAAACACCACCGCCAACAGCCAGAAGAGTTTCTCTGCACCATTGGTTTTCTTGGAGCGCAGGATCAGTAAAATGGGCAGAAACCAGATAAACAAGGTAAGCAGCAAGGCTCCAATACCCAAACCGAGAAGTGTTTCAATCATGCTATACCCCCAAGCGATTCAGTTCGCTAGTTTGTCCTTCTGATGAATAGCTTTCAAGCCATACAGCAACACCAGCAGCAATTACATCAGTGCCGTGCCTGCGCAGAAATGATCGGTCCGGTGGTGACCGGTCAAGCCGTGAACTCAAGGGTGATGCTCATTGGCCAGGCCCCGGGTGACAAAGAGGGCCCGGCTGGCAGGCCCTTCGCCTGGACAGCGGGCAAGACCCTGTTCAAATGGTTTCAGGACATCGGTTTGAGTGAGGAGGCATTCCGCTCTCAAGTCTACATGGCAGCAGTGTGTCGCTGTTTCCCCGGCAAGAATCCGAAAGGTGGCGATAGGGTTCCTGATCGGGAGGAAATCGCCAACTGCCGTCAATGGATGGAGCGAGAGTTCTCCCTGTTGCAGCCAGAACTGCTGATCCCAGTGGGTAAACTGGCCATCAATCAGTTTCTACAAGCGGACAAGCTGGTAGATATCATCGGCATGAAACACAGCATTTCTATCAATGACCATGAAACTGACCTGATCCCCCTGCCCCATCCATCCGGCGCATCAACCTGGCATCGCACCGAACCTGGGAAAACCCTGTTGCAGGATGCTCTGCGATTGATCGAAGGTCATTCCACCTGGAGAGAGTTACTGCATTTCAATGAACTATCTGATTGATGGCCCTGACAGCGCCAGGGTGAGACTGATACTGGCGCATGGCGCGGGACAGACCATGGACTCACCCTTCATGTCCGAACTCTCCAGACTTCTGGCCTCGGATGAGATTCAGGTCATCCGTTTCAATTTCCTGTATATGGTCGAACAGCAGCTAACCGGCAAGAAACGCCCTCCTGACCGGGAACCTAAACTTCTCACCCGCTGGCGTGATGTCGTCAAAGATATTCGCACTCAGCATCAAGGGAAACTATTCATCGGCGGCAAGTCCATGGGGGGCCGCATGGCGAGCCTGCTTGCCGATGAACTGCAGGTCGACGGATTGGTCTGTCTGGGTTATCCATTTCACCCACCCGGCAGACCGGAGCGCCTGCGCACCGGGCATCTCGCAGAGCTACAAACCCCCACACTGATATGCCAGGGCGAAAGAGATACCTTTGGCAAACGTGAAGAGGTGGGGGATTATTTACTGTCGCCGAAGATCAGCTTCCACTGGTTATCAGACGGCGACCATAGTTTCAAACCGCGCAAGGCCTCAGGCCTTTCCCTGGAACAGAATCTTAGCGCTGCCGCCAGTGCGATCCTTGGCTTTATCAAGGCATAAACATGACACAGATACTCAAACTGGAAAAATGGAACCCGCAGATCGACGGTGATTTCAATGAGGCCAACTTCCGAAAAAAGCTGGAAACCCGGAATTACCGGGTCACTCGCTACGTCTATCCGCCCGGCACCTGTTTTACCGCACATGCACACAGTGTGGATAAGATCGATGGCGTGTTGAGCGGACGCTTTCGCATGCAGATGTATAACCAGACGGTGATCCTGGAGGCGGGAGACAGCCTGCGGGTGCCTAAGGGCGCCACCTCCAAAGGCAGGCGCAGCAACACATAACTAACACTGACCGCTCCGTTATCCCTCACGGCCTACATGATCTGCTCCAACTCGGGATCGGTCAGCGCAGGGATCACCGGCGCGAGCAATACACCCACCGGGATGCCTGCATCGCTCAAGCGCCGGATTGTCTCCAAACGTCGTTGCTGCGCCATCTCTACCAGCAGATCCAGATCGCGCTCCACCAATGCCGACTTGGTCACAATAGTCAGCGGATGGCCGCCGCAGATTTTTAGCAGTTCCAGAATTCTTCGGGTCAATTGCAATCGTTGCTCAACCGGCTGATAGGCATCGGTGATGCCACCGATGGCGATGGGTGCGCAATCATAACAGGCGGCCGCCAGTTCCCGCCTCAAGCAGTCCACCACATCCGCTTTGTGGTAGAGCCTGGATTCGAAATCCAGCCCCGGGCTATGCCCCAGCCAGGCATGGCTTGGACAGACATAATAGTAGATACAGCCGTGCTCGCAGCCCCGGTAAGGGTTGATCGAGCGATCAAATGGCACATCGGGAGAATCATTGAAGACGATCATCCTGCGGCTCTTGTCCACCTCCAAGCTGGTCTTGAGGGATAACGGTTCTTGTTCCAGAGAACCCCAGGCCGTCATCAAACAGTTGTCGACGGAAAGGCTCATATCGGCAATCCGGGTTGCTCGCCGCGCCACGACCTTTCCAGGCATCAGGTTTAGGTCGTTTCATGCTGTCTCCGCCAGTTCAAGGTTTTCTCGCGATAGAGTTTCCCGCAGAATAGGGCCATTTTAAACAAAATAGTGACGAGGAACCTCCATGTCAGAAGTCGGCAAATTCACCATCCACCTGGAACAGGAAGAAGACTACGCCTTCCGCGTTAAGTTCGACATCAAAAAAGTGGATGACATCCTGATGGATGAACCACCACCGCTCGGGGAGCGCAACGGCCCCAACGCCTCCCGCCTGCTGGCCGCAGCGGCTGCCAACTGCCTCAGCGCCAGCCTGATGTTCTGCCTGGCCAAGGAGGACGTACCCGCCAACAGCGTCAAAACCGAAGCCACCTGCACCCTGGTGCGTAACGAGAAGAAACGCCTCCGGGTGGGCCGTCTGGATATCCGAATCACCGCCGGCGACGAGCTGCTGCAGTCGAAAAAGCTCGACCGCTGCATGACCTTGTTCGAGGATTTCTGTGTAGTTACCGCCAGCATCCGGGAAGGCATCCCGGTAGGCGTCGAGGTGGTCAACGCAGCAGGCGAAGTCCTGCACAAGGGTGAGTGAGACAATGGTAGAGACGATTCAGCTTAAAACCGCAGGAGGACAGCCCTTCGACGTCTATGCCGCCGGACCGGATGATGCCAAGGGCGCAGTCATGATCCTCCACGAGTGGTGGGGGGTGATGCCCCACAACCGGGACTGGGCAGACCGCCTGGCTGCGCTGGGTTACCGGGCTATTGTGGTGGATCTATATGACGGCCGGCTGACCGAAGATGCCGAGCAGGCCGGCCTCTGGATGCGGGAGATAGATCAGGCGGCAGCCGACGCAAAGCTCAACGCCGCACTTGCTTACCTCGAAGCGCCAGGCCGCCGTATTGCGACCTACGGCTGCTCTTTCGGCGGCAAGGAGGCGATGCAGGCTACCCTGCTGGCTCCGGAAAGGGTTTCCGCCACCATCGTCGCTTACTGCCGGATGGAAACCGATGTGGAAAAGCTCAAGACCCTCCGTGGCCCGGTACTGGCGATCTACGCCCAGCAGGAGCGCAACTGGCCGCAGAAACAGGAGGACTTCGAAGTGGCGATGGCCTTCGCCGGCAAGGATACCGAGGGCGTGGGCTATGATGCCGCTCACGGTTTCACCAACCCCAGCAGCCCCCGCTACGATGCCGTAGCCGACAAAGCCGCTTGGGAAACCATCGTTCGGTTTCTCGAACTGGTCCTGGGCAAAGCCTGATCGAGACATACGGTGAATACTTTATATTATCAACAGGCGCGAATACATTTTCTCATGCGAAATTGTAAGTATCGTTGTATTGCACGCAACGCGGTCAAGTTCGTAGTCCCAATTCCAATACCCCATCAAGATAATACTTAGGATACATTGCCCAGAGAATAAATAATCGTGCAAACTGAAAAGCAGGCTGATAGGTGGGAGGCCTGATTCCAAATCATCTTTCAAGCTTTTTAAATCCTAAGCGGGCAAGACATGGTTTGGTTTAAGAATGCCGTCATGAAAATGTCACATTCTTTAGCTAATCTAAGGGCTTTTCGGGCATTATCTTAGCTGGAGAATGCGATGATCAAGGCTAGTCTGGAGAGATTCGACTCTCCTATCGTCATCATAAACCAGGTATATGCAGGTGAAGACTGGGGCGTGGTGGCCACCTATGTGAGCAGGCAGGACGTTGCGGAAGCCGAGGGTGAAGCTAATTTCACAGAGATTGGCTGGCACCTCAGCGTGACTCTGCCCAATCTCGATGATGCAGACTTCGAGCAGATTTTCAGTACTCCGGAAGCCGCATTGGAGTTTGGGATAAACCAGATACTCAGCGGCAATATCAGGCCTGTCGCGTCTCCCGCAACAGGACTACCTGACGAAAGCCATCCTTTCGGCCGCTACGACTCTATCGCCTGATTCGGGAGATCTATTGCCTAACTTGTACCGGCCTGATTTATTTCTGGATGATCTATTGATCAATTTGAGTCATTGCGCGCTTACTCCTGTTGCGCACCCATTGACGTATCCAGGCCTCTTGCCAGATCGCTAAAAACCCAGCGCTTTCATTTCCAGACTTTCTTGAATGAGAGGGTAGCCACGGGCGCCCTTGGTCTCTTCAAGGCCGGCGCAGAAAAACCCGATGCGCCGGCAATGCATATTCAGCGAGAGGCGATAGGGATTAGCATGATAAACGGTGATGCCGTTTGCGAAACAGAAATGGAGTGGATATCGATGCCGGGTAGGAAATTGCCAGCGCCGTCATTGAGGTAGATGCGGTTGTAATTACCACTTGCAGTATTTCCAACGGCCAGATCGAGATCCCCGTCGCTATCCACGTCATTGAGGACCACTTCCAAAGTTTCATGGGTATCGCTGGTGATGTTCTTTCCAGAACCAAAGTTCCCCAAACCGTCATTCAGATAGAGACGGTTGTTCTGCGCGTAATTTCCGGTAATGAGATCCAGGTCGCCGTCGCCATCCACGTCGCCAAAGGTAAGGTCGTAGGTGTCATGAACATCGGCGGTAATATCGCTACCGGCGGCAAAATTTCCGACACCATCATTGATATAGAGTCGATTGATGTTAGCGACATTCCCGGTAACAAGATCGAGATCACCATCGCCATCCACGTCACTCAAGGCGACGGCTAGAGTGTCACAGGTCTCTGCGGTGATATCGCTGCCGAGGCTGTAGTTGCCATAGCCATCATTTAGATAGAGGCGATTGGCTTGATTCCTGTTCCCGACGATGAGATCGAGATCGCTGTCGCCATCCACGTCGCCAAAGGTGACATCGTTCGTCACATTGGAGCCGTCAGTGATATCACTGACGGTGAAGGCATACAGCACCGGAGCGGCAATAAGAAGATCTAGCGTCAGCGCCGCTATAGCAAAGCGTTTAAGGGTGACCAGGCTTGAGTTGGTGGTTGATGCCATCGGGTGCTACTCCATGTCGATAACTGCACACATCTTAACGACTCGAGCTTGGCAGACTTTAGTCTTCTTGCAGACCCGGACACCCGCCGCCAGTGTACCTCATCACAATTACTGTAACGTTAAGAGTCAGTAAGCAGTTAGCCGCAAGGCATGGCAAGTTCGCAGTTATTGGGCAAAGATAAGCACTCGATTGTTCTGGAGAACAAAGAGTCAGGCAACTTTCTGTTTCATCCAGCATCGACCATGGCCTGTATTACCGCACACCATCCCTCGGCAATATTCTCTAGATTGTATCCGCCACCGCCCAGGGCCAGCAGCCTGCCTGCAGAATGCCGGTTGGCCAACATACACAACCGGGCTGAGGCATATCGGTGTACCTTGCTGCTGTAAGCCATATGAGTGATTGGATCGCCAGCAATGCTGTCGGCACCACACTGCAGGATGATGAACTCCGGCGCTGCCTTGTCGACAAAGCGCTCCACCTGTTCCCACATCTTGAAGAACAGTTCATCGTTAGCTCCGGGGGGCATGGGAATATTGAGCTTGGTTCCTTTGGCCGCACCCTTCCCAGTCTCCTCTATCGTACCCGTACCTGGATAGAGAAAACGCCCATCCTCATGCAGATCCACAAAAATCAGCGCTGGATCATCTTCGAAGGCATAAAACACACCATCCCCGTGATGGGCGTCAATGTCGACATAAGCGATGCGTTGGATACCGTGCACCTGACGCAGTGTCTCGATGGCAATACCACAGTCGTTGAAGACACAAAAGCCCGCGGCGGAATCCCGCCTGGCATGATGCAGTCCAGCAATGGGAACGAAGGCTCTTTGGGCCTTACCTGCAATCAGATCATCGACTGCGGTTAATACGGTCCCAGCCACTCTGGCCGAGGCCTCGAAGACCCCGGGGAAAGCTGGGGTATCTCCATAGTCCAGATAACCCTCTCCGTTCTGCGAAAGATCCTCCACCCGCTTGACATAGGCAGAGCTATGGAATCGTTCGATGTCAGCCCTGGATGCCATTGAGGGTTGTGCAAGGTTACATCTCTGACCCAGGCCAAGTTGCTGAAATCTTTCTACAAATGCATCGTGGCGGGCCGGCCCGAAGGGGTGATCGGCGCCGAAATTGTAATCTCCCAGCCGTCCACCCGCATAAACCGTGGCCGGCTTCATACCACCTCTGGATAACCGACCCCGCAACCTCCCAGGCCACAATAACCGTTGGGATTCTTAGCCAGATACTGCTGATGGTACTCCTCGGCAAAATAGAATTCCGGGGCAGAAATAATTTCGGTAGTGATAGGCGCCGAGCTGACCTGCTGCAGGGTATGTTGATAGACATCCCGCGACTGTTTGGCTTGTTGTTGCTGAGACTCGCTGAAAGTATAGATTCCGGACCGGTATTGGGTCCCGGCATCATTACCCTGACGCATACCCTGGGTTGGATTATGGCCCTCCCAGAAGGATCTGAGCAGGGCCTGATAACTGACCTGCTGCGGATCAAACACCACCCTGACCACCTCATTATGCCCGGTCATGCCGCTGCAGACTTCTTCATAAGTTGGATTCGGTGTATACCCTGCGGCATAGCCCACAGCGGTTGAATACACCCCCTCCAGTTGCCAGAAACGGCGTTCAGCGCCCCAGAAACACCCCATCCCGAACATAGCCAGTTGCAGATGGTCGGCGAATGGGCCGGCAAGTGGATTACCATTGACGAAATGGCTAGAGGGCACCGACATGGCGCTGAGTCGGCCCGGCAATGCCTCTTCAGGATCGGGCATTTCTGTCTTGCGGCCAAGTCCAAACATAATATTCTCCAAGTTGATTGCTACTGAAGAATATAGCCCCTAGAGGCGCTTCCTCTTACCCCACAGGATGTGGCCTTTTAACAGGTCAGGGTTGTTGCTCCCGAGAATTGGATGCGTTGATTACTGGAAGAGTTTGAGAAAATAGATGCCATAACCGGCACCGGCGCCCACCAGCAAGATGAACAGCCAGAGCAGCCATCGACCCGAATTTGCTCCCTTGTTTGCTACACGGATCGCAGCCTGGTTGGCCAGATGTTCATCAAGGATCTGCTCCACAGTCTCTGTCGCCGTTGAATTTGCGACCTCTTGTGAAACATGACTCGCCGTCTCCCTGACAACGGCCTCCATTGAGCCCTCTGTCACCACCCGGATATGCTCCAGCATATCGTTTTTTTCCGGAACCTGAGCGAGAATCTCCTCCTTCAGACTTTGCATCCGTTGTGAGAAATCGTTCGCCAGGTCATGCACTTGCTCATAGATACTCGCCTCGATCAGGCCTTCAACCGTACGTTCATTGATCTGCCTTACAAACTCTTCCATGTCCCTGTTGACCTGAGAAACCACATCGGTGCGCAGCGATTCAGTATCCACCTCTGGGAGTTTGATCTCGGCCAGACGCTTTTCCAGCAGCGAGTTGACCATCGGTTCGAGCATTTCGCCAACCGTCTCCCTGGCAACTTCTCTGGCAATGGCATCGGCTTTCTCCTGGGCAATACCTGCCGCCAATGATTCTGCACTCGATCTGGCCGTCTCAACCACCAGGTTACGGATCTGCTCTTCCGACATGGCGGCTGACACAGCGGCCGTCGCTGCCGGTATCGGCTCATTGGCGACAGCACCCTGGTCTTTCCTGTCGATCAGTTCAATGATCTCCTTCAAGCTGTCGTCGGTTGGGGGTTTGGCAAGAATCCCCAAGGCTCCGTGATCCACAGCCGCTTCCACATAGCGTTCCCCTTCATTGGCGGTACACATCACCACTGGGGTGTTGACAAAACGCGCATCCTTCTTGATTTCAGAAATGGTCTCCAAACCATCCATTCCGTCCATGAGAAAATCCACAAAAATGGCATCGGGTGTCAGCAACTTCAGTTGTTCAAGGGCCTGCTCACCAGACTCTGCCATCTCTACTTCGTCAAAGCCGTTCTTTTTCAGCAATCGGCCGAGTACGATACGGGCTGATTTTGAATCATCGACAAGGAAAGCTTGTTTTGCCACGTTTCAATCTCCAAATGGGCGATTTTTTCATGTAGAAGTAAAAATACAGAGAATGAGTCATTCGCGAGAATTACTCCATGTCATATAATCAGCGACCATTTAACGATTTTCCTGAGATATTTCATGCCTGGCAGCCCACTGAGAAAGCTTACCCTGGAACTTGACTCCATACTACACGAACGAATTCTGGTGCTGGATGGCGCCATGGGCACCATGATCCAGCGTCATAAACTCACCGAGCGAGATTACCGGGGTGAGCGTTTCAGTGATTGGCCGACTGACGTGCAGGGAAGCACTAATACCGCAGGGGCAGGACGCCCAGGAGCGGTGGACCTGAAAGGCAACAATGACCTGCTGGTGCTCAGTCAGCCGGGACTCATCCGCGGCATCCACGAGGAGTATCTGGAAGCCGGCGCAGACATCCTCGAGACCAATACCTTCGGCGCCAATCGTATCTCCATGGCCGACTACAATATGGAAGGCCTGGCCTACGAGATGAATGTGGCCGGTGCGCGGCTGGCCCGCGAGGCTTCGGACAAGTTCTCGACCAAGAAAAAACCGCGCTTCGTGGCCGGAGTGCTTGGCCCAACCAACCGCACCGCCTCGATCTCCCCGGATGTCAATGACGCCGGTTTCCGCAACACCAGCTTCGAACAACTCGTTGCCACCTACACGGAAGCCGCCCGTGGCCTGATCGAAGGCGGCGCCGACATGCTGCTGATCGAAACCATCTTCGATACCCTGAATGCCAAGGCGGCGGTGTTCGCCTGCGAGCAGGTATTCGATGAGGATGGCCTGCGTCTGCCAGTGATGATCTCCGGTACCATCACCGACCAGTCCGGCCGCACCCTCTCCGGCCAAACCACCGAGTCCTTCTACAACAGCCTGCGTCACGCCCGGCCGATCTCCATCGGTCTCAACTGCGCCTTGGGCCCGGACCTGCTGCGCCAGTATGTGGCCGAGATGTCACGCATCTCCGAAACCTTTGTCTCCGCTCATCCCAACGCTGGTCTACCCAACGAATTCGGTGAATACGATCTGGATGCAGAACACATGGCGGGCTACATCAGCGAATGGGCCGACTCAGGTTTTCTGAACATCGTCGGTGGCTGCTGCGGCACTACCCCGCTGCACATCAAGGCTATCGCGGATGCAGTGGCAGGCAAATCGCCCCGCCAACTCCCCGAAATCGCTCATGAGTGCCGCCTTTCCGGACTGGAACCGTTGAACATCGGAGCGGATTCCCTGTTCGTGAATGTCGGTGAACGGGCCAATGTCACCGGCTCCGCCAAATTCAAGCGCCTGATCCTCAACGAGGAGTATGAGGAGGCGCTGGACGTCTGTCGCTCCCAGGTCGAGAATGGCGCCCAGCTAGTCGATGTGAATATGGATGAGGCGATGCTGGACGGGGTGGCCGCCATGCAACGCTTCCTCAATCTCTGCGCCGGAGAACCGGAAATCGCCAAGGTGCCCTTCATGCTGGACTCCTCCAAGTGGGAGATCATCGAAGCCGGCCTGAAGTGCGTGCAGGGCAAAGCCATCGTCAACTCTATCTCCATGAAAGAAGGGATCGATAAATTCATCGAACAGGCCCGTCTCTGCCGCCGCTATGGCGCAGCGATCATCGTCATGGCCTTCGACGAAGCCGGGCAGGCCGACACCCGGGCACGCAAGGTGGAGATCTGCACTCGCGCCTACCAGATTCTCACCGAAGAGGTCGGCTTCCCGGCGGAGGACATCATCTTCGATCCCAACATCTTCGCCATTGCCACCGGTATCGAGGAGCACAACAATTATGGTGTGGACTTCATCGAGGCAACCCGGGAGATCAAACAAACCCTGCCCCATGCACTGGTCTCAGGCGGCGTTTCCAATGTCAGCTTCTCGTTCCGCGGCAATAATCCGGTGCGAGAAGCGATCCATGCAGTGTTCCTCTACCATGCCATCCAGGCCGGCATGGACATGGGTATAGTCAACGCCGCCCAACTGGCGGTCTTTGACGATCTACCACCAGAATTGCGCGATGCGGTGGAAGACGTGGTACTGAATCGCGACCCACAGGCGGGCGACCGGCTGGTGGATATCGCACCCAATTATTTCGGCGAGGCCCACGCTGAGAAGAAGGAAGACCAGGAATGGCGCAGCTGGGAGGTAGGCAAGCGCCTGGGACACGCAATGGTCAAGGGCATCACCGATTTCATTATCGAAGACACCGAAGAAGCCCGCCAGCGAGTGGAGAAAACCCTGCATGTCATCGAAGGACCACTGATGGATGGCATGAATGTGGTGGGAGACCTGTTTGGCGCCGGTAAGATGTTCCTGCCCCAGGTAGTGAAATCGGCGCGGGTGATGAAAAAGGCAGTGGCCTATCTTGAACCCTTCCTGGAAGCGGAAAAGGCGGAGTGCGGTGTTCGCGAACAGGGCAAGATCCTGATGGCGACGGTGAAGGGCGACGTGCACGATATCGGCAAGAATATCGTTGGCGTGGTGCTGCAATGCAACAACTACGAGGTTATCGATCTCGGCGTGATGGTGCCCGCCGACACCATCCTGCGCGAGGCCCGGGAACAGCAGGTGGACATCATCGGTCTCTCCGGCCTGATCACTCCCTCCCTGGACGAGATGGTGCATGTGGCGAAAGAGATGCAGCGCCTCGGCATGACCCAGCCGCTGCTGATCGGCGGAGCAACTACGTCTATCGCCCACACTGCGGTAAAGATCGAACCGCAATACGACCAGCCGGTGATTTATGTGCCCGATGCCTCCCGCGCCGTGGGGGTGGCATCCAATCTGCTGTCCACTGAACAGCGGGAGGGATATGTCTCGGAAATCAAGCTGGAGTATGAGGCAGTCCGCCAGCGGCGTGCGAATAAAAATGAGACCCGTAACCTGGTCTCCATCGCCGATGCCCGCGCCAACCCCACACCCATCGACTGGTCCAAATATCAACCAGCCACTCCCGCCAAACCCGGTATCACGGTTCTCAACGAAATCCCGCTAAAAGAAGTCAGCGGTTTCATCGACTGGACCTTCTTCTTCCACGCATGGCAACTCAAGGGCCGCTATCCGCAGATCCTGGAGGACGAGCACAAGGGTGAAGAGGCGCGCAAGCTGTACGCCGACGCCAAGGCCATGCTGCAGCAGGTCATCGATGAACAGTGGTTGAAAGCCGCTGCAGTGGTTGGCCTGTTCCCGGCCAACGCCGTGGGTGATGACATACGGGTATACCGAAACGAGGAGCGCAAGGAACTGATCATGACCCTGCACAACCTGCGCAAACAGGGCAAGCAGCCCCGCGGCAAATACAATGAATGCCTGGCCGATTACCTGGCGCCTGAAGACAGCGGCATAAACGACTATGTCGGCGGTTTTGCCTGTACCGCCGGTATTGGCATCGACGCCAAACTCACCGAGTTCGAAGCGGATCATGACGACTACCACGCCATCATGCTCAAGGCCCTGGCCGACCGTTTGGCGGAGGCATTGACGGAGTGGCTGCATGCAAAGGTCCGCCGGGAACTTTGGGGCTATGCGAAAGACGAGGCGCTCAATAACGAGGAACTGATCGCCGAGCAATATACGGGTATCCGCCCCGCCATGGGCTACCCGGCGAGCCCGGACCATACGGAGAAGGATCTGCTCTGGGCGCTGCTGGATGCTCAGGCGAATACCGGCATCTGGCTGACTGAATCCAAGGCCATGGTGCCCACCGCTTCGGTCAGCGGACTCTATTTCGCCCATCCGACGGCACGCTACTTTGCAGTCGGCAAGCTCAATCGGGATCAGGTCGAGGACTACGCCGCACGCAAGGGCATGGATCTGGCAAGCATCGAGAAGTGGTTGGGGCCGAATCTGGCTTATGAACCAGTGCTTTGATATGGAACAGAGTTTAAGATTTCTTTTTCTGCCAGACTGACAGATCTTTCGCCGGGACAGGTCGGCTGAACAGATAACCCTGACCCAGACTGCAGCCTTCCTGGATCAGGAAGCGTTGCTGTTGCTCTGTCTCCACCCCTTCCGCGATCACCTGCAGGCCGAGGCTTTTACCCATGGCAATCACCGCCTTGGCAATGGCCATATCATTGGCATCCTGCGGTATGTCGCGCACGAATGACTGATCGATCTTCAGAATATCGATGGGCAGGCGCTTGAGATAGGTCAGCGATGAATATCCGGTGCCAAAATCGTCTATAGCCAGGTTCACGCCCAACGCCTTCATCTGACCGAGGAGATGGATGGCATGATCCGCCTCCCGCATGATAAACCCCTCGGTCACCTCCAGTTCAAGAAGTTGTGGCGGTAAACCGGACAATTCAAGCGCCTGTTGCGTGGTCCCCAGTAAATCACCACGCTGGATCTGCGGGCCAGCGATATTCACCGCGATCCGTTCCAGCTGCAATCCTTCATCAAGCCATTGCTTGGCTTGTAAACAGGCCTTGCGCAGCACCCAGGCACCGATATCAATGATCAGGCCGCTCTCCTCCGCGATTGGAATGAATCTGCCCGGGGCTATCATCCCCAGCTCCGGATGTCGCCACCGTAACAGGGCCTCTGCACCGATCATTTCACCCGTCTGCAGCAACACCTGGGGCTGATAGTGCAGAAAGAGTTGATTTCGCTCCAACGCCTTATGCAGCTCATTTTCCAACATGACCCGCTCGCGAGCCTGCGCAGTCAACTGTTCGGCATAGAAGGCGTAGCTGTTGCGTCCCTGTTCCTTGACCAGGTACATGGCCGTGTCCGCATTGCGTAAAAGCCTGGCGTTGTCCCTGCCGTCACGGGGATAGACGCTGATACCAATACTCGCGGTAACAAACTGATCACGACCCTCCAGTTCGAAGGGTTCACTGAAACCCAGCAGTATTTTGTTTGCCACTGTTGCGGCATTTGCGGGTTCGCCCAAGCCCTCCAGCAGGATGGTGAATTCATCACCACCGATGCGCGCCACGGTATCTTCCGTGCGCACGCAGTGACGCAGCCGATCCGCAACCTGTTGCAGGAGCAGGTCACCCGCAGGGTGGCCAAGGCTGTCATTGATATTTTTGAATCGGTCCAGATCGAGGAATATCACCGCCAGGGTCAGTCTGTTGCGCTCGGCATGCTCCAGGGCATGATGCAGGCGGGCATTGAACAGCAATCGGTTGGGCAATGTAGTCAGTGGGTCATGATGCGCAAGATACTCCAGTTTCTCCTCGGTACGTTTCTGCTGACTGATGTCCGAAAAGACCCCTACATAATGAGTGAGAAGCCCCTCCTCATCATAGACACTGCTGATCGTCAGCCATTCCGGGATGACCCGTCCGTCTTTACAGCGGTTCCAGATCTCGCCTGTCCAGTACCCGGCGCTGAGAATCGAGGCCCACATGGCCTGATAAAACTCCGGGCCGTGGCGGCCGGATCTCAATAGACTGGGATTTTCTCCAATTGCCTGTTCCCGAGGATAGCCAGTGATATCGCTAAATGCCCGGTTGACATCGACTATGCAGCCCTCCACATCCGTGATGACAACCCCCTCGATGGTGCTTTCAAACACTGTGGCGGACTGGCGCAGTCGGTCTTCATATTCCCGCTGTTCCGTGATGTCTTCCTGGACACCGACAAAATGACTCACTTGGCCTTGCAGGTCTTTTACCGGTGCAATGCTCAAGCGATTCCAGAACAGGCTGCCGTCCTTGCGGTAATTTCGCAGTACGGCCTGGCAGGTTCGCGCTTCTGCGAGTGCCGTGCCGAATCTCTTCCAGACCGGGCTGCTGATGGTCATCCCCATGTAGAAACCGACAGTTTTGTCCAATGACCTCTTCTTCGGTATAGCCGGTCAGGCGCTCAAAGGCCGGATTCAGATAGACGATGGGCATATCCTGCTCTGCCTGAGTAATCACCACACCATTACTGACCGATGCCAGGGCGCGCTCCCTGAGCCTCAATTCCAGTTCTGCGAGTCTTTTGTCCTGCTGCATGGCGGCAGACTTCATGGCGCGCTGGATCGCAGGCACCAAGCGGACCAGATTCTCCTTGCTGACGAAGTCCTCCACTCCAGACTTGAGCAAATCCACCGCCAACTCCTCACCGATGGTGCCGGAGATGAGCAGAAAGGGCATATCAGGAACTCTGGCCTTTACCAGTTCCAAGGCCCGCTGAACATCGAGCCTGGGCAGACGGTAATCGGAAAGCACCAGGTCCCAGCGCTCTTTATCCAGTTCAGCAAGAAGATCCGGCTCGTTTTCAACCCGTTTAGTCAGGTCGACTATGCCTTCTCTGGACAGGTAATGGACCACCAGCAGGTAATCACTGTGACTATCCTCAATGATCAGGATCTTGAAAGATTCCGGCAAAACTTTTTCCTTTTCCGACCTATCCACTAGCTTAAGGGCTTCCTCTGCCGGCATCTGTTACTCTTTGTAAACTGCCAACCAGCAACTTGCTATTTGTACAATCACTACCATGAAGCTTAAATTCCTGTGTTTTCCACACATCACTCTGGTGTTTTACTGCTGACTCTGCGCTCGATACCCTGCTGTTCATCCGAGGAAATCAGGATCACCACTGGATGCAGCGCCGTGGCTGGATAGTTCGCAACACCAGTAATTAATCCCCGGGATAATCCTCCACCCAAAGTATCGTTCGCGACTTCATCATCTTGAGTCAGCTTTGCAGCGTGAAGTAGAAAGTCGCCCCCCGGCCTTCCTCACCCTTGGACCAGATCCTCCCACCATGTCGTTGTACGATGCGCTGTACAGTCGCCAGGCCAATCCCAATACCGCTGAATTCATTCTGTTGGTGGAGACGTTGAAACGGCTCGAACAAGTTTTTAGCATAGTGCATGTCAAAGCCGGCCCCGTTGTCTTCTATGCAGTAGACTCTGCTGCCATCGACCTGTTCACCACTAAACCGAATCATCGGCCGGGTGGTCTTTCCGGTATATTTCCAGGCATTGCCCAGGAGATTCTCGAGTACGGTTCTCAATAGCCGCGGATCACCGTGCGCCATCAGGCAGGGCTCGATCTCGACTTCCAGCAGACGCTCGGGCTGCCGATTGCGCAGCTCCTTGAGCACCTCCTCGGCCATAGCGCTGAGATCCAGATCCAGCCGCACCAGCTCTCCTCGGGTGCTGCGGGAGAGCCGCAGCAGGCCTTCGATAAGCTCCTTCATGCACTGCCCGCCTTTGATGACCTGATCCAGATAACCCCTGGCCTTGGCGTCGAGACTGTCTGCATGCTCTTCCAGCAAGACCTGGCTGAAACCGGAAATGGCCCGCAATGGCTCACGCAAATCATGGGAGACCGAGTAGGTAAAGGCCTCCAACTCCTTGTTTGCCGACAACAACTCCATCGTCCGCTCGACAACCCGCTGCTCAAGTTCATCATGAGCCTGCTGTAATGCCGCCTCGGTTCGTTTCAGTTTGGTGATATCGGTAATAAAACCTTCCAGCATGTCGCGTCCGTCCGTCGTCTCAGAGATATATTGACCCTTTTCCCAAAACCAGCGAAGTTGTCCATCCTTGCGCTGCGCCTGATATACGAGCTCAAAAGACCGTCCTGCAGCAACCGCCTGCTGGACCTCACTGAAGATTCGTCCTCTATCTTCAGGAACTACCATGTCGCAAAAGCTTAGCTCCCTGCTGCGCAGCAACGCACAGGGTTCATGACCGGTTAATGCTCTGCAACCATCGCTGACGAACTCCATGGTCCAGAAATCATCATTCCGGCAGCGGTAGGCCATCCCCGGCAGATTACCCATCAGGGTCGCTAGCCGGCGCTCACTCTCATGCAAGGCCAATCGGGACTGGTGCTGTTCAGTGATATCACGCACCACAGCAATCAGCTCATTGCTGTCGGCAAGTTCGGTCAGGCGCGCTTCATAGTGGCGTTCTCCCGTCGGCATCGCGAGGTCGTATTCATAGGTGGACATCATGCCGCTGGTACGCACCTCAGCCAGCTTTTCCTCGAACATCTCCCCTAGTTCTTTGGGTAGTAGATCCTGTATGCGTTTGCCTAAAAAAGCTTCTGGCGGGATGTACAGATCTGACGCCTGTTGTGCCCGGTAGTCGAGGATCGCACCATCGGCGGCGATACGAAAAAACAGGTCCGGCTGGGCCTGAAAAACCGCCTCCAACTCAGCCTCTCGCTGCCGCGCCTCGGCCAGTGACTGTTTGATCCGTTCCTCTGCCTGCTTGAGGGGTGAGATGTCGCGGGCTATGCCGAAGACACCCTTTACCTCTCCATTAATGATCAAGGGTCCTTTGGTGGTCAGAAAGGGCAGTGTGGCTGTGGGAGTGATCACCGATTCCTCATAGCTACTGACCTCGCCCAGTTCCATGATACGCATGTCATCAGCACGGAACAGTTCGGCCAGATGGTCTGGGAACAGTGTAAAATCATCCGCACCAATAATTATGTCAACCGGTTTGTCGATAAGGTTTGAGAGCGCCTGATTGGCAACGAGATAACGACTCTGTTTGTCTTTGATAAAGATCGCATCCGAAGACCCTTCCACCAGCGCAGTGAGCATGGCGTGCAGACGCTGCATCTCCTGTTCCTGCCGGTGCTGCAGTGTTTGATCCTGGATCGTACCCATAGCGCGTAATGGAAGGCCATCTTCCTGGTAGACGACCTTGATGCGCTGATTGACATATTTGATGCTGCCCTCCGGCAACAGTAGGCGATGGTGGATGTCTGCTGTGGCCTGGTTGTCCAGTGTAGTGGTGTAGAGCTGATTCACCCGCTGACGATCATCGGGATGCACCAGATTCAGAAATCCCTCATAGGTCGGGGCCAACCTGCCTGGATCAAGTTTAAAAATACGATAAACCTCATTGGACCAGCACAGCCGGTTGGTTGCGAGATCCAATTCCCAGCTGCCGATCCGGTTGATTCGCTGGGCCTCATTCAGCCGGGCCTCACTAGCCGCCAGGGCTTGTGCGGATTTTGCCTGCTGCAGATTACCTCTGATTCGCTGATAGAGCGCCATGCCTGCCAGCAGTGAGACCAGCACGCCACCTGTACGTGCTATCCACAGCAATGTGGGGGTTGTTCCCCATCCCTCTCTAGGCATCGCAGCCATGTTCCAAGAGCCGGATGGCAGCGTTACGTCCAGCCAGACTGGAGAACGGTTGAAGATGTCTGCATCCCCAAAAAACACTTTACCGTCTCTACCAGTAGCATCCACCCCGCGCACGGCAACCAGGAACGGCGCATCAGGAGCGTCCAGACCCGATTCCTTGAGGAGCGTGCCAAAATCCAGCACGGCAGAGACCAAGCCCCAGAGGCGGCGGGCCCCAATGTCCTCACCCACGCCGGTATGCACCGGTGCCCTTGCAATCACCCCCAGACCGCCCTGAATCAGTTCAAGGGGTCCTGCCACTACCATCGAACCAGTTTCCACGGCCTGCAGTGCTGCCTGCTTTTGTGTGGGATGAGTGCGATAGTCCAGGCCTATGACTGACGCATTGCCTTCGATGGGGTGAAGCAGCGAAATCACCAGATCCGGGGCTGCCGCAATATTGCGTAAAGCCTTATTATTTTCCACCAGCTCACGCGCGATCCGGGCAAACTCTCGCTGATCCATGTCAGGGTGAACAGCAATCACAGCGGTCAGCCCATAAAGTGCCAGCAGATTGGAATTGACTATGCCCTCAAGCCTGGCCCGCAGCTGGGAAAGATGGTTGAGAACCCTGAGCTCCTCTTCCCGCTGCTGGTTGTCACGGATAAAAATATCCAGGCTTAGCATAATCAGCAGCGCCAGGACCACCAGGCCAAATGCCGGAATCCAGGGACGGTTCCAGAATCTGGTGTTGGTATTGATCATCTCATCTCCATTACAATCAACACGCAAGTTTGTATATGCCTACAACCGCGCTAACCGAGTAGACATGTACTGGAATCTCTCCAGTCTTACGGACGATTGGATCTTAAAATGAAAATGCCGTACCCCGCTGCAGCAGGGTCGGCACCCGTATTCCTCAACCTGATTATATAGAAGGTTTAAAATCACTCGCCTCAGGCGGCGGCCGTATCCTTTTCCATAACCGGCTCATGCACCATTGGAGTTCCCAGCTCTGTAAAGGTAAACAACCTGAATGCACGCTCACCATTATAGTCAAGGACCCGCAGATCGTCTGTCTCATGCAGATCATTGGCGACTACGGTAAAGTGTCCGCCATAGCGCTGCTTTGCCAGATCGAATGGGACTTCATAGGCAAGAAACTTATCCAGGCCTTTTGCCGCCAGCTTCTCCAAGATCTCCGGATCTTCAATCGATGCATGGGAAGTCAGGATCACCAAAGGGCCGCTTCCAGCCATTAGCATAAATACTTTCATGGCAACATCTCCTGTGGGGTTGATGGCGTCACCTGAGCGGTCCACAAATCGGATCAGTCGCGCCATCCTGTTATCAATCGCCTCGTTCCATGGCCAGAGGCAACCCGGCTCATTCAGGTGCCTCGCATCCTCTCTTTTTATTCTAGCCCGAATTTAAATCGTCTATGGAAAACCGCACGAGACCGATGACGCCATGTCTCTACAGACGATTCCTAAGTCGCCGGTGAGTTTTCAACCAACTAATGCTCATATTGTGTTATCCAGTTTCTCCAGCGTTACACTGGGTAGCGATATTCCGTCACTTTGCCAACCCCGACACATCTCCTGAGGAACAAACAGCAATATACGGAAACAAAGAGGTGACATTTTGAGTTCATGGGAATAATTGATGTCACCCAGATATTTGAGAGTTCCCTATTCATGAATATTGATTTGGCTTGCAAGCTTTCAGCACACTGTTTGCACACTAATCTTAACGGCGCGCTACACAACCATTATCCGTTGATTCACAATTAGCGGCCGCAAGCCCATCAGTCAGACTCGGGAGTCCTGGTCACGCACATGTATAGATTGTTTCACCGCCTTGTGTTCAGTATCGCACTGCTCGCTACAGCTTCCCTTATACAAACACCCTGCTGGGCCCAGGCACACTTGCCTGACCAATCACTGAACGAGGCACTTGAAGTAAAACAAAAACTGCTGCTTGACCAAGCCGCAGAGATCGAAAAAGTGAATTCCGAGTTGACGGCATGGCGAGCCGAGGAACCAACCCGCTCGGCCGAATTATTGACGAGAAGAATTGAGCCGGGGGAGGTGGATCAGGCCAAGCTCCTGGTGGAGACCCGCAAGGTCAAGCTGGAATCCATTGAGCTGGACATTACTGCCGCTGAACAAACCGGCAAGGAACTGGAAAGGACCATTCAGGAAATGAATGAGCGCCTGCAAACGCTGGCGGCAACCTCACAAACCGATTCAACCTCCATTGCCCAGACTGAACGTTCGATTTCTAAACAACGGAAACTGCTGAATCTTGAACAAAAGCAACTGAACCAGCTAATGCGCCTCAAGCAACTGGCAAAAGAAAGACTGTCCCAGGCGAAACAGTGGCTGACTGAACTCAAGGAGGCCCTCCAGAGCCAACAGGAAAGCATCCGTCAGCAATCATTGGAGGAACTGCAGCAGCAGGTCAGCGAATCACGCCAGCAGTGGGAAGACAAAGCCACGACACTGCGCACCCAATTGAACGAATTCGATGATGATGCAATTGCTCCTCAAGCCACCAGAGACCTGCTTGAAACCCGGCTGCTGGAAGCCGAGGAGTCGATTTTTCTCGGCAGGAGTCAGCTCACCTCGGCGCAGATTCAGGTTCAACTGGAAAAGATCGGCAGGCTTGAGCCAGACCGGGTATCAGACCTGCGTAGCATCAAGGCCTCGGCAGATGAGCTGCAACAGCTCGAGCCACAACTCACTGCTCTGGACGCACTGCTGAAAAGCAAGCTGGGTCTGCTGCAGCAACGCCAGGAGGTCATCGAGAAACGTTTGAGTCTGGATGTCAAGAATCAGGATAAATATCAAACCGCCTCACAGGTACTGATAAAACTGGTGGCTGCCTTCAAGTCGCAGACTGAAGATCTGGACAAACTTACCCAGCAGCTGGAAGAGCGTAGTGCCAAGCTCGAATCTGCTTACCTGGAACAGAAGAAACAGGGACTCACCGAACGCCATGGACTACCCAAAAGCATCCAGGCATGGGAACCCCTGCTGAGAGAGATCTACAGCTCTCCAGGCTTAATCCTGCAGATCAGCAGAAATACACTGCTCTCACTCTGGACCGCCCTGGAACAGGTGGATTTCGCCGGCGCCTCAGTGTTGATATTGCTCAGCCTTGCCTGGTCAGTACTCTGTCTGTCCCTGGGACGCCTGTCACGCTTGCAGCAACCCACCCAGGAAGGTGATTTTACCCATAAGGCCAGCTATGTCGTGGCGAGACTGCTGCATGACAACCGCCTGGGTCTGCTGCTGAGTGGATTATTGATCATCGCCGCCTGGCTGCTGGAGATCGTTCCTCCGGGACTCGCTGTGATCAGTTCCATAGTTGGAATCTGGTTCGCCGCAAGACTCACCATCAGTCTCAGTCACTGGATCCTCAAATCCCCACTGGGCCTCCCCGAACAGCAGCCCGGACTGCATCGGCTGATAGTCACCTACTCCGTTCTGACAGCGCTATCCAGTCTTGGCCTGGCGCTGGGACATCTGGGTTTTCTCTCACAAGCGCTGACCGACATGGTGGATCGGGCCTTCATGCTTCTGCTTTTACCTCCTGCCTATCTGGCGCTGCGCATCCGCACCCTGTTTATGGACATGTTCAAGGACAGTCAGGGCAAGGTCTATTGGATTCGCCTGATGGGCCTGATCGGTTTTGCAGTTCCACTGCTGATTCTGGCCTCCGCGATTCTGGGCATCTCTGGCTTTATCAATCTGGGGTGGACCGTGGCGGGCTATCTGGGACTGTTTCTTCTGGTCATGACCGGCTGGCTGATCGCACGGGGCCTGGTGATCGATTTGGCCAGGACCATGGAGTCACAGCTGACACAACGCTCGGAACGCAGTGCTTTCTGGGTGAAAAGCCTGGTCGAGCCGCTGCAATATCTGACCCGGCTGATGCTGTTTTTGGCCGCCGTCTGGCTTCTCTACCGGCTGTTTGGTGGTGATCCGGCAACCGGCCTGAATATCAAGGCATGGCTTGACTATTCGCTCTTCACCCTGGGCGAAACCGCGATCACCAGTCGCAACCTGCTCGGCTCCCTGCTCCTGCTGGTACTGGTGTTTTATATCGGTCGCTGGGCCCGCGAGGTCACCTACGGTTGGCTGTACGGCAACGTCAAAGACCTCGGCATTCGCAACAGCCTGTCTGTATTTACCCAATATGCAGTAGTGGTGATCGGCCTGATCATCACACTGAATATCCTCGGTATCAACTTGACCAGTCTTACCGTATTTGCCGGGGCCCTGGGCGTGGGCATAGGTTTCGGCCTGCAGAACGTCGCAAATAATTTCATCAGCGGCCTCATCCTGCTGGCCGAGCGTCCGGTGCGCACTAGAGACTGGGTGACCATTGGCGACAAGGAAGGTGAGGTCTCGCAAATCGGCATGCGTTCAGTGACCGTCACCACCTGGGATAACCAGGACGTGATCATTCCCAACTCTGATCTGGTCAGTAATGCCTTCATCAACTGGACCCGCAGCAACAACGTGGTGAGAACGGTATTGATTATCGGCATTCACTACGACAGCGATCCCCACCAAGCACAGAAGGTCATCGAAGAGGCCGTCACCATGAATCCGGAGGTCTCTCTGATCCCCCCGCCTCAGGTCTGGTTGAGTGAGTTCGGCGCATCTTCAGTGGATTTTAGGGTTCACTACTATATGGATGTTAAACAATTCAGCCGCCTGGAAGTGAAATCCGAGGTCATGTTTGCTATCTGGGACGCGCTGAAGGAGGCCGATATCGGCATTCCTTATCCGCAACAGGATGTGTATATCAAGGAATTACCGACAGCGCTTGCCCAGCCGTCTGTCGGTACCCCCTCTTTAACGCCAAGCGAGTAGCCGGCATTCAGTCAGGATGGCTAGGGCCTTCCCTGTTCACCACCTGGTTTGAGAAGCCCCGCCAAAGGGCCAGGAATAACAGACCGAGCAGACTCAGGCTGCCACCACCGCCGTGGCTGTCACTGACCGGATAGGCATCGCCCAGATAATCTCTTTCCAGGTCTTCGAGCGGCAATGCCCGCAATGCGCCATCTTCATCGGGACCATAACTCGCCACATGCAGATCCCAGTCAGCATCATAAAGTTCGATCAGCACATCATAGTAGCCGGTTGGATAACCCTCCAGCAGCCGGGTGAACACTTCATAGTCGTCGTAGCTGACCTCCTCAAGGATATGGAACACATTGGTGGTGAAATAATGGTTCCAGGGGCCGCCTTCGAAGCTTAGGTAGAGCCTGGCGTAGACGAAAGCATCGCCGTGATCCACATCCGCATCGAATGTGACCCGGAGCTGATGATAAAAGCCATCTTCATCGTCATCAGCACTCAGCAGGGTCTGAGCATCGTAGACTCTGAAGACCTGATCCGCAGGATGGGCGGCGATCAATGTCTTTGACGCAGCATCCACCGCCTCCCGACTGCCGTAGGCCTTCAGCTCCGGGTGCTCTTGCAACTCCGCCAGGTCGAGCAATTCCGCCTGCTGTTCCGGCGTCTTGCCATCCACTTGCTCGATCGACTGACTCAAGCGGATGGCTGGATCATCACCGGTCTGGGCGTAACCAGCGGCTGCGAATACCAGCATTACACCGAGCATCAGCATGCTGCCAAGCCTGTTCTGCAGGGAAGTCACCTGTTTCATGGCTATCTATCTCCCGAAACTCAGCGGTATCTGCGATGCTTGTCGCGCTGGCGGTAGTTATGACCACTTTGACGGCCATAGCTGTGATGGCGACGATGTTTGTACTGCCCTCTGTGATCATCGTAATAGCGATGTTTATGGCGATCATGATGATGTGAGGTTATGTTGTCATACAGGATCAGACCCGTCAGACCGTACAGCGGCCAGAGGTTATTATCATGAGCCTGTACCGGCGCTGCCATAACAACACTGGAACCCAACAGAACTGCACTTGCGATCAATATTTTAGATTTCATTGGAAAGCCTCCTTTTCATTAGCTTCATGTAAAGCTTAAGGGAGCGAGGCTGAATGGAAGCTGAACGGTAAAATTAATCCTGATATTGGCTCAAAGTCTGCCGCAAACGCGCTTGGATCTCCTTGCGCAGCGCTTTGGGCTTCAGCACTTCCACGTCCGGGCCATGCTTGAGCAGGTCCATCACCAGTTCATTCGCCTGGCGGTAGGGAATGGATAGCTCATAGCGGCCATCCTCCAGCCAACGGCTCTGCTGTTGTGGATGCCACTGCTCCTGAGCGACCCAGCGCGCCCGTTCCCTGCTGAATCGGACGATGGCGATCTTGTCCGACTGGCCTGAAAAAATTCCATAGGCGGAGGAAAAATGAAGCCTCAACTCCTCATCCGCTATCTCTAAAGCCACCTCATCCAGCAACCGTGCTCCACGGATGGCGTCCAGCGAAAAGGTACGCAACCCTTGCCGCAGATGACACCAGCCATCCAGATACCAGTTGTCCCTATAGTGGGTCATACGCTGCGGAGAGATCTGTCGTTCAGTGGTTTTTTCATCCGCCCGGCTGAAATAACTCAGGTGAACCCTGCGCCTGCCGGCCACTGCGCCGGCAAGCAAAGAGAAATAAGTGCCTGGCGGGCGCGCAGCAGCCTGCAGGATACGGATGCGTTTCGGTAATTCGTCCGCGCCGGCATGCTGTTGGCTCAATAATTGATCGATGCGTCTGCGTAACGGTTGCAGATGCGAGTCAAGCAGACCCGGCTGTACTTGCTGAAACAGCTGCTGAACGCTCAGCAGGGCCTGCAGTTCAGAGGCGCTGAACCAGAGCCCCGGCAGCTCATACATCTCGCCGGCTTGGGCGGCGTAACTGTATCCTTTGAGTTTCCTGTCATAGATGATGGGCGCATTGAGGTAGAGCCGCATCTCCTCGATGAGGCGCTTGACGGTGGCGCGGGAACATTCCAGTTGTTCTTCCAGTTGCTGGCGGGAGACCGGATAACGGGCGGCGCGGAGGATACGATTGAGTTCAAATATCCGGTCAAAGCGGTCCATCGGTTAGCGGTCGATCCTCAAGACATCAACCACTCCGTGATCAGCTGATGTCGCTCTTGTGTTCGCCGAGCGGGACCGGGGTGTCCATGGACCAGAGCCGTTCAAGATGATAGAAATCACGCACCTTCGGCATCATCACATGCACCACGACTCCATTCAGATCAACCAGGGCCCATTCACCCTCCTGCAAACCTTCAGTACCCAATGGGGTTTCGCCGGCCTGTTTCGCCTGGAAGGCCACGCTTTCCGCAATCGATTTAACATGCCGATCCGAGGTGCCGCTGGCAACCACCATGATGTCGGTAATGCTGGTTTTATTACGCACATCCATCACCACGATATCTTTTGCCTTCATGTCGTCCAGGGTCGCGAGGACGAGGTCTTTAAGTGCTTCTATCTGCATATGATCCTATTTCTAATTATCTGGTTGGACGATTCGAACTGCGTCTCGCGTAAATCGCCCCGGGGTCTCGGGATGTATAATACCCCAACGCCATATAGTTAAGTATCAGCCCGCGTAGAGGTTTAGATCCCGAATGATCTTTATGACCGCCTCCGGCATCAAGTATCGGGCAGAAACCCCCTCGGCAATCAGGGCGCGAATCCGAGTGGCGGAGATCTCCAGTTGGGTCACCGGCTGGAAGAATATCTTACCCGCCGGCTGATGTCTGATCTGCTCCGCCTGATCGGTAACCCTCTCATTCACCAGCGTCTGTAGACTCGGGTCGCTGAAATCGCTATGCCCGGGACGCTGCATGACGATGAGATTGGCCAGGTCGAGAATCTCCAAAGGGCGGTGCCAGGTAAGAAACTCCCGGAAGGCATCTCCCCCCACGATCAGACAGATCGATCTGTCACTGAAGTCGGCACGCAAGGTACCCAGGGTATCCACCGTGTAGGATTCCCCCTGCCTCTTCAGTTCTCTGTCGTCCGCCACGAAGCCGGGTTGACCTCTGATCGCCGCCTTGATCATGCGTAGGCGAGTTTTCCCGTCAACAATGGGCTGCTCCCGATGGACTGCCTGGTGCAGGGGTATGAACCTCACCTCATCCAGTCCAGCGCCCTGCATCACCTCCAGTGAGGTGCGCAGATGGCCAAAGTGAATCGGATCGAATGTGCCGCCAAAGATACCGATCATGCCTAAGCCTTATTATTGTCGTATATGCCCATCTCCCAGCACGATGAATTTCACGGAGGTCAGGCCTTCGAGCCCAACCGGGCCGCGCGCGTGAAACTTATCGGTGGAGATGCCGATTTCGGCTCCCAGCCCATATTCGAATCCATCCGCAAATCTTGTCGAGGCGTTGACCATCACCGAACTCGAGTCGACCTCGGAAAGGAAACGCCGCGCCCTGGTGTAGTTCTCGGTGATGATGCTGTCTGTATGCTGCGAGCTGTGGGTATTGATATGGCGTAATCGCCTCGTCCAGGTCTTTGACCACCTTGATGGAAAGAATCGGCGCCAGATACTCGGTATCCCAATCCTCATCGGCGGCCGGCAGGCAATTATCGACCAATCTTTGAGTGGTCGGGCAGCCCCTCAGCTCCACTCCCTTCTCTTGATACATCCGCGCCAGCTCTGGCAATACCTTCTCTGCTGTCTCTTCAGAGACTAGCAGGGTTTCCATGGTGTTACAGGTGCCGTATCGCTGGGTCTTGGCATTGAACGCTACCTGCAGGGCCTTCTCGTAATCCGCCTCACCGTCGATATAGACATGGCAGATGCCATCCAGATGCTTGATTACCGGCACCCGGGCCTCATTCGAGATCCGCTCGATCAGCCCTTTGCCGCCCCGGGGA
The DNA here is from genome assembly GCA_963797085.1 of uncultured Gammaproteobacteria bacterium. Classification (GTDB taxonomy): domain Bacteria; phylum Pseudomonadota; class Gammaproteobacteria; order Chromatiales; family Chromatiaceae; genus JASJBU01. The sequence continues at coordinate 62,388 of CAWCOA010000029.1, forward strand.
ATGATCACATCGATATATTCCGGCATGCTGATCATGCTGCCCACTGCTGCCCGGTCGGTGGTTTCCAGGACCTGCACACCCTCCGCCGGCAGGCCCGCTTGCTTCAGCCCCCGCTGGATGGACGCCGCAATGGCCTGGTTGGAATGAAATGCCTCGGAGCCACCGCGCAACACGCTGGCGTTACCCGACTTCAGGCACAGCGCAGCAGCATCTGCGGTAACGTTGGGGCGGGATTCGTAGATGATCCCCACGACCCCGAGCGGCACTCGCATGCGCCCCACCTGGATACCGGTGGGCCGATAGTTCATATCGAAGATCTCACCGATCGGATCTGGCAGCCCGGCAATCTGGCGCAGCCCCTCGAGCATCGCATCGAATGCGTCCATCGGTCAGTTCCAGGCGATCCAGCAATGCGGCGTCCAGTCCCTTGGCAAGGCCGGCCTCGAGGTCCTTTTTATTCTCCATCATCAAGCTTTGGCGCTGCTGCTCGAGATCATCGGCAATGGCATTCAGGGCATTGTTCTTCTCCGCCGTCGTCGCGGCAGCCAGGCGACGGGAGGCAACCCGGGCCTGCCTGCCGAGATCAGTCATATACGCGGCGATATCAGTAATTTCTGTCATTGTTTCTACTCTGATAATTTCCAGTTGCCGTGGATTCTATCAGAAACTCCAATTATTCAATGCCTTGACCCACTAATAACCCTGTAGTGATTGGAGCAATAGTCAAACCGCCCAGCTCAGCCAACAGGGAAATGTCTGTGTTTGTCACTCAATCGAGGTGTTCTTCAGCAACAAATCGGGCATCACCAGATCGAAGCAGCTCAATTCCGACACCCCCCGGCCTTCCCAGTACAGCTGGTGGGCCCGAAATCCCTTGAATGTCAAAACCGTGGCCAGGGGATATTTGCCCATCTCCAGGCCCAGATCGTAGATAAAGTTCTGCGGACTCAGCTTGACCTGTCCCTCCTGCGATTTTTCGGAGCGCTCATCCCTTACCACTACTTCAAACAGGGACTCGGCATCTTCCTCATGGTCATCATCACGGAAATTGGAACCCAGCACATCATAGCGGGAGTAGATGTTAAACCAACTCAATTGACTCTGCCCCGGCGCCTGACGCCGACTGAAATACTCGGGCCAGTAGATCCGCACCATGTCAAAGGGACAGCCGATGGTGACCAGGCTGTCCACCCGGTTCAGATGCAGGGCCGGTTTATGGCGCGGGAACAGGCTGTCTAGTGCCACCAGGGAACCGAAGCTGTACCCCACAATGTGAACCTTGCGATAGCCAGGCGCCTTCTCAAGAATATATTCCAGCAAGGCATTGAGTTGGCCGTTGACCGATTGTTTGCGTTCAGCTGCCTGGATATACCCCACTGCGGTAACGAATTCCGTAGCTGCTTCCGAGACTACATCCTTGAGGCTCTCCTTACGAAATGCGCCAAAGGCCGTCACGATAACCACCAGGCTCTGCAGGTAGGGAAACCAGGATTCATACATCTTCCAGCCGACCTCAAGCTGATCCATGGCAGGGTTCGGGCCAGTGCGGTTAGTCTCAGCGGCTGCCTGACTACCCGCCGACGTTCCTGCCGCATCCCCGCCGGGGGCCGTTAGCGCCACCCTTGGGTCAGCCAGAGCCGCTCTCGGTAGATTGGTCTGCAATGAAGATCCATCGACACCCAAAGCGATGGTGCCGGCGGCGGTTGCCAGCAGCAGAAAAAAATACAATGCGACAAGACCCAGGATGGCCCCGGCAAAGAACAGCTGGGCCTTTTCAGCGGCAGTCTTGCCGGGTTGCATGGCGGCTCTGATAAAGGCTGGCGTTGAACCGAACAGCATCAGCAGCACCGTGAGACATTTCCCCAGCAGCGTGCGTTCATCAAACGATTTCCGGATACAACTCCGATAGTCGAGTTCGTAGAGATCGGCTACCGTCCTGACCTCTTCACCGGTGGTGACCTGGATCTGGCGGATGCGGGTGCGGTGGCCATCGGAATAGTCCTCCTCCACCCCGTCCTTGAGGACATAGGCATCGCCGATCTCCTCACTGTTGCGCTCCAGGGAGCCGGCAATTTTATTCCCGATCGTCTCAATATCCTGATACATCCGGCTGTTGCCCAAGCCGGGTATGAAGATGACCGCATCTCTGGTTTCGGAGTGATTCTGCTCGTTAGTCATAAGTCTCCCCTTATTATTATGTTCAGGGGGGCGCAGTAACTTCAGCACGTCCCGGTTGATGGAAACTGTTCTAACCGCGTCAGACAGACAATCTGACGCCGCTGATTCCAACCGCTATATCCTGCAAATGCAGCCAGGGGTCATCTCGCCCCAGGCCCTTGATAAGTCTGTCTGTTCTGGCGCATTCCGCCAGCAGGCGGCGCCAGTGGCCGGCGGGCTGTTTCAGCCCCCTGCGGATCAGCGGCTTGCGCTTCTCCCACACCCGATAGGCGCCCATCACCCGTTCAGCGCTGCCACCCTGCTCGAGTTCGAAGGCCATCTCGGCCAGCGCACGTATCTCACGGCTCAGGGCCCAGAGCACGACCGGAATGGCGATGCCTTCCGACTTCAGTCCTTGCAGCATGCGCAGCCCGCGGGGCAGATCACCGAGCAGCAGGGCATCCACCAAGCCAAACACATCGAAGCGGGCGCTGTCCGCAACCGCTTCGGTCAACCGCTCGATGGAAACCACACCCGGGCCGTAGAGCAAGAGTAACTTTTCGATCTCCTGAGTGGCTGCCAGCAGGTTACCTTCGACCCGTTCCGCCAGCATCTCCACCACGCCGGCTTCCGGGACCAGTCCTGCCTTGCGCAGACGCTGTTCGATCCAGGGCGGCAGGCGATTGCCCTCCACCGGCCAGATCTGCACCAGGACCCCGGCCTGATCCAGCAACTTTACCCACTTGGTATTGAGTTGGCTTCTTTCCAGCTTGGGTGCGGTAATCAACAACAGGGTGTCGGGAGGTGGATTCTCAGCGAAGTGAGTGAGTGCCTTGGAGCCCTCCGCACCTACCTTGGGACTGCTCAGCCGCAGGTCGAGAATACGCTGCTCGCCAAACAGGGACAGACTGTCAGCCGCATTGCTCAGCACCCCCCAATCAAAATTGGCGCCATGCTCCAGCACCTCACGCTCGGAGTGGCCCTGCTGCTTGGCGCAGGTGCGTATCAGGTCCGCCGCTTCACCCATCTGCAGGGGTTCATCACCGGTCAGAAAATAGACCGGTGCCAGGGATTTTTTCAGATGGGCTGCAAGTTGATCGTTTCGCAGACGCATGGGGTTTCACTCGTCAAGAGGTGAATGACCGGTTCAGTACTCCACCAATCCTATGTTGACGGAGTACCCGGGTTTATTGGTTATTTTAGCTGGGCCTGCAGGCGGCGTATAATCTGGCCCGCCATGTCCAGGCGCATATCGTTCCGCAGCAGCGCCGCCTCGTTGCGCTGACCCAGTTCATCGGCATCGCTCAGGGTCAACTGGCGGGTCAGCTCCAATGCCTGGACCGGCAGGTTCTGTCCGCCCGCTGCAGCAAGGACTTCGAAGCCCGCATCCAGACGCAGCTCATATTCAAGTACCTTACCATTGGCATCCACCGAGATGACCCTTTGATCGAAGCGCTCCCGGCTGATACGCAGCCGGTTGCGCGCCTGATCCGCCCTGCCGGCCAGTTTAACCCCGGCCACCGAGAGCTCGCGCTGGATCACCCCCGCCAGGGTCGTGCGCTGCTCGCCCTGCTCGATGAACAGGCCATCCATATTCGGCGACGCCTGATGATAGCCCTTGAGGTGGAAACCACAGCCCGTCAAGCAGAAAAGCAGGCCAATCAGAAAGGCCTGACGTGAAATTTTAGCTAATGGTTGCATGACTTATTGACCTATTTGGCAACGATATTGACCAACTTGTTGGGCACCACGATGACCTTGCGCACCTGCGCCTCGCCGATAAAGCGCTGGACGTTGTCATTACCCAAGGCAATGGCCTCCACGGCGGCCTTGTCCGCCACCGCCGGCGCCTGGACCTTGGCCCGCACCTTGCCGTTCACCTGCACCACATACTGGATGCTTTCCTGCTTGAGCGCGGCCTCATCCGGTGTTGGCCAGGCGCTGTCCAGAATGTCATCCCCATAACCCAGGCTGTTCCATAGATGGTGGCTGATGTGGGGTGCAATGGGTCCGAGCAGGCGCAGCACGATGCCCAGGCCTTCATGCAATGTGGCCTGATCACCCACCTCATCTCCCAGCTTGTAGAGGCTATTGACCATCGTCATGCAGGCCGAAACCACGGTATTGAACTGCTGGCGGTCGTAATCATAGAGGGCCTTTTGCAGGGCCTCGTGGATCTCACGGCGCGCCGTTTTCTGTGCCTCGTCAAGCTTTGAGAGATCCCGGGGTCCTGCCTGGATCTGTTCCTGTTTGTCTGCCGCCAGGGCCCAGAGCCGCTTGAGGAAGCGATGCGCCCCTTCCACCCCCTCATCGTTCCATTCCAGGGACTGATCCGGCGGCGAGGTGAACATGGTGTAGAGCCGCACGGTATCGGCCCCGTAAAGATCGATCAGGGACTGGGGATCGATCCCGTTGTTCTTCGACTTGGACATCTTCTCGATGCCGCCGATGACCACCGATTGTCCATCCGCAGACAGGATCGCCTGCAGCGGACGGCCCTTCTCGCCTTGCTCCACCTCGACCTCGGCCGGGTTATACCAATGCCTGGAACCGTCCGCCGCTTCACGGAAATAGGTTTCCGCCACCACCATGCCCTGGGTAAGCAGGCGGCTGAAAGGCTCATCGCTTTGCACCAGCCCCGCATCCCTGAGCAACTTGTGATAGAAGCGGGCATACAGCAGATGCAGCACTGCATGTTCGATACCGCCCACATAGTGGTCCACCGGCAGCCAGTAATTGGCCCGCTCATCGAGCATGGCGGTGGCGCCGGGACAGGTATAGCGGGCGTAGTACCAGCTCGACTCCATGAAGGTATCGAAGGTATCGGTCTCCCGTTGGGCCTTTCCGCCGCACTCAGGACAAACGCAGTCGGAGAAGGCCGGGTTCTCCTTGATCGGGTTGATGGTATCCGCGTCGTAGACGATGTCTTCCGGCAGCACCACCGGCAGGTCCGCCAGCGGCACCGGCACCGTACCGCACTGCTCGCAATGAATCATGGGGATCGGCGTGCCCCAGTAGCGCTGCCGGGAAACGCCCCAGTCGCGGATGCGGAAGTTCTTGGTCTTCTCGCCCTTGCCGCGTTCCTGCAGCCATTCGGCAATGGCGTCGAAGGCCGCCTCGGAGGTCAGGCCGTTGAATGGCCCTGAATCCTTGAGCAGGCCCTTTTCGATATAGGCAGCGGCCTGGATATCCACAGCAGAGCCATCTGTGGGATGGATTACCTGTTTGATCGGAATACCATATTTATGGGCAAAGGCATGGTCACGTTCGTCATGCCCCGGCACCGCCATCACCGCGCCGGTGCCATAACCCATGAGCACGAAATTGGCCACGTAGATCGGCACCGCCTCTCCGCTCACCGGGTGGATGGCATTGATGCCCAGCGGCATGCCCTTCTTCTCGATGGTCTCCAGGTCCGCCTCGGAGGTACCGCCCTGGCGGCACTCCTCGATGAAGGCAGTCAGCTCGGCATTGCCCTCGGCGGCCTTCACTGCGAGGGGATGCTCACCCGCCACCGCCACATAGGTGACACCCATCAGGGTGTCGGGGCGGGTGGTGTAGATGCTCAGGGACTCGTCACTTTTTTCAATAGCGAAATCCATCTGCACCCCGAAGGAGCGACCGATCCAGTTGCGCTGCATGGTGCGCACCTGGTCGGGCCAGCCCTCCAGGTTGTCGATCTCGTCCAGCAGTTCGTCCGCATAGTCGGTGATCTTGACGAACCACTGAGGGATCTCACGGCGCTCCACCAAGGCGCCGGAGCGCCAGCCGCGGCCGTCGATCACCTGCTCATTGGCCAGCACGGTCTGATCCACCGGATCCCAGTTGACCACTGCGTTCTTGCGGTAGACCAGGCCTTTTCTGTACAGCTCGGTGAACAGCCATTGCTCCCATTTGTAATAGTCGGGCTGGCAGGTGGCCAGTTCCCGGTCCCAGTCATAGCCGAAACCCAGCCGCTTCAACTGCACCTTCATGTAGTCGATGTTGGCATAGGTCCAGGCTGCCGGCGCTGCCTGGTTCTTGCGCGCGGCGTTCTCCGCCGGCAGGCCGAAGGCGTCCCAGCCCATCGGTTGCAGCACGTTTTTGCCCTGCATGCGCTGATAGCGGGCGATCACGTCACCGATGGTGTAGTTGCGCACATGCCCCATGTGCAGCTTGCCGCTGGGATAGGGAAACATGGAGAGGCAGTAGAACTTCTCCCTGGCGGGGTCTTCGGTCACCTTGAACGTCTGTTGCGTCTCCCAATGTGCCTGGGTGTCACTCTCAATCCTGTCTGGAGCGTAAATTTTTTGCATGATCTGCTGTGAATTCTTAACAATTGGCAATAATCGCGGAAGCATACCCCAGCCACAAACAATCAGGAAGGTGGATTTAGCCCGAATAACAGGCCCTAGGGGCGCTGATTTGTATCTTCTGTCTGTTGCATGCACTCGATGACCTGGTCTACGACCCGCTCCCAAGAACCGCGTATCTCGTCATTGAAATGCGCATCATGCTCAGACACCGTTTCGATCAAAGCTTTACGCCACAGGCTGAAGAAACGCGGCTCTACCTCTAAGCGACGATGTATCCCGCCCAACATTTCCAGATACATCGTCAGGCCAGGTTTGCCCTCTGCGGCTTCAGCTACCATACCCAGGGTAACCCGCAGTTTGGCGATAATCGAAGGAATATCCCGGTTACGAAAGAAAACTCCAATTTCCTCAGACTTGCCAAAAAGCCGCTCATAGAAACGCTCATAAAAACCATCCTTGGCGCTAATACGCTGCAGACTGTGTTGGAAGCGTTGTAGATCGGCGGCTGGTATCTGCATCAATTCGCTCATTGAAACTCGACAGGTCTATCTTTTGCTGTTGGACTGGTCCAGGTCATTTGCCAAAACCTGGTTTTCATCCATTATTGTAGATGGAAGCGTTGAAAATAGCGGGCAATCTGCTGTAAGGAGCCAATCATGAATTCCCCTGACAAAAAACCCCCAATGGACAGACTTACGGATGCCTACGAAGATATGCTCGAACATGTGCATGACGCCATGCAACACACTAAGGAAAGCGCCCTGCCCGGCTTGCGCGAGTATCTTGGCGAGGTCCGTGAAAAAATGGTCGAGCTGGGTGAGCTGACCAAGGAAGAGGCGGAGACCATTTCAGGCTACATCGAACGAGACATCAAGGATGCGGCATCCTACCTGGCCGAGACCGGTGAACAGTTATCCGCATGGTGGCGCTTCGATGTACAGCAAGTTGAAGAACGGCTGCTGGATATGTTCATCAATGTAGCGGACCAGACCAAGCTGGAACTGGAGAAGCTGGCGGAGCAGGCAAGGGCTGCCTCGACCTATCACACCGGCGAGGTAACCGGCCCCGGCACGCTGATCTGCAATGGCTGCGATAAAGAGATGCATTTTCAGAAAACCGGGCATATTCCACCCTGTTCCGGATGCAAAGGCACGGAGTTCCGCCGCGCACCTAACCCGCATTTCTCGTAAACAGGCTTCGCCTGGTGAGATGTGCGGGCTATAACTCCGTCAGCATAGGACTGATAAAGTACCAGCTGCCGTCAGAGGGCTAGGTTTTTCTTCCGGCTGACTGCTTTGCCTGTTTCTTTTTCGCCTGCTTTTTCTTGGCAGACACCTTCTTTTTCAGCGCTCCCTTGGCCTTCGTCTGGGCCTTCTTTTTGCCGGCAGGACGCTGTTTCAATGTTGTCTTTTTCGCCATCGTTTTCTTTGCCGCGGACGGCTTTTTTACGACAACCTTTTTCTTGGTAACTGGTTTCTTATTGCTTGCTGCGGATTTTTGGCCAACTGTTTTTTTCTTTACCGATTTTTTCTTAGCCGCAGGTTTTTGCAGCTTTTTGGCGATTTTCTTCTTAATGTGTGGCTTTTTTACCCCAGTTGATTGTCTGGATACTGTCTTTTTCGCTGACGAAGTCTTGACAGTCGGCTTTGCTTTTTTTCTGCGGACGCCCTTGCTGGAAGAGGGATCGTTCTTATCCGAAGTGCGTTTTTTCCCAGTAAATTTTCTAACCGCCTCGTTGTTTGATGAATCGTCTGCCATTTTTTCCAGCCCGGTTGGGATGAGCTGCTTTACCGGGTCTTCCTCAGGCACCGGTTGTAAATCTGTGGCCTCCAAAGAGGTCGGCGCCGACGCTCCATCAGGAGACACCAATTGCGCCGGAGGTTCATGATGATCGATGATCCGGCAGATATTTGAGAATACCTCATCGATCTCACCAAACCCTTCCACGCGCTTGAGTTTTTGTTGTTTTTCGTAGTGTTTGATCAATGGCGAGGCAAGATGGTCATAGATGTGCAAGCGATTGCTGATGGTCTCCTCGTTATCATCAGCCCGATGGCGCAATTGACCACCACACAAGTCACAAACGTCATCCACAGCGGTCGGATCAGTGTAGATGTTATATTGTGTCCCGCATGATTTACAGGTACGCCGCCCCACCAGACGCTCCATCAGTGCATCTGTCTCGATATCGATCAGCAGGGCCATCTCCAGGGGCTGTCCCATCTCGAACATCAGTTCGTCCAGGGTAATCGCCTGCAGGATATTCCGGGGGAATCCGTCAAGCACAAAGCCATTCTGCGCATCGGCCTGCAACAGCCGTTCTCTGATCAATTCCAGCACGACTTCTTCGGTAACCGATCGTCCGGTATCCATAGCCGCCTTGACCTGCACCCCCAGTGACGATTCCTTAGCAACCGCGTTTTTAAGGAGTTCACCGGTGCAGACCGCCGGAATACCGTATTTTTCTACTATCCGCTTGGTTTGGGTTCTCTTGCCAGCGCCGGGCGCACCCAACAGAACAATTCGCATCCCTCTCCCCTTCTTTGTCGTATTTTCAGCTGCCAGCAGCCGGCAATCGTTGTTTCAATCGGCGAGCCCTGACCGAATAACAACCACCCGGAACGCCTGCATTGATGGCTGGATTCGAAGATTTACGCCCTCGATCATCCAAAACCGGGGGCATACCTGTCAGTAGGCGCAGGTCCAACCCAAGTAGTCGCGAAGCCTAGATGAGACTCGCTAAGTATTTGATAAAATTTAAATTAAAAGACCTGCCTACAATTTCAGCAGGGCCCATAAATACAGCAAAAAATAACTCCCTAAGTTCCTAATTAGGAAATTCCATGGCTGCATCCAAGTTTTGGATTAGCCGCAACAGGCCAGCTTGGGTAAGCTAATCTCAGAATTCCCGTAAAGTCAACGGAGTTATGTACTCATCCGGGTGAATGGATTATGCTTCACCGCCCACAATGACCACGCAGTTACCCCTCATGCCGGAAATTCCAGATATTACAGATTCTGAACACTGGATCATCGAAAGCACGCTCAGGGAGCGCTATGACCGTAAGGTAGAGATCCAGTTGGCTGATGCAGAAATTCGCCTGATGCCCTCTGACAGGGAGCTGACTAGCTGCCCAGTCGTCTACTGGAGTGATGAGGATTGTAATTTTGTCATCTTCAAGAGCGGTGCTAGAAAATACCGCTGCCAGTTCTTCTATCGGGGATACCAGCAGTATGGTACCGGGGTCCACGAATACGACGATCTCACAGAATGCATCGTCTCCCTGTTGCAAACCCAAGCCGACCATTCGGCCAAGGAACGGGGCGACATAAAGTAAACCCAATCAAATACTTCTAACCCATAGCTTCAAATAAAGGGGAGTCACTAATGACCGCAAAAAATGCCTTCTACGCGCAATCCGGTGGAGTTACTGCTGTGATCAATGCGTCTGCCTGCGGCGTGATCGAAACAGCTCGCAAACATCCTGATAAAATCGCCAACGTCTACGCCGGCCGTAACGGCATCATCGGCGCGCTGACTGAGGATCTAATCGATACCAGTAAAGAATCCGTCGAGGATATCGCGGCGCTGCGCCACACCCCTTCGGGAGGTTTCGGTTCCTGCCGATTCAAACTGAAGGGCCTGGAGGAGAGCAAGCGCGAGTACGAACGCCTGATCGAACTCTTCAAGGCTCATAACATCGGTTACTTTTTCTACAATGGCGGCGGCGACTCCGCCGATACTTGCTACAAGGTTTCCCAGCTCTCCGAGAAGATGGGTTTCCCGGTACAGGCGATCCATGTGCCCAAGACCGTGGATAACGACCTGCCGATCACCGACAACTGCCCAGGGTTCGGTTCGGTAGCCAAATACATCGCCGTCTCCACTCTGGAGGCGTCCTTCGACGTGCGCTCCATGTGCGCCACCTCCACCAAGATCTTTGTCATCGAGGTGATGGGGCGTCATGCCGGCTGGATCGCCGCTGCCGGCGGACTGGTGGAAGACAACAATATTCCGGTTGTAGTGCTCTTCCCCGAGGTCGAGTTCAACCAGGAGAAATTCCTCGCCAAGGTCGACGAGAAAGTCAAAGAGTATGGCTTCTGCACCATTGTGGTCTCCGAGGGCACCCATTGGCCGGATGGAAAATTTCTTGCCGAGCAAGGTACCCGTGACTCCTTCGGTCACGCCCAGCTGGGTGGCGCCGCGCCGGTGGTCGCCAATATGATCAAAGATGCCCTGGGCCACAAATTTCACTGGGCCGTGGCTGACTACCTGCAGCGTGCAGCACGTCACCTCGCCTCAGCCTCCGATGTTGAGCAGGCCTATGCGCTAGGTAAGGCCGGCGTAGAGATGGCCCTGGAAGGCCACAACTCCATCATGCCCACGGTAGTTCGCAAATCCAGCGCACCCTACGAGTGGGAAATCGGCATGGCGCCACTGAGCGAAGTCGCCAACGTAGAAAAGATGATGCCCATGGAATATATCACCGAAGACGGCTTCGGCATCACCGACGGTTGCAAGGAGTACCTGTATCCGCTGATTCAGGGCGAGGCCTATCCTCCCTATAGCTCAAAGGGCATGCCCGAATATGTCACGCTGAAAGGTATGTCAGTACCAAAAAAGCTCGAATCCTTTGAACTCTAAACAATAACTGGATAGGGGGTGATGGACAGCCCCCTCTCTTTTGCGTCTGGCTGAATGAACTTGAAGATTAACAATCTGCTGCCCCAGCCAGTACCTGAGTGACAGTTTAAACAAAATTTTTATGTACCTTTAGGAGAAGTAACTCATGAGCCCAGAACTGATTTTCGCCTTGGTGTGTGCAGTCGCTGCACTCGCCTATGGCTTAGTATCCGTGAAATGGATACTTGCACAACCGGAAGGCAACGAGCGCATGCGCGAGATCGCCGGCGCGATACAGGAGGGCGCCAGCGCCTATCTGAACCGTCAATACACCGCCATCGGCATCGTCGGTGTCATTCTTTTAGTGGTCCTCTGGATCTTCCTGGGAACCGCCACCGCCATTGGCTTTGCCATCGGCGCCATCCTCTCAGGCGCCGCCGGCTATATCGGCATGAACATCTCGGTGCGTTCCAACCTGCGCACCGCCGAGGCCGCCAACAAAGGCATCAACGCCGCCCTGCAGGTCGCCTTCCGCGGCGGCGCGATCACCGGCATGTTGGTGGTTGGTCTGGGACTGCTCGGTGTGGCAGGTTATTACGCCATCTTGATCGCCATGGGTGTAGAAGATCCGCTACATCCGTTGGTCGGTCTGGCCTTCGGTGGCTCGTTGATCTCCATCTTCGCCCGACTCGGTGGCGGCATCTTCACCAAGGGTGCTGACGTGGGTGCTGACATCGTGGGCAAGGTGGAAGCCGGTATCCCCGAGGACGATCCACGCAACCCGGCGGTCATCGCCGACAACGTGGGCGATAACGTGGGCGACTGCGCCGGTATGGCCGCCGACCTGTTCGAGACCTATGCGGTGACCGTGGTTGCCACCATGCTGCTGGGTAGCCTGCTGTTTTCGGGCGCAGATGCCACCGCCGCGATCCTCTATCCGCTGGTGCTGGGTGGCGTCTCCATCATCGCCTCCATTATCGGCACCTACTTCGTCAAGACCAAGGACACCGCCACCAATGTCATGCCTGCCCTGTACAAAGGCCTGGCCGTGGCTGGCGGCATTTCCGCGATCGCCTTCTACTTCGTCACCGACTATACGATGAACGGCGTTGGCGGTTTCAACACCATGCAGCTGTTCGGCTCCGCCCTGATCGGTCTGGCCCTGACCGCCGCCATGGTGGTCATCACCGAGTACTACACCTCGACCGAATATGGTCCAGTTCGCCACATCGCCGAAGCCTCCACTACGGGTGACGGCACCAACGTCATCGCCGGCCTGGGTGTCTCCATGAAGTCCACCGCCGCGCCGGTACTGGCTGTCTGTGCCTCCATCTGGGGCGCCTATGACCTGGCCGGCCTCTACGGCATCGCCATCGCCGCCACCTCCATGCTCTCCATGACCGGCATCATCGTTGCCCTGGACGCCTACGGCCCGATCACCGATAACGCCGGTGGTATCGCCGAGATGGCCGAACTGGACGAAAAGATCCGCAACATCACCGATCCGCTGGACGCAGTGGGCAACACCACCAAGGCAGTCACCAAGGGTTATGCCATCGGATCCGCCGGTCTCGCCGCCCTGGTGCTGTTCGCTGACTTCACCCACACCCTGGAAGCGGCGGGCAAAACCATCGTCTTCGAACTTTCCGACCCGGCAGTACTGATCGGCCTGTTCCTGGGTGGCCTGATACCCTACCTGTTCGGTTCCATGGCCATGGAGGCAGTCGGTCGTGCAGCGGGTGGCATCGTCAACGAGGTGCGCCGTCAGTTCAAAGAAAAACCCGGTATCATGGATCACACCGAGAAGCCTGACTATGGCAAGGCCGTGGACATGCTGACCAAGGCGGCGATAAAAGAGATGATAATCCCCTCCCTGCTGCCCGTGCTGGCACCTATCGTAGTTGCACTCGGCATCGGCTGGCTGATGGGTGGTGATGCCGGCGCCAAGGCCCTGGGTGGCCTGCTCATCGGCACCATCGTTACCGGTCTCTTCGTGGCCATCTCCATGACCACCGGTGGTGGCGCCTGGGATAACGCCAAGAAGTACATCGAGGACGGTAATTTCGGCGGCAAAGGCTCCGACGCTCACAAGGCTGCGGTCACCGGTGATACCGTGGGCGACCCCTACAAAGACACCGCCGGCCCAGCCGTCAACCCGTTGATCAAGATCATCAACATCGTTGCGCTGCTGATCGTGCCGTTGCTTTAATTCTCGCTTCGGTTTGAGAAAGGGGCGCTTGCGCCCCTTTTTTTATGGCATCTGACCGCTTTTGTCGACGGCAGCAAGGCAGGAGCTGGATGAGCGGCAAAACCACAGTCGCTTTTCCATGGGCAATCCGATTCAAGACCAGCCAGTTGACTGCACTATAGAAGAAGGCCAAACACAACATGTTAGATCATCCTAGAAACCGCAATTGACCGCTCCATTCTGAAAGTAACAGGTTGAATAAATGAGTAATTATATTGATATGACTACTCATCTGCTGGGTGAGCCAAGCTACGGGCTGAATGGCACGCCCACTGCCGCGCAGTGCTGCGTTGCAACTCCTTGGAATAGAATAACTATTCCTCGTCCTTGCGTGCCGTACAGGGAGGTACCAATGTCGCAAGCGCAGGATGCGCAAGAGCGACCCTTGCTCTGCACCCCAGTGGACGCACCCTTCAACCCGTCCAACTGCGGATTCTAGGATCATGAATCCTGTTCCATCGATTGGCTGGCAACTAAGCAAATCCACTGCGTATAATAGCCACTCATTTTTTAACCGAGGGCGCATGCATGAATCTGGACAGAGTCAGCTCCGGCTCCAACCTTCCCAATGAGATCAATGTCATCATTGAAATCCCGGCCCACTCTGATCCAGTAAAATATGAACTGGACAAGGAAACAGGCGCCATGTTCGTGGATCGCTTCATGTCCACCTCCATGCATTACCCCTGCAACTATGGCTATGTGCCCAATACCCTCTCTGCAGATGGCGACCCGGTCGACGTGCTGGTGCTGACGCCCTACCCGCTGATATCCGGTTCAGTGATTAGATGCCGGCCTGTCGGCGTGCTCAAGATGACCGATGAGTCGGGTGACGACGCCAAAGTGCTCGCCGTACCTTTGGACAAGCTCTGCAAGTCCTATCGCCATGTTCAGACCTTCCGCGACTTGCCCGGGGAAGTCCTCAATCGGGTTTCACACTTCTTCGAGCACTACAAAGATCTCGATGAAGGCAAATGGGTGCGTGTGGATGGCTGGTATGGCCTTGATGAAGCCAAGGAAGAGATCATGAATAGCGTCCAGATGTACAACGACGCCCCGGAAAAACCCAATTTCTAACAGACTTTTCAGCGCCGAAGCCGGCTACACTAGTCCATCAAACTGCCCCAGAGGTGCAACCACATGAAAGTCTGTATTCTGTCCGACAGCCACGACCACATACCTCTGCTGGATGCTGCGGTCGCCGAGGCCAAGGAAGAGGGAGTGGCTGCGGTCTTGCACTGCGGTGACGTAGTGGCCCCCAGCACCCTGCACTGCCTGGATAAGTATGATCTGCCGGTGCACGTGATACACGGCAACAATACGGGTGACCTCTATTCCCTGGCCCGCCTGACGAACCGCGACAACACCAACATTCATTACCACGGCATGGATGCCGGTGTGCAACTGGCTGACCGGAAGATCTTTCTCGTGCACTATCCGCACTACGCCCGCGCCATGGCGGCCACAGGTGACTGGGATCTGGTCTGCTGTGGCCACAGCCACAAATCGAAATATGAGGTATTAGACAATATCAAGGGCGGCAAGACCCCTATTGTCAATCCGGGCACCATTGGTGGCGTGGGCCGCTCTCCCGCCACCTATATGATTGCCGATCTGGAGAGCATGACTTTCGAGGTCCGCGAAATCGATAAGTCCATTGAGCGCGAGGCCGGCTATTGATGGCCGACTTCACACACTTCAATGCCTCGGGAGAGGCTCACATGGTGGATGTGGGCAATAAATCAGTGACTCATCGGGTGGCGATCGCCGAAGGCTATATCAACCTGCAAGCCGAGACCCTCCGTCTGATTATGCAGGGCGGACACAAGAAAGGCGATGTATTGGGCATCGCACGGATTGCCGGAATCATGGCGGCCAAAAAGACCGCAGATTTGATTCCACTCTGCCACCCGCTGGCGCTGACCAAGGTCAATATCGATCTGTTGCCCGAGCCTGAATCGAATACCGTGCACTGCAAATGCCAGGTAGAGACCAGCGGAAAGACCGGCGTTGAAATGGAGGCGCTGTGCGGCACCCAGATCGCCCTGCTGACTATCTATGACATGTGCAAGGCCGTTGATCGAGGCATGACTATAACCCAGGTCCGACTGGTCGAAAAAATTGGTGGGAAATCCGGTCATTGGGAACGTTCAGATTAACCAGTAAATTCATACAGATCCCATCTGCTTCGCCTATACTCAAAACCATTAATATCCTTCGCAGACTGCGTCATTTAAAGTCTGCATATCTTTCTTAATACCAAGTTAGGGATGGCAATGAGTAATTTTGTAGAATGGTCAGACGCGCTCAGCGTCGGAATTGAAGAGATTGATGAGCAGCACAAAGTCCTGGCTGGCCTGGTAAACCGCATGCATGATGCTATACACGAACGCCATGGCAGCGATGTCGTCAAGGGCATACTTGCAGAACTTGCCGAGTACACACGCATCCATTTCGCCGTCGAAGAAAGCCTGATGCGAATCCTCAACTATCCAGACTACGAAAGTCATAAGGCTATTCATGAGGAATTGCTGCAGCATGTAATTGACCTGCAGGAAAAGGTCGAGTCCGGGAAGACTGCCATCGGTTTTGAGCTGATGCATTTTCTCAAGAACTGGTTGACCAAACACATCATGGAAGAGGACATGAACTACAGCGGTTTCTTCCTGAATGCGGGCGCACAAGCCAAGCTGAAGAAAAAGTCCTGGATAAAACGCCTCTGGAGCAGTTGACCGCGTCTCCCTACTGAATTAGGGTTCATGGGCCTTCAATAATACTAATGAGTCCCCATGAACCCTTTTTATCGCCAGGCCCAATTTTTAATCAGCGCGGCCAGGCTCTCACAGTCACCTGCAGATGAAGGCATAGAGGTCGCTTTCGCCGGTCGCTCCAATGCTGGCAAATCCAGTGCCCTCAACACCCTGTGCAATCAAAAAAGTCTGGCGCGCACCAGTAAAACCCCTGGACGAACTCAGTTGCTGAATTTTTTCACTCTGGACGATGAGCGTCGCCTGGTCGATCTCCCCGGTTATGGTTACGCCAAGGTTGCCAACAAGGTCAAGCGGCAGTGGCAGGGAGTCCTGGCAGATTATATCGAGCACCGGGAGTGTCTGCGCGGCATGATTCTGCTCATGGATGTGCGTCATCCGCTGAAAGAGTTTGATGTGCAGATGCTGGACTGGAACATTCACAACGGCCTGCCGACCCACATTCTCCTGACCAAGGCAGACAAGCTGAAACGCGGTGCTGCCAGCAGCACCTTGCTGCAGGTCCGCAAGGCCTTCAACGCGCACCCTGAAATCAGTGTTCAGCTGTTCTCCTCTCTAAAAAACCAGGGAATCGACGAGGCCCATCAGGTGCTCGACAGTTGGTTTGATTATGTGAAGAACAGTGCGTAGAAAAAAAGAAGGCCCCACTACCTAAAGGGGAAAGGCAGATGGGGCCGGATCTTCCCGGATGGGGTTACCAGGAAGGTTGGACCGCAAGGGAGGGAAGCGGTCCTCTATCGTACGATATGTTATCTACGACTGGGTGGATTGAGGAAAGTTCCAGCCTGTTGATATTTTTTTCAGGGAATGTGCGGAGACAACCTCCAAGAGCTGTCTCTCGATACACAGGGGAGGATAACTCCAGACAACAACAAACGCGTTACCAAGCATCTCGGCTGGCTCTTGAATCTTTCGCTATGCCACTCACGCCATAGAGTTTTTCAATAATTAGTTACCGTCCAGAAAGGACGGAAACTAATCTGGCATAGGGACGTGCCAGCATTTTCAAAGGCAATAAGCCTTTGAAAATGAAGGAATCGGAAAATCGCATTTTTGGATTACGTTCCAGACACACCCCAGGGAGGGGTGTGTCTGGACTCTAACTAATTAGCGGCTAGTGTGTTTTCTTCCCTGGAAAACAGGCAAATTCCACTACAAAGCCCACCAGAACAATCAAAATCAGCCCCTCATAGAGGCTGAACCAGGCCAATGGAATCCCCAGAGAAAAATACAGTGCAAAGCGAAAGAGTCGATTACGCTTCCAGTACGGTTCGTCCATTCATCTCGCCTTCACAGAGATTAAAAGATAATCAGATTAGTGTGCTTCATCCCAGTTGTTGCCTATCCCCAGGTCGACAACCAGCGGCACAGCAAGCTCGGCAGCGCTTTCCATGTGTTCCCGCAAGGCATCACAGGCTGCATCTAAGGCATCTTCTTGCACCTCGAGGACCAGTTCATCATGCACCTGCATGAGTAGTCTGGCGGCTGGGCGGTCACTTTGCAGCCATCCGTCTACCGCCAACATCGCCCGCTTGATAATATCTGCAGCAGTGCCCTGCATCGGGGCATTGATGGCAGTGCGCTCCGCCGCCGTGCGACGCTGGTGATTCCGGGCATTAATCTCAGGCAGATACAGACGCCGGCCGAACAAGGTCTCCACATAGCCCAGGTCGTGGGCCTCGGCACGGGTGCGCTCCATGAAATCCTGCACTCCCGGGTAGCGCTGAAAATAGAGATCGACATACTCCTGGGCCGCTTTGCGCTCGATGCCCAGCTGTTTTGCCAGGCCAAAGGCCGACATGCCATAGATCAGGCCGAAGTTTATCGCCTTGGCTGAACGGCGCTGCTCCTGAGTCACCGCTTGGAGTGATTCGCCAAACACCTCTGCTGCCGTGGCCTTATGGATATCCTCTCCGGCGGCAAAGGCCGCAAGCAATCCCTTGTCCCCGGACAGATGCGCCATGATGCGAAGCTCAATCTGGGAATAATCGGCCGCCACCATCTTCCAGCCCGGCTCCGGCACAAAGGCCTGACGGATACGCCGTCCAGCTTCGCTGCGTATCGGGATATTCTGCAGGTTGGGATCTGAGGAAGAGAGCCGGCCGGTGGCCGCCACCGCCTGATGATAGGAGGTGTGTACCCGTCCGGTGTCCGGGTCGATCATCTCCGGCAGTTTGTCCGTATAGGTGGATTTGAGCTTGGAAAGGCCGCGATGCTCCAATATCAGCGCCGGCAGCTCGTGGCCCTGTTCGGCTAACTCGACAAGTACCGATTCGGCAGTGGATGGCGCGCCTTTCGGGGTCTTAGCCACAACCGGCAATTTGAGTTCATTGAAGAATATCTCGCCGATCTGTTTCGGTGAAGCCAAGATTGAAACTATGTCCTGCGACCGCATAGGCCTGCTGTTCCAGCTCATGCATGCGCTTTCGCCAGTTCATGGCTCTGCTGATTCAGCATCTGTGTGTCGATCAGCACGCCATTGCGCTCAATACGCGAAAGCACGGGTACCAGGCGCACCTCCAGCTCCGTGAACAACCTTGATAGTGACTGCTCACTTTCAAGCCTGGGCCAGAGCGTCTCATGTAAGCGCAGGGTGATATCCGCATCTTCCGCGGCATAGGGCCCGGCCTGCTCCAGTTCGATCTGGTTGAAAGTCAGCTGTTTCTTGCCTTTTCCCGCAATATCCTCAAAGTGAATGGTCTCGTGATCCAGGTATTTTTTCGCCAGCGAATCCATGTCATGGCGGGTGGCCGTGGAGTCCAGCACATAGGATTCGAGCATGGTGTCGTAGGCGATTCCCCGCAGTTCTATGCCATAATTGGCCAGCACGCTCATATCATATTTCAGATTCTGCCCGACCTTCCTGCGCTTCGAATCCTCCAGTAACGGTTTTAGCTGAGTAAGCACCCACTCACGGGATAATTGCTTTGGCGAACCAGGGTAGTCATGCGCTACGGGCACATAGGCCGCCTTGCCAGACTGCACGGCAAAGGAGACGCCCACCAACTCCGCCTGCATATAGTCGAGACTGGTGGTCTCGGTATCAAAGGCAAACAGATCCGCCTTTTTGAGTTGCTCCAGCCACTGCTTGAAAGCCGACTCAGTCGAGTACGGTTTCATATTCGGCCGCCAGATCGGGGTGCTTCTGTGAGGCTCTCCTTCACATCGCCTTCGCCCAAGGTGGACAACAATCGGCTAGCCTCCATGCGGGTATAGTGCTCCCGCAAGCTTTCTATATCCGGGGCGACCGGCACATACTCCTTCGGGCCTCTATCGAGCTCGACAGTCCAGCTTGATGGTTGCCAACTGCTCTGGAGAGGGGCAGCTGATCCAGGCTGCCGCGCAGGTTTTCCCCGATCTTGCCCTTGATCTCATCCGCATGGGCCATGAGATTGTCCAGGTCGTCATACTCTTTCAGCCATTTGGCTGCCGTCTTTGGTCCGCACTTCGGGACACCGGGGATGTTGTCCGCCGTATCCCCGACCAGCGCCAGGTAATCGATGATCTGCTCCGGGGTCACGCCAAATTTGTCGATAACGCCCTGACGATCGGTGAAAGTCTCCGACATGGTATTCACCAGGCTGACATGCTGGTTGACCAGCTGGGCCATGTCTTTGTCCCCGGTGGAGATCAGGGTATCCAGACCCAGTTCCGTGGCCTGCTCGGCCAGGGTGCCGATGACATCGTCCGCCTCCACTCCCTCGACCATCACCAAGGGCAAACCCATCGCTTTGATGATGTCGTGCAGAGGTTCGATCTGGCAGCGCAGCTCTTCCGGCATGGGCGGTCGATTGGCCTTGTATTCCGGGTAAATTTGATTGCGAAAGCTGCCCCTGGGGCATCAAAAACCACCGCGATATAGCTGGGACTGTAGTCTGTCGATCAAGCGTCGCAAGCATATTGATGCACCCCCACGATCGCGCCGGTTGGCTCCCCCTTGGAGTTGGTCAAGTGGCGGCAGGGCATGAAAGGCGCGAAACAGGTAGGACGATCCATCCACCAGGATAAAGGGCGTTGATGCAGGCATGGGCAGTGCAATTGAATTGTGAGGATGAGGGATTGAATGGTAGCGGATTATCTACCTGCTTGTCCTCTGTCTGGCCAGTGAAAACCGGGCAGTGCATTACTCCGGGTTATCTACCACACCAATGCTCGATTGCGGCCTGCAACTCGGTGATATATTGCTGGCGCTCATCATGCTCCAGATATCGCCGCTCACCGCTCTCGTCCTTGTCGTAGATGCCCCCCGCATGGTTGTATCTCTCATAACGCCTTTTTGCCTGCTGACATTTTTGCTTTTTTTCCGCCTTTTCTTGCTTCTGTCGATCTGCCGCAGCTTGTTTCTTCAGCCGGTCCTCCCGATAGACCTCCAGTAAACGCCGGCGCTTTTCATCCCGTTCAGACTGATCTGCCGCAGAGTTACCGGGTTTCGGGACAGGAGCTATATGGATCTGTTCTGTTTTTTCATCCGCCGGGCGGTCACCATAGTGCGTTCGGCCATGTTCATCTATCCATTTGTAGACAGCCGCCTCTGCCATCAAACTGCAGGAGATTAATATGATTATCTGGATGGCTCGATTCACCTAAAAAGCTCTGCTTCTCTGAATATCAGTATCAAGGATAGTAAAAGATGCAAAAAAATGGGCGCCGAAGGCGCCCATAATAGGGGGGGTTAGTTTATTATTATTAGATTCCTGAGCCTCTCGAGCCGGTGAATTCTGGATAGGCCTCGAGACCACATTCACCGATATCCACGCCTTCGTACTCTTCCTCTTCACTGACCCGGATACCCATCACCACCTTGATGATCATCCAGACGATGAAGCTGGTGATGAAGGTCCAGGCAAAGATGGTTCCCAGACCGAGCAGCTGTGCGCCAAAGGTTGCATCCGTGTTGGACAGCGGCACGGCCAGCAGGCCCCACATACCGACCACGCCATGCACGGAGATGGCACCTACCGGATCATCGATCTTGATTTTGTCCATGGTAACGATGGCGAAGACCACCAGCACGCCGCCAATGGCACCAACGATGGTGGCCCACAGTGGTGTGGGAGCCAGAGGCTCTGCCGTAATGGCCACCAGACCAGCCAAGGCGCCGTTCAGGGCCATGGTGAGATCCGCCTTACCGAACAACAGACGAGCCGTGATCAGGCCTGCCACTACACCACCGGCAGCCGCCGCATTGGTGTTGACGAAGACCGCCGCCACTGCATTGGCCTCTTCGATGTTGGAGAGCTTCAGCTCGGAACCACCGTTGAAGCCAAACCAGCCCAACCAGAGGATGAAGGTACCCAGGGTAGCCAGCGGCATATTGGCGCCAGGAATGGCGTTCACCCGGCCATCCGCGGTGTATTTGCCCTTACGTGCGCCGAGCAGGATGACACCCGCCAATGCAGCGGATGCACCACACAGATGTACGATGCCGGAACCGGCGAAGTCATTGAATCCAGCCGCATCCAGGAAGCCGCCTCCCCATTTCCAGTAACCCTGCATCGGATAGATGAAACCGGTCATAACCACCGCGAAAGCCAGGAAGGCCCAGAGTTTCATCCGCTCGGCCACGGCGCCGGAGACGATGGACATAGCGGTGGCGACGAACACCACCTGGAAGAAAAAGTCGGACATGCCTGAATAGTAGGTCTCGCCATTGCTGGCCAACACATCGGCAACAGCGTTATCGCCGCCGAACATGAAGCTGAAATCCAACGCCGGTATGATGCCGTTACCGTCTGCCGGATACATGATGTTGTACCCCATCACCATGTACATGATGCAGGCTACGGCGAACAGGGCAATATTTTTAGTGAGGATTTCAGCGGTATTCTTGGACCGGACCAGACCGGCCTCGAGCATGGCAAACCCCGCTGCCATCCACATGACAAGCGCGCCGGATACCAGGAAAGTAGAAGGTATCCAGGGCGTAACTGAGCTGTGTAATCGCTTCCACGTTACTTCTCCAGAAAAATGAGTCTTGGGTTACAGCGCTTCGGGGCCGGTTTCACCGGTACGCACCCGAACCACCTGTTCCACGGGAGTGACGAAGATCTTGCCATCACCGATCTTGCCGGTCTTGGCCGCCCCGGTGATCGCTTCCACCACTTGATCGACAACGTCGTCATCGATGGCAATCTCGACCTTGATCTTGGGCAGAAAATCCACCACATATTCAGCGCCACGATAAAGTTCGGTGTGGCCCTTCTGGCGGCCAAACCCTTTGACCTCGGTCACCGTGATACCAGCCACTCCCACTTCGGAAAGCGCCTCACGAACATCATCCAGCTTGAATGGCTTGATGATTGCAGAAACCATTTTCATTAGAATTACTCCTTGGTTCAGCGGCCAGCTAACGGCAAGCCACTGCTAGCTAGTGATATGGGTTTGATTAGAAGCTTTTGCTCCAGGAGACGAGAAACTTCATATCATCGTCATCGATGTCGGTGTCAGAGAGGCTGAGGGTGACATCACCGAAATCACCAGCGCTCTTTGTCAGGTCCGCTTGATAGTGGGTGTAATCAAAATCTGCATTGTTGACCCCATCATCTTCGAAGGAATAACTACCGATGGTGAAACCCACAGCAAAATCCTCTGGCAGATCAAAATTCACACCTGCGTAGTAATACAAATCACCTTCGATGAAAGTCTCAGCTGCTGCGGTGTCCTCCACATCACTCGAAACGGTGTAATTCAAGCCAGCACTCAGGAACTGCCAACTACCACTTAACGCCAATTCGAGGAAGTTGGCATCATCATCTTCATCATAGGTGTAGTAGATTAAGTCCAACGTCATAACCAAAATCACCCACTTCATTGGCAAAACCACCATAGAGATCAAGTTCATAGGATGTTTCGCAACAGGCACCAAAATCCACATTCGATACCCAGGTACCCGCATAAAGACCACTCGCACCGCTCCAATCCAAGCCACCAGAAACCGCAGCGGCATCATCAGTTTGACTGATGCCACGCCAGATGTAGTTACTAGTAACCCCAACGTTCATGCTGACCTCAGCCATTGACTGGACCGACATGCCGAGCATTGCAATACCACAGGCCATGGCAAGTTTATTTCATCTTCATCTTCGATACCTCATAAAATAAAAAATATAAACTATTCTACGAATTGATTTCCATGTGCTTGTTCTTCAACACACCATAGATTCACACCGGATAATGCAGAAACTATGCCTATTTTATATATATAATATTATTCAATGAGTTATAGTTTAATCGGGATGATTTCTCAGGAATGTTAAACTTCTCTAATGCACCAAGCCAGCAAACCAAGTAGTCCGACGCACTAACATGGTGCGCTACATAATGGTGCGCGCATTCAGTGCCATCAGACCCAACTGGACAACACCGCTTATCACCGCTAATGTCACGTTTATGATTGATCCAAAAACACTCGATGAACTGGCAAGCCGGTTAGCCGGAAGCCTGCCTGGTGGCATGCAAATACTGCATGAGGACCTGAAAAAGAATCTGCACGCGAATCTGCAGGCAGGGCTGGCCAAACTTGATCTGGTCACTCGAGAGGAGTTTGATGTGCAATCGGCGGTGCTCGCCCGCACGCGGGAGAAGCTGACCCGACTCGAGGGCCAGCTGGATGAACTGGAGAAGCGGCTTGAGTCAGCCTGACCTGGTAATCAAGCATCTGCGCCCACACTTCAAGCACTTCAAAACCTGGCTTTTTTGTTTCAGGTAACGACTTGCGTCACACCCCGCAAACCCACTCTGCATACCTTTACCTCCTGCCAACCATGGAAGGACGCTGTGTCACTGGCCATTCTATATACTCGGGCTCAGTCCGGGGTTGAAGCACCATTGGTAACCATCGAGGTCCATCTCACGAATGGCCTACCCAGTCTATCCATTGTCGGACTGCCGGAAATGGCGGTTCGTGAGAGCAAGGATCGGGCGCGGGGCGCTTTGCTCAACAGTCATTTCGAGTTTCCCGCAAGACGTATCACCATCAATCTGGCGCCGGCCGATTTGCCCAAAGACGGCGGGCGCTTCGATCTGCCCATCGCCCTGGGGATTCTCGCCGCTTCCGGCCAGTTACCCAAGGAGGCGCTGCAGCACTATGAATTTGCTGGCGAACTCGCCCTCTCCGGTGAACTGCGTTCGGTAACCGGCATGTTGCCTGCGGCCATAGCAGCGCGGCAGGCGGGCAGACGCCTGATTCTGCCGCAGGCGAATGCAGCCGAGGCGGCCCTGGTAGAAGGGCTTGAATGCTTTCCGGCAGGTCACTTGCTGGAGGTCTGCGCCCATCTCACGGGAAACGCCCAGCTCCCTCTCTGGGAGCGCAGCAAGCAACCCGCCGAGACCGCGCCTCAGCTCGATCTGGCCGATGTACATGGCCAGCAACAGGCCAAGCGGGCGCTGGAAATCGCCGCGGCTGGAGCCCATTCCCTGATCTACATCGGCCCACCGGGAACCGGCAAGTCGATGCTCGCCGCCCGCCTGCCGGGAATCCTGCCGACGATGACTGAACAGGAAGCACTCGAAAGTGCGGCTATACGTTCGGTTGCCAATAAACCTTTCGACCCTTCCAAATGGTTACAAAGGCCTTATCGCTCCCCCCATCACACCGCCTCGGCCGTTGCGCTGGTAGGGGGCGGCAGCAATCCCAAGCCCGGCGAGATATCCCTTGCGCATCATGGCGTGCTGTTCCTGGACGAATTGCCGGAATTCGAGCGCCGCGTACTGGAAGTACTCAGGGAACCCATGGAGACCGGTCAGATCACCATCTCCAGGGCCAGTAAGCAAGCTGAGTACCCTGCCCGCTTTCAACTGATTGCGGCCATGAATCCCTGCCCCTGCGGCCACCTGGGAGACGGCACCAGCCGCTGCCATTGCAGCAGCGAAAAGATTGCCCGCTATCGCGGCCGTATCTCTGGCCCCTTGCTGGACCGAATCGATATGCATGTCGAGGTGCCACGGCAGGCTGTACCTACAAACTCAGCACCCACCGACCCCTATGTGGAACATAGTCATGTGGTGCTTCAACGAGTTGAAAATGCCCGCGAGCGGCAAACTCAGCGGCAACAGAAACCCAATCAGGCCCTGGAAGGACGCGAAGTGGAAAGGTTCGCGGCCGCCGATCAAGCCAGTCAGGCACTGCTACGCCAGGCTATGGAGAGACTCGGGCTCTCGATGAGAGCCTACCACCGAGTCTTGAAGGTGGCGCGCACCATCGCCGACCTTGAAGGCACTGACGGCGTCAAGACACAGCACATCAGCGAGGCAATCAGCCTGCGCCGGCTGGACCGCCCGATCGCCGGCGTCAGTCTTTGAGAGGAGTCCCAGGCCATTCATCCAGGGTTTGCCTCTAGCGGAAATTCCACACGGCGGTTAACCATGGTGCGCTGCCTCTTGAATCTGTCCAACGGCGCATTCTAAGGGTAAAATTCCCGCCATGCTGCGTTTTGAACACCTTAGCCTGCGTCGTGGTACCAAACTGCTATTCAGTGATGCATGCTTCACATTGCACGCCGGCTGGAAGGTCGGTATAACCGGCGGTAATGGCACCGGCAAGTCGAGTCTGTTCAGCCTGATTCAGCAAGACTTACAATCCGATGAGGGGCAACTCAGCCTGCCGCCAAATCTGCAGATTGCCCATGTCGCCCAGGAGACGCCAGCGATCGAACGGGCCGCCATCGAATACGTCATCGATGGCGACCAGGAACTCAGGCAGATCGAATCTCTGCTGTTACAAGCCGAAAACTCCCATGACGGTGCGCATCAGGCTAGACTGCACGATCAGCTGCAATCCATCGATGGCTATAGCGCCAATGCCCGGGCTGGGCAACTCATGCATGGCTTGGGCTTTACGACGAGTGAAGAGCTATCCCCGGTGAGCAACTTTTCAGGTGGCTGGCGGATGCGCCTGAATCTGGCTCAGGCCCTGATGTGCCGGTCGGATCTTCTGTTGCTCGACGAGCCGACCAACCACCTCGACCTGGATACGGTGCTCTGGCTTGAGCTGTGGCTGCGCAGTTACTCTGGAACCTTGTTGCTGATCTCCCATGACCGTGAATTTCTCGACCGGGTGACCGACCATATCGTGCATATCGAACAGCAGGAGGCCCAGCTCTACACCGGTAATTATTCCACTTTTGAGCAGACCCGGGCGGCGCGCCTCTCCAATCAGCTTCAAGAGTATGAAAAACAGCAGCGTGAGATCGCCCATATCCGGGAATACGTCGACCGCTTCCGGGCCAAGGCCACTAAGGCCCGTCAGGCGCAGAGCCGGCTGAAGGCGCTGCAGCGTATGGAGCTGATCAGCCCGGCGCATGTGGACTCTCCTTTCCACTTTCGATTTCTTGAGCCGGAGAAAAACCCTCACCCACTGCTGCAACTCGATCAGACAGCCGCAGGCTATGCGGGTAAGACCATCATCTCCCAGGTCAACGCTTCCATTGAACCCGGCGACCGCATTGGGCTGCTAGGTCCCAATGGAGCCGGCAAATCAACCCTGATCAAACTACTGGCCGGTACGCTTTCACCGCTAGCCGGCAAGCTGCTCCCGGCTCAGGATCTGCACATCGGCTACTTTGCCCAGCATCAGCTCGAGCAACTCGATCCGCAGGCCAGCCCCCTGCTCCACCTGCAGCGCATCGATCCCCAAGCGAGCGAACAGTCCCTGCGCAATTTTCTCGGCGGATTTGGGTTTGACGGTGACCGCGCCCTGGAATATGTGGCGCCTTTTTCCGGTGGAGAAAAGGCGCGCCTGGTACTCGCCCTGCTGGTCTATCAGCGGCCCAATTTACTACTGCTGGACGAGCCCACCAACCACTTGGATCTTGAGATGCGCCACGCCCTGGGGCAGGCGCTGCAAGACTTTTCTGGTGCCATGGTGATCGTCTCCCATGACCGCCATCTACTGCGCATCACCACCGATCAGCTTTGGCTGGTGCATAACGGTCGCGTCGGCGAGTTTGAGGATGACCTTGATGCCTACCCGGCATGGCTGGCAGAACAACGGCGCCAGCTTGATGCCGACTCCAAACAGGGAGCCGAAGGGGCGCATACCGCAGGTGCGCGGAAAGAACGCAAGCGTCTTGCGGCTGAACAAAGGCGCAAGTTCCAACCCCTGAAGGACAGTTTGAAAAAACTCGAAACCGCACTGGAAAAACACCAACAGCGGCAAAAGGAACTTGAGGCCCTGCTGGCTGACAGTGAACTTTACCAGGATCACCGGAAAGAGGAATTAAAACAGCGCCTGACGGAAAAATCAGCGCTTGACCGGCTGCTGCGGGAGACGGAAGAGAATTGGCTGGAAATCAGTGAAAAATTGGAGGCTGCACAGATCACAGAAACATATTAAAGTAGGCACACATGAGCGTTGTGGTTGTTCGCTCATTCCGCTTGGCCAATGATTGGCCACCAGCTTGCAGATGATTGGTGCATTGGTTATCTGTGAGCATAATTACGAACAATGCACTTTGCAGAGAGTTACACATGAATATCTATGTTGGAAACCTTCCCTGGTCCATCAGTGACGATGAACTGCGAGACCTTTTTACTGAATTCGGCGAAGTCTCGTCCGCCAATGTGATTATGGACAAATTTTCTGGCCGCTCGAAAGGTTTCGGTTTTGTTGAAATGTCCAATGAGAGTGACGCGGAATCGGCTATTGAAGCCCTGAACGAAAAAGAGATCGATGGGCGCAACCTTCGCGTCAATCAAGCAAAACCCCGTGAGGACCGCCCCCGCCGCCCCAGTCACTAATCTTCTTTCTGAAAACCACCCCCCGATATATTAAAATTCAGTTTATTATATCGGGGGATCTGTACTCTCCCACTCTGTATCAGATACTGATTCTGCAATATTATGAAGACGTTGTTGTTCGCCTTTATTATCCTGCTATTGGCTTTTCTCGCCTGGCCTTTCACGGCCATCTACCGACTTGATCAAGCGCTGATAGAGAATGACCGGCAGGCTCTTGAGCGTCTGGTTGATGTTGAGTCGATTCAACAACAGATCAAGCGCAAAATGAACAAGAATGTCGAAAGCACCATTGGCGATGTTTCAAACAGCTTTGTTGAGTGGCTGCAAAACGGCATTCAGGATTTAGGCAATGACGCCATCGAAAGCATGGTGAATCTTGATTGGGTCTTAACGCAATTGCGTGCTAAAAACCCTGACAATCTACGCGGCGGTTTTATCGACCACCTCAGTTACGCTTTTTTTGATGGTCACGACAGTCTGTTGCTACGGATTGGTGAACTGGGTGAAAATCCAGTACATGCCAGGCTGACTCTGCAGAAGACAGAATGGCGGATTTCCGCAATTTACAATTAGAACCAGTCAGTTAGCCCATCACTTAAATATTCACAGGGCGAACTCATACTCGTTTCTAAAGAATTTTGTTCATCTGCCGCTCACCGATCATACCAATTGTCTTCGCACTTTCTGAAGCCAACCACATGCTTAACTTTTTCAGGTCTCGCCAGAGTCAACCACCGTCAAATGACCCTATATCAGGCCTGATTACGTATGAGGATCACACCATGACGGATCAAATCAGTTTCACTAAAGCACTGTTTGAGGTCTGCCCGACCGGCATGCTGGCTTTGGATCAGGATACCTGTATCCGTTGGCTCAACCCCGCTTTGGAGAAGATGCTCAATCTTTCCGGCGATGAGTTGATTGGCAAGAACAAAAGCACACTTCCCAAAGAACTGCATGCCCTGTTCGATGACACCGATGTCCTGCATCTCTCGCTCAGTGACGATGGCGAGCGCTGGTTACAGCGAGATGTGCGTAACATTGAAGCTGAGAAAGACAGTCCATTACAGCTGCATTTCTATCAGGACATCAGCAGTCAGATCATTTCCCAGCAGGAGAGCGATCTGCTGCGCCAACAGGTTCAGGAACTGACCATCACCGATGAACTCACCGGTCTTGCCAATCGTCGTGCGGCACTGCAGGCCCTGGCCGTACAGGTCACACGCAGTCGCCGTTATGGCAACCCGTTAACCCTGGGAGCCGCTCATATCAGCCTCCCAAACATACCCGGGGACAGCCTGCCGGATTCTGCCGTGCTGACCTTTTCACACTATTTGAGGGAGCGTCTGCGCTGGGCTGACACCATTGGCCGATACGAGGATGACCTTTTCCTGCTGGTGATGCCGGAAACCTGCCTGGACGATGCATTACACCTACTACGACAGATTGAACAAGAGTGTAAGGAGGGTGCATTGAAAGGACTGGAACCCGCTTTGTACCCTGAAATGAAGGTCAGTGCATCGGCCTGGGAAAAAGGTGACGATCCCCAACGGCTGATGCACCGCACCTTGCAGCTGCTTCAAGAATAGCTCCACTTGAATAATCCTGAACACGAATATGCATGGCGACGAATTGCTTGATCCTGGCTTCACCGGCCGCATGCACGCTCGGCCCGATGCAATTAACCACTACGGAACAGTCAACACGAATCGCCTTGGCGATGTCGTGGCAGTCACCCGCGCCCTGAATGGCCTGCAGTCAACACCACTATCATCCCAATAAAGGGATGCTGTGAACATAACACGGGAATGCCCAAGCAAAATCAGCCAATATCATTTAGTGATGGGATCAGCCGTAAGGACCTGAAAACCATACGCAATCGCTTTCTGAAACTCCATCTTGAACGATTGCGGCGTATTCTTGGGGAGTTGAACCCCCTTAAACAAGACTTCATTGAGCTGCTTCCCCTGCTTTTCCATATCAACCATCCGATACTCCCTGGTTATGTAAAGAACGAAACACCAAAGGGGCTGCCTGAATACAGCCCGACAAAACGCGCTCTGGACGCCGCCCGAAAACTCAGCCGCAGTTTTCAGTACAAGCGACGCGCACAACGCACCTTTGAACTCGAAGCGCTCTATCTCATGGGCAGCACCGGGACCATCGGTCAATCATCAAGCAGTGACTTCGATCTATGGCTGTGCCACAGCCCGAGGCTGAATAAAGAAAAGCAGCAACTTTTACAACAAAAGGCCAATCTGATCGAGCAGGCTGCAACTGAACTCAACCTGGAACTACACATCTTCCTGATCAATCCAGAGCAATTCCGCCAGGGACTTAAAGACAAACTTTCGCGGGACAGCACCGGCAGCACTCAACACAACCTGCTGTTGGAAGAGTTTTATCGCAGTGCAATATTACTGGCCGGGCGCTACCCACTCTGGTGGCTGGTACCCCCGGAACATGAACTCAACTATCAGACATACACCGAGAATCTACTGCACCACAGGTTCGTGAAGAGTGGCGAGACATTGGACCTGGGTGGGCTCGATGAGGTGCCTGCTGAAGAGTTTTTCGGCGCCGCGCTCTGGCAGCTATATAAAGGGATCGATTCACCCTACAAATCGATTCTGAAAATCTTTCTCATGGAAGCCTACAGCCGAGATTTTCCTCATCCCCAATGGATCGCCCAACAAGCCAAACAGGCGATCTACTCAGACGAAGGGAATCTCAAACAACTGGATGCCTACATCCTCCTGTATCGAAGGGTTGAGGCTTATTTAGAAGCCATTAACGATCAGGAACGCCTGGAACTCGCACGCCGCTGTTTCTACTTCAAGGTCGGCGAAAAGCTCAGCCGCGACTCTCATTTAGAGCACTGGCGCAGAGAAGCCCTTTTCGAGATGACCCGACAGTGGGGATGGAGCCAATCCCAACTGCAGACCCTTGATACTCGAGGGGAGTGGAAGATCGATCAAGTGATCAATGAGCGCAACCTGTTGGTTGGCGTGCTCTCACGCAGCTACCGGCTGCTGACCGATTTTGCCCGAAAATATGCCACCCAGAGCAGGATAGACCCGATGGAGTTGAATCTGTTGGGTCGTAAGCTGTTTACCGCGCTGGATCACCGCCCAGGTAAAATCGATCACATCAACCCGGGCATCTCACGCAATCTCGCGGAAGAGCATCTTTCCCTGCACCACCGCCCCTCTCGCAACAGCGGACTCGCCTGGATGCTTTACCGTGGCTTGGTCGACCCGGAAGACATCATCGAACAACGCCCGATTAAAATCAGCAACAACCTGATCGAGAATCTGCTCTGGAGCCATATCAACCAGGTCTGGGGCCAGGATACCAGAGTCACGATCCACCCCGAGAACTGCATCGTTTCGCGGCAGGAACTGCTGGACCTGCACCGCAGCCTTAAGCGACTCTATCCCCAGCAGGAGATGCCCGCTGCATCGATGCAAGCCCTCTCCGAAAACGCAATGGTCCGCAAGGTGCATCTGTTTATCAATATCGGCGTCGACCCCCTTGAACATCTATCGAAAGAAGGGAAACAGCTCGCCAGCGACCGCCATGACCCATTCAGCTTTGCGTCCACTCGCAGCAATCTGGTTCTGAATCTAGAAGAGTTGCTGGAAACCAGTTGGGGAGAGTTGCTGATATCCAGGCGGGAAGGCCCGGAAGGCCTGCTCGACGCCCTATGCAATACCCTCAACCTGCTGGATGAGAGCGGTAAACTCCAGCCACAAATCACGGCGCACTGCTTTTCTTCGATCCGCGGAAGCCAGATTTCAGCCCGCGTGGTCGAGCTGTTTACACACATCACGCGATACTTTAGCTCAGCCTCTCAGCAAAATGGGCGCTATGCGTTTCAATTAGCCAGGGAGTTCTTCATTGTACAAAAACACAGCAAAGGCTTTCAGTGGCGCAGTCTGGAATCCTTCGACAGCCTGTTGGAAGAACTGACTCAACCGCAAACCACCTTCCGCGGGTTGGAGTTTGATCCTGAGATCCTGCAGCATACCCCCTATCCAACACTCTATCGCCAGAATCTCCCGGACGTCATCCAGCTCTTTTATCAAAACCAGCCACAGCAGATGCAGATCTACCTGCTGGATGAGCAGGGCGCACTGTTTCAACAAACCTTGTCCGTGGACAGCCCCAGGTTTCTCATGTTGCAGCAAAGACGCTTTCTCAATAGTCTGCAGCAACTCCGGAATCTGATGCCCGGCAGCAGCGACAACCTGCTCCAGGAGCCGCAGTTTTATGAATTAAGCCAGGAACCCCAGGGGGGTTGGATCTGTGAACCAAGGCGCGTGCCACTAACCCGTCCTGACGATTACATGGAATTGACCCTGGTGACTGACAGGCTTGACTCATCGGCACATACATTGTCACTCATGTGCGGTGAGCGGGATTTTAACCAGTTCGAATATGGCGATGAGATCTACCAGGCCACCGCCAAATATCTCCGCAGCCTGCGGGAGGGTAATGAAAACTACCCCATCTATCTCACATCGCTCAGATTTTCCGGCTTGCAGATCATCGATCCTCCGCGTACTGTTGAATTATTGAATATGAAAAAACGCGTGGAGGAGCGGCTCAATCGGCTCTGACCATTCGCTAGTCTGGTGCAACTTACCGGGGAGTTAACCCCGCCTGGGAACGCGAACACCAGGAAATTACATCCAACCAATTCTAATTAACAAGATCTGCGAATATGAACTGTTGGCCGCGCTACCTGCTTTGGTTAGTCATCACCACGCTTGGCTGCATCAATCTATTGTCGGCATGCGGCCAGAAGGGCCCACTCTACATACCTGATCAGGCGCAGCAGGAAACAACTGATAAAGAGTAGCCCGCATGAAATACCACTTCACTAAGATGCAGGGGCTGGGCAACGATTTCGTGGTGTTCGATGCCATCAACCAGGACATTGTCCTGGATCGGACTCAGATCCGTCATATTGCCGATCGCCATTTTGGCATCGGCTGCGATCAGATTCTCCTCATCGAGCGACCCCGCCTGGCCAACACTGACTTCCACTACCGTATCTTCAATGCTGACGGATCGGAAGTGGAACAGTGTGGCAATGGCGCACGCTGCTTTGCGCGCTTCGTGTTTGACAAGGGTTTTACCAGGAAGCAGCAGATTCCAGTGGGTACCGCTGCTGGAAAAATCGTTTTGCAACTGCAACACAATGGCCAGGTGAGCGTGGATATGGGCGCACCCATTCTGGAACCGGCATTGATTCCCTTTAATGCTCATGCCAGGGCAGCAACCTACCCATTGGCATTGCCCCATGAGACAGTCACGATCAGCGCGGTATCCATGGGCAACCCGCATGCGATCCTGCAAGTGAATTCAGTGGCAGACGCGGATGTGGCACGCTTAGGCCCTTTGATCGAACAGCACCCTGATTTCCCAAAACGAGTCAATGTGGGATTCATGCAGCGGATTGATCCGGATACCATCAAGTTGCGTGTCTTTGAACGAGGCAGCGGTGAAACACTTGCCTGCGGCACCGGGGCCTGTGCTGCGGCAGTTGCCGGACAATTGCTGGGAATCCTCAATCAGCAGGTAAGAGTTCAACTCCCTGGCGGCGAACTTGTGGTAAAGTGGCAAGGTGAAGGTAACCCAGTTGAGATGAGCGGCCCTGCAGAGGCCGTGTTCGAAGGAACCATCGAACTATGAACCAACAAGAAACCAAGTCAGAAAATCAACAGCCCGACGCATTTGAGGCTGATGTCATCCGCTATCTGAATGACCATCCGGACTTTTTCACCAAGCATCCTGATATTCTGCGGGATATGCAGATTCCCCACCAGAGCGGCAGCGCCGTGTCGCTGATCGAGAAACAGGTGGAGATGCTGCGCAGCCAGATCAAAGGCTATCAGACGAATATGCAAGAGTTGGTGGAAGTGGCTCGAACCAACGACACCCTGCAGAATCGCATGCACCGGCTGACACTGGAATTGATCGACGCGGCGACCTTCGATGAAGTGTTGAATGCCCTGGAGGATGAACTGCATGATGATTTCCAGGCCGATGCTGTGGAGCTGAGGCTCTTCTCATCCACGCAACTGAAAGACCACCTGGATACCGACTTGCCGGACCACAGTTCCACCTTCGAAGAATTCTTCAACAACAAGAAGCCGATCTGTGGGCCACTGCCCAGAGAACAGATCGACTTTATTTTCGGCGCCGAGGGAGATCAAATCTCCTCCGCTGCCCTGATCCCGCTGCAGAGTGATGGCGTACTTGGCCTGCTGGCCATAGGCAGCCGCGATCCAAAGCGTTTCGTACCCCACCACGGCACCGAGTTTCTGACCCGCCTGGGAGAAATCATCAGCCGAACCCTGCAAGCCGTCTCGTTGCCTGGCATTTAAGGCATCAGGCCAGTGCCACGGGACCACGCACTGCACCACTGGCTGGATCGATTTCTCGACTACCTGCACCATGAGCGACGGCTTTCGCCGCGCACCCTCGAGAGTTATGCCAGAGACCTCAATCAGCTCATCACATGGCTGACAGAGCAGGGCATCTCTGACTGGCAGGGATTGAATCAGCACCTGATCCGTAATTATATTGCCTACCGTCATCGGCGCGGCCTGTCGCCCAAAAGCCTGCACCGGGAGCTCTCCAGTCTGCGCAGCCTGTTCAATTATTTACTGCGCGAAAGGGAAGTCGAGGCCAATCCTGCCCAAGGCGTGCGGGCGCCTAGGGTCAAGAGAAAACTGCCAACCACCCTGGATGCGGACCAGATCAGCCGACTGCTCAAGATCAACAACGATGCACCGGAGGCCCTGCGTGACCTGGCGATCATGGAACTCTTCTACTCATCCGGTTTGCGACTCGCCGAGTTGATCAGCCTCAATCTGGGGGACATCGACCCACAGGATGCGATGGTTGAAGTCATCGGCAAGGGCGCCAAGACCCGCCGGGTACCGGTTGGCAGCAAGGCGCTGGAGGCCCTGAGGAAATGGTTGCATGTACGCCAGCAAATGGCGGATCAGGCAGAGATCGCCCTCTTCGTAGGGGTCCGCGGCAAACGCATCAGCCGCAGCACGGTGCAGAAAAGGCTCCACTACTGGTCCATCGAGCAAAATACTCCGCGCAATATCCATCCTCATCTGCTGCGCCACTCATTCGCCAGCCATCTGCTGGAGTCTTCCGGTGACCTCCGCGCGGTTCAGGAACTGCTCGGACACGCCAATATCAGCACCACCCAGATCTACACCCACCTGGATTTTCAGCATCTGGCGGAGGTCTACGACAAGGCCCATCCAAGAGCACATAAAGCCAAAGGAAATAAGTAACTCGCAACCGACTCCCTGAACTTGATATTTTTCACTGGCAGGCCAGTCAGGTACAATCACTCGTTTGGTGGAACAGAGCAGGTTTTCCGTGGAACAGTTCAGAGGCACAACCATTCTCTCGGTACGCCGTAACGGCAAGGTCGTGATCGGCGGTGACGGCCAGGTCTCCCTGGGCAATACGATTATGAAGGGCAATGCGCGCAAGGTGCGCACCTTGCACAAAGGCAACGTGATTGCGGGCTTCGCCGGCGCCACAGCGGATGCCTTTACCCTGTTCGAGCGCTTCGAGGGAAAGCTGGAGAAACATCACGGCCACCTCACCCGGGCCGCCGTGGAGATGGCCAAGGACTGGCGCACCGACCGCGCGCTGCGCCGTCTGGAGGCCCTGCTCTGCGTTGCCGACACCAAGGCCTCGCTGATCATCTCCGGCACCGGTGATGTCATTGAACCGGAACACAGCCTGATGGCGATCGGCTCAGGCGGCGCCTTTGCCCAGGCGGCAGCACGCGCCCTGCTGGACGAGACAGAACTGAGCGCCCGCGAGATTGTCGAAAAGGGGCTGAATATCGCCGCAGATATCTGCATCTACACCAATCACAACCTGGTTCTTGAAGAACTCGACAGTGAGAATTAACTAGGGCCTGTTAGCACTATGTCGGAAATCACCCCCCAGCAGATCGTCGCCGAACTGAATAAACACATCATCGGTCAATCCGATGCCAAGCGCGCCGTGGCCATCGCTTTACGCAACCGCTGGCGTCGCGCCCAACTCCCTGAAGAACTGCGCAATGAGATCACGCCCAAGAACATCCTGATGATTGGCCCCACCGGCGTCGGCAAGACTGAAATTGCCCGGCGCCTGGCAAAATTGGCGAATGCCCCTTTTCTCAAGGTGGAAGCGACGAAATTCACCGAAGTGGGCTATGTGGGCAGGGAGGTTGACTCCATCATCCGGGACCTGGCCGACTCAGCGGTCAAGATGGCGCGTGAGCTGGAAATGGACAAGGTGGCTGGTGACGCCAGCCAGGCAGCGGAAGAACGCATTCTCGACACCCTGCTGCCGGCCCCGAAACCGACCAGTTGGGAAGACGATGCCAGCTCCAGCGGCGTTTCCAGCGCCACACGTAACAAATTCCGCGAAAAACTGCGCAATGGCGACCTGGATGACAAAGAGATCGAGATTGAGGTGAGTTCCTCTCCGGTCGGAGTTGAGATCATGGCCCCGCCTGGTATGGAAGAGATGACCAGCCAATTGCAGGGCATGTTCCAAAACCTGGGATCCGGGCGTACCCGGCGCCGCAAACTGCGCATCAAAGACGCCTTCGGTGTAATGCGTGACGAGGAAGCGGCCAAGCGCATCAACGAGGAGGATCTGAAACTGCGGGCCTTGGAGATGGTCGAGCAGCATGGCATTGTCTTCATCGATGAACTGGACAAGGTGACAAGCCGCGCCGAGCATAGCGGCGCCGATGTCTCCCGTGAAGGCGTGCAGCGGGATCTATTGCCGCTGGTGGAAGGTTGTACCATCTCCACCAAGCATGGCATGGTCAAAACCGATCATATCCTGTTTATCGCCTCCGGCGCCTTTCATTTGTCAAAACCCTCCGATCTGATTCCCGAACTGCAGGGGCGCCTGCCGATCCGCGTCGAGCTCAGAGCACTCTCATCCGCTGACTTCGTGCGCATTCTTACCGAACCAGACGCTTCACTCACCGAACAATACCAGGCGCTGTTGCAGACCGAGCAGGTCAAGCTGGAGTTCACCGAGGACGGTATCAAGCGCATTGCCGAGACTGCCTGGCAGGTCAACGAAAGCACCGAGAATATCGGTGCACGGCGCCTGCATACGGTAATGGAGCGACTGCTGGAATCAATTTCCTTCGAAGCGACGGAGCATGCCGGCGCCTGTTTTACCATCGATGCCGGCTACGTGGATGACCATCTTGCGGAGCTGGCCGGTAATGAAGACCTGAGTCAATACATTCTCTAGTTCGAAAAACTCATCATGTTCACGGATGAAATTGCCGGACTGGATCACCCCTTTTCGTTGCCGGGTTACTGGCAACGGCTAACGGGTAGAATGGGCGTTTTGTATCAAGCTATTGCGAGAAATTAACCATGTCCCACCCCGTACCAACTGAGATTCATCTGCATAAGCAGTCCCGCGTGCTCGACATCACTTTTGCCGACGGGAAAAAATTCAATTATCCCGCTGAATACCTGAGGGTTTATTCACCCTCCGCTGAGGTTCAGGGACACGGACCAGGCGAAGAGGTCCTGCAGGTCGGCAAGGAAGCGGTCAATATCGCGCACATCGATCCCGTAGGGAATTATGCCATCTGCCTGCATTTCGATGATGAACACAACACCGGGATCTACTCCTGGGAGACCCTGTACAGGCTCGGCGTGAATTACGAGCAGAATTGGAAACGCTACCTCGAGCGCTTGAAAACAGCCGGTTATGAGCGCAAAGAACCAGCCGCCTGACTTGTACTCCGTCAAGGTTAGGATAGAG
Organism: uncultured Gammaproteobacteria bacterium; assembly: GCA_963797085.1. Lineage (GTDB taxonomy): Bacteria > Pseudomonadota > Gammaproteobacteria > Chromatiales > Chromatiaceae > JASJBU01. The sequence goes on from CAWCOA010000029.1 coordinate 100,056, forward strand.
ATTGATCAGGGAAAATCGTTACCCCACTAAGCAGTACGCCGGAGCGATACCATTATGACTATCGATAATACTACCCATTTCGGTTTCGAGACCGTACAAACTGAAGAGAAGGCAGGTCGGGTCAGGGCTGTATTCGATTCAGTCTCCAATAAATACGATCTGATGAACGATCTGATGTCATTCGGCGTTCATCGCCTGTGGAAGCGGCAGGTAATTGAGATCTGTGGTGTACGCAAAGGCTGCAAGGTGCTGGACCTGGCGGCGGGCACCGGGGATCTCTCTGCACGTTTCAGTGGCCTGGTGGGACCGGAGGGTCTGGTAGTGTTTTCGGATATCAATGCCTCGATGCTGGAACAGGGACGTGTTCGCATGCTCGACGAAGGCCATGTTGGCAATCTCCGCTATATCCAGGCAGACGCCCAGCACCTGCCGTTCCCGGATGACTACTTCGACTGCGTCACTATCGGCTTCGGTTTGCGCAATGTCACTGACAAACAACTCGCTCTGGAGGCGATTTTTCGGGTGATTAAACCCGGCGGCCGGCTGATGGTACTCGAGTTCTCCAAGCCGACCAATAAACCCATGGAAACGCTCTATGACCTCTACTCTTTCAACCTGATGCCCAAGATCGGCAAGCTGGTCACCCAGGATGAAGACAGCTATCGTTATCTGGCCGAATCTATCCGCATGCACCCTGATCAGGAAACCCTGAAACAGATGATGGAGCAGGCCGGGTTTGAGCGTTGCGAATATTTTAATCTGACCGCCGGTGTCGTCGCCATACACCGGGGATATAAGCTTTGAGTCTACGCTGTTGAATAGTGACGGCGGGTTAATCAGGAACTTTTGAGCCATGACTATCAGTGCCACAGCTTACGCCACCTTGGAAGTATTGCTCAATCAGGCCATCAAGCTGGATCCTGAAGCCAAGACCCGCCTCGCTCCGCTGCATGGCCAGATCATCAAACTGGAACTGATTGGACTGGGTCTGTCGCTATATTTGATTCCCGATCCCGGCGGCATCCAAGTGTTACAAACACTTGAAGCCGAACCCGACTGCATACTGCGTGGCACACCACTGGACCTGGCCCGTATGCGCTCCAGCCGGGACAGCGCCGATCAGCTGTTCAGCGGCGCGGTAGCGATCGAAGGTGACTCAGCCGTCGCCCACCAGTTTGGCGAATTCCTCTCCAGCATCGACATCGACTGGGAGGAACAGCTCTCGCGCCTCACGGGAGATGTGATCGCCCATGAGGTCGGCAACCTGGCGCGTGATTTCACTCAGTGGGGCGGCAAGCTGCGCCACACGTTCGGATTAAACCTGCAGGAATATCTACAGGAAGAGTTACGCCTCTTGCCGAGTCGCTATGAAATTGAACCCTATCTAAACGATGTCGATCGGCTAAGAGACGATATGGAACGCGTTGCCGCCCGTCTTGAAAGGGCAAGCCGGCAACTGTCAAATAGTGAGCCGAACCAGTGATCCGCCCCTCCCAGGCCTTCAGGCTGATACACATCAACCTGGTCCTGTTGCGCCATGGTTTGGACGAAGTGATTCTGGCCACCCACCTGTTTCGGCCGATCCGTTTTCTGTCTATTCCTTTCTCCCTGGTACTGGTTTCGCAAGGATCGCTCGGCCTACCCGGTGCGTATTCGGCGCTCCCTTGAAGACCTGGGTCCAATCTTCATCAAGTTTGGGCAGATCCTCTCCACCCGCCGGGACCTGCTGCCGGATGAACTGGCCACAGAACTGGCAAAGCTGCAGGACCGGGTACCACCCTTCCCTGGCATTCAGGCCCGCAGCATCATCGAAAAGGCCTATGGAGGCCCGCTGGATACCGAACTGCTTGAATTCGATGAAAAACCCCTGGCTTCCGCTTCCATTGCCCAGGTGCACAGCGCGAGACTCAAGGATGGCACCCCGATCGTGGTCAAGGTCCTGAGGCCGGGTATTGAAAAGATCATCCGTCGTGATATTGATCTGCTCTATACCATTGCCCGCCTGGCCCATAAATATTGGCGGGAAGGCAGATGGCTGCGCCCCATAGAAGTCGTTGAAGAGTATGAAAAAACCATTTTCGACGAACTCGATCTGATGCGCGAGGCGGCCAATGCATCACAGCTGCGGCGTGATTTCCTCAACAGTCAATCCCTATATGTGCCAGAGGTCTACTGGGATCTTACGCGCAAAAATGTGCTGGTGATGGAGCGCATCAGCGGTACTTCAATCGGCAATACCGAGGCCCTGCGCAACCAGGGCATAGATATGAAGTTGCTCAGTGAACGGGGCGTAGAGATCTTCTTTACCCAGGTCTTCAAATTCAACTTCTTCCATGCCGATATGCACCCGGGAAATATCTTTGTGGAGCCCAATGGCCGGTTTATCGCTGTGGATTTCGGCATTATGGGCATGCTTACCGAGGATGATAAGCGCTACCTGGCGGAAAACATGCTGGCCTTCTTCAAGCGCGACTACAAACGGGTTGCACAGCTGCACATAGAATCAGAATGGGTGCCCCGAGGAACGCGGCTTGAGGAATTCGAATCCGCGATACGCACCGTCAGCGAGCCGATCTTTGAGAAGCCGCTGAGTGAGATCTCCTTCGGCCACTTTCTGCTGCGTCTGTTTCAGACTGCCCGCCGCTTTGATATGGAGGTGCAGCCACAGCTCGTACTGCTGCAGAAGACGATGCTGAATATCGAAGGTCTGGGGCGTCAGCTCTATCCCCAGCTCGACCTCTGGACCACCGCCAAGCCTTTCCTCGAAAGCTGGGTGGATGCGCAGATCGGGCGCGAGGCATTCCTGCGAAAAATCAAGACGAGCCTGCCCAAACTTGGTGAGCACCTGCCGGATCTGCCGGGAAAGATTCACAAAGTGATCAATGATGCAGAGAGCGGCAACCTGGAGTTGAACTGGAAATCTGACGAGCTGATTCTGCTACGGAAAGACCTCAGGCAGAATCACCGGAATACCCTGGCCGTCATTTCGGGTAGCGCCATGATGCTGAGCGGAACGCTGCTGCTGGTGTTCGGCCCAGGCGCACTGATTCCGGCAACTGCCGCAACCCTGCTTGGTAGCGGTTTGGGCACTGCAGGAGGATTGGTGCTGTTGCGCAGTTGGATCTCTTCAACCTACCAGTAAAGATGCCCACAAAAAGAAAAACCCGCCCAATCCTTGGGCGGGTTTTTACAGGTTGGCATGCATCCATCACACACTGGCACGTTCTTCCTTCTTCTTCCTTTTATCCAAAGAACATCCCTGTTCGCGTCCGCTGCGGAGAATTCATCCTTGGTGTAATGAATAATAGATGCCAGTCGGTTCGATCACTGTAGGCAATCGCGCTGAAATGCATGTAAGTATTCACCTACAGAGGCATCCGCAGCCACGGCATTAAGCAAGCCATTGACCGGCTGGCACTATCAGCCCGGCTTCTTTCTCTCTGCCATATTCATCCTCAATACGCACGATATCATCCTCGCCCAGATAACTACCTGACTGGACCTCAACAATCTCCAGGGGAATCCTTCCCGGATTTTTCAGGCGATGAACTGTACCCAAAGGGATATACGTCGATTGATTGATCGTGAGGATAAAGGTCTCGTCATCCCGGGTGATCTCTGCGGTGCCGGACACCACAACCCAATGTTCGGAACGATGAAAATGTTTCTGCAGCGAAATACTCGACCCGGGATTGATGAATATCCTTTTTATCTGAAATGTATCTTCGATGCCAATGGAATCGTAATGGCCCCAGGGGCGGTAGACTTTGCGATGGTGCACCACTTCGCTACGCTGGTCGTGCTTCAGTTTATCGACGATGTACTTGATGTCTTGCGCCCTTTCCTTGTCGGCGATCATGATACCATCCGGGGTTTCAACGATAATCAAGCCATCGAGCCCCACCCCGGCCACCAGGTTGGTTTCTGCCCGGATGTAGCAGTTTTTCACATCATGGGTATACACATCGCCCGAGATGACGTTGTTTTCCTCATTCTGCTCACCGATTTCCCAAAGGGCCGTCCAGGAGCCTACATCATTCCAATGCGCATCCAACGGGACCACCATCGCCTTATCCGTCTTCTCCATCACTGCATAATCGATGGAGTCCGCCGGTGAAGCGCTGAATTCATCCGCATTCAAGCGGATGAAATCCACCTCCCTGACAGACTGTTGCGACTGCGGCAGCGACACTTTTCACTATCTCAGGGGCAAATTTTTCTATCTCCTGCAAGAATACAGAGGCCCGGAACATGAACATACCACTGTTCCAGAAGTAGTCGCCGGAAGCCACATAGGCATTGGCAGTTTCATAGTCAGGTTTTTCTACGAAGCGCAAGACAGATCGGGCAGAATCGCCAGTTCCCCCTGAAGCCTCTGCAGCCTGGATATAACCATATCCGGTTTCCACCCGATTCGGCACCACTCCGAAAGTCACCAATGCACCATTCTCGGCATGCTTCGCAGCCACTTCAACCGCCTGCTGGAAGTGCTCCAAATCAGCGATGTCATGATCAGCCGGCAAGACAAACAGGACGGGATCGCTCTCGCCAAGGCTTTCATCACCGCAAGCCTGCATGGCACAGAAGGCTGCAGCAACAATGGCTGGCGCCGTATTACGGCCCATAGGCTCAAGAATGATCTGCCGGTTATCCATGCCTATCTCATGCAGTTGTTCTGCCACGAGAAATCGATGGTCCAGATTACAGATCACAAGAGGTGGCTCGATATTAGCGAAACCATTCAAGCGACTGACAGTATTCTGAAACATGCTTTGTTCATTGACCAAGCGGATGAATTGCTTGGGGCGATGAGCCCGAGAGAGTGGCCATAATCGAGTTCCGGTTCCACCGGAAAGAATGACAGGAATCACTTAATTATCCTTAAATTTTTTAGAGAGCCGGTCAAAATGGCTCATTGGCCATCAGCACCGGCGGTAAAAGAATCGTATCATACGGGACCCTATCTACCGTGCAAGCCTATCCATGGTTGCTGAAACTTTTTAACAAACTTAAGCGTGATTACTGCAGAAACCAGAAAAATTCTTCTGTAAACTTGCGATATGAAAATTATAATCTCTGATCTGATGCAAAAAAGTGGTGTTCAGTTCGGCACCAGTGGCGTCAGAGGCCTGGTCACAGCGATGACAGATGAAGTCTGCTGGGCCTATACAACAGGCTTTCTGCAATATCTGGGTAAGCATTTCAACCTCAAGCCCGGTGCTACCGTTGGCATCGCTGGAGATCTGAGAAATAGTACCGACCGGATAATGCGCACAGTTTACGCAGCTATTACTCATTTGGGCCTAACACCCGTCAATTACGGAAAGATTCCCTCACCTGCAATTGCCTTATACGGGCTGCAAACTGCGATTCCCACGATCATGGTGACCGGCAGTCACATACCGGATGATAGAAATGGCATCAAATTCAACAAAGCGGATGGCGAGATTCTCAAATCCGATGAACAGTTGATCCGAGAAGAAAGAGTCGAGATACCTGATGGCCTCTTTGATGAAGGGGGAAGCCTGATTGGCGACTTATCCTTACCAGCGGCCAACGATGACGCCAAGCAACTGTATATCGATCGCTTTGTCGACTTCTTCCCCAGCAACTGCCTGGATGGTAGGCATATTGGCCTCTATGAACACTCTTCTGTCGCCCGCGATTGCCTAAAAACTATCCTCACAAAACTGGGTGCCGATGTGACCTCTTTGGGCCGCTCTGACACCTTTGTCTCAGTTGACACAGAGGCAATCCGGCCAGAAGATGTCAAGCTCGCAAGACAATGGTCTAAAGAGCATTCTTTCGACTGCATCATCTCAACTGATGGTGACGGTGACCGACCGCTAGTGAGTGATGAGAAGGGAAACTGGTTGCGTGGTGATGTGGCAGGCATCCTCTGCGCTAAATACCTCAAGGCGGATATCGTAGTCACACCAGTCAGCAGCAATTCTGCCGTTGAAAAGAGCGGTTTTTTCAAAGAAGTCATTAGAACCAGGATTGGCTCACCATACGTAATAGAAGCCATGAATCAAGCCTCAGGAACAGTGGTCGGCTACGAAGCTAACGGGGGGTTTCTACAGTCGAATGATATTTTTTTATCAGGAAATTGCTTGTCACCACTGCCCACGCGTGACGCCGCCATCGTGCCTCTGTGCATACTCATGCTTGCTCAACAGGAAAAAACAAAAATCTCTGGCTTACTCGAACAACTACCTAAGCGTTTCACCACTAGTGACAGGATAAAGGATTTTCCTAACGAATTGAGCCATTCTATTCTAAACAACCTCAACTCGGATGATATTAAGAAGGATCTTAAAAACATTGAGTCACTATTTAGCGGGGTTGCGGGACGACCAATATCAGTTGATCAACTCGATGGCATTAGAATAACGTTTGAGAATGATGAAATCATTCATCTGCGCCCCTCGGGGAATGCTCCAGAGTTTCGATGTTATAACGAAGCCGATTCTGTCGACCGGGCAAGGCAACTGAATATCGAATGCATAAAAGTCATGGGGAGCTGGAGGCAATAACTACACCCAGATTTTTGCAACACAAAAGAAGACCTGCGTAAGGCCTACTTACAAACCAACCATACTTGCTTAGAAATACCACTTACTATGCTGATGAACGTCATCAGATGACAGCAACTCCTGCAACTCCCACCAATGATAGGCACGATGCTGTTCATGAGGTAAACGGTCCAGATCCAATTCCAGGGTCAACTGATAGCCTAAAACCACATAGTGGGTTGAGAAACCTTCACCAGTAAAATTATCGGGATAGAAGTGCTCATAAACACCAAGAAACCGGCCATTTTCTACCGGAATATCAACCCCTAATTCTTCAACGGTTAGACGAGTAAAGGCATCTGAAATTTTCTCATCCTTGAGAATACGACCACCAGGTACAAACCACATTCCCTGCGCTGGCCGATTATTACGCTGCCCTAATAAAACCTTACCAGCGTTATTTCTCAATACCAGATCAATGGAAACAAGTGGCGTTTGTGCGACTATTGTGGAGAAGGTGGGTACATCGAGCCGCTTCACTATAAACCGCCTTCAGTCACGGGCATGTTCAGTTTCGATAAACCATTGATAGGTTTGTTTTAAGCCCTCTTCAAGGTCTACCTGATAACTCCAGCCCATGGCGGAGAGCCGGGAAACATCAATTAATTTTCGTGGCGCTCCATCTGGTTTACTGCTATCGAATGTAAGGGCGCCTTCAAATCCAACTACCCGCTTCATCGTTTCCGCCAATTCCCTGATGGTCACATCAATACCTGTGCCCACATTGATATGCGAAAGCATGGGCTAGAGTATTCTCCTGATACGTTTCCCGATCAAGCTCAAGTACAAATACTGATGCGGCCGCCATATCATCGACATAAAGAAATTCACGCATGGCGTTTCCAGTGCCCCAGACCACAACTTCAGCATCCCCACGCATTTTCGCCTCATGGAAGCGACGCATCAGCGCTGGGATAACATGTGAATTTTCTGGATGGAAATTATCATGAATACCATACAAATTAGTCGGCATGACAGATCGAAAGTCGGTTCCATACTGGCGATTATAAGATTCACAAAGCTTTATACCCGCAATTTTTGCAAGCGCATACGGCTCATTAGTAGGCTCCAGCACATCAGTTAACAAGGCATCTTCGCGCATGGGCTGTTCCACAGCCTTCGGGTAAATGCAGGTACTACCCAAAAACAATAAGCGCTTAACACCATTACGATAGGCGGCATCAATCACATTAGCCTCTATCATAATATTTTCATAAATAAATTCAGCCGGATAAGTATTGTTTGCATGTATACCGCCTACTTTTGCGGCAGCAAGAATCACATACTCAGGTTGTTGTTCAGCAAAATATTTCTGTACCTCTGCCTGATTTGTCAGATCAAGCTCTTTATGCGTCCGTGTCAGTAAATTTTTAAAACCCTGCGCTTCAAGCTGGCGGATGATCGCAGAACCAACTAGACCTCTATGTCCAGCAACATATATTTTTGAATTTATATTCATGACTATTTCTAATGACTACCGACTGATTTGTTACTCATGATAATCAAAAGCCCGATAACCATGCTCCTTAACCAACGAATCACGCTTAGCCAACGTCAAGTCATGCTCCATCATCTCATGCACCATCTCATGAAAAGTTATTTCAGGCGTCCAACCCAACTTTTCCTTCGCTTTAGTAGGATCACCTAAAAGTGTTTCTACTTCAGTGGGTCGGAAATAACGAGGATCTACCGCTACAATACACTTTCCATTTTCATCGTAGCCTTTTTCATCTATACCCATTCCTTCCCAGCGTATTTTCCTGCCCAGATGATCAGCTGCTGCATTACAAAAATCCCTGACCGAATACTGCACCCCAGTTGCTATACAAAAATCATCTGGATGATCTTGCTGCAACATCATCCATTGCATACGCACATAATCTTTTGCATGGCCCCAGTCGCGTTTCGCATCCATATTGCCCAGATACAGAGTATCCTGAAGACCCAGATGAATCCGCGCCATAGCACGGGTGATCTTTCGAGTTACAAACGTTTCACCTCGTAATGGTGATTCATGATTGAACAAAATACCATTACAGGCATACATACCATAAGCTTCACGATAATTAACCGTAATCCAGTACGCATAAAGCTTGGCAGCCGCATAAGGTGAACGAGGATAAAAAGGTGTTGTTTCTTTCTGCGGTATTTCCTGAACCAACCCATACAGCTCTGAAGTTGAAGCCTGATAGTAACGGGTCTTTTTTTCCAGGCCGGCAATACGAATTGCCTCAAGTAATACGAAGAGCACCAATACCCACTGTATCAGCCGTATACTCCGGGCTTTCAAATGAGACAGCCACATGACTTTGCGCGCCCAGATTGTAGATTTCATCTGGCTGAATCGACTGAATAATTCTAACCAGGGCAAGCGAATCACTCAGGTCACCATAATGCAGAAAAAACTTTTGATTCTCAATATGAGGATCCTGGTAAAGATGGTCTATCCGATCAGTATTGAAAGATGAGGCACGACGCTTAATTCCGTGTACTTCATAACCTTTTTCCAATAGAAACTCGGCCAGATAAGCCCCATCCTGCCCTGTAATACCAGTAATCAATGCAACTTTACTCACTATAATCCCTCAAATTCATAGATAAGAAATAAATTGAGGGATTATACCCTTTATCCCTTAAATATTAAGGGCAATGCATAAGCTGATACAATTTTTCTCTAAGCGTAGGCAGGACAGAAACTGAGTAACAGTGTTATATATTCTAGTTTCTTGCAGATGTATGTATGACTTGGCATCATCCAGTTGACGGCAAAGGCATGTCAATGCAGTCCTTGTAATCATAGTACTTATTGCCCGCTTTAAAATCGAAACATTCTTTGAATCAATAAATACTTTTACGGCCTCATATCTAACTACCAGTAACAAGGAAAGGAACAGCGCTGACCATCATCACTAAACGCATTAAAGACATCACCGCATCAATAACATCATTTTGGAATAACGAGTGCTAATCAACTAAACAAAACAAATAACATGGCTCCACAAATGAATCAGTCCCTCTTATTTTAATCTCATTGCAGGCAGGGCAAGCGAAACTTATCACCATAACTTATTAAATAAAAATGAGATATACCATTCGAATAAACAGTGAACCAGCTAAGGTAAGTAGATTCACTTCGAGGGATTATACTACCTGGGGATTAACAGGCAGGTTTGATTTGTATATATTCATCGGATGTCTGCTTGTCCATACTCGATAAGGTTCAGCATTCAATTGTTAATAGGATGTGACTTTCAAGTAATATCTTCACTTCACTCAATGCCAAATAAGCCTTGAGGTAAATCCCCTCTTTGAGTTAGATGGGACGCCAGAATTTTTCGAGAAGTACTTGTTAAAAAAGCTTCTATTGAGCGAGGGTGCAGGACGACAATACAAGTTGAAAAATCGATGGCTTTAGAATAACGTTGGAGAATAATCAAATCATTCATCTGCGCGCCCCTCAGGGAATACACCCGAGTTTCGATGTTATACTGAAGCTGATTCTGTTGCATAGGCAAGTCAACTCAATAATGAATACAGAAATTCACGGAAATCTGGAGTCAATAACAACACTTTGGATTAATTAACTTTTTAAAGACTACAGATGTAGAAGTTGAATAATATTGATGCTAAGAATATTTTTTCTCTCAATCGAAAATATCTTGATATTATTGAGTAATAATAATAATCAATAGTAGGGCAGTCGCCAACATTACCATTCGAATCATTAAGAGGCCGTTCAACACTAATGGCAATAAAGACCAGTATAGAAAGAGTAATAACAGGACACCGTTTCAAAATCTCATTCAGTATTATTATCGCATTTGTGCTCGCGGCGACTGTTACTATTGATCAGCAGTCAAAAAACCTAATTAATTTGCTAGTAGTGGCAGGTATTTTTGTCACAATATTCAACTGGCATGAAATAAACAAACACTCCATGGAATTTGACAAGACCTCTGCATTGGTACTTGGCTTTTTTTACTTCAGCATTCTTCTCTCTATTGCACTCAATCCCATCAACAAAAACACATGGCATGACGCGCAGATCATGTCAATTGGTTTTACTTCGATCTTCATCTGGAGCTTGATGATATCAATACGTATTTCGAGCAGATTACTTCTGGTGGGGAATTATTCTCTGTGCCATTTCAACCGGTTGTGTATGCACTTTACGAAATAGGCATCCATGGTATTCACCATAGAGCCGGTGGTCCTCCGGTAAATCCATTATGTTTGGAGACATAGCAATGATCTCCGGCGTGCTTTCAATCGCAGCAATTAATAATTTTAACAAATACAATTTGTTATTGAAATACATTCCAATATTCGCTTCTATCATGGGAATAGCTGCAAGTATTTTTTCTGGAAGTCGTGGGGGATGGCTTTTTCTGCCAGTTGCAGCTGCAATACTCTTAATACATTTACGTAAAAACAACACATTCTACTCTTTAAAGAACATTCTATTGTCGATTACATTACTTTCCATCGCAGTCTTTTTACTTATTAACAACACAAAGTTTACTGATCGTATAGATAAAGCCTCTAAAGAAGTCACATCCTACATAACTAAAAATACTGATGTCGTCGGCAGCACTTCTGTTGGACTAAGAATTGAAATGTGGAAGGCGGCTATATTAGCTTTTCATGATTCTCCCTATATAGGGATCGGGCCAGGCGCCTTTGACGTTCACCTAAAGAGACTTGCAGAGGAGGGTATAGTTAACAAGCTCGCAGCTGAAGCGATTTACCGCAAGCAAGTACAAGCACCTCATACCCATGCCCATAACGAATACCTAAATACACTAGCAACCCGGGGGCTACTGGGCATAAGCACCATCATATTGGTCTTTATTTTTCCACTAATACGATTTATTAAAGCGGAAAAAGCGGGCGTACCTTTAAAATCAGATTTTGGATTAGCAGGAATATTCCTGGTTACCGGTTATATGATTTTCTCCATAACTGAATCAGTACTCTATCATGCCATGACTGCAAATTTTTACTTTTTGACTCTTGTTTCACTACTTCTACTCACTAGAAAGGAACTGCCTCAATGATTAAGTTCAACCTAAATCATACAGGTGGATTTTTGGCACAGGAATAATCTACAAGGGGTCACACACGTCATGGTTACGCTGTCATATTGTTCCATGCGACACCCAAGTTTTTCGGATTTATGTAGCAATTGCACATGACTCCAGTTGGCGTTGCCGGCACCATTCCCGCCAAGATCAATAGCACAGGTCGACATTGTCATGTCTGAATCACATGTCGTAATGGGCTTGGTGGCAAAGCGTGCGGAATTGGCGGTGCGGATCAAACAGAGTATCACCGGGAGCTGGAACGGTTGGTGGCAAACGTGAGCTATTTGGATGGATCCATCAAGCTGTTTGCGCCGGACTACAAGCTGGAGGGTATCCGGCAAAGCCCCCTCGTCAGCGCAATCAGTTTTTTCACCCGGGGGAATGCCAGCGCCTGGTCTTGGAGAACTTCAGGAATGCCGCAGAGCTCCTGTACGCACGCCAGATCTCCGAGGCCTTGGTGGAACGCAAGGCACTGGAAGCGACTTCAGCATTGATCGAGCAGATCCGCAAGAATGCCTGGACGTGTTAAGTCGGCTCGCTGGCAACTATAACGGTCGGGACGCAGGAGTAGAGGGTGGAGGCAAGACCTGGAAAGCGTGTTGATGCCTGGGGATCAACACGCCAAGAGTTCTTGGAGGCGCTCGTCGGCCTGTCAGTAGCCGCACAAGTCCCGATGATGTAGGTGCGCGCGCATCGGGTCACGATGTCGCGGAAGATCGCTCCATTGCCCCAGCGCCGGGTGTCTTACCGGTAGCGGGAGGCCGCCTGATCGGCAAATCGTTGGCCAGATGGCGGTTGCCGAACTTGTGGGTCTGACCGATCTGCATGCGCCGAAACCGCGAGAAGTAGGATTCCGCCTGGTTGTTAGTCGTACCGTCATCGGCCCGGTATTCACGCTGATGATTGACTCGTCGCATCGGGAAGCGGGCATACAGCAGGTTGTAGGCACCAGACTCATCAGCAGAGATGACAGTCCCAGGGGTGATGAAGTGTGTGGCCAAGCTGCCGGCATCGGCTTGGTTCTCCCGCAGGATCACAAAGTCAGAGGTCCTGCGGGCACCCACGAGCCCTTGCGCGACGGCCTCCTCGGGATGGCTCTCACGCATGACCAGGATGCAACGATTGTCCAGACGCTGGTTCCCTGCCAGTTGTCGGTCAACCCGATCTTCCTTATTGTTCTGCGTGCGAACATGGCCGTTCACGTAAGCACCGTTCATCTGCACCTCTCCGGACAGAGGCGTTTCATTGCGCTTCGCCATGAGACTTTCGCGGATCTTGTGCACAGTACGAAGGCGGTCTTGTATTGTACCTCCAAATCATGGCTGATCTCTAAGGCTATGACCCCGTATGCCGGACAGACCACTTCCTCGCCTTTTTCCAACGCAACTCCCGGAACAGGTCGAACGCTTTATCATCGCTGAGCGCAAAAATTTCCCGTACTGATAATGAGCGGGCCTCGGCTGAAAGCAGGAAATGCTGTGTCATGGTTGCCTCCGAATGTGTGAAACTTGACACTAGGATGCCACAGGTAATGACTCACTACGTGAGTCCATGCCGCGTTAATCTACTGATTTTTTCCAATGTGCAGGTGCTACATAATACCGAAATTTTTTAGCCAAGGCTGTGACGACAAATACCATTGTAGACACCCAGAAAGGTCTGAGTTTCCCGTTTTTACCGGGCTACTTCAGCTTGTTGAAAACGGGATGTTAGCAGTGGGGGCAACGCTCTTAGACAGGCTATGCTTTGCCACCTACCGATTTCGGATGGTTAGTTTGGCTGGCCGATTTTGTCGCGGCCGGTGAGTTGGTAAATACCACGAACAAGTGGTAGTCAGTAAGCGTAAGACCTCAGAGTTAGCCTGCTTCCAGTAGGTCAACACTTTGCTAAGTAACCTAAAAGCGCCATCCAAGTGACTTATCACGGTTTCAAGTTCCACAAATATGCCAAACGTTACTTGGGTGAAGTTCAATACCGTTTCAATCGGCGATTTAATTTGACATCCATGGTACCACGATTGCTGTACGCATGTGTGTAGGCATCACCTCGACATGAGAGGCAATTACGTTTAGCTGAGCTTTGTACCTTATCACCTTTCAAAAATGGGTATCTAGCATTCTAAAAGGAGAAGAAATACATACTAATGGAGATGGTGAAACCAGTCGTGACTTCTGTTACATCGATAACACAACACAAATAAATCTGCTTTCGGCTATTACAGATAGTGATGTAGCAACTGATCAAGTCTACAATGTGGTACTTAATGATCGAACAAGTCTAAATCAGCTGAATCAGATGATAGAAGAACGGTTAATCCAGAGGGCAGAGAACCTAACGAAAAAAGAGCTTATTTATAGGGTTTTCGTACAGGAGATGTGCGTCATTAACAGGCCGAATATAAGCAAATCACAACATATGATAGCTTATCAACCGAGTCACATAATTGCAAAAGGGTTTGATGAAGCTATGGACTAGTATGTTGAGGCACTTATAAAATGAAATTTCTGTTAAGTGGCGGTGTAGTTTTTATCAGTTCTAAAGCTTTCTGGTATTTTAATAAAATTTTTGAATGATGTCATCTAGACAAACTTAATTACGTTTTCAATTTTGTATGTATTGAAAATTGCAATTTACATTTGGAGATGGACCACCCTTCATTTGATAAAATCAATTACCAACAGGCGATTTATTTTATCAAATTCCTTATAACTACTTCAGCTACAGGTTAATATTGTGGAGAAAAAAATACTAATACTTGGTGTAACAGGTATGCTGGGAAGCGCTGTATTCAAAATGTTATTTAACAGTAAACAGTTTCAAGTATGGGGGACGATTCGCACAACAAAAAATATATGCAAGTTCACTAATCAGATGCATGAGTGTTTAATCCGTGGGATCGATGTATTAGATCACGATTCTTTAGTAACAGTTTTCGAACGTGTTAGGCCGGATATTGTAATAAACTGTGTTGGTTTGATTAAACAGTCTGCTGTAGCGAAAGATCCATTAGTCGTCCTACCGATAAATGCAATGTTCCCTCATCGCTTATATAAACTGTGTTCACTCATCGATACCAGGTTGATTCATATTAGTACAGACTGTGTATTTAATGGTCAAAAAGGGATGTATGTCGAGAATGATGTTTCTGATGCTAACGATCTATACGGTAAATCAAAATATATAGGGGAGCTACATAATTTTCCTAATGCGTTGACCTTACGAACATCTATTATTGGGCATGAGCTTAATAGCAGTGCTTCACTTGTAGATTGGTTTTTGTCGCAGTCAGATACTGTAAAAGGATATAATAAAGCTATTTTTTCGGGCTTACCTACGGTTGAATTGGCAAGAGTAATTATGGATTTTATTATTCCAAATATTGGTCTGACCGGCTTATACCATGTGTCAGTAGAACCTATAGATAAATATACACTTCTTAATTTAATTGCTGATATATATGGTAAGGAGATTGAGATTATACCAGATGAGAAAGTGCGAATTGATCGATCTCTCGATTCAAATAAATTTCGGCGGGCTACAGGCTACATACCACCAAGTTGGAGAAAATTAGTTAAAAACATGCACAAAACTAAGTGAGGTTTTAAGAAGTTATGTTTGATAATAAAGTTTTAATGATTACGGGTGGGACAGGTTCGTTTGGTCATACAGTTCTAAAGCGTTTTCTAGATACGAATGTGAAAGAAATACGCATCTTTAGTCGCGATGAGAAAAAACAGGAAGACATGCGTATTGCTCTGGCAAATGACAAAGTCAAATTTTATATTGGTGATGTGCGGGATTATAGTAGTATTTCAGGTGCTATGGTGGGAGTTGATTACATATTCCACGCCGCAGCATTGAAACAAGTACCATCATGTGAGTTTTACCCAATGGAAGCTGTTAAAACTAATATTATTGGTACCGAGAATGTTATTAATGCAGCTATTGATAATAACGTTAAACGCGTGATTGTGTTGAGTACTGATAAGGCCGTCTACCCGATCAATGCAATGGGCATCTCTAAGGCAATGGCAGAAAAGATAGTGGTAGCTAAATCACGCATGGTTCCTGAGGGCGGGCCGATTATTTGTTCCACGCGATATGGCAACGTGATGGCTTCACGGGGTTCGGTTATACCGTTATTTATCAGTCAACTTAAAAGTGGTGAGCCGCTTACTGTAACTGAGCCGAGCATGACGCGTTTTTTGATGTCACTCGAAGACTCTGTCGACTTGGTGTTACATGCATTTGAACATGCGAAACAAGGAGATATATTTGTTCAAAAGGCACCAGCCTCAACAATTGGTGACTTAGCGCAGGCTCTGAAAGAATTGTTCAAGCGTGATAATCCGATGAAAGTTATTGGCACTCGACATGGTGAAAAACTGTATGAGTCGTTGATTTCATGTGAAGAAATGGCAAAGGCTGTTGATATGGGACGCTATTACTGCGTACCTGCTGACAATAGAGATCTCAACTATAACAAGTATTTTGTGGAGGGTGATAAGCACGTTACCGAGGTTGAGGATTATACGTCACATAATACCGATCGCTTGGATATTCAAGGTATTAAGGATCTCTTGCTTGAGCTGAAATATATTCGGGAGGAACTTAGTGCTTAAAGTCATGACCTTGATCGGAACGCGTCCAGAACTTATCAAAATGAGTCGAGTGATTGCGGAGTTCGATAAACAGTTTAATCATATTCTGGTGCATTCGGGCCAAAACTACGACTATGAGTTGAACCAGGTTTTCTTTGACGACCTCGAAGTGCGAAAACCCGATGATTTTCTCAACGTGGCGGGCGACAGTCCTGCTAAGAGCATTGCCAATGTGATCTCTGCTGCGGATGAGGTGATTTCCAAGGAAATGCCGGACGCTGTCATGTTGTATGGTGACACCAATACCTGCATGGCGGTGATCGCAGCCAAGAGACGTCGTGTTCCGGTATTCCACATGGAGGCGGGAAACCGCTGCTTCGACGAACGCGTACCGGAAGAGCTGAACCGTAAGGTACTAGATCATCTGAGCGATATAAACCTTGTCCTGACCGAGCATGCGCGACGCTATCTGCTGGCTGAAGGTATCCGGCCTGAAACCATTATGAAGACTGGTTCGCACATGCACGAGGTGATCGCGCATTATCAGTACCGTATCAATGAATCGACGATTCTAGAACAGCTTGGTCTGGAAGACGGTAAGTTTTTTATTGTGTCGGCTCACCGTGAGGAAAACATCGACGATCCTGTTAATCTCGACAACCTGATCGAAAGCCTGCGCAGTCTAAGCAAGGAATACGGCTATCCGATTATCTTCTCGACGCATCCCCGGACGCGTAAGCGACTCGATACTTTGGGGGTTGATATCCCACTGGTCCAGTTCCTGCCGCCGTTCGGGTTCTTCGACTATCTCAAACTACAAACCGCGGCGACCTGCGTGATTTCCGACAGCGGCACCATCGCCGAAGAGGGATCGCTACTTAATCTACCAGCTGTCACAATCCGCAACGCCCACGAACGCCCCGAAGGTATGGACGAAGGGACCGTTGTCATGTGTGGCCTGCGGGCAGAGCGCGTACTTGAGTCCATCAAGCTTGTGGTTTCGCAGCACAGCCGAAAAACGCGCACCATCCCATTAGTGGCCGATTACGAGGGCGGACCGGTATCCAAGCAACTTGCCAGAATCGTTCAGAGCTATGTTGACTACGTCAAGCGGACAGTCTGGCGCGAAACGTCATGAAACTGATCTGAAGAACTGGCACAGAGAGTTGAGCGATGAGCCAAAATAGAACCTTAATCCGTCAGGTTGGTCTTATTGTCATCCTGATGGCATTGGCAAAAATCGCTGCTTTTGCAAAAGACGTCTTGCTCTCGCTTCAATTCGGAGCGGGCCAGCAAACTGATGCCTACTTCATCGCCAACGCTATCCCAGGATTTGTCTTTGGGGGGTTGTTAGCGACTATTGGTCTGGGTTTTTCTGCCGATCTTCAAGAGGGCTGCGCTAAAAAGTGAATATGAGGCTTCCACAACATACCGAACCGCTGCCATTGGTTACACGGGACTGAGTGCGTTCCTGGGGGTGATCACCTTTATCGGGGCTTCATCCATCGTATCGACGTTGGCACCCGAACTACCCGAGACAACCCGTGACCTTGCAGTACTCATGACTCGAATCATGGCGTTCAGCTTTGTGTTTTCGGGATGGGTGGGGCTGCAAAACGCGGTACTACAATCGCATAAACTGTTAATCTGGCCGCAGATTGCGCAGCTTTTTAGCCACCTGTTTGCCATTGGCGGGCTTGCTGTGGCCGCAATGATAGATGGTGCTATCACGCTTCTGGTCTATGCCGCAGTCCTCGGCTGGATCATTTTGGCACCGCTCGTGTCGCTTAAGGCTGCCAAATTCTGGCCCAAGGTGCGCGGACAGTGGTTCGACAAGGGAACCGCACTATCGATGGCTGCGCTGTCGTTTCCTGTATTTTTGAGCCTGACCTTGGATCAGTCAAGCATTCTTATCGGAACCTATCTCGGATCGTTCTTTCCCGAGGGCGCAATTTCGCATCTCAACTACGCGCAACGACTCATGTTGCTGCTTTCGTCCGTGTTCTCACTGGTTATCGCCTATGTACTGTTTCCCTATCTCACGGAAAGCATCGTGGCCAACCACATTACGCAAGCACGGCGCTTCATGGCCTTGGCATTAATAGCGGTGTTGCTGTTATCGGCACCTTTACTGGTGTTGAGCATCGTGATGAGCGAGGCATTGATTTCTTTTGTATTTCAGCGCGGTGCCTTCAGTACTGAGGATGCGATGGCCGCAGGTCGGGTTATGACCTTATTTTCGCCAATCATCGTTTTGGCGGGTGTGCGCGAGGTCTTGAATCGGCTTTTCCTGGCTTGGCAGCAAACCAAGGCGTTGTTAATGTTCGGTGTTCTCTCACTGGTGGTCAATTTAATTGCCAGCGTCTATTTCAGTCGAAGTATTGGCCTTGAAGGTATTGCACTTGGAGCGACCTGCGGGGCGCTTACTTATGTCGCGGCGCAGGTTCTCATGATTATAGTGCGACACAAAAGCTTATTTCACCGGGACCTGTTGCTGTGGTTCACACTGATCACTGCCGCTACTGCGATCTCGGCGATTACAAGCCAATGGGTCGATGCGCAAGTCTTGTTTGAGAATGAGCGGCTGAATTTTGTTATCAATGCATTAGCGGTGGTCTTTGTTTTCGGTGTCGCCATCTTAGTGCCTACTCTTTCGTTTGCACGCTTGCGAGAGATATATAAGACGGAACCATTGACATGAAACGTGATGTCGTAGTTTATGTCGGAGCATTTGAACTTCCGGATAGAAATGCTGCCGCCCAACGCGTGCTCTCCAACGCAGAAATATTGGCCGCACTGGGCTACAAAATGGTGTTGGTGGGGCGCAATTCTGCCCCTGAAATAGCAGCTAATGAATTGAAGCGCGTCAGTTATCGAGGGATCGATCACGACTGTTGGGAGATGGGTTACCCGGCCAATCAGCGCGAATGGCTGCGTTATATTACCAGCGTCTCTGCGCTCAAAGATCTCATAGAAGTTAACTATAGGGACCGGGTTCACAGCATCATCTGCTATAACTTTCCAGCCATAGCTCAACTTCGCGTGAAATCTGTTGCCCGTCAAGCTGATTCGCGGGCAATGGCCGATGTGACCGAATGGTATCAAATCTTGATGCCGACATCTCCCTCAGCTGTAGTCAAGAACCTCGATACATGGTTCCGTATGAGAGTAGTCAATCCACGCATGGATGCCCTGATCACCACCAGCCGCTACCTGACGCACTACTACTCGAGATGGTTTGACGACCTTGTCGAACTGCCGACATTAATCGAGCATGACCCCGAAGACTTGTCCGGGCTTACCGTGACACCCGATGGGCATAAGAAACGCTTGTTCTATGGCGGATCGGTTATAAACAAGCGCGCACTTGCAAAGGAAATTGGCGGGCTCAAGGACCGGATCGACTGGGTGATCGAGTTACTGGACGCGGTCAAGCAAGCGGGCGATGACTTCCGTTTCGATATTTACGGTGTCGATCGAGAAGACTACCTGGATTATATGCCGCAACACGGCCCTCTGCTGCAACGGCTGGGAGACAGCGTCTGTTTCCATGGCCGACAGCCGCGCCAGTCTTGCCGGACGCCCTACGTAAGTCCGATTTCTCGATTTTCCTGCGGACCGCTATGAGAACCACTCTGGCAGGATTTCCAACAAAATTCTCAGAATCGATCAGCTTCGGAACACCCGTGTTCAGCAATCCCCTGGAAAATATCGTTCCCTACATGCGCGATGGTGAAAACTGCGAGCAAATCGACCACGCGGAATTCGATAATGCTGTGGACCGTATCAGAGCTTGCCTGGCCTTACACGCAGACGAGATCATGCGCCGCAAGCAAGAGTGCCGTCGCTCGGCGAAATTTCATCCGCTGATTTTGTTGTTGCGGCAAAAGTGTTGTTTCCCGACACTAGAGGTGAGACTTAATGTGCCCACGTCTTCAGTGTTTGAAGACATTTCCTTTTCGTGAAATCGAAGCGCGCACATGGCCTTTTCCGTATGCGAAGATAATTGGTGTTCAGATTAATGTTAAGTTGGCCATCTCAGGGGCAAGCTATGAAATGTTCAGATATGAATCCTACCTCGTGTCGATTGATGACATTGTGTTCATTAGCGTGTGTGCTCAGTCTGTTCCTCATTGCTGTAGTGTCTTTTCGTTTCGACACGAGACATTAGACCTGGATCTAGCAGAGCCAATCACTATTGTTGATAATTCCAGAGGTTACTAAGGTCTTTCCCTGGCGGGAGCGTCATTGCTGGTAACCCTGCGCGTAAGATAAAAACGATCGAGAAGAGTTCCTGAAATCTGCTCAAGAAAAGTCTCTTAAGATCGGCCACTTGCCAGAGAAGGAAAAGCACCGAGCATATAAGGAGATTTTTGACATTGAATAAAATTCTGCTAAATGGTCCGATTGTCGCTGTTGCAAGCTATCTGCTCATTGGTGTTTGCATCGCAACCTTTGGTCCTTTGCAGTACGAAGGATATCGCCCTGCGCTTGTTGCCATCTATATTGCTCTTGTAGTAGTTTTCTAGTCGTTGGCTTTATGCTGGGCTCGCGGACCAAAGTTCCAACCAGGGCGATTTGGCGAAAGGATCAGAACCATGTAATTTCTGTCTTTTATTTTTCGTGTATAAGTTAATCGCTTCTACCGACGAATGACATATGAGTTGTTAAACATTGTTCGTTTAGGGGGTCTCAATTTCAGCTTGGCAAACTCGGCTGCTGCATATTTCTATGCCTACACAGATTACACACGCAACACCGGAAACTACAGTATGCATTTCATTGTCACCTCAATGGGAGCATTTCTGCT
>CAWCOA010000030.1:0-18501 GCA_963797085.1 uncultured Gammaproteobacteria bacterium
CTAGAATCCGCAGTTGGACGGGTTGAAGGGTGCGTCCACGGGGGTGCAGAGCAAGGGTCGCTCTTGCGCATCCTGCGCTGGAGTACCTCCCTGTACGGCACGCAAGGACGAGGAATAGTTATTCTATTCCAAGGAGTTGCAACGCAGCACTGTGCCGCAGTGGGCGTGCCATTCAGCCCGTAGCGTGATTCATCCAATGGGTGAGGAATTATATTGAGATAAAGAAACATTCAATCAACCTCTTACGTTCAGAATGAAGCGGTTAACTGCGGTTTCTAGGTTCAATAAAAAAGGAGCGATAGACTGCTGCTGCCTAACGCTCCTGAGTTTTATTATTATTAAATTATTATTATTATTAACAAATTATTATTTTTATTTTCACGTTTCCCGCTTGACTCTCCGTATGCCAACCAAGCCGAGCAGTCCTGTCGCCAACAGAATCAGAGCTCCAGGTTCGGGCACTGAGATCTGTTGACCCCCATTGATGTTGTCGTTTCCACAGGACATGGTCCAATGGACATCCATGAACAGATTGTTGGAGTTCAATCCGAGTTGGGTCAGGTCGAAGCCGACCGCCCGGTAGTAACTGACACCCTCCTGTCCGGCGTCATTAAGAAGCAGTGAGGCCAGATAAGGACTGGTGCCAGATCCATCCCACTGCTGGTTCATGGCTAGAGGACTGGAGTTATCCTCGAAGCTATTCACCATGTTGGTATTCCACTCACCACTGTCTATGCTGTAGATGCCTGCCGCATCCACTCCGGTACCCAGACCATCTACTGAATTTGTCACTGCATCCACTGCATTGCTGTTGTAGTCAGCGCTATAGAAGCCGAAATCGATACCGAATTCATAACTGTCGGCCATTGTCAGATGGGTCTGCCGGGCCGGTGATTGCATCACCATCAAAAGACAGGGCCAGATCGCCAGCCCAATAGGCTTTCGAATTGTAGAATTGCTGCCCATCGATGAGATCAAAGCCGGACTGCAGACCGAGATAGAGTATCTGTCCTTCCAGTTTGTAGAGCAGGTATTCGGCATCAAATACCTGACCGCCGACGCCTGGTGTAGGACCCTCTTCATCGCTGTTGATAACAGACCATGTAGAATCGAAATAGGATACGACTGACTGGAGCTGGGGTATTGCATTGACCGGAGTCGTGGTCATGCCGGAGGCCAAGAGCGCGATACCGAGAGCGAGTTTTGTTTTGTTGGCTTGATACATCTCTACTGCATTATCTGGTTGCTTTGCTGACTAAGCTAACAAGTACCGTGCCATTCTTAAAATAACCATAAAAAACAATGGGTAATGGACTAGAACGGTAATCCCACTATTTCTGTGTTAAATATTTCGACGGGCTTTTCAGAATTAATTTCCATACTTAAGATGGAAATGGCAGCAAGCTCATGCCAGATAGTAATAAAATTCTTATATTCCCTATAAACAACAATGAATTCAGCAAGGTTAAGATTTCATAGGGATTAAAAAGACCGGCTGTTAAAAATACCGACACCTGGATGAAGGCCTTGCACAACAGGCGGATTGCCCCTTAGGAAATGGTTAAGACTCAGGCAGTCAGCCTGGCGTAGAGCAGGGGTAACTCTTTGGGAAGTTGCGAGGGCTTGCGGATAACCACATAGCCTCCGCTGCCGAATAAATGGGGCAGGTAGTCGTTGGCCTTGGTGTCAATCGTCACACAGAAGGGTTGCAGGTCAAGCTCACGGGCCTCGCGGATCGCCTTCCGGGTATCCTCTATTCCATAGCGGCCCTCATATTTATCCAGGTCATTGGGTTTGCCGTCGGTCAAAATCATCAATAACCGACGTTCAGAATCCTGGTCTTTGAGAAGCTGCGCGCCTTGTCTTATCGCCGCTCCCATGCGGGTGTAATAGCCTGGCTTGATGGCGTTGATCCTTCCCCTGATAGCCGCATTGTAGTTTTCCTCGAAGGTCTTTATCTGATGAAAACGGATCGGATCACGCTTGCGGGATGAGAAGCCGTAGATGCTGAAACGGTCACCGGTTGCAGACAGGCTCTCGGCAAACAGAAACAGGCTGTCACGGATGACATCGATGACCCGACTGTGGTTGTCTATCCAGGTATCGGTGGATAGAGAAAGATCCGCCAGCAGCAGGCAGGCGAGATCCCGGGAGCCGGTTCTCAGGTCCTTGTAGAGGCCGTCGCTGGTGGCGGCATGGCCGGTGGCCCGATCGGTGGAGAAACGCAGATAGGCGTCCAGGTCGATCTCACTGCCGTCCTGCTGAGCCCGGTGCCAGATTCGGGCCGGGGCCAGTTGCTGAAATTGCGCGCGCAGTCTTCTGGCAGTTTTACGCAGCGAGTCGGGGAGGGGGATCGGCTCGGCCTTGGCAGCGAGCATCGGCACTATGCGGCACAGATCGGGCTGCAGGCGTCGTTTCTTATAGTCCCACTCGGGGAGCAGGATTCCCTCGTGCAGGACCAGGTCGTCCTCCGAGGCGGCGGGGAGGTCGAGGTCGAAACGTAATTTCCCGGCAGATGCCCTGGCGTCCGGGCTGACACTCATGACATCCATATCCTTGGCGGCATCGGCAGCGCTCTGCAGATCGTCATTCTCTTCCGAGTCCCGGTCGAGCTTGAGAAAATTTCCCCAGGTGAAGATATTCTCCATACGAATGGTAACCAGGCCGCGGTTTCTGGTCTCGGGTTTCTCTGCCCTTTCAGCCCGACGGCTGCCTGCTTCTTCCAGTTCTTTGATCTCTCCCTGAGTGCGGCTGCCGCCCTCATCAGAACTTTCAGCAGCCGAGGTGGGTGCAGCAATGGGCGGGAATGGATGCAGCCAAAGCGGTACTGGCTGGGGCGGCCGTTTTGCGGCAGGCAGTTTATCGACGCTGCCGGGGTGTTGCAGGGCCTGGCAGATGGCGGCTTCCTGAATCGTCTCGGCTTCGAGTCGGTAGTCCGGTTCTATGCGCTGCGCAAGATGAGCCGCCACCAGCCGTTCGTAGCGGGGACGAATCCCTGGAAAGTCCCGCAGTGTCTGGAGGGTCAGGCGTTGATTCTTGCCGATCCAGGGTTCCTCATCCTGGTGATCGCCCACCGCCAGGGCCGCCAGCCAGAGATAGAGATCGCGGTTGAGCTGGCTGGTGGGGAAGTAGTCGATGACGGCGGGCAGTCGCAGGGACTGATCATCCCGCCAGGCGAGCGCAACTTTTGTTGCATCCCCGGCTATGCGATGCAGCAGATTGCGTCGTGCGCCGTGCGCGGTGGCATGGGCCACTTCCACCTGCAGGCCGCCATCGCCTCCCAGGGCCCGGAACAGAATGCCCACCGTACGCCCGACCTCATCGAGGGTGACTGCCGCCTCCGGATGGCGGGTCTGCGCCACGCGTGTGATAAAGCGATGCCAGAATTCACCGACCTTCTCTTCCATCTAGCTTTTATCATCCTGAACCGTGACTTTGGAATGGGCTTTCGCTGGCCGCATTTTTGCGGATTCCAATGGGCGACCGGTTGCAATGGCAACGGCGGATTCCTCCTCCACCCACTGCAGCAAGGTCTGCTGTCTTATCCCGGGCCTGGACCTGTTCACAGGCGGTGATGCACTGGGCGCATTGGGTGCAGGTGAACATGCGCCGCTTGATCGTCCTGGGCTTCAGACGCATCGGGCAGGCATTGTCACAGGCGTTGTTGCAACCACTGCAGCGATTGGCCCGCTTGCGATCAAAACCCACTACCATACCCCGGTCATTGGCCATCCAGGCGAGGCTTTGGAACAGGCCCACAGCGCAGCCGAATCGGCAGAACAGATGACGGGCGAACATGAACTCGATAAACAGCAAGAGGGTGCCGATGCCGAGAAAACGGGCCTGGTTGGGGGTCAGGGAGGCATTGAAAAGATTGTGATAGATCTCGAAGGGCGGCAGCAGATAGGTGAGCAGGGAGAGGGCCCAGAGAAAGGCAAAGCAGAGTGCTGCCAGCCAGGTCAGGGGCCAGTAACTCGCATTCGGTATGATCCTGGAACCATCAGCCTGCAAGTCGGGTTGAGGTTGTTTGTCCCAGATGCTCTGTTTCCCGCTGGCCCGGAACATCAGGCGGTTGATGGTTTCCACCACTGAAAAATGCGGGCAGAGCCAACCACAGTAAAGGCGTCCGTAACGCCAGGCAATCCAGATCAGGCCGCCAGCCAGCAATGCGAGAGGGATAAAGCCCCGGATGACAATATTCAGTACCGCCTGTGTCGAGTCGATCTCGCCGCTGATCAGCTCATCCAGGCCGAGGGTCCAGTGCATGCGCAGAAAAATAAAGTGGTTGAGCGTCAGGTCGAAACGAAACAGGTCGAGAGGTGGCGCGATCACAAACAGAATAAAAAAACCGGCCTGAAACCAGAAACGGCGGTCCTGGAGGCTGGAATTATTTTGCATCATTGTGGTGGATAGCAGATAGGGGTCCCACGCTGATGGCATCGAGGGTCTTTCCTGCTTCGGTTCTGCTGTCTGATTCGCTCATCTCAGGTCAAACACCAAAGGTTATTTCCACGACTTCCATCAGGGCCTGAGTGGTCTCCTCGTCATCCGTCAGGGGTTCCACCAGCGCGGCGCGGCAGGCCTCCAGCGGCGCATACCCACCCTTGATCAGGGTTGCAGTATAGACCAGCAGACGGGTGGAGGCGGCCTCTTCCAGGTCATGGTCCTTGAGGGCGCGCAGGGCATTGCCCAGGGTAACCAGGCGTTTGGCAAGAGTCTCGTCGATACCGGTTTCTGTCACTAGGATCTTCTGCTCCAGTCCTGCTTCCGGAAAATCGAAGCGAGTGGCGAGAAAGCGCTGGCGGGTGCTGGGCTTGAGCCCCTTCAGCAGATTCTGGTAGCCGGGGTTATAGGAGACCACCAGCATGAACTCAGGTGGGGCATGCAGGGTCTCTCCGGTGCGCTCGATGGGCAGGATGCGCCGATCGTCGGTCAGTGGATGGAGCACCACGGTGGTGTCCTTGCGTGCCTCCACCACCTCGTCCAGGTAACAGATGGCTCCTTCGCGCACTGCCCGTGTCAGCGGACCATCGCTCCAGAAGGTGCCGCTTTCGCCGATCAGGTGTCGCCCGACTAGATCGGCTGCGGTGAGGTCGTCATGACAGGCCACGGTATAGACAGGGCGATGTAGCCTGGCCGCCATATAGTTGATGAAGCGGGTCTTGCCGCAGCCAGTCGGTCCTTTGATAAGCATCGGCAGTTGATGCCGGTAGGCCTGTTCAAACAGTTCTATTTCGTTGCCTTGGGGGATGTAAAAAGGCAGTTCGGTCAAGCGTTCTCTGGGTGCGTGGCCTGTTGCATCTGTTTTCAGTACTCAGTTTATAGATAAGACAGTGTGAAGGCGGTACCGATCAGCATGCCTGGAATGAACAGCCAGATAAAGACCGGCCAGCGCCAGGGACCGCGCAGCGAACCCAGTCCCATGAAATAGGCGCCCACCAGTTGACCTTTGACCAAGGCCATCAGCAGTACCCCCAGGGAGATCTCCAAACCGGTAAAACCAAACTGCCCGATCAGAAAGGTGATAAAACTGAAAACTATAAGGAAGATGTAGACCCAGGTGCAGGGACGCATGCCGAATGTGAGCTTGCTGCTGTGCATTATGGATTCACCTCATCACATAAACCAGGGGAAAAAGGATCAGCCAGACCAGGTCCACCATATGCCAATAAGAGGCACCGGTCTCCACGCCGGTGTGTTCTTCAGCAGTGTATTTGCCATTCTTCGCCATCACTGCCACAGCTGCCAGTATTACCATGCCCATGATCACATGCATGAAATGGAAGAAGGTCAGGGATAGGTAAAACATATAAAAGGTATTGGTGCTGAGGTTGATGCCCTGTTCGAAATGGTGCGTATATTCAGCACCTTTTACAAAGAGAAACAGGCAGCCCATGGCCAATGCGCCCAACAACCATCTGATGCAAAGCCGACTGTTGTCTTCCTTGATGGCGCTGACTGCGCGCACCACGAAATAGGAGCTGGTAATCAGGGCGAGGGTGTTGATCAGTGCGGCCTGCCGGTCCAGGTGTTGTTGAAATTCATTGAACAATTCCACATTATTCATGCGGGTAAAGGCGTAAGTGGCAAAAAATATGGCAAAAACCGACAGTTCGGCAAGGATGAAAATCCAGATTGCAAGATCACCGGGGGGATATCGGTTGGGATGCTCGATGGCGCCGACGTGTTCTGTCATCTGACTCTTCTAAGGGCTGAGGAAAAAAATATACTGGCTAAACTATCAAATACCTTCCGGCTAGTGCTTTGATGAATGTTAAGTGGGGAGTATGAATAATGCGGGAAATTCCCAGGTAGCGTTTGAACAGGGTGCAGAAGCAGAGAGTTGGAAAGAGACTGGACATATCCTGGTTGCTCAGGTCTGTATCCGTTGCAGGGGGGCATCACGCCCTTTACGATCTAAAACAACGCTATCAGGTAGACTATCTATCTGTTGCGGATTCTCTGGCCTGACCATGCCCGAACCATGGCCCACACAGCGACAACTATAAAAATCGTATGCACCAGGGTGAAATAAGTGATTAGGTAGACCCAGGTCCATCCCGAGTCGAAGCCCCCCAGCAGGACCATCAGGACACTCACAACACCCAAAGCGAAAGCGGCGATCAGGTTGAGCTTAATGCCCAGCAGAATGTGGTAATGGGCTATATCGCCATTGTCAGCGGTTTTCAATCTGGTGAGCAACCAGATGAATGCGATGCCCGGTAGAAATGTCAGATTCAGCAAAGAGGCCAATGCAGCGTTTGAGGCTTGCTGTATGGCCCGATCCGTATTGCCGGTGTTTGTTTTATGATCCGATGTCTGCATCGCTGGGTTCCATTGTTTATAGCAAACTATGCAATTGATTCGCAGCAGTGATTTCCTTGAAACTATTTGTCTCTCTGGGGCGGAAAAACCTGCTGGTACAAGGCGAAACTTGTATAGGCGAGTATCGGTAATGTCACTATGAGAAGCGGCAGCAGCAGGATGGAGAATAGGATAACAGCTGATAACAACAGGCCCCAGATGATGGAATGTAGCAAATTCTTGAATACAGCACGAACGCTCGCGTGTATCGCCGTCACCAGGTTAGCACGGCCTTCGTGTAGAAGAGGGACGGAAAAAGCTGAAATGGTCAGGATGATGAATGCCAGGACCGAGCCCATCAACATGCCCCAAAGTTCGAAGGCAATCACATGCTCCTGTAAGCGGATCAGCCAAGGGAGTTCGTAGGGCAGATGTTCTGTGCCAATCATCATGACATACAGCACGCCCGCATCGGTAATCCAGACCTGGAAAAGAAATACGCAGATAAAGGCCACCAGCCATAAGCTCCCTGGCGCACGGGCAAAGGCGATAAAGGCATCCATTAGTCGAGGTTTTCTATTATTGTCGGCATGAATGGCTGCCAGCCGGAAAAAACCGGTCAACAGCGCTGGGCCTACCAGCATGAAGCCGCCAGCGAATGGTAAAGCCATTGGTGAAATGCCAAAACCACCTACCGCTGCGAGCAGCACCAATCCGATCAGGGCAAAGAGGCTGGCGTAAGCCATACTGACACCGGGTATAGATTGGAAGGTGTGCCAGCCGGCTTTCAGTGCGATCGTCATATCCTTCGTCGAAAAATTTTGCGGGGTGAGCATAGCACTGGCTGTTGAGGCTTCTGCTGCAGAGTGGATATTCATATCGAGGATTCTAGCCTAAACAGCCGATATGCGTCATGAGAGAAAAAACTTGAGCCCCCATAGTTTCAAGACGAGTAATCGAGGTTATGCTCAAATAGAGACTACATTCAATGCTTCACCCTTGATGAATGCCCTCAGATTCTCTAGCGCTATATCCATCAGGCGATGTCGCGCGGACGTTGTGGCCCAGGCGATATGGGGCGTAATGAGACAATTATCCAGCAGCAATAATGGATTATCCGGGCTGGGTGGTTCCTGGGCCAGTACATCCAGCGCGGCACCTGCAATCCTTTTTTGTTGTAATGCTTCCGGTAACGCCGCTTCATCGATCAGTGGCCCGCGCGCGGAGTTGATCAAATAGGCGGTCGGCTTCATTGTTGGTGAAGACCGCCTCGGCATTTTTACAGCGGGGCAACACCAGATCTGCCGGGGTGCGGTCATGAATGTCGCAATCACCCAGCCCTTGCAAACCCTTCCAGGACAAGTCACCGGGGTTTAAGGTAAATCCATCTAGAATTACTATTTTCATTTGACCAATTTAGTTCATAAGTAGTAACAGAAAATGTCTCGTTGTTGGCCGAGCAATATCAATTAAAAAGATCACAGCATGATTATAAGCAGGCTTGTTGAAGCTATGCCAAAGAGTCCGGATATTGAAGCGGACGAAAAGGATTGACGATAAATCCATTTTTATCCTTGATAGTGGGATAGTGGGATTGTGGGCCGCGGAAAAAATTTAAGTGACGGAATGATCAGTAAAGTTAACACTTTTATTTTTTACCTCCTCATTCCAGCTTTCTTTCAATGGGGGAGGAGATTAGTGGGTTGTAATGAGTAGTTATGCACTAACGGGGTAGCCACAGGATGAAAAATGCACAGAAGACAACCAGTGCAATGAAGAGCAACACAAACTTTTTTCTCGCCCCGGCACGATAACCCTTTTTCTGAAAATGGGAAACTGCACCACAGTAGGGGCACTCGGGCACGTCTTCCGGAATCTTTTTGCCACAATAGAGGCAGTTTACCTCAGTCAAGATGGTCTCCTCATTTTTCTCGTTCCCCGAACATGGAGCCGAACAGACGGAAGATCTTATAGGCCACCAGAATATAAATGGAGAATGCTGAAATCAGCCCGAGTACTGCTAATCCCTGTTTCAATAGAGGCCAGCTGGGATCAATCAAGAGCAGTAATAGGGCTACCCAGACGATCCCCATGATACCCACGGCGACGCCATATACACTGATAATAGCGAAGGTTATGCCCAGGCTGATGTTGTCTGGTTTATAATGCCGGCCAGGGAAACGCGATGGTGTTTCTCCACCTGGTATCGATGCAATAACTAACGGATCAATCATTGATTATAAAGAGCCAACGGCTTGTTCCTCACCCTGTTTTCCTTCTTCTGCTGCTTGCCTGTAGTCCGCATCCCGGTTCGGGATCTGGGTGCCCCTGGATGACCGCGATGCCGCTTATTCGAAACTTGTAGTACTGTTCGAGGGTCGGGCCGAGTTATTTGTACCCGGAAGGGCGGAGCACCAGTATCGCTGTTTCTGGGGTGGAACGGGTTCCGATAGCATCCAACTGGAGTGCATCTCGGCTGACAATGAGACAGACAAGCCTCTTTTTACCTTTCGGGTTGTGGCGGATGGAACAGGGGAATTGATCGAATCCGGACAAACCATCGGTTTTTTTCGCTCAGATGAGAACGCACGAGATGAGAAACACGTGACAAAGCAATAAAATGTCAGTGACTGGTACCGCGTGAGCGGGTCAGCTTGTTGTGGACGTTGTATTTTCCTGAGGGTTTCTTCATTGGCAGGCGTTTGACCTCTTCAAGCGTATTGGCATCGTAGATCACCAGGGCGCCATCCATGTCCCAGATGCTGACCAGGGCATATTTCCCATCCTTGGTGAACTCCACGTGAGCGGATGTCTTGCCGGGTGCAGGTTTGAGGGTCTTGACGATCTCCAGGGTTTGTTTGTCGATGACATGCATCAGGTCTCTGTCGGGACCGAAGAAGACATCGACCCAGGCATAGGTCTCTTTTCGTGGCTGCGCATAAAGAAGCCCGGGCCTTTGGTGGGAATGCGTTTGATCACCTCCCAGGTTTCGGTGTCGACAACGGTGACTTCCGGCTGCTTGATATTCGGTGTGGCGAGGACGGTCCGCCCCTGGTATTTCCAGGTGATGGCAGAGCTCAAATGGGGCATGCCAGGCAAGTTGACTTGCGCAATGGCGCGCCGCACATCCAGATCTACGATCTGACCGGTATGGCCTTGCTTGCCCTGAGTATCCAGTCCCCGGGAAGTGCCGATGACGCGGTTGCACTCCTGGGTGAGGAAGAAATCGTCCAGATAGCCCTCCACCTTGATGCGGCGAACCGCGAACGGAGCCACTTTATTATCGTCGGTTGCTACCGGCGTCCTGCCTCCCGCGGCACTGGCACCTCCCTGTGTGTCGCCGGAGTCTTCCCGGAAGTCGTGTACCCAGCCGGAAAAGCCCGCAGGAGGATTGTCCATATAACTGATCTCCCAGACCTCCGGGATGTCCTTGAGGGCAGCGATAAAGCTTTCACGGGGATCAGCCGTATAGACGGCGCTGACCCTGGATGACTGGCCGTTATCATCGACTACGTCAATCAATTTCAGTGGCGTGAGATCGCGGGCATCCAGAACCACCAGCGTATGAGGCAGGTAGTTGGCCGCAATCACATAGCGTCCATCGTGAGATACAGCCAGATTGCGGGTATTGATACCGGCTCGAACCTCGGCAACATAGGTCAGATTGAAGACGTCGAATTTGCTGATCCAGCCGTCGCGGGAGGCGAAATAGATATAGCATCCTCCCTCTGCCCATTTAGGGCCGCCGTGCAGGGCAAAACGGGTCGGCAAGCGATGGATGGGTTCGAAGGTATCGCCATTCAACAGTTTGGCATAGTGATCTCCCAGTTCCACCACCATGAAGAGGTTGTCGATGTCGGCTGTGAATTTGGCTTTATTTGGCAGAGTTCCTGGTGGATGATGGATCAACTGACTCTCCCTGATCTCTTTCATCATGACCTCCAGTGGTGTATAGATGAGTTCCAGCAGCGCGTTTATTTCAGTTTGACTCAATACTTCTTTGAAGGACGGCATCTGTACTGCCGGTCGGCTGTTTTCGATGACCTTGAATGCTTCTTTCTTGCGCAGCCGTTTCAGGTTCTGCGGCAGCAGGGCAGGGCCGATGGCACCGAGCCGATCCGCACCATGGCATTCGCTGCAATGTTGTTTATAGAGTGCCTGCACGTCCACCGCCGCGATGGATGGACTCAGGTTGAACAGGCATAGGAGTCCCATGAAGAGGGAGAAGGCATGCTTTGTCGATACATTCACCTAGTGATCACCTATCTGAACAGACGCTCTTTGCCATTGAGTCTGCGATGTCTATCTCCGCATCGGTCAGATAGCAGGCCGGATCTTCGGCCCATGGGTCACCGGTGAGTTGCATTGCGCGTACGCGGGTGTTACCACCGCAGATGTCGAAGTAGGCACACTGACCACAGCGTCCGCCAACTGTTCTGGGTTTGGCCTTGAGACCGGCCATGATCGGGTCAGAGGTATCCTGCCAGATCTCGGAGAAGGGTCGCTCCTTGACGTTGCCTAGATTGTAGTCCCACCACATAGTATCGGGATGCACATAACCCTGGTTGTCGATATTGGCGATGTTGACACCGGAACTGTTACCGCCCCATTGGGCCAGTTTGGCGCGAATATGTGCTGTCTGCTCGGGAAAGTGTTTACGCACCCAGTGCAGCAGATAGACGCCGTCGGGATCATTGTTGCCGGTAACGAACTCGGTTCACTGGCCTTTAAAGGCATCTTCCAGCGCTCGATCGAAGAGCAGATCCATGGCCCAGCGGGTGGTGTTGTGGATGACATCGTCCTGCCGGTTCTTGTTGCCCCGGCCGGCATAGTTCAGGTGAGAGAAATAGAATTTGTTGATGCGTTCCCGGGTCATCAGATCCAGTAACTGGGGTAATTCTGTTGAGTTATCCTGAGTCATGGTAAAACGCAGGCCGACCTTGATCCCTAGGTCACGACAAAGACGCAGCCCCTGCATTGAAGCTTCGAATGCACCCGATTTACGACGGAAACTGTCGTGAGTTTCACCGATACCGTCGATACTGATACCCAGGTAGTCAAAACCGATCGCAGCGATCTTTTCGATATTCTTATCGTCGATCAGCGTGCCATTGGTGGAAAGGGCGGTGTAAAAGCCCATCGTCTTGGCATGCCTTGCCACCTCGTAGATGTCGGCTCGCAGCAGCGGCTCTCCGCCGGAGAGGATCAATACCGGGACCTTGAACTGCTTCAGGTCGTCCATGACCTCATATACCTGTTTGCTGGTCAGCTCATTGGGGAAGCTCGTGTCCGCAGAGATGGAATAACAGTGCTTGCAGGTGAGATTGCAACGTCGGATCAAATTCCAGATCACTACCGGCCCGCTGGGCGAGCGTTTTGCACCCAACGGCTTGGGGTCGAGCAGTTCCTGCATAAATTGAGTAATTCGGAACATAAGATTTCAATTGTCCGTGTTCGGGGGTAAACGGCCGCTCATATTCTCAAGCCTGTCTTCTTCAGGATCCTGGTACTGAAAAGGACCCCTTGGCTGCAACAGTCCTGACCAAGCAACTCCGCAATAACTGCAACTTTTTGCATCACTTCATCCCGGCTTCTGCCGTGCACCATGGCAAACAGGTTGTAGCGCCATTCGGGAAGATGTCTGGGGCGATGGTAGGCGTGGCTGACAAACTCCAAGGCGCCGACTTTGCGGCCATAATCACTCACCTTCTCGTCGCATACATCCCAAACACTCATGCCATTGGCGTGAAAGCCCAGGGTGTAGTGGTTGGGAATCGCGCCGATGCGACGGATGACCCCGCACTCGAGCATGTTTCTCAGGCGACTCATCAACTCCTCAACGCTGACTTCCAAACGATCGGCGATCTGCCGGTAGGGCTGGGGGACCAGGGGAAGGCCTGCCTGAGTCGCTTTAATGATACGACGATCCAGCGGGTCCAGGATTAGCGGATTGCTTTCCGTCATGGTTTTACTGTCGATTTGTCAGACCTCGAATTTCAGCCCGACAAAGAATTCCTCCTGCTTGGGCACATTCAAGACGCTGTATCCAGTTGCTGTTTCAATTTCATCCAGTACTTCACTGATTCTTTCTGGGCTTTCGGTAGCCAGTACAAACCACATATTGAATTCATGCTCCCGGGCATAGTTATGGGCGACCTCGGGGAAACCATTGACCTGTTCCGCAACCCTGTCGAACTCATCAGCAGGAACCCTCATGGCACATAGACTGAGACCACCGCCAAGCCGTTCGGCATTGTACAGTGGGCCAAAACGTGACAGCTGCTTGTTTGCCAGCATCTGCTCGAGTCGTTGGATCAACTGCCGCTCTGTGATGCCAAGCCCTTCGGCAGCCAGCTGGTACGGAGTTTCACAGAGCGGAAAGCCATCCTGCAGGCTATTGATGATGGCACGGTCGATGCTGTCCATTAGCGCCTCCGGGTATACCTTGCGCCCCGCTGTTTGAAGCGCTTGCCGCTGAACAGCACCTGATGTGGGATGTCCGCCCAATGCTGCTGTTCGATAAGCGAATCAAGATAATTCAATACCCGATCCTGACGCTTGCCATGGATCATGCTGAAAAGGTTGTAGGGCCAATCAGGTAGTCGGCGGGCGCGTTGATAGCAGAGGGTGACGCAGGCCTCGGCACTGAGTTTCCCTGCAATCTCAACCACGCGCTGATCGGGCACGTCCCAGACCACCATGGCGTTGGCGGTATAGCCCAGTTCATGGTGACGCACCACTATACCCAGGCGCTTTATGGCACTGCTCTCCAGCAACTCAGCGATACGCCTGCTTACTGCCTGTTCAGTCATGCCAAGGCGCATTCCGATCTCGGCATAGGGGCGGGGTGTCAGTGGCAGCCCGCCCTGGATCTCTTCGATCAAGCGGTAATCCTGTTCACTCAGTCCCATAACTGAAACCCCAGATCGATGTGGAACTGCTTCTCCAGTGGCAGGTTGAGTATGCGATAGCCGGTAGTGAATTCCAGTTCTGCCAGTACTTCATTCAGGCGTTGCTGGTTGGCTGCGGTCACCACGAACCAAAGATTGAATCTGTGTTCCCGCTCGTAGTTGTGATTGACCTCATCACAACGATTGATCACCTCGGCAATCCTTTCCAACGCGTCCTCTGGCACAGCCATGGCCGCCAGGGTGCTGACGCCGATGCGATTAGGTTTGAACACCGGGCCTACACGGCTGACAACTCCTAGTTCCTGAAGCCTCGCGAGGATCTTGATCACCAGTGACTCGCTGGTGCCCAAACATTCGGCAATCTCTGCGAAAGGCCTGGGGGATAGGGGGAATCCCTTTTGATACTCATTCAGGAGTCGTTTTTCGAGGTCATTCAGGCAAACCTCTTTGGTAACACGGGTTCGCCAGTGGGTCTGTTTTATTACGCGTGACGGAGTAGCCATATCAAAGTCCTGTTTGATGAGCGCGTGCGCTGAAGAAGATACCGCTGGGTTTGTCTGCTGCCAATTGGTGAGTCAGTTTTAGGGTGTGGGTGTCATACACCTGGATTTCGTCCAGATCCCTAACCGAGACCCATACCTCCTCGCCACGAGGTGTAAACTCCATATGCAGGGTTCCCTTGCCGGGTTTCAGGGTCTTGATGATCTGCAGTGTCTCGGTATCTATGACCTGGACGGTATCATTGTGAGGCAGGGCAAAATTGACCCAGATCTGACGTCCATCCGGCCGCGCCATAACGAACACCGGCTGGCCATGGACCGGAATGCTACCTACCTGTTTCCAGTCACCTCGGCGGACCACCAGCACCTCATGCTGGCCAACCGCGGGAAGAAAGGCGCGATCTCCCGCTAACGCCCAACCCTCCAGATGAGGCATCTTGTAGACGGGCAACTTCTGTTTGCACTGCCATAGTCTTGCAGGATCAGGCGAGGTGGAATTTCAGGGTGCCAGAGATCCAGCAGGACGAGTCCTTCCTGGCCGAACAGCCCCGCGATGTAATAGCGACCATCCGGTGTTATCAGGGCATCGTAAGGCTGGAGCCCCACATCCTTGTAACGGGTAATGGCCGGGCTTTCTGGTTCAGTCATGTCAATGCTCCAGATCTCCCCCGTGTCAAAGAGACTGACCAGGAAACGCATGCCGGGTGCATCCACCATGCCGACGGTTTTCGATGCCTTATTGTCGGCGATTCGGGTAGCGGGTATATCCGCCAGCAACGACAGGTCTGCGGCGGAAAAGATTTTCACTCCGCCTGGTTCATAATTGGAGACGGCGATCAGATGGCCGTCCTGAGAGATTGCGCCGCCAATGCTGTTGCCGCCTTGGATGATGCGTTTAACCAGACTGCCACAGAGCAGGTCGATCTTGGTAAGACCGCCGTCTCGACCAAATACATAGGCATAACGCTGATGGGTTATGTATGCCAGATGTCGATCGTCCAGTAATCGGGCGTAAATATAATCCGGGCAGATTAATATTACTTTGTCAGGTGATATTGAATGCTTCTTCATCTACCCCTCGCCTCGCGGGAGAGGGTTGGGGTGAGGGGGGTCTAAATAAGGAAAATTTCCATCTAATCCCCCTCATCCTGCCCTTCTCCCTGCAGGGAGAAGGGACCTTCATCTCCTTCATACCGAACTCTGGAGGTTGTGGTGGCTCGTGCTGGAGATAGCGCGCCATCAGGTCTACCTCGTCTGCTGTGAAGTCACCGGAGGTTCCCCAGTTCGGCATAGCCGCCGCCGAATCGAAGTTGATGAGTGTCTTCAGATAGGCGGTACCGCGTTTTAGCGTGATATCCGTGGTCAGTGGTTTACTTGTTGCCCTTGCGCAGAACGCCATGGCATCCAGCGCAACGTTGGAAGAAGATGGTTTTCGCCTTGGCAAATTCATCTTCGATGATGGCCGGAGCACTTGGTGTGATGACTTGTTTTGTAGTGCCGGGATCAATGGTGATCGGCGCGCCCTCGTAGCGCATCTGTGTTTCGTCTGAGCCCGGATGCTTGGCGGTTGCGTCAGCACCGAACAGGCTTCCGGAGGTTAGGGTTACTGGGAGAAAGCTGAATAGACAGGCGAGTTTTCGGGCGGGAATGTGCATCAAAATATCCTCCAGTTGACGTATTGATAACTACACGATTTGAATGGTCCATTACTTCCCAATAATGGGCCTTGATTTCGGTCAAATGTGTTTTTTATTTCTATTCCATAGAAATCATTAGCTAAATAAGTAAGTCGTTAATACCTTCATCCGTAAAAAATTAACAATACGATCATTTTGTCAGAGATTGTGCTGACTCAGCCAAAACCCAAAAAAATACAGCGGCACACCATTATGATTTCAGTGTTTGGATCATAAAAAACATATAAAGAAAGCCGGCACAGAGTGCCGGCTATCAGTTAGGAAGTCAGGCCTCTAATGGCCTGCTTTTTTTTAGTCAGCGGGCGCTGTTTCCGGCTCGTTCTGTCCCACAAAGAAGCTGGCAATATAGAGCACCAGGCCGATCAGGAAGATCACCCCGGCGATTTCACGCAGCCAGTAGAACAGTGAGATCTGATCCTGTACCGCCATGAAGGGTTGTGGATTTTCTCCCATGCGTTGCAGATAGGCCTGCAGGATGCCGGCTCCGGTCAGGAACAGGGTGATGAACACGATGGAGACCGTCATCAGCCAGAAGGACCACATCTCCACCACCTGGGATTTACCCGGATTGGCCGCATTGCGTCCGCGCAGCAGAGGCATGGCGTAGGAGATCATGGTCAGGCTGATCATTACATAAGCGCCGTAGAAGGCCATGTGACCATGGGCAGCGGTGATCTGTGAACCATGCGTGTAGTAATTGACCGGTGATAGGGTATGCAAGAAGCCCCACACGCCAGCGCCGAGAAAGGCCATTACCGCAGTGCCCAGGGCCCACAACATGGCCACCTTGTTGGGGTGCTCACGGCGGCGTTTGTTCACCATGTTGAAGGCGAACACCGTCATCATGAAGAAGGGGATCGGCTCCATGGCGGAGAAGATGGAGCCCCACCATTGCCAGTATTCCGGAGCGCCGATCCAGTAGTAGTGATGACCGGTGCCGATGATCCCGGTGATCAGGGTCATGGCGATGATGATGTAGAGCCACTTCTCGACGACCTCGCGGTCGACGCCGGTGGTCTTGATCAGTACGAACGCGAGGATGGCGCCCAGAATCAATTCCCAGACACCCTCAACCCACAGATGCACGACCCACCACCAGAAGTACTTGTCCAGTACCACGTTGACTGGATTGTAGAAGGCGAAGAGAAAGAATACCGCCAGCCCGGTCAGACCCATCAGCATCACCAGGTTGACCACAGTCTTGCGACCCTTGAGGATGGTCATGCCGATGTTGAACAAAAAGGCCAGGGCGACTATCACTATACCGATCTTGGTGATCGTCGGTTGTTCGAGGAACTCGCGGCCCATGGTGGGCAGCAGTTCGTTCATGGTCAGATCTGCCAGTCCGGCGTAGGGCACCAGCAGGTAACCTGCCACGGTCAGGCCTGCGGCAATCAGGAAGATCCAGAACATCAAGGTCGCCAGCCAGGGGGCGAACAGCTCGGTTTCCGCCTCTTCCGGCACCAGGTAGTAGGCGGAGCCCATGAAGGCCATCAACAACCAGACGATGAGGGTGTTGGTGTGGACCATGCGGGCCACATTGAAAGGGATCTCGGGAAACAGGAAATCACCGATCACATACTGCAGGCCGATGATAAGACCAAACAGGATCTGCGCCACAAACAGGGCGATGGCCGCGATAAAGTAGGGTTTGGCAACCGATTGTGATTTAAATTGCATGTGTATTCTCCCTTAACCTTGCTCGTTCGGCGGCCAGTTGGCTGTGTTGATTTCAGATACGTACTTGAGGAACTCAGCCAGTGCTGTGAGTTCTTCGTCGCTGAAGTTGAATTGCGGCATGCTACGGCGGCCGGGGATGCCATCTTTTGGGCGGCTGGCGATAAAGCCCTTGATCGCGTCAGTCGAGTTGCCGAAGCGTACGTAGACATTGCCCAGCTCAGGTGCAAAGTAGGCGCCCTCGCCGAGCAGGGTGTGGCAACCGATGCAATTGTTGTTTTCCCACAGGCCCTTACCTTTGGCGATTACCGGCCCCAGCTCGCCTTCCAGCGCGGCGCGATTATCGCGATTGGGGAGCTGACCTGCGGTGTCGAAGGTCAGGGCGAGAAAGAGTAGAAAGAAAAACGCGGTTCCTCCATAGAAGATGTTGCGCGCCATCGCTTTTGTGAAGGCCTGAGCCATTGAGATCGCTCCTTGTTTATAGGTATTCGGAAGCCTGCCTTTTTAAAGTAAGTACGTGTTCTTGGCCTTGACCTCGGTCAAATCGACAGATTTGTGTGTATCTATGACGATGGAAGGAATGATGAATCGTTTATTTGGCAGGTATTAGTGTTGCAGCGAGAGTATCAAGTATAGAGTGGTGAATACCTGAGGGAAATGGAAAATCAACTGATGAAACTCCACTATGAACTTCAGTTATTTCATATCACCACATTCCTCTGATATTCTTATCATGAAATTAGGACGTCCAATCAGCAGGATGCTATTTCCTTTCTCGAATTCCCCCATCCTGCACATTGGAATGATGCGGAGATATGCCATGGAACAAAAAGAGAACATTTGGCAGCATATTACCAATATCGTGCCGGCGGTATATCCCAGATATTGTGCCGGCTACATAATCACCTGTTA
>CAWCOA010000031.1:0-91155 GCA_963797085.1 uncultured Gammaproteobacteria bacterium
ATGAAGAGCAGCGGGTCCCGCCAGACGGGCTGAAGCTGCAGATGTATCGATGGCTGCAGGGGTAGTGTAATCACGCCC
This sequence comes from uncultured Gammaproteobacteria bacterium, assembly GCA_963797085.1. Classification (GTDB taxonomy): domain Bacteria; phylum Pseudomonadota; class Gammaproteobacteria; order Chromatiales; family Chromatiaceae; genus JASJBU01. The sequence goes on from CAWCOA010000031.1 coordinate 79, forward strand.
AATTCTAATTCCCCCTGTTCGACCCCCTGGGATACCTTCTCGGAACTCATAAAACGAATGTCGAGATCGACTTCCGGATAGCGGTCGGTGTAACGACGCAGGATCGGCGGCAGGCGATGCAGGCCGATATGGTGGCTGGTGCCCATGGCGAGGGGGCCGGCCACTTCGCCGGACAGATTTGACAGCTCTCGCTGAATATCCGTCACACCGTCGAGGATCTGCTCAGCGCGGGGCAGCAGGTGTCGGCCGGCCTCGGTCAGTATGATCTGGCGTCCCATGCGATCAAACAGGGTCACGCCCAGGTCAGACTCCAGGCCTGCGATACGTTTACTCACGGCGGGTTGGGTGATGAAGAGTGCCTCGGCCGCCAGTGAGAAGGAGCGGTCACGGGCAACCTGGACAAAGGCGCGTAGGCTTGAGAGTTCCAATCTATATAACCAATAAGAATACAAACTATGAAAAATATGAATTTGTATTATGTAGCATGCTCCCATAAGGTTTGGCTAGCACTTTAGGAGCTATGACTATGAGTACCAAGACCCTTTACGACAAACTCTGGGATTCCCATCTGGTGCGTTACGACGATGACGGCACCGCCCTGCTTTATATCGACCGCCAGCTGGTGCATGAAGTGACCTCGCCCCAGGCCTTTGAGGGGCTGCGTCTGGCCGGCCGAACGCCTTGGCGCGTGAACGCCAATCTGGCCACCCCGGACCACAATGTGCCGACCACCAGCCGTCCCAATGGTATCGAGGATATCACGGACCCGATCGCCCGCATCCAGGTGGAGACCCTGGATAGCAATTGCAGCGAGTTTGGTGTGACCGAGTTTGGCATGAGCGATATCCGCCAGGGCATAGTCCACGTGGTCGGGCCGGAACAGGGTGCGACCCTGCCGGGGATGACGGTAGTCTGCGGCGATTCGCATACCTCGACTCATGGGGCCATTGGCGCCCTGGCCTTTGGCATCGGCACTTCCGAGGTGGAGCATGTGCTGGCCACTCAGTGTCTGATCCAGAAAAAATCCAAATCGATGCTGCTGATCGTGGATGGCCAAGTCGGGCCCGGTGTTACCGCAAAAGATATAGTCCTGGCGATCATCGGTAAGATCGGTACTGCCGGCGGCACCGGATACGCCATCGAATTCAGCGGTGGGGCGATTCGTGATCTCTCCATCGAAGGTCGTCTGACGGTTTGTAACATGGCCATAGAAGCGGGTGCCAGGGCTGGCTTTGTCGCGGTGGATGAGAAAACCATCGACTATGTAAAGGGGCGCCCGTTTGCGCCGAAAGGCGAAAACTGGGACAAAGCGGTCAGCTATTGGGAGACGCTGCACAGCGATGATGGCGCCGAGTTCGATGCAGTGGTGAGACTCGAAGCTGCCTCTATCAAACCCCAGATAACCTGGGGTACCTCGCCGGAGATGGTGATTGCAGTGGATGAAACAGTGCCTGATCCAGAGGAGATCGACAATACAACCAAGGCGGAGGGCATGCGCCGAGCATTGGAGTACATGGGGCTTGAGGCCGGTACCCCGATCAACCAGGTGGCGGTGGATAAGGTCTTTATCGGTTCCTGCACCAATTCCCGCATCGAGGACCTGCGGGCGGCGGCGGCAGTCGCCAAAGGGAAGAAAGTGTCCAGTAGTATCAAGCTGGCCCTGGTGGTGCCCGGCTCGGGGCTGGTCAAACAGCAGGCGGAAGCGGAGGGACTGGACCGGATCTTTACCGAGGCTGGTTTCGAATGGCGGGAGCCGGGATGCTCCATGTGTCTGGCGATGAATGCCGACCGTCTGGCACCAGGCGAACGCTGCGCCTCCACCTCGAATCGCAACTTCGAAGGTCGTCAGGGCATGGGTGGGCGCAGCCACCTGGTGAGTCCTGCGATGGCCGCAGCAGCGGCGATCGCCGGTCATTTTGTTGATGTCAGAGAATTGAACTAGTTCGGGAGAATCATCATGGAACCCTTTGAAAGTTTTACTGGCGTCGTCTGTCCGCTGGACCGTTCCAACGTGGACACCGATGCCATCATCCCCAAGCAGTTTCTGAAGTCGATCAAGCGCTCCGGTTTCGGGCCCAATCTGTTTGACGAGTGGCGTTATCTGGACATCGGCGAGCCTGGCATGGATAACAGCCAGCGTCCTCTCAATCCGGAATTCGTGCTGAATGACCCACGCTATCAAGACGCGTCCATCCTGCTGACGCGGATGAATTTCGGCTGCGGATCTTCCCGGGAGCATGCCCCCTGGGCATTGGAGGATTTTGGGTATCAAGGTGATCATCGCTCCGAGTTTTGCGGATATTTTCTTCAATAACTGTTTTAAGAATGGAATATTACCCATTGTATTAGAAGAAAAAATCGTGGATGAGCTATTTGCACTTTCAGGTGAGACGGAGGCCCTGCAGATACAGGTCGATCTGCAAGCCCAGGAGTTGCTGTTGCCGGATGGCAGAAAGATCAGCTTCGAGGTGGATGGTTTTCGCAAGCACTGTCTGCTCAATGGTCTGGACGATATTGGTCTGACCCTGCAGCATGTGGATGAGATCAAGGCCTTCGAAGAGCGCCATCGTCAAGCGGTGCCCTGGTTGTTTGAAAGCTGATCAAGGGAATTAGGTAAATATTTAAAAATAAGTAATAACAGTAAGTTGTTGTTATAAATAAATGTAAATTATAGATTTGGGTGCATGACATGAGTAAGAACATTCTGGTGTTGCCAGGTGATGGTATCGGTCCTGAAATAGTCAACGAGGCGGTCAAGTTGCTCGCTCTCCTGCGGGATGACTTTGGACTGGATGTGGATATGGATGAGGCCTTGGTAGGTGGCGCGGCCATCGATGCCACGGGCGGTCCTTTACCTGATGCCACACTGGAGTTGGCTAAGGAGGTTGACGCTATCTTACTCGGCGCCGTGGGTGGCCCGAAGTGGGAATCGCTGGATATCTCGATCCGCCCTGAGAAAGGTCTGTTGGGGTTACGCGCCGGACTAAATTTTTTGCCAATCTGCGCCCCGCCATTCTCTATCCACAATTGGCGGGCGCATCCACCCTGAAGCCAGAAGTGGTGTCGGGTCTGGATATCATGATCGTCCGCGAGTTGACCGGCGGTATCTATTTCGGTCAACCCCGTGGCGTGAGTGAACTGGAGAGCGGCGAGCGCCAGGGCATTAACACCCTGGTCTACACCGAGTCGGAGATCGATCGCATCTGCCGAGTCGCCTTCGACATCGCCATGAAGCGGGGCAAACGGGTCTGCTCGGTGGACAAGGCCAACGTGCTGGAATGCACCGAACTCTGGCGCGAGGTGGCGAGCCGTGTTGGTAATGACTACCCGGAGGTGGAACTCAGCCACATGTATGTGGACAACGCCGCCATGCAGTTGGTGAAGTGGCCCAAACAGTTCGATGTCATGGTTACCACCAACATGTTTGGTGATATTCTGTCCGATTGTGCCGCGATGCTCACCGGCTCCATCGGTATGCTGCCATCCGCCTCCCTGGACGAGAACGGCAAGGGGATGTATGAGCCGATCCATGGTTCCGCACCGGATATTGCCGGCAAGGGTGTCGCCAATCCGCTGGCAACCATTCTCTCCGTTGCCATGATGCTACGCTACAGCCTGGATGAACCGGCCATGGCGGAGCGCATCGAGCAAGCGGTTGATAAAGTGCTGGACGAAGGGCTGCGGACACCGGATATTATGTCGGAAGGGATGACCGAAGTGGGTTGCGAACAGATGGGTGACGCGGTGGTGGCGGCACTCTAAAGCAGCGATGAATGAGGTCATTCTCTGTTTTCGAAGTCATATAGCTGTCGAAAACGGTAATAACTCAAAGAACCATAGGAAACTCTGAAACTTTCAGAGCCTTTCTAAGGCATTCAACACAGAGATTAGCGATATGAGACGAGTTGGATTTGTGGGTTGGCGCGGCATGGTCGGTTCCGTATTAATGGGCCGCATGCGTGAAGAGAATGATTTTGCTGGAATTGATGAACCGGTTTTCTTCACTACTTCTCAGGTCGGGCAGGCGGGCCCCGATATCGGCCGCGATATCCCTGCACTGAAAGACGCCAAGGATATCGCCGAACTTAAACAGATGGATGTAATCGTAACCTGCCAGGGGGGCGGTTACACCAATGATGTCTATCCCAGATTACGCGAAGCCGGATGGCAGGGTTATTGGATCGATGCCGCCTCCAGCCTGCGCATGAAGGATCACACGATTATCGTCCTGGACCCGGTAAACGACCCTGTCATCCGCGATGGCCTGGCGAGCGGTGTGAAGGATTATATCGGCGGCAACTGCACCGTCAGTCTGATGCTGATGGCGCTGGGAGGGCTGTTTCGCGAGGATCTGGTCGAATGGGTCACGGCCATGACCTATCAGGCCGCATCAGGCGCCGGGGCACGCAATATGCGTGAGCTGATCAGCCAGATGGGGGCCCTGCAGGCATCCGTGGCGGACAAGCTCGTAGATCCGAACTCCGCTATCCTCGAGATCGATCAGACTGTAGCAGAGACTATGCGAGCCAATGCCTTTCCTACCGAGAATTTCGGCGTTCCCCTGGCGGGCAGCCTGATACCCTGGATCGATGTGGCGCTGGAGAACGGGCAGAGCAAGGAAGAATGGAAAGGTTTTGCCGAAACCAACAAGATCCTTGGTCGTGCAGATCATCCCGTCCCCATCGATGGCACCTGTGTACGCATAGGCGCTATGCGCTGCCACAGCCAGGCCCTGACTGTGAAATTGCGCAAAGATGTGCCGCTGGATGACGTCGAGGCGATACTGGGGTCAGCCAATGACTGGGTCAAGGTGATACCCAATCAACGTGATGTAACCACGCAGGAACTCACCCCGACCAAAGTGACTGGTTCCTTGTCGGTGCCGATTGGTCGTCTGCGGAAAATGAATCTCGGGGGCGAGTATCTGAATGCATTTACTGTTGGGGATCAACTGCTCTGGGGGGCAGCGGAGCCCCTGCGGCGGATGCTGCGGATTCTGCTGGAAAACTGACAATAAAGCGCTAACCAACTGTATTTCTATAAAAAATCAGCCCATTCCAAGCAGGTGTGGGCTCGATGTCGGCTTTCCCCCCTATATGTATGCGGTCAACTGACAGATAATGAAAACTGAAATAGAGATTGCTGTCGTTGGCGCCGGTGGCTTGATCGGTGAGGCACTGCTGCAAATGATCGCGGAGCATTCATGGCTCAACGGCCATCTGCAACTGTTGGGGGGGAAGGCGACTGAGGGCCAGGAGATCGAGTTTGGCCGGCAGGAACTCGTCGTCAGCGATGCTGCTCTGTATGAATTCAGCCGGCAACAGATCGTGATTGTCACCGGAGATGAGACCGTCGACAGCGATTGGCTGCAGCCTGCCCAGGACGCGGGCTGTATTATACTTGATCTAAGCTCAAAGCTACTGGCGGAGTATGCTCTACCCCCGCTGGTTGCAGCAGTCAATCCGGAAGTGATTGCCCAGGTAGCAGATGGGGGGATACTGGCACTGCCAGATGCCGCAACAACGCAACTGGTGACTCTGCTGAAGTCAATTCAGGGTTGTGTTGAAATCAACAGGGCTTCAGTTGTCAGTTGTCACGCGGTTTCTGAGTTGGGGCGGTCCGGGGTCGAAGAGATGGCGCGCCAGACTGCACGATTATTGAATGGCAAAGCACTCAACTCATTGGTTTTCACTAAGCAGATCGCCTTTAACCTGCTTCCTCTGGTTGGTAATCAGCAGTCTCATGGCCTCTCTGAGGTTGAAGTCAAGATTGCCGATGATGCAAAAAAGGTGCTGAGGCACCGAGACATGAAGCTATCGGTTAGCTGTTGCTGGGTGCCGGTATTTTTCGGTCATTCGCAGGCCATAGACCTGCAATTCGACGCCCCGATATCCGTAGCCCAGCTGAAAAAAGCCTTGTCAAATTTTCCCGATATCTCACTTTTTGATACTTCAGATTCTTATCCGACAGCCGTTACAGATGCATCTGGCAATAATGGTTTGACGGTGGGAAGGGTAAAATCCGACTCAGAATATTCGACAGATTTCTCACTTTGGACAGTTGCAGATAACCTGCGATTCGGGAACGCTGGAAATGCTGTCAAGGTAGTTGAAATTCTGGTAAAAAACTATTTGTAAGCTATAGTTAGCGTCAAATTATTAAGCTCATTCTAAAATCTTTTTGGAGCAATTCTGGTGGGTTTATTTACCCCGTTTTTCACAGATGCTGTGTCACCGATTAAACATGTTTGTCGGGCAAGGAGGAAGCATGATTCGTAAGCTGTCCCTAGCAGTGGCTGTCGCAACAGCACTGTCACCCCTGGGTGTCTTCGCATTGGGGCTTGGAGATATCACCACACAATCCGCGCTCAACCAGCGTTTCAGAGCTGAAATAGATCTGCATTCTGTAACCCGGGATGAATTGCAGGACATCAGAGTTGGGCTCGCATCGAATGAGGCTTTTATCAAAGCCGGTATCGATAGGCCATATCTGCTGTCTGCACTAAGATTTACCCCCTCCTTGGCACCGGATGGCCGAATGATCATTGCGGTTAACAGCGCTGATCCTGTGCGTGAGCCATTCCTGAATTTTCTGCTTGAAGTTAACTGGCCGAAAGGTCGGATGCTGCGTGAGTACACGGTATTGCTCGATCCGCCTGTAACACTGGCAAGAAAACCTGCCCCTATCGCAACACCCAAGGTGGCGGCTGCGCCTTCACGTCAATTGGCGCCGGTGAGAAAAACAAATTCAGCAATAGTTGCGGGTTCCTATCCGGCATCTTCCTCACAAACCGGAGGCGCGAGGGAATACGGCCCGATCCAGTCGAACGATAACCTGTGGCAGATTGCCCAGTCTCTTCGTTTGCAGGGTGAAACTGTAGAACAGGTCATGATGGCGCTGCAGCAACACAATCCTAATGCCTTCATTCGGAACAATGTTAATGGCCTTAAAGCCGGTAAGATTTTACGTCTGCCGGAGGATGCGGATGTTACGGGAATGTCCCATCGTGATGCACGCCGGGAGTTTTTGGCTCAGACAAGGGAATGGAGGGAGCAGCGATCCAAACCGGCGGTTGAGTCTGCAGTAACAAAGTCTGTCGCGGAACAGGCAGAATCCGTCAAGACCATTGCTGAGAAAGATCGTTTGGAGCTGATCTCAGCCAAGCCCGATGCTGCCGATGATACTCAGGCTGCAGAGGGTAAGGCACAAAGCACGGAAAAAATCTCCCGCCTTGAGCAGGAGGTCATGCTGGTCAGAGAAGAAAATGAGAGCTCCCGCCAGGAAAATGAAGCCCTGCATACGCGTATTCGTGAATTGGAGTCGCAGATCGGTGATATACAACGCCTTCTCACTCTGAGAAGCGATCAGTTGACGCAACTTCAGACAACACAGCAGGTCGTTGAGGAGAAGACTGAGGCTTTGGAGGCCGCTCAGGATGAGGCGACAATAGCGGTAGAGCCAGAGCCGCCGACAGCTGATAAATCCGTGCCTCAAGCCGAAGCGTCTGTAGAAGATTCTCAAGTCATCGAAGAGGTGGATATCGAGTCCATTGTCGCCGAGGCTATGAAGACGGATGCGGCGCCCGCTGAAGTGGTAGTCCCAAAGAGCGAGCTATCGCAGCCGACGGAAATGGAACAGCCCGCCAAGCCTGCAGTTGCTGAGCCAGTTCCAGTGAGTCCTCCGGTAGCAGATACCAAGCCACAAATACCTCCCGAGCCCGTGCCTACAGCTAAGCCGAAGCAGGGTGGGTTCCTCGATATTCTGACTGGTAATTCCACGCTGATGGGGGTAATAGGTGCAGTTGTCGCACTACTGCTGTCGCTCTTGTGGCTGATTATGCGCCGTCGCAAAGAGGCAGAAGCTGAGTTTGCCGAGAGTATCCTGGTCACTCCTGAGGGAGAGGCGGCGCTTGCTGGCAACCTGCAGGGAGCTGCCGGTTCGGTCAATGAGCCGTCAGAAGAAACCTCATTCATGAGTGACTTCTCGCCCAGTGATATTGATGCACTGCAGGATGAGACTGGTGAGGTCGATCCGGTTTCAGAAGCGGACGTCTACATCGCCTATGGGCGTTACCAGCAGGCAGAAGAGCTCATCAAGCAGGCTATCGAGAGGTTCCCGGAACGAGAGGAATTGAAACACAAGCTGTTGGAAATTTACTATTCTGCTAAAAACACTAAGCAATTCAATCGATTGGCTGAGGAGTTGCAGCAGGCTGGCCTGGAAAAGGAAAAACCTGATACCTGGGCAAGAGTTGCAAGCATGGGCAAGGAGCTTGACCCAGGCAATACAATGTTTGCCGTGGCGGCAGGGGCAGCTACAGGGGGTGTTCTCAATGCGCTGGGTGAAGGATTGGACGACCTGGATCTGAATCTTAACAGCGACCTGTTGAAGAGCGCCGATGCAGGCTCCTCTGATAAGGATTCCGGTCAGGAATTGGATCTCGCGGATGAAATAAGTGAAATGGACTTGGGTGATCTTAGTGATCTTAGTGATCTGGATGAGGTGGACTCGGAAAGCCTTGAATCCAGCTTGTCACTCGATTCAGAATTCCTTAACAATCTGGAAGCGGATCAGCAACCTGACGCTGGGGAAACAAAAGCAGGTTCCGGCGCTCTGGATGTAGATTTGGATATCCTGGATGATGCCAGAGATTCTTACGGTCAGACAGGAGAGGACAACCTGGATCTTTCTTCAACACTGGATGGCTTAAGCGAACTTTCCGGCCTCGATCTGTCGGAACCATCAGAAAATGCCAATGTAGTCGGCATAGAGGACTCTGAATCATTGGATGATCTGGACCTGGAGAGCCTTGAAAAAGAGCTTGAGTTACTTTCAGAGGATCTTGAAGATGAGGTCGTAGAGGTGCCTGTCGCGGATGAAATGGATGTATCTGAGAAAATCGATACAGAAGATGAGGTCTTGGATCTGGACTCCACGGATGAGGTTACGACCAAACTGGACTTGGCGCGCGCCTATGTGGACATGGGTGATGAGGAAGGTGCGAAAAGTATCCTTGAAGAGGTTGTCAAAGAGGGCAGCGATGACCAGAAACAGCAGGCTCAGGAGTTATTAGGTAGTATATCAAGCTAATTGAACCAAGCCTGATGAAACAAAGGGGGCGCACGGGTTGCGCCCCTTTTTTTTGATTCTAGTGAAATTGAAGTATGAAGATAGCGCTGGGAGTTGAATACGATGGTACGGCATTCCATGGATGGCAGTTCCAGGGTGATGTGCGTAGTGTTCAGGAATGCCTGCAGGCGGCGCTTTCCAAAGTTGCCAATCACCCTGTCACTGTACACTGTGCTGGCCGCACCGACACCGGTGTGCATGCCGCCGGGCAGGTAGTTCACTTTGAGACCCAAGCGGTCAGGTCATTAAGGTCCTGGGTGCTGGGTTCGAATGCCAACCTTCCGGGTGATATCAGTGTGTCCTGGGCTCGGGAGATGCCGGTGGATTTTCATGCACGCTTCTCCGCGATTGGCCGGCACTACCGCTATCAGATGCTCAATCGAGGTGTAAGGTCTGCACTCTGGCGGGGCCGGGCAACATGGATTCATCATCCACTGGATGAGCAAGTGATGCAGCGAGCAGCTCAACATCTGGTGGGCACGCATGATTTTACCTCTTATCGGGCACTGGCTTGCCAGGCGAAACACCCAATGCGGACGATTCATCGACTTGATGTCGATCGGCAGGCAAAGATAATTACCATTCGGGTCCATGCCAATGCATTTCTGCATCACATGGTGCGGAATATCGCAGGGGTTTTGATCGCAATCGGCAAGGGGGAACAGGGGGAATCCTGGACCCGCGAGATCCTGGAACTGCGGGACAGGACCAAAGGAGGAGTGACTGCGCCACCGCAAGGCCTTTGTTTGACAAGGGTTGACTACCCGGAAAAGTATGGCCTGGATTGAGTACTGACATAGCGCAGGCCAAGCCAATCCTGTATCTTTACCGGGTTTATGAGGACCAGAGTCAAAATTTGCGGCATCACCCGTCCAGAGGATGGGCTGGCAGCGGTCCGTTGTGGAGCAGATGCCATCGGGCTGGTTTTTTATCCACCCAGCCCCAGGACCGTCAGCTTACTGCAGGCGCAACAGATTGTCTCTAAGCTTCCACCCTTTGTCACTGTAGTGGGGCTTTTTGTGGATGAGCCTCGCGCAGGCATCGAACAGTTGCTGCGGTCTGTGCGCATCGATCTGCTGCAATTTCACGGCAGTGAGAGCATGGATGCCTGCACCGGTCATGGACGCCCGTGGATCAAAGCGGTTCGAATGCATGAAGGCGTCGATCTGATTACGCTGGAAAAAAACTACACTGGAGCGTCTGGATTGTTACTGGATGCCTATCAGGCGGGTAGGCCCGGTGGTACGGGAAAGCGATTTGATTGGGAACGAATTCCTTCTGAGATGGCCTCAAGAATAATCCTCGCCGGAGGATTGAATCCGGAAAACATTGCTTCAGCGGTATCCCAGGTGCGTCCCTATGCAGTGGATGTGAGTGGTGGCGTCGAAGTATCCAAAGGAATTAAAGATGCCGGAAAAATTGCGGCCTTCATTGAAGGAGTGAAGTGTGGCGACAACAGCTGAAAAGATTATCGGAAGCCTGCCGGATCAACGTGGCCATTTTGGCCCCTATGGTGGGTTATTTGTAGCGGAAACCCTGATGGCGCCTTTGGATGAACTACGCATCGCATATAAGCGGTTCATGCAAGACCCGGGGTTTCTCAAAGAACTGGACGAGGATCTGGCCAATTATGTGGGGCGGCCATCCCCAGTCTATTATGCTGAACGCTGGAGCAGAGAACTGGGTGGTGCAAAGATCTACCTGAAGCGGGAGGATCTAAACCACACCGGTGCACACAAGGTCAACAACACCGTTGGTCAGGCACTACTGGCAAAGCGCATGGGCAAGACCCGCATCATTGCAGAAACCGGCGCCGGTCAGCACGGAGTGGCGACCGCCACCGTCGCTGCCCGGATGGGGCTCGAGTGCATCGTTTACATGGGTGCAGTCGATATTGCCCGCCAGGAAGCAAACGTCTACCGTATGCGCCTGTTGGGCGCCGAGGTGCGTGCTGTGGAGTCGGGTTCCCGAACGCTTAAGGACGCACTCAACGAGGCAATGCGTGATTGGGTGACCAATGTCGACGATACCTTTTATATCATTGGTACAGTCGCGGGTCCGCACCCATATCCAGCGATGGTAAGAGATTTTCAATCCATCATCGGCCGCGAGGCGAGAGTACAGATTCAACAGCAGACCGGGCGTCTGCCGGATGCCTTGGTGGCTTGCGTGGGAGGCGGCTCGAATGCCATCGGACTCTTCTATCCATTTCTGGACGACCATGATGTTGCTATGTACGGTGTCGAAGCCGCTGGAAATGGTTTGGAGACAGGCAAGCATGCAGCACCATTGTGTGCCGGACAGCCGGGTGTTCTGCATGGCAACCGGACTTATCTCATGGAGGATAGTGACGGCCAGATCATCGAAACTCATTCCATTTCAGCCGGCCTCGACTATCCTGGTGTAGGACCGGAACATGCGTGGTTGAAAGACAATGGCAGAGCTAAATATGTGGCAGTGACGGATCAAGAGGCATTGGATGCATTCCATGTGTTGACCCGTACCGAAGGTATAATTCCAGCATTGGAATCGAGTCATGCGCTAGCTTATGCGGCCAAACTTGCACCGACTATGGCTCAGGATCAAAGCATTTTAATCAATCTGTCGGGTCGGGGTGATAAGGATATGCATACAGTTGCGGCACATGAGGGCATAGTGATATGAGCCGGATTGCAGGTAGATTCATTGAACTTAAGGCCCGGCAAAGAACTGCGCTTATCCCTTTCATCACTGCTGGAGACCCCAATCCGACAGTCACCGTGGATCTGATGCATGCCTTAGTGCGCGCGGGTGCAGACCTGATCGAACTGGGCGTGCCATTTTCTGATCCGATGGCGGATGGTCCGGTCATACAGCGCGCCAGTGAGCGTGCCCTTGAACACCATGTTGGCCTGCACAATGTGTTAGACATGGTGAAATCTTTTCGTGCCCAGGATACAGATACCCCTGTGGTGCTCATGGGCTATCTCAATCCAATTGAAGTGATGGGTTACGACGAATTCGCCATCCAAGCAAAGGCTGCGGGCGTGGATGGTGCCTTGGTGGTCGATATCCCACCGGAGGAGGGGCATGAGTTGCTGCAGGCCCTGCGGGATAAAGGCTTGGATCAAATTTATCTGTTGGCGCCGACCAGCACAGCGGAGCGGATCGAGCGGATCTGCCAGGCGGCTGGTGGTTTTGTCTACTATGTATCGGTTAAGGGTGTTACCGGGGCCGGTCATCTCGATCTCGCTGAGATCGCAGAAAAATTGGGCCAGATCCGATCCAAAACCAATCTTCCAGTCGGGGTTGGTTTTGGGATCAAGGATGCAGAGACTGCAGCAGCGGTCTCTCAAATAGCCGATGCTGTGGTGGTAGGAAGCGCCTTGGTTGCCAGCGTGGAAGCACTGGCCGATCGACCACAGGAGATTGCCCAGGCCCTGACGGATACGCTTTCCTCCATGCGTAAAGCCATGGATGAGCTATCGCCTGTCTTATCCACCTGACCGATTGATTTTTTTTAGGTAAGATTCAGTCTATGAGTTGGTTTGAGAAACTGATGCCCAGCCGCATCCGGACGGATGGCGGCAACAAGCGTGCAGTACCTGAGGGGCTGTGGACCAAATGCCCTGGCTGCAGTGCGATCCTCTATCGTGCTGAAATGGAAAGGAATCTTGATGTTTGTCCAAAATGCAATCACCACAACCGGATCGGTGCCCGACGCCGCTTGGAGACATTTCTCGATCCTGGGCTGCAGGAAGAGATCGGTGCCGACCTGGAATCGGTAGACCCCCTTAAGTTCAAGGACAGTAAAAAATACCGCGACCGCCTGACTCAAGCGCAGCGAACTTCCGGTGAAAAAGATGCACTGGTGGTGATGCGCGGGCAGGTTAAAGGCCAGGACTTGGTGGCAGGCGCCTTTGAGTTCAGCTTCATGGCTGGGTCCATGGGTTCAGTGGTGGGAGAGCGCTTCGTACGCGCCGTAACCGTCGCCATGGAGCGCCATATACCTGTCGTGTGTTTCTCTGCTAGTGGTGGCGCCCGCATGCAGGAGTCACTCTTTTCATTGATGCAGATGGCCAAGACCAGTGCGGCTCTGGAGCGGTTGCAGAAAAGGGGCTTGCCGTTCATCTCTGTGATGACTGACCCAACCATGGGTGGCGTATCTGCCAGCTTTGCCATGCTCGGTGATGTGAATGTCGCTGAACCCAACGCACTGATCGGTTTCGCCGGTCCACGGGTTATTGAGCAGACGGTGAGAGAAACACTACCTGAAGGTTTCCAACGCAGCGAATTTCTGTTGGAGCATGGAGCAGTGGATATGATTATCGATCGGCGGGACATGCGTGATCGGATCGCCGACCTGTTGAGTATCTTCATGCATCGTTCCCATCCCTGACAGCGCCATCCCCTTATAATAATCCAACATGCGTTTCCAGACCCTGGATGAGTGGCTTGACTGGCAGTCGACACTCCATCCAACGGAGATCGAGTTAGGATTGGAGCGTGTATCAGCCGTCTGGCAACAACTGCGGCCGGCTGGCCTCACATCGAAGGTCATTACGGTTGCCGGTACGAATGGCAAGGGCTCCACTGTTGCCGTCCTGGAAGCGATCTATCGACAGGCCAACTATCAGGTGGGCGCCTATACTTCCCCCCATTTGCTCGAATACAACGAACGCATTCGGGTGAATGGATCCGCAGTATCGGATGAGGTGCTTTGTGCAGCCTTCGAAAGGGTAGATCAAGCGAGAAAAGGAATATCGCTCAGCTATTTTGAATTCGGCACACTAGCTGCACTGGACATTTTTGCTGCTGACGCGCCTCACCTGGTGATTCTGGAAGTGGGACTGGGGGGGCGTCTGGATGCGGTCAATATCATCGATCCGGACCTTGCCATCATCACAACTGTTGACCTGGATCACACCGACTGGCTTGGCGAGACAAGAGAACAGATAGGTCTTGAAAAAGCCGGTATCATGCGGCCGGGAATACCTGTGATACTGGGTGACGCGAATATGCCCGAGACAGTTATGCGACATGCAGCGGAGCTTGGTGTCGAGTGCCTGCAGTTTGGCACAGACTTTGGGATTGAAACCCATTCCACAGGATTCAAATGGCATTGGCAGCATCACCAGCACAGCTTTGATGCGCAGCCATGCCTGTTGGGTGATTATCAGCTACGCAATATAGCCTCGGTGCTAGTGGCCGTCGAATGCTTGTCGGATCTACTGCCAGTCAGTCAAGCGGCGATCGATCATGCCGTAAAAACCAGCCGGGTCAAGGGGCGGCTACAGATAACTGAAGGCCGGATTCCGCTCATTCTCGATGTGGCCCATAATCCACAGGCGGTCATGGCCCTGCGTGATAATCTTCCGCAATCGCTAAATTTCTCCCGCTTACATGCGGTATTTGGAATATTGTCTGACAAGGATGTGTTGTCGATCATAGACATCATCGGTCCCATGATAGAGAGTTGGCATCTGGTGGGTATAGAAACTGCCCGTGGCCAATCTGCAGGGCAATTGCGGGCATCTATGCTCGAGTATGGTATTCAATCAAGTATGGACTGTTTTGATTCTGTCGCTGATGCTTTGAGGTCCGCCAGGTCCATATCTGAGCCCGGAGATGCCATACTGGTGTTTGGTTCCTTCGTGGTTGTAGGAGATGCCCTCAAAATATTGCAAAAATCCCCAGCAGCCGAGCTGATATAATCTAGGCTTATGTTTAACCTCATAACCTGCGTGAATTCATCTGAGTAAGGAGTAGTCTTGGAGGAACGACTTAAACAGAGACTGATTGGTGGGGCCGTACTGGTCTCCCTGATAGTGATTTTTGTACCCATGTTGATGGAAGAGAGGGTTGTCTCTGAACGTACCTTTGCCAGAACAAAGATACCGGAACAACCTAAGGTTCTGCAGCCGCGGCCGCAGCCGGAAACTAACACGATTCTGCCCAAGCCGATTGCCCGGGTCGAACCGCCAGAACCACTGCCGGAGCAAGTTGAACCGGTGAAACCTGCGCCGGTGAAACCTGATGAGGTGCAACGCTTTGGTAAGATAGAACGTCCCACTCCCACCGCCTGGATGGTCCAGGTAGCTAGTTTCAGTAAACAACAAAATGCCGAGAAACTCGTTGATAAACTGAAAAAGGCGGGTATGCCGGCGCAGGTAAAAACAGTGCAAATAAATAATAAGCAACATCACCGGGTGCAGATGTTGCCCCAACTTGATAAGAAACAGGCAGAGGAACTGGTTAAACGGATCAAGAAAAAGTTTGGACTAAAGGCGAGTGTGGTGCGATATGCGGGATGATTTAACTCGCAACAAGCGATGTGGAGTATGCAAGGTATGGATTTAGTAACGTCAGTACAAAGAGGCATCAGCGATTGGGCGCTACAGAAAGAGGTCCCCAAGTGGTTGTCTGTTTTTTTGAGCAACAGACTGCCTCTGATTGTCACGCTGGTGCTGATAGCCTTGATTGCACAAAGTGCGGCGAAGTTAACCTGGAGGCTGATACCGGCACCTCCGGAACGGCAACTGCCGGCACAGCAGGCGACCCAGACAAGCCAGGCTACCAGGCAAACTCAGACCCCTGACAGGACTGCAGATAGGATTGCAGCGCTGCACCTATTCGGGCGGGCGGGGGACGTCAAACCGACAAGGAGAGAACAGGTCGATAAAAAGGCTCCGGAAACCAGGCTTAAACTGTCCCTGCATGGTGTCTTTGTCGATGATAAGCCAGAAATGGGAGCAGCGATAATCGGTAAGGCCGGGGCAAAGCAGAACTACTACAAGGTTGGCAGCAATGTCATGAATGGTGTCAAACTACAGGCGGTTTTCAATGACCGAGTGGTACTGTTGAGAGATGGGCAGTCAGAGGTTTTAAAATTTCCTAAAACGGTAAAATCCCTGCCGGCAGAGAATAGCCCGAGTAAAAATAAATCGCCAGAATCAGGTTCACTAAGCAGTTATCGGGAAATATTCAGGACCGAGCCGCTTAAGATCTTTGAGCATGTCCGCTTTGTTCCCGTGCGGAGTGGTAGAACAATCAAGGGTTACCGGGTCTTGCCGCAAAAAAACCGTAAGCTTTATAATCAGTTGGGTATTCGCCCTTCCGATCTGGTTACTGCGGTGAACGGCGTCTCCCTGCAGAATGATAAGGAAGCGCTGCAACTGATTGACAAGCTGAAGGACGCTGCACAACTCAATCTGGAAATTGTTCGCAGAGGTCAGACAGAGTCGCTTACCCTCAGTCTGAACTAAGGTCGACTCAATCAGATGTCAGGTGTCGCCGGTGGGGTCGGTGAAGTCGGTACCAAGGCTACCTCATCACCATTTTCCAGTTGAGTAAAAAATTCAGCGAACTGCTTGTTGATGGTGGGACGTATCCGCTCCTGTTCAAACAAGGGCGCATATTCAGGTCGCCGACGGCTCAAAAGCTTGAGGAGCTGTTCTATATTCCGAACCGATTCTGGCAGTAATATCTCTTCCTGCTGCTTCCCCAGCTTGTTGACCAGCCAGGAGAAGTAAAAGATTTTGATGCGGCGCTCCTGCTGGACGCTCTCATCGCGCTGATAGCCGATGTTGTCGAGTGTATTCAGGTAATCCTGCCAATTCTCCGCCTTTTCCTGTCCCAGTGCATAAAGGGTTTCCCAGGAATAGATACCGGTATCATGACCGTCATCGAAGATCAATTGCATGGCGTATTGCCCCTGCGGTTCGATCTTGAGGATATTCACCTGCTCCTTGCCGATAACCGGACTTGAACTGGCCCTCACTTCTGCAGCAGGGGAAAACACCCGCAAATACTCACAGGGATATTCAAAACTGGCGCCGTCAGAGAAGCGGATGGACAGTATGTGTGATTTTTGGTGCAGATTGATTTCAACAGGAACGGGAATCTCGGTAGCCATGCTTGCATCCAACAGCGGGAAGGAGTCTGAAAAGGCTGTGGATCATGTCATAAAACGAGTCTCGCCTTCAACTCCATGATTGTCGGGTTTGTTTTTCCTGGAGGGCGCTGGAGGGCGTTCAGCGGCTCCCATCATTGGCTATTTTCAGCAGTAGCTTGTCCAGTGTTGAGGTTGAAACCAGACGCCTCAGGGTGCCCAGCAGGTAGGTCGGAAAAGTCACGTAATAGCGAGGTTTCGGGTTGGGATGCTCCAAAGCGTGAACAACTTTTTTCAGCACAGCCTCCGGGGACAGTGTGAATGGGGCTGCCGGTCCCGTTTTTTCAAGACGTTTTTGCATGGCCGTGTACCTGAGGCGATGAACTGAGCTTTCTGCATCAATGTGTTTTTTCCACATACGGAAGGCATTTGCCCGGAAATGGCTCTCGATAGGGCCAGGTTCTATCAACGAGACATGAATGGCCGTGTCTGCCAACTCCATACGTAGGGTGTCAGTCAGCCCCTCCAGTGCAAATTTACTGGCGGTATAAGCCCCTCGGTAGGGCAGGGCTATAAGGCCAAGTATCGAGCTGTTCTGGATGATGCGTCCTTCGCCTTGCCTGCGCATGATCGGAATCACTTTGCAGGTCAATTCATGCCAACCAAATAGATTGGTCTCAAACTGTTCACGCAATACAGATCGACTCAGATCCTCCACTGCGCCTGGCTGGCCATAGGCGCCATTGTTGAAGAGTCCAAACAGTTTTCCCTGAGTGGCCTCAAGCACGGATTCAACTGCCCTGGATAGACTCTCCGAATCAGCCAAATCGAGTTGCAGCGCCTGTAATCCTGTTGCTTGCAAGGCGGCAACATCCTCGGCTTTACGTGCAGATGCGAAGACAGAATAACCTCGATTTCGCAATCCTTTCGCCACGCAAAGGCCAATGCCGCTGGAACAGCCAGTGATGAGGATGTTTTTTCTTAGTGTGGACATCGGCGCAGGATAATCGATGTGCCGGCTGGTTGCTGCTTTTTTTCTAAATTTCCCAAAGGTTTTCTTTGTTAATCCGCATCTTGGGGGAATTAAAGTTTCACCCTGCTTGAACGATATCTTGATCAGGCTTGATTCAGCAAGTACCGAGCATTCAAGTGCGTGAATGGCCGCAATGAGATACGACTCGGTACTGGGTAGATCTAAGAAAACTAAGACTGCAATAAGAATTGGAGAAAAATTAGGTGGATATTGCAACTCTGGTAGGCTTGCTTGGCGGTTTTGGCATCATTATCGGAGCCATTGCATCAGGTGGCGATGTGATGCTGTTTGTCAATGTGCCTTCCATCCTGATTGTCGTGGGCGGCACCTTCATGGTGACTTTGATGCAGGTATCGCTGGGTGATTTCCTAGGTTCATTCAGCATCGGAATGAAGGCCTTCTTGTATAAGACTGATGATCCAAAAAAACTCATCGATGAGGCGGTTGAACTAGCTGACATCGCAAGAAAAAACGGTCTGCTGGCGCTGGAAGGACAGGAGATCAGTAACGATTTTTTGAAACAAGGCGTAGGGTTATGTGTCGACGGACACGATCCAGCCTTGGTCAATAAATTGCTGACCAAAGATATAGATCTCACCATTCAGCGTCACGATGTGGGGCAGACCATGTTTAAAAACATGGCAACCATGGCCCCCGCGATGGGCATGATTGGTACCTTGGTTGGTTTGGTGCAGATGTTGGCGAATATGTCAGACCCGGCCAGTATCGGACCGGCCATGGCCGTGGCTTTGTTGACCACCTTGTATGGCGCCGTGATCGCCAATGCATTCGCCCAGCCCATGGCGGATAAGCTGGCCCGTGCCAGCAGCCTGGAAAAGACCAACAAGTCACTGATCATAGAAACCATCTCGGGAATCCAGGAAGGCATGAATCCACGTGTGCTCGAGCAGTTGCTGAGCACCTACCTGCCTTCGGGTAAGCGCCCCACCAAAGACTCTTGATGCTAGGAACCCCGAATGGCTGATGAGTGCCCAAAATGTGACGAGGGATTACCACCCTGGTTGTCTACATTCGCTGATCTGATGTCCCTGTTGATGTGTTTCTTTGTGCTGCTGCTCTCTTTTGCGGAGGTTGACGCGATCCGTTTCAAAAAAATGGCCGATTCCATGAAGGATGCCTTTGGTGTTCAACGTGAGATACCGTTGAACGAGATCGTCAAGGGGACGAGTGTCATCAAGCAGGAATTTTCTCCAGGCAGGCCCGATCCCACACCGATCAAGGATATTCGTCAGACGACTACTGAGGTCGAAAAGGAGTTTCTCGATGTAGATCAAAAGGGCATGAATGACTCGCAAGTGCTTGACATAGATGAAGCAAAGGCGGCGGTTCAGGCGCAACTGGAGAAAGAGGTAGAACAGCAGGCGGTTGAACTGAAGGAACTTCTGGAACAAGAGATCGACGCAGGATTGCTCGAGATCGAGACCGAAAATACCAAGATTATTATTCGTATACGGGAAAAAGGCTCATTCCAATCGGGACGCGCCAATCTTAACCCTGAATTCTTTGAGGTGATTTCCAAGATCACCGAAGTGATTGCCGTAACACCCGGAAATATCGTGGTTGCGGGCCATACGGACAATATCCCGATCTCAACCAAACGTTTCCGCTCCAATTGGGAACTCTCATCCGCCCGCGCGGTGACTGTGGTACATGCCATACTGAGCAACTCATCGATTGATGCTGGGCGCATGAAGATTGAAGGGCATGCTGACTCAAGTCCGCTGATGGCCAACGATTCCCGGGATAACCGGGCCAAGAACAGGCGCGTGGAGTTGATCATTGAGCGGGGAGAAGATATTGATAGTGGCGAGATTCTCAATACTATCGAATGATAGATGGCGAGGAATTCCGTGCGGGAGATTTGACTGATGAGTGATGAACTGCAAACTGAGAGTCAGGATGAACGAAGAGAGTTTTTTCGTATCGACGATACGATTCAGGTCAGTTATCAGTTGCTCGATGCAGATGACCTATCGAAACGGATCAACGCATTGGAACAGGGAGTCGAGGGAAGTTTTACGATCATGACAAGGATGCAGGCGATCAGCCAGCATTTGTCCGCCTCACTGCACAGAATCGAACAGCGCGATCCGGATATCGCGGACTATTTGAAGGCGCTGGATGAGAAGGTCAATCTTCTCGGGCAGAGTTTCCTGGCCGAGGAATCAGAAATGATCGGGCAACCCACCAAGGCGGTCAACCTGAGCGCTGGGGGTCTCGCCCTGGACAGCCTGGAGTCACTACCGGTGGGTTCCCAGCTCGAGATCAAGCTGTTGTTACTGCCTTCCTTCACCGGAGTGGTCGCCTTTGGCGATGTGATCGGTGTGGTGCCGTCGGTGGAGAACGAAGGTTATCCCTATCGGTTGAGGATCAATTTCAACCATATCCGGGATGTGGATCGGGATGCCCTCATACGCCACATTTTAAGACGCCAGGGGCAGATGTTGCGCAGGGAGCGTGAGCGCAAGGATCTGTTCGGAGATTGATCAAAACTCCAATCCAAACAGATCTACAGCATATTCTTGATACGGACACCCCTATCTCGTCAGGGTGAGGGGCTTGCTGTAATGGTTCGCTGACCACTGCAGCCGCAATGCCGGCACGGCGACTTAGAGATCATCCCGGAATTGCTTGAAAAAGGCCTGGGATCTGGCGTTGCAGAAATGGTTTTTTGCGGACCGCTGTCTATGCTCGAGGCCTGGTGAGCAGAAACTCGGAGCGCGCCAGGCGAAGAAACTGGCGAAATTGCTCTTGAATAGCAACATAATCGCCCCAATATGGTAAAATCCCTACTCATTTATTCAGCCCGCATATCCAGTAATGCATGGCTGTGCAGGACACGTCTGAGGAATTCACCATGCCGATTTACGAATACCATTGCGAAGCCTGTGGGCACGAACTCGAGGCCTTGCAGAAGATGAGTGATGCTCCATTGGCGATCTGCCCGGAATGCAGCCAGTCCACCCTCAAAAAAGCCTTGAGTGCAGCAGGTTTCCGACTCAAGGGTAGTGGCTGGTACGAGACCGACTTCAAGCAGGGCAAAAAGAAGAATGTTCATGACTCGGGTAAGCCGGAAGCCAAAAAGCCGACCTGTAGCAGTGGTTCCTGCGGTTGATTCCTGAATCACAGTGCTGATGAGTTTTATACGACGCTATCTGGTGGCTGGGCTGCTGGTCTGGTTGCCGTTGGTCGCCACCTTTTTCGTCATCCGTCTGCTGGTACAGTGGATGGATAACAGTCTGCTCCTGTTACCTGAGAACTATCGGCCTGAAAATCTACTCGGTTTTGCGATTCCCGGCCTGGGAGTAGCGCTGTCGTTGTTGATTCTGCTATTCACTGGCCTGATTGCCGCGAACCTGTTTGGGCGCAAACTGGTCAGCTTGTGGGAAAGGGTGCTGTCCCGCATTCCATTGGTGCGGTCTATCTATTCTGCGGTTAAGCAACTGGTAGAGACCATGTTTTCCGATAGTGGGCAGTCTTTTCGTAAAGTCTTACTGGTTGAATTTCCCAGACGGGGACTCTGGACCCTTGCCTTCCAGACCGGCACCGAACAGGGCGAGGCCCAACTGAAGACCGGCCGGGATGTGGTCACCGTTTATATTCCCACCACCCCCAATCCCACCGGCGGGTACTTTGTGCTGGTGCCCAGAGAAGATGTCCGTGAGCTTGATATGTCGGTCGATGAAGGGCTCAAAATGCTGCTCTCAATGGGTGCAGTGACTCCTGAACCAGAACATCTAGCGGGCAATCTGCTTGCAGAGGCAGAGGCCAAGCCTTAACATTCCCGCCTTTTAGCCGGTAGCGGACCGGTCCGAGACTCTTCACAGGAATTCATCCCATGCGCAGCCATTATTGTGGTCAAGTAAACAGCTCTCTCATTGGTCAGGAAGTGGAACTCTGTGGCTGGGTTCATCGGCGACGTGACCATGGTGGTGTCATATTCATCGATCTGCGCGACCGGGAAGGTCTGGTGCAGGTGGTCTATGATCCGGATCTGCCCGAGGTCTTTTCTCTCGCCGAGCATGTGCGCAATGAATTCGTACTGCGTATCAAGGGTAAAGTCAGGCCGCGTCCCGAGGGCACGGTGAATCCTGATATGCCTACCGGTGAGGTAGAGATTCTCGGGCTGGAACTCGAGGTGCTCAACAAGGCGGATACCCCTCCGTTTCAGCTGGATGAACATGAAAAGGCCTCGGAGGAGATTCGCCTGCGCTACCGGTATATCGATTTGCGGCGTCCTGAGATGCTGGAGAAGATCCGCACCCGGGCCAAGGTAACGCGGGTGCTGCGGCGTTTTATGGATGAGCATGGCTTCCTGGATATCGAAACCCCGATGTTGACCAAGGCGACGCCCGAGGGGGCGCGGGATTATCTGGTGCCGAGCCGCACCCACCCAGGTGAGTTCTTTGCTTTGCCCCAGTCGCCCCAGCTTTTCAAACAGCTGCTGATGATGTCCGGTATGGACCGCTATTACCAGATCGTACGCTGCTTCCGCGACGAGGATCTGCGTGCTGACCGCCAACCGGAGTTTACTCAGCTCGATATCGAGACCTCCTTCATGGATGAGGATGAGATTATGCGGCTGAATGAGGAGATGATCCGCCAGTTGTATAAAGAGATACTTAATGTAGAACTGCCCAATCCTTTCCCCCGCATGACCTATGACGAAGCGATGCTGCGTTATGGCACAGATCGACCTGATCTGCGGGTGCCGCTGGAGCTGGTGGATTTGGGCGATTTGATGCAGGAGGTGGAGTTCAAGGTCTTCTCCGGCCCAGCTAAGGACCCTCATGGCAGGATTGCCGCCCTGCATGTACCTGGCGGCAGCAGCTTGAGTCGCAAGCAGATCGATGAATATACCAAGTTTGTGGCTATTTATGGGGCCAAGGGGCTGGCCTATGTCAAGGTCAACGAACTGGCCAAGGGGCGTGAAGGCCTGCAGTCGCCGATCCTGAAATTCCTGCCCGATGCTGCAGTTGACGGCATCCTGCAGCGCAGCGGGGCCAAAGACGGCGATTTGATCTTCTTTGGTGCCGATAAGGTGAATGTGGTCAACGAGGCATTGGGCGCCCTGCGCGTCAAGGTGGCTGAGGAGCTGGAGCTCATGGAGCTGGCCTGGCGCCCCCTCTGGGTGATCGATTTCCCGATGTTCGAGTGGGACGATCAGCACAACCGCTGGAACCCGCTGCACCATCCGTTCACCGCCCCTAAGGTCGAACAGGTCGATCTGTTGGACAGTGACCCCGGTCAATGTAAGTCCCGTGCCTATGACATGGTGATGAATGGGGTTGAACTGGGTGGTGGTTCGATCCGTATTCATCGACAGGAGGTACAGCAGAAGATCTTTAAACTGCTGGAGATTGGTGAAACGGAGGCTGAAGAAAAATTCGGCTTTCTCCTTGAGGCCCTCAAATACGGTTGTCCTCCCCATGGTGGTCTGGCCTTCGGTCTGGATCGACTGGTGATGTTGCTGACCGGTTCCAACTCCATTCGCGAGGTGATGGCCTTTCCGAAGACCCAGACCGCAGCCTGTCAGCTGACCTCTGCTCCCTCGCCAGTGGGACTTGAGCAGTTGCGGGAACTATCGATCCGGGTGCGTAAGCCACAGAGCGAAGCGGCCGCTGATTAACCGGCCCTACAAGAGACCCGAGTCGATCCTGGTTGTGGTGTATACGACAGCCGGCGAGGTCCTGCTGCTGCGGCGCACCCAGCCCGCAGATTTCTGGCAGTCAGTGACCGGCAGTCTGCGTTGGGGGGAATCCCCGGTGCAGGCAGCACGCCGCGAACTCTATGAAGAGACCGGCATCATGGCGGGTGGACAACTGCGAGATCTCAGGCATAGCGAAACCTTTCAGATCGTTCCTCCCTGGCGGGCTCGTTATGCGCCAAATGCGCGCTACAACCGAGAGCATTGGTTTGCTCTTAGCTTGCCATCCCGGCGTCTGATTCATCGAAATTCCCAGGAACACTCGGCCGAGCGATGGGTAAATGCTTCCCGGGTGACCAAGCTAGTGACCTCATGGACGAATCAAAAAGCAATAAAGATTTTGCTGGGTCGAGAATTCAGAAAGCCCTGATAAAGCCATCCATGGCTTTATCAGGGCAAGGTAACAGAAAATGCGTTTTTCCGTTTCCTTCAGTTATTGTTTGAAATTTCCTTGGCGCGAATCCAACTTTTGAATCGATTCCAGCTTGAACATTTCTGCCTCGAATCCTTCGAGATCAAACTTATCTTGCAGCTGGCTTAATTCCTCGTTGTATATGTCAATGTTGTACTGCTGCATTAAATGAGTGACTTGTTTGACGTTATCGGGATAGATCACTGCGAGGTTATCTCTAGTCAAAAACGGGCAGCTCAAACAAACAGGGCCCGGTCCCGGCCATGGCCATTTAATTCGTTCCCATTTGACAAGCTCTGGGATTCTGAAAGGTATCGGAGTACACCCCGGTGCACTGATTATGACGTACCCCATACTGACATAGTTATTGATGGCGATGCTGCGGGCATTCTCACACCCCGCAAAGGTTGGTGCAGAAACACCTTGAGAGTATGTGTTTACAAAGTCAGTTGCCTTGACCATAGTTTGCCAGCCAAAAAAAGCGGCGAATGTTGACTGAGCACTAAACAGAATTACTGTGGTAAATAGTAGTTTTACAAGTGATGATTTCAGGTTGATCATTGGATTCTCCTTTGCATATTGTTATCAATGCGATGTGAATGCCCTCATCCACAGCTAAAGAGTGAATCCAAATGGTTTTAATGGCAGTGTGAAAAGTCACAGTGATTTAGTGAGTTATTCACTATCTTAGGCAGGCTAAGCAGTGGAGAAATCGTGATGATGTGGAATAACTCGAATTAATCGAGTACGCAGGCTATGTAATCTGCAGATGCTTCCTTGTTAACCGTTTCGCGTCACGATTTCTTAAGCAATAAAGGCCGACCTGGTATCCCGGATTGGTCACTATGGATAGATATGACTTGGTTGCCCAACAGTTCTTGGTCTTGAACGGCTGGACAGCATGGCTTGATTTTCTTGTCAGGGCTGTAAGCCCGTGCGGTGTGGCAAGAAACGAGGGAATATGGCGGAGCGGACGGGACTCGAACCCGCGACCCCCGGCGTGACAGGCCGGTATTCTAACCAACTGAACTACCGCTCCATAGAAGCAGCGCGCTAGTTTAAGGCTTTTTACTATCCGGTCAACCAGTTTCTGAGATCATCAGCTTTATGTGTTTTGTGCAATCCAGTCTGTCCAGGAATCAAACAGGGCCTGATTGACTGCGGCCTTTGCCACCTTGGGCTGTAGATTGTCGGTGTAAGCCGCGGATTTTTCGATATCGTCAGCCAGACTGAATACGCCACCGGCTTCGCTGAAAGATCAACCGGCCCGCGGCAAAGTCCCACAGGCGTTGCCCGCCATGTAGATAGAGCTGCAGCCGGCCGGCCGCCAGCCAGCACCAATCCAGCGCCACACTGCCGATACTGCGCTGGGAGCGGTAGGGTGGATGAGTAGCCAGATTGCAGCCCAGGGTTGCGGGGAGCCGTTTCAGATCCACCATCGCAACGGTATCGGAGAGGGCCGATACACCTCCACCAAGCTGCAGATGACGGCCGTTGAGCCAGGCTCCCCGGCCGGTCTCGGCGTGGAAACACTCCTTGCGCATCGGGTCGTAGATGATCCCCAGGCGGGTTTCTCCGTCCTGGATATAGGCGAGAGAAACTGCGAAACAGGGCATGCCGGCAACAAAGTTGGCGGTGCCGTCGAGGGGGTCGAGGCACCAGAAGCCACTGCTGGAATCGGTCATGACATGCTGCTGTTCTATGGCGGACATCTCTTCGCCGAGAAAGGGGATGTCGGGGTAAAGCACCGAAAGTACTGTACTGATGCGTTTCTGAATAGCGAGATCGGTCGCTGTTACCAGGCTGCCGTCTGCTTTGGTGCTGCTGTCTGTCTGCTGATACCTGGGTATCAACTCTTCCTCTGCGGTGTCGATAACCAGCTTTGCCAGTCGTGCGATATCGAAATCCATACTCAAGCCTACCTTGTTGTTTTCATGATGGGGTTGCGTAATATCAACGATTAAAAACCTTGTGGTGTGAAATAGTAACCCAATCCCCAGCCATTGGAACAACGGAGCCAAATCTATGCTGTTCGAAGTCGACGGTCCCACCCGCAAATGGGCCAAAACGCCCCATGAAATGTCGATGATGAACCTGGTGGCCTTTCATCTGATTGCCGCACCAGCCGCCATCGTGCTGGATATCGGCCTGCTGGGTTTCCTTGTGCCGTTGGTCCTTTCGCTCTCATTCATTGCGTTTGTATGGATTCGTGCCCAAACAGGCAAACAGCAGGATGCCTGGTTCGTGGCGGCCCACTGGCGGCTCTCCGCAAACAGGACCAAGATCCTCATGATCGGTTATCTGATCACTGCATCAATCCTCGGCTTCGCCTTTCTCGTTACCTCTGGCAGTTCAAAGAGTGACATCATGATGGTGGCCCTTTCCCGTGTGGCGGCCGTGCCGGTGTTGATCACCGTGATGATCTGCTTCGTTCTGGAGTCAGGTTCCATCTATCAGGCCGGCAGAGGAGAGGTGCCGGATGGACTGGCAAAGCGCTTTCCACCACCGCCTGACCTGGTTGTCAAAGAAGGGCCAAAGCCCAGTGTTGTAGAGGCTCCGGCCGATATCTAGCAGAAAGGCTGCTCATCGGCCATCCTGGAATGGATAATCTGACAAGCCTCTGTTTATGAGGCGCTGGATAGTCCTGGCCGAATACTTCCTATTCAACCTCAGAATCACTACCATGGCTCTACTCTCTCTACTCAAGGAATTACTTATGACGAGGCGAAACCTATACTTTGCCGGGGTCACCGGATTATTGCTGTTGATACCGCAATTGTCCTTGGCCTCAACAACCCTCCAGGAGACAAGCCTGATTTCAGCAGAACAGACGCCATTGATTCTGGCTCAAGGGCCTGCTGGTGATCACCGGCTTTACGACGAACCAGGCCAGCGTCGTGGTGGCCCCGGATATGGCCAAGGTCCAGGTGGCTCAGGCTTCGGTCAAGGCCCTGGCCTGGGGCGAGGTGGACCTGGTGCAGGTCGTGGAGCCGGCTATGCGAGACGCCCCGGGCATGGTCGGAGGCATTCCGGCCGCGGCTATGGTCCTGATGGACCTGGCTATGGTAAGGGTGGTGGCTTTGGCCAGGGTCCGGGTAACCCTGGATATGGCCGAAACTTTGGCTCCGGTGGTGGTCCAGGTTCTGGACCCGGTCCCATGGGGCCGGGTTATGGTCCAGGCATGCCTGGTTATGGCCGTGATTTTGGCTCCGGTGGTGGGCCTGGCTCAGGTCCCGGTCCAAAAGGCCCGGGGTATGGACCGGGTTATCCAGGTTATGGCCAACCCTGAGACAAGGGAATTCAACCGTACAAAGCAGCTAAAGAAGGCCTGATTCATTCAGGCCTTCTGCTAACTGTACAAGGGTCGACGGCGAGCCCGTGAACATCACTATAACCTTCGTTAACTATCAGGAAATAATTGATGGATATTGAGGCCCTGACAGCTTTCTTCATGTGGTGCAGCATCATTAATGGTGCTCTGTTGATGCTCTGGCTAGGGGTCTATTCTCTGGCCCCGGATTTGGTGTACCGAACACAGAGCAGATGGTTTCCCATTCCTCGGGAAAGCTTCGATGTGGTTTTTTATTCGTTCCTCGGGTTGTTCAAAATCTTCTTTCTGATGTTCAATGTCGTTCCTTACCTGGCCTTATTGATCATCGCTTGAAAATGATTATCTGAAACCGGCTATCTCAATACGCATCGCTACATGCAATTGCATGCAGATATCAGTGCTTAATAAATCTAAATATATGAGTATTAATTAAGTGTCAAAGAGTACCCAAGGAACACCGGGCAAACCGGTTTACCCTCCTTTCTTTTTATCCTGCTGGGTGGGCCGGCGGTTGAAGCCACTCGAGGTGATGTGAAGTTCACGGCACCGTTGACCGGTATTACGGCTGCTGTGGTCGGCGTCATTCTCAATCTGGCAGTATTTTTTGCATACCATGTGTTGTGGCCGCAAGGTTTCGAGGCCAATTTTGAATGGTTTTCTGCTATGATAGGGGCCGTAGCGTTTGTTGCCCTGTTTAAATACAGGGTAGGTATAGTTCCAGTCATCGGTGCATGCGCTGTGATCGGCTTGTGCTACTCCTTGCTATTGTAAGGAAGAAGCCTGCCAGGACCTATGCCGTTAAGACTCCGCTTTTCAGACCGGATTAAATAACCGCCGGGGTGCCTGTGGAATAAAGTAAGATGCCAATCATTGAATTTTCAAGGGAAGAGAAAGAGCAGATAGTCCCTCTCATTCAGAAGTACCTGAGAGAGGAATTGGATTGCGAGGCCGGAAGCTTTGATGCGGAGTTTCTATTGGATTTCTTTGCAAAGGAAATGGGTGGTTTTTTCTACAATCGGGCGTTGGTGGATGTTCATGTCTTGCTGGAGAAGCAGTTGGATGCAATGTCGGAATCGATTTATGAACTTGAGAAGCCGGTTGCTTTTGATAAAAGGTACTGTGCCGCGATGGAGTAACAGCTGGTATGGAGTTAACCGAAGACCCCGAGGTTGTAAAAGTATTCGATAATTATCCAGAGCAGATACGCAAAAAATTGCTGGTTCTTCGTAATCTGATCCTGGAAACAGCCCACGAATCAGAAGATATCGACCATTTGCAGGAAACACTCAAATGGGGAGAGCCGAGTTATCTGACCCAGGGTGGCAGCACCATCAGGGTCGGATGGAGCAGCTCGCGACCCGCTGAATATGCAATGTATTTTCATTGTAAAACCAAATTGGTTGACACCTTCAGGGAGCTATACAGGGATAGGTTCAGCTATGCAGGCAACAGGGCCATCGTTTTTCAGATAGACGACGAACTACCCATTGGTGAATTGAAACATTGCATTTTCCTGGCGCTCACTTACCACAGCAGAAAACACCTGCCAATGCTGGGAGTATGAAACGAGTACCCCGGACAAAGAATGGTTGTGCTTGACTGCTACGCAGGATTTGAAGTGTCTTCCACCGCAAATTGCCTATCTACTGAGAGCACCACGTATCAATAATCTCGTGCCTCTGTCACTTGCTGAATCGCTGGGGTTGCAAGCAACCTCTATTTTAAGCTTATGCTGGAGATTTATTGTCCCGTACTGCAAGTATCGAGCAGGGCGCATGATGGGCAATACGGGTTGTCACCGAGCCCAGCAGGAATTTTTGAATGGCGCCTTTGCCTTTGTGTCCCAGTACAATCAGATTGCATTGAACTTCATCGGCCACATCGAGAATCTCGTGGCTGACATCGGAGGATTCATGGAGCCGGGTCGTAACATGCGGGAGTTCCCCACTTCACTTCATTGGTCAGGCGTTGCAGGGATTTCTCCGCCATTTTCTTCTTCTCTTTCCAAACCCAGCTCAGGCGTTGCTTGACATCCTGCCGGTAGAGCTTTAATAGTGGAAGTACTGTCAAGTTAATGACTTCGACCTTCTCCCCAAGCGGCAGCGCGGCACAGAATTCAACCGCCTGCTTGGCCGAAGCTGAGTCATCGTAAGCCAAGCAGGATTCGAGAGAGGGGCTGCAGTTCCTTAGGCTCTGTAGGCGCTGTTTCCACATCACTCTCTTGCTCTGCATGACTGCAATGAGGCCTGACGATCAGTACTGAGCAGTTGGCGTAGGCGAGAACCTGATCCGAAACACTGCCCAGCAGGAAACGTTTGACCCCTCCCAGACCATGAGAACCGACGACCACCAGATCTGCCTGAAGTTTCTTCGCTGCTCGGACGATTTCTCTCGACGCATGCCCTTCCCTGATCAGACTGTTGCATTTCCAGCTGGCAGCGGTCAATTGTGACTCAGCTTCAGATATGATGTCCCCCGCCTCATCCTGCAGCATCCGTTTGGTCTGCTCAAGTAGCGTGAGTTGCTCATCACTCAGCTCGGTCTTCTTCCTGCTTTTGTAGATCTCTTTCTCAACTACCGTGATCAGGGTCAGATTGCTGTCCCTTTGGAAAAGGGAATTGCAGAACATAGTCGAGCGCGTCTTTTGCGGTTTCTGAGCCGTCAGTTGCCAGTAAAATCTTCATCATACTGTTCCTCTCGTAACTGGTTTTACAGCGAGGTTAATATGCATTGCTGAGTTGAGCCGTCTCAATGCGCCGCACCTATATTCAGGGCATATTGGAGAAAAACATAGGTTCCATAGACTCCAAGCAGCCAGGCACCCTGCCATCGATAGAATACTCCCGCCTTGTTGATCGAGATAAACACCCTCAATGAGTAGAGGATGATGAGCATGGCCGGGAAGTGAAAATAAAAGAAGTTATCCGGTATGGCCAAGGGCGTGGCGGCGGCTGCTGCACCGATGACGAAGAGCACATTCAACACGTCTGCGCCAACGATATTACCCACGGTGATTTCCGGATGGCCCTTGCGGATTGCCGCGATGGCAGTCATCAGTTCCGGCAGGGAGGTACCGAAGGCAACCAGTGTGGCGGCAATCACATCATCGGGCACGCCAAAGCGGTGTGCGATCTCAGAGGCGCAGGGCACCAGGATGCGTGCACCAACGATGATCAGTACCAGACCGCCGATCACCATCAGCCATGAGAGTCCGATGCTGAGATACTTCTCTGCTTCCTCATCATTATCCCCTGTGTCCATGTCGCCACTCTGTTTTGCCCAGAGATAAGTCACATAGAGATAGGCCATCAACAGAAACAGAAACAGAAAACCGACCCAGCGATTGAGGATCGGTTCGTCATCGGCGTGATGTGTTAAGCAACACGAAAACTGCGATCACGACCAGCAGGGTGGCGGAGCCCACCTGCACCCAGCCGGTGCGATTGAGGATATAGCGATTGACTGGTACTGCCGCCAGCAAGCAGGTCAGGCCGAAGATTAATCCGGTGTCCGCGATGATCGAGCCGACGCCATTGCCCAGGGCCAGACCCGGGTTACCCATGTAGGCGGCCATGACCGAGACGAAGGCTTCCGGAAGGGTGGTGCCGAGGGAGACGACGGTGGCGCCAATCACTATTTTCGGTAATCCGGTCCGTCGGGCGAGGTCGACTACGCCGTCGATCATCCAGTCCGCCCCCTTCGATAACAGGGCGATACAGACCACGATGATGATCAGCAGGGTGGTGGTGGAAAGTTCGGTGACGAGTTGTTGCAGTAAGGTTTCGTCACCGATCCATTGCAACAGACTGTGTTCCATCGTCACTCCTCATTCACGCCAAGGCTGGCGGCCAGCAATTTGCTTTTTTTATAACATACGCTATTGCGGGTCGTTAGGGCAACATCGTAATATAACTGACATGAGCAAGGGTTATGATGCTGTAACAATAGTTTAATCTAGCCAATTAAAACGAAAATAAAATGGAAACTTTCGATCAGCAAGCGGCGCCGGTTCAACCCTCGATCAAGCTTGTTCATATCAACGTGCCAGGTCGTGTTCGCTTGGAGATTCCAGGGCTCTACCGATCAGCCCAGCTCAAACGCCGTCTGGAGAAACAGCTCAGCGGCATAGCATCGATCCATTCAGTCAAGGCGAACACGCGTACCGGCAAGTTATTACTGACACATGCACGAAACGCCCCGCTTGAAGAGCTTATTCATCAGGTGGAGTCAGTGCTTGGTGCAAAACTAAGACGCACAGTGCCGGCAGCTAAGACGCCACGCCGCTTACCCGAATTCAAACTTTCCAGGGCGCTCGATAGTTTTGTCGCACTGGTCAAAGGCTTCTCCTCCAGCTCCAGCATGCTCCCCGCGTTTGCTGCGGTCAGTGGTGCGGCTCCGTCCTTTGTAGAAGAACAACAGGTGCAGGAGATACATCCCTGGCATCAGTTGGACGCGGGGCAGGTGCTGGAGAATCTGGGTGCGCAGGAAAAGCAGGGCCTCAGTGGCGAAGAAGCGATACAGCGGCTGCAACGCTATGGGGAAAACAGTCTCGTTGCCAGTAAGCGTCGCTCGGACCTGATTATTTTTGTCGAACAATTCCTCAACGCACCGGTATACATGCTGGGGGCGTCCGCGGTGATTTCTATCATCACGGGCGGAACCATAGATGCAGCCGTAATCCTGGGTGTGGTGATCATCAATGCTGTGATTGGTTTTTTCACCGAGCGGCAGGCGGAGCTGACCATCAGCTCACTCGCGAAGACGGGCGTCAGAGAGGTAACCGTAATACGCGATGGCGCCGAGAGTTTGATCCCGGTCGAACATATCGTACCGGGAGATATCCTGGTGCTGGTGCCTGGCAGCTACATCGCAGCCGACACCCGGTTATTGACGACGCATCGCTTGAGTGTGGATGAATCGGCCCTGACCGGTGAGAGCATGCCGGTTTCCAAGGATCACGATTTTATCGGCCAGGATGATACCGCGCTTGGCGATCGCAGCAACATGGCCTACATGGGCACGCATGTCACCGGCGGCAATGGTCGCGGTGTGGTGATCGCCACTGCCAAGACTACCGAGCTGGGTCAGATCCAGACCCTGGTGGGGGAGGCCGAAGCGCCTGAAACCCCAATGCAGCGCCAGCTGGATCAGATGGGCACCAAACTGGCCCTGCTCAGCGGTATAGTCTGTGCCGGGGTCTTCGTGGTGGGGGTATTGCGCGGCCATGGCTGGATGCAGATGCTTAAGTCTTCAGTATCCCTGGCGGTGGCTGCGGTTCCGGAAGGACTGCCGGCCGTGGCAACCACGACCCTGGCAATGGGCATCGCGGAGATGCGCAAGCGCAATGTGTCGATCAGGCATCTGGATGCGGTGGAGTCCCTGGGCTCGGTACAGGTGTTCTGCATGGACAAGACCGGCACCCTGACCATGAATCGCATGGCGGTAGTAGCAGTCCACAGCGGTGAATTCGCCTATGGAGTTACCGATGGGATTTTTCGGCGGGACAACGAGGCCATTGATCCGGTCGGTCATGAAGAACTGGTGCGCCTGATGCAGGTTGTCTCACTCTGCAGCGAGTCGCAGATCGTCGGCAATCATGATCACTATGAGCTGGATGGTTCTCCCACTGAAAATGCATTGGTGGATCTGGCGCTGAACGCCGGTATCGATGTACAAAGCCT
Source organism: uncultured Gammaproteobacteria bacterium (assembly GCA_963797085.1). Classification (GTDB taxonomy): domain Bacteria; phylum Pseudomonadota; class Gammaproteobacteria; order Chromatiales; family Chromatiaceae; genus JASJBU01. Next base: position 33,263 of record CAWCOA010000031.1, read on the forward strand.
GCGCACCGAGCATCCCACCCTGCGCATACGTTACCGGGCGGAAGGCCGTCCCTTTATGAGCAGTCTGCACCCCGATAAGAACGGCAAGCACCTGCTTGCGGTCAAGGGCAGCCCGGAAGAGGTGTTGTCGCTGTGCGATTTTCAGGTCAAGGCGGGCAAGCGGGTCAGACTCTCGGCACAGACAAGGGCCGAGATACTCAATCAGAATGAAGTGATGGCGGGCAATGCGTTGCGGGTGTTAGGCGCAGCCTACCGGCATCTCGATGAAGATTCAATGCCGGACAAGACAGACGGTCTGACCTGGCTGGGTCTGGCGGGCATGGCCGATCCGATGCGCACCGGGATGGATCACCTCATTGCGCAATACCATGAGGCCGGCATTGAAACCATCATGATCACCGGCGATCAGAGCGCAACGGCCCAGGCGATTGGCGAGCAGCTTGGTCTGAGTGGCGATAAGCCGCTCAAGGTGCTGGAGTCCAACGAGCTGGAGAACATGGACCCCGAGCTGTTGGCAGGCCTGGCGAAGAACGTGCATGTCTTCGCGCGGGTCAGTCCGGCGCATAAACTCAAGATCGTACGCGCCCTGCAGGAGTCGGGTTACGTAGTAGCGATGACCGGCGACGGTATCAATGACGGCCCCGCCTTGAAAGCGGCCGACGTAGGCGTGGCCATGGGCGGCGGCGGTACAAACGTCGCGCGGGATGTGTCGGACGTGGTGCTGGAGGATGACAACCTGCACACCATGACCGTGGCGGTGGAGCAGGGCCGCACCATCTACAGCAACATCCGTAAAATGATTCATTTCATGGTCTCGACCAATCTGACCGAGATAGAAGTCATGCTGGCTGGCATCGCCATGGGATGGGGCGAGCCACTCAATCCGATGCAATTGCTGTGGATCAACCTGGTCACCGATATCTTCCCCGGCCTGGCCCTGGCCATGGAACCCGCCGAGCCCGGCATCATGCAGCGCCCGCCACGTGATCCTGATGAGGCGATTATCGAAAGCCATGATCTAAAACACATGAGCATTGAATCGGGCATCATTGGATTGGGTACCATGGGCGCGTTCCTGTATGGGATGAAGCGCTACGGATTAGGTCCTCAAGCCAGCACACTGGCTTTCAATACGCTGGTATTTAATGAACTGGCCCACTCGTTCAGTTCCCGGTCTAAATATCGGAACGTTTTTGGTGGGCAGCAACTACCACCGAATCCCCACCTGACCAAGGCAATCCTGGGTATGGGAGGACTGCAGGCGATCGTCAGCCTGCTGCCAGGCGCCAGAAAACTGCTGGGAACGACGCCGCTTAATGCAATGGACATACTGGTGATCGCTGCGGGTGTGATCTTGCCGTTGATCGTTAATGAGATTAACAAGCCGACTGCACCTAAGAAAACGGAAGAAATTGAACTTAATGATGAGTTGCAGAAAGTTGCGGCAACTGAGGAGATAGCGTGAACGACAATTTTATTTTCACCTCGGAGTCCAGCACGGCAGGACATCCTGACAAACTCTGTGATCAGGTGAGCGACGCCATCGTCGATCATTTTCTCATGGAAGATCCGCATTCGAAGATCGTTGCCGAATGTGCGGTATCCAGTGGTGTCATGTTTATCTCTGCGCACTACGCTTCCAAGGCGAAGTTGGATATACCCGAGGTCGCCAGGCAGGTCATCCGGGATATCGGCTACTCCAAAGATGTCTTCGATGCCGACGCCTGCACCATCATGACCAGTTTCATGGATCATACGGTGACCGGCTACTCACCGGCAGATATTGACGAACTCGACGAGTCACAGATCGACCAGATCACGGCCAAGCATCAAGTGACCGTCTTCGGCTATGCCTGTGATCAGACGCCGGCGCTGATACCTCTGCCGATCTGGCTCGCGCATCGTTTTGCCGAGCAGCTTGCATCACCCAAAGTGGTAAAAAAACTCCCCTATCTGCTACCGGACGGCAAGACCCAGGTAGGCATTGAGTACAACAACGGCGATCCACACCGGATCCATTCGATAATCCTGGTCGCCAGTCAAACCAAGGCGGACGCAGCGAATCTCGACCAATTGCGCGATGACTTGATTAAACAAGTGGTGCAGCCGGTTCTGAAGAATGAGACATTCAAAGCGGATGATAAGACACTGATCTTCGTGAATCCTGAAGGTCCGCTGATTGGCGGTGGTCCAGCGGCTCATTCGGGACTGACCGGACGTAAGACCGGCATGGACACCTATGGTGAGTATGCCCGCCACAGTGGTGCGGCGCTCAGCGGCAAGGATCCGCTGCGCATCGATCGAGTCGGTGCCTATGCGGCCCGCTATGCCGCGAAAAATGTAGTGGCGTCCGGCCTTGCCCGGGAGTGCGAAGTGCAGCTGAGTTATTCGATTGGCAGCGCCGCGCCGGTAAGCTTGCGGGTGCGTACATTCGGTTCCGGTGATGTAGATGATCGCCAACTTACCAAGCGAGTCAGTGAGTTATTTGATTTTCGCCTGGCCGGCATCGTGAGGGATTTCCGCCTGCAACACCTGCCTGCTGAGACGCGCGGTGGGTTTTATCGAAAACTGGCCGTCTACGGACATATGGGCCGTACTGACCTGGATTTGCCTTGGGAGCAGACCAACAAGGCTGATGCATTGAAAGAGTCTGTCTGACCCATGACCAGGCCCTGAGTGGCAGTTCAGCAGGGAACTAGCGACTAGCAGTTATTTTCTACCTGCGCAGACAGATCAATCAGCCGGTATGAGTTTCGCATGACGGTTGATTGGTGCTGCCAGCACCTATCCGATAGATCTCCTACTCTAACCTCTGTACCCGTCCTTCGCAGAGGATTATACGTCCCTGACTGAGGTTTTTAATTCGCAAAAAACTGTGAACTGAATCAAATCCATGGCCCTCAATCTTGACTAAAGCATTAGAAAGAACTAATATACTTATCATTATGAAAAGATATTTTATGAAGGTAAATGAAGTGGCTACTTTCACATGTAACTCAATGAGGACCGGAATTATTATCGCTGGGAGTTTATTCGTCCTGGCTATAATATTGCTCCTGCCGGTGATTCTATTGCCGAAACCCTTGCCTGTTCCGGTGGTTTTTTTCATCTATCCGGCGTTCGGGGCATTGGTGCTGAGTCCATTGGTACTGCTTGTAACAGCATTGGTCTCCTTGGTGCCATCAGTCAATGCCCAATTGCAAAACTGTCAGCACTGATAGCGCGAAGAACGATACGGGAAAGCTGTGTTTAAAGCCATTTCCGGCTTGTTCGGCACATTAGTCGTAAGACCGCATTTTCACTTTATGTTCTATCGGTTGAGCTATTTGAAAATGCGGGTTGCCCGATGCTTGCAATCTAAAACCTGCAGACTCGTCAACGGTTAGCGTAGGTCAAGTCGGTAGTCAATATTGACTCTCACTCCATACGGGAGTCAGGCCAATTTATGCCAGTACGCTCTGTTTGGACTGATTTTCAGCTATGCTCATCAGTGTTCGCATTTGTCCATTTTTTCCTTGGCGCCAGGCAGTACGGAGAGCAGAAAGGTTGCGATCAGTATCAAGGGGGCAAACAAGAGCAGCAGCAAGCCCGCCAACATGACAATATGCTGCATATAGAAAAAGTCTGGAACGATCTTTGTGCCGGCGAGAATCATCAGGATTCCCGCAAAAAAGAAGATCGTGGTGACCAGAACGCCCTCGCGCATTGTCCTGCAGCCAATTTTTAGGAGATTCATAGGTTTAGGCCCTATTTAATGAATTTTAAGTTTGCTGTTATCGAAATATCCCTACCCATCTTCTAAAAGTTTATCTGCCTCGCCGGCTTCAAGGCCAAATTTTTTCTCAATCATTCTGTTCCAGGCATCGCGTTTGAATACGCTTTCAGCCGGAACCCGTTGGTGCACCAGATTATAGTGGCAGTCGATGCAGGTCTTATCCTTGGCATCCTCCGTGTGGATCAGGTTGGTATCCGGCCGGCTGCCGAAGATGGCTTCTTTGACATGGCAGCGCTTGCAGGTCGCGGAGTCTCGGTCTTTGAACCACTGGCGCGCTGCAAAGGAAGCTTCAGGGAGATGCAGTGCATTGATGACCGGGTCATCGTAGTCGGGTCCAAAGATCTGGTTTATGACATCCTTGCCGCCGATGAAATGATCCCAGGTCGCTGCAAAGACACCTTCCGAAACATGACAGTCGCCGCAGCTTGCACGCACCCCGGATGATGGCAGGTAGTGGGCTGACTCCCGGTAGGGTTCTGCAACCAGGACCATCGAGTGGCAGGTTGTGCAGAACTCTTCGGTACTGGTGTAATGGTCGAATTCGATGAGAAACAGTACGAAACCGATCCCGGCAAGACCACCGATCATGAGTGCGAACAACACATGACGGGTAATGAACAGTGGCAGTTTGAGTTTAATCATCGCCGGTCCTGCCTATGCCATAACCAAGAATCGGATTGGGTGTGCTGGGGTCCTTCAGCCATTTGTGGTGCTCCAGGCTGGTGACATGCTCTTCGATCAGGGCGTCCGCCCGCTCTTTACCCGCCAGTTCACGCACCGCGGGTAAAAACTCAGTGTAGAAATTCTCCCCAACAAGGCGCATACCCTCCCACCAGGTGAGGTTGGGGCTCATCATCGCCGCGCCATGCCGTGCTTTGGTGCCTTCGTCATGCCAGAGTCGCCAATAAATGAACTCAAGCGGCTCATCGAACGCTGCAGGAGTCAGCAGTTCCTCATCATATAATGCTTGCATGATCGATTGAGCGGGCTTGGCGAATTTGTCATTATAAAGTTCGATCACAGCGTCGAACTGTTGCATGAAGCTATTGGCAAAGCCTTTGCTATGACATTCGAGACAGACCTTGCTCATGACCTGACGACGCCTCTTTGGCGTGGCAACCACCTTAACCTTACCCATCTCACCATTCAACTTACTGATTTCGGTGCCGCGCCGAGGCGCTTCCTGTGATACGGGTAGATTTCTGCGGTCACCATCTTCGAAGATGACCAGATGCTGTCTTTCCGATACCGGGCCATTGAGGCTCCACGCATCCCGCATACCGACGTCATGACTGGCCTGGATGCCTGGAGAGGCCCCCATGTGGCAGGTCACGCAGGTCGGCGCAGCTGAGTAGTCCTTGCCCAGTACCCATTCATCACTGTTGAGATTCATCTGATCCCTGTTGGCTGCAAACAGGGCGCCATGCTTGGAACTGCTATAAACCTCATCGTCGGGTGATTCCGGGCCTATGTGACACCAGACGCAGGCACTGGGGTCGCGAGCCTGAGCTTTGGAGAATTTGTGTCGTGCGTGGCATGCGGAACAGGATCCCAGGGAGCCATCTGGATTGATGCGGCCAATACCGGTATTTGGCCAGGTTTCAGGAGTCAGTGTGCCATCGCCGCGCACTTCAACCTTGGAGCCGTGACATTGCGCACAGCCTGCGGCGACCATCTCCTTGCCAGTCAGTTTATCAGCCAGGGCCGGCATGCGGTTCTGAATCAGAGAAAGCGCTTTGGAGTGGACTGATCCCTCTGTTTCCTTGAATTCCTTGGTGTGGCAACGTCCGCAATCCTTAGGCGATACGATAGTTGCGATGATGCTTCCTTCATGCTCAATGGCGTCTGCATCAGCTTCATCGGCCTGATGGCAGTCGAGACAGTTAACACCTGCGCTTGCGTGTGCGCTGATTTCCCATTCATGGGTGAGTCCGGCAGAAGCCTTTTTGTGGCAGCTGATACATTCCTTTCCCTCTTCGATCCCCCAGTTACTGGGCTCCAATGTCACCTTATCCGCTAGGGTTACCGAGATCACGGCAGACCAGAGCGGAATGATCAGCACGAGAAAAAGAATAATCTCTCTGGGTAATTTACCGGTGATCATAAATCCTCTCCATTATTTTTCCTGTCTTTTGTTGTTCGGAAGATTAATTCCATGCAGTTCGATTTAGATTGCATGCTGGGAAGGACATCGTCGCCTTCGATATTGGGCATCGAAGCAATGATGTGGCACTTGAATTGTTCTTCGCAGAAATGATTTTTTTATTTTGATTAAGACTGCCTTTTTTTAGCCATAAATTCAATATCGGATTTATGTCTTATTTTCAAAGAACCAGACTCTCAGGAAGGCACCCCTGCTATCTAGATCCATTCGAGTCAAGGTTCCCATGCTGTTATTTCGATAACCCATCTCTTCGAGATGAACCTTGTATGTTCAGTAGGATGGGTAATTTGATAGCAGTTTAGTAATAAACAAAATTATAATTAACTGATTTTACTGGAAAAATATAGGTGTTTTCCCTAATAGACAAGCTGTGTGGTAATCCCCACAATTTTGCGGGCGAAACTTGTCTACAAATGAGGGTGGGTAATGAAGAAAAATATAACGACCAGCGTTCTAATGGGCCTGCTAGTGGGTTGGGTTGGAATGATTTCCACCGCCGCTGCGGCACCACTGCACCATATATCAGCAGAAACCTGTAAAAGTTGTCACAAAGAGATCTTCAAACAGTGGAAAAGTTCAATGCATGCGAACAGTACCGCACTGACAGATCCAATCCATGGGACTTTTTACAAGAAAGTCGCTGGCGATCCAACCAAAGAGGGTGTCAAACACAAGGCATCGGGCAAGTATCCTGTCTGTCTTCAATGCCATGCCCCAAATGCTGCGAAAGACAAAACCACTAAATTGGACGCTAATGTTGCCTACTCAGAGGGGGTCAACTGCATTGCTTGCCACACCCTGAAGAAATATAACGGCATCCAAGGCGCTGACGGCAAACTACAGTTAGGCCTGAAAGCTTATGATTGGTCCAAGGACGCTGCCCAAGGTCCAGGTCGTCACTCCAACGTGGGTCTGCAAAAACTCGCTGCTGCTGGTGATGCTTTCGGCGGAGGCGGCATGGCCGATGAAAGCAAACCAAATCCGCATCTGGGTGAAGCGGTGACCCTCGATGGTAAGGAGATTCCCTCGATCCCCATGGAAAGCAATCCCAAGCTGATGAAGACCTCTGACGCCTGCATGGGCTGTCATGACCAGCGTGACAACCCACATGGTGTGCCACTCTGCCAGACGGGTAATGAATACACGATGAGCAAATCCGAAGTCAATTGCCTTTCCTGCCATATGCCGATCAACGACGGGCTCGCTGATCACACTATGGGGGGTGGTCACAACAGCGCGATTCTGCAGCGCTCAGTGATATTTGATGTGTCAACTGAGGTCGTCGGCGACAAGATCAAAGCAACCGCCTATTTGAAGAATCCACAGCCCCACAGCCTGCCGACCGGTGCGCCATTCCGCAATATCTACATGAAACTGGCGGCTTATGATGCTGAAGGCAACGTACTTTGGGAGAACGCCGCAGGGCATCCCGGAAAGGAAGATCCACAGGCCTATTTTGTCTATGCTCTGGCTGACGATAAGGGAAAACCCGCTATGCCGCCGACCGCAACACAGTTAGGTGAGGATACTCGCCTGAAACCCCATGAAGAGCGTACCCTGGTTTATGATATTCCAGCAAAAGGTGTCAAGCTGGTTCGAGGTGAACTCTACTACAACCTGCTGTGGCCAGTACTGGTGGAAAAATTCAAACATCTACCTGAAGATCTAAAAGCGCCTGAGCTGATCGCCGCATCGGAGAGCAGCATCTAGTAAAGCGATTCTCGGTTTTACCGATATCGAAACAATGATGTGAGCAACAGGAGGATCTTCTCCTGTTGCTCATGGCAGTAATCTTCAGATAGTACAAAGGTACTCTAAAAATTACCCAGAGGGATTTGGAGGGAGCCAGATCGCTAACAATAAATATGGGGAGTGAGCAATGTTTTTCTTCAGTCACATGCGGAAAACAGGCAAGGGTGGAATAGCCACGCTGATGGCCTGCATCGCAGTGAATATCGGGCCAGTCTACGCAGAGGCGCAGGAAGCAGAAAAGACCTCGACTTCGACGGCTGACCACACAAAATTTGAAGAGCTTCAGCAGACATTCGAAACAGGTCCTGATGTCACAAAGGCCTGCCTTTCCTGTCATACCGAAGCCAGTAAACAGATCCACAAGACGACCCACTGGAATTGGAAGATCACTCATCCTGAGACAGGACAGGTCCTGGGTAAGCGAAAGGTCGTCAACAGCTTCTGCGGATCGATTACATCCAATTACGCGCGCTGCACCAGTTGCCATATCGGCTATGGCTGGAAAGACGACAACTTTGATTTTGCTTCAGAAGAGAAAGTCGACTGCCTGGTCTGTCACGACACCACTGATACCTATAAAAAATATCCTACCGCCGCGGGTCATCCAACCTATGTAGACAAGTTATTCCCGCCAAAGAAAGGCAAAAAGCTATTTAAAGCACCGGATCTTGCCAAGGTGGCACAGAGTGTCGGTAAACCCCGGCGTGAAAACTGTGGCGCCTGTCATTTCTATGGTGGCGGTGGTGATGGCGTCAAACACGGTGATCTTGATTCATCGATGACCAATCCTCCGAAAAGCCTCGATGTGCATATGGGAATGGATGGTCTGAATTTCATCTGTACCGAATGCCATAACACCGACGGGCACGATGTGAAAGGCAGTCATTACATTTCGGTGGGCAAGGATACACAAGGTATCGATATACCAGGGCGTACTGATGAGAGCCTGGCATCATGTGAGTCTTGCCATGGTTTGAGACCTCATCCAGCGACTGTCAACAATAAGATCAACGATCACACGAACAAGATCGCTTGTCAGACCTGCCATATCCCTTACTTTGCGAGAGGTGGTGTGCCTTCGAAGACCTGGTGGGATTGGTCCACTGCGGGTCGTATGAATCCCGATGGGAAACACATCGAGAAAAAGGATGAGAATGGCTATGTCACCTACGTGACGAAGAAGGGGACCTTCGAGTGGGGCGAGAACCTGACGCCGGAATATGATTGGTTGGCAGGGGACATTCGATATCGGGAGTTGGATGAGAAGTTTGATCCTGAATCAATCCTGCAGATCAATGACTTCAGAGGGAGTTACGATGACCCGGATGCTAGAATCTGGCCATTTAAGGTGATGCGTGGCAAACAGCCATATGACAAGGGCAATGACACCCTGGTTATCTCGCATCTGTTTGGCAAGGACAGCGAAGCCTACTGGAAATCATTTGATTGGGATCGGGCCATAAAAGCCGCTATGGAAGCGGCTGGTGCGGAGTATACCGGTGAATATGGCTGGATCGAGACAACCATGCACTGGCCGCTTTCACACATGGTTGCGCCCAAAGAGGAGGCTCTGGGGTGCGCGGAGTGCCATAGAAAGAATGGCCGTCTCGACAAACTGACCGGTTTCTACCTGCCAGGGCGTGACAAAAACGATCTTCTCGATTTTATAGGTTGGATTGCAGTTCTGGGTTCAATTGGAGGACTATCGCTGCATGGTTTAAGCCGCTTGGTATTTAGAAATCGGAGGAAAAGCTGATGGCTAGGGTATTGATGTATAGTAGGTTTGAACGGTTATGGCACTGGTCTCAAGCTTTGCTGGTTATCACCATGCTGATTACTGGATTCGAAATCCACGGGACCTATACGCTGTTGGGGTTTGAACAGGCAGTCGACCTGCATGTCATTGTTGCATGGACATTACTTGGCTTGTGGGTGTTCGCACTGTTTTGGCATTTGACCACTGGCGAGTGGAAACAGTACATACCTAGCAGTGCGAACAAAATGGTGGCGATGGCCCGTTATTATGGCGTGGATCTCATACTGGGCGGTGGTGTTCCCTATAAGAAGTCCCGGCAACAAAAGCTCAATCCGTTGGAGCGCATGGAGCTGCTCTTACTGAATGTGCTCATCCTGCCGGTAATCTGGATCACTGGATTGCTCTATCTGTTTTACACATCATGGGAAGCCTTGGGATTGGGTTCACTCAGTCTGGGAACCGTCGCGCTGGTACACACGGCCATGGCGTTTGCAATGCTGGTATTCCTGGTGAATCACCTGTATTTCGGTCTGACCACCAGTAAGAAGCCATTCGGTTATGTAAAAGCCTTGATAACCGGATACGAAAACGAATAAGTCAAATGTAATCTGAATAAAGAAGCCTGGGTTGATATGACCCAGGCTTCTTTATGGGGTGTTTTTTATATTGGTATCTGCATTAACAGATGCCTAAGCAAATCGTTCATAAATATTGGGAGGTCTTTATCATGAACTATAAACTTAAATTATTACCATTGGCCATCGCGGGCTGCATCATGGCGGCACCAGTTAATGCTGCAGATGAAAAACCTGCTGCTAACTCAGGTAAGGTCAGTGCTGAATTGAAATCGATGGTCATTCTCGATGCGGAAGACAACGGTTATGACCCATCTGAAGGTTGGTCATATCTGGTGAAACTGAAATACGAAACTCCTTCTTGGAACAACGCCAAGATGGGCATAGGTTTTTACAACGCCGGCGATTTTCTGAACCAAACCGATTTTGATAAGGCAAATGATCCAGATAAACGTCTGGCTAGAGGCATGTTCGTTACGGATGATGGCTCTGAAAAATCCCTGATGGGTGAATTCTACCTGAAATACGATGGAGGTAATTTTGGGGCTCATGGTGGCCGTCAATTATATGATACGCCGTTGACAAACATCACTTACAGCACCATGCCGAATTTTCATACGGTATTTGGTATCAATACAACTGCGATTGATGGCCTGAAGCTGTCACTGGATCAGGTTACCCAAATGTCATTTGGTGCACGTGCCATGACTGACTGGGGACTTATTGGTGAAGGAACCAGAACAGCTGGCGTCTCAATTCTACCAAGTTCCATAGGTCAGGCAGAATTCCATGATATCAGTAAGATTGCCCTTGGTAATGACCTAGAAGAAACAAATGGCATTACCGTGCTCGGTGGCACCTATACGGGCGTCAAGGGCTTAACAATCTCAGCTTGGGATTACTACGCAGATGATATCTCCAACACTTTCTACCTGGACGGCAGTTATGGTATGCCCGTGGGCGGCCTGAAATTAAAACTGTTTGCACAATATCTATCGCAGAGCGAGCAGGGTAGTCTTATCGAAGATTACAACTTATCTGGATTCACTGACGGCATCGATTACAATCTTTTTGGCTTGAAAGCAGCGCTGAAAGGCAAACAGTGGATGGCTTTTGCCGCATATAATAAATCTTCTGGTGACACTGGTATGTTCAACTCCTGGGGTGGCGATCCGGCATACACCAGTTCCATCTTCTCCAGAAACGCCTATCGTGAGAATGTCAGCGCATACAAGGTCGGTGTGAAATACAATATCATCAAGAATTTCTTTGTCATGTTGAGCCACGCAGATTATGGGCAATCCGATACGATCGGTTTCAGGACTGCTGCGCTTACAGATGCTAAAGAAACTGACCTGGTACTTCGTCTATAAGCCAATGAAGACTCTGATGTTGAAACTGTTCCATGCCAACCGCACAAGTGAATATGATGGTCCAGTGGAAAGAACACAGGCGCACACACGCCTGGTCGCATCATACAAATTCTGACTATACTTGTAGTTAGTAGACATGGCCTCCCGGAATGGATGTTTTTTCCGGGAGGTTCTCTCAACCTGTGAAAACATCGTATAACCGATATGGGTACCAGTCTAAGAGAAGTTATTAAAAATCTTATCGATACAATGGACGAAAGGAAGCAGTTGCAGTCCCTTGATTCGAGCACCCGGAAATGCTGGATATTGCCCTTGAAAGGGTCATTGAAGGGACTGATAAAAGGATCCAGGCAGTTCCGGGCTATAAGCGAAAGCTATACAAATCCATCCTCAAATCCCTCGAATACGCTGACGATATCATTAGTCATATCCCACATGCTGTGGACCTGAACAGCCGTCATTTTGTCACCGACCCCTATATCAGAGCACTTTTTCCCACACTAGGCGGCTTAAAAAAGATTTTCCGGCAAAGCTCAGAATTGCATGATTACTTTTCGGAAACAGAACATCATGATTGCTCTGAAAGCTGCGCCTTGCTCTGTATGCGCAGGGAAGAGCAAACCATCATCGGCATGGAATTGAGTGGAGAGCAGGTGCGTAAGGATGTCAAGCAGACCCGGGTCACATTCGCGGATCACAAAATCTATTCGCCGGCCGAGTCGGAAGATTATGCCCGCCAGGAATTGAAATGCTGCATCTTTGAGGGGCTGGTGAACAATGCCCTGGATGAGATTTCTCAATTGCGCGCCAAGAGACATCAACTGGAGCTTGATCAACAGAGACTGAACGCCAGACTTCGCCACTACAAACGTGGTTTGAATGATGGAGATGAGATGCAAAACATAGCCAATGACGGTGTGGAACTTAGAACTCAAGAGCTCAAACTTGAAAGGATTGAACAGGAACTGGATGAAATCGGTTATGTCTCACCGGAAGTCTGTTTAGAGGTTGTCAACAGTATCTTGAGTAATCCTGAGGAATTCGTTAGCTTTAAAAATATTTCCATCAGTCTGGATCGGGAAGGCATAAAAAGACTCGAAACTGAGTCTTCGCTGTCAATCAGCAAATTGAAATTTTCCGAAGTGCAAATAAAAGGCCAATTGCCAAGGGTTGTGACCCTGGCTAAAATCAAACGCGAAGAACTTGAGGCACCCAAACCCATTTCTTACGATGCCATCATCTGAAGTCAGTGGCTGCTAGAATTGACAGGGTGCTAACGACGGTTGCTTGCTAGATCCGAGGGTTTCACCTAACCTTCAAGCTGCCAGTGTATTTTCGGATGTTATCAATGCAGCTTCTCAGGGCCACTCTCCTTTTTTGCATATCCATGCTTGGGCCTGTCTCAGTATTGGCTGAAGAGGACTCAGTAACAATTGGTGTATTGAGTCATCGTGGTGATTGGGTCACCCGTAATATGTGGGGGCCAACGGCAGACTACCTGGAGGAGGCCATCCCATACCGTCGCTTTCAGATTCTTCCGCTCGATTTTGATGAAGTCAATCCAGCGGTGGCTGCTGGGAAAATAGATTTTGTGTTAGTCAATCCAGGCATTTATGTCAACCTGGAGGTCAAATATCGTGTCTCGCGCATTGCCACCCTCTACAATAGACGTGGCGATGTGCCTTATAAAATCTTCGGCGGCGTGATTTTCACCAGGAAAAATCATCCGGAGATAAAAACTTTGGCGGATCTGCGCGGCCGATCCATGATGGCAGTGGATGCCACCTCCCTGGGTGGGTTTCAGATGGCCTGGCGTGAAATGAAAGCTGAAGGGCTTGACCCTTATGAGGATCTGAGTCGATTGGAATTCGGTGGTATCCATGACCGGGTGGTAACAGCCGTTCGCGATGGCCTGGTTGATGCGGGTACGGTGCGTACGGATATCCTCGAACGAATGGCGCTGGCAGGGGAAATTGAACTGTCTGATTTTCGTATCATCAATCCTCAATCGAATCCTGAATTTCCCTTCGTCCACAGTACCAGACTCTATCCGGAATGGCCCTTTAGCAAGGTTGCCCATACCCCCAATGAACTGGCCGAACAGCTTGCTGTGGCGCTGTTGCAGATGCCCCAGGATCATCCAGCGGCAATTGCCGGTAAATATGCCGGCTGGAGTATTCCACTGGATTACCAACCGGTGCATGAACTGTTCCGGGAGCTTCTGCTGCCCCCCTACGAAGATCTTGGCAAATTTACCCTGTTGGACGCCATCCACCGTTATTGGTACTGGTTACTGGGTGGTCTTGTGTTTCTGTTGTTCATGGTGTTCATGACACTATGGGTACTGAGGTTGAACAAGGAGCTGAAAAAAGCCCAGAGGCGACTGGAGCACCAGCATGAGTTGATTCTTGATTCGGTGGCGGACGGTATTTATGGTGTTGACTTGAATGGCAACTCGACTTTTTTTAATCGGGCAGCCGAAAAGTTGACGGGTTGGAGTGCAGCGGATGTGATCGGCAAAAATCAGCATCAATTATTGCATCATACCCATGCCGACGGGACACCGTTTGATTTCAATGATTGCCCCGTCTACCAGACTTTTTGTGATAATCGCTCGCGATTTATTTCGGAAGATCTTTTCTGGAGAATGGATGGCAGCAATTTTCCCGTGGAGTACAGCAGTACGCCAATCAAAGATGAGGATGGGGAGACAATCGGCAGCGTCGTGGTGTTTCGGGATATCACGGAGCAGAAACAGACAGAGGAAGACGCCCGACAACATCAGGCTGAACTGGCCAGGGTTGCACGACTAAGTACCCTGGGAGAAATGGCTTCAGGGATTGCCCATGAGCTGAATCAGCCGCTCACAGCCATATCCACCAATGCCCAGGCCAGCATCAGGCTATTGGAGTCCAATAATCCGGATACTAATGTCTGTGTGGATGTCATGGATCGTATCGCAACCCAGGCTGACCGGGCCGCTGAGATTATTCGGCAATTGCGGCGTTTTGTGCGCAAAGAACCGCTTGAGCGTTCAGAAACGGATATCAACTCGCTGGTCAATGCCGTGGTGGTGCTGATCAGACCGGAACTGTGGCGCGCCAGTGTCAGGTTGAGTTTGCATCTCGATCCCAAGCTGCCGGGGATCGCCGTCCAGCAGATTCAGATCGAACAGGTGATACTAAATCTGGCGAGAAACTCCATAGAAGCGTTGAGTGAGGTTTCTGTGCAAGATCGGCACCTGACGATTCAGACCAGCAGAGAGGGAGTCGATGGGATTCGTCTGGTCGTCAGCGATAACGGTCCCGGTCTGAAACCTGAATTGATCGATCATCTGTTCGATCCGTTTATCACCAGTAAGCCTGATGGCATGGGTCTGGGTCTGTCCATCAGTTACGGGATCATCGAAGCGCATGGTGGTAAACTCAATGCAACCAGCCCCGCTGGGGGTGGCGCGGAATTTTCCTTCATCCTACCCCTGCATCAGGATTCCTGAAAAAATGCATAAACTTACGCCTGCCGTGTATGTTGTCGATGATGACGAAGAGGTGCGAAAAGGACTCAAATTACTCCTTGAGTCTGTTGGTCTGCCGGTTATCTGTTATGCATCTGCCAGTGATTACCTGGAAGCTTTTGATCCCAGCCTGCCGGGGTGTCTGGTCGTCGATATTCGTATGCCGGGTATGAGTGGGCTGGATATGCAGGAGAAGCTGGCTGAAGAGCCTCTCCATCCTCCGGTAATCGTGATTACCGGACATGGTGACGTGCCGATGGCGGTGCGGGCGGTCAAGGCCGGAGCGGTAGACTTCATCGAAAAGCCGTTTCGTGACCAGATTCTGCTCGACAGTGTCCACCGGGCCATAGAGATGGATGCAAAACAGCGGGGCGAGGCATCAAGGCTGTCCGACATTCGGGAACGTTTGGATCTGTTGACCCCGAGAGAGCGAGAAGTGCTGGACTTGGTTGTTATCGGCCGCAGAAACAAAAATATTTCTGAAGATTTGGGAATCACGCTTTCCACTGTAGAGGCGCATCGATCCAGAGTCATGGAGAAGATGGAGGCTGATTCCCTGTCGCATTTGATGCGTATGATGCTTACCCTGGAGCAGGATTGAGGAAAACCGCAATATATCATGGTGCATCTGTCAATTTTCTATAAGTAACAATTAGTTAGATAATAGCGCTTGGCTATTATTCAGCTCAAAGAATTGAGATTGCAAAGTTTCCAAGAAGAATCATTACAACAGTGAGTTGTCTTGTGAATTGCCAGACGGCATGGCGACTTACGAAGAGCGTTTTAAAAAATCTAATCTGAGCCGCTGAGCTCTTCTTTTTGCTACCCTGGTCCAGAACCTTGGAGGATGAGACAATATGACGATTTCCAGAAGAGAATTTCTTCGGTTAATGGGATTAGCCGGTGCAGCGGGCATGATGCCTTCATCGATCTTTGCTGCAGCCCGCCAACCCGGCGATCTCTATGAGATTCCCAAGTTTGGCAATGTCTCTCTACTGCACATCACCGATAGCCACGCCCAGTTGAATCCAGTCTATTTTCGTGAACCCAATGTCAATCTGGGGTTGGGATATGCCTTTAACAAGGCTCCGCATCTGGTAGGCACAAAACTCCTCAGCCATTTCGGTATCACCCCTGGCAGCATAGAGGCCCATGCCTTCAGTTATCTGGACTTTGATGCAGCGGCGGGAAAATATGGCAAGGTTGGTGGGTTCGCCCATCTGCAGACCCTGGTCAAGGGTCTGCGCGCCGATCGCGGCCCGGGCAACAGTCTGCTGCTGGACGGCGGAGATACCTGGCAGGGGTCAGGCACGGCTTACTGGACCCGAGGCAAGGATATGGTAGGCGCCTGTAACCAGCTTGGCGTGGATGTCATGACGGGGCATTGGGAGTTTACCTATCTGGATGAAGAAGTGATCTCGAATATAGCTGATTTCAAGGGTGACTTTGTGGCCCAGAATGTTAGTGTCAAGGATGATGCTATGTTTGATTATCGGTTTGCCGATTACGAAGGTTTCGACGAAGACGAGGGCACGGCCTTCAAGCCCTATGTGATAAAGAACGTCGGTGGCGCCCGCGTCGCCGTGATAGGTCAGGCCTTCCCTTATACACCGATCGCTAATCCCCAGCGTTTCATGCCCGATTGGACATTCGGGATTCAGGACGATCACATGCAGGCAACGGTCGATGCAGTACGGGAGAACGAAAAGCCTGACGTGGTTGTTGTGATCTCTCACAACGGCATGGACGTGGACCTGAAGATGGCTTCCCGGGTGACTGGCATCGATGCCATCTTCGGCGGCCATACCCACGATGGGATGCCGGCGCCGACGGTGGTGAAGAATTCCGCTGGCAAGACCCTGGTAACCAATGCCGGCTCCAATGGCAAGTTTCTTGGCGTCATGGACCTGGATGTGAAAGGCGGCAAGGTGCGGGATTTCCGCTACCGGTTGCTGCCGATCTTCTCCAACCTGTTACCCGCCGACAAGGAGATGCAGGCCTATATCGATGGTGTACGGGCGCCCTATAAAGACAAACTGGAAGAGGAACTGGCAGTAGCGGAGGAGACGCTCTACCGCCGCGGCAACTTCAATGGCACCTTCGACCAGGTGATCTGCGATGCCCTGAACAAGGTGAACGATGCACAGATCTCCCTCTCTCCCGGATTCCGCTGGGGTACCACGGTGCTGCCGGGGCAGAAGATCACCATGGATAATGTCATGGATCAGACCTGCATCACCTATCCGGAGACCTATCGCCGTGAGATGAGCGGCGCCGATATCAAGGCGATTCTGGAAGATGTCTGCGACAACCTCTTCAACAAGGACCCTTACTATCAGCAGGGTGGCGACATGGTGCGCCTGGGTGGATTGGACTATGTCTGTGAGCCGGGTCAGGGGTTTGGCAAGCGCATCACCAACATGACCCTGGATGACGGTACTGCCATCGATGCCAAGAAAAAATATATGGTCTCCGGCTGGGCTACGGTAGGTTCCAAGTCGCCAGGCCGTCCGATCTGGGATGTGGTGGCTGATTACCTGCGCGACCAGAAAACGGTGAAGATCAAAAAACTCAACACCCCCAAACTGGTTGGCGTGAAAGATAACCCGGGGATTGCCGATTACAGCAAAACCTGAGACTGATACTTGGGGAAGTCTGATTTAATCAGTGCCTCCTTGGGTGTTCCTGGTAAAGAAAAGCGCTCGTGAGGGCGCTTTTCTGTTTAGAACTACGCAGCTGATAAAAGGGATTTCGCTGACATCAAGGCTGATCTGTTTTCAACGCCGTGAACCAGGTCTGACGACCTGTGGTTAGTTTTCGTTGTCCTCTGCAAAACCAGGGGGACGTTTGCCTGACAACAGATAGGCAAATGCAATGACTTCTGCGACGGCGCGGTAGAGTGCCTCTGGTATCTCGTCGCCCAGGGGAACCTGGGAAAGCAGTGCTGCCAGTTCAGGATCTTCATGCAGCGGCACGTCATGTTGGTTGGCGAGATCGAGGATGCGTTCCGCGAGTTCGCTGCGCCCCTTGGCAGTGATCCGGGGGGCATTTTCACCATCATACTGCAGTGCAATGGCCAGGTCGGGCTTATTGGCGTCGTAATCGCTCATGCCTTTTCACTCAGCAGGGAGAGGTCCCTCGGCATAGGGTCCAGTTCCTCGATCCGGCCCTGATAGGTTTCCAGTTTTTTTACCTCCAGGCCTGCCGTCTCGTAGGCCTTTTGCAGTAACGACAGATGTGCTTTCACCAGATCCGTGGTGTTGTTTAGTTCTGCCCAAATTACCGTGGAGATGGCTTCACCCTGAAGAGTCAGTTGTACACGCATAGGGCCGAGTGCCGGCAGGTTCACCTGCAGGGTCAGGCTCCAGCTCTGTTCCTCGGCATCTCTGCTTGTGGAATGATCTTTATTGATCAGGATTTGAAAGAGATCGGCTTTGTCCCCGTGCAAAACGGGTAGCTCAAACTGCCAGGTCTGGCGTGCAGGTTCATCCTGCGGCAATGATGCGAGCTGATTAGTCTGAATACGGGCAAGCGTAGCGTCAAGCTGCTTAAGAAGATCATTGAGAAACTTTATCGTTGCATTTGAAGCGAACCCCTCAGCTGGTATCGGTTCGGCCGGTGGGTTGCCGGCTTGTGGCACTGTGGCCTGCTGCGCCAAAAGAGGCTGCAGCAGGCGGAAGAGTCTCAACAGATTGAGTTTCAGGTCATTACTGTGGGTCGAGTTGCTCAGGAGGCGTGCCTCCGTGAACAGGCCGCTATTCAGCAACGCTTCCTTGAGTTGTGCCTTGAACTGCGGATTCTCAGTTGAGGGGATTCGAGTAAGCAGGGACTGAATGGCCTGTTTCACATCGCCTGGAAGGGCCATATTTCCTTTCCCGCCAGTCAAGTGCAGCAGCTTTTCCAGCAATGGCGGAATGGGTTGCTGGCGCGGCAGAATCGTCTTCAAAGCCTGGGTCTGCAGTTGCTGCAGGGTCGGGTGGGTCAGCAGCCTCAATTCCGGACGCTCGCCAGTCTTGTCGACTTGCAGGGTCAGTGCCTGCCCTGGTTTAACTGCTATCTGGGTCTGGGCAATGAGCCGGGCAACGCCAATCTGCAATTTTACAGTCCCCTGCTGGTTCTCGCTCAGGGCGGTACCACGCAGAATCTGCCCAAGCTTGAGACTTTGCAGCAACTGCTCCTTTGGCATGGAGTTGGGCAGGGGAAGAAAAAATTTTGCGCTGGGGATCCGCATGTATTGGCTTCTCTGTAGGCTTCACTCAAGTATAAATCAGCAGGATGGTTGTTCAATTACCCTGAGCGGATGCCGCTAGTCAATATAGATAAACCATCTAAACACTAAGATGTCCGAGCAAACAACAGAAACAAAGAATATCTGGTTCCTGCGTATCGAGGGTGCTCTGCTAGGACCCTACCCCAGTGCCAGGGTGAGAAATCTGCTGGCAAACGGCGAGTTGAGCCTGAATGCTGAGATCAGCAGAGACCGCAGCAGCTGGCAAGAAATACAGACAGTACCGGAAGTGGTGCCCCTTAAACTGCGTGCCCAAATGGGTGATCGTTCAGCTCAGTCGCTGATTCATGCCCGGCGGGTCGCAGAGCAACAGGTGAGTACAGGCAAAGCTCAGGGCTTTCCATTTGCTGCATTATTGATAGTGACGCTACTAATCTCCGGGATTATTGCCGTATCGATCTGGAGAGGGCTGCCGAACGCGGGTGACGCTCCAGATTGCAGCGCCCAGGCTGCGCCGCAGGTGGATTGGCAGCATTGTAGTTTGATCGGTGTGGATGTTGGAGCCGCCAGTCTGGCGGGTGCAAACCTCAATAGTGCGGTGCTGCGGCAGGCCAAGTTGACAGCCACTAACCTGACGGCTGCGAATCTTCGCTATGCCGATCTGAGCGGGGCTGATTTGAGTTATGCGCAACTCAATCTGGCTGTTCTGTTGGGGGCGAATCTCCAGGGTGCGGATCTCTCAGAGGCCGATTTGACGGCGGCTGATCTGCGTTTTGCCGATCTGACGGGCAGCAGGATGGAACGGGCAAACTTGGCAGGCGCCAGTCTCGGTGAGGCGATCTGGATCGATGGCAAACCTTGCGCCAGCGGGTCAGTGAGCAAATGTAGCCGCTGAACACTCAACCTGGAAAAGATTCAGTTTCATAACGATAGATCTTCAGAGTCTCAGACCAATGATTTTCAGCGAGTCCCGCCTTGTTCTTCAGATGGCGCAGAAAATCCTGCGCTCGTGGCAGTGATTCCCAGACGGAAGGCAGAAAGGTGCCCTTCGCCTGGCCATCCACCAGAATCAGACCGTCAACTCCAGGTCGGATCTGTTGCAGCAGATCGGCTTCAGAGCTAAAGATGACTGGTTGTGCTGGAGTGAGTACCGAGATGTGAATCTCCAGGTCGACAACTTCATTCAGCGAGAGCGGCGGGAAGCGAGGGTCCCGGAATGCGGCGGAAAAGGCATTTTCTGCGACATCCACCACCAGCGGCAAGCTCGCTTCCAGGTGACCGATGCAGCCCCGCAGCAAACCCTGCCGGTTTAGCGTGACGAAACTGGCCCGTTCAGCCTGTAGTTCCGGGCTATAGTTTTCAGCTCTGATATTCAGGGGTTCTCCCTGCTTGAGGCCATGCTGTATCGATTGTCGGGCAAGATCGATGAGCTTATTC
Source organism: uncultured Gammaproteobacteria bacterium (assembly GCA_963797085.1). GTDB lineage: Bacteria > Pseudomonadota > Gammaproteobacteria > Chromatiales > Chromatiaceae > JASJBU01. The sequence continues at coordinate 53,837 of CAWCOA010000031.1, forward strand.
CGCGCATCTTCAGAGAGTTTGTGAGTTGCGTCAGCGTACATGAAACTATCCCTTAGAGGTATACGATACACCGTTAACCATGAATCGATGCTGAATAAATATCAAGTCTGGATTCACTGGCAAGTATTCGCCATAATCGCGCCTCCTTGCGCTTCCCATTGGACTCAATCATGTGGTTTAAGAATCTCCGTCTCTATCATCTCAGCAAGCCAGTCAGCCTGTCAGAGGACGAGCTTGATGAGCAGCTGCTGGTCAAGGCATTCCACCCTTGTGGCAGCCATGAGCCGTCCTCGCTGGGCTGGACGTCGCCATTGGGCAGGGGGTCGGAAAAACTTGCTCATGAAGTGGCTGGTTGTGTGATGATCTGTGCCCGACAGGAAGACAAACTTTTGCCAGCTTCAGTCATTACTGAGACGCTGGAAGAAAAGATAGAGGCCATTGAGTCTCAAGAGGGAAGGAAAATCGCCCGCAACGAACGATCCGAAATGCGCGATGAAATCATCCATCAGCTGATGCCCAGGGCCTTTGTTCGCTCCGCCAGAATCTTTGCCATGATCGACAAGAAAAACGACTGGATTCTGGTGGATGCTTCGAGCAGCTCAAAGGCTGAGTCCATCATCTCCTTGTTGCGGGAGTCACTGGGAAGTCTGCCGGTACGCCCGTTTGAGGTGGTTAATGCACCCGCATCCGTGCTCACCGAGTGGCTGCGCCAGCCTGCTAAACATAAGGATTTCGTGCTGATGGACAGTTGTGAGCTGCGTGACACGGATGATGAGGGGGGAACTATCCGCTGTAAAGGACAGGACCTGACTGCAGAAGAGATACAGGCCCACCTAACGGCAGGCAAACAGGTCGTAAAGCTTGCATTGGAGTGGGATGAACGCCTCGCTTGTACGATCGAAGCGGATTTGGCCCTCAAGCGCATCAAGTTTCTGGATGTTATTCAAGAGGAGGCCGCCGATGCGCAAACAGAGGATGAGGTTGCGCAATATGACGTTGCATTCAGTCTAATGAGTCTGGAATTCCGACGGCTGATTCCGCGTCTACTGGATCTGTTTGGCGGTTTGAACGTCACTAAACAGGCGGGGTGATTTGAAAGTCTTTTCTGTAAGAGGGGGGAGGTCTTGATTATTAGCTATATAAAACAAAAGGATATATCAGGTCTCTAATAACTGAGACAGTCTCATGGTTAATTGACCTAGATCAATGAACAACCCGTCGAGTCTCTATATTCTACCCTCCAACGCACACGGTTGGTCGTTTCCGTGATTTGCGCTGGTCTAGGGCGAGGAATGAGCACCCGGTTGCCTCCAGGTGCCATTCCTCGTTTTTTATGCCTGGTACTCCATTGTCCGCTATGTTGACGGAGTACTAGGCTGTAGCCCAGACCTCAGTAGCCGTAGTAGTCCCGGAACCAGTTTGCAAAGTTTTCCACTCCCACTTCGAGCTTGGTGTCTGGCTTGTATCCTGTGTCGGCAATCAGGTCGGCGACATCCGCATAAGTGGCGACCACATCACCATCCTGCAGTGGCAGCATGTTGACTTTTGCCTTCTTTCCCAGGCTCTCTTCCAGGACTTCGATATAGCGCATCAGCTCTACCGGTTCATTGTTGCCGATGTTATAGAGACGATAAGGCGCGGTGCTGGAGGCGGAATCGGGCTGGTCACTGCTCCAGTCCGGATTGGGTTCGGGGATGCGGTCCAGGACACGGATAACACCCTCCACGATATCATCGATATAAGTAAAGTCCCGTTTGTGTTTTCCATAGTTGAAAACATCGATGGGCTCATCTCTCATAATCTTGTGGGCGAACTTGAGCATTGCCATGTCAGGGCGGCTCCAGGGACCATAGACCGTGAAGAAGCGCAGGCCGGTGGTCGGTATCCGGTAGAGATGACTATAGGTGTGCGCCATCAGTTCATTGGCCTTCTTGGTAGCCGCGTAGAGACTCACTGGGTGGTCGACATTGTCATGCACGGAAAAGGGCATGGAAGTGTTGGCCCCGTATACCGAACTGCTGGACGCATAGACCAGATGCTGGACATTGTTGTGCCTGCAACCCTCCAGTATATTGCCGAACCCAAGTAGGTTGGAGTCTATGTAAGCCAGCGGATTTTCAATGGAGTAGCGAACCCCGGCCTGGGCTGCCAGATTAATTACCCGGTGGGGCTTGTATTGGGTGAAGCAGTCGGCGATCCCCTCCCGGTCCTCCAGTTCAAGACGCAGATCGGTAAAATTGGGGTTTTCCAGCGTTCTGGCGAGACGGGCCTTCTTCAGCTCGACATCGTAGTAGTCGTTCAGACAATCGATACTGATGACTTCGTCATCACGCTCCAACAGTCGGATGGCCAGGGCAGATCCGATAAAACCTGCGCCGCCGGTGATTAATACTCTCATGCGGACTCCCTACGTTGATTCATAATCCCCAGTAGAAGTGCTAGCTTTCAAATCGTCCACATACCAGCTCATGGCTTCCTCCAGTCCTGCATCGATACGATGCGTGGGTTCATAGCCAAGCAGTTCGCGGGCCTTTGAAATGTCGGCCAGCGAATGCCTGACATCACCGGGCCGAAAGTCACGGTAGGTGGGTTTTACCCCCTCAAGATGTTCAAAATCCTTGCTCAGGATCTTACGGATACTTTCATAGAGCTGGGTCAGACTGGTCCGATCGCCCACCGCCACATTGTAAACTTGATCCGTCGCAGCCGGGTTTTGCGTTGTGGCCGCCAGGAGGTTGGCCTGCACCGCATTGTCGATGTAACAGAAGTCACGGCTGGTTTCGCCGTCACCGTTGATGAAGACCTCTTTGTCATGGATCAACGAGGCGACCCATTTCGGAATCACTGCCGCATAGGCGCCATCTGGATCCTGGCGTCTGCCGAAGATGTTGAAATAACGCAGCCCGATGGTCTTGAAGCCATAACAGCGGGCGAATACCTGTGCGTATTGTTCGTTGACCAGTTTGGTCACCGCATAAGGCGACAAAGGTTTACCAATCTTGTCCTCCTGCTTCGGCAGGTCCGGATGATCACCATAGGTGGAGCTCGATGCCGCATAAACGAACCGTTTTACCTGGGCGTCTCTGGCGGCTACCAGCATGTTGAGAAACCCGGTTATGTTATTGGCGTTAGTGGTGATCGGATCATCCAGGGAGCGGGGGACCGATCCCAGGGCGGCTTGATGCAGCACATAGTCGACCCCGTCACAGGCCCTGCTGCAGTCAGCCAGCTCACGGATGTCACCTTCGATGAAGGTGAAATTATCCCACTGTTCCGTTGATACCTCGTATTGGACCTTGTCCAGATTGTGTCTGTGGCCAGTGGAGAAATTATCCAGGCCAATGACCTTCTGATTCAGATTCAACAGGGTTTCCAGCAGGTTGGAACCTATGAAACCGGCGACCCCGGTAATCAGCCAGCTTGACTGATTGGCGAGGAGTTGATCTTGGAGTGAGTTGTAGCTAGTCATTGGATACTCAAATTTTCCATGTTTGGCATTAAAGTCGGAGGTCCACGTCCGAGGCGGGCAGGATGTTTTTTACATCGTATAGAACACCATTTTTGCTGCAAAGGGCGCGTAATTTATCGCTCCCCATGGCGACGAACTGATGGTGGGCCACCGCCAGGATGATGGCTTGGTATCTACCCTCAACAAGCTCATTGATGGGCCTTATGTCATATTCCAGTTGAGCTTCCTCTGGGTTAACCCAGGGGTCATAGACATCCACTGTCGCACCATAATCCTGGAACTCCGAAATGATATCCACCACGCGGGTGTTTCTCAGGTCCGGACAGTTCTCTTTGAAGGTTAGACCCAGTACCAGGACTTTACTATTGCTGGTGGCAATGCCTCGTTTCATCATCAGTTTGACGGTGGTATGCACCACATAAGCCCCCATGCTGTCGTTCAGGCGTCGTCCTGCCAGAATGATCTCTGGTTGATAACCGATGGATTGGGCCTTATGGGTGAGGTAGTAAGGATCGACGCCAATGCAGTGACCACCCACCAGACCCGGGCGAAACGGCAGGAAATTCCACTTGCTGCCTGCGGCTTCCAGCACCTCGAGGGTGTCGATCCCCAGGCGGTTGAAGATCAACGCCAACTCATTGATGAGTGCGATATTGACATCACGTTGGGTATTTTCGATGACCTTTGCCGCCTCGGCGACCTTGATGCTGCTTGCCTTGTGAGTGCCGGCAGTGATGATGCTGCGGTAGAGCTCGTCAACGAAGTCGGCCACCTCCGGCGTGGAGCCGGCGGTTACCTTTTTGATGGTGATCAAGCGGTGATCCTTATCACCCGGATTGATGCGTTCCGGGCTGTAGCCGACGAAGAAGTCCTGGTTGAAGGTCAGGCCCGAATCGGCCTCGATGATTGGCACGCAGTCATCCTCGGTCGCGCCGGGATAGACCGTGGATTCAAAAATCGCCACATCCCCCTTTTTGATCACTTTGCCCAGCACATGACTGGCGCCGATCAGCGGCGAGAGATCCGGTTGCTTGTGTTCGTTGATGGGAGTCGGAACAGTCACGATATAGACATTGCAATCCTTGATGTCATCCGGTTCACTCGTGTAGGAGAGATGCGGAACCTTCTGCAACTCCTCTGGCTCGACCTCGAGGGAACTGTCTCGCCCCTCCTTTAATTCCTTGACTCTTGCTGCATTGATATCCAGGCCGATAGTGGGATAGCGCTTACCAAACTCGACAGCCAATGGTAGTCCGACGTAACCAAGACCAATGACACCAATGCGTGTCTTTGCAAGATCGAGCATGATAATTCCCTATCGTTTTTCTGAAAGATTGAGTAAATGTTAATTCGCAGTGCTGTGATATCTGGCCCAAGAGGGTCATGGCAATTTACTTCTAATGGATAAGTATTGATCGCCACTTGGCGAAAAAACTTGGCAAGAGAAATCGACGCCAGATCATAATCGCAAGCAGATTATAATGCGAGGGTAGCGGGAAATGATAACAGAAAAACTTTTTTTAGAGGGTATGCATGATTAATCTAATTAAGCCAGTTAATTGAAATATCAATTATTTTTGCCGCGTTGTTTTTACTTTCTGAATGATTTTTCTTTGTTGAACATATCCCGCCTCAGAATCATCCAATTATCCGTTTGACAGTTTTCTGCTTGGGATGCAGACTCCCGAAGCTAAAACTTCATTAGCCCACACTTGATTGAAACACTGGAGGTTCAGATCATGAACAATATTAGAGTCCTGATTCCCATGCTGCTTTGCATTCTATGCCTCAGTCCGCTGGGAAGCGCGTGGAGTAATGACCGGGTAACCATGGCAACTGAGATTCCCTTTGAAAGGGCGGCGAGGGTGCCGAACAATATCCGCGTAGAGTGTGACCTGAATAACCGACTCCATGACTATATTCAGTCTCAACTTGAACAACATGATGTAGAGGTTGTCTCTGTTGGCGATATCTCGAATGGCAAGGGCAAGATATTGGACATCAAGATAACGGATGTCAGGGGCTTCGGCGGTAGTGGTTGGTCTGGACCAAAATTCATGGAAGTGAGTGGAGACTTAACGGAACGTGGTAAGAAAATTGGCAGCTTTATCGCCAAGGATTATTCGGTAGGTGGTGGTTTTAGCGGGTTTGTGTTCAAAGGGACCTGTAATATCTTCGATATCATTGCCAAGGCGTTGGCGGACGATATCGGTTTATGGTACGCAAATGGCCATGAAGTAGGCGCACGATTGGGCAATTAAGTGGGTCATTCAAAAAAATTCTTTAATGCGATCCCAAACTCATTTCATCATATGCTTAAGTGTGGATGTTTTTTTAGTCGAATCAGGTTAAAGGATGCCAGGTGGCAGATGCTGTTGTAGATAACAGGCCGATCGCACTGGTCGCCCTGCATGCGGGCTATAGTCACTCTTCACTGGCATTACAGTCTATTGCGGCCTACTCGGTGGACGAGATTGGCTTTCCGGATATCCGTATTTTTGAATCACTGGTCAATAAAAGCCAGCAAGACCTGCTGGAGCAGCTGGTTACACAGCAACCGGTGGTGGTCGGTTTCTCCACCTATTTATGGAATATTGAGGCTTGCCTGCATCTGGCGGGTTTGTTGGCTCAACTGTTGCCTGACGCCTTGCTTGTCTTGGGTGGCCCGGAAGCAGGTCCCAGGGCCGAAGAGCTGCTTTCCAGGCATCCCGAAATCGATTATGTCATCGATGGGGAAGGGGAAATGGCGTTTCGTGACCTGCTTAAATGGATATTGCACGGCAAAGGCAGGCTGAGCGAGATCTCCGGGCTGGTTCGCAGAGAGTCAGGGAATACTCTGCGGAATCCGATTCAGCAGATACCCGTAGACCAGATTCCTGCTCCGGTCTCCAATGGCATGATGACGTTTGATAAGCCGTTGGTCTATTGGGAGACCTCCCGGGGCTGCCCCTTCAAATGCACCTTCTGTAGCAGCGCCGATGAAAGGTTGCGGGTCTTTCCTAGCGAAAGAATCGAGGCCGACCTTGCTGTCCTCGAGACTTTACAAAACAAGGTGATCAAACTGCTTGACCGCAGTTTCCATTTGGGAAAAGCACGTACAGTGGCGCTCCTGGAGCGTTTCGCCGAAGACTCCCGATGGTCTGCGTTTTCATCTGGAACTCAATCCGGACCGTATTTCACCGGAAGCTATGGCGATCTTCCGTAGAGCTGCACCCGGCAAGTTCCAGTTCGAGATCGGCCTGCAGACCCTTTCCGAGCCGGTGTTGAGCACCATTGAGCGCAAGATGCAGATACCCCTGGCCTTGCAGAATATCCAGCAACTGGTGGCTATGGCCCGCCACCCGGTACACCTCGACCTGATCGTTGGATTGCCAGGAGAGGATGCAGCGCAATGCCGTGACTCCCTGGACAGAGTCTTCAGGCTGTATGCGGAGCATCTGCAATTGGGCAGCCTGAAGCTGTTGCCCGGAACCCCTTTGCGCGAAAAAGCCGTTGAGTTTGGCTATCGTTGGGACCCTAAGCCTCCCTACGAGGTACTCGCACATCCATTGCTCAGTTTTCAGGAAATCGCCCGCTTCAAACTCTATGCAGAGCTGCTGGAACGCTTGTGGAACAGCGGTTATCTGACTTCGACCCTGATGTGGCTGGTCCCCGGCTATTACGATGATCGGGTGACGAATTGCTTTGCTGCGCTACTGGAACGGGTTGGGGAAGGGATTGCACGGGACAATCTGCAGCCCGACAAGCTATTTGACCTGGTCACTCAATTCCTGAATCCCCAGTTGCAAGGAGACTCGGTGTTGAGCGAACTGCTGCTTTGGGATTACAGTCAGTTCAGCCTGGTGCATGCCAAGACTCCTGTCTGGATAGCGCAGCAGCTTAAGGATAATTTGACGCTAACGGCGGCGGGTAGCCGACGTCGCTTACCGGTTCTGGAACTCTCTGAGCCGGCTGTGGAGATCATCAACCGGCGTCGGCTTGATGCCTTACCGGCCGGACACTACGCAGTCTGGCCCAGGCAACATAAAAAGGGTAAACCCGTGGAGATTATCCCGGTCTCTCAGCCTTAATCGTGAGTGCGGTTTCCCGGGTGGCGCTATCGGCGTAATGCATAACAAGCTGTCCAATCAGCTCACGGAGAAGATTTTCTACCCCTGTACGTCCGCTCAGATTGAAACGCTGTGCGCAATCCCGCCATGCCCTGACCTGTAACACCTTCATCAGTAACAATTGGGCATGCGCCGGTTCTGGTCGTGACTCCGTCAGCGCTCTGAGAGTGAGGATCTCGATTGCCGGCAGACTGATCTCATAACCCCGTTGAGCGAATGCAAAACCAATCAGGTCGAGCCAGTCGAATGGGTCGAGTGGCGCTTTTGACGGCAGCTAAAGCATGAGCCAGTAGCGCACAGGCGAGTTCGGGATCCATGCTGCTCAAGGGGTCTGTCAGAAGTCGTGGGAGCTGTTGTGCGAAGCGCACCCGGGCAGTGTTGAAAATCTGTTCTCCATCCGCAGTAAATGGACATAGCATGATGACCGACTGACTACCGCTGCTGGCTCCCCGACGCAGCCCGATACGCACCGGCAACAGCCGATGCTTGCTCCAGAATCTCACCAGTTCATGGGTGGCGCCAAAGCTGCTGCCCAGATAATCCAGGGCGGCAGTTTTTGTCTGACGTTGGATCCCCTCGACCAGGCGGCTGCCGAGCCCTCGCTGCTGCAATATCGGGTGCACGGCAATGCGCATGATCCTGGCGCCGCGCAAACTGGCGCCGCTTTCCAGGCCAATATGGGCCGCCAGAGATTGGGCCAGCAGATGGCCCCGGGGACGCCGATAACCTGCCCAGATGGCGTGGGCGGTAGCTGGATCGAAGCCTCCCTCCTCGGCTAACAGGGCGGTGGCAACGATACGTCCCCGGGCCCTCAAGCAGAAGATGGTCAGGTTTGGCCCATCAAGCAGATTGCGCAGGTCGAATGGAGTTGTCCGGTAGTGGGCCAACACCAGCAGACCAAACAGGTCGGTCAGATCCGCCTCATTGTTCACCAAGCGATCCCTGTCCAGAATCTCCAGGGTGCATTCATCAGGCTGTACGGTGGCAATCAAATCATCCAGGACCGGTGAGGCATTCAGCGCCAGGGCGGAGAACAGCCATCTCTCCAGCGGATCTTCGGCCGCCCAACGAATGGGGGTTTCCAGGCGCACCTCGCGCCAGAGTGGAAAACGTTGATCCAACACCTGGCGGAAACGCAGGGCGAAACCCCTGCCGGTACCTTCATAGCCATGAATGGTGCTGGCAAAGGCGATCCGCGGATAGTGATCCAGCAGCGCCTCCAGTATCGGTGTCGGGATGGCTGCGGCTTCATCCACCAGCAGCAAGTCGGCGGGCTGTGGATGCTGGAGGAGGTGATCGGGTGCGCTATAGGTGATGCTGCTGTCGCCCAGGTGCAGTGAACCTCTGGTGGTTTTTGCCTCGCTCAGATACTGGGCTGCCTGCTTGAACAGGGACTGGGTGGATGACTGCCTGGGCGCGGTAACCAGAATGCTTTTCCTTCCGGATTCAATGAGGCGAGCGGCGGCGATTCCCAGAGCAGAGGATTTACCTCTTCCCCGGTCAGAGATCAATACCACTGGTCGCCGCCGGTGACCCGTGACAACGTGCATCACCGCCTCAACGGCTTCAGCCTGATCCCGGGTGCGGCAGATGTCATCAAATGGCACAGGCGATCCTTTGTCTGGGGCAGGGGGCGGTGGGTCTGGAACATCGCCATGTTCTTCGAAGCAGATGACGGAAGGGTCTTGCCTGATCGATTTGGCCAGCCTGCCCAGGAAGCGACCGGTGACAGCAGAAGCTGGAATGCCAGCAACGGTAATCCGCTCATGCTCAGGGTCGGGATAGCGAGACCACTCATCGAGTGGGGGCGTCAACAGCACCAGCAGACCGCCACCGAGCAGGGTTCCACTCAGCACCCCGAAGGCATCCGGGTCGAACCCTGTATAGGCGTCGTAGACAAAAGCTGCTGTCTCAGTGCCGATCATGGTCTGTGCCTCGGAGTTTGTCCGGCCGGCGATGCCTGCAGGGGCAGAATCACCAATCCATAAGGGCTTTGCGCATGGTAGTTGCGCCAGCAGGGCTCTCGCCTGTGATTTACACCAGGGATGACTACCTGAAAGCACCAGCATTCTGCGTTGCGATGCCGCTGCGGCCTGACGCTGCAGCGCAGTAGCGAAGTCGACCCGTTGCTGGGTCTTGAGAGGGTCTTTGGCAGACATGTGGCAAGCGTGCTGTGGTTAGGTTTTGCCGGCAAATACGGCGGCTTATGAAAAATAAGTGTGTAGCATATCCTGCTAATTGCTAATCTAACAATTGAGCCGCTTCCTTTACCTGTATCAGACAGCGGCTGTTTTTTAGCTTGAAATTTTTGATATTCTGCACGGATTTTCTTCCTCAGGGCTATGTTTATGCTGCGATTTGCAAACAGGTGGTTATTGACTCCGATCCTGCTGATGGCGCTGGGTGGGATTACACCCATCCATGCCGCAGAGGATGCCGAGTCGCCCATTGTCTTGGCTGTTCATCCCTATCTGCCTTTCCTGGAACTCAGAAAACGTTACCAACCACTGGCCGATTATCTCCAGGCATTCCTGGATAGGAGGGTCGAGGTACGCGTCGGCCGGGATTATGGTGAACACATCATGCATATAGGCAAGGACAAGGTGGATATCGCCTACATGGGGCCCGCGACTTATGTACGCATGGTGGAAAAATATGGCAGGAAACCCTTATTGGCGCGACTTGCAATCAACGGTGAACCAGTCTTCCATGGCTATCTGGTGACCAACTCGAACAGCGGCATCAGTGATATTCAAGCGCTGCAGGGAAAACGTTTTGCCTTTGGTGATCCGGCCTCCACCATGAGCCATCTAGTGCCGCGGTTTATGTTGCTGGAGGCGGGAGTGAATGTGGAGGATCTGGCGGATTATCAATTTCTGGGCAGCCACAAGAACGTCGCCATGGGGGTGCTCTCGGAAGCATTCGATGCGGGTGCTGTCAAGGAGGAGGTGATGGCGTATTACAAAGACAGAGGACTAATATCCTTCGCCAAGAGTGCTCCGTTTTCCGAACACCTGTTTGTGGCTCGTGCAAATGCATCAGCCGGTTTTGTCGAGGCGCTCAGAAAAGCACTCTATCAACTGTCCGATACGGAAGAAGGCCGGAACATCCTGCGCGCCATCAAACTTAGTGTGACTGACCTGGTGCCGGTTGAGGATTCGGACTACGACAATTTGCGTGTGGTGCTGAAAGTACTCGGTGAACAAGGCGTTGAATAGTGGCTGCAACTTCACCCAATAGAAAATTGCGATCGCCATGGCCAGGATTGATTCTGTTCATGCTGATCCTGCTGGTATCGACCGTGACGATTCTCGAACAACAAAGGGAGTTTTCAACGCAGCTGGCCATGGAGAATGCCAAAGACGATATTCAGTTCATCGAATCTATGCTTAGAGGTGTTTTGCAGCAGCAACAATTCGAGCAGCTGGGTACCTTGATCGCATCCTGGGGCAGGCATGTCAGATACACCCAAGAGTTGAAGCTAACGGCAGCCAATGGTTTTGTGTTCGGTCATTATCAACGGGATAAGCCTGCGGAAAGTCCCTACCGCTTGGAGGAGACGATCAGCTATTCCTACCGGGGAAAGGCATCTTTGCTGTTTGTTAAGGATCTAGGCAGTGTAGATGCCAGTATCAACAAGCTTCGCTGGCAGCTCTTCAGTGGACTTGCCCTGATCGGCTTGGTGTTGTGGCGTATGGTCTGGCTCAGCCTGCATAGAAAACGCGAGGCCCTGGTCCTCGATAGCACCAATCACCGCTTGCAGGAGACGGCTGAACAGCTGGAGGCAACCCGTGCTTACCTGAAAAGTGTCTTTGACTCCATGCCGTCTACCCTGGTGGCAGTGGACGCTGAGGGGAACATTTCAATGTGGAATAAGGGTGCCGAGAAGGAGACCGGACTATCGACCAACGAAGTCCATGGCAGGCCCTTTTCAGATGTATTGCCCGATTTTGCGTCTCGGATGCACGAATTGAAGGATGCCATTAATACCGGTAAACCCACCAGGATCGAGCGCCATGTAACTCATCCCAATGATACTCCGCGGTTTTCTGAAATCGTCATTTACCCCCTGGAGATCGAAAATAGGAGGGGAGCAGTTATTCGTATTGATGACGTAACACGGCGTGTTCAGATGGAACAGATGATGGTGCAGACCGAAAAGATGATGACGGTGGGAGGTCTGGCGGCTGGTATGGCCCATGAGATCAATAACCCGTTGAGTGGGGTGCTGCAGAGTAGCCAGAATATTCAGCGTCGATTGTCAAATGAGCTGCCGGCAACTCAATCCACGGCCGATGAACTTGGACTCGACCTTGCTGTGATGCACGAGTTTCTCGAGAGACGCGGTATTCTTGGTTTTCTGCAGGGAATTCGTGAGGCTGCAGAGCGGGCCAGCCTTATCGTGGCAGATATGCTGGCATTCAGTCGCCGCAGTACAGTGGAATTTTCTCCCGTCGCAATCAATGACTTACTCGACACAGTGGTGCGTATTGCAGCTAGTGACTACGATCTGAAGAAGACCTACGATTTTAAAAAAATCACCATCGTAAGAGAGTATGAAGAAAATCTCCCACCCGTTAACTGCGATCGTACAGAGATTGAACAGGTATTGCTCAATCTGCTGAAGAATGCCGCTCATGCCTTGGCAGACCAGGAAAACCCGAGTCGAGAGCGTATCGTGCTTAGAACTAAAAAAGAGCCCCGGTGGGTGCGAATAGAGGTTGAAGACAGCGGACCTGGGATGGATGAGGAGGTGCGGGGGCGGGTATTTGAACCCTTTTTCACCACCAAACCCATCGGGCTGGGAACAGGCTTGGGCCTCTCGGTTTCCTACTACATCATTACAGAACAACATAAGGGCACAATTTCTGTGGATTCATTGCTCGGCGAAGGGAGCCGGTTTGTTATACGGTTACCCTATGCAGAAGCAGGCGTTGCGTAAATGAACACGGGTATTTTGATCGTGGATGACGAATCCCTCATCGCATCCAGCCTGAAGGTTTTTTTAGAGGATGAAGGGCTCGATGTCATTACCGCCGCCTCAGGTGAGGAAGCAATTGAAAGGCTGACAGAAGACAAAGGAGTCGATGTCTGCGTTATGGATATGCGTTTGCCAGGCATAGACGGCAATACGACGATACTGGCTATCCATAAAATTAACCCCGAGATTCGCTTTATTGTGCATACTGGATCGGTAGATTACATCGTACCCAACGATCTAAAAGGTTTTGGCATCATGGATGAGCACATATTTCAAAAACCTCTCGCCGATATGACCCTAATCGCTGAGGCAATAAAATCCCTGCGAAATTAACTAGTATTGTGGTATGTCAGAAAGCAAACTCATTTTAACCATCGAGGATGACCCGACCATAAGGGCGAACATCTTTGCCTATCTGGAAGACAGTGGCTATACAATGCTGGAGGCTGCCGACGGCCAACAGGGACTGGATCTGTTTCTTGAAAAACAACCCGATTTAGTACTCTGCGACCTCAGAATGCCAGGATTGGATGGTCTGGACGTTTTGCAAGAGATAAACCAGGCCTCCCCGGATACTCCCGTGATCATCGTATCCGGCGCCGGCATGATCGGTGACGCCATTCAGGCCCTCAAAAGGGGCGCCTGGGATTACATCACAAAACCCATTCCTGATATGCAGGCACTGGATGTGGCAATCAACAAGGCGTTGGAAAGGGCCAGGCTGGTGAGTGAGAACCGTGCATACCAGGCGGAACTGGAGCAGGTCAATCAGGAGCTGAGTGATGCACTCGAGCAGTTGGAAGCGAACCAGCAGGCCGGTAGGGAAGTGCAGGTCAGGTTGCTGCCGCCTGATGATCTGGTATTGGGTGATTTTATTTTTCGCCACCGGCTTTACCCCGCGATGCAATTGAGCGGCGACTTTGTTGACTACTTTGTCATCGACAATGAGCATATCGGTTTCTATATAGTGGATGTTTCCGGTCACGATACCGGTTCAGCCTTCGTGACAGTGATCGTCAAGACCCTCATGTCGCAGATGCGTGATGCGCTCAAGGATGGGGATGAAACAATACTCATCCCCAACCAGGCACTGCAACGAATGAATGACGAGCTTTACCGGCAGGATCTGGATAAGTACATCACCATGTTTTACGGTGTCATGGATGTGGCTGGGCATAGACTGGTTGTGAGCAATGGGGGGCACTATCCACATCCCTTGATCTATGACGGCTCTCAAATTCAGCAGTTGACTACCAAAGGTCGGCCGGTGGGTCTATTCAATGATGTGCAGTTCACTAATAATGAGATACGCTTACCCGACGATTTTTTGCTTTTACTCATGTCGGACGGTATTTTCGAATTGATGCCTGACACCACCAATAAAGTGTGTTATGAGCATCTCCTGGCGAATGTGCAGAGCACTGAAATGTCGCTGGATGAGTTGAAAAATGTGATCGGATTGGGAGACGCCACCCAACTATTGGATGACGTAGCCATGTTGGCCATTACGAGGCAGTACGCAAGTGTCTGATAATAAAGTTTATTACGCGGCAAATAATGATATCCACGGGCTCAAATACGTAGGACAGATACGTTATACCATTGGTGCCTCGCTGGATAAGTTCATCAGCAAGCTTTTCGAGGGTCCAAGACCGAAGGGTTTTATGGTGGATCTCAGGGAAACCAAGACTATCGATAGCACCAATCTTGGTCTGTTGGCTCGCATCGCCAAATTGATGCAGCACTGCGGTGCGCCGAAAGTGACTCTGGTTTCGACCAATGAGGATATCAATACCTTACTATTCTCAATAGGTTTTGACGAGGTTTTCGATATCGTGGATGAGGTGGGGCACGTAATGACCAACGGCCAGGAGCTTGGATTACCAGACAATACGGGGCCTGACATGGCGCGCACGGTTCTCGATGCCCATCGAACGCTGATGACCATAAGAGACGACAACAAGGCGCGCTTTCAGGATGTTGTCGAACTGCTCGAACAACAGCTGGATAAACCCAAGCGGGCGATCAGTTAGATACATAGATAGGCCACTGATCTCATCCTTCTTACACTCAGTATTCCTGGCCGTCTAACGACAGGGCAGTCTGATCCGGACTGTTTTTTCAACCACTGCCCTATACCGGGTATGCGAGACGAGCTTCGCGCGGCTGGCCGAAAGCTGATCCGGTAGACTAGAATTAATAGTAGGTAATCTACTAAGAGTCCTGATACTGATGGTCAGCCACTTCCCTACGAAATATTGGCACAAGCTCGAGGATGGCCGCGTGCAGTGCGACCTCTGTCCCCGTTATTGTCACATCAAGGAAGGCAAACAAGGCTTCTGTTTCGTGCGTGAGAATCACCAGGGCGCCTTGGTGCTGAACACCTACGGCCTCTCCAGCGGTTTTTGCGTCGATCCCATCGAGAAAAAGCCGTTGAATCACTTCCTGCCCGGCACGCCGGTGTTGTCTTTCGGTACCGCCGGCTGCAATCTGGGTTGCAAATTCTGCCAGAACTGGGATATCAGCAAATCCCGGGAGATGCATACCCTGGCGGACGAGGCCTCCCCTGAAACCATTGCCAGGGCGGCCAGGGAACTGGGCTGCCGGAGCGTCGCCTACACCTACAACGATCCGGTGATCTTCCATGAATATGCCATCGATGTGGCCAAGGCCTGCGCAGAAAGCGACATCAAATCGGTGGCAGTGACCGCGGGATATGTTTGTGCGGAGCCCCGTGCCGAGTTCTACCAGGTGATGGACGCCGCCAATGTGGATCTAAAGGCGTTCACCGAGACCTTCTACCATAAGTTGACCGGCTCGCATCTGGAGCCGGTACTGGAGACCTTGCGGTATCTGAAACACGAAACCGATGTCTGGTTCGAGCTGACTACCCTGCTGATTCCCGGCGAGAATGACTCGGAGGCGGAACTGGAGGCCATGACCCAATGGGTGGTTGAAGAACTGGGGCCTGATGTGCCGATGCATTTCTCCGCCTTTCATCCCAGTTGGAAGATGATGGATTACCCCCACACCCCACCGGCCACCTTGCAAATGGCGCGTCGCATCGCCATCAAGAACGGTGTACACCACGCCTACGTGGGTAATGTGCACGACCCGGAAGGGGACAGCACCTATTGTCACCAGTGCGGCGAATTATTGATCGGGCGGGACTGGTATGAACTGAGCAGTTGGAACCTGACCCCAGCAGGCGAATGCCGGGCCTGTGGGACCCGCTGTGCCGGTGTATTCGAGGCGCAACCCGGTGACTGGGGAGCGCAGCGGCAGCCGGTGCGGTTGGCGAGTTATCGATAGAGCGGAAGCCATATGGCTTTTATGGGTATTTTTGGCAATCAAATAGATCGTCCTGATCCGTTGGATCGACGCCAATGAAAAACGCTGAAAATGTGTCAATTTCCTTGTTTTTATTGGCTTTCAATGGCCTGCGGCCACGCCAGCACCTCTGACCCACAAGGATGTAGGAGATGCCGAATCCCGCAGGGAGCGGGATTGGTCCTGTGTCGGTGATTAACCCGGCATTTTCAATGTTCGGGTTAATGAGTTGTTTGAAACCATTTTTCTATTTCGTACGTCTATGCAAGTGAGTGCAGGCCATTGAGGCTGCGCTAATAGCCGAATAATCTACCAAATAGAGGAACCAATTAATGAATCATTCAGTGCGTACGAAAGCTGCCCTGGCTGCCATGCTGACTGCCGGTGCAGTACTTGCCGCAAATACTGCTCAGGCGGTACCCGATGCTCCCAAGAACTGGGAGAAATGCACAGGTGTCTCCAAAGCCGGTCAAAATGATTGTGGATCGTTGGATAAAAAGCACAGCTGCTCCGGTCAGTCGACCCTGGACAATTCGCCTCAGGAATGGATCTACCTGCCTGCCGGAACCTGTGAAAAGATAACCGGTGGTGTTGTTGCTGGTCTCAAGCCAGCCAAGTAACAGCACATGGCGACCACGTTCCCCCCCGGGGGGCGTGGGCCGGTGTCGGGTGTCGGCATCGGCCTGCGTGATCCTCATTTCAAGCAGCTAATGACCGGCCAGCACGCTGTGCCCTGGCTGGAACTGCTGGCGGATAATTTTTTGGCCCCGGGAGGCATGACCCGGTTGCAGTTAAACAAGATCATTTCAGCATACCCGGTGACCCTGCATTTTGTAGGAATGAACCTGGGCGGTGTCGATTCGCTGAATTTCGACTATCTGCAAAGTGTCCGGCAACTTGCTGCCCATGTATCTCCCGCCTGGATATCGGACCATCTCTGCTTCACACAATATCAGGGCCATCACTATCACGATCTTTTGCCGCTGCCCTATACCGAGGAAGCCGTGCGCTATGTGGCCAATCGCATTCGCACTGTCCAGGATTATCTAGAGTGCCACCTGCTGCTGGAAAACGTATCCGCCTATCTGAAATCCGCTGCTCCGATGAGCGAAGCGGAATTTTTATCAGCCGTTGCTGAAGAGGCTGATTGTTATCTGCTGGTGGATGTCAACAATCTGTATGTGAATCAGGTGAATCTCGGCTTTGACGCCGCAGCGGCCTTGCAACGCATCCCATTACAGCGAATTCGTGAGATCCATCTGGCGGGATATGAGGATAAGGGGCATTTTCTCATCGATGCGCACAACAACCGGGTGAGTGAGCCGGTCTGGGATCTTTTTGCCCGCTTGATGAGCCTGGTGCCTGATGTGCCGGTCTGCATCGAATGGGATAATGATATTCCACCACTCAATATATTGCTCGATGAGGCTGCCAGGGCGGCGTCGATTGTTCACCAGCTGAGTGGTGAAGTGGCATGAATGGGCTCGCCGCATGGCAGCGATCCCTGAGCGAATCGATCGAGACAGAGTCAGCAACTGGATCTCTGCTGGAAAACAGCCTGCTGAATGACCATCGAGAGTGGATACAGCAAGGCCTTAAGATTTACCGAAACAACACTCTCGGCTCACGCAGCTTAGCACTTGAATCAGTCTATCCAGTGTGTCTGAGATTGGTCGGTGCTGACTGTTTTCGTGGCTTGGCGCGTGAATGTGTCAGGCGCTATCCCTCGACCCATCCCGATCTCAATCAGTTTGGCGCCGGCTTTGCGGGTCTTCTCGACGATATGATAGGGCGGCTGCCGGCATTTGCTCAGCTACCCTGGCTGGCGGATCTGCTGCGTCTGGAGTGGCTTTGTCATCAGGTCTACTATCAAGCAGATGATGAGCCGCTTGATATGGCTCGTCTGCATGCAGACGACGCTGACCGGTTGTGTCCGCGGCCCCGTCGCTGTCTGGCCTGGTTGCGCACACCCTGGCCGGTACATGCGATCTGGGAGGCGCATCAGCATGCTGCCGAGCCGCCAGTCATGCAGGTGGTGGCGGGTGATTGGTACCTGGTAGTCGAGCGCCGGAACCAGCATTCAGTGCCTGTGGTCTCTGAATCCGGCATCTTGAATCTGCTGGATGCCTGTGCGTCGGGCGTCAGCATCGCTGATATTGCGGAGGATCAAGGGCTGGATGCCGAGGGCCTGGGCGAACTCATGATCCGCGGATGGATCGGCAGGCTGGTTTAGCCCGGAAAATTCACCCGTTCGCTGAGTTTTCATATTAGCTATTAATACTCTAGATAAATTATTTGAAGTTTTAACAAAGTGCAAAGCGTAACCGGAGAATGCTGAACGAGCCCTCGTACCGATCTCGTGGCCCAGAGCTGGTATTTTCTCAATCCTCAATAGCTTTGGCTATTGATTCAATCGAAAATCCACCTCTGAACGACGATCTTGGCACGATCATCACGTTCACGGGTGAAATTTCCGGGCTAACCCGATATGGAAAATGAATGATTCGACTACCTCGCTACCCAAGTGATATTTGTGGTCTAAGCTTGAACCGCCGCGGTTTCTCACGGCCGTATTCATCTGCTGCCAGTTAAGATTGGACAATAGGGCTGCATTGAGACCTATAATTTAAATAGACTTTCTGGCCGATCTTTTCCTCTGCCGGCAGAACCGGGTATCTTGAACCTGATCGGCTGCAAAGCGCCGATATCATCAGGAGGCAGGCATGACAACTACAAGGCATCCAGCAGTTGCCGGGATGTTTTATCCCGCTGATCCGAGCGAGTTGAGATCAATGGTGCAGGGCTTTCTGGCTCAAGCGGGGACGCAAGGCAAACTGCCCAAGGCGATTATTTCTCCCCATGCGGGTTTCATCTACTCCGGTCCTGTGGCCGCCAGTGCCTATGCCAGGCTCGTCACCGGGTCGGAGCAAATTGAACGGGTCATTTTACTGGGTCCTTCCCATCGGGTGCCTTTTCACGGTCTTGCGATCACCGATGCGGACTATTACCAGACCCCATTGGGCAGGATCCCCATCGACCAGGAGAGTCAGCGGCAGATCAGCAATCTGCCGCAGGTGAAGCTGCTGCAGGCAGCCCATGCCGATGAGCACTCGCTGGAGGTGCAGCTGCCATTCCTGCAACTGGTGCTGGATAAGTTCAAGCTGGTGCCTCTGGTGGTGGGGGATGCCGGCAGTGAAGAGGTGGCGGAGGTCTTGGAAAGGCTCTGGGGAGGCCCGGAGACGCTGATCGTGATCAGTTCCGACCTCAGTCACTACCACGACTATCTCACTGCGCAGCGGCTGGACCGGGCCACTTCCGAGGCCATCATTACCCTCCATCCGGAGGCCATCGGCTATGAGGATGCCTGTGGGCGCATACCGATACTGGGCTTGCTCAACCTGGCCAAACGGCAGGGACTCCAGGGCGAGTTGATCGACCTACGCAATTCCGGCGATACCGCAGGCCCAAGGGATCAGGTGGTCGGTTACGGCGCCTATGCCTTCTCTAATACTGCAGCGTGAGAGTCAGACCGGATCCCTGTGTTGCCCATGTCACCGATTGGATAGTGCAGCAGGCAGGGGACTTGATCCCGGACTTTCATGAAGCGGAGCGGTTTCTCCAGGCCCTGGATCCCTGTGCTGAAAGTTTTTCCTTTCGCACTTTTTCCGATACCCCCTATACCCGCCTGCCGGGTCGTGATCCCCTGGAGACGGCCATACAGGGCGGACTGGAGGAGAGTTGGGAAACCTTGACTGGGCTTTACCGCCAGGGGGCGGCTGTCTGTGTCACCATCAACCGCACCAATGGGCAGGGCAGGTCACTGGCCGATATCAGGCAAGTGCGGGCCCTGTTCCTGGACGACGACCATCCACCCCAGTCGGTAGACCGTTTTCCACTCATCCCACAGATTCAGGTGATGAGTTCTCCCGGCCATTATCACCATTACTGGCTGGTGAAAGATCTGCCTCTCAGCAGTTTCACTCCCCTGCAACGGGCATTGGCTAACAGATATGGCGGTGATAACAAGGTTCTGGTACTGAACCAAGCGATGCAGATGCCAGGGATCTGGCGCAGAAAGCAGTTAACCAGACCGGTACTGCCAATGATTCTTAAAATCAATGAGTTGCCAGCTTATTCCAAGAGCGATTTAGAAAGTCTAACGGCAGATTAACGGGCTTGGGTGGGAATCCACACTATTGTAGTAGGTTAAACAGCTTGAGTTAGTGCAGCGCCTACCCTAGACTCACAGCTAATTCCTGAGGAATTAACTTGGTTTTATGTAGTTTCCGACCATAAAACACTAGAGGGTACAGATAATGTCAATGCAAAGGTTCAGTCTCAGCCGGTTAAGTCGCAAGGCATTCTTACAGCTCAGAAGTTTCCTTTCAGCGGTTTCAGTAGTCGCCACGGCATCACTCATTGTCTGGATGGAGGCTACCATATAATTATCTCATCGGCTGTTGCAGGTTAGCTAACCTGCAACAGCCTTAGCTCTATGCATCTGCATGTTGAGCATACGGATAGTTGCATTCATTGCGGCAAAGACCTGGTTTGAATGCACGCCCCGGGTCTTGAACTTACCCTGTTTTGTTTTCCAGCTGATCGTGGCCTCGGTCAAAGCATCGGTCTTGCCACCCTTGGGAATGCGGACTTCGTAATCCACCAGTCCCGGCATGGAGATATCATGTCTCTTCAGGACCTTGCCAATGGCATTCATAAACGCATCGAAACCACCGTTGCCGATTCCCGCGGAGAGTTCCTCCTTATCGCCGATCCTGATGCGTATGCTGGCGGTTGACTCAAGCTGGAGGCCGGAGGTGATGGAGCAATTGAGCAGCTCGATATAGTCATAATCCTTGCTTTCCAACACCTCGGCGATGATGAAAGGCAGGTCCTCTGAGGTGATACTCTTCTTCGAGTCGCCAAACTCCACGACCCGTTTCAAGACCTTTTCCAGATTCTCATCAGAGAGTGAGATATCCAACCGTTCCAGGTTCTTCAGCACCGAAGCCTTGCCGCTCATTTTTCCCAGGGCATAATTGCGCCGGCGGGAAAAACGTTCCGGACTCAGGTCGGTCTGGTAGAGCCCGCCCTTTTTATCGCCATCCGCATGGATGCCGCTGGTTTGGGTGAAGACGTCTTCGCCAACGATGGGGGCGTTTTCCGCAGTCCGTTTGCCGGAGAAGTTTTCCACCATGCGGCTCAGCCTGACCAGATGACTTTCATCCACCCCAATGCCCAGCCCCATCCGGTCCTTCAGATTCACCACCACCTGTGCCAGGGAGGCGTTTCCGGCCCGCTCGCCCAGGCAGTTGATAGTGCAGTGGATAGTGGACGCCCCGGCCTTGGCGGCGGCCAAGGCATTGGCAGTCCCCAGGCCGTAGTCGTTGTGCGGATGAAAGTCGAAATTGCTGTCGGGGAAACGCTGCAGCATATCCGCAATACTGTCGAAGACCTCGTCAGGGGTCAGCACACCCAGGGTGTCCGGCAACATGAAATGCTGGATGCCGCTATCCTGCAGACGTGTCATTAGTTCATAGACATACTCTGGATTGTCCCGGTAGCCGTTGGACCAGTCCTCCAGGTAGAGATTGACGGAGAGTCCCTGTTTGTGGGCGTAGTTGATGGTCTTGCGGATGTCCCCTGCATGCTGCGCCAGGGTTCGATTGAGCTGGTTGCGGCAGTGTTTTTCGCTGCCCTTGGCCAGCAGGTTGATGACCTTGCCGCCGGCATCGGTGATCCAATCCACGCTACGCTTAAAGTCGACGAAACCCAGCACCTCGACCCGCTCAGCCATGCCTTTCAGTTCCGCCCATTCGACGATATTTGCCACGGCCTCCTTCTCGCCTTCAGAGACTCGGGCGGAGGCCACTTCGATACGATCCACTTTCAGCTGTTCCAGCAGCGCCTTGGCAATGTTGAGCTTTTCAGCGGGGGAGAAGGAGACACCCTGGGTCTGTTCACCGTCCCGCAGGGTGGTATCGAGGATCTGGATCTGGCGTTGATGCTTTTTCATAGTGTTGTCGGTCTCAGCGCTTAGTGGCCAGAGTGTCCTGGATAAATTGTTTGATGACCTGATTATCCGCCTTCAGTAAGGCGCAGCGGGTCTCTTTTTCCATCAAACCCTGCAGTGAAGGTGGCGGAGGCGCCTCCACGCCGATGGCCTGTTTGACGGCATCGCCAAACTTGGCCGGATCGGCTGTGGCCAGGCAGACGCTATCGGGAATGTCTCGCGCCGCCCTGACCCCCACTGCGGTATGCGGGTCGAGGATGTAACCGGAGTCTTCATAGGTGGCCTTGATCTGCGCCAGAGTCTCTTCTTCGCTTACCGCCTCGGCCTGGAAGATCTTGGCAACCTGTTGTTGCTTTTCCGTAGACACCTCAATGCTGCCGGTGGCCGCCATCTGCTCCATCAGCTCCCGCACCTGGTGTGGATTTTCGTCCAGCAGATAGTAGAGGTAGCGCTCGAAATTCGAAGAGATCTGGATATCCATCGAGGGGCTGATGGTGTGGTGGACATCCAGGGCCTGGTAGACGCCGCTGTTGACGAAGCGGCTGAGGATGTCGTTGCGGTTGGTGGCAAGGATCAGGCGCTCCACTGGCAGGCCCATGCGCAGGGCCACATAGCCGGCGAAGATGTCGCCGAAGTTGCCGGTAGGCACCGAAAAGCTCAGTTTGCGTGTCGGGTTACCGCCGGTAACCCGGCCCCAGGCGTAGAAGTAATAGACCACCTGAGCCAGGATGCGCGCCCAGTTGATGGAGTTGACTGCGCCCAGACTGTATTCGTCCTTGAAAGCCAGATCGTTGAACAGGGCCTTGACGATGCGCTGACCATCGTCGAAGTTCCCCTGGATGGCGATGTTGTGCACGTTATCATCCAGCACCGTGGTCATCTGCCGCTCCTGGATCGGGGAGACCCGATTGTGCGGATGCAGGATGAAGATATTGATGCGGTCCTTGCCCCGTACCCCATAGATGGCGGCGGAGCCGGTATCCCCGGAGGTGGCGCCGATGATGTTCAGCTCTCCACCCTCTCGCTCCAGGATGAATTCAAAAAGATTGCCCAGGAACTGCAGGGCGACATCCTTGAAGGCGGCGGTAGGGCCATGGAACAGCTCCAGGATACGCTGTGGACCGGCATCCACCAGCGGCGTTACCTCCGGGTGGTCGAATGTCGTATAGGACTGCTCGACAAGCCGGCTGAGATCCTCGCGGCTGATGTCATCCGCCACATAGGGCAGCATCACCTCCACCGCCAACTCGTTGAATGTGAGCGTTGACCAGCGCTTGAGGGTCTCCCCGTCAACCTGCGGGAACGATTCCGGCAGCAGCAGACCGCCGTCGGTCGCCAAGCCCATCATCACCGCCTGGGAAAAGCTAACTGGCTCGACGCCTCCCCGGGTGCTCACGTAACGCATATTGTTGATCCTGGATAGAGTAGAAAAATCAGAAGATTATATCAGTCAGCTTGCGCAACAACAGCAGCAGTTGAGTGTTTTTATGTCTTCATTTACCAGCACTACCAGATTGTATTGACTGTAGCAACTTGCTACATTTAATTGCAACAAACAACATTGGAGGCAGTAATGACTATCGCTTTGCGGTTGAATGAAGACCTGGTGCATGAGGCCGAAACCGAGGCCCTGATTCATAAACGCTCCACACCCAAACAGATAGAGTATTGGGCGCAGATCGGCAAAGCCGTGGCGCGCAATGCATCCAGCAGTGATTTGCTGGCTTTGCTGCAGGGCTTTGCCCAGGTTCAGGTCAATACTCGCCCTTCAGCACCGGTAAACCCCAATGAGGTATTTGCGGCGGTGGAACAGGCGCGAACAGATGGCAGCCTGCACCAGGCAGTCAGTCAAGCTCGGGAGCGCTACGAGGCCAGCCAGACTCATCCTGGTCTGTTGGACCGAGTATTGCCGGATGGCCATCGGGAAACAGGGCATTTCCGTGATGGTAAGTTTGTTCCCGTCAGATAATGACCGGAAGGCAACTTTGGCTACTTGCGGGTGGCAACGGCGCGGGTAAATCCACCTTTTACCGGCAGTTCTTGTCCCCGCTGGGTGTGCCGTTCGTAAACGCCGATCTCATCGCCCGTGATCTGGATCGCCAACACCCGGAAGCGATCAGCTACGCGGCGGCAAAGTTGGCCGGGCGACTGCGCAGTGACCTGCTGAGAGCGGGTGTCTCATTTTGTTTCGAGACGGTGTTCTCTCACCCCTCGAAGATAGATTTTGTCGCTGAAGCGAAGGCACTGGGCTATGAGGTCGTGCTGGTGTTCATTCATCTGCAGATGGATGAACTGAATCAGGCACGTGTTGCTCAGCGGGTCAGCGAGGGTGGGCATAATGTGCCTGCGGAGAAGATTGTTTCGCGCATCCCCCGCACCTTGCGACATATCCGTGCCGTCCTCCCTCTCGTGGATAGGGCACAGCTGTATGATAACTCCTCGTCGGCGGCCCCCTTTCAGTCGATCGCGCAGCTTGAAAATGGGCGGCTTGTTCGGAAAGTAGATCCATTGCCGAGCTGGGCCAGGGAGATGCTTCGAGAGTATCTGTAGGCCAATGGTCGTGGAGAATTTAATTTGCCTCAGATTGCGCAGCTTTTTGAGTGCAATCTACTTTTACAGGCGCTGTCCACAGATGTAAAAAAGATCAGGTGATTCAACGGAAAAGAATAGAGACAGACTGCGAGTTTGGCAGAATTGGTGGGCTGGCTCGAGAAGTCATGGCTTCCAATCTCATGAGCCTTTAAAATCGATGGTTCTTCATTCCCTCAGTCTGGATCTTCCCTGGTGTTAAGTTATCGTCACTCGTTCCATGCGGGTAATTTTGCCGATGTCCTCAAGCACCTCGTGCTGGTGCAGTGTCTCGACTATCTGGTGAGCAAGGACAAGCCGCTGGTCTACATCGATACCCATGCGGGCGCGGGTGGCTATTCACTGGGTTCCAGCAAGGCGCAAATGCACCGGGAATTCGAGCAGGGCATAGGCCGCTTGTGGGAGCGCGGGGATCTGCCGGATGCGCTGGCTGAGTATGTTGAGTGGTCAAGACCTTCAACAAAACGAATGTTCTGCACGCCTATCCGGGCTCACCCTGGTTAGCCCGGCAGCTGTTGCGGCGCCAGGACCGGCTCGAACTGTTCGAGCTGCATCCCGGTGACTTTCAGCAACTGAAAAAATACCACGCTGGTAAGCGCCAGGTTAAGCTGCATGCGAGCGGATGGCTTCAAGGGTGTCATCAGTCTGCTGCCGCCCGTGGAGCGGCGCGGCCTGGTGCTGATGGACCCCTCCTATGAGGTGAAGAGTGATTACCGGGAAGTGGTGACCACCCTGGCGAATGCCCATCGTCGCTTTCAGAGCGGGATTTACGCAATCTGGTATCCGGTGGTGGAGCGCTACCGCATCGACGCCATGGAACGGGCGGTAAAGGCCACGGGTATCAGAAACGTGCAGCGTTTCGAACTGGGGGTCAGGCGCGACGACCGGCCGGGCATGAGTGGCAGCGGCATGCTGCTGGTGAATCCGCCCTGGACCCTGTTCGCCAGCATGGAGGCGAGCCTTGCCCTATCTGGCGGAGGTACTGGGGGAACAGGGTGCCGGTTACTCTCGGGCAGAGGTGTTGGTCAGCGAGTAAGCGGTTTTTTCTGCATCCGCGAGCAGCCTTGCAGCGCCAGCAGCGCCGTGCCATAGGCGGCCTGGGACTGCGGGGCCCGGGTCACCGGAACGCCGAGCAGCCCCTCGCGCAATCTGCGCCAGGGTTCATTCACCGCACCGCCGCCGATGGAGATGACCCGGCTCGGTCTGGGGGCGCCCAGCTCATGCAGCAATCATAACCCTGTTTCTCGATATTGTGCGATACCTTCAAGAATTCCTTGAAAAAATTCCAATCATTGCTGGCTTCTGGCAGGAGTCGGGGTGGGTAATCCGGGTCGTTGACCGGGAAGCGCTCACCGGGTTGCAGCAGGGGATAGTAGTTGCAGCCGGTGGGTTGGTTCGGGATTCATCTCTGTGCTGAGTCGACGCATCTCTTCCGGGGTGAAATGGGCAGCGGTGACCGCGCCGCCACTGTTGGAGGCGCCGCCCACCAGCCAGTGATCTCCCAGGCGGTGACTGTAGACCCCGTACTGCGGGGCGTTGACCGGTCGGTCCGAGAGAATCTTCAACACCAGGGTGCTGCCGAGGGAGGTCACGGCGTCACCGATTTCACTGGCGCCGGCTGCCAGGGTGGCGGCATTGCTGTCGGTGGTGCCGGTCACTACCCGGATGCAACCAGGCAGTCCGGTCAATTGGCGTCACCTCGTCCGTCAGTCTGCCGACAATGGCCCCTGGTGGGTGGACCTCGGGCAGGCAGGATTGTGGGAGATTGAGCTGCGCGAGCCAGTCTGGCCAGCACCCCTCAAGCGGGTCGTAGCCCATTTTGAGGCAGTTGTTTTCGTCGCTGACGCCGAACCGGCCGCTCAGTTTGCCGATGATCCAGTCGGCCTGGTGCAGGGCGAGAAAGTTCCTGGAGGTCTGTTGCTGCTCGAGAAACAGCAACTTTGCCAGGCTTGAAGTGGCGCTGTGCACCGGGCTGTTCTGCGGCGCGACTACTGAGATGCGTGCCAGCTCATCTCGGCTGCGGCTGTCGTTGTACATCAGTGCCGGTGTCAGCGGCTTGCCGGTCGGGTCGGTCAGCAGCAGGGTGGAGGAGGTGCCGTCCACCGCAAGGGCCTGTATTGTCATCTCCTGCAGTTGCTTAGCAGGTCCTGCAGGACCTGGATGACCGCTTCCCACCAGAGCTCCGGGTCCTGCTCGCTATGACCGCTTGCGTGCCCGGTGTGGGCTGTGGGCAGGTGGTGACGATTCGGCCAGCAGCTCACGCTGTTGCATCGATGGCGATGCCCCGCACCCCGGAGGTGCCAAGGTCGATGCCGATATAGGCCATGTATGACTCAGGGGAGTTGGACCGGGGCGGGGGCTGTCCAGTTGTCCGCCTTGTGTTCTGCAACAACCGTGGTGTAGATGCCGCCGCGCACATTGAATTCCGCGCTCAGGCGCATGAATCTGGGTTGCGTGGCGGCAACCAGGTCGCCGAGGATCTGGTTGGTGATCGCTTCATGGAAGGCGCCCTGGTCGCGGAATGACCAGATGTACATCTTCAGGGCCTTGAGTTCCACGCAGTGCTGCTCCGGTACATATTCCAGGGTCATCTCGGCAAAATCGGGTTGGCCGGTCTTGGGGCAGAGGCAGGTGAACTCCGGGATATGGATGCGGATGGTGTAGTCCCGCTCGGGTTGTGGATTATCGAAGGTTTCCAGGTCTTTGCTCGGTTGGCTTGGCATTGTCTTTTCATTCTGGGATTTGTGAACGGTTGCCGATTATACGGGAGACTCGACTGAGTAAGAAGAGTGCAAATAAATAATATAAATAACAGTAATAATATGGTACTTATTTAAAGTCATTTAAAATTACTTAATAGACTGTATACAGAAGATTCTTTCGTGTATCTTAGCCGTCCATGCGTCTCGAGAAAATCAAGCTTGCAGGATTCAAGTCATTCGTTGATCCCACCTCGGTTCCGATTCCCAGTAATCTGGTGGGGATCGTCGGTCCAAATGGTTGCGGCAAATCGAATGTAATCGATGCGGTGCGCTGGGTCATGGGTGAGAGTTCCGCCAAGATGCTGCGCGGCGAGTCGATGGCGGATGTCATCTTCAACGGTTCCAGCGTGCGCAAGCCGGTAGGCACCGCTTCCATCGAACTGGAGTTCGACAATGCCGAAGGCCGCGCCGGCGGTCAATACGCCCAATACAACACCATCTCGGTAAAACGCCAGGTCTCGCGGGACGGCCAGTCGCTCTATTATCTCAACGGGGTGCGCTGCCGCCGCCGGGATATCACCGATCTCTTCCTCGGCACCGGCCTGGGACCGCGCAGCTACTCGATCATCGAGCAGGGCATGATATCCCGCTTGATCGAGGCGCGCCCCGAAGATCTGCGGGTGTTTCTCGAAGAGGCCGCCGGGATCTCCAAATACAAGGAGCGACGCAGGGAGACCGAAAACCGCATCCGCCATACTCGGGAGAATCTCGAACGCCTGACCGACCTGCGTGATGAGGTCGCCAAGCAGCTGCAGCATTTGCAGCGGCAGGCCAGCTACGGCGGAAAAATATCAGCTGCTGAAACAGGAGGAACGCCAGGTCAAGGCGGAACTGCTGGCGCTGCGCTGGCGCACTCTGGACGAAGACCTGCAGCAGCGCGAGCGCAAGCTGGCGGAACTGCAGAACCAGCTGGAGGCCGCCATTGCAGCACAGCGCAAGCTGGAATCCGAGATCGAGGCCGATCGGGAAAAACATACCGAGGCGAATGACCTGTTCAATGAGGTGCAGGGCCGTTTTTATGCGCTGGGCGCGGAGATCAGCGGTTTGGAGCAGGCCATCCAATTCGCCCGGGATACTCGCCGTCAGCAGGAGCTGGACCTGGAGCAGGTCGAGCAGGCCTGGCAGGAATCGGAGGCCCACCGTTCCCAGGATGAGGCGCGGCTGGAGGAACTGAACGGCAACCTGCAGCTGGAAATGCCGCGGCTCGAGGAGACCCGTGCCATGGAGAGCGAGCTGACCGAAACCCTGAGTCAGGCGGAGGAGTCGATGCAGACCTGGCAAACGGAATGGGAGCAGTTCAACCAGCAGGCCGCGCAGCCGGCCCAGACGGCTCAGGTGGAACGCACCCGCATCAATCATCTGGAGCAGCAGGGTACCAATCTGGAACGGCGCCTGCAGAAGCTCGATGAAGAACTGGCGCGTCTGGACGATGCCCGTCTGCTGACGGAGATTACCGAACTGGAGGGCCAGGAGGCAGAACAGCAGGCTCGGGTCGAAACCCTGCAGCAGCAGTTGGCGGACACCATGGAGCACATCTCGTCGCAACGGGACGAGAACCATCAACTGGCCCAGCGTCTGGATCTGGCCAAGTCACAGCTGCAGTCGAACATGGGACGCAAATCCTCCCTGGAGGCGCTGCAGCAGGCGGCGCTCGGCAAGCAGGGCGATGACATCGCGGCCTGGCTCGAACAGCGTCATCTGGCTCAGGCAAGCCGTCTTGCCCAGGAGCTGGAAGTGGATCCCCGCTGGCAGCGGGCGGTGGAGATCGTCCTCGGCTTCCACCTGCAGGCGGTCTGTGTGGACAATCTGGATGAACTGCAGTCGAGCATTGCGGCATTGGAGAAAGGCTCCCTGACCCTGTGGGATACCCAAAGCCGGCCTGATGCCGAATCCCAGTTCCAGGGCGAGAGCCTGCTGGACAAGGTCAAGGCCCCCTGGTCCCTGCACAGCCTGCTGGGGGGCATAGAAGTCGTCGAAGACTTGGAGACGGCCTTCCTGAAGCGACGCAGTCTGCCCGCCGGCCGATCTGTGATTACCTCGCAAGGTTACTGGCTCGGTCCCAACTGGCTGCGGGTGACACGGGAGTCGGACGAGAGCGCCGGCGTGTTGGCCCGGGAAGAGGAACTGCGCAACCTGAGTGGAGAGCTGCAGCGCCAGGAAGCGGAATCCGAGGCATTGCTGCAGACCATGGAACAGGGTCAGGCGGCTTTGCATGAAGTGGAGCAGGCCCGTGAGCAGGCGCAAAGCGTATTCAATGAGGTCAACCGCAGACTCTCCGAGATCCACTCGGACCTGAGCGGCAAACGCACCCGTGCCGATCATCTGCGCCAACGCCGGGAGCAATTGCAGCAGGAGCAGCATGAGATCGCCGAGCAGGTCCGCAACGATCATCAGCTCATGGAGGAGACCCGCGAGCGCCTGCATCTGGCGCTGGAGGCCATGGAGACCCTGGGCAGTCGCCGTGAGGCGCTGGTGCAGAACAGAGATCAGTTGCGTGAGCAGGTGACCCAATCCCGGGAGCGCCTCAACCAACAACGCGGTACGACCCACCAGATTGCCCTGCAGGTCGAGTCGATGCGGACCGCACAGCAGTCCCTGACCAACAACCTGGATCGGATGCGCAATCAGCTCAGCCATCTGACGCAGCGCCGCACGGAGTTGCAGGACAATCTCGCCGGCAGCGAGGAGCCGATCAGGCTGCAGACCGAACAGCTGGAGCAGAAACTGGCACAGCGCATGACCGTCGAGAAAGAGCTCGCCGAGGTGCGCAGCGGCCTCGAAGGTGTCGATCTGGAACTGCGCGAGCTGGAGCAGGAGCGGCATCGGGCCGAGCAGCGGGTGCAGGAGCGCCGGGCTGAACTCGACCAGGGCCGTTTGCAGCGCCAGGAAGTGCTGGTGCGCAGCAAGACCCTGGAGGAGCAGCTGCGCGAGACTGGACTGGAAAAACAGGCCTTGCTCGGCGGATATGCCGGAAGAGGCCGGTGAGCAGGCCTGGTGGCAAAGGTGGAGCAACTGGCAACTCGCATCCAGCGCCTCGGCCCCATCAACCTGGCGGCGATCGACGAGTTCCAGGAACAGTCCGAGCGGCTGAAATATCTGGATGCGCAGAATGCCGATATCACCCAGTCCCTGGAGACCCTGGAAAACGCCATCCGCAAGATCGACCGGGAGACCCGGACCCGTTTCAAGGAGACCTTCGATCAAGGTCAACTCAGGTATCAAGGAGCTGTTTCCGCGGCTGTTCGGTGGCGGCCATGCCTATCTGGAACTGACCGGCGAGGACCTGCTGGACACCGGCGTCACGGTGATGGCGCGCCCGCCGGGCAAGCGCAACTCGAGTATCCATCTGCTCTCCGGCGGGGAGAAGGCACTCACCGCCGTGGCCCTGGTGTTCTCTATTTTCCAGCTGAACCCGGCGCCGTTCTGTATGCTGGATGAGGTGGATGCGCCCCTGGACGATGCCAATGTGGGGCGCTTTTGCGAGATGGTCAAGTCCATGGCGGACCGGGTACAGTTTATCTTTATCACCCACAATAAGATCACCATGGAGATCGCCAATCAGCTCTCCGGCGTCACCATGCATGAGCCGGGTGTTTCCCGTCTGGTTACGGTCGATGTGGAGGAGGCGGCCCAACTCGCCGCGATCTAGAGGAGCACTGATAATGGATAGCATGCTTTTGCGTCTGATTCTGTTAGCCATTGGTATCCTGGTTCTGTTCGGGATCTATTTTTGGGAAACCAACCGCCGCAAGCAGGGAGCGACTCAGGCGAAGTCCCGGGAGACCCCGGAGATCAATGAGATGCCCGCCATGGACGACGATTCCGAGCCGTCTGGCTGGGAACCCCAGGACTCAGAGCCGCTCAACATGGACGCAGAGCTGGCCCAGCTTTCCCGGCAGGTCGGCTCATCCGCCGACTCGCATGACGAAAAGCTGGCCTTGGGTGCTGAAATAGCCTCATCGCCGGCAGAATCGATCGATGAGCAACAGGAGACGTTCCAGCTTCAGCGCCAAAGAGGAATCCCCCCTCGATGTGCCGAATCTGATTATCCAGATCAACCTCAAGACCAAAGGCCAGGCATTCAGCGGCCAGGAAATCGCAAAGGCGGTGCAAGAGGTAGGGTTGCAGCTGGGCGAGATGCAGATCTATCACCGCTATACCACCGATGGCAGTCACAAAGCCATCTTCAACATGGCCAGCATGGTGGAGCCAGGGTTCTTCCCGAAAAAGGACATGGAGGGCTTCTCGACACCCCGGTCTGGCCCTGTTTGCTCAATTACCCGGTCCGGGGGACAGTCTGGCGATCTTCTCCGACATGCTGTTTACCGCTGAGCGGCTGGCGGCATTGTTAGGCGGCGTGCTGCAGGATGAGACCCACAGCACCCTGACCAAGCAGACCATCGAGAATCTACGCAGTCAGATCGTCGAGCACCGGCGCTTGGTGCAGCTTGCCAGGAGCCGTCGATGACCGCACCGGGTCAGGTGGTCGCCCGGATCAGCCAGTTGCGCGACGAGATTAACTTCCATAATCGTCAATACTACGTCTACGACGATCCGCAGATCCCGGATGCCGAATATGATCGCCTGATGCGTGAGCTGCAGGCGTTGGAGACGGAATATCCGCAGCTGCTCGATGCTGACTCGCCGTCCCAACGGGTCGGCGGCGAACCTTTGCAAGGCTTTCAAGAGGTGGCGCATCGACTGCCCATGTTGTCACTGGACAACGCCTTCGATGCAGCGGAGATGCAGGATTTCGACCGTCGAGTCCATGATCGGCTTGGCCTGGATCCGCAAGTCGCGATTCGTTATGTGGCCGAGCCCAAATTGGACGGCCTGGCGATTAATCTGCGCTATGAAGCCGGTCGCCTGGTGCATGGTGCGACCCGGGGTGATGGTGCTTCTGGGGAAGACGTCACCAGCAATGTGCGCACCATACAGGCAATACCGCTGCGCCTGCTGGGCGATGATTACCCGGCAGTCCTGGAGGTGCGGGGGGAGATCTTTATCTCCAAAGCCGGCTTTGAAAGGCTCAACGCACAGGCCAGGGAAGCCGGGGAGAAGACCTTTGTCAATCCCCGCAATGCGGCAGCCGGTTCTTTGCGGCAGCTCGATCCCCGGCTCACGGCGCGGCGGCCGCTGACTTTTTACAGTTATGGCTTCGGTGAGGTGGAGCCGGGTCCGGTTGCCGGTACCCACAGCCAGAGCATCCACAAGCTGCGTGAGTGGGGCTTGCCGGTTTCACCCGAGCTGGCAGTGGTGGTCGGAGCTGCTGGTTGTCTTGACTACTTTCAGGCGCTAGCAGAGAAACGCGACAGTCTCGATTACGCCATCGATGGGGTGGTGTTCAAGGTCGATGAGCTTGAGCTGCAACAGCGGCTGGGTTTCGTCTCCCGCGCGCCGCGCTGGGCCATCGCTTACAAGTTTCCCGCTGAGGAAGAGCTGACTGAAGTGTTGGCGGTGGAGTTTCAGGTGGGTCGTACCGGGGCCATCACGCCGGTAGCGCGTCTCAAACCGGTCTTCGTCGGCGGTGCCACAGTCAGCAATGCCACCCTGCACAACATGGACGAGGTGGCGCGCAAGGATGTACGGGTCGGTGATACGGTGATCATCAGGCGCGCCGGTGACGTGATTCCCGAAGTGGTGCAGGTGGTGCCGGCAAATCGTCCGCAGGACACCACCCCGGTGGAACTGCCGGTGCAATGTCCGGTCTGCGGCTCCGATGTGGTCAAGCCGGAAGGGGAGGCGGTGGCCCGTTGCTCCGGCGGACTCTTCTGTGCGGCGCAGCGCAAGCAGGCACTGAAACATTTTGCCTCGCGCAAGGCGATGGATATCGAGGGCCTGGGAGACAAGCTGGTGGATCAGCTGGTGGAACTGGGGCTGGTGCATGATCCCGCCGACCTCTATCGACTGGAAGAGAGTCAGATCGCCGGGCTGGAGCGGATGGCGGAAAAGTCGGCGCGGAATCTAATCGAGGCCCTGGAAAAGAGCAAAACCACGACCCTGGCGCGTTTCCTCTATGCCCTCGGTATCCGCGAGGTGGGGGAGGCCACCGCCGCCGCCCTGGCCAGTCACTTCCATGATCTGGCTCCGCTGATGGCTGCGGAGGTGGATCATTTCGTCCAGGATCGTGGTGTCAAGGGTCTGGGAGAGAGTACGGCGAAGGTCTTGCAGCAAGCGCTGCAGGTATCGGCAGACCAGGCAATTGCCGATACAGAACTGGTCCAATGGCTCAGCGAACAGCGCATCCGCGGTGTCACTCAACAGGTGGCCGAGCGCCTGGCGGAGCGCTTTCGGACCTTTGCAGTCCTGCGCGAGGCACCGTTGCAGGATCTGGTGCGGGAGCGCCGCAGTTTGGTGGAAGGGGTGGGTCCTATCGTTGCGGAGCATATTGTCGCCTTTTTTCATCAACCCCATAACCTCGAGGTCATCGCCAGGTTGACCGGCGAGGCTGGCCTCCACTGGGAGCCCGTCGCAGCGACCGGGGATCCAGTCAAGCAGCCGCTCAGCGCCAAGACACTGGTGCTTACCGGTACCCTCAGCCGACCCCGAGATCAGATCAAGGCCGAATTGCAGGCGTTGGGCGCCAAGGTGACGGGCAGTGTTTCCAGCAAGACCGACTATCTGGTCGCCGGAGCGGATGCCGGATCCAAGCTCGGCAAGGCGGAAAAACTGGGCGTGGAGATCCTGGATGAGACGGGCCTGGAGAGGCTGCTGCAGGGTTAGTCTTAGGACAAGGTAGTAATTCCCGCTGGTAATCAGGGCTAAAGTTTCGTTAAGCTTCCCATCATTTGGCCTTCCCCTGCGTGAACCAGGGCAAATCAACAGAGACAATTCGATATGCGCAAAGATCTGCAGAAAGAGAGAGACATCATGCTGGTGATGCGTAAGGTGCTGACCAGCATCGTGCGTGAGGTGACCCCGGAACACAAGAGCCTGCAGCATCCATTGTCGGATTCGACTATCCAGGACATCCGTATGTGCCTCGGTCTGATTACGGCCCGGGAAAAAGAGCTGGCGGGTGAGGCGGGGATAACGGCTGTGGAGCGTCCCCATTTTACCGACGAGAGCCAGGAAGCCACGGTGATACCGATGTCAAAAATTGGCAAGATCAGTAGCTCATCAGACGATGAGAAATGAAATTCAGGAGGAGATTGAAATGAAATATGGAAAAAAACAGCGGCAAGTGATTCTCAGTGCTGGCTGTGCTTTGTTACTGATTAGTTCCACTGCGGAGTCTGACTGGAAAGGCATGTTTGATCGATTTCTGCAGGGTGACACCGCACAGAGTGTGACGGATGCTGCGCTCAGCAACAGTGACATCACAGCGGGGTTGAAGGAGGCGTTGGCGAACGGCGTGGAAACCTCAATCAATACCCTCGGTCAAACAGATGGTTTTCTGGGCGATGAACTGGTGCGGATCGCCATGCCGGAATCATTGAAGAGCGTGGAGAGAATTGCCCGCCAGGCGGGTCAGGGCCAGTACGTGGATGAATTCGTCACCACCCTGAACCGGGCGGCTGAACAGGCGGTTCCAGAGGCGGCGAGTATTCTGGGCGATGCCATTCGCGTCATGAGTGTGACTGACGCCAAGGCGATTCTGAGTGGCCCGGAGAATGCGGCGACCGAATATTTCAGAAAAAGCAGTGAAGAAAAGCTGACAGAGCGGTTTCTACCCGTCGTGCAGCAGGCAACGGACAAGGCCGGCGTCACGGCTTCTTACAAAACGATGATCGGCCAGGCGGGTGGCCTGCTCGGCGGGTTTCTGAACACCGATGCCTTGAATCTGGATAAATATGTCACAGACAAGGCAATGGATGGTCTGTTTAAGTACATCGCCATCCAGGAACAGCAGATCCGGGAAAATCCTGCGGCGCGCACCTCAGACATACTGAAACGGGTTTTTTCATCAACATCCAATTAGTACTCCGCCAAGGCTATATTGATGGGTTCAGCGTTACTGTGGTGTTTCGCCACAAGGCACAGCGCGCAGGCAATGGCCCGAGTCCTTGTCAAGCGCTGTAACGCTGTAGCGGAACACCACAGTAGCGCCCGCAGGGTTGGTCTGTCAGCGCCCATGGCGGCGTTACGCCTCTTGCAAAGGACTAGGGCCATTCGCGGCGAGGCGTGTCTTGCCATGAACGCTGACAGACCAACTGAACCCACCAATATAATCTTGACGGAGTACCAGGCAGTTGCCGGTGTGGCTGCAGGCCATATTAATCTAAGACTCGAATCGGTCCATTTGATATATTATCGCGTTTTTCAGCAGTCCTGAGAGGGTTCCATGTTCGACAAAGGTATGCAGATCCAAGGGTATGACGATGAGCTCTGGGCGGCGATTGAGGCCGAGGAGCTGCGTCAGGAGGAGCACATTGAGCTGATCGCCTCCGAGAACTATACCAGTCCGCGGGTGATGCAGGCGCAGGGTACGGTTCTGACCAACAAATATGCCGAAGGCTACCCGAAGAAACGTTATTACGGCGGCTGCGAAAACGTCGATGTGGCGGAGCAACTGGCCATCGACCGGGCCAAGGCCCTGTTCGGCGCTGATTACGCCAATGTCCAGCCGCACTCAGGATCACAGGCCAATGCGGCGGTCTACATGGCGCTATGCCAGCCGGGCGAT
Source organism: uncultured Gammaproteobacteria bacterium (assembly GCA_963797085.1). GTDB lineage: Bacteria > Pseudomonadota > Gammaproteobacteria > Chromatiales > Chromatiaceae > JASJBU01. The sequence goes on from CAWCOA010000031.1 coordinate 89,716, forward strand.
ACCGTGCTGGGTATGAGTCTGGCGCATGGCGGGCACCTCACCCATGGGGCCAAACCCAATTTCTCCGGTAAGCTCTACAACGCAGTGCAGTATGGTCTCAATCCGGACACCGGGGAGATCGACTACGCCGAGGTCGAGCGCCTGGCCAGGGAACACCGGCCGAAGATGATCGTAGCGGGATTTTCCGCCTACTCCCGGGTGGTGGACTGGCAGCGCTTCCGGGACATCGCCGATGAGGTCGGCGCCTACCTGTTCGTGGATATGGCCCATGTCGCAGGGCTGATTGCAGCAGGACTCTATCCCAGCCCGGTGCAGATTGCCGACGTCACCACCACAACCACCCATAAGACCCTGCGTGGCCCGCGCGGCGGGCTGATCCTGGCCAAGTCCAACCCGGACCTGGAGAAGAAGTTCAACTCCCTGGTCTTCCCCGGCACCCAGGGCGGGCCGTTGATGCATGTCATCGCGGCCAAGGCCGTGGCCTTCAAGGAGGCGATGGAGCCGGCATTCAAGGCTTATCAGCAGACTGTGATCGACAATGCACGGGCAATGGCCAAGGTGTTCATGGATCGCGGCTATGATGTGGTCTCCAAGGGCACCGATGACCATCTGTTCCTGGTCAGCTTCATCGAAGCCGGTCTTACCGGCAAGGCTGTGGATGCCTGGCTGGGTGCGGCGAATATCACCGTCAACATGAATGCGGTGCCAAACGATCCGCAATCGCCTTTCGTCACTTCGGGCATTCGCGTCGGTACCCCTGCCGTCACCACCCGAGGATTCAACGCCGAAGAGTGCATCGAACTGGCCGGCTGGATGTGTGACGTGATCGATGCCCGTGGGGATCAGGCGGTTATCGACAGTATCAAATCCAAAGTACTGGATGTCTGTGCCAGACACCCTGTTTACGCCGGCTAGCCGGTGTTGATTCAACAGTACTCCGCAGCCTGTGGTGACATCCGGCCGATTTGGCCGGAGAGACCTCAGTGTTGCCTGACCCACTGAAACCAGCAGGCAGTATCAGCCATGCGTTGTCCATTCTGCGGAGCTCAGGATACCAAGGTGGTCGATTCTCGTCTCGCCGGTGAGGGAGATCAGATTCGCCGGCGACGCGAGTGCGCCGTGTGCAAAGAGCGCTTTACCACTTACGAGACGGCTGAGCTCAACCTGCCCCGGGTCGTCAAGCACGATGGAACCCGCGCCCCGTTCGACGGGCGTAAGCTGCGCGCCGGTATGGTGCGGGCGCTGGAAAAACGTCCTGTGAGTACCGAGCAGTTGGAAACCGCCATCAACCGGATTACCCGTAAGCTCATGGCCGGGGGGGAGCGTGAAGTGCCCTCGTTGCAGATCGGTGAATTGGTGATGGAGGAATTGAAACTGCTGGACCAGGTCGCTTATGTGCGCTTTGCTTCGGTCTATCGCAAATTCGAGGACGTCAATGCC
>CAWCOA010000032.1:0-22494 GCA_963797085.1 uncultured Gammaproteobacteria bacterium
TGGGTGTTTCAGCCCCCAGACATTCTGCGACCTGTAATTCCTTGCCTTGTCTGACTGCCTGATATTTTTTCCAGAATGCGGCATCGATTTTCTTATGTGCGGCAGGCGCCTGAGGATTGCGATAACGAGAGGTCTTTGAGGGACCTCCGTTATAGGCGGAATAGGCTGACCTCGCCAGATTATCCGATCCCCCCGGGTGTTTCTGCTCGCCTCTTTTGAGTGCATATTTGACCAGGTAGCTGAGTAATACCTCGGCCCCAGCCCGGGCATTGTAAGCCGTATCCCAGCGCAGTTTCTGAGTGTCATACAAGCCCCGCCAGACCCGCTCATTCATCTGCATCAAACCGGAATCTCCGGTACTTGAGCGTAGCGTCACTATCTTGCCGTTTTCTATCACATATTGCCGCCAGCAGCTCTCCTGCCAGGCGGTTGTCAGCACCAGTTGTTGAAAGATCTTTTGCGTAGAGGCGCCCAGTTTGTTCCCCTTGGCGGTGCTCTTGGCGCTGTCCTTGAGCAGAGTACGCACGATCGGCAGATACTCCGGCAGCTCGCTTATCGTGGGGACCCAGAGATTGAGGCGGTCGTTCGATGATCCCGCCCAGGCGGAGTGGATTGGCCATAGGTTGAATTTGAAGCCTGATGGCTCGTTTGCATCGGGTGATGCCGGCAGTTGGAAAAGTTGGCGCAGTTCCGGGTCAACGGTATCCTCGTAATGCAGCGGATTGACACCGGGCTGATCGATGAGCATGCGCCCCATCCGGCGCAGGCCATTTGCGGAAATATCCAGACCGATGGAAGGACCGAGTCGATCCAATGTATCAAGGGCGTCGGTTGCGGTCAGCAGACTGATCAGCAGCATGGATTCCTGACCGGGGTTTTCCAGGCTGATCTGGCGCAGTACCGGCCCAAGTCTCTGCCAACTGTCAATAAACCAGTGGCGCACCGGATCGTCTCCTCGGGTAACCGGCAGCGCCAAGGCATCACGCAAACGATATCGGGCATCCAGCAAGATTTCCGCAAGGACCTCACGCAGTTCCTGCTGATGGGTCGCCTTGGCATAACGTTTGACGGTAAAGGTGACCATGGCGTCCATCATCTGCCAGTTTTCCTCCAGCTGTTGTATCTCCTCGGCGGAGAGTATTGCTGCGGGTCCTGGAGTGGCTGGAAGCCTGTCTATCTGGAGCTTGATGTCCACGTCTATGCCGTCCGTCGCTACCGATATTTTTGCCAATCCAAGGCTGTCTGTAATCTTGCCGAGCTGCGCGGCGGAGCGTTTGTTCAATACATCCGGCAGCAGTCCGTCAAGCTGGTCAATGGTTGGCGCGAGGTCTATTTCATAGCGGCGCATATAAGCTTGCAGCTGCCCGCTGGCCAGCTCCAATAACTGTCCGGTGATCAACTGGCCTTGCGGGTTATAGAGCTGGGTTGCAATGATATTCAGTCTGACAGATCTGGCTCCCGGCTGAATGACGGGTTCAGTGAGAAATCTGGCCTCGCCCTCCCAGTCGAACAGGTGAGTGCAGTTGCCAAACACAGCCGCGGCTATATTGGCCCTTACGTGCGTGGTGATTTCCAGTTTTTGCTGATATTCACGCAGCTGCGGATCAGATAGGAAAATTTTACTGCAACCGGCGGCATCATGCAGGATTTCTACGCTTTGATCAGCGGTCTTGAACAGCTGGCTCTGCATCAATTCCCGCAGCACTGGGTAATCGAGTTTGATCGGTACCCGCACTGTCTCAGCCATGGCTGGAGATGCTATGGCAACTGCTGATAACAGTAGCAGGACGATGCTGACCCGTCTAGATAGCTTTTTATCTGGCATATTCATACTTTGCCGGCTTGTAGAGGTGATTCGCTCATAATTGGTGAATCCTGAGATATTCAGTGAGGAAGATGTGTATGTTTACTCTATCCCGATTATTGAAAAAGCGAAAACTGTGCAGCGTAGCAAGAGGATGGCCGCTTGAGCTTCCCCTTTGCTCCCCTCTCTGTGAAGAAAGGGGAGCGGCTGAATAGCTATCACCTGGGTAAGGCCGTTCGGTCAACTTCAGGCTGCACCCAAAGCCACAGGTTTTAGTTGGCGGGGGATCAAAGGGCAGATATTACTGCATTGAATGTTGCACTGGGACGCATGGCGCTAACGGTCAAGGCTTTATCTGAGTGATAGTAGCCGCCGATATCGACCGCCTGTCCCTGCGCAGCATTGAGTTCCTCAACGATCTTCGTTTCATGCGCGGTGAGCTGCTGTGCGGCTGGAGCAAATTTCTCCTGCAACTCTTTGTCCTCTGTCTGATCCGCGAGTGCCTCCGCCCAGTAAAGGGCCAGGTAGAAATGGCTGCCCCGGGTATCCAGTTCACCGACCTTCCGAGACGGCGACTTGTTGCTGTTGAGAAACTTTCCGTTGGCCTGATTAAGCGCGTCGGCGAGGATCTGCGCCTTGCGGTTGCCGCTTTTCTGCGCCAGGTCTTCCAGGGAGACAGCCAGCGCGAGAAACTCACCCAGAGAATCCCAACGCAGATGACCTTCCGTCACGAATTGTTGTACATGCTTGGGCGCCGAGCCGCCTGCGCCGGTCTCGAACAGGCCGCCACCCGCCAGCAGTGGGACGATGGAGAGCATCTTGGCGCTGGTGCCCAGCTCCAGTATCGGGAACAGGTCGGTCAGATAATCACGTAAAACATTTCCGGTCACCGAAATGGTGTCTTTGCCGTCTTTGACCCGTTGCAGGGTCAGGCGGATGGCCTCCACCGGCGGCAGGATCTGGATGTCCAAGCCACTGGTATCGTGATCTTTGAGGTAACCCTCGACCTTGTTGATCAAATTGGCATCGTGGGCACGCTTTTCGTCCAACCAGAAGATGGCCGTGTTGCCGGTCAGCCTCGCCCGGTTGACCGCCAGCTTGACCCAGTCCTGGATCGGCAGGTCTTTGGTCTGGCAGGCGCGCCAGATGTCGCCTTGCTCCACGGCATGCTCGAGCAGGATGTTGCCGGCGGCATCCACCACCCGCACCTTGCCGTTGGCCGGGATCTGAAAGGTCTTGTCGTGAGAGCCATACTCTTCCGCCTTCTGCGCCATCAGGCCGACGTTGCTCACATTGCCCATGCTGGTGACATCGAAGGCGCCATGCTGTTTACAGAAATCGATGGTCTCCTGGTAGATGCCGGCATAGCAGCGATCGGGAATCATCGCCTTCATGTCGTGCAGCTTGCCGTCCGGGCCCCACATCTGTCCGGAAGAGCGGATCGCGGCGGGCATCGAGGCATCGATGATCACATTGCTGGGTACATGCAGGTTGGTGATGCCCTTGTCGGAATCCACCATGGCCAGTTCAGGGTGGTCTTTGTAGACGGCCTGAATGTCCGCTTCGATCTCAGCCCTTTGCGCCTCAGGCAGCCCGCCGATCTTTGCATAGACATCGCCCAGGCCATTGTTGGCGTCAACACCCAGCCCGGCAAACACCTTGGCGTATTTGGCAAAGACATCCTGGTAATAGACCTTCACCGCATGACCGAACATGATCGGGTCCGAGACCTTCATCATGGTGGCCTTGAGGTGCAGCGATAACAGCACCCCTTTGTCTTTGGCATCCTTGATCTCTTGCTCGTAGAAGGCCCGCAGGGCGTTGCGGCTCATTACCGCGGCATCGATGACTTCTCCGGCCAGCAGGGGGGTCTTGTCCTTCAACACGGTGACCTGGCCGTCCTGATCCGTGAATTCGATTTTGACGTCGCTAGCCTGTTCGAGAACCGCGGATTGCTCACTGGAATAGAAATCGCCGTCACTCATGTGTGCGACGTGTGACTTTGAATCCGCGCTCCAGGCGCCCATGGAATGAGGGTGCTGTTTGGCATACTCCTTCACGGGGGTGGCCACCCGGCGATCGGAATTGCCTTCTCTCAGCACCGGATTGACTGCACTGCCGAGGACCTTGGCGTAGCGGGCTTTGATGACTTTCTCCGCGTCGTTCTGCGGTTCCTCAGGATAGTCAGGAACCGCATATCCCTGGGACTGCAGCTCTTTGATGGCGGCCTGCAGTTGTGGGATCGAGGCGCTGATATTGGGGAGTTTGATGATATTGGCTTGCGGCGTCTTGGCCAGTTCGCCCAGTTCCGCCAGGGCGTCGCTCTGCTGTTGCTCTGCCGTCAATTGGTCCGGGAAGTTGGCGATGATGCGTCCCGCCAGGGAGATGTCCCTGGTCTCGACCGCGACACCGGCCGCTTTGGTGAATGCCTCGATGACAGGCAGCAGGGAGTAGGTGGCCAGGGCAGGGGCCTCGTCGGTTTCGGTGTAGATGATCTTTGAAGTGGGTGTTGTCATGTTAATCTCTAAGCTGTAACGGCAACAATTGGGTGCTGAGTCCGTTGCTGAATCTATGAATACAAGATGTCTGAAAGACTAAGTCAAAGTAGGGTGTGCTGTGCGCACCTGTCCGGCCATTTGGTGCGCATGGCGCACCCTACATTTGGGTTTCAGAAAAAATCGAATTATGCGTTGAGTTCTTTCGAGATCAGGTTCAATGCACCGCCGGCCCTGAACCATTCGATCTGCAGGTCGTTGTAGGTGTGGTTAGCCTGGAATTCATCGGTACTGCCATCCTGATGGGTGACCTTCACCTGGAAAGGCTTATCGGGAGCGAATTCGCTCAGACCCAGGATGTCGATGTGATCATCCTCCTGGATCTTGTCGTAGTCCGCCGGATCGGCGAAGGTCAGGCCCAGCATGCCCTGTTTCTTCAGGTTGGTCTCGTGGATGCGGGCGAAGGATTTCACGATCACTGCACCTACATTCAAGTGCCGTGGCTCCATCGCTGCATGCTCGCGGGATGAGCCCTCGCCGTAGTTTTCCTCGGCGATGACAATCGACTTCAAACCCTTGGCCTTGTAGGCCCGGGCCACGCTGGAGACCTTGTCGTACTCACCGCTCAGCAGATTTTTCACCGAATTGGTCTCACCATTGAAGCTGTTCACCGCACCCATCAGCAGGTTGTCGGAGATGTTGTCCAGGTGGCCGCGAAACTTCAGCCAGGGTCCGGCCATGGAGATGTGGTCGGTGGTGCATTTGCCCTGAGCCTTGATCAGCAGCGGCATACCGGTGTAGTCCTGGCCGTCCCAGGGCGCAAAAGGTGTGAGCAGTTGCAGGCGCTTGGAATCCTCTGATACCACCACTTCCACATTTTCACCGTTGTCCGAAGGTTCCAGATAGCCGGAGTCCTCCACCGCAAAGCCCTTGATCGGCAATTCCATGCCTATTGGCTCGTCCAGTTTTACCGCTTCACCGTCCTTGTTGATCAAGGTATCGGTGAGGGGGTTGAAGGTCAGATCGCCCGCAATGGTCATTGCGGTAACGATCTCCGGCGAGGCAACAAAGCCATGTGTATTGGGGTTGCCGTCGTTGCGCTTGGCGAAGTTGCGGTTGAAGGAGGTGATGATAGAGTTTTTGCGCTCTGGATCGGTATTGTGGCGCTTCCATTGGCCGATGCAGGCGCCGCAGGCATTGGCCATCACCGTGCCGCCGATGGCGCTGAACTTGTCGAATACACCATCCCGCTCGCAGGTGTAACGGATCAGTTCGGAGCCGGGGGTGACGATATACTCGGCTTTTACATCTAGCTTCTTGTCTATGGCCTGCTGAGCGATGGAAGCAGCGCGGGTGATATCTTCATATGAAGAGTTGGTGCAGGAGCCGATCAGCCCCACCTCAAGTTTCTCCGGATAGCCTTTTTCCCTGACCACCTTGGCGAACTGGGAGATCGGGTGTGCCGCGTCCGGGGTGAAGGGGCCGTTGATGTAGGGCTCCAGGGTGGTTAGATCGATTTCGATGACCTGATCATAGTATTTTTCCGGGTTGGCGTAGACCTCGCTGTCCGCCTGCAGATGCTGCTTGATAAGGTCGGCGGCTTCCGCTACGTCGCTACGACCGGTCTCTCTCAAATAGCTGGCCATCTTTTCGTCATAGGCAAACACCGAGGTGGTGGCGCCGATTTCGGCGCCCATGTTGCAGATGGTGCCCTTGCCGGTGCAGGAGAGGCTGTCGGCACCGTCACCAAAATACTCGACGATGGCGTTGGTGCCGCCCTTGGTGGTGAGGATGCCCGCCAGTTTGAGGATGACGTCCTTGGCGGAGGTCCAGCCGCTCATTTTGCCGGTGAGCTTGACGCCGATCAGCTTCGGCATCTTCAGTTCCCAGGGCATGCCGGCCATTACATCCACTGCGTCCGCACCACCAACGCCGATGGCGATCATGCCCAGGCCACCTGCGTTGACGGTGTGGGAGTCGGTGCCGATGACCATGCCGCCGGGGAAGGCGTAGTTTTCCAGCACCACCTGATGGATGATGCCGGCGCCGGGTTTCCAAAAGCCGATGCCGAACTTATCGGAGACCGATTGCAGAAAATCGTAGACCTCCTTGTTTTGCTCCATGGCCACCGGCAGGTCCGAGTTGGCGCCCTGGTCGGACTGGATCAGATGGTCACAGTGCACCGTGGAGGGCACCGCAACCTTCTTGCGGCCGGAGTTGATCAGCTGCAGCAGCGCCATCTGCGCAGTGGCATCCTGCATCGCTACCCGATCCGGGGCGAAATTTACATAGTCCTCACCGCGCCGGTAGGCTTCGATGCTGTCCTGGTCAGACAGATGAGCATAGAGGATCTTTTCCGCCAAGGTCAGTGGGTGGTTGAGCTTACTTTTTGCAGCCGTGATGCGGCTGTCAAAGTTGCTATACACATTTTGGATCAGATCGATATCAAAAGTCATTTAAGTGTCCCTTGGGTTATCTATATTGAATATGTTTTTACTGCAATTCTTGAGTATCTATTGCGCATGGAGACTAGTCAGTCAGATTGGTCTGCCTGACTGAGTGCGCGTTCCAGGTTTTCCCGGGAGGCGCGCACATGGCGGCGCATCATCAGTTCCGCCATCTCCCCATCGCCGGCAGCGATGACATCCACGATGTAGCTGTGTTCCGCCAGGGCCGGATGGGTCCGCTGGCTGGTCAGGCCAAATTGACTGCGGTACATGCGCAGCAGATGGAAGAGATCGTTGTAAAACAGGTTGATCAGGCGGCGGTTGTGGCTGCCCTCGACGATCAGCAGGTGGAAATCTAGATCGCCAACATGTTGAAAGTGCGAATGGCCATCGGCCAGATCAAGCTGTTGATGGTGCTCGACGACCAGCGCCTGAAGACACTCGATCTCCTGCTCGGTCATGTGTTCAGCTGCAAGCCGGGCAGCCATGCCCTCCAGGGCCTCACGCACATGATAGATCTCCAGCAATTGATCGCTCTTGAGCTCAACCACTCTTGCGCCCACATTGGCTTTGCGGGTCACCAGGTTGCAGGACTCCAACCGGCCGATGGCTTCCCGCAGGGAGGCGCGGCTGACCTGCAGGCGCTTGGCCAGATCCGGCTCACTGATCTTGCTGCCGGCAGGGATGTCGCCTTCGACGATGGCCGAGCAGAGGGTCTCGAAAACCCGATCGCTGAGAGTGGTGGCGTCGTTTTGTATGGCCAGATTCATTGGCAGCATAAATTGTCGACATTAACTACTGAAAGCCGAGAATTATTGATAATACGCGCTACATGTCAAGAAAATTGTCGACAATATGCGATTAATGCTCTTTATGGTTTCTTTCAGGCAGCAGCGGGCTAACCCGATCTTCCCCGGGTGCGGTAAGATAGGCGGTTGTTCCGGTTAATACCCTTCCGCTTAGAATGTAGGCTCGCTCATGTCTGAAGAACTGCGCCGCGCGGCGCTCGATTATCATCAATTTCCCAAGCCCGGCAAACTGGAGATCAAGGCCACCAAACCCCTCGCCAATCAACAGGATCTCGCCTTGGCCTATACACCGGGAGTGGCGGATGCCTGCCGGGAGATCGAGAATAACCCCCTGACTGCCGCAAATTACACGGCCCGCAGCAATCTGGTGGCGGTGGTGACCAACGGCACAGCGGTGCTCGGCCTGGGGGCTATCGGTGCACTGGCCTCCAAACCGGTCATGGAAGGTAAGGCAGTGCTGTTCAAGCAGTTTGCCGATATCGATGTGTTCGACATCGAGGTCAACGAGACCGATGCACAGAAGTTCATCGACACCGTGGCGCGTCTCGAACCCAGCTTCGGCGGCATCAACCTGGAGGATATCAAGGCGCCGGAATGCTTTGTCATCGAGCAGGGGTTGAAGGAGCGCATGAACATCCCGGTGTTCCATGATGACCAGCACGGTACCGCCATCGTGGTCTGCGCGGCGATCCTGAATGGTCTGAAAGTGGTGGGTAAATCTATCGACCAGGTCCGTCTGGTGACTGCGGGTGCCGGGGCTGCCGCCCTGGCCTGTCTCGGGCTGCTGGAGGACCTGGGGTTGAAACGGGAGAATATCCTGGTTACCGACATTGCGGGAGTGGTCTACGCAGGGCGAACAGAGGAGATGGATCCCTACAAGGCCCGTTATGCACAGCAAACAGATTGTCGAACCTTGCATGAGGCATTAGAAGGGGCAGACCTTTTTCTGGGGCTCTCCGCTGCCGGTGTACTCAAGGCCGATTGGTTGAAGCCGATGGCCGAGCGCCCTCTTATTATGGCGCTGGCCAATCCCACTCCGGAGATCCTGCCGGACGAGGCGCGGGCGGCGCGTCCTGATGCAGTAATCGCCACCGGTCGCTCCGACTACCCCAACCAGGTCAACAACGTGCTCTGTTTTCCCTTCCTGTTCCGGGGCGCACTGGATGTGGGGGCTACCGAGATCAACAGCGAGATGAAGATGGCCTGCGTCAATGCCATTGCCGAACTGGCACGGGCGGAGGCCTCGGATATCGTGCGTTCCGCCTATGGTGGGCAACGGCTGCAGTTCGGAGCGGATTACCTGATTCCAAAACCTTTCGATCCGCGTCTGATGGAGACCGTGCCTTTAGCGGTAGCCAGGGCGGCCATGGAGTCCGGGGTGGCGCAGCGCCCGTTGGAAGATATGAATGCCTATCAGCAGCGTCTGCATCAACACGTCTTCCGCACCGGTATGACCATGAAACCGGTTTTCGACAAGGCGCGGGAGAAGTTCACTCGTCTGGTCTATGCAGAAGGGGAAGAGGAAAAGGTACTGCAATCGAGCCAGCAGGTGATCGATCAGGGAATTGCTCGCCCGATACTGATCGGAAGGCGGGATGTCATCGAACAGCAGATTGCGGACCTTGGTCTGAGCATGCAGGTGGAGAGGGACTGCGACCTGCTCGACCCGTTGGATAACCCCCACTATGACTACTACTCTGATTTCCTCTACAAACGGGTGAATCGCCGGGGCTACTCACCCAAGGAGGCGGCCACCACCGTGCGCCAGAATCTCACCACCCTGGCTGCAATCATGGTTGCCAACAATGATGCGGATGCCATGATCTGTGGCACCGTCGGACGTTACCAGAACCATCTGAAACAGGTGGATCTGGTGCTCGGACGCAAGCCGGGCGTGCGTTATCTGACTTCCATGCGTGCCTTGGTATTGCATTCCGGTACCATCTTCATCACCGACACATCGGTGCAAGTTGACCCGGATGCCGATGCCATCGCCGAAATTGTTCAACACTGTGCTGATGAGGTGCGCTGGTTCGGGATCGAGCCCAAGGTTGCGCTGGTCTCGCATTCGAATTTCGGCAGCAGTGATTCAGCCTCTGCTGTAAAAATGCGCAAAGCGTTGGAGTTACTGAGAGTGCGCGTCCCCGACCTGGAGGTGGAGGGTGAGATGCATGCCGACCTGGCGCTGTCTGAAAGACTGCGTAATGGGCGCTTTCCCAACTCCCGCCTGCAGGGCAAGGCCAACCTGCTGGTGATGCCCAACCAGGACGCAGCCAATATTGCCTTCAATATGCTCAAAGTGCTGGGGGAGGGGATCTCTATCGGGCCGATTCTGCTGGGTACCACCAAGTCGGCGCATATCGCCACTCCAGGTGTTTCGGTACGCGGCTTGCTCAACCTCTCCGCCCTGGCTGCTGTGCGATAGATTAAGGGATTGTTATTCCTGAGCAGAAATTGTCGGGGCTCAGAAATTGGCACTGTTTCTTCTGCTCAATCAGGTTATACTTCCGTCGTTTACCAGTTCTATGGCGGACGACATCGGTCCCCCCGCAACGTGAAGCTGCGAACCCCGTCAGGCCCGGAAGGGAGCAGCGGCAGCAGTGGAATCGTGTGCCGGGGTGTGGCTGGTGGCGGCCGCCGCCCAATTCTTTCCCTGTGTGATATTACGCCCATTGGGCGCTCCTACAAACGAAGGTGATGTCTGTAGGAGCGGGCCATGCCCGCGACCAAATCGACCCAGTTATGAAGAAGCCAGGGCATAGCGCCTTACGCAGAGGGCGAGTATCGCTGTCCCATGGTATCTATTTAATAACCACGACGACTTATCAACGGATGCCCTTATTTGTGGACTTCTGGGGTGGCGTGACCGTGGCAAGATGTTTTGTGGATTCAAAGCTATTGGGCGATGCACAGATGCTGGCCTGGGTATTGATGCCGGATCATGCCCATTGGCTGATCCAGCTTGGTGACAAGACCCGCTTGAGCCATCTCGTGAGTCGTTTGAAATCCGCCAGTGCCAGGCGGCTGAATAGAGATCTCGACCGCGAGGGAGCCGTGTGGGCTAAGGCGTTTCACGACCAGGCCCTGCGCAAAGAGGATGATCTGAAGGCCATGGCGCGCTATGTCATCGCCAATCCGGTCAGGGCAGGGTTGGTACAGAGGGTGGGGGATTATCCGTTTTGGGATGCGGTTTGGTTGTGAGGCTTTTCGCGGGCATGGCCCGCTCCTACAAACTCCCATCACCTGTAGGTGCGGGCCATGCCCGCGATAAAATGCTATATTTTACGAAATGTTTATCGATCGGAATTTTGTAAGGTTATCCCCATGACATCCGTCACCCTATCCAGCAAGTTTCAGCTTTCGATACCCAAAGCGATTCGGGAAGAGATGCATCTCAAGGCAGGCCAGAAATTCGCTATTATCCCCAAGGGCGACACCATCGTACTGGCACCCATTCGTTCTCTGAATGAGATGCGCGGGGTATTGAAAGGCGCTGACATCACTGACTACCGAGACCGGACAGAGCGTTTGGAACGTTATAAATGATCCTGGTCGATACCTGCGGTTGGATTGAGTGGCTGACTGAGGGTGCCTTGGCGGAGAGTTTTGCCCCGTACATGAAAGATCCCGCGGATTTGCTAGTGCCAACCACAGTGCAATATGAGCTATACAAGTGGGTCAAACGCGAGTCCGGTGAAACTATGGCACTCGATGTCATTGCTCTCGCCGACAACAGCCTCATTGTCCCATTGAGCACGGAAATCGCACTCATGGCCGGGGACCTCTCTCTATCACATAAACTCGCCTTTGCTGATGCTGTGATCTATGCATGTGCAAAAAAATATCAGAGCGAACTTGTTACTGCGGATGATCATTTTGAGGGACTGCGGGGTGTTACTTATTTTTCGAAAAACAGGGTGCAAGAACCCTAGATTCAGAATATTTTGTGATAATGGCGTTTTTGCGAGCCATGCTCGCAAACAAGATTACCGCTGCACTCGTGAATCATCGCCTGATTCGGGTTAAACTCTCCGATCTCTATTTTTCTTTCACCGATCCGATTTAATGTCCTATCAGGTTCTTGCCCGAAAATGGCGGCCACAGCTGTTCAGTCAGCTGGTGGGCCAGGAGCATGTGGTCAAGGCGCTCAGCAATGCGCTGGACAATGACCGGCTGCACCATGCCTATCTATTTACCGGCACCCGGGGAGTCGGCAAGACGACCCTGGCGAGGATCTTTGCCAAATCCCTGAATTGCGAAAGCGGCGTCAGCGCCACGCCATGCGGGGTCTGCAGCGCCTGCCGGGAGATTGACGAAGGCCGCTTTGTGGATCTGCTGGAGGTGGACGCAGCCTCGCGCACCAAGGTGGACCAGACCCGGGAATTGCTGGAAAATGTTCCTTATGCACCGGTCAGAGGGCGCTACAAGGTCTATCTGATCGATGAAGTGCATATGTTTTCTGCGAGTAGTTTCAATGCCTTATTAAAAACTCTTGAGGAACCACCTCCACATGTTAAATTCATCCTGGCAACCACAGACCCCCAGAAGGTCCCGGTTACCGTGCTCTCGCGTTGCCTGCAGTTCAATCTCAAGCGGCTCACCAGAGAGCAGATAGGGGGGCAGCTCAGACAGATCCTGGAACAGGAAAAAATCGCCTTTGATGATGAATCCCTGTCCCTGCTGGCCCGGGGCGCGGATGGCAGCATGCGGGATGGACTGAGCCTGTTGGATCAGGCGATTGCATTCGGCGGAGGCGGGGTCAAGGTAGAGGACGTGCGCAGTATGCTCGGCACCATCAATGCCGATCCTGTCTATGAGCTGTTGACGGCCCTGGCAAACGGGGATGGCGAGGCCCTGCTGCAGCGGGTGGCGGAAATGTCCGCGCTGGCGGCAGATTTCAGCACGGCCCTGCAGGACCTGTTGGGTTTACTGCATCAATTAGCGTTACTGCAGATGATACCCGGCGTGCAGCCGGATGATGCCTTTGACGAAAACCGACTGGCTGAGTTGGCCCAATCACTTGACCCGGAAGATGTGCAGCTGTTTTATCAGATCGGCCTGAACGGACAAGGTGAATTGCCCCTGGCGCCGGATCCCCGTAGCGGTTTCGAGATGGTATTGTTGCGCATGCTGGCTTTCAAACCGGCAGATTCAGCGGGGCAGGCTCCCGGATCCAGGGCTGAAGTACCGGCAGCCAACCCAAAGAGAACGGCTAAGCCTGCTCAGCGGGCTGTTCAGAACCAGCCCCCGGAGTCAATTCCAGCCGCTACTCCGATGCCGACGCCGCAAGCGCCAGCGGAACCTGCTGCTGCCAACCTGGACCCCAGTCAATGGGAAAGCTTTGCTGCGGGACTGAAACTGGGGGGCATTACCAGCCAACTGGCCAACAATTGTGTGTTCGAGAGCTGGGATGGAGAGACATTGCATCTCAAATTGGACCCGGCAAAGCAGCAGTTGCGAGTGGGGCAGTCGGAAAAGCGCCTGCTGGAAGGGATCCAGAAGCTGTTGGGTAAGCAGGCCAAGCTGCAGCTTAGTGTGGAGGATTTCGAGTTGGAGACGCCCGCAAAAAAGCAAGCCAGGGAGCAGGCGGAGCGGCAGCGTCAGGCGGAACAGGACTTTGCCGGAGATCCTCTGGTAAAGGAACTGGAGGAGCACTTTGATGCACGACTGATGCCCAATACCGTGAAGCCATTGGATTGAATAAATTAATAAAAACATATGATTACATGACATAATTAAGTAACTAATTATGTAACACTTTAGTAAGTAACAAGGCGTCTTTTTGCTGCTGACCAATGTGAGGGGTCCACCGGCTCCCTTGTTGTAGTCCGCAAATATGATGCGATAAGAGTTTGGCAGCCCCGACATGAATGGGTTGCCTTGTCATTCACAACCATATAGCCAATAAAATGAGGTAATCAGCATGAAAGGTGGCTTAGGCAATCTGATGAAGCAGGCCCAGAAGATGCAGGCCGAGATGCAGGAAACGCAGGAAAAACTGGCTCAGGAGATAGTCACCGGCGAATCGGGTGGTGGTCTGGTCAAGGTAACGATCAACGGCAAGCATGAGACCCGCCGGGTAGAAATCGACGACAGCCTGATGGGGGATGACAAGGAGATGCTGGAGGATCTGTTGGCAGCTGCCATGAACGATGCCAACCAGCGCGTCACTCAGAAGATGCAGGACAGCATGTCAGGTCTCACTGCGGGCCTCAATCTGCCCCCCGGCATGAAGCTCCCGTTCTGAACCGATGTCAGCAGCACCTTTGTTGGATCAACTGATAGCGGCATTTCGCTGTCTGCCCGGTGTGGGAGCAAAAACGGCCCAACGCATGTCATATTATCTATTGGACAGGGATCGCGAGGGTGGACGGCATCTTGCCCGCGTCCTAGCAGAGGCGATGGAGAGGATCGGACACTGTAGTCGCTGTAGAACCCTGACCGAACTGGAGGTCTGTCAACTCTGTGAGAATACCCAGCGCGACGGTACCTTGCTGTGTGTTGTGGAGACCCCGGCAGATCAGTCTATCATCGAACAGGCGATCGACTATCGAGGACGTTATTTCGTACTGGGTGGCCACCTCTCTCCACTGGATGGTGTAGGTCCGCGGGAGATCGGCCTGGATCTGCTCGATCAGCGTCTGGCCGAGGGCGAAATCGAAGAGATGATTCTTGCCACCAATGCAACCGTTGAAGGGGAGGCCACGGCCCAATATATCTATGACATGGCACAGGCGCGCAACATCAAGACCACTCGCCTCGCCCAGGGTGTGCCGATGGGCGGCGAGTTGGAGTATGTGGATGGCGCTACCCTGGCCCATGCCTTTCGGGGGCGTTCGGAGTTTTGAGCCGCTCAGGGCCTTTGGTGATCTTTAACTTTAAGGAATCAATATGAGTGACTGTCTTTTCTGCAAATTTGTTTCCGGTGAAATCAAGCCTAATGTGGTTTATGAAGACCAGGATGTACTGGCATTCCGGGACGTAAATCCTCAGGCGCCAAGCCATATCCTGGTGATTCCCAAGCGCCATATTGCGACCCTCAACGACCTGCAGTCGGGGGACGCCGAGCTGATGGGCAAGCTTTCACTGGCGGCTCAGAAGGTCGCCAAAGATGAGGGAATCGATGGGCCTGGATACCGCACAGTGATCAACTGTAACGCAGAAGCGGGACAGTCGGTGTTTCATATTCATCTGCACCTGCTGGGTGGTCGTCCAATGGGCTGGCCGCCGGGCTGACAGTCCCGGATCATGCATAACCCTGCGGATACAGCCGTCGGACAGAGCGGCGATAATCAGCAGAATGCTGCCCGGAAGTCTTATCTTCTGTTGGTTGAGGGGATGAGCTGCCAGCATTGTGTGGCCGCCGTGGATAAGGCAATTCGCACATTACCGGGGGTCGCCGAGGTAGAAGTCAGCCTCGAATCCAATTCGGCTCGGGTTACCGGTGGTCAGCCGCATCAGGTGATAGAGGCAATCAAGACAGCGGGTTATGCAAGCAGACCCCAGCCCGAGATCCCGGAAAGCTGTCCTGCCGGCACGGCCGATGCACCCAGTCCTAGCGAGACTCAGAGTATTGATGGCGGCTATTTGATCGCCATTGAGGACATGACCTGCTCCAGTTGCGTGGCCACTGTGGAGCGGGCGATCCGCGGCGTCGAAGGCGTGCAGGATGCAGCAGTCAATCTGCTGGAGAAGCGCGCCCAGATCATGGGTGGCGAGCCTGGGGCTGTCGTCAACGCAGTCATCGATCAGGGCTACAACGCCCATTTGATCGAAACCCCGCAAGCGATGGATTCCCTGCTGTTGGCTGTTTCAGGCGTGCAGAGTGATGAGCTGTCCAGTTTGCTCCGGCAACAGGATGCAAGCGCGGAAGTGGTTGCCGAGGGTGACAACTGGCGGATCTCCAGTTCCCTGCATCCTGCGGATCTGCTGCTTGCCCTGCGCCGGGCGGGAGTACAAGCCAGACTGGTCGAAGAATTCACTGATCCCCATGTAGAACAGGCGGCACAGGCACGGCTTGAGATCCGGCGTTCCTGGCAGCGGGCGCTGGTTGCCGGACTGCTGGGGGCCGGCTTGATGACGGCGCACTTTGCCGGGCTGTTGCCGAACCTGACAGCAGATGGCGGGCAGCTGGTCTGGAGCATAATCGCCTTGCTCTGCCTGGGGGTGATGTGGTTCAGCGGGCGCAACTATTATCGAGGCGCCTGGAAGCAGGCGCGGCATTTTTCCTCGAATATGGACACCCTGGTGGCGCTGGGAACAGGGACGGCGTGGATTTCTTCGAGCTTGATGGTGCTGCTGCCCGATTTTTTACCGGTCGGCCTGACCCACCTCTACTTCGATGCTTCGGTATTGATTCTGGCCTTCCTGCAACTCGGCCATGTGCTGGAAACCCGCGCCAAACGGACCACCAGTGAGGCAATAGGCAGTCTGATGAGCCTGTCACCAAAAACCGCCTGCCTGGTGCGCGGTGACGAGGAGGTGGTCTTGCCGGTCTCGCTGCTGCAGCTCGGCGATCTGCTGCGAGTCAGACCCGGTGAGCGGATCGCCATCGACGGTATCGTCGAGGAGGGCACCTCCAGTGTGGACGAGTCGATGCTCAGCGGGGAGTCGGCACCGCTGAAAAAGGCGCCCGGCGATCCGCTGACCGGCGGGACCCTGAATCAGAGCGGTAGCCTGCTGTACCGGGTCGAGCGGATCGGCGATGAAACCTCTCTGGCGCAGATCATTAAAATGGTGAAACGAGCGCAGATGAGCAAGCCGCCCATTGGCAGGCTGGTGGATCAGGTCGCGGCGGTGTTTGTACCGATAGTCATCCTGATCGCCCTGTTGACCTTCTCCGGCTGGGCCCTGTTCGGCCCTGATCCACGCTCAGCCTATGCGCTGACCGCCGGCATCGCTGTATTGGTGATCGCCTGTCCCTGTGCCCTGGGTCTGGCGACCCCCATTGCCATCATGGTAGGTACCGGTCGTGCCGCGCAATTGAATATCCTGATCCGCAACAGTGATGCGCTGCAGAGTGCCAGCCATCTGACCCATCTGGTAGTGGATAAGACCGGTACCTTGACCCAAGGCCAGCCCGGGGTGACTGGGATTCATACCGTTACCGGCGTCGATGTGGCAGAGCTGCTGGGCCTGGCCGCCAGTCTGGAAACGGGTTCCGCTCACCCACTGGCTTATGCAATCACCAGGCTGGCTGACGAAAAAGGGCTTTCAGTCAGCCCGGTCGATCTATTTGAGGCGCATGATGGCCGCGGCGTCAGTGGCCGGATCAACGGCAGGCTGGCCTTACTGGGCAGTTCACGCTGGATGACGGAGCAGGGCATCGAGCTGCCCAAGGCATTGCAGCAAGAGGCAACACTGGAGGCAGACAGGGGCGGGACACCGGTCTGGCTGGCATGGGATGATCGGCTCCAGGGACTGTTGATTCTGAAAGATCCGATCCGTCATGACAGTCTTGCGGCAATTGCCGGACTGCATCGCCAGGGTTTGAAGATCGTCATGTGTACCGGTGATAATCATGCCACCGCCAGGACTGTTGCTGAACAGCTGGGCATCGATGAGGTGCATAGTGAGGCACTGCCGGGTGACAAACTCGAGGTGGTCAAGGCATTGCAGCGCCAGGGCAATCGGGTCGGCATGGTCGGTGATGGGGTCAACGATGCCCCTGCCTTGACCCAGGCGGATACCGGCTTTGCCATTGGCAGTGGCACCGATGTGGCGATCAGTAACGCGGATATCACTCTGGCGGGGGATTCCCTGCTGAATGTGGGCAACGCCATCGCCATATCCAGCGCCACGCTGCGCAATATCAAACAGAATCTGTTCGGTGCCTTTGTCTATAATGTGATTGGCATTCCCATGGCGGCTGGCGCGCTGTTTCCCTTTACCGGCTGGTTGTTGCCCCCCATGTTCGCCAGTGCCGCCATGGCCCTGTCATCAGTGACCGTGGTCACTAATGCCAACCGCTTACGCTTCTTTAAACCCCAAATGCTGGAGAAAGCTGTGCCAATCAAACTCAATGTAACCGGGATGACCTGTCCTCATTGTCTGAACAGTGTGACCAAGGCCTTGCAGGCTGTGGATGGAGTCGATGAGGCTGATGTCAGTCTTGAAACAGGCGAGGCGCTGATCACTGGCTCCGCAGATCCAGGGGTCTTGATAACTGCCGTCAAAGAGGCCGGATATAACGCCGAACAAGTCGATTAAGCCCTGGAATCGGCTATAATGAATAGTTGGATCACTCCAATATGCTGGTAAAATAAAATTTCACGTCGATGCAGATAATTGGTTCAAGCCTTCGCCCATTTGCTCAGCTGCCTGTTGATCAACAGTCGGTCAGAGAGAAAGCGTCTGTTGAATATGGGCAAGCGGTGCGGCAGTCTGGGCCAAGTGCTGAGTCGAGCCTGACCCCCAGGGCCGTGGTTGATGCCAGAAAAGCCGAAGCCATGCTGTTTAGAGCCCGCTCCAACCAGACCTTCTACCCTGCACCAAACAGTGTTGATTCACGCTCGCAACGCGCCCTGACTGCCTACGCATCACTGGAGCAGAGTGCTGAAAGGGAGTATGTCAGCTCAGTTTTGGGCATTGATGAGTATGTATGAAAATCCTCGTTGCCATTGATTTTTCCGATGCCTTCGACAAGATAGTCAAACAGGCTGAAGTACTTGCCGGAGCCCTCTCGGCAACTGTCACCCTGCTGCATGTCACCGAGCCAGAACCAGGCACTGTGTTCAGTGTCTATGAGCCGGACCCCATCATGGGTGGGATCGAACCGGACCCGAAGTTGATTCGGGATGCAGTGGCTGAGCGCTACCACCAGGAGCACAAGCGGCTGCAGGAAATCAGTCAGCGGATACGCAACAGCGGCGTGGAGTGCACGGCCCTGCTGGTTCAAGGTCATGGCGCGGATGAGATACTGGCGGCGGCAGAGAAACTGCCGGCCGACATGATTCTGCTCGGATCCCATGGCAAGGGCATGGCAGCCAAGTTACTGCTTGGCAGCACCAGTGAAGGGGTGTTGCGCAGGTCCAAGGTGCCGGTGCATATCGTTCCGACACGCGATCAATGAGCTAGCGGCTATCCACCGCTCAGTCTACTGGGTGGTATCTGTCCGGCTCGAAGTGCAGGGTGGCAAACAGGTCGTCCAGAGTCTCTTCCCGGCGGATCAGTTCCACGCTACCATCTTCCCTCAACAGCAGTTCCTTGGGGCGGAATTTTCCGTTGTAGTTGAAACCCATGGAGTGGCCGTGAGCGCCGCTGTCGTGGATGTACAGCAGATCACCATCTGTGATCTTCGGCAGGGAACGCTGGATTGCGAACTTGTCATTGTTCTCACACAGTGAGCCGGCTACATCCACTATCTCTTCCGCTCCGGTTTTTCCCAGTACATCGATGTGGTGGTAGGCGCCGTACATTCCGGGCCGCATCAGGGCAGACATGCAGGCATCGACACCCACATAGGTGCGGTAGATCTCCTTGCGGTTGATCGCCCGGGTCACCAGCACGCCATGGGGACCGGTCATGTAGCGGCCGCTCTCCATGTAGAGTTTGGGGGCGTAGCCGTTGTGGGCCTTGAATACCTCGAAGAGTTCGCCGATCTCCTGGGCCATGGTCTGAATGTCGAGGGGCTGTTCTTCCGGCCGATAGGGGATGCCCAAGCCGCCGCCGATATTGATGAAATCGAAGCTGATGCCCAGTTGTGCAGAGATCCACTCCACCCGTTCCAGCAGCATGCGGGTGGTCTCTACCATGTAGCTGTGGTTCAGTTCATTCGAGGCCAGCATGGTATGCAGGCCAAAACGCCTGGCGCCTCTTGCCTGAACCTGGCGGTAGGCATCCAACAGTTGATCATGGGCGACCCCGTATTTCGCTTCGATCGGATTGCCGATGATACTGTTGCCTGAGCGGCGTGTCGCCGGGATTGTAGCGGAAGCAGATCAGCTCAGGCATTCGCGGGACTTTATCAATCAGGGTGATATCATCCAGATTGAGCACACAACCGCCCTCAGCCTCAGCCGCGGCAAAGTCAGCTGGGCTGGTATCGTTGGAGGTGAACATGATCTCCTCACCCCGCGCGCCCAGATCCCGGCTGAGCTTCAGTTCCGCTATGGAGCTGCAGTCAAAACCAAAGCCCATGGACTGCATGAGCTGCATGATGCGGGGGTTGGGCAGGGCCTTGACCGCGAAGTACTCCTTGAAACCGGCGATCTGGGAAAATGCCTGGTTCAGGCCGTTGCCGGTCTCGCGTATGCCTTTCTCATCGTACAAATGGAAGGGAGTTCCATAGTGTTCAGCGATGCTTTCCAGTGAACCGGCGAGGCGTTGTGCAAAATCTTTGGAGATAGGCATGACTACAGAATAATTCAGGATTTGGTTGAGATTCCCATGGCTCTGTAAGGGAATCTGAACCTGGTTAAAGTACTTCGCTGATGCGTTGCATCGCCTGCTGTACATTCTCAAAGCTGTTGAAGGCGCTGATGCGGATATAACCTTCGCCACATTTGCCGAAGCCGGCGCCGGGCGTGCAAACCACCCCAGCCTTATTCAGCAGGGCGTCAAAAAAGTCCCAGGAATCACCTTTGGCATCGATCCAGATGTAGGGGGAGTTCTCGCCACCGATACATTCGTAACCCAAGGCCTCCATCTGCTCACGAATATATCTGGCATTGTTCATGTAGTAACTGATCAGTTCCTTGATCTGGGCTTTACCCTCTTCACTGTAAACCGCTTCGGCGGCCTTTTGCACCGGATAGGAGACACTGTTGAATTTGGTAGTATGGCGGCGGTTCCACAGGCCATGTACTGGTACCTTTTCTCCAGATTCGGAATAGGCCATGCATGCCTTGGGCACGACAGTGTAAGCACAGCGTGTGCCGGTAAATCCCGCGTTCTTAGAGAAGCTGCGGAACTCAACCGCAACCTCACGGGCACCCTCGATCTCATAGATGGAACGGGGCAGGGACTCATCCTGGATAAAAGCCTCATAGGCCGCATCAAACAGGATCAGGGCCTTGTTGGCCTTGGCATAATCAACCCATTGCTGCAATTGCGCTTTGCTTGCCGTGGCGCCTGTCGGGTTGTTTGGAAAACAGAGATAGATCAGGTCAACAGGCGTCGAGGGCAGATTCGGAATAAAACCGTTGTCTTTGTTGCCATCCAGGTAGACCAGCCCGGCATAGCGTCCGTCGACTGCTTGACCGCTGCGACCGGCCATCACATTGGTGTCCACATATACCGGGTAGACCGGATCGGGAATGGCGACCGTTACGTCAGTGGCGAATATCTCCTGAAAATTACCGGAATCACATTTGGCTCCGTCACTGACGAATACCTCATCGGCTGTTATGTCGCAGCCTCGTTCCTGGAAATCGTGCTTGGCGATTGTTTCTCGGAGAAAATCATAGCCCTGTTCTGGGCCATAGCCATGAAAGGTACTATCACTGGCCATCTCATCGACACCCGCATGGAAGGCCGCGATGCAGGCAGCCGGCAAGGCCCTTGTCACGTCGCCGATACCCAGTTTGATGATGCTCTTTTGCGGATTTGCGGCCTGAAAGGCCGAGACCCTTTTCGCAATGTCGGAAAAGAGATAGGAGGCCTGAAGCTTACTGAAATTTTCGTTGATCTTGATCATCTGTTACAACCTGAGGAAATTGGCCATGCCCACGGCCGTGCTCATAAAACGCGCCATTATACAGGCAAATAGCGTTCACAGGAGCTGTCTGCAGGCAGTTAAACCCCTTTGATGTTGGGTATTAGGGCCTGCTAACACTATCCGCATAGTGTTAACAGGCCCTAGCTGAAAATCGCCTGATATTCAGCTTCACTGAATCCTACATGCAGCGCACTCCCGGTATCGAGTATCGGGCGTTTGATGATCGATGGGGTATCCAGCATGACTCGGATTGCACTGGCCTGGTCAATATTGGCCTTGGTATCGTCGTCCAGTTTACGCCACATCATGCCTCGCTTGTTGATGAGAATTTCCCAACCCAGTTGTTTCACCCAGCCGTTGAGCAGCGAGTCATCCAGGCCATCCTTTTTGTAGTTGTGGAACTGGTATTCGATTTGATGCTCATCGAGCCACTTGCGGGCCTTTTTCATGGTGTCGCAGTTGGGAATGCCGTAGATTTTTATCATCACATGCTGTCTGTTTGTCTAATCCAGGAGCTAGTATAAAGTAACGACTTGAATCCAATCAAAGTTATGGAGGTGCTGTTGATGAGTCAACAAGAAGGCCCTGGTTTCTCCTGTCCGCTTCCACAACCTCCTGATATGTCGCACATTACCCAGGTGGACTTAGCTCCGGACCCACCGCTGAAAGATTACCTGGAGGCCATGAAATTGGCCAACAGGGAGGCCGAAGCACGACTGGGGGAGCCGATGCTGCTCTCCTGGTACGATCGGGATCGGGATTTTGAATCACCTCAACATGCCAGTGAATGCCATCAGCAGAGTGCAGTACCGGGGTACGTAGACTATGGTATTTATCATGGAGCAACGCTGAAACTGGATTACGAGCAGGGGCGTTTTGTGTTTTTTTATCTCAAGGTGGACCTATGAAAAAAGGCGAAGCCGACTGAGAAGATCTGTTTCGAGATTACCGAGACTGTGGCAATCGCTAATCTGGCAATTGCTACAACCTTTATTGGCGAACTCAAAAGCTTGGGTTGCCAATTTGCCCTGGATGATTTCGGGCGTGGGCTCTCATCATTCGCCTACCTGAAAAATCTAGCTGTGGACTACTGACAGGCCATGTGATGGGAAAGCAGACTATTGCCGAGTATGTGGATGATTCGGCGGTTCTGCTCAAACTGCGTAAGCTTGGGGTCGACTTTGCCCAGGGATATGGTTTGTGCCTTTGCATGAGCTGCCTGGCTCCGAGCCGCCTGTGTGAGTTAGGGCATATTACCCTTGTGGTGATTGATTTTTAGCGG